>CAVXCB010000013.1:0-210146 GCA_963760085.1 uncultured Planctomycetaceae bacterium
AGGGCAAACTCCTGAGCCAACTGGTCGGCGACATCGGGATCACGCACGGCCCCCAGGAGATAACGATACGTGTCTGCTGTAGCGTGCCAAGAGTCTCGACAGATCGTCCCGTACCGCCCCAGCTTGCTCCTGGTGTGCGTCGAACACCAGCTCCACTGCGTCTGGATACGGCTCCGCACCGGCTCCGCTCAGATCGTTTGAGTGCCATGACGCACCCGCTGAAGCAGGCATTTCGCCGGCGATTTGTGTGGGATTGCACCGATCAGGGCGAGCCGTTGAGGTTGATTCTCGTGGGACCGGTACCCCTGTCCATCATGCCCCACGAACGGACCGGAATGTCTGTCCCGCAGACGGCAAACCTCCACCTGCCTGTCCCCAAGAGCCAATTGCCCCCGCGCCGTAGAAAGAAGTGCGGCGGGAAACAGAGTGGCTTGCAACCTCGAAGGAGATACACATGCTCGGATCCATTTTCAATAAGAAGGCGGCACGCAAATCGACCTCCACAAGTGCCAACCAAGAGAAAACCGGTTCGCTGCCGCAGTTTGAGGTCCTGGAAGATCGCGTGGTTATGACCCTACCGACCGGCATCGGGATCTCTCCCCCGCCTACCATTCTGCCGTTTTCGCCGCCGTCACAGTTCGTCAACCTGACGACAGAGCCGCACGACCAGGTCGCGGGGCTCATGACCGCGAAGACCAATCAATTCTACTCGTTCCAACTGCAAGAGGGCGATTACTTGCAGTCCGACCTGGCCGTCGAACCGGGCCCGGCGGGTCGGCGGCGAGCACCAGATGAGCGTCTTGAACGCCAGAGGCGGCAGATCTGAGACAGCAGTACACCAGGCATCCGTACGGTTTTTACGCGCTGCCGGGCCCGGTACTGCTATGCCGAGGTCAATGGCACCGTCACCGGGCAGATTCCCGTCGCTGCGTATCAACTCGATCTGCACCGCCTGGCCCTCGCCCAGGGAACGCAGAAGCGTCGCCATCCTCGGCGGAAACCGGGTCGATGTACGCCTGGCTCAAGGGCAATACGCTCGACATCTCCGGCCCGACCGGCTACGGATTCGGCATCACGGGTAACTCGACAGAAGCCACGACGCGATCAATTGTTGACTGGACAAGGTCGCCGCCACCTACACCGCCACCGGGACGCTGGAGCTGCAAACCGCCGCCGGCGCCGTGGCGCTGAACGTTGCGGCCAACTCGGCCGCGACCGTGACCACGGCGGCCCAGATCAACGGCAGCATGTTCGGGGAATTCTCGAGCATCAATCTGCCGGTCACGCTCCGAACACCAGCGGCCTCGTGTCGCGTTCGCCAAGACGTTCGGCTTCGACCTCGATCCGCTTGAGGGGAAAACGTCACCATCGACATCACTTGGGCGGACCGGCGGGGATCGGCTTGGGTAACAGTGCGCTGCCTGAAGGACACGCAAGCACCGCTCGACGGAGCATGCCGTCCCGTATTTCTACTTCGCGATCAATCCGCTCGGCACGAGCCTGACCAACCTGGTGAGCGTCGCCTTCGATCCGGCCGACCCGGCACTGTTCGTCGGCGGCAGGGCGCTCACCGCGATACCGATGGGAAGGGTGCAGCCTCAGTGGCGTCGGCTTCTCCAGCCAGGGCTTGATTCCCTCGCCGCCCTGGATGCCCCCTCGCAGTACACGGGCCAAGATGACCAGCGGCGATCCTCGTGCTGCAAGGCTCCGTGAACTGCGACGGCCGTCACCGTCATTCCTTCCAAGGATCAATGGCAGCGTACGTACTCAACCTCGATCCGAACCATACCGGCAAATTCTCGGGGCGTCCGAGGTAGTCTGCCGCCGAGTTGACCGGCATCTTCGGCCCTTCCTTCGCAAGCGTCCTCGGCAGCAGCAGCTCGCCGGTCGCCCAGAACCTGGGCGAGATCTTCCGCAATCTCAGCGTCGGCATCAACGGCACGCTCAGCATCAACCCCCTGGCCAGTTTCCAGCAGGACCTGAGCTGCCAGATCGGCAACGGGATCCTCGGCTTGCCCTCCGGAACGAGGCAGGCTTTCTCGACCAGGTCTTGGACTGGAGCAATGACAAGCTCGGCGACTCGCAGAACCCTCGCCCTGCTGTCGGTCGGCGACGGCTCGCTGATTTACAACGGACCGACGGAAAGCCTCTACCTCCGCGGGCGAGCACGACCAATCCGTTCGCGGGGACGCCGCTGGCGTCGCTTACTCGATCGGCAGTACAGGCGGGCGTTGCGCCGACACGCTGGATCTGGATGCCGCCGCCCAGCCTGGTGACGAGTTCTTCCTCGACGTCTCGGGTACGTCCAACGTGGTGGGCTTGCCGGGACACGGCGAAGTTCTCCTCGCCCACGACTATCCCGTGACCGGCCCGGCCACCAAGTACCTGAGCGCGTCGAGCCCCACAAGCCCCTCGGCCGGCAGCGCACCCTCGGTATATGGTGAATCTCCATGCTCCTCCGCTCTACACCGGCATCTACCTCGACGCCAACGTGAATGTTCTCGGCGGTTCCGTGAACTCAAGGCGAAATGGCCGGCAACGGCGATTTCACGATCATGGTCACCGCCAAGGTCGACCTCGGCACGGTGACCGGCTCGGCCTCCTTCATTCTATGCGATACCCACGCCCTGGGCTTCTGCGTTCACCGCCGACCTGGACGCCAGCTTCAGCAGCGAATACCTCCGCGGTAACGTGGACGCGTATTTCGCCTTCGGCGTCGCCAACGGCGACATCACGTTCGCCGGCAGCGTCGAGGTTTCCGGACAGGTTTACCTCACCTCCCTTATCGGTTGGGTGGGAGGCAGTTTGTCCGGCGGCATCTCCAACGGCGACATCTGGGTTTCCGCGGACGGCTACGAAGTCGAGTTCACGCTTTGATGTACACCTTGCGGGGCGGATGTTGACACCTGGTTTAGCCGGCGAGCAAGCTCGAAGCTCGCCGGCTAATCGTGTTATATTTACGAATGCACATTCATTTAATCGGTTCTTGGGCTCGTCGTTCGGGCTGAGGATGGCGACAGTCGCTCCGGCAGTCAAGAAAGTGACTTCCGAACCCCTATAGCATCCTTGCTAAACTGCCGCGCAGTCGTGACGAGAGTTGGTCAACGCTACGCCCGCTGCAAAGCTTCGGTGATGACCTGGAGGTCGTCGCTGCGGTGGATCAGCTTTCCGTCTGGCCCGATCAGGATGTAGGTCGGCACGAAGCTGATTGCATAGCGAGGACCTCATCCCTGTCCTGGCCCGGCTGCCGAGAGTTGCCTGCGGCCAGGGCAACTTCTCGCGTTCGATCATTTGCCTCGCCCGGACTGGGTCGTCGTCGAGATTCAGGCCCAGGACTGTCAATCGATCATTCTGTCCAAAGCCTCGTGAATCTTGCCCAGCGCCGGGAGATTGGATATGCAGGGGCCGCACCATGTGGCCCAGAAATCGAGCAGGACATCGCGCCCGCAAGGTCGCTCAGCTTCGTGGCCTTGCCGGCGAAATTGGCGAAGGTGAGGTCCGGAACGACGTCGCCGACACGCGGGCCGAGCGCCACGTTGACGGCGATGTCTCCCAGATCGAAGGTGGCCCGCGCAGCGTCTTCACTGACCTGCAAGTGGACGATCCGCGAGCCGACCGGGTTGACCAGACAGCCCTCTCCGGGCGGTTCGTAGAGCCTGAGGGCCAGGTCATAGTCGCCGGCCGAAACGCCGCTGATGGTGAACCGGCCGTCCTTGTCCAGCGTCACGAAGGTGAGGTGTAGGGTCTGCATGAACGCAAGTCCTTCGGAGGTGCTCATCCAGACATTGTTCCAGCCGTCACGAGCCGTCAGGCCCGTTGATCGGAGCTCGGCCGGCGGCTCGATACCCGGTGCCCGGCGGAGCAGCCAGTTCAGCGACTTGTGGAGATCAATCTTCGAGGCCGCGTCGCCGGAGAGCAAGACCCGGCCCTTGACCACCGTTCCCTTGCCCCCAAGATCGAGCGCGACGTGTTCGCCCGGCTGGAGATCGAGCGGGACCGACTGGCTGGAGGTGATCGGCGAATTCACGCCAGACCGAGATGCTGTGGCCTGAACGCTGGCCTTCAACCGGCGGCACGCGTGGGAAGACTGAAAATGGCCGGTCCCGGTCGGTCTTCACCGAAATGTCATCCTGAATATGTGGCGATTGCCGCCGAGCAGGCGGACCGGACGGAAATCAGATCCACGCAGAGGGCACCGGCCGGCCTGCCTGGAACAGCCGCCCTTCGACCTTCGCCCAGGCCCGCAGGGCCAGATCGCCGGGCTGCTGGTCGGGTTCGAGACTCACCTCGGCATAGCCTTTGTCATGGACGGCCACAACGGCGTAGCGCTCGAACTGCGCGGGGAATGAGAACCCGCCATCGGCACTGGTCGGCAGCCTCAGAAAGGGCCCCGCACCGTCGTCGCCTTCCCAAACATTGTTCATGAGGATCTGAGAGCTCGTGGCCAGGTAGACGCGTGCGTCCTTGACCGGATTACCCTGTGGGTCGAGGATCCGCCCTTCCACGGCCGCCGCCGCCACAAGCTGGAAATCCACGGGTCGCACTCGGCGTCCCGGGTCGGACCGCCTCGCTCAGAGCCGATCGGTAGCCCGCGGCCTCGATCCGCACGCGGTAGGAGGAATCGGTGCGGAACCGGTTGCCCTCGATCGTGTAGGTTCCGTCCCTGAAGATCCTCAAGCCGTTCCGCTCGGTGAACAGGCGGCCGGGCGCGGATCTCGGCGACCGGGATTGCCGTCACATTCGGGATCGGCCGGCCGGTGGCCGCGTCTGTGACCTTACCGGAGATCCGCAAGACCTGCGGCAGCGTGACCGTCTGCTCGCTGGCATCGGCGGTCAAGGTGGCCTCGTGCCGGACGAACCCGTCCTTCTCAAACACGTAAGACACTGAATCGACCGGGTGCCCAAGACCAGCGGTAGAGGCCGTTCTCGTCGGCCTGACCGGGAATGTGCGTGTCGAGGACGTTGGGATGACGGTGATTGTAGAGCGATTCGCCGCCGCGCCACTTGGCGATCATGACAGTAGACGCCCGGGATCGGCTTGCCGGCGCTGTCGACGAAGCGGATGCGCAGCTCCCTGCCGGGCTCGAGGCGGAAGTCGAACGGCTTCATCCCAGGGCCGATCTCGACTTTCCGCAGCGCAGGGCATCCAGCCCTGAGCGATCACGGTGATGTTTAACGGCCCGGCAGGTAGCGGTGGGAACTGGTAGCGGCCGTGCTCATCGGTCCGGACTTCCTGGCTGCCGACCTCATGGTAAGGATTGTCTCCCCGGACCACGACCGCTCCGGCGACCGGCTTGCCCTGGGGATCGGTCACAGTACCCGTCGCCACCAGGCCGCCCCGCATGATGATCGTCGCCTTCCGGCTGCGCAGGGCCTTCAGATCCAGTCCCTGCTGGTCCTGCGACGTGCCCCATTCCGGGTCGGAGATGTAGTCGGGATGGCTGAACTTGAGCCGAAGGTCGAGGTTGAGACTGGGCGGGACGTTGTCGAGTGTCCATCGCCCCTCGGCATCGGTGATGGGTGTCTCGTCCTCGGACAGCCACATGTCGGGGCTGGTCCGGCCTTCGACCTGGCCTCCGCTCTGCAACATCACGTCGACCGATACGCCCTTGATCGGCTGGCCGTCCGTCGTTGCGCACGATGCCGCCGATGACGGTCCCCTGCTGGAGCCGGAAGGTGAACTCCTGCGGGTAACGATTCCTCCGGGCTTCTCCTCCTCCTCCCAGTGCGCAAACAGCGGCACGTGTCCCTTGGCCCGCGCCCAGAGGCGGAAGATGTAGATTCCGTCCGGCAAGTCCACGCGAGCCTCGCCGTTCTCATCGCTCACGTAGTTCATGTTGGCCCTCCCGATCGGCTTCCTGGTCCAGACCGACCGATGGAGCTTGACCCCGGCCATGGGGTGGCCGTCGGGCCCGAGAACGTGGACCAGCATCGTACGCCCTTGCACTGGTTCGGGCTTCGCGTCGTCCGCGGCGACGAGCTGCGCCTTCCTCGGCCGGGCCGCTCGAGCCACCGGCGAACCCCTGTGGGCCTCTCATCGGCGGTGATCAACCGCGTGGCCGAGGTGACCGCACCTCCGGTGATGAACAACAGCGCGACGAATCGCTGCCAGCCAGCGATTGCTCCGCGTCATCGTGCTCCTCCCCTGATCCAGGAACCCGGCGATCCGCCGCTCCAGCTCTCCCTTCCAGTGCAGGATGCCGACCGTCGTGCCAGCGGCCGGGCTTGCAAAGATAGCTCGGCCAGGTGCAGCAGGGTCTCGCCGTAACTGAGGGCATCACGGCCCTGCAGCACGTGGTTGTCGCACAGTTCCTCGCGGGCCCTGGCCAGCTCGCCGAGCAGCCCGTGCACCGGCACGATCGGCCAGAAGAGCACCCTGGCGAGCTCCTGAACAAACACCACCTGGGGATCGCGCCTGCGGACGTGGGCGGCCTCGTGCAGGAGCACGTCGCGCAGCTCGTCGTGGGTCACCGCCCCGATCAAACGATCCGGCAGGATGATCACTGGCTTACGGAAGCCGACGGCCATCGGTGCTGTCGCATGGTGCGAGACGAAGGCTCGCGGCAACTGTCGGATGCCTAGAGCGTGAGCGGCCTCGGCCAGGAGGCAGTGCAGCGACGGATCACGAAGCGGACGCGATGAGCGGCGCAGCCAGCCAACCCGCAGGCAGCTCATGGCAAACCTCAGGAGCAACAAAATGCTGCCGCAGCCCCATCCAACCAGGAGAATCAACGCCGCTTCACGATAAGCCAGGGGCCATCCTGCAAGAGCAGAGGCGTGATCCGGCTGGGGCTCGGGTTGGGTCAGCCTTAATGGCATGCGTGCCGGGATCGTCCCACCTTCTCCTGGGGATGCTTGTCGCCCCGATCCCTTCGCAGATCGTGGCAGCCCTGCCGGCATAAGGGGGCCGGTGATCAACTTCGCGAGGGCATCCGCCGCCAGCCGCGGACGCGCTGCCAGGGGCAGGCGTCAGACACAGCCGGAGACAAGCCCGGCCCTGACGGCCGTGGCGGGAGGAGCGGAATCGAAAGAATCGTGAATCCCAGCAGGCTGAACGCGGCTGCCAGCGCAGGAACCCCCAGGCAGCCGAAAAGCGCCGAGAGGAGCACGAGATGTCGGGCCGCTGGGTTCCTTGCCAGGCACCGCGCGACGATCCACGCCGCGGTCGACAAGAGGCCGACCCCCAGCGCGACGATCGCGAAGAATTCCAGGGCCTGATCTCCCGGAGACCAGTATTGCAGCATGGACATTACCGTTTCTCCTTCTTTCCCTTGGTGGCTCTGGCCTGAGCGAGCATCTGGCGAATTCGCTCCAGCTCACCGGAGCTCAGCCCTCGGTAGTCCAAGAGCGCAGTAACCAGCGTCTCAGCCGACCCTCCACAGACCGTCTCGACCACTTCGCGCACCTTCTGCCCGATCGTCGCCTGCCGGGGCTGAGCTGCCGAGTACAGAAAGGTCCGGCCCTCTTCGCGATGAGTGATCCAGCCTTTCTCTTCCATGCGTTCCAGCAGCGTCCGAACTGTGTTGCGCGCCACCGCGCGGGTTTGCGCAAGGGCTCGTCCGGACCTCGCGGGCCGAGACCTCCCCCCGCTCCCAGACAATCTCCATGATCTCGCCCTGAGCCGGAGTCAGCTCGGGCATCTCGCGCTGGTGCTTGCTCATTTGTCCCTCATGGCTACAATGCGTCGTCAATATTGACGACAAGCTGTCGTCATGTCAAGTCACCTGGCGAGAAAGTCTTGCTTTTTCGTCTCGGTTTGGGGAGGGTCGAGGCAGCATTCGTTGGCCAAGCTTGCTCATCCCATTCTTGCAGGCCCCAGCGGACAAGGGATCTCAGCACGAGGAGGAAAGATGGCCGTGTACGACTTGCAGGCGATCGCATTCCCCACACTCGATCTTGCGCAGGTCGACACCCTCGGGAGCTGCGGAGGGACGTCGCTGACGAAGTACCGGAAAGGGGAAACGCTCTTTCGCTGCGGCGATAGGGACGCCAAGTTCTTCATCATCAAATCGGGCCAGGTAGAGATCCGCGATGAGTCAGGTGACGCGCCGAGGGTCGTCGTCGTGCACAAGCCCGGCGAGTTCACCGGCGAAGCCGCACAGCTTACCGGCCATCCGGCGGTCGTCACTGCCGTCGCCCAGACCGATTGCGAAGTCTACCCGGTGTCGCCCGAAGCCCTCCGCGACGTCCTGAACCGGTGTCCGGACCTGGGCGACATCATCCTCCAGGCGTTCATCGCAAGGCGGCAGCTGCTCCGCGAATCGGCAAATTTCACCGGCCTGCGTGTGATCGGCTCGCGTTACTCGCACGACACGTTCCGGGTGCGCGATTTCCTGGCCAGGAACCGGATCTGGTTCACCTGGCTGGACCTCGAGTCCAATCCGCAAGTGAATCAGTTGCTCCAGCAATTCGGAGTCACCGAAGCCGACACACCCGTCGTCGCGTGTGGGCACAGGATACTGCTGCGTAATCCCACGAACAGCGCGCTGGCCGAGGCTGTCGGCATTCGCAAGTCGCTGGATCAACAGGTTTACGACCTGATCGTGGTGGGTGGCGGGCCAGCAGGACTGGCGGCCGCGGTTTATGGTGCCTCAGAAGGACTCTCTACGGTTGTGCTGGAGTGCATGGCGGCCGGCGGGCAGGCGGGCAGTAGCATGCGGATCGAGAATTACCTCGGCTTTCCCACCGGGCTGACAGGCCGCGAGCTGACGGATCGCGCGGTGCTCCAGGCCAACAAGTTCGGTGCCCGCCTGTCTGTCTCGGGGCCGGTGACCGGTCTGACATTTGACAACGCCTACTCCGTACTTCACCTGGACGGAAGCGAATCCGTCTCTGCCAAGTGCCTTCTGATCGCCACCGGCGCAGAGTATCGCCGCCTCGGTGTCGAGGGGTGCGAGCAATTCGAGGGCTGCGGCGTCTATTACGCCGCGACACCCAACGAAGCGCAGATGTGCCGATGGCGAGGACGTGGTGGTCGTCGGTGGCGGCAACTCCGCCGGCCAGGCCGCCGTCTTCATGGCCAGTCAGGCGCGGAAGGTGTTCGTCCTGATTCGCGGTGACAATTTGTACAAGAATATGTCGAGCTACCTGGCCCGGCGGCTCGAGGAAACCAGCAACATCGAGGTGCTGCTCAACACCGAGGTCAAGCGGATGTCCGGCGATCGCCGTCTGACCGCAGTCGAGATCGTCAACAGCAAGACAGGTCAAACACGAGTGTTGGAGGCCGAGGCGCTTTTCAGCTTCATCGGCGCGGTGCCGCGGACGGGTTGGTTGCCCAAGGAGATCGAAGTCGACTCCAAGGGGTTCGTACGCACCGGGCCGGCCCTCGCCCAATCACCGACCTGGGGCGCGAAGCGGCAGCCTTTTCTGCTCGAAACCAGCCGGCTGGGCGTGTTCGCGGCCGGGGATGTGCGCTCCGGCTCGGTCAAGCGCGTCGCGTCGGCCGTCGGCGAAGGAGCGATGGCAGTCCAGTTCGTGCACGAGTATCTGAAGGAGATGTGACGCAGATCTTGGTGACATCGATACGGAGGCCCTGTGAGGAGAGAGCGATGACGGCCGGTGTGCAACCTCGTCGCAACGGTTCGTACGGCATCGACGCTCCTTATTTGCTGCCCGTGCCCGCGCTCCTGATCGTCACCAACATTATCGAAGGTGTGACTTCCGGGAGGGTGTGGCCATTCGCGGTCGCCGGGCTCGTCACGGCCTGCGCGGTTGCGGCCTGTATGCCTCGCGTCGAGGCAAGTTCGCGGTGTGGGCCGAGCTGCTCGACCGAATCGCCTTGCGAGGCGATGAGCGAGTCCTGGATCTGGGGTGTGGCGCGGCGCTGTCCTGTTGATGGTCGCCCAGCGTCTGACAACCGGCCGGGCCGTTGGGGTGGATCTCTGGAAGCGACAGGACCAGTCGGGTAATGCGGCCGAGGCGACGTGGCAAAATGCTGTCGCCGAGGGGGTCTCCGACCGGGTCGATCTGCACACCGCCGACATGACCACGCTCCCTTTCGAGGACGGCTGCTTCGACCTGGTCGTCTCCAGCCTTGCGATACACAACGTCAAGGGGAGAGCTGGCCGGGACCGCGTGATCGAGGAGGCCGTGCGCGTGCTACGACCGGGCGGCCGTCTGCTGTTCGCCGACATCTGGGGCACCGGCCGATACTGTGCCCACCTCTCCGAAATCGGCATGAGCGACGTCGCCACCCGAGGCCTGGGGTGCCGAATGTGGTGGAGCGGCCCCTGGCTGCCGACTCGCCTCGTCAGCGCCGCCAAGCCGCTCGGTTGGTCCGAGGGCGCTTCGACTCCACTGACCGTTCGGTCCCCGGGCTAGCATGGTGTCCACCACTAAGTGGACCCGCGGAAGTCTTTATGCGACGGGTGAGAAGTTGAACCCTCGCAACAGCTCGATCAATGCCCGTTTTTCAGCACTTCCCCCAGGAAATCGAACACCGCCTTCGTGCCCGGATCATCAGGTAGGCCCAGGTTCGCATTAATCATGTTATGAGTCGATTCTTGGGCGCCGTAGACCTTGGCGGGAACGCCCTCGCTCTTGAGTACGGTTGCGAGCCGCTGAGCCTGAGCGGTCGTGTCAGGATGCCCGCCGACATGAAGGATCAAGAAGGGAGGAATGCCTTTGTCCTTGGCTACATGCGTGACGGCCGAGAAGTCGCGATGCTTTGCCGGATCATTGCCGAACTTCTCGCGATGACCAAACTTCACTTGCGGCTGGCCGTGCACACGACGTCTTGTCTCGGCGGTTTCAATGATCGCAGGCACATCGTAGGTGTCTCCATCGACGGGCACGCAGCCTTTGATGATGGAGAGCGATAGACCCTCGGCCTTTAGGTAGCGATCATCGGTGCAGATGAGCGCGGCGAGCTGCGCCGGCAGAATGGCCCATGATGACAAGACGCTTCGGATCGCCTCCGTAGTCGGCGATGTGGTCGTTTACCCAGCGGATTGACTTGGCGATATCGCGCACAATGGTCGCCATGTCCACGCTGGGCAAGAGACGATAGTTGGTGGAGACAAAGACAAATCCTTTCTCCACGAACGCCCGCGGCTTGTTCTGGACGCTCGTTTTGTCACCCGTTTCCCAGCCTCCGCCGTGAATCCAGAAGACCACGGGCCGGTCTTTCGCATTATGTGGTGAATAAACATCGAGCACCTGTCGCTCGTGTGCCGGATCGGCATATGGAATGTTGGTTTTGACATCCTGAGCTGGTGCTTCGAACAGGATCGCGAGGACGACGAGATGATGGAAAACGAGCTTCATGATCAACATCCCTGGAGCGTGGGCAAGCAGCTCTCGTTATCGCGCCTGGCCGGCCGCGGGCGTTAAGGCATCATCCTCGAGGTAGGTGAGCACGCGGGGACCGTCGGGGGTGATGGCCACGGTATGCTCGAAATGGCGCTGGGCCGGCGATCCTTGGTCTCAACGGTCCAGCCGTCGTCCAGAGTTCGGACCTCCTTGGTTCCCATGGCGACCATGGGCTCGATCGCCAGAACTAACCCGGGTTCAAGCCGGATGTCGTGCTTCAGGAGGGGTTTGCTGACAAAGTTGGGAACCTGGGGCTCTTCGTGCATATCCTGACCGATGCCGTGGCCGACGAATTTCTCGATCACGTAGAAACCCTGGCTCTTGACGTAGCGTTCCATCAGACTGGCGACTTCCGACCAGTAGCGGCAGCGGGACATGGCGCGAATGGCCAGGTTGAGCGATTCCCTGGTCACATCAAGCAATTTCTGGACGTCCGGGGAGATCTCACCGATGGCGAGCGTGACCGCCGAGTCGCCGCACCAGCCGCCGATCTTGCAGCCCGTGTCGACGGAGACGATGTCTCCGGACTTCAACGGGCGGCGATTGGGAATACCATGAACCACATGCTGGTTGATACTGGCACAGATGACGGCCGGGAACGGAGATTTTCCTTTGACCGTACTGGGGTAGCCCAGGAACAGGGGGATGGCATCGTGTTCCCGAAAGACCGCGGCCACTGCCTCTTCCATGTCGGCGGTCGTCGCGCCCGGCACGGCCAGTTGGCGCACCCGTTCAATCGCCTTGGCGACCACCCTGCCGGACTCGCGCATCAGGGCGATCTCGCGCGGGCTTTTCAACTTGGGCGCGGGTCGGGCCGCTCCCGGCAGCGGGCTCCCTTTCCGACCCAGGCCAGAGAGGAAAGAGGGGAAAGGGGGACGGGGAACCATACCTCGATGGGAAAACACGTCGCTCGAACTCCTCTTCGGTCCTTGTCAGTTCCACCGTCAAGTCACGAAAACGATAGTACCAGATCGCAGGCCGTCGCGGCAGTATGATGTTCCCTGGGGACACAATTCCAGCGGCCGGCCCGGGCCGCGGAATTACGCATTGCGGTCACTTCCGGTTGACCAGGCCCGGGTAATTGCGCATGACCAGATGGCTATCGATCTTCTGCACCAGGTCAAGGCAGACGCTGATCACGATCAAGAGCCCGGTTCCTCCCAGAAACGAAGCCACGGTGAAGTCGACGTTCAAGGAGGTCTGGACCAGCGACGGAATGACTGCCACCAGGGCCAGGAACGCAGCCCCCACGTAGGTAATGCGCAACATGACCTTCTCCAGATAATCGGCGGTTCGCCTCCCCGGCCGATAACCTGGAATGAAGCTCCCGTAATCTTTCAGATTGTCGGCCATATCCTTGGGATTGAACGTGATGGCCGTCCAGAAGTAGCAGAAAAAGTAGATCAGGATGATGTAGCAAACCGTGTAGACGTAGCTTTGCCGCGTGAAGGCGTCGGATAACTCCTGGAAGAAGCTGGCCATGGCCGAGCCGAAAGTCCAGGTCTCGGAACGAAGGTTGGCGGTTGCCTTCGACAGGCTGTTGAAGACGAACGATGGGAAGATTAGAAGGCTCGAGGCGAAGATGATCGGCATGACTCCGGCCTGGTTCACCTTCAGCGGAAGATATTGCCTCGTCCCGCCAAAGACGTGCCGGCCACGAACGTGCTTGGCCGACTGGGTGGGAATTCGTCGCTGACTCTCGGTGATGGCGATCACCCCCACCACGACCGCGATGAACAGTGCAAGCAGCATGAGAATGGTGATGATCGAATACTTGCCCGAGTCCGCCGTCAGCTTGGAAGTCGAATTTTCCCAGAGCCCCTTCATGGCCACCGGCACCCGGGCCAGGATTCCCGCCATGATCAGCAGGCTGATGCCGTTGCCGATGCCGAATTCGTCGATCTGCTCGCCAACCCACATCAAGAAAATCGTGCCCGCCGTCATGATCGAGACGCAAACCACCCCATGCCAGAAGTCGCGATACTGAGGGAGCACCACATTCATCTGCGGGCTCATCATATACTGCACCCAGAAAGCGCTCTGGATCGCACACAGGCCGACCGTGGCGTAGCGGGTGTATTCGTTAATGCGTTTTCGTCCGCTCTCTCCCTCCTTCATCATGGCCTCGAGCGAGGGAACGACGCTCCCTAGAAGCTGAAAGATAATCGATGCCGAGATGTAGGGCATGATTCCCAGGCCGAAGATCGTGCTCATGCCGATCGACGTGCCGCCGAACATGGCGACGGTGCCGAAAAGCTTGCCGGCCGTGTTGGTGCTCTGCTGCTCTTCCCAGTTGGCCAACTGTTTCTGGTTGACGATCGGCAGGGGGACATAAAAGCCGATCCTGTAGATGGACAAGAGCACGGCCGTGAAGATGATCTTCCGCCGCAATTCGGGCACCTTGAAGATGGTTAGCAACTTTTCCACGGGCGATCGTCTCCCAGAAGACCAGGTTGAGGAACGCTAGCGGACCTCTCCGAATCCCCTCGATAGGAATAGGACAACGTAGGCGTGCGGATCGCCAGGGGTTCAGCAACTAACAGCTCAGGCGAGCCAAGGCTCAGGCTTCTGCCTTGGCAACCCAGCGGCTGTACGGAACAGGAACCGCCTTGCCGCCGACGGCGGCGATTTTCGAGGCGGCCGACCCACTGAACTTGGTCGCCTGAACCTCCAGTGCCTTGGTAAGCGTGCCGTCGCCAAGGATCTTGATGCCGTCGAAGTTGTGCCCCTTGACGAGCCCCTTGGCTCGCAGGGCGGGCTCGTCGACCACCGCGCCAGAGTCGAAGCTGGCCTCGATGTCGCCCAGGTTGATAATGGCATATTCCTTCTTGAAGGCCCCGTTGAAAAAACCCCGCTTGGGCACTGCGCCGGGCCAGCGGCATCTGGCCGCCCTCGAAGATTGGGTTGAGCTTGAACCCCTGCCGCGAAGCATGGCCCTTGTGGCCCTTGCTCGAGGTTTTGCCGTGGCCCGACCCGACTCCCCGGCCCACCCGTTTTCGTGGCTTGCGGCGCTGGACCCCTTGATGGACGTCGTGCAATTGCATCAGAGTGCGACTCCCCGAAGGCGAGCAATCTCATCCTTCGTACGCAGTTGAGTCAAGGCTTGGATCGCGGCCTTGACGAGGTTCAGCTTGTTGTTCGAGCCAAAGCTCTTGGTCAGAACGTCCTTGATGCCCGCGGCCTCGACCACGGCCCGCACGGCCCCGCCGGCGATGACGCCTGTACCGGGCACCGCCGGCATGAGCAGCACCCGAGCGGCGCCGAACTTGCCGATCACCGCGTGCGGGATGGTTCCCCCCTTGAGCTGGACGCGGTTCATCTGCTTGTGAGCGTCCTTGACGCCTTTCTCGACGGCAGGGGGAACCTCGTTTGCCTTGCCATAACCCCAGGCCACCTGTCCCCGGCCGTTGCCGACGACGACTAGGGCGTTGAAGCTGAACCGCCGGCCCCCCTTGACCACGGCCGCGCAGCGGCGAATCGAAACCACGCTTTCGGCCCACTCCCCACGGTCGCGTTCTCGCTCTCGACTGTCAGTCGACACAGACAAGCTCCTTCGTTAAGCCGACGGCCACGGATTTCACGTCGTCGGCCGCAAGGCAAGATGACCCCACAAACGCACAATGGCACCCAGCCGATCCGCGATCAAGCCGCGGTGCCTCAGAATTGCAGTCCTGCTTCGCGAGCGGCCTGGGCAAGAGCTTCCACACGACCATGGTATTTGTAGCTTCGGCGGTCGAAGCAAATCTTGTCAATACCGGCCTTCTTGGCGCGCTGGGCGACGACGCGGCCGACGACGGCGGCGGCGGCCTTGTTGCCGCCATACTTCAACTCGGCCTTGATCTCCGGCTCCACCGTGCTGGCCGAGACCAGCGTGGTTGCGTTCTGGTCGTTGATCACCTGGGCGTAAATATGCTTGGAGCTACGGAAGACGGCCAGGCGGGGACGTTCACTGGTCCCAAACAGCCGCTTGCGAACGCGATGCTGGCGACGCCTGCGGCGAGTTTGCACCAGCAGGTGATGATTGGCTGTGTCCACGGGACTATCCTCGACAATCAAGAGATAAAGAAGCTGGCGATTCTGGTCGACCGATCCGGGCCCGAGCGGGGTGCCCATGGCGGCGTGATTACTTGGAACCGAAGGCTTTGCCGGCCTTGCGGCGCACGGCTTCGCCCTCGTAGCGAATTCCCTTTCCTTTGTAAGGCTCGGGCGGCCGAACCTCGCGGACCACGGCGGCGAACTGGCCGACCGCCTGCTTGTCGGCGCCGCTGATGGTGACGTGAGTGGGGTCGGGAACGGTCACGGTCACTCCAGGCGGCGCCTGCAGGACAATCTGATTGGCGTAGCCCACCTGAAGAGCCAGCGTGTTGGCTTTCTTGAGCTGCGCCTGGTAGCCGACCCCAACGATCTCGAGCTTGCGCGTGTAGCCGCTGGATACCCCCTGCACCATGTTAGACACCAGGCTGCGGGTGAGTCCATGCAGCGATCGGCTGAGTCGTTCGTCATCGCGCCGGCTAACCTCGACTTGCTTCTTCCCCTCGTCGTATTTCAGAGAGATCTCGGGCCTGTGGGAGAAGCTGAGCTTGCCCTTGGGGCCCTCAATCTGGATCGTCTGGTCTGCGATCGAGACTTTCACGTTGGCCGGAATGGCAACCGGCTTGCGACCGATACGCGACATGGTTTCCTCATTCTCCGCTGGATTCACTCTAGTAGATCATTGCCAGCACCTCGCCGCCGATCTTCTCGACGCGAGCGCGGCGATCGCTGACGATGCCTCGGGGCGTGCTCAGAATTTGGATGCCCATGCCGCCCAAAATCGGCTTGAGCTCCTTGTACCCGCGGTAGATGCGCCGGCCCGGCTTGCTGATCCGGTCGATCTTGGTAATCAGCCGCTCTCCGTTGGGGCCATATTTCATGTGCAGACGGAGCGTCCGCGCGGGCGTCGTTTCAATTTCCTCGAAGTCCCAGACATAGCCTTCGTCCTTGAGCACCTGGGCAATGCCTCGCCGCATCTTCGACGTGGGCATATCCAAGAACGTGCGCATCGATCCGGACGGCGTTGCGGATCCGGGTGAGCATATCGGCAATCGGGTCAGTCATCATGGGGGAGAAACCTTCCTGAACCTGGGCTACCAGCTCGCCTTCTTCACTCCCGGAATCAGGCCGCGGCTGGCCAGGTTCCGGAAGCAGATGCGACAGACTCCAAATTTTCGATAGTAGGCTCGAGGACGCCCGCACAGGCGGCAGCGATTGCGATGCTGAACCGCGAACTTGCGTGGCGTCTGAGACTTGATCATCTGTGCCTTTGTCGACATGATCGGCTTGCTCACACTGGAAAAAGAGGGAGTCAGGCGACGCCCGACCACTTCACATCCCGCTTGGTGACGATCAGGACTTGCCCGCCGCAGTCCCCTTGCCGCCCGTTGCCGGCAGACGGAAGGGGATGCCAAATTGGCGAAGCAGTTCCCGCGCCTGTTCGTCGTTGTTGGCCGTGGTCACGATGGTGATGTCCATGCCCTGCGTGTGCTGCAGCTTGTCAGCGTCTATCTCCGGGAAGACGACTTGCTCGGCAAGTCCCAGGCTGTAATTGCCGTGACCGTCAAAGCTGTTGGGGTTAACGCCGCGAAAGTCGCGAATACGCGGCAAGGCAATCGAGATCAGACGATCGAGAAACTCGTACATCCGCCGGCCGCGCAAGGTGACCTTGCAGCCGATATCGTTGCCCTCGCGGAGCCGAAACCCAGAGACCGACGTCTTGGCCTTGGTGATCTGCGGCTTCTGGCCGCTGATCTTGCTCAGGCTGTCGGCGGCCACGTCGAGCTGGGCTTTGTCCTGGGTCGCGCGACCCACGCCCATGTTGATGACGATCTTGTCGATTTTGGGAATCGCCATCGGGTTGTCAAAATTGTATTTCGCGGCCATCGCCGTGGCGATGTCTTTCTTGTACAGATCCAGCAGGCGAGCCATTCCCATCGTCCTTCATTCCGCGGGTCGCGTTTCTCTCGTTCGGTGTGCCCGCGTTTGGAAAAGCCGTTGATCTTGATCAGGGTTTCTGCTTGGCTGCGGTGGCGTGCGCCGGCTTGCGAGGTCCGATGTTGCCCAGGCTCTGCCCACAAGACTTACAGTAACGCTGCTTCTGCCCGTCGTCGCTGAACCGGTGGCCGATGCGCACCCCCCGGTTGCATTTGGGGCAAACCAGCATCACGTTGGACACATCAATCGGCATCTCCTTGGAGAGCCGCCCCCCCTGGGGATTCTGCCGGCTTGGCCGCATGTGCTTGTACACACGGTTGATTCCCTCGACGACGATCTTGTTCCTCGCGGGAAGCACGCGCAGTACCTTGGAGAACCGGCGCTGCTTGGGAGTTCCCCGATCGTCGCCGGCAATCACTTCGACCTGGTCGTCTTTACGAATATGCATGGTCGGCTCACTTCAATTCGCTTCATATCTTGATGACTGTCGGGCCTCGCCCTGTCAGGGCTCGCGGCGCTCGAGCCGAAGCCAAGGGCCACGGATCAGACGACTTCGGCCGCGAGGCTGATGATCTTCATGAACTGGCGGTCGCGCAGCTCGCGGGCAATCGCACCGAAGATACGCGTGCCTCGAGGATTCCTCTCGGCGTCGATGAGCACCACGGCGTTGCGGTCGAACCGGACGTAAGATCCGTCGGTGCGCCGGGTTTGGTTCCGGGTTCGGACGATGACGCAGCGTACCACGTCGCCGGCCTTGACATCACCGCCTGAAGCGGCTTTCTTGACGCTGGCGATGATCGTGTCACCCAGGCCCGCAGTTCGCCGCTTGTAGAGCGACGCGCTGCCGCCGAGGACCTTGATGCACATCACTTCCTTGGCGCCCGAGTTGTCGGCCACGTCAAGCCGGGTTTGCATCTGGATCATGGACTGGACACCCTTGTCTTGCACTGGTCACCGGCACGCCGCCTGTGACCGGAACTCTCATAGATTTCAATGGCTTGGAAGCAGAATCACGAATACGCGTCTCGAAGCAACGTCGCGAACCCAGCTTGCCAAAGGGCCCGCTCAGGACGGCGCGCCTCCCTCATCCTCGCCGGCCAGCGCTTTCTGGGCTCCCCTGCGAACGATCCGGATTAACCGCCAGCGTTTGAGCTTGGACATCGGGCGCGTTTCCATGATCTCAACCAGGTCGCCGAGATGGGAATCATTGGTCTCGTCGTGCACATGGCAGACGGTCCGGCGACGCATCAGCTTGCCGTACTTGGAGTGTGGGACCAGGCGCTCGACCACGACCCGACGCGTCTTGTTCATCTTGTCCGACGTCACGGCCCCGATTTCCGTCTTGCGGCGGGAGCGGGCCGGCGTGGGTTTTGTACTGGCTGTGCTTTCAGAGCTCATGGTACTGGATCACGGTTCGCTGATGGTCATGAGGGATGGAAAGTCGCCACGAAGCGGACTGGCTAGGGGGCGGCTGGAGCAGCGACCGACCGCTGCCGGTCGATTTCGCGCAGCCGCAGGATCGTCTTGATCCGGGCGACCTCGCGCTTGGCCTTGATGATCTCGCTGGGAGCCTCCAGCCGCTCCGTCTCGCTTTGCAGCCGCAGGCGGAAGAGGTTGTTTTGGACATCTTTCAAGAGCAGTTCAAGCTGCTCGTCGGACTGATCACGAAGCTCTGCGGGCTTACTCACGGCGAAGTCTCTCCTGGCGCGGCACGGCCGCGTTCCTCAGATCGTGGTCCGGCGGCCGACAAACCGGCACTTGATGGGCATCTTGTGGGACACGCGGGCAAGAGTCTCGCGGGCAGCTTCCTCGCCCAGGCCGCTGATCTCGTAGAGAATGGTGCCCGGCTTCACCACGGCCGCCCAGAATTCGATTTCTCCCTTCCCCTTGCCCATCCGGGTTTCGGCCGGGATCGCGGTCACGCTCTTTTGAGGGAAGATGCGGATATAAACCTTCCCTCCCCCCTTGACCATCTGGCTGGCAACGACGCGGCCGGCCTCGATAGTCTGGGCGCTGATGCGACCAGGCTCGAGCGCCTGCAGGCCGTACTCGCCGAAAGCCACGTAATTGCCGCGGGTCGCATTACCTCTTACGCGGCCTTTTTGGCTTTTTCGGAACTTGACCCGCTTGGGCATCAACGCCATCGCCGGCCTCCATCTTCAAATAATCGCCCTGGTTGACCCATACCTTGACCCCGATATGACCTTGTGCCGTCTTGGCCTCGGCAAAGCCGTAGTCTACCTTGGCCCGCAGCGTGGAGAGCGGAACCGATCCCGCGGCGGCCGCCTCGGTCCGCGACATCTCGGAGCCGCCCAGCCGCCCGGCCAGCTGAATCTTGACCCCCTTGGCCCCGCCGTCCATGGTTTGTTCGATCGCCCGCTTCATCGTTCTTCGGAAGCTCGACCGCTTCTGGAGCTGTTCGGCAATGTCCTCGCTGATGAGCTGGGCGTCTATTTCCGGCCGCGCCACCTCGACGATCTTGATCTCGATCCGGCGGCCCGTCAGGTTTTGAAGCTCTTCTTGGAGCTTCTCGACCTCGGCCCCCTTGCGGCCGATGATCACGCCCGGCCGCGCCGTCGAGAGCAGCACGGTCACCGAAACGCTCGTGCGCTCGATTTCGATCTTGGGGATACCGGCGAACCCGTACTTGTTCTTGATGAACTTGCGGATCTTGAAATCCTCGACGAGCAGGTCGGCGAACTCGTGCTTGGAAGCGTACCAGCGGCTGCGCCAGTCTTCCATGATGCCCACGCGAAACCCGGTCGGTCGAACCTTCTGGCCCATGAAATAGCCCCTCGCTTGGCTGATTCTCCCTCGAACAGATCGCTTGACAGTTTGTACCGGACAGGACTGAACCTGCCCGTTCAACTTCCACTATTTCCCGCCGCCCCGTCAGGCAGTCGCCTCTTCACTCTCCTCGACCCCGGCGATCAGGTCCATCAGGCCGATGGCAATATGGGCGCTGCGGCGGCGGACCAGATAGGCCATGCCCCGGGCACGCGGCATCAGCCGCTTGAACATCGGACCGCCATCGCCCCGGGCGTCGATCACGACAAGGTCGCCGGCGTTACGGACCCCCTTGTCCTCGGCGTTGGCCATGGCGCTTTTGAGCACTTGCTCGATCATCCGGGCCCCTCGGTGGGGCATATACTTGAGGATATCGAGGGCGTCATCGGCGTACTTCCCCCTGATCAGATCCAGAAGTGGCCTGACCTTGCGCACCGAGATCCGAGCGAAACGGTGGGTCGCGTTATATTGTTTGGTAGCCATGGCCGGGGTCTCATTCACCGAGGCAAAGCACGGAAGCTTTGCGGTCCGTCACTCGCTGGCGCCGAGCCGAAAACTCAGATCGACCCGAACGCCTCGTCGTGTGTCAAGTTTCTCACGCATTAGATGCCTTACTTCTTCGGCGCCTTCGACGCCTTGCCGCCGTGACCCTTGAACGTGCGGGTCGGGGCGAACTCGCCGAGCTTGTGACCGACCATGTCTTCGGTCACGTACAGCTTGAGGAAGGACCGGCCGTTATGCACGGCGAAGTTCTTGCCCACGAACTCGGGCACGATCGTGCTCGCCCGCGCCCATGTCTTGATCGGTTCCCGACTCCCCGAGGAATCGGCCCTGTACACCTTCTCGAGCAACCTCTCGACGACATACGGTGGTTTCTTGAGCGAACGTCCCATGAATCTCCCTCAATCGGTTTTGTTCTCGACTGTTCTCACAGCGACTGACCGCCGGCCGCTATTCCCTCGTCACTGGCCGCTATATTTTGAGCTGCCCGTACCGCACGCTGGTCCGCCGGCGAATAATGGCCTTGTTCGACGGCTTGCGGCGGCGGCGCGTCTTCCCACCCTTGGCGAGCACGCCCGAGGGCGAGCGCGGAGTGTGTCCCTTGGAACGGCCTTCGCCGCCACCCATCGGGTGATCGACGGGGTTCATGGCGGTTCCTCGCACATGCGGCCTGCGGCCCAGCCACCGTTTCCGTCCGGCCTTACCGAGGCGGACATTCATGTGATCGGGGTTGCCGACCATGCCAATGGTCGCCCGGCAGGCGGCCGGAATCCGGCGGACCTCGCCGGAAGGAAGCGTAAGCTGGGCCCAGTTGCCCTCGCGAGCGGTGAGGATTGCGCCGACGCCGGCCGAGCGGCAGAGCTTGCCCCCGCCGCCGGGTTGCATCTCGATGTTGTGGATCGATAGCCCGGTAGGGATCCGCGACAGCGGCAGGCAATTGCCTACCTTGGGCTCAGCTTCCGGTCCGCTGGTCACGGTCATCCCGGCTTTCAGCCCGTCCGGCGCCAGGATATAACGCTTCTCGCCGTCAGGGTAGACGATCAGTGCGATCCGGGCCGACCGGTTGGGGTCGTACTCAATGTGAGTGACCTCGGCCGCGGTTCCGTCGTGGTCATTGCGGCGGAAGTCGATGATCCGGTACTTGCGCTTGTGCCCGCCGCCGCGGTGCCGCGCGGTGATCACTCCCTGGTTGTTTCGGCCGCCCGTTTTCTGGAGCGGTTCGGTCAGCTTCTTCTCGGGCTTCTTCTCCCTGTCGGTCAGCTCGGAAAAATCGCTGACCGACGAGTTGCGTCGCCCGGCTGTGGTCGGCTTGTAGGTGCGAATGCCCATTACTAAATATCCTGAACGAGTGACGAGCAGCCGGCTGTGCGAAAGCACGCGACGACAAGGCAAGCAGAATCGGGCTTCCAACAATCGGCGCCCCGCGCCCTCTCTTTGACCACTGCTTCCCGGCCAGTCTCCGGTTAATAAAAATCAATTCGAAATTCCTCGTGGAGTGAGACGATCGCCTTTTTCCAGTTCCGCATCCGGCCGAGCTTGAGGCGATAGCGCCTGGCCTTGCCGCGTCGGTTCTGGGTCCGGACGTCGAGGACCTTGACGTTGAACAGGGTTTCGACGGCGGCTTTGATCTCGGTCTTCGTCGCCAGCGGATTGACCTCGAAGGTGTAGGCGTTATGCCGCTCCGAGAGGTGCGTGGCCTTCTCGGTGATCAGCGGCCGGACGACCACCTGGTAGGGGTCGAGGACGGGCCCGGAACGCTCGTACTTGGGAGGCCGACGCAGAGTGACCATAGACTAGTTCTCCTCGCCGGCGACTGGGCGGCTGGTCGCGGCATCGGGGTGCTCGGTATGATTCGGGCGCTTGGCGGCGTCCTTACCCCGCTGCTTCAGGGCCGTCAGGGCTTCACGGGTCAGCACCAGATCGCGCTGCTTCAGAATGTCGTAAGTATTGAACTCGCCCACTGGAGCCACCGCGACGCCCTTGATGTTGCGGGCGCTGCGGTAGAGGACCGGGTCGTGCCCGGGAATGCCCAGCAGGATCGATCGGCCTCCGAGGGTTCGCCTGATTTCCTGGGTCTTGGTCTCGCCGACAGCCGGGGCGGCCTCATTCTCGGTCAGGTCGGGCCGGCGAATCGCCCGCAACGCCCTCGCGACAACCTTGGTTTGTGGCTGGGTCAGGTTCAGTCCGTCCAGGACCAGGGCCTGGTTGTCCTGAAACTTGGAGAGCAATGCCATCCGGATTGAGGCCCGAACGGCCTTCTTGGGCATAGTGTAGCGGTAATCACGGTTGCGCCGGGCAAAAGCCGAGCCGCCACCCTTCCGCTTGTTGGTTCGCTTGGCGCCGACGCGAGCGTTGCCGGTGCCTTTCTGGCGGAACAGTTTCTTGCCCGAGCCGGCGACGTCGGCCCGCCCGCGGGTATTGACCGTACCGACCCTACGGGCCGCCAGGTGCATCAGCACCACGTCATGGAGCAATTGCTTGTTGATCTCACCGCCAAAATCGGCCGGGTCGATCGTTTCCTGGCCCACCTGCTCGCCGGCGGTATTGAATACGGGTATGGTTAACATGATCTTCAACTCATCAATGAAGTAACGCCGGGTTTGCAGCCCCGGGCCGCGGTGCTCTGCCTCGCTTAGGCCTTGTTCGTCTGGCGGATGGTCAGGTAGCCCCCGGGCGGGCCAGGGACAGCTCCTCGGAGCAAGAGCAGGTTGTTGGCCGCGTCGATCTTGACCACTTCGAGGTTGCGGACAGTCGACCGGGCGTGACCGTAATGGCCAGGTTTGCGGATCCCCTTTTGGGTCCGCGCCGGATCAGCGCTGGGTCCGGACGAGCCGGGATGGCGATGCATTCGCTTCACGCCGTGCGAGGCGCGCAGGCCACGGAAACCGTGCCGCTTGATAACGCCGGCAAAGCCTCGGCCCTTGCTCGTGCCGGTGACGTCGACGTGTTTGATCTCCTTGAATAGTTCAACCGTCAAGGTTTGACCCTCGGCGACGTCGGCCGGCTGGGTCTGCCGTACTTCGCGGACAAAACGCTTGGGTTCGGCGTTGACCTTGCGGGCATGACCCCGCTCGGCCTGAGTGGCATTCTTGCGTTTCTTGTCGTCGAAACCGAGCTGCACGGCGTGGTAGCCGTCGCGATCCTCGGTCCGTACCAGGAGCACGGTGCACGGGCCGCATTCCAGCACCGTGACCGGCACCGATGTGCCGTCCTCCCGGTAAATCTGGGTCATGCCGACCTTGCGCCCCAGCAGTCCCACTTGCATCGTCTTGCTCCGTAAGCTTGCGCAAGCTCTAACTTGCCGTCAGGGCTCGCGGCACCCGTGGCGCCACGAAATGCGGGCATTCGCTTCGAGATCACCTGGGGAAGTAGGTCGGGCTTCAACGAGGGTCGCGGCCAGGCAGTTCGGCGACCCTGGCGTCGGGGCTGTCTCTCGAAGAGCCGGCGGCTCTCCGATTGAGGCGTCCGACGCAACCGAACAATCACATGCGCTTTAACGCACGCGGTTCAGGAAACCCAGAGACCCGCTGCGCTCTACCGGAACGGCCGCGACGAGGTTCAATCAGGCTCCCGACTGGGATGCCTTGATCTTGATGTCCACACCGGCCGGCAGGCTCAACTTGTTGAGGGCGTCAATCGTCTTGTTGGTCGGCTGAACGATGTCGATCAGCCGCTTGTGAGTCCGGATTTCAAACTGCTCCCGCGACTTCTTATCGATGTGCGGGCTCCGGAGCACGGTGTAACGTTCAATCCGCGTGGGGAGAGGGATCGGTCCGTGGACGATCGCCTCGGTACGCTTGGCCGTATCGACAATATCTTTGGCCGACTGATCCAGGATGGTGTGGTCATATGCCTCCATCCGAATCCGAATTCGCTCGTTGCTGCCGATACCGGCCACCAAGGTCTGTCCTTCCGAATGCTTACCGCTGCGCAGTGAGTTTCAGCTCACTAAACCTCGCACAACACGCGGGAAAGGAAAAGTGTATCAGGGGCCCATGGACCCGTCAACGCGCTTCGAACCAGTTTTTTCCCAAAATCCGTTTAGCAGATTGGCCCTTCCACCCAATATGCCGCCGCCGCTCGGCTTGGTGCTCTGAGGTTGAGCCGGGTTCGTTACAGGACAGGATTCGCATCCTCCGATATGAACAGAAACCGCGACATTGCCCCAAACATCATGGCAAGCGGTCAAGGTTGACCAAGGTTGACTCGCGCAAGTCATTGTCACTTTGCCATCGCACCCCCCTATTCTCGTAAGAACCCTCACTACCCTATTCTCCTCAGACTGTTTTTTTGAAAAAATCGTGCTCGCTCGCCTGGCATTGATCCGTTTCTATGGTGGCGGGTGTATCCTGGGGGACCTGGGGACACCTGTTCTGCGCTCTCGCTGCTAACGAGATTTCTCACCGATTGGCCCGTTTGCCACCTCATCGCGAGCGCAAACCCGGGGGATGAAAAGACAACAAATCAGGTGAATGATGAGCACGCAAAGAAAAGAAAGTCGACGTCGACGGAGTGTACGAGGCCGGGTCTTGTCCCTCGAGCATCTGGAAGATCGACGACTGCTGGCGACAGCGACCGAGGCATTTACCGCGCCGTCGCTCTCCGGCCTGATCGCGCAGGCCTACCAGGGTGAGGACACTGCACGGGCAACGATCAAAACCATGCTGAGCGCGCTGCAGACTCAGCTCACCGATGGCCCGCTGGCCGACCTGAATTCCGGCCGCCGTGACCGGCAACGAATTCATCACGGAGTCGCAAAGCCTGGTTGCGAGCTACAACCAGAATGTGGACCAGCAGCTTCTGCCGCACTTCACGCACATCGACAACATGCTCAAGCTCCAGGGGCAGCAGGTCGTGGCCAACCTGGTTGCGCTGAACCAGGCAAGCACAGTCGGGCTATTCTCGAGCGACAGTCTGCCCACAATGGCGGGGGCTGCGATCAACACGCTGACTGGGGGGCCGATCTACTCATTGGATACTCCGGTGAGCGCTTATGTCACCGCGACCCAGACGTTTGAGACCGATCTGGGCGCCGTGGTGAGCCAGCTCAGCGCCACGACGCCGCTTTCTCTTAGCGACGTCAGCACCACCATTCAGGCCGCGGCCGAAGCCTATCGCGCGGCGATGGACGCCGGTCTTCAGGTCACTCACCCCGGTCTCTCCACCACCGTGAACTCGGCGGTGACCACGCTGGAGAGCTCGGTCATCGCGATTGCCAGCGCCAACAGCTCCACGGCTCAGTCCGAAATCAGCTCCGCCATCGCCACCTTTGATTCGGCGATTCTAGACACCACGGGATTGTTCGGCTTGAACGGTCCGGTGAACCGGGTGAATTCAGCGCTGGGCTACGTTCCTCATGACCTCACAGGCAAACCGACCGCGACGACGATCAACAGCGTCTCGGGCACGGCGACCTTCGGCGGCACGGCCACGCTAACGGCAACCCTCGAATCAGCGACCGGCACCGGTCTTGCTGGCCAGGTCATCAGCTTCACCTTGGGCGGAGCCTTCGCCGGCACGGCCATCACCAACAGCAGCGGCGTCGCCACACTGACCGGCGTGCCGCAAAGTGATACCGCGGGCACCTCCACCGGCGCGGTCGTGGCCAGCTTTGCCGGCGACAGCACGAATCTGTTGAGCCAAAATCAAGGCGACCTCGTGGTCAGCCAGTCCAGCTCAACGACCACGCTAACTTCAAGTGCCAATCCCAGCACATCCGGCGCGACGGTGACGTTCACGGCGACCGTCGCCGCAGTGGCGCCGGGCTCAGGAACGCCGACGGGCACAGTGAACTTCCTGGACGGCAGCACGCAGATCGGCACCGGCACCCTCGACAGTACTGGCGTTGCAACCTTCGGCGATAGTGCTCTGGCGGTGGGAACGCACTCAATCACCGCCGTTTACGCCGGTGACACGAACTTCATTACGAGCACGTCGAGTGTCCTTTCCCAGGTGGTCAACCAGGCAACCACAACGTCGCTTGTCTCGAGTGTCAACCCCAGCGTTTCCGGTCAATCGGTGACGTTCACGGCGACCGTCACGCCCTCTTCGGGCACGGCCACCCCGACGGGTACGGTGAACTTCCTTGACGGCACCACGCAGATCGGCACCGGCACTCTCGACAGTACTGGCGTGGCGACCTTCAGCACCAGCACTCTGACGGTCAGCGCCAGCCCGCACTCGATCACCGCGGTCTACGGCGGCGGCCCAGACTTCGCCGGCAGCACGTCGAGCGCCGTTTCCCAGGTGGTCAATCAGGCGAGCACAACGACCGCGCTCGTCTCCAGTCTCAACCCCAGCACATTCGGCGCGTCGGTGACGTTCACGGCGACCATCGCCGCCGTCGCTCCGGGCTCGGGCACGCCGACGGGTACGGTGAACTTCCTTGACGGCACTACGCAGATCGGCACCGGCACCCTCGACAGTACTGGCGTGGCAACTTTCAGTACGACCACCCTCACGGTCGGGACGCACTCGATCACCGCGGTCTACGTCGGCGACACGAACTTCGCCACCAGTACCTCAAGCGCCGTTTCCCAGGTGGTGAACCAGGCGAGCACGACGACAGGGCTCGTATCCAGTCTCAACCCCAGCACATCCGGCGCGTCGGTGACGTTCACGGCGACCGTCGCCGCCGTTGCGCCGGGTTCTGGCACGCCGACGGGTACGGTGAACTTCCTTGACGGCGCCACGCAGATCGGCACCGGCACCCTCGACAGTACGGACGTGGCGACTTTCAGCACCAGCGCCCTCACGGTCGGGACGCACTCAATCACCGCAGTCTACGTCGGCGACACGAACTTCACCACCAGCACCTCGACCGCCGTTTCCCAGGTTGTTAGCTAACGGAATCCGCGTCTTCGAAGAGCTCGGTCAAGGAAAGGCGAAAGCCGGGGATGACATCGCTCCCGTCAAGCTCCGCCGGCTCGGTCAGGATCCGTGCGGAGGTGAGGTCGGTATAAACGTGCACTTGCTTCAAGTCCGGGTAAACAACCCACACGAGGCGTGAGCCCGCGGCTAAGTAATCTACCACTTTCTGGATAACCTCTTGGGCAGTGTTCGACGCGCTAACGACTTCCACGGCGAGGTCAGGGACCATGTCCCAGGCCTCGCCCTTGGGAACCCTCCTGCCCACCGGCCATTTCCTCGCCGATACGAATGCGAGGTCGGGGCGCCGCTTCAACTTGCCTTCAGCATCGATGCGGAAAAGCAACTCGACCACAACCTTCCCCAGTCTTTGAGGCTTGACGATCTGGTTCAAGGCGAAAGCGATCAGGAAGGTGATTTCCGTCTCAGCGGCGCCCATGGGAGCTGATCTCACAACCAGGCCTTCGACGACTTCGTAGAAGCGATCGTCAGGAACTGCGGATAACAGCATGTCATCTGGTTTGGGGTAGTCTCCCAGGGGTGCCGGCGAGCTCGAAATTGATGTTCCGCTTGCCATCGGAATGCGGCCTCCTCGTTGAGCTGAGAACCAGATCGATCATACCGGCTGATTGCTTTGGCATCACGTCAGCGCCTCGAGCAGGCTCTCGGGCGCTGGGGCGTATTCCAGCGGCTCCATGGTGTAGCTGGCGCGGCCCTGGCTGAGGCTGCGCACGGCGGTCGAGTAGCCGAACATCTTCTCGAGCGGGGCGCGGGCGTCGATCACCATGAGCTTGCCGCGCGTGGAGGTGCGGTCGATCAGAGCTCGCCGGCTGGACAGATCGCCGGTGACGTTGCCCAGGTAGTCTTCGGGCGTAACAACCTCAATCCGCATGATCGGCTCGAGCAGGACCGGTCCGGCCTCCTCGACGGCTTTGCGCAGCGCGTCCGAGGCGGCGAAGCGATAAGCAAGGTCGCTCGAATCGACCTCGTGAAAGGCTCCGTCGGTGAGCGTCACCCTGAGGTCGACCAGGGGATAGCCGGTCCGCCCGCCCGATTTTGCCTCCTCGCGCAAGCCGGCCTCGATGGCGGGGAGGAATTCAGAGGGAATCACGCCGCCTTTCAGCTTGTTGACGAAGTGCAGCACCGGCGCACCCTTGGGCTGAGCCTCGGGCTCGAGGTCAATGGTGACCTTGGCGTATAGCCCGGACCCGCCGGTCTGGCGAATGCAAGTACCCTCGACCCGCCGCACGGACTTCTTGATGGTCTCGCGGTAGCTCACTCGCGGCCGGCCGACGTGGACCTTGAGGTTATAATCGCGGGTCATGCGGTTCTTGAGGATTTCCAGATGCAGCTCGCCCATGCCTGAGATCAGCGTCTGGCCGGTCTCCTCGTTGACCTTGAAGGTGAAGGTCGGGTCCTCGCGGGCCAAGGCGTTCAAGGTATCGGCCAGCTTCCCCTTGTCGGCCGAGCTGACCGGCTCGATCGACATGCTGATTACGGTCTCCGGAAATTCAATCCGCTCAAGCAGGATCGGATGGGCGGCGTCGCACAGAGTGTCGCCGGTGACCGAGTCCTTGAGGCCCACGATACCCACGATATCGCCTGTTCCGGCAAGGTTAATCTGCTCGCGGTCATCGGCACGAATGTGATAAAGCCTTGAGCAGTTCTCCTTCTTATCCTTGCCCGGATTGTACACCCTGGTGCTGGCCTTGAGGTTGCCGGAGTAGATCCGCACGAACGAGAGGTCGCCGTGGGCGTCGTTGGTGATCTTGAATACCAGGCTGGAGAAGGGCTCGTCCGGACTGGGTTTGCGAGCCAGCTCGGTTCCCTTCCTGGGATGGTGTCCCACGATCGGCGGCCGGTCGAGCGGGCTGGGCAGATACGCCGCCACGGCATCGAGCAGTTGCTGGACGCCGACGTACTTGAAGCTCGACCCGCAGAGCACCGGCTGGGCGCGTCCGGTCAAGGTGGCCCGCCGCAGCGCAGCGTGAAGCATCGGGGCAGAGAGCTCGGCCCCGTCGAGATGGGCCATGTATTCCTCGGCGAAAGTCTCGTCGAAGGCCGAGAGGCTGTTGAGCATCGTCTCGCGCCAGGCCTCGGCGTCGAGCCGGAGCTCGTCGGGAATCTCATCGATGGTGAACGTCGAGCCCAGGTCCTCGGTCTTGAAGTGAAGCGCCTTCATCGCGACCAGGTCGATCAGCCCCTGGAACTCTCCCATCGTCCCCTCCGGCCCGGCGCCGATGGGGATCTGGATTGGGATCGGGTGGCTCTCCAAGAGGCGCTCTTCGATCTCCTTGTAGACCCGCTCGAACTCGGCGCCGATGCGATCCATCTTGTTGATGAAGCAGAGCCGGGGGACATGATACTTGGCCGCCTGCCGCCAGACGGTCTCGCTCTGGGCCTCCACGCCCTCAACGGCCGAGAAGATGACGACCGCGCCGTCGAGCACGCGGAGCGACCGCTCGACCTCCGCGGTGAAGTCGACGTGGCCCGGCGTATCGATGATGTTGATGATGATCGGCCGCCCGAGGCTGTCCTTCCAGTGGCAGGTGATCGCCGCGGCGACGATCGTGATGCCCCGCTCCCGCTCCTCTTCCAGGTAGTCGGTCGTCGTGTTTCCCTTGTCCACGTCCCCCATCCGATGGATCTCACCGGTGTAGTAAAGGATGCGTTCAGTGGTCGTGGTCTTGCCGGCGTCGATATGGGCAATGATGCCGATATTACGGATCTGGCGAAGGTCTGTTTGGTCGGGGTCGCTGGCCATGTTCGTCAGTTCCTCTTCCCGGCAGTACCGATCCATCCAACGTGGTCTGACGGCGGGGAATCCAGCAGCTGATTGGACCTGCTCTCGAGTCTGGCCCTCGTGCTGATTCTCAACAGCTTACCGCCTGAGCAGCCCGGAAGCAGCGCGAGTCAACCTCACGCTCACCCATCTGCAGTCTTCACCCCCGCGCTTCATCGCCCCGCCTCGCTTCCAGTTTGCTCATCCTTGGACGGTGAATCATCGGGGTTCGCAGTCATTGGTGCACGCCGAGCTGGTGACAGGATTCCGTCCCCGGCAAGGGGGCCAACATGCTACGAAATGCTACGTTTTCATGTTTTCGAGAGCAGTCGCTCGAGGCTTGTTGCTCGACGAAAGTCATTATTTAGAATTCAGTTACGTCAATTTTCGAATTGATTATCCTGGGCCGCGACTGCGGACTTCTGGCTTTCTTGGACCACGACTCTAGACGTAACTGTATCGTGAAACATGGGTTGCACCATTATGATAGACGTAGCCGATCTTCAAGAAGGGCTGGCTTTTCGATTCCTCTCAGGCCGTAATACCCCTCATCCGGCCGACGGATCATGGGGAGCCGATTGGGCCACCCGCTTTCTGGCACCAAAGAGAAGTGGTTGGCCCGTCGCGACTCCGCGACTCGCTCTCGAACTCGACGTATGAGCGAACTTATATGCGCAGTTTGACCGCGACCCTCACTGATTCAGTCGGTCGTTGCAGCCCAGTCCACACGATCAGGTGGACGCATTACCGGATATGGATTAGTCCTCGAGACCGAGCTCGTGCCCCGTTCTCCTGAATGACACGTTCTCGTTGTCGAATACCGCCTTCGAGATGTACCCTTTCTTGTACATCCTCTCGGCCCAATGCGTCCGATCGGCCCCCCGTCGATAGTCATCGAGCAATTGCACGAACCTGGTCAATTCGCGATCGCGTTGCGCCACCCTGATGCTTTGGATGACGACTGACGATACGAGAGCCGCGAAGACGATCAGGATCATCATGTGCTTCACCGTGAACCGCACGCGAAGCCATTGCATGATCAGCATCCCCCGGAGCAATTCTGATCTCCATTCCACCCTTGTACCCTACCGTCGGCGCGGGCCTTCACGCCATGCCTCAGCCAGTTCCGCAATGCTAGCCGCGCGGCGGGAGGAGGGCATCTGGCGGACGGGCACGCACGGACGGTGGGATGGTGTCCCAGATACGCACCGTGAAGTCGCCGGAAGCCGAGGCCAGCCGGGTCCGGTCAGGGCTGAAGGAAACGGCATGAACATAGGCCTCGTGCCCGCGCAGCTCGCAGACTTCTTGCCGGGAGGCGACATCCCACAGGCGAATGGTGTTGTCACCACAGGCCGTTGCCAGACGGGAGCCGTCCCGATCGAACGCAAGACCGAACACCTTGTTCTCATGCCGTAGCACCGCAAGCTCCTTGTATGTCTGGGTCTCCCAGAGGCGCACATTGCCGCCCAACGAACTCGCGGCGATCAGACGGCCGTCGGCGCTGTAAGCGATCCGATAGCCCTGCGCGTCTCCCGGCAGGATTTTGACTAGTGACCGGGTAGCCACGTCCCAGAGGCGCACGGTCCGGTCAAATCCCACGCTGGCGAGCTGACTCCCGTCGGGGCTAAAGGCCACGTCGAAAGCGGATCCCTGGTGCCCATGCAACACGCCGGCCGGCTTCCCCGTGGTCACGTCCCACACGCGTGCGGAGCCGTCTCGACTCCCCGAAGCCAGCAGCGTACCCGACGGGTTGAACGCCGCGCGAGCGTCCCCGGTCCATTCGCCGGTGGGTGCCTTGAAGACCTGGCGGGGTTTGCCGGTGGCCAACTCCCAGAGGGTGATCGTGTCGCCGCGTGTCACGGTGGCAATCTGCCTGCCGCCGGGGTGCCAGGCCACGGAACTGACGATTTCATCTTCCGCTCTGGTGTATTCGTGCTGCAGCAGGGCCGTTTGCCGGCCGGTGGTCGCGTCCCAGACACGGGCCGTGCCGTCCCAGGCCGCTGAGGCGGCCTGCGTGCCGTCGGGGCTGAAAGCCACATCGTATACGAAGCTCTTGTGCCCGCGCAGGATTCCGTTCCGCTCCGCCAGATCCGTGTCCCAGACGCGCGCCTCACCATCGGTCGAGAGCGACACAAGTACGGAGCCGTGCGCGGCGAATGCCGCACCCCGAACCTCCGCTGCGTGGCCGCGAAGCACGGCGACCAAATCCCCTTCACCCGAGTTCCAGAGCCGAATCGTCTTATCTAGCGATACCGTGACGACCCGCTTGCCGTCGGGGCTGAAGATCGCGTTCCACAGCGCTCCGGTGTGGCCGCGGAGGGGAGCGAGCGGCCGCCCGGTGACTCCGTCCCACAGCAAGGCTGTCTGGTCGAGTGAAGCCGAAACTGCACGGCGGCCATCATGGTCAAACGCGACCGATATGATTGTATTCTTGTGGCCCGGAATCAATGCGATCGGCTGTCCGGTCGCTGACTCCCACAGGCGTACTGTGATGTCAGGATAAGCGGCTCCTGAGGCAAGACGCGCCCCGTCGGGGCTGAAGGACAAGACCCCAGGAGAAGTTGTGTGGCCGCGCAGCACGGCGATCTCCCGACCGGTTACACCGTCCCATAAGCGGATGTTCTTCTCATGTTCACCGTGGGACGCGATCCGCTTGCCGTCCGGACTGACCCACAAGTGGACAACCTGAGCTTCGTGGGTTCCTAAAACGGCGATCTGCCGGCCAGTCGTCGGGTCGTACAGGCAAACTTGGTGGCCCAATCCGAGAAGGAGCCGCCGACCATCCGGCGTGAAGATCGCGGCGAACGCCATTACGGGCCCATCGAGGACGGCGACGGCCCGTCCCGTGGTCGCGTCCCACAGGCGAACGGCACCGCCACCTAGCGAGCAGATCCGCTGCCCATCCGGGCTGTAATACAGCCACTCGACCGGTTTCTCGTGGCCGCGAAGCACCGCCACTGTTTTCCCCGCCGCGGGGTCCCACAAACGAACGGTCTTGTCGGCCGAGCCGGAAGCGAGGCGCTTGCCGTCGGGGCTGTAGGCCAGCGCTTGAACGCGGCCCTCGTGCCCGCGTAAGGAACCGACGACCGTGCCGGTCGTCGCGTCCCAGAGGTTGATGGTGCGGGCATCCCTGTCCACGATGGCGACCTGATCGCCCGATGGGCTGATGATCGGTCGTGTCCACAAGGCATCGGCCGGAATGTCGCCAGGCATCACGGCGCAGTGCGTAGTCGAGCTGATTGTGCAGGTGTCGCCACTCCCAGTTGCGATACTCCGGCGGCGCCGCCTCGAGGGCACGCCGGGCCGGCCCGCTGTTCTGGAGTTGCAAGGCTTCCGCGGCGGCCGCGATATTCGACCGATAGCGTTCCCAGCGTTCGGCCATCGTGGCCAGCTCGGCCCGTCGCTGGGCATCGACCGCCGTGCGGCGTTGCTGCTCAAGTTCGACATTCGCCGCGGCCTCCGACTTGGCGAGGTCGTCGGCGCTCCGCCGCGCTTGCTCCGCGTTGCGCCACTGATAAAGGATTGCCGCGATGGCGACCAGGCCCGTCACCACCAGGGCGTCAGCGACGCCGCCGGAACCGGGTTCCGCCGGCCCCATCGTGCCAACCGGCCGAGCGGCCCCACCAGGCGAGCCCGGATCGTCTCGTGGTTCAGGAATCGCCCCAGGTCTTCTGCCAGCTCGCCCGCCGACGCGAAACGCTTCGCGGGATCCTTCTCCAGACATTTCAAGCAGATGGTGTTCAGGTCCCGAGGTACGCGTGGCACCAAGCGGGTGACCGGCACCGGCTCCTGGTGCGCGGCTTGCAACAAGGTCTCCATCGGGCTAGGGCCCTGGAACGGCGGTCGGCCTGTTAGTAGCTCGTAGAGGATGGCCCCCAGCGAGTAGATGTCCACCGTCGGGCCGACCTTTGCGACCTGGCCTCGCGCTTGCTCTGGTGCAATATACGTCGGCGTCCCCAAGATCATCCCGGATTGAGTCATCCTCTCCTCGACTGCGCCCGGCACGGGCAGCATCTTCGCCAGCCCGAAATCCGCGATCTTGACTGTTCCGTCCGAGGCCAGCAGCACATTGGCGGGCTTCAGGTCGCGGTGGATGATCCCGCTCTGGTGCGCCGCCTGAATGGCCTGGGCCAGCGTGGCGATGAGCGCCGCGGCCTGGCGGGCCGGACAGGGCGTGCCCGACAATTTCTGGGCCAGGTTGCCACCCTCGATATACTCCATGGTGAAGTACGGCCGGCCGGCCTGGTCGCCCACGTCATAGACCTGCACGATGTTCGGATGCCGTAGGCGCGCCATCGCTTCCGCCTCCCGCAGGAAACGCTCTCGCTCCCCCGGCCGGGCATAAGCGCCGGCGAGCAGTATCTTGAGGGCGATCGAGCGGTTCAGGCGACGGTCCCACGCCTTGTAGACGACGCCCATGCCGCCGCGGCCCAGCATTTCCTGCACTTCGTAACCAGGGAACTGAGGGGGCTCGCCCTCCGGCGGCTCGGAGAGCGAAGGGGTGGATCCCGGCGTGGGGAACAACGCGTCGATCTTGACCTCGACCGCGCGAAGCCCCCGCAAGCCCTCCCGGACCTGGGGCAGCAGCTCCGGGCAGGCCTGACACACCTCCTCCGGGGTGCGCTGTGAGTCGAGGATCTCATCGAGCAATTGCCGCACGCGCGGGTCGCCGGCCATCGCTGGACCTCCCGAAGTTGTCACGCCCCCTACTCACCGTGGCCCCCAGGGCGGGAGCAGGTCGTGCAGTTGCTCCCACAGCGGCAGCAATCCGTTTCAACGGTGGCTGCACCAGACGCGCGTAATTCTTATAGAGCATGGTGGCACACAGCGATTCCAGCCGTCGGACCGCGCAGTCCAGAAGCGCCCGGATTACTGGCTCAGCGGGGTTATCCCCAGCCAGATTGTCGACGTAGCGCTGCACGACGACGGTGGTGGATTCTTCGCTCATGGCCAGTGACCGCTCCATGGTGATGGTGTCGGCGCGGAGCGGTCCAGGTCTGTTGTCCACCGGCTACGCTTAGTGATTAGGGGTTGCGTCCGCGTTGAGCATATCAGGTCCGATGTCCTGTTACCACGCTCGAGAGAGGCAGCAGAGGCGGTTGCGGTGCACGCAAGTTCTTCACAGTTCGCGAGTCTCGGCCTTGCGTCTAGACACGTTCCCCCAGAAGTAGCCGGTTTTTCCTGCACTTCGCATCCCAAGAGCCTTTTTTTCACGACTTTTCCCCCACAGCTCCAGCGCGTCGGGGATTTGTTGCGTAGTAGTGGGTGTGGTCTCCTTTCTGCTCTTTCCACCCCGAGGTCCTCCTCCTACGATGATCATTCACGCCGCCAAGCCGCTCTTCGCTTGGGACTGCCTGGAAGACAGTCCTTCGCTACGAACCATCAAGGATCTGCTCGCCGCACTCCCCGACGGCAAGCTGCTCAAATCGCTCCGCGCTGCCCGGGGCAAGGGGCGCGACGATTACCCGGTGCACGTGCTCTGGGGGGTCGTCGTGTTGCGGGTCGCCCTGCGGCACATCACCACCGAGGCCGTGCTCGCCGAGCTGCACCGCAATGAGGGCCTGCGCCGCGTTATCGGCATCGAGTCAGAATGCGGCGTGCCCAAGAAATGGAACATGTCGCGATTCGAGGACGTGCTGGGCCAGGAGCCACATCGCACGCTCCTCAAAGAGATTTTCAATGTGTTGATCCAACGGCTGGGTTTAGCGGTCACCGACCTGGGCCGCGACACGGCCGGGGATGCCACGAACCTCTCGGCACGGCGGAAGTCGGAAAAGGGCGCACAGGAGGAGATCGACGAGGGACTGCCGCAAGCCAGTGGCGGCCGCAAGGAATACAAGGACGACCAGGGCCATGTGACCAAGGTCGTCGAGTGGTTTGGCTACAAGCTCCACCTGCTGGTGGACGTGAAGCACGAAGTGGTGCTGGCCTACGAGATCACCGACACCAAGGCCGGCGACGGCGAGACGCTGCCGTCGGTGCTGGAGCAAGCCCAGGCGAACCTGCCCGAGGATCGGATCAAAACTCTGGCCTACGACAAGGCGGCCGACAGCGAGGACGTTCACAGGCTGCTCTCCGACGAGGGAATCACGCCGGTGATTCAGATGCGGAGCCTGTGGCAGAGCGACCCGGAGCGGATGCTGCCGGGCCACGACGGCTCCTCGAACATCGTGTACAAGGAAGATGGGACAATCTATCGTTATGATAAAGTGAGCGAACCTCCGGTGCGACACCGGATGGCCTACATCGGCTACGAGCCCGAACGCGAGACGGTGAAGTACCGCTGTCCGGCCAAGCACGAGGGCTGGGATTGCCCGATGTCCAAGATCTGCAACGCGGGCAAGTCATACGGCAAGACGGTGCGGGTGAATCGCGAACTTGACCCGCGGCGGTTTCCGTCCCTGCCCCGCGCCACCAAGAAATTCGAGCGGATGTACAAGGGACGGACATCAGTGGAGCGTGTCAACGCGCGGTTGAAGGTGTTCTGGGGTGTGGACGATGGCAACCTGACGGGGTCGCGGCGGTTCGTGGCCCAGGTGGGTGCTGTGATGGCCGTGCACGCAGCATTCGCAACGCTGTTGGCCTCGGCCCTGCGCCGCGAGGGGACGCTGGGCAAACTGCGGCTGAGCCCGATCGCCGAGGCCCTGCGAGCTAAGGCCAAGGCCGAGGCGCGGGCAGTCGCCGGGTGAGTGCGAGGGTCGGCATCGCGGCAGCCCGGGTCTCGATCGCGGTGCGCGAGAAGAAGCCACAAAGTCGGAACTGAGCGGTACGAATGACCAATCTGATCGGGCCCAAACCGAAAAACGTCAGTTCAGGCACAAATCAATGATGGATGCATCTCGGAATTACCAACTGCATCGCAACCGGTTCGAGGCAGCGGGGAAGAGTAGGAAGGTTCGGGTGCCCGTCTCTGACGACATCGCGGCCTTCTGAGGAGACGCCCTTGCACAATCTGACCAAAGAAGACGAAGCCGGCACCGGCGGACTGGATCAGCGGTTCAGGGATTTTTCAGGCTGAGGCTTCGCATTACGTACGACTCGAAGTGCCCGACTTCACCTTTGCTGTTTCTGCAAGCGAGACGGAACGCTCGCCGCGGCAGCGCGGTGTTTGCTGACCCTCAGGGTCATTGCCTGAAAGCGGCGGAATCCTCAGAATGATGAGGGAACAGTAGCCTGATCCGTCACACTGAGAACGGAGGCATGCCATGTGCCTGAACCGAAATCGTGATATCCGATCCTTGTTCCGCCACATTCTGACGGGATTCTTGGCCATCACGGCGGGAGCTTCGAGCCAGGCGCAGCAGTTCCCCAACCAGGGCACCGCCAACTATAACTGGGGCGTCCCCTACGGTTCGAATTACAACTACGGCTTCATGCGGTACGGTCAAGGGGGCTTTGGCAGCTCGCCCTATAACTCGATGGCGCAGTCAGAGCTCAACGTCGGCATCGGGGCCTACGCCTTACGACGTGTATGGCACAGCCGCAGCCAACGTTTTCCAGGGGGCCAACCAGAACCTTCAAGAGGCCGTCACGCAGGAAATGCAGAATCAGCGGCAGATGCAGGCCATGGAGCTGCGGTTCGACGTTCGGAAAAGGACACCCAGAACCGTGCACTCGAAGGAGCGGCAGGCAAACAAACTTCTAACCCGCAACCAGGTTCTTTCGTCCGACGGCAAGGTGCTCTGGCCGAGTAAGGCCCCCAATGATGGTGAGCTTGGCAAGTCGCGAGCGGCTGCCGAGGCGGCCATCAAGGTCGCCTACAAAGAGTTCAAGGCCAGCGGTAAGGCCTCGGTCCAGAACGTCGTCGAGGCCAAGGAACTGCTCTACTCCTACGGGCACCCGGCGCTGGACAAGGCCGCCGGTCAGAGCCGTCAGGCCGCCCAGAGCTTGCACCATTTTCTTTCCAGCCTCGAGCGGACGATCGATTCGCTGGGCGGCGTCTGAGGGCCGTTTTCAGGGCTTGGCCGTCGGTCCGTCCAGCAACCGAGCAAGCGTCCTGGCGAGGGCTTGGTCCCTCAGTTCGACGTGGATGATCTTCCCCTCGCGGTCGATCAGGAAACTTGCCGGGATTTCCTCAACTCCGAAAGCCTTGGCGGCTGCATCCGCCCCCGGCCCGACGAGATTGGTCCAGCCCGCACGCTGGGACACCAGGAACCACCGGATATCACCAGTAGCGGGCTCCGGCTCGGCCCCGGCCCGGGGTGACCGGATTCCGATCGGGCGAGGTCGTCGAGATTCACCCCCAGGATCGCGAAACCCCGATCCTTGTATTCGTGCGCCAGTTGCCGGAGCGTCGCGAATGAAGCGACGCAGGGAGGGCACCAGGTGGCCCAGAAATCGACCAGGACGACCTTGCCTTTGAGGTCGGCAAGACGGACCGGTTTGCCGTCTACGTCTTTCCCCTCGATCTCGGGCGCGGGCTTGCCAATCATGTCGAGCCGCGCCTGGCGTTTCTCAAAATGAGCCTTGATGCGCGGGATCGGAACGGTTGGCGACCGCAAGCTGGCAGACCTTCCGGGCGATGTCGTAGCGCCCCCCTGAATCAGCCGCTGGAGATAGGCTTCTCCCACGGCGAATATGAGGGGAGGTGGGAGTCTCTGTTCCTCGGGGATGTGGACCGCCGCGCGTCTCTTGAGGAACTCTTCCAGATCCGCGAGCGAACGATCGTATTCGCCGCGATCAGCCCGGGCGATCAGCGAGATCATCGCCGCAAGAGCCTGGGACTGAGGCGCTCCCTCTTCGCGAGACAGGTAGGCGCGGGCGGCCGGCTCGGCCGCGCTGAAGAACCCCCGAGCGACGGCCACGTCGAATACCGCCCGATAGGCTGCCTCCGAATCCATGCCCGTCAATCGTCCCGCGAGGGCCGCCATATCGAGGAGTTTGCGGCGGTCGAGCTCGTCCGCCTGTTGCCTGTAGTGGGCGTCCAGCTCGGCGAGCGAGTGGAACTCGGGCTTGCCGACCTCTTGCGCGACGGCCGCGACGACAGCCAGGAAGACAGGGCCGCAGCTCGCCGCGGCGAATCGAACGGAGAATCTCATGGACGATGTCTCTCGATTTCAGAAGGCTACTGCTGAGGGCAGGAGGCAGGTGCATTCAATCTAATGACGGATCATCTTCCCGACAATCACCCAGAATATTCACATGCCTGTCCCAGGAGGATTTCCTCCGGGTCCCCGGACTCGAAGGATCCGTATGCCTTTGTCAGCGATCGTGAAGACGGCTCGGTAGGTGGGACCTCGTCGAGTCCGAAACAGGACATGTCGAAGCTCTCGCTCGCAGGATTGGATTTGGAACGCACGGCCGGCGTTGTCGGCCCCGTGTGATATCGCTTATGGTATAAGCAGTGCGAATCCTTCGAGGCTACTCGCTTCCTCGGGCCGATGCCATGCCACTTGAAACACCATCCGCGATGCCAGCCGAGCCGGGAATGACCGGTGACAATGGTGCCTTCCCGCCGCTGAAGAACGGCGATCGCTTGAGCCGCGCCGAGTTCGAACGGCGGTACGATGCGATGCCCGAGCTCAAGAAGGCCGAGCTGATCGAAGGAGAGGTTTACATGCCTTCGCCGGTGCGGTACGAGCAGCACGGCCACCCTCATACCAGGCTGGTCACCTGGCTGGGTAATTATGAAACGGACACCCCCGGTGTCGAGGCTGGCGATAATGCGAGCATTCGCCTCGATCTAGACAACGAGCCTCAGCCCGACGCCTTCCTGATCATCCGGCCTGAGGGAGGTGGCCAGGCTCGTATCAGCGCGGATGACTACATCGAAGGAGCACCCGAACTGGTTGCCGAAGTCGCCTCCAGCAGCGCCAGTTACGATCTGGGGAAAAAGCTTGAAGCCTATCGCCGCAACGGTGTCCGAGAATACATCGTTTGGCGTGTCCTTGACAGGCAGATTGACTGGCTTGTGAATCGAGAAGGGCAATTCGAGCCGCTGCGTCCCGCGGCTGACGGCACCTTGCGCAGCACGGTCTTTCCCGGCCTCTGGCTCGATCCCAAGGCTCTAGTGAGCGGCGAGAAGTCGACTGTCAAGGCGATCCTCGAGCAAGGCTTGAACACCCCCGAGCACGCCGAGTTCGTGGCCCTTCTGAAGCGGGCCCGCAGCGCCTGAATCGAACGGTCGGGTCCAGTCACCTTACGGCAGCCGGGACTCGTGGATACACCACCTCTCTCGCGACAGTTCGAGTTGATCGCTGCCCGGTCGAGTCGAGCGGCAAGCTCTTGCTGTAAGACGCGCAGCGGGTTGTCAATCCTTTTATGCATTCAGGTGCCTCTTGCCCTGGTGTCGTTTCACAACGCCATAGCGCCAGGCGGCCTTCGTTTCCCTTTGTGTTTGACCGGGTCGAGTCTCGTCAAAGGAGGCGACCGAGATGGAAGTGGTAATCGTTCGAACCACAAGAAAATACACGATCGACCCATACACCGCACCGGCCAGTACGCTCTCCAATGATCCTGAAGAGCTCTCGATAGAGGTAGCCGAGCTTAAGCCGACTGAATTGAACGACCTCCGTCACGATCCCACAGTGCTCTGCAATGCACCGCGCATAACTACGCAACTCATCGAACCGTTGAGCGCAGCGGCTGGTTCGCCGGCGGTGCCTCCTCCAGTATGTTGGGGTGTACGTGCAGTCGGAGCAGAAGTATCCGATTTCACTGGAAGTGGTGTCACGGTCGCGATACTCGACAAGGGGATTGATCAGATACACCGTGCTTCTTCGGGAGTCAGGATCGTGGCGGAGAACTTCACAAAAGAGGTCGATCATGATGAGCACGGGCATGGAACTCATTGTGCAGGTACTGTCTTCGGGCGCACGACTGGCGGGTGCCGAATCGGAGTAGCACCCGGAGTCGAAACGGGCCTCATCGGGAAGGTTCTAGGCAAGGACGGGGGCTTTTCCGAGAAGTCGCCACTTCGCTGGCCTTGACGGGCCTAATGGCGAATGTCCGCCTCTTCGACTGTCTCTCTACTGTGACGAGAGTTCGCGACGAAATCGTTCAAGGGGTCGTCGTCGCGGCTTCAGCGAACGAAAGCAGGAGAAACGTGGATAAAGCTTTTCGGATATCTACAAGCCTTCCTGCGGCGGCGGAACATTTTCTTTCTGTTGCAGCCTTGGGCGAAACCGGCGGGCCAAGTAGCGATGCCATATTGCCAAGGTGCAAGTGAAGAGGCGGACATAGTTGTGACATTCGAACAGCAGCTCGAAACCGGTGACCTGTCTGCTTACTTTTGCAGTCCTGTTGGTAGCTTGAATTGCCTTGGCAGACGCTGCGATCCAGGCCAACATGTATTCTTCAGCCTGGGCACGCTGTCCCGACAATTTAGAATGTCCTTGCGTCAGGTGAACTGTGGAGAGCAGGAAGAGACTCGACCTCAAAACCTCTTATCGAATCCGTACGGGTACGATCCCGCCTGGCAAAGCTGCCCCAGTAGCCAGAAGCAAGCAATAGATGGCCGGAGGGGGCGACCCACGCTGCACACTGTAGACAGTTAGGACGAGGGACGGGTGATCGAGACCTGAAAGTCAAAGACGGTTGGAGCCCTCGTTCTGGACATAAGCGGGGGCTTGTCAGCTAACATACTCATGGCCCACTAAGCCTGCCTGATCTTGCCTGAGTCGAAGAACGCGGACAACGACCGACAGGATTTCCAGCGACTGCTCATCCAGTCTCATAAAGCATGGGAAGTGGTCGTGCTGTTTCTTTTCAAGTGAGCGGCTGATAACAAAAATTGCTATTCCGGCTGAGCCATGGTACGATACCTTAAGAGGCCGCCAGCATGAAAGGAGCGTTGCGCCCGTGAACATTTCGCTGACACCCGACCTCGAACAATACGTGCACGGCAAAGTTCAAGGGGGCATGTACCACTCGGCCAGCGAGGTCGTTCGCGAAGGCTTGCGGCTTCTCAAGCAGAAGGACGAGCCTCACCAGAAGAAGCTCGAGCAGCTACGTCAAGAGATTCAAATCGGAATTGATCAAGCAGATCGGGGGCAGCTCAAGCCGCTCACCGACGAGGTAGTAAGCGACATCAAGGACCGGGGACGGAGGCGCCTCGCCGCACGCAACGTAGATCGCTCGTCATGAGCCAGCCGATCATCACCGATGCGGCCCAGGCGGACCTCGATGAGGCGTGGAATTTCCTCGCCAGGAGAAGTCAGAAGGCGGCGGACCGGCTGATCGACAAATTCGTGAGAAAGGCACGTGTCCATGCCGAGTTCCCCCGAATCTGGGCGCTCGCGGGAAGTCCTGAGCCCCGGCCTGCGGAGCTTCGTCGTGGCCCCCTACGTTGTGTTCTTTCGATCGACTGCGGACACCATCGAGATCCTTCGTGTCCTCCATGGACGCCGGGACATTGAACGGATCATGCGCGAGGATTAGCCCTTCAGTCCGACTAACCCGGCTCGTTTCAAGTTGAATGCCCCATCGCTACTGAGCTGCCGCCTCGCGGCCCATCAAGACCAGGTAGCCGACGGGAATGAGCAGGCGGGTGAGCAGCATGTTGGTGATCAGGCCGCCGATGACGGCGATGGCCAGGGGCTGCTGCATCTGTGCTCCGGGGCCGAAGCCCATGGCCAGGGGAACCAGGCCGAGAATCGTGCAGAGGCTGGTCATCAAGATCGGCCGGAACCGGGTGCGGCCCGCCTTGATCAGAGCGTCTCGCAATGGCATTCCCTGCTCGCGAAGCTGGCCGATGTACTCGATCAGGATGATTTCGTTCTTAACATCCAGACCGATCAAGAGGATCGCCCCCATGAACGAAGAGACGTTCAGCGGCGTGCCGGTGATCCAGAGCGCGAACAGGGCGCTGACCAGGGAGATCGGCTGGACAAGGAAGAGCCGGATCGGCAGGATCACGCTCCGGAACTGGAAGCCCATCAGGAGGAACACCAGCGCCGCCGCCACGATGAGAACCGTCAGGAGGCTGGCGAACGACTCCTGCTGCGCCCGGTAATTCCCCGCCAGTTCCCAGCGGTAGCCCCGCGGGAACTCAAGCGCCGAGAGCTTGGACTGGAGCTCTCGGTTCACGGAGCCGAGGTCGCGGTTGTCGAGCCTCGCTGTCACCGTGAGGACGGGTTGCTGGTTCTCCCTCCAGAGCTCGTTGGGGCTGCGGACAACGCGGATCGACGCCAATTGCTCAAGCGGGACGAAACCGATCCCCGCGGCCGCGGGCGCGGGCCTGCCCGGACTCGCCGTTGTCGGCGGGGGTGCGGCCATGGCCAGGCTGATGGGCAATCGGCCCAGGTTTTCCCGGTCATACCGTACCCGGTCGGGATAGCGGACCCGGATCTTGGTCATCCGGTCCTGCTCGGGGACCGTGCTGGCCACCTGACCATAGAGCGCGGCGTTGAGCTGGCTCTCGACGTCCATTTCGGTCAGGCCCACCCGCGCGGTCTGGACGCTGTCGGGACGGACCACAATATCGGGATTGCCGAGGCGAACGTGAGTGTTTACATCGACGACGCCTTCGACCTTCTCGACGATTTCGCCCACTTTGGCCGCAAGTTCGCGGAGCGTCGCTGGCTCCGGCCCGAAGACCTTGACCTCGATCGGCTCCTGAACGCCCGCAAGGTCGTCGATCTGATCCATCACGAGGGGTTTGAACTCAGTCTCGAGTTCGGGGACCGATGCCTTCAATTCCTCTCGGAGCACATCGAAAATCTCATCCATGGGGCGGCACTGCCCCGGGGGTTTCAGACTCACGAGGATGTCGCCGGTGAAGCTCTCGGTAGCGAAGAAGCCCAGCTCGGCGCCGGTACGGCGGATATAGCTCTGAACGTCAGGGGTATCGAGCAGTGCCTGCTCGACGCGGCGGAGCACCTTGTCGGTCTGGGCCAGCGAGGTGCCGACCGGCATGTTGTAGTCGAGGACGAACGCGCCCTCGTCCATCTCGGGCATGAAGCCGGTCTCCAGCGGGCTGATCTTGATGGAGAACGTCCCGACCGGGATCGACAGTCCGTGGAGGAGGACCCAGCCCGGCACGACCGCCAGCAGCGTCAGCGACATGATGGTTTTCGGGTATCGGAGGCAGGCCCTCAGGGCCCGTTCGTAGACGTCGGCCAGCCGGTTATAGATCGGGCCCGTCGTCGGCATCGCGCGACGGCCCAGGAAGTGGGCGGCCAGGACCGGGATGATGGTCAAGCTCACGACCATCGAAACCAGAAGCGCCACGGTCAGCGAGATGCTGAGCGACAGGAAGAACTGGCCGACGACCCCGCGGACGAATGCCAAGGGCAAGAAGACGAGGATCGTCGTCAGGGTCGAGCCGATTACCGCGCCGCTGATCTCGCGGCTGGCCCGGTCCACGGCCGCGTCGCCCGTCTGGCCCTCCGCCAGGTGGCGCGCGATGTTCTCGATGACCACCACGGTGTCATCGATGATCAGCCCGATGGCGACCGCCAGGCCTCCCAGCGACATCAGGTTCAGCGTGTCGCCCGTGAGATGAAGGAAAACGAAGCTAATGGTGAGACTCAGGGGAATCGAGAGGGCGGCGATGGCCGTCGCCCGCACGCTCTTGAGAAACAGCAGGAGGATGAGCACGCTGAACGCGCCGCCGATGACGATGGCGTCTCGAACATTGGCGATGGCCGTGTTCACGAGCAGACCTTGATCGTAGACCGGCTGAATGGTCACCCCCGGCGGTGCCGATTTCGCCGCGTCGGCGAGGACGGTGTCGAGCTGTCGTGAGACCTCCAGAGCGTCGCCGCCAAGGCGGCGAAAGACCGTGAGCGCCACGGCGTCCTTGCCATTGGAGCGAATCATCTTCGTTCTGTCCTCGTGAGAGATGACAACGCGGCCCAGGTCACGCAGGCGAATCGACTGGCCGTTCTTGCTGGCGATCACCCGGTTTTCCAGCTCCAAGGGGTCGGCGGCCTGGGTGTCGGCCAGCACCTGATACTGGAGCACTTCGCGATCGAGCCGGCCGACCGCCTTGAGCCTGTGCTCTTTCCCCAGGCGATCGGCGACGTCGGCGAGAGAGAGCTCGGCCGCCACAAGGGCCTGAGGATCTACCTCGACGAGGATCTCACGAATATCCCCGCCCTGGACAGTGACGTAGGAGACATCCGCGAGCCGGCTGATCCGCGGCCTCAGGTCGTAATAGGCATAATCATGTAGCAAGGCGGGATCGCGGCCGCCGGTGACGACGAACGAGATGATCGGGAAGACCGACGGCGTCTGGCGTTCGGTGATCGAGGTCGTGCCGGCCGGCAACTGGGACCCGACTTCGGCCATCCGGGCGCGGATGTCGTTGAGCGCCTGGATCATGTCGGTTCCGGGTGCAAAGTCGATATTTAGCTCGGCCGCGCCGCGGACCGTTTTCGAACGCACCCGGATCACCCCCAGAACGATGCTGACTGCCTCCTCGATCGGCCGGGTCACGGCCACCTCGACGTCCTTGACGGCCAAGCCCGGTGACTGGACGATGACCACGATCCGAGGGAACGCCACTTCAGGGTAGATGCCGCTAGGCATCCGGAACATCGAGTACAGGCCGAAGGCCGAAAGCAGCACGGTCGTCAGGACGATCAAACCGAAATAAGGCTTCGCAAAGGCGACGAGGTTCATCCCGCGCCTCGCCTGGCGGTCTTCGATTTCCGGCTCTACTGCGATGCTCATTTCTCACCCTCCGAGCCGGCCTTGGTTGTCTCGGGTTTCCGAACTGCACCTTCGGCCTTGTTTTCATGCTCTTGGGTCGTTGCAGCCTTGCCTTCGGCCTTGTTTTCATGCTCGTCGGTCGTCGCCGACTTCGCTGCGGACTTGCTCTCTTCCTCTTCGTTCTTGCTCTTTGGCTCCTCCGTCTTCACCGCGGTACCTTCGGGTAGGTTATACCCCCCCTCGACGATTACCGGCTCTCCTTCCTTGAGGTCGGTTTTCGAGACGGCCACCCAGCCCGCTTGCGAGGTTCCCAGCTCGGGGTGCAGAGCCACCGTCTTGCCGTCGCGGACCGCCGTCAAGACGGGCCCTTCGCCCTGGTCAAGAATCGCGGCCGACGGCACTTCGAGCACACCAGATTGCTCCGCCACGGTGATCGTCACGCCCATCGTCTGCCCGACAGAGAGCCGCCCGTCCGGGTTGTCAACCAGGATGAGCACAGGCAGGTTGCCGGTCTGCGCATCGGCGAGGCGGCCGACGAAGTCGACTTTCCCTTCCAGACTCGCCTCATCGCTGGCCGGCTCGCCGGAGGGCTTCGGACGCGACTCGACGATCCTGACCCGAGCCTTCTGCCCAACGTGGACCACCTGAGCCGATCGCGCTGGGAGGTAGACAGAGATGAAGACTTGCCGGGTATCGACGACTTCGCCGATCGGTGTGCCGATCGCGATCGTCTGGCCGGGATGGCAAGTGAGGCTGTCGAGGACCCCGTCGATCGGCGCGAATCGTGTGCAAGTCGAGATGGGCCTTGGAGAAGGCGACCAATCCGTCAGCCACGGTGATTTTCGCCTCGGCCTCGGCCACGGCCTCTGGCCGAGGTCCGATCAGCATGGCATGTAGCTGAGCTTCCGCGGTTTGCAGAGCGAGCCGTGCCGAGGTCGCCGCCAGGTCGGCTTCGAAGACCTGCTGCTCGGAGACCTCGTGACGCGCGAACAGGGGCCGCAGACGCTCCGCCGCGGCTTTGGCGCGCTCGAGCGCCACCTTCGCCTGCTCCACCGCGAGCTCGTTCGACCTTCGCTCCTCGGGCCGGGGGATTGACTTGAGCAGCGCCAGCGCGGCCCTGAGGCTGTCGCGCGTGGCCGTTTTTTCGGCGAGGTCGGCCAGGGCAACCGACTGGTCGAGCTCGACGATCGGCTGGCCCTTCTGCACCGTCTCTCCTTGCTTGACCACCAGCTCGTGGACATGTCCCTCGACCGCGGGCGTCAGCATCGCGAGCTTGGCAGGTATCGCTTCGCTGCGGCCCAGGGCTTCGACGGTCTGGACGATAGTGCCCCGCCTGGCCGCCTCGACCCGGACCGCCACGTGGGCTTTTTCCTCTTCAGAATGCTCGTCCTTCGCTTCCGCGGTCTGGCTCTCCTTGTGGCAGCCGGCCAACCCGACACAGAGCAGTGCCACCATCATCCACCAACGACCGGTCATGCCTTTGCTTCCTCGCTCCTAGTTCTCGATCATAAAGCCTAGACACACGTTGTCATCCCTTACCATAGCCGGCGGCAGCCGACGACAGTATGGGCGGGTAAGTTAAATTCTTCCTTATAAAAGGGCCAGCCGTCTCGACGGGCCGATAAGATGGTCAAATCTTATCGCGCGTCCGTTTGTGTTCGGGCGGCGGCTCCGCAGATCCCGCATCCAAGGAAGAGATCGCAGCGGCAAGCGGCCGATCAGTTAGAGGGGTCTGGCGGACGATGCCAAGCTGCGGGCTCGGCAGTTGAGCGGCCAGGAGGGTCGGCTACCCCGGCATCGGAAAAGAAGCAGGATGCGAACCGCATGCGACCTTGTTTTGTTCTTACGATCCTGACTGAGCTCTTGAGCATGATTGCAGGATCGCCGGCGCTGGCTAGCGAAGCTCAAGCGGCTGCTAAGAGCTCAGCGCTCAGAGCACAGGCCGTCGACCGTGCCGTGCGCCGGGCTCACGTGGAGCGCGAGGAAGTGCAAGGACCTCCGGGGGCGGGCGTCTTGTCGTCCAGTGCGCTCTGGGACGTTCCCCATGATGCCATCTCGGTGATCGGCGGGCCATCGCTCAGCCTGCCAATGGCACTGTGCGGCACCTTGACCTGCAATCCCGACCTTAACATCCTTCGCCTCGGCAATCCCACCACCCCATCGGCCGAAGCAGTTGAGGTCGCTCGCCACTTTCCGACCACGCTAAACCCGACCTTGTGGGTTGACTACCGCCCGATCATTCTGATTCCGTTCGAACCGTTCGGCGGGCCTGGAGGAGCGGTTAGACACGGACCTTTTTATCATTGGGGGCAGCAGTACGTCTATCTGTCGGTTCGCCAACCGATCGAGCTGGGACATCAAACGACGCACCGCCATCACATCGCCCAGGCTGCCTACGCACAACAGCGCTGGACCATCGTGCAGGCGGAGCTCCGGGCGCTTGTGCAGACCTACCGTTTTTTTCAGACGGCAGTCTATCGCCGCGACAAGCTCGAGATCGCCAGAGAGCTGTCCGATTTCAACGACAAGATCCTCAGGTCGCTGCAAAACCGTCTGGATGCCAACCTTGTGCCGCCGGCCGACGTCATTCTGGCACGGGTGGAGAGCCGGGCCGCTCGGCAACTGGCGAAGGCTTCTGAACAAGACTACATCATCGCCCTGGCCGACTTGAAGAGCCAGATCGGCATTGCGGATGCGATCTGGGCGGCCCGGCCGGTTGATGAGTTCACGTTGCCCCAATGCATACCAGCCGTAAGCGAACAAGAGCTCATCGACATCGCCCTGCAAAACCGCCCCGACATTTACGCGGCGCAAGCGGTAGTGGCCGGAACCAAGGCCGCGGTGAACCTGGCCCGGGGCGATCGCATCCCCAGCCCGATCGTCGGCCCCCAGTACGAGATCGATGAAGCCGGCTTGCAATACGTCGGTTTCGTCTTGGTCTCGGCCATTCCGGTTTGGAACAATGGCAGCCCGCTCCAACATCAGCGTGAGGCCGAGCACTGCCGCGCGCACCAGGCCTTGCAGCAGGCGCGGCAACGGGTGGTTGCCCAGGTTCGTTCGGGCACCGTGCGTTGGAACGGAGCGGTCGGCCTGGTAAACCAGACCCGTGGACTGTCTACGGGTCTGGCTCGCGTCGCGGCGGACCTGGAAGATCTCTTCCAGCAGGGGCAGGCAGACCTGACCAGGCTCTTGCAGGCGCAGCAACGCGTGATCCAGTTGAGGAACACGGAACTCGACGCGCTTTGGGCCGCCAGCCAGGCCCAGGCGGACTTGCTCTTGGCCGTCGGAGCCCCGGCGCTCATTCAATGCCTGCTCAACCAGCCCTCGACCGCCGCGGTTTCCGCTCCTGGATCCACTCGCGGACCTGCGCAGATCTTCCGCCGGCCACAACGCCCTCTCCCTTCACGTCCACCACGAACGCCGAGAGTCGATAAGTTTTTCCTAATCTTCGATCGAGTGTGAAGACATCAGACGGCCCTGGCCTCTTTGTCTATGTTTACAACACTCACAATTGTGGGCTGATTCGTGGCCAGAGCAGGCCAGTAGACGTGCCTTTCACGAGTTCTAAATACATCGATCATGGAATATTCAAAAGAACAACACTTGTGTTCTGCCCTTGCGACAGGAATAATGATCTCAAGTCAAACAAAATAACATGCACATTAATTTGCCTGTTTAAGTGGCCTCGGGAGAACAACACATGTTGAGAAAGCAACGAGGATTCACGTTGATCGAGCTCTTGGTGGTGATCGCGATCATCTCCGTCTTGATCTCGCTGCTCTTGCCGGCGGTCCAGTCGGCCCGCGAAGCCGCGCGTCGAGCGCAGTGCGTCAACAACCTGAAGCAACTGGGCCTGGGGGCGGCCAACTTTGTCTCGGCCAACAACAAGCTGCCCATGGGCGTCTACGAGCCCTGGGCACTCGGGCTTGACCAACCAGACCGCCGGCGATTACACGGTCAGCGATTTCTACCATCCATTCGGCCCCAACTGGGCGGTCATGCTCTTGCCGTTCATGGAACAGCAGACCCTGTACAACGCGTCGAACGTCACCGGTTACCCTGGCTTTCCGGCTACCATGTCTCCAGATGGACTCGTGGTTCCCAACAACAATCTATACAACATGGACTGGGCCAACTCGACCCTGCGATCGACGCGGCTGAATGTCTTTATATGCCCGACCGACGGCTACAACGACACCTCGAACAACTTCCTGAGCAGCTCGGCCGATGTGAACGATCAGTACCTCTCAGGCACGCTCCCGAACGATCCGCGCAATGGCACGCTGCTCTTGAACTGGGCACGCGGAAACTACGGCGCGATCGAGGGCGGCACCGACAGCGACCACACGGTCAATGGAAATGCGGGGACATCGAACGCTCCCTTCCCGGGGACCTCGAAACGCGGAGTGATGGGAGTGAACTTTGGCGTCACTTACGCGGCCATCACAGACGGGACCTCGAATACGGGCTTCTTCGCCGAGATGCGCACCGGACTCGCGACGATCGATATCCGGGGGACATGGGCGATGGGCATGTCCGGGGCGAGCTTCTGCTGTGAGACCAGACCGTACAATCCGACTCCCAACTGCATGAACTGGGCCGGGCCCCCTCCCGGCGACGACGGCGGCGACGAGCTGCAAACCTGCCTCTCCACATGGACGCGTGTGCCCAACCTGGCCGCTCTGGGCATGCCCTGCAATACAGGCACACCAGACACCCAAGGCCAGGGCAACGGGCTGAACAACAGCGGCGGCCAGGCACGCAGCCTGCACCCGGGAGGCGTCAATATCGGGCTGGGCGACGGCAGCGTCCGCTTCATCAAGAATACGATCGCCAACAAGACCTGGTTCTCACTGATGGTCAGCAATGACGGATGGATCATCAGTGCAGATCAATACTAACGGGTCATAGGAGCAGATCAACAGTAATTGATATGAGAAGGTCGCATTGTTCGTCTTCGGACTTTCTTCCGTCGTGCCGCCGGGCGCCGACTCGACCCCGCGTGAGTCGCGCCCGATCGATTTCCCCAGCTTGGAGCTCTACTGTGCGTGCGGCTCTATGTTCGTTATTCGGGCTCTGCTGCTTGCTTTTGCCCGGCTGCGGTCCATCAGACGCAGTCTGGGTCACATTGGATTTGCAGAAGGGTGGAAAGCCCTACGTGCGCCGGAGAACCAGAGCGTTCAGGTGACTTTCTACGGCATGGAACGCAAGACGCCTGTGCCGGGCGAGAGCTTCGGGCACGAGCCTTTCATGGCTCGCAACAAGGGCGAGGCGACGTACGAGGTGCCGGGACCGGAAGGCTATGGGATTCCGGCCGGCAAGTATCGAATCTCGGTCATCCGCAAGCCCAAGACGGGAACCCTGAAGCCCAGTGAGGCCAAGGGAAAGAAAGGCATCAAGGCACCTGACCGCGACGAAGACTTTCTGAAGAATCAATTTGGACCCGACAGCTCGCCCATCATTCGAACCGTGGACAAGTCGTGCCACCTGACGATCGACATGGACCAGCCATCGGAACCAAGCAAGTAGATGTTTGCCGTCGCGGCAGATGCCCGGACGAGATTCTCGCCCTTGACCAAGATCGATCGATTTTCTGATCCGAGGTGAGCGATGCGGTGGAACCTTGCGAGTCCTCGGCTCGGGCTGCGGTCTGGTTTCTTGCTTCTTATCTTGGCCGGTCTCCTCGCTTATATTTACGTCCCGATATCGCCGCGTCACATCGCCGATCCGCTCCGCCAGCAGCTCGACGCACTACGGACTGGGTCTGCCACGCAGCGCAGTGCCGCCGCAACCGAAGTCGCCAGACTGGCAGGCAAGGATGCCAGCGGCGTGGTGCCCGCCCTGGCACAAGCCCTGCAAGATAGCGATCCCGAAGTCCGCCTTGCCGCTGTCAGTGCCATGCACGTCGCCTCAAACGATGGTTCCCAGGCCAGGGACGCGGCAACAGCCCTGATCGGCACCCTCCGCGACGCCGATCCCCGAGTGCGTGCCCAGGCGGCGGGAATTCTATCGATTCTCAAGCCAGACCCGAAGCTTGCCCTGCCGCCGCTCATTGCTGCCGCCCAGCCAGAGCGCGATTCGCCGGCTGCCAACCGCTCGCCTCCCGCCGGCGCAGCCCCTGCTCCGGTCCCTGCCCTGGCCTTGATAAACCGCAACCAAAATGATCATGCCCGCTCCAGCGCCGTCGCCGCCCTGGGTGTTCTCGGCGCTCGCGATCCCGAGGTTCAGAGAACCTTGGTGGCGCTGGCCGACGACCCAGCGCCCGAGGTTCGTATGGTGGTGGCCCGAGTTCTCGGAGAGCTTGGTCCCGACGCCGCTGGGGCCTTTGCCTCGCTGTGCAAGCTAACCTCGGACCCCGATCTATACATACAAGCAGGGGCCATCACCGCCCTGGGAAACTTCCCGGCTGAGTACGTCGCAGCCAGCCCGCTCTTGTACCGGGCCTACCTGTCCAAGCAGCGGCCGCTCCAAGAGGGCGCGGAACTCTCATTGGCAAAGATCATCAAATCAAAGCAATTCAATGCGTCTACGGCCGCGCAAAGCCGAACCCCCGCGCTGCGATTCACTGCGGTCTTCGGGCTTGACCCGAATTCCGATGCAGGATTCACAACGCTCGAAAAGGCACTCAAGGATGAGGACCCAGGGGTGCGTATCATGGCCGCAACGAAGCTCGCCAAGGTTTCTTCGAGCCGCACCGCCGGGGCGTTCAAAGCCCTCGAATCGCTGGCGAACGACAAGGATGCCGACGTGGTCGGCCAGATGCACCGCTCGCTGGCAATCCTCACCCCAAGACCGCCAAGGTCGTCCAGTCGGTGAAGGACTTCGGCTCAGGTCTTAGAACAAAAAGTCGCCCGGCCATCTCTTGGCAGGCGCAGTTGCTGCGCCCGCGCTCCAGCCGATGAGCCGTTTCCGCCGCCAGATTTTCTCAACGACGTGCATGTTGGTCCCATTCTCCCCCGCCTTCGAGTGTTGGAGCGGCTCGTGTTGACTTAATAACTAATGGGGCATATAGTTGATAAGGAAGCCAAGAACGTGTCGGTTGTCACTTGGCGTGGTGGGAATGCCCAAAGCGCTTAACTGTTCGCTTGATCGCAAGGATGAGTGCAACTGCCAGGTGCAGAACTTGCCGGGCTCGAAGATGGTGACGGGCCTCTGGAATTGTTGGGAGGGGAAAATGAATGTCATGACGATCACGCCAAAGGAGCTTGATGCCATACGACTGCGGGGCAGCCCGATCGAGCTAGTCGACGTGCGAACCGCTGGGGAATACCGAGAGCTCCATGCCGAGCCCGCCCGGCTACTGCCGCTCGATGGGCTCGACCCGAAGACTGTGATGCAGGCTCGCGTCGGTCGCCAGGGCGAAGCACTCTATCTGATCTGCCGCTCGGGCGCGCGTGGCCGGCAGGCGTGTGAGCGGTTTCTCGCAGCCGGTTATCCGAACGTCGTCAATGTCGAGGGCGGGACGTTGGAATGGGAGCGTACGGGACTACCCGTGGTTCGAGGCAAGAAAGCCGTTTCGCTGGAACGACAGGTACGGATCGCCGCCGGAACGATCGTGGTTCTGGGCACGGCGCTGGGGGCGTATGTTCATCCCGCCTTTCTTGCGATGTCCGCGTTTGTCGGGGCGGGCCTGGTTTTCGCCGGGATCACGGACCAATGTGGAATGGGGATGCTGCTGGCCCGAATGCCCTGGAACCGTGTCGACCATACCGGCGCGTGCGCCGTCACACGGGAGGGTTGATCATGAAGTTGCTCATCGTCGGAGGCGTCGCCGGTGGAGCATCGGCGGCGACTCGCGCCCGCCGCCTGGCTGAAGACGCCACCATCGTCCTTTTCGAGCGCGGGCCTGAGGTGTCGTTTGCCAACTGCGGCTTGCCCTACTACGTCGGCGGCGAGATCGCTGAGCGAAACAAACTGCTCGTTGTGACTCCGGAATTGCTTCGGACCCGGTTTCGGCTGGACGTGCGGGTGCGCTCATCAGTCGAGGCTATTAATCGCTCCACGAAACAGGTCCGTGTCCGCGACCTGGCGTCGGGACGGGAGTACATGGAAAATTACGACAAGCTGATCCTCGCGCCGGGAGCAGCGCCATTGCGGCCGCCAATTCCCGGCATCGATCTGCCCGGCGTCTACACGCTCCGCAGCCTTCAAGACGTGGATCACATCAAGGACCGGGTCGACAAAGGGGTCAAGCGGGCGGTCGTGGTGGGCGCGGGGTTCATCGGCCTCGAGCTGGTCGAGAACTTCGTGCGCCGAGGCATCGCGGTGACGGTGGTCGAATTGCAGGACCAGGTGCTGCCACCGTTCGATAAGGAGATGACGACTCCCCTTGTGGAACACCTGGCAACCCGCGGGGTCTCGCTGCTGCTCGGTCAAGCCGCCGAGGCATTCGAACAGGGACCTGATGGCCCGGCGACCCTATTGAGGTCCGGAATTCGCCTGCCTGCCCAACTGGTCGTCCTGGGAGTCGGCGTGCGTCCCGAAAGCACTCTCGCGAGCGATGCGGGCCTGCAAGTCGGGCCGCGTGGGGGCATCGTGGTCAGTGAACACCTGCAAACCACCGACCCGGACATCTACGCGGTGGGAGACGCCATCGAAGTGAAGGACTTCGTGACCGGCGAAAAGACGCAGGTTCCCCTGGCCGGACCCGCGAATCGCCAGGGCCGCAGCGCCGCGGATCACATCTTCGGGCGGGCCGTCCGCTACCGGGGAACCCAGGGAACGGCCATCGTTCGCGTGTTTGACCGCACGGCGGCAACGACCGGGGCTACCGAAAAAACCTTGCGGCGCGCCAATCGGTCCTATCGCAAAATTTATGTGCATCCGACGAATCACGCCGGTTACTACCCCGGTGCCGAGGCGATGACCATCAAGCTGCTCTTCGACCCGCAGACCGGCCGAGTGCTGGGCGCAGGCCGTCGGCGGCGCCGGAGTGGACAAGCGCATCGACGTGCTGGCCATGGCCATCCAGGCGGGCATGACGGTGTTCGACCTCGAGGAATCGGAGCTAGCCTATTCGCCCCAGTATGGCTCGGCCAAGGATCCGATCAACATGGCGGGGTTCGTGGCCGCCGGTTTGGTGCGGGGAGATCATCCCCAGATTGACATGGATGACATCTTGAACGATGCGTCCGATCGACGTCCGTTCCTGGTCGATGTGCGTACGCCCCAGGAATTCTCCAAAGGCCACATTCCCGGCGCCGTGAACATCCCCGTGGATGAAATGCGCTCGCGCCTCGACGAGCTTCCCAGGGGCAGGCAGATCGCGGCCTATTGCCAGGTCGGCCAGCGGGGCTACCTGGCGACTCGCATCCTGCTTCAGGCCGGTTTTCCGGCGGCGAACATTGGCGGGGGTTACAAGACCTATCAATTATTTGCGCCGGGATAGCAACCGAAACGACGGTGGTCATCCGTTGATCAACCTCGCCGAATGAAGCTCGTCGCCATGCTGAGCAAGAACCTCGGCGAGGTTGCCTCGGGCCGACAGTTCGCCGCGGAGGGCCTGCACCTGTTCGCGCAAGCTTCCCGTTTCCGTCTTGAAAGACTCTCGTTCCGCTTTCAAATTGCCTATCTCGTCAGGGCTCAATGCTCCCAGGGCCTTCCTGATCGTCGCGTACTCGCGCCGAGTCACTGGTGCTCTGCCCGGTCCTCGTCATGTTCCGATTTGAGCAGCTCGTATCGGCATGAGACGGATCGAACTTGCGGTGGGTTCGTTTTAGTAGACTGGCCTCCAGACTCGTCAGGTTCGTCTGTCCCGACACCCGCGCCACGCTCGGGGCCAGAAACTTTTCTTGGCACTGACGGCAGCGCCCTGCGTGGACTGCCCGAAGCAGTCGCCTGCTACCGCGACCGTCTTAACGACATGCGGCGAGATGATGGCGTGTGTAGTTTCGCTTTACATCAACAGACTCTGCGACTATACTGTATCAGCCGAAGCCGATGGGACGCGTGATGAGTAAGGATGCAGATACCTGTGATGGGTTAAAGCATGGTTAAGTGTCGTGGGGAATAATCGCGCACAGAATGTACAGCACCGATAAGGCGTCATTGTATCTTTACTTCATTAGGATGTTCCCTAATACTGCACACTGCGGCACGACGTTCCGGTGATGACGACCACAAATCATTGAGACGCGAATGAACCGCCAGCAACGTCGCCTGATGAACAAGCAAACTGGTAGCCTTCACGGTCAGTCGGCGACTGCGCTCAACTCACTTGTCGCCTTGGCAAAGCAGCATCTGGTGGCCGAACGGTTTACGGATGCTGAAGACGTTTATCGCAAGATACTCACGGTCGTGCCAAGGTCTCCAGAGATTCATAACAATCTCGGCATCGCCTTGATGGGCCAACATAAATTCCATGACGCAACAGTATATTTTAATCAAGCGCTGGCCATTAAGCCAGACCATCCAAATGCGCTTTATAACCTGGCCTTTGTTTCTTACCGCCAGGGTAACACCCAAGAGGCAATAACCCTACTCCGGCAGACATTAGCTATTCAGCCGGACAACACAATCGCACACAATAAGCTGGGTCTCATCTTTGCCGAGCACAATAACATCGACGACGCGGCAGAACAGTTCCGACTGGCATTGGCTATCCAACCAGACTTTGTAGAGGCATATCTCAATCTATCAACGATTAAGACATTCCACTCCACTGATGCTGATCTTGCTGCTCTTGAAGCTATTGCAGCCCGAATGAATGAGTTTCCTCTCAACAAAAGGCATCTCATTCATTTCGCGCTTGGCAAAGCTCTTAACGACGTAGGAGATTATGCACGCGCCTTTGGCCATTTCCTTCAGGGAAACAACCTGAAGCGGCAGGAAATCGCTTGGGACGAAGCGACGGACATACGGCAGTTTGAGATGATCAGAGACAAATTTAGCGTCGATACATTTAGCCGCTTTCACAATACAGGCACACCGTCATCTGCACCCGTCTTTATTCTTGGCATGCCGCGTTCCGGTAGCACTTTGGTCGAGCAGATATTGGCCAGCCATCCGCAGGTTTATGGCGCTGGTGAATTAGATATTCTGAACAGAGTAGCCAATAACAGTGTATCGGATGCCAATGGTCGTTGTGTTCCTTATCCTGTGTATGTGTCCGCGTTGAATGCCACAGACTGCAACAGGTTTGGGCAGTCTTACATACAAAACCTGCCACGACTTCCGGAGGGACGCACGCGCATTACGGATAAAATGCCTATTAACTTTCTATATGTGGGGCTGATAAAGTTACTGCTGCCGAATGCAAAAATTATTCATACAATGCGTGATCCGATAGATACCTGCCTTTCATGCTTTTCTACATGTTTTGGCACAAGCCAGCATTTCACTTACGATATGGCTGAATTAGGACGTTATTACCGGCGTTACAGCACACTGATGGATCACTGGCGAGCCATTCTTCCATCCGGTGCCATGCTTGATTGTTCGTACGAGGAACTGGTCGACAACTTTGAAGGGCAGGCCAGACGGCTGATCGCGTATTGCGGCCTGCCCTGGGATGATCGTTGCCTCTGCTTCTACAAAACCGAACGGACGGTCAGTACCGCGAGCAAGGTTCAGGTCCGTCAGCCCTTGTTCCGCAGTTCTCTCCAGCGTTGGCGCCGGTACGAACCGTATCTCGGGCCACTGTTTGCTGAGCTTGGCCTGCCATCTGTTCCATGACCGTCCTACCTGCTCGCCTAGCGTTAACACTTCATTTATTGTTCGTCCGTAAGCGGATCTCCTCGCCGATTCCCGCCTTCGATTATTGGTCTAGCCTCACGGTGCCTTAATAACTAATGGAGCATATAGTTGATCATCGTCGGAGGCGTGGCGGGCGGGGCATCGGCGGCCACTCGCGCCCGCCGCCTGGCTGAAGACGCCAACATCGTCCTTGTCGAGCACGGGCCTGAATGTCATTTGCCAACTGCGGCTTGCCCTGCTACGTACGTGGAAGATTACGACAAGCTGATCCTCGCGCGGGGGCCGCACCCTTGCGGCCGCCGATTCCCGGCATCGACCTGCCCGGCGTCTGCACGCTTCGCAGCCTTCAAGACGTGGATCACATCTAGGACCGGGTGGACGAAGGGGGCACGCAAGCGGTCGTGGTGGGGGCGGGTTTCATCGGCCTCGAGTCAGTCGAGAACTTCGTGCCCCGAGGCATCGCAGTGACGGTCGTGGAATTGCAGGACCAGGTGCTGCCGCCTTTCGATAACGAGATGACGACTCCCCTTGTGGAGAACCTGGCGACCCGCGTCCTGCTTCAGGCCGGTTAACGCACGCGTATCCCCATGTCTCCGAGCATCGAGGATATCTTATGATTCGTCTTCTCGAGCTCGCTGATCTTCTTACGGAGAGAATCGATTTCCTGCCTGGCTAGATTGAGCTCGGCATCGGCTGAGACTTGCGGCTGGGCGAGCGAATCGTCGGCGTTGGGTGTGATCAACGATTGGGCGAGCGCGACGATATTGGCGTTAAGGCGATCGGCGGGCCAAGCGTTTTCCCGAGCGCCGAGCTGAATCTCAGCGAGCGACGCAGCGGAGATGGAGTGCTTGTCGTCTCTCGTCGCGTTGATCTCAGTGGCAGTCCGAGTACGCTCGGCCCCGAGAACAGCGCCGCGATCGACTTTGAGCTGCTGCAGCGTATCTTGCAGCTCGCCGATTCGGACTTGCAGCGCCGTTCGTTGCGACACCTCGGACGCGAGCTGTTCTCGGTTGAGGCGTAGTTGTTCGGCCAGCCTGTCGCGTTCGTGCAGGTGATTCTTCACGGCCTCATCCAGGGTTCGGTGCAGATCGTCGATCTGGGCATGACGCTGCTGACCTTCCAGCCGGATCTCCTGCTCGCGCTGGGCCAGGGAGGCAAGAAGCCCTCTGGCCTCGCTCAAGGACGCTTGCAGTTGCTCGGCCAGCCGTTCCAGCTCGGCCTGCTTGCCGCTCAGCTCAAGGTCACGTGCGTGAAGTTGCTCTGCGAACTGCTCGAGTTTCGTGCCCGAAGACTTGAGGGCCTCGTCACGCTCGTGAAGATGCTCGCTGAGCCGGTCGCACTCGAGCGCGGGCTGCCTCGAGCTGATCGTGCTGTGCCTGCACTTCCCGGTTCAACTGAAGTTCATCTGCCCGAGCCTCCGCAAGGGCCACTTCGACGTGGCGGATTTGCTCCAAGTAGCGGTCGGCGAGCCTCCTGGCCGAATGAAGCTCGTCGCCATGCTGAGCAAGAACCTCGGCGAGGCTTCCACGGTCCGACAGCTCGCCTCGGAGGGCCTGAACCTGTTCGCGCAACCCGTCCCTTTCCGACTTGAATGACTCTCGTTCCGCTTTCAAATTGCCTATCTCGTCAGGGCTCAATGCCCCCAGCGCCTTCTTGATCGTCGCCAGCTCGCCCGCCTGGCGCTGATACTCTTGCCGCTCTTGGTCTTGTGCCGACCCGAGCCGGTCGAGCTCGCCGCGGAGCTGTTCGAGCAGGGCCCGGACGGAGTCGCGCTCCGCTTGCAGAGCACTGTGGTCTTGCCGCAGCGAGTCCAGCTCCGTGGCAGTTCGGTCGCGCTCGCGACGAAGCAAGTCGAGCTCGGCTCTCAAGTTGCCGATATCGTCGGGAGTCAATGCCCCCAGCGCGTTCCTGATCGTCGCGTTCTCGGCGCCGAGTCGCTGGTGCTCTGTTCGGTCTTTGTCAAGTTCCGACTTGAGCAGCTCATACTTCCCGCTCAGCTTCTTAAACCGAGCGCGGATCGTGTTGCGTTCCATCCGGATCCGCACGCGGTCTTGCTGGAGCGTGCCGAAATCGACGAGAATTCGACCCAGCGCGCCACGGGCGGTCTCGAGCTCACTCTCGGGCTCCGCCGCGGGGGCTTCGCGGAGCCTCGAATCGGCCTGTGACGGTTCGAACTCGCGGTGAGCTCGTCTTAGTAGACTGGCCTCCAGACTCGTCAGATTCGTCTCTCCCGACACTCGCTCCACGCTCGGGGCCAGAAACTTTTTTTGGCACTGGCGGCAGCGGACATATCGGCCCGCATGCACTGACCGCACCCGCAGTGAGGCCGAGCAGCTCGGGCAAACCGTGAACATACGATCAAGGTCGGAGCCGGTTGGGATCCCGCTCGAGTCCGTGGCCTCGGCTTCGTCAAGACTTGGGGCCGGCGGATCATCGGGCGCGAGGGCTTGGAACTTGTGGCGCAGTGCTTGCAGCGGACGTTCCGGCCATTCCAGGCAGACATGACCCTCAAGCTGAACAAGCAGTTGGGGCAGACCGCGAGAAACTGCGTCGGTGTCTCGACCATGATGTTCTTCCCCGAAGCAAGCTATCCGATAGGGCAGAGATCGGGAATCGGCAATGGTGTCCCAGGATTACACACACACTCTCATCAATTTTTCCATGAACGAGTCGAGATTTCAACCGACATTCGGTCGGTCGAATCGAGTCGACCCGAAAAGTCATCATTTTGACTTTGATCGGGACCGCCTGGTCAGTCAATCAAGCCATCAGGAGCGCGGAGTGACTGGAATGCACCTGGCGGTCCCGGGCCAGTTAGATGTAGGGTCCGCTGTTTAGATGTAGGGTCCGCTGTGCGGACCAGCCGAATTGGTCCGCACAGCGGACCCTACAAAGAAGATCAGCGCGTCTACTATGGTGGATTTGACGAAAACGGACTTAGGAGCGGTAATTCAAAACGCAACCCACAGTCCCGCATGCCTTTGCGTGCGAGACTGTGGGTTGCGCCTGAGCGATAACAATTTGGGCCGATGCTGAGGAGAGGGCTTCGGTTACGAGGTCGTGCCGCCCAGCTCATAGACGGTCGTGAACGTCGTTGCGCCCAGGGACACGGGCGTCCCCGCGGCGAACTTGATGGCCTTGCCGCCGATCTCCAGGGACGCGATGTTCTGGGCTACGAAGCCGAAATGGCTTGTGGAAATGCCCGACACCGTGCCGTAGATGATGATCGTGCCGATCTGGGAGACCTGACTGAGCGCGTCGGTGCCGGCTAGCTTGGTATCATCGGCAGTGCCGAACACACCATCAGGTCCGGGTGCTGCGCCGGCAACCAGGTTGCTCGAGGTCCAGTTGCCGTAGACGGTGACCGGCCCGATCTGAGCCGCGGCGTTGACGCCGGTGCCGGCGGGGTTATAACCGGCCAGGATGTCGGTATAGGAGACGTTGCCTGGAACCACCCTCTTATTGACGAAGCTGCCGACGGTGATCGATGTGATGGCCACGTCGGTGGTGGTGGGAATCTCGGGGCCGCGAGCGGTGATGTACACGGGGTTGGTGCTGTTGCCCACCAGATTGCCGACCGCGATGGGGCCGATGGTATAGGTGGCGCGGATGGCCCCGCTGTTGGTCAACTTGCCCTTGCCGGTGTTCTGGCCGGCAATTACCGAACCGGAGATGGAGACACTTGTAATCTGCTCACCGAAGATGTATCCGGTGGTGGTCAGCGACTGGGTGGTGGAGTTGCTGCCCCCTTGCAGGTTGCCGGTGATCTGCACGGGGCCCAAGATGCCGACACTGGCGAAGATTTCTCCGGTGTCAGCCCCCGTGCCGCCGAGAACCGACGAGCCGGAGACCTTGCCTCCCACCGCCACGCCAGTCACGTTGCTCATGTAGCTGCCCACGTCTCCAGAGTGCCTGCCCGCCCCCCCCTTGAGGCTGCCGCCGATTGTCACCTGGCCCAGGTCGCCGTTGGTGACGATCTCGCCGCTGTATTGCCCCGAGCCGCCGACGACCGACGCGGCCACGCTCACGCTGGTCACGGTGGCGCCGGCGAGGATGCTTCCCGAATATGAGCCCTGCCCCCACGAGTCCAAGATTGCCATTGACGGTCACCTGGCCCAGATTCCCGTTGGCGGCGATCGCTCCGCTGGTGTTGCCCAGCCCGCCTTCGAGCGAGCCACCGACCGTCACTTTGCCGATGTCCGCGGCGGAGAAGAGGCTTCCGGCGAAGTAGCCCGAGGACCCCACGAGATTGCCGCCGATATTCACCGGCCCCACGATGCTGCTGTCAACGTAGAAGGCGCTGCCGATTTCTCCGCTGCCATTCCCCGTGCCCCCTTCGAGCGAGCCGACCACGGTCACGGTGGACAGGAAGTCGCCTGTGGCGAGAATGGTTCCCGAACCGGGGCTCGACGACCCGATCACATTACCACTACCTTTGACGGTGGCGACGCCGACCTGCACCGCGCCGATTGTGCCGCCGGAAAAGATCTGCCCGCTGTTGGCGCCCGTATTGCCTTCGATCGAGCCGTCCACCGTCACGTTGCCCATGTCACCGCCGGAGGTGATGGAACCTGAATACGGGCCCGTCGACCCCACGATATTGCCGCCGATCGTCACCGGACCGATGGTGCCGGAGGCGATGATCGCGCCGCTGTCAAGCGTCGAGCCGCCGATGAGCGAACCGGACAGGGCAATCGGCCCGATTGACCCATCCAAAACGTCGATAAGCTCTCCGTTGAGGTTCCCATTAACACTCAGCCCGCCCAGCGACCCCTGGATGGTGCTCACCAAGCCGAAGCTGCTGAGGGGCGGCTGGGTCGTGGTGCCGAGCTGGCCCATCGATCCCACCGTCAGCGAGGCCAACCCCACCCCCGAGGTTGTGGCCCCCGCGTTGATCCCGCCCAGGTCGCCCTGCACCGACACGGCGCCCAGGTTGATCCCGGGGGCGTTAATGAAGCCGACCGAAAACGGCAAGGGCGAGCTCGGTGCTGTCAAATTCAAGGTGATCGACAGCGTGGCGCCGGCGGCGTCCGCCGGGTGGGCCAACTGGGTCAGATCCAGCTCTTGCAACTGCTGCGGACTGGTGTTCGTAATGCCCGAGACGTTGCCGGTATTGAACGTGAATACCTGGTTGATGGTCGTAGCGTCGAACACCCCCACGGAGATCTTGACGTCGACCTCTTGCTTGCTCTCATTCTCGTAGGTGACCTCAAAGGGGCTCACCAGGACGGCCGGCGCCAGGCGCATTTCCAGCGGCGTCACCGACATGAATGCGCGATATCGCTGCCGTCTGGGGGGACGGGGTTTGATGCGTTTCAGGAACCCGATGTTCATTCTTTTGTCCTCTCGTGTGGGAGTGCCAGGAGGGGGGGCGAGAAGTCGCTTCGCCCCGGTCACAGCCGGAAAAGCGAACGTAATCCCTTGTAAGACGGGTGCATGGCGGCGGCCAGAATCCATGGCGGCTGCACGTGTTTAAGAAATTAACCTCTGCGACAGCGACATAGATATTTATTTTATGCTTAGAGACCGGCACTGCCCAGTAAGAGCTCAACGAAGTCTTAATAATGATACCCAGAGGCATCGTCATAAAGGTGTGACGCCGGCCGAGGTAGGTTGGGTGAAGCGAGACGCAACCCAACAGAAGGCTAAGCTTTGCGTGCGGTGGATTGCACCCACCCTACAACACCGGCGTGAAAGGACGTCCAGGTCATCGTCAAAAAGCGGACAGGCCGGCTGGTGCCCGGCCTGTCCGCCACAGGGCGACCCCTCGGTAGAGGACGAGGAGTTAACCGCTGTAGTTGCTGCTATAGGGCAGTGGGCTCGGGCTATTGCCACCGCCGTCGACGTACACATTACCGGTACCGCCGCCGTTGATGACCCAGTCGAGGTTAAAGAACGATCCCACATCGACGACGGTGTTGGTGGCCATGACAAAGCCGCCGCCGCCAGCGCCGGTGTAGATGTCGAGGTAAGTGGTCTCAAAGTCGATGCCGGAGGGGTCGGCGGTACCGCCGAGATCGACCTCATTACCGGCGCCGCCCTGGAAGACATACGTCTCCTCACCCACGCTGACCGCGCCGGTGGCCGCACCAAACTTGGTGGCACTCGACGCTACACCGATTTGAACGAGGTTGTTTCCATCGCCGCCGCCGTCCCCCTTCATTGTGGACGGATCTACGCTGGGCGTAACCGCCGTGCCTTCATCAATAGAAGGAGCGTTCTGGATGATCACCAGGTCGCTGTAGACGGTCGCCTCGTCGAAGATGACCACGTCATCGTAACCCGGGTATCCGGTGCAGGTACCGCCGCTTGCACCGCCGCCGTTGCCCTGGAAGATGTACACGTTGTTGAAGACGTTGCCCGCCGAGTTGACGCCGGATTCGGAGCCGTTGCTGTCGACCTGAACCAAGTCGCCACCGCCGTTGCCTTGCTTGATGAACAACGTGCCGTAGAAGTCCTCGAGGTACGGACCGATCGGCACAGTGAGCCCGATCACGTCGTTGGCGATATGGACGGCATCGCCACCGCCATTGCCTTGAAGTACGGTGATGTTGCCATAGACCGTCGAGCTATCGACGATCGTCGTCTCACCGCCGGCGTTGCCCTGGAGTGTCGAAATGCTAGGCGGCCCGAGGCGTGTGCTGTCGGACGGACGACCAAAGACAGTGATCGATTCGATGTGAATCGTAGAGCCGCCGTTGCCGTTTGCGGCCGTGCCGTCGTTGGGCTGCGCGGCGTAGATACCGAAAGACGTCGAGCTGACCTGAACATCGGCGCTGGTGCCAACGTCGATGAGCTGGTTGCCGCTGGTACCCCCCTGGTAGAGCCACAGGCTGGCGATATTCGAGGTGGTGTCGCCCGTAGTCTGATTGACCATGATCGTGTCACCATGGCCATCGTTTACGACACCCGGTTGGTAGACAGTCGGGGCATAGTACTGGTAAAGGGTTGTTGCCCCGAACTTCACGTCATCAACGGTGATCGAGTCGGCACCGTTACCATTATTGCTATTATGCGGAGCTCCGCTCAGCCCCTCGTACACTTGCACGTTCCCGGGAATCGTATCGCCCGTGAGCGCGACATGGGCCGGGCAGCAGCCGTCCTGCTCGATCAAGAGCGAGGTGAACTGGCTGCCGGTCACTGAGGCGCTGAGCGTGCCGCCCAGGTAGTTGAGCGCAGTCTTCCCATTGGTTGGGAACGTGTAGCCGGCGGGCGAGAAAGAGGGGGTAACGCCGGTTGTCGGCACATCATAGACGTCGAAGAAGCCCGAGTTATGCAGGCCGGTCACGGTCAGCGTGATGTTCGCGCCGGGACTGGTCGTGCTGTAGCCGGGCGCAGAGCACCGTGATGTTCTGGCCCGTCCCCGTGCCAGTAAAGGTGACATTGTCGGAGCTCGCGTGGGCTGAACTGGGGAGGTTGACATTGATGTTGGTAATCGCCTGAGTCGTCGTGAACGGCAAGTGGCTACTGTTGATCAGGGTCTTTGCCGTGCCCGTGACGGTGACCGTGCCGGTGGGGTTTTCCGTGACGGTGAAGGTGTCGCTTAGCGTATCACCAGCGACATTCAGGGTCCGTGCACCGGTCGCCATGTTTACAGCGACGGTGACGAGCACGTTGCTGAGCAGCGTGCGTTGCTCCAGGCTTTCCAGAGTGGCCATCCGGCGGCGGCGCTGGGCCTGCCGGGCGCGGGGGCTCTGGTCGGCGGCCCGCTTTAGGCTGGGGTTCTGCGGAAGGAGGCGTGAGAGCCAAGTCATGGATCGGAACTCCTAATAAGCTAGATGCCTTGTAAAGGTGAACGCGCGCTAACACATATCGACGAGGAACCAGGAACCATCCGAGTAAGCGGGTTCCAAAGCCAGGAGTCATTTCCAGCCTGTTAAAGTCGTTTCTTGGCTGGCGATGACTTACGTCGAACGATCAGGTCTACCCGGACAGACTGCGAGGCTTCGATCGGGAGGTCAGTGAGACGGAAAATTAATCGACCGGTGCAAGCAGATCGAAGAAAACAAAATCCCTACGACCGTGTAACGGCGCTGTTTTTTCGGTCTCTCAATGACATCTCGCATCGCACTACCCATAACACTAAGGACCACAAAATAACGATTCCTGACAAATCGGTATTTCATTCGGTGGAAGTATCCTGCAAGAAGTAGGTACGGAACTTTCTCAACACCCGGCTTCGGAGCTGCCATCCGTTGGTCAAAGAAACCTCTGGCCGGACGGTCACTTTTGATTGCATCATGAGGTCGGACATGCAAAACTCTCGTTCCCGGCGGGTCAGGGTGGCCAGGAATTCCTGGATGACAAGTCCTCTCCCAATCTCGTCTGACATAGCTTCTTTGCGAGCAGCCATGCATTCCCGAGAATAGCGACTGCGTTTGAGAGCGCCTCCCCTTGCGGATTTCGCTCCGGGCCATGTTCGCGAGATAGCCCAGCAACCGGCCGACGTGCGGGTCGAAGTGCCGGAGCCGAGTAAACGCCTCGCTGCAGAGGGACGACCAGACTGCGGCCGCGATTTCCTCGGCCTGCTCCGCTGCCCCCTCGCCGTGCATCATGGCCTTGATGATCGACACTAACTGGGGATGATACAAATTAAACATCATCTCCCACGCGCTAGCCTCGCCACGCAGGCAGCGGGCGACCAATCGTTCTTCATCGCCAAGTTCAGTTTCATCATGAAAAAAGCTGGGCCGTTGCATAGTTCCCTCTACAGAACAGTGGCCGGGGCTTGACGGATTCGAGGGTTGCGGTCTGTGCCGGTGATCACTCCTCCAATGTGGTCGCCCTGCTCGTGGTCCCAGTTGGTGTCGTTCGTCGCCGAGGCTTGGGGTCTGGTAGCGGAAGACGGAACGCAGCCACTCTACCACACCCGCCCCCATTCCGCCGCAACGTCCATCCTGCATTCTTGATCCATTCTGGGCACAGAATTCAGTTATAACAAGCCCCAATTGCGGGTACCACTCCATCAACCATTGCTTTTTGACGATTTTCGAAAATTAAAGCCCTAGGGGAGAAATTTCAACATGGCGTCTAGTTGTAAAAACATGGCGTGTTTTTTTTAGCGTGTTTTGGCTTTTTTGTGCTTGACTCCCGCCCCGTCGGGTCGCCCAGGACCACTGAAAAGCGCGTGTTTGTATGTACGGGCACATTCCTGGATCGGGACACCCGGGTCTCAAGATTCAAAAATAGGAACCAGAATTATCTTATTAACTTAGGGTTCCTATCATATCTCCACTATTGGGCCCTGGTCGGCCGCGGCGGTTCCCGCGACGAATCCTCGATCATCACTTGGCGCACTGTCGCCGGCGGAAGGTCATCGGCGGCGCAGAAAGAGTGTCGCGAGGCGCACTGAACCTGATGCGCACGGGCACCTCGGGATCTCGCCGGCCAATGAGACCAAGGTGGGATACCGCCTGGGGGAGCATTTCGAAACGTCAAGAATACAGACCGGAGGAACACACTCCGCAGGAACCACAAAGAGCACAAAGCACACAAATTAAATTTCATGCAGCTCGGCGCCATAAGGCCATGCCGATCAGGTACAGGATAATTCTTACCTGTGATCCTGTGAACGTGATCACTCTACTGAATCATTTGCAGACATTAAAGACGTTGATTAACGTTTTCGCCCTGCTCCTTACTGGTCGGCGGTCCGGTCACAACGGTTATGCCGATAATGCGGGCAGCACATCAAGAATACAGACTGCTGGAACCACAGGAACCACAAAGATCACAAAGCACACAAAGTAAATATCAAGCAACTCGCCGCTACAAGGCCGTCCCGATCAGGTACAAAATAATTCTTACCTTTGATCATGTGGACGTGATCACTCTACGGGATCAATTGCAGACATTATTGACGTTGATTAACGTTTTCGCCCTGCTCCTTACTAGTCGGTGGTCCGGTCAAAGCGATTGTGCCGATAATGCGGGCGGGACATCAAGAATACAGACCGCAGGAACCGCAGAGATCACAAAGAACACAAAGCAGATTCCGTGCAACACGGTGTCATACAAGAATCCCGGTCCCGTACGGCATCTTTCTTGGGCTGATTCTGTAGACCTGACCGCTCTGGATCAGGATCTGTGCCCTGCTCTTGGTTTCTCGGCCGACCGCTCTTCGTGTTCCCGGTGTTCCCCGTGACCTCGCTGTTCTCTTTGGCCCCACGGTCCTTACGTCTTGCTGAACCCAGAGAGCAACGGGCTTGCAAGATCACGCCCCGCAACCGCCGCTTGATGCCGTACTCAATCATTTGCAGACATTAAAAAGTGTAATTGACGTGCACGCCCTGCTCCTAACCGTCCGTGGTCCGGTCAGCGCGATTGTGACGGTACTGCGGGTTGAATGGATTAGTCATGCGATAGCCAATTTTCCGCAAAATTCGGATAGTAATTCTCGCGCTATTTTTCCACGCGTTAGGTTAATGTGGGGGTGTAGTTCGCACCTTAGGGTCGGATTGTAGTGGTGAGATCGGTTTCGATGAGGCGAACAGTCGAGTGAATTCAGCCATCCTGGCGTCAATGGTGGAGCAGCCGTGCCGGCGGGGTCATCCGGAACCGTGAGCGAAAACCCCGGTGGCCTGGAATTGTGCCGGCCAAAGCTGAACCATTTCAATGATGCGAATTGTAAACGAGGCACCTTCACTAGGTCTGCTGTACTACTCATCGGAAATATCGGTTAATATTAGTCACAAATAAGATTAATTAGTTGCGAACGCGCAAGAGGTCATTTCGCGTGATGGCGAAACTGAGAACCCAAGGCCAACAGATGAGGCGGCCGAGCCGCGGAGGAATCCTACGCCGGATGGCGAACTGCAATACGCAGGCAGCGTGCCGATGGGACAGGCTCGTTGCTGCAATTCGCCCCTTCGTCCCGCAAACAACTCATAATCGGTTGAATCAACGCACCATCATTGTCATCACTCAGAAGGAGATTAATACTGATGCTGTAGTTCGATACGAATTAGACGCGCTGTATAGGAAGAGTCTGATCCGCTCACACCGGGGCGCCGTCCACGGGACAGTGGCAGGAGTGGGAGAGCGATTAAATCTACAGCCTTGATTATGAGAGCACTTGATCGCCTCCGGACCCTACTTACTACAGAGATGTTGCCCGCGCTCGCCTGAACTGTGCTAGCGCGCATGCCGATTACCGGGTTGGTCCGGGCACGACCGACTCGATCCGCCTTGCTGAACTGCTCGCTGAAAACGATTCGGAATGAACATATGCCGCCATCCCACTAGGCGGCCCGAGCTGTAGCACCAGGTACGACGATCCATCAAGGAGCGGCGCGTGCGCGGTCGCGTGCGCGTCGCGCTGGCGGCCGGACACAGACGATTCTTTGCTTATGGAAGTGAGGGTACCTCATGAGCGCTCGCTGGCACCATCCAATCCGAAATCTCCTCAAGCCCACCACGCCAAAGCGACCCGATGCGCCGGAGAACCGGGCGCCAGCCACGAGTCTGGGCTCGCACCAGTGCAGGCCCTATCCTGGCATGGTCTGGTCTCCCAACTACGCCAGCGGAGAGCCCCTTAAGAGAGGGCGCCGCGGCACCTGGAAGGCAAGCCGCCCCAGCCATCGCCGCAAGAACACATTTGCACGATTCGAACCGCTCGAAGAACGGGCCTTGCTGGCCACCATCTACATAAGCGCCGTCACCGGTTCCAACTCCAATGTCGGTTCACTCGCCCACCCTCTGCAGACAATCCAGGCTGGCGTGAACCTCGCCGCCGCCGGTGACACTCTCGAGATCGCCGCGGGAACCTACGCCGAGAACATCACGATTAACAAGAGTCTGACCATGCAAGGAGCCAACGCGGGGGTGAACCCCAACATCGGCACGCGCAAGCCGGAGACGATCATCGAGCCCGCAGTCGACGACTCCACTGGCGGCGTCGTGATCGACATCACGGTGCCGGGCGTTGTCATCGACGGCTTGACCGTAAACGGCGCCAACCCCCTCCTCTCCGGCGGTGTGAGCTTAAACGGCACCAGTGTGAACGCCGCCACGGGCATCATGACTTCCTCCGAGCTGACCGTCCAAAACGACATCATCAAGAACCTGAACCAGACCGGCATCCTCGCCTCGGCCAAGGGTACCCCAGTTGTCTCGGGCGGCGTGTTCAGGGACAACAAGGTCGACAATATCCCATCGCTCGCCGACTCCGGCACCGGCATCCGGGTTACCGGCAACTACTACGCGTCCATTGACGGCAACGCGTTGTCGCGGGTCGAGACGGGTATCCAGATTGACTCGTTCAGCCAGCCGGACCTGGGTGCGGCCGCCATTGTCGACAGCAACACGGTCACGTTCTACAAGAGCGGCATCGACGTCAGCAACCTGTCCTCGAACGCCTCGCCCTGGACCATTTCCAACAATGCCGTGACCTACATTCCTCTGGCCTCGACCGCCAGCTCTAGCGGCGGGCTCTTGCTCTTGTCGATCCAGACCGGACCCGCACCCACGATCCTCAACAATGACGTTCTCGGAGCCCAGTACGGGGTCGAGATGTGGAACGACTTATCAACCACGATCGAGGTGCAAGGCGGAACCCTGACCGGCAACCAGATCGGCATCTGGGCCACAAACGCCGACCCGGCCTACGGGGCCGGCGGGGCCATGAGCGCCACCGTCAATGGCGTGACCATCACCGGCTCCAGGACCGATGGAGTGCTGATTGACGACGACCCATCGAGCACCGGAACGGTCGCCCTTTCCGTACAGAACAGCACGATCTCAGACGGCGCGGTCGGCGTGGAAGTGACGGGCAGCCTGGCCACGTTCTCGGTGACCGGTGACCGCATCACCGGCAACCAGACCGGAGTGCAGATCGACGACGGAACCGAAGTAACCGCCGCCGACCTACTCATCGGCAACTCGATTACCGCGAACACCGTCGCCGGCCTGATCCATGACGGCAGCGGCACGCTGACCGCCAAATCGAACTTCTGGGGCAGCAGCACCGGTCCGACCTACCCGGCCAACGGCGCGGGTGTCGGCCAGACCATCATCGACCTGACCAACGGAGGAACGGGCACGGGTATCGTGATCTTCAGTCCGTTCCTGAAAAAGTCGCCGTTCACGGCGGTGGTGACCTGGGCGAATCTCGCCGACATCACTTATGGCACGCCACTGGGCGCGACCCAGCTTGACGCCACCGCTGCGGTGCCGGGCACATTCGTCTACACACCGGCGCCGGGAACCGTGCTGCCCGCTGGCACCGGCCAGAAGATCACGGTCGTCTTCACGCCCACCGACAGCGTCAATTACGACTCCGACACCACCACCAAGACCATCAACGTCTCCCCAGCCCCGCTCGTCGTCACGGCTCTTCCCGTGACCCGAATCTACGGCAGCTCCCTGCCGGCCCTCACGTACAGCATCAGCGGTTTCGTCCATGGCGATACCGCAAAAGTGGTCTCGGGAGCCCCGAGTCTCTCTACCACCGCCTCCAGCTCTAGCCCTCCCGGTTCCTACCCCATCACCATCGACGTTTCCAAGCTATCGGCAACCAACTATACGTTCGTGGGACAGAATGGGACCTTGAGGGTGATCCCGCCCAAGGCACCTGTGACCTGGGCGAATCCCGCCGGCATCACCTACGGGACCGCGTTGGGTGCCGTCCAGCTTGACGCCAAATCGTCGGTGCCGGGGAGCTTCGCCTACACACCCGGTCCAGGAACCGTGCTATCCGCCGGCGCCGGAGAGGTGCTCTCGGTCACCTTCACACCAGCCGACACCGTCGATTACTCCCCGGTGACCACGACGGCGATGATCAACGTCAAGCAGGCGCCGCTCTGGATTTTGGCCAAACCCACGACCAGGGATTATGGCCAGCCCAACCCCGCCTTCACGGTGACTTACTCCGGGTTCACCCACGGCGACTCGCCGGCGTCTTTGGTTGGATCGCTCCAGTTCAGCACCTTGGCGACCGTGTCGAGTCCCGTCGGCACGTATCCCGTTATCCCGGGCGGTCTCGCATCGCCGAATTACGCGATCGCATTCGTGGGCAACTACCTGATGGTAACACCCGCCCCCCTGACGATCACGGCCAACTCGCAGTCCCGCGTCTTTGCCCAGCCGAACCCGAAACTGACTGTGAGCTATCAGGGGTTCGTCAACGGTGATACTCCGGCAAAGTTGACAGCTCCCGCGGTTGTCTCAACTCCTGCGGCCCCGGGCAGTGCAGTCGGCACGTACCCGATCATCGTCTCGGGGGCGGCCTCGCCAAACTACGCGATACGCTTTGTCAACGGCACGCTCACGATCCAGCCACCGACCAACCCGATAACTCTGGGGAACATGGCTCTCGTGACCAGCCTCTATAACGACTTGCTCCTCGCGAGCCCCGGTCCGGCGGATCTTTACTCCTGGTTGCATCAGCTCAGCCGGGGGAGATCGGCCATCAGTGTAGCCACCGCGATCGCTCAATCGTCTGGACATAAGGCCGCGCTGCGTGAGCATCCTGTGCCTTAATCAAGTTTTCTACCGCATTTCAGCGCGCGATGAATGCCCGAACGAATGCCATTCTGACCGCAGGGGGAGATCCTAAAGTCGGTCATCATCGGGGCTGACCGTCCCCGGTCCAGATCGGACCCTGGCGGGTCGACCGGAGTGAGAGTTTCTCGAGAATTCGTATCGACATTGTGGCAACAATGATCTAGCAGCGAGATTCAGGAGTTCCTTCCATGAACTGGGTTTCACGCCTCCTGCCGCATAAGTCCAGCCTGCCCTGGCCGACCAGGCCCGTCCACGTGAGTCGACGGGTCCGGTGCCGCCGCGGCAGGGCCAACCTGGAAACTCTCGAAGGCCGCACGCTCCTGAGCAACGTGGTCACCAGCTTCGCGCACGACCCCGCCACGGGTGCAAACACCTTGATAATCTCCGGCGACGCTCACAACGACACGTTCAGCGTCACGGAGAACGCCGACGGTACGGTTACGCTCGTGGGCACGCCCCGAACCACGATCAACGCGACCGAATTGCCGTACACCACCACTCAGGCGATCGGCAATATCACCATCTCCCTGCCTGGCACCACCACCAATACGGACCAGGTTACCATGACGGGACTGGGCAAGGGGACCGCAACGACGGTCAGGAATGTCTCGATCACCGTGACCGGAACGACGGCTCTGACACTCAGCGTGAACAACGTTAATAACTCGGGTACGCTGACCCTTGCCGACGGTACCTCGACCGTCGCCGGGGGTGGACTTCATGCCACTGTGGACAACAGCCATTTCACCGCACTCTCGATCTACGAGACCGGCTGCTGCCAGACCTCAGTCGAGCTGGGCAATGATTCCATACCCGGCGCCGTGTCCGTGACGGAGGGCGTGGCCGACGGCAACTCGATCACCGTGGACAAGGGCGACAGTTTCGGGTCAACCGTCCTGCGCAGGGTGTTGGCCCGGTGATTACCGGCTCCACTGGCTCCACTCCCCCCACTCCCCCCACTGGTAAGAAAGATTCCATCGGCGTCACGTCGACCGCCGTGAGGGACTTGACCATGACCCAGATTGACGGCAAGAACGACATCATTCACGTCAACAGCCTCACCGTCGCCTTGATCAGTTTCGGGGTTAGCGCCCAGCAGGGCGACGGCGCCATGGACGTGATCGCGATTAACGCCGTCACTACTCCCGCTAACAGTCTTGCGCCCAACACCATCAAAGTCATCCCCAGCATCGTCACGAACCAGCTCGATGGCGTCGGTGACGTGGTCATGGTGAGCAACATCGTTCTTCCTGGCAACATCTCCATGTCGCAAGGCAACGGTGATGGTGATTACGCCGCGCTCTTCGGCAGCAAGATCGGCTGGGTGCTTCCCGTGGGTCCGTACGTCCAGGACTATAACGGCGTGGCGTCGATAACCCAGGGCAACGGTTACAACGATACGGCCGATCTGGACCTGGGAAACTCAGTCAACAACGTGAACATCACTCAGGGCGACAGCATCGCCTGCCCTAGGTCTGTTCCCGGACTGGGCGACGAGATTGACGTCGAGGCGACGAGCATCGTCAGCGACGCGATGATCGTCCAGGGCGACACATCGGCCGTTGGCAACAACCTGGTGTCGATCGGGGCGTCGACCCAAGTCCTCGTGGGCGGCTGGACGTCGATCACTCAGGGCGGTGAGGACAATACGGTCATGCTCGGCGGCGCGGATGACCCCTCCGGTACGGACTTCGAGACCACTTACCTCGACGTCTACACCGGCGGCGGCGGCGGCGGCTTCGTCACGGCCACGAACACCCTCGTGGATGACGGTTCCAACGCCTCCCCTCCCAACAGCTTCACCGTCAGCGGCGGCGGCGACGGCAATACCTTCCTTGACGGGGGCGGGGACTTCGGGGTCATCACGTCCGACAACTACGACTGACAGGTCGGGAGCCATTACTCGATGCCGCCAAGGCGAGCGACGGCCTTGCCGGCCAGGTCTCGAGCCAGGGCGTCCCCGTCAGAGCGGCTCATAGTCTCGAGCCGCTCTTTGATGACCGCGCCGCGCTGCTTGAGCTTGACCACGGAGCGGATTGCTTCGCGGCGTACCAGGGCGTCAGGGTCTTGAAGTGCCTCCGCCGGCGCAACAGCGGTGGCAGGGTCGGAATCACCCGCGTTGCCCAGTTTGAGCACGGCTTGGCGGCGGACTCGCGGACTGGGTTTGCGCAGGTCGGCAATCCAGGACTTGAGCTCGCGGCCGCCCGAAAGGATCGGTCCGCGGTCCTCTTGGCTGCAGCCCGCCAGGAGAATGGTCGCCACAAGCAGCTCGATCAGCGTAAATCCCTGACACCCCTTCATGGCAGAAAATACTCCTTGGGCAGGGTCGGCTCAGGGGACGAAACGAACACCTAGAGCAAAACCAGCGCCGTGCCGAATTGATGACCCATGTCATTGTCAAGACGCGGCTTACGGGAAGGTGCATCGGGTCGGCCAGTGCTCGCTGGTGAAAAACTGACCACGGTCGGTGAAGGGATGATCAAGCTGGGGAATTCCGTGGCCGAGAGATTCCACCTGGCAAGGCCCGGCCGAGAGCGGGTGTAAGACGGCCCAAGTCGGCCTGCTCGACCACAATCGCCTCGCTTTTCAGTAAACGCGAGATGATATGAAGAGCAATCCTTTAAGCAACCTATGCATGTCTGCAAGCTCAGCATCATGACGCACAAAAAGCTGGGTTTCGCGTGGTTTCGTTTGCTGGTTTATTGCCGTCCTGATAAGCTCAGACTCCGGGACTAACGAGCGCAAGTGCCTTGGCTTTGTTGCAAGCGAGGCATACCATGGCAACGGCACATGGATCCTCCGAAGTGCAGAATCCCACGGTTCACGGCTACGAGTTGCAGCAGCTTCTGGGCCAGGGGGGTATGGGGAGGGTGTACCTGGCGCGGCAGCAGGCCCTGAAACGGCTTGTGTGCGTGAAGGTGTTGTCCATTCCCGAAGAGGAAAACGCCGGTCTTTGCCGGGCGATGTTTGCTCGTGAGGCCGAGCTCCTGGCGAGTGTTTCACATCCGCACATCCTCTCGGTGTTCGATTTCGGCACGACGGCCGACTGCAATTTGCCGTTTCTGGTGACCGAATATGTTGAGGAAGGAGACCTGCGTCGGCGGATGTCGAAGGGACACGCGATGCCGATCGACCGGGTACGGCTGATTCTCACTCAGGTGGGAAGAGCGCTGGAGTTTCTTCATGGCAAGGGGATTATTCACCGCGATCTAAAACCTGAGAATATCCTCATGCCCACCGACGCGGAGTGCAAGGTGGGCGACTTCGGGCTTGCGGTCATGCAAGACAAGGCTGGCACGCTGACGCGATCGGTCCGCGGTCTGGGAACTCCCGGCTACGTCTCGCCCGAGCAGCAGTACGGCCTGAAGATTGACGAGCGAACCGACCAGTACTCCCTGGCGGCGTTGTGCTATGAGCTCTTGACAGGACGTCGTCCGCTGGGCCGGTTCCTTCCCCCATCACGCCACAATCATCAACTGCCGCGCGAGCTCGACCTGGTGATTCTGCGGGGCTTGGCCGAGGAGCCCAAAGATCGCTATCCATCGGTCCCAGCATTTCTGAAGGCTTTCGAGTATTCGCTCACCTCCTCGCCCCGCAAGGGCATCGGCAGCAGGCAGGCGGTCGCGGGGCTCTTGATCGGCTTGCTCGTGGTCGCCGGCGCGGGGGCCTTCGTAAGGTTTGGACCGGGCAACGAGGCGCCTGGATCGGTACCAGGGCCGCAAGATCGCCAGCCCGACCCCGGCGCCCAGGCACGCCCTCGTCCCGTCCCGGATCCCGCCGAGCAGAAGCCACCCGTGGCCGAGCCCGGTCCACCCGCGCGATCACCACAGCTCACCAAACTGATCGAGCTTCGCGCCTATCGAATCTGGATCGATTTAGGCAGACCCACCGGCAAGGCGGGCAAAGCAGTCGAGCTGAAGAACTGGATCGAGGCCGAGAAGCAGGTCAACAAGGAAATTGACATCAGGGCTTTCCAGTTCTGGGACCAGCAAGGCCGTCCAACGGGCCCCGAAGGTGACGCCGCCAGCGAGAAGAATCGTCGGCTTGCGGAGATGCAGTTACTGCAAGAAACCGAGGACGAGTTCCGCCGCAAGTCGATTCACTAGCAGATGTAGGGTCCGCTGTGCGGACCAATTCGGCTACAAGGAAGCTCAATGCCTCAACACCAAAATTAAGCTGTGACAGTGTACCGAGGTCACCCAGTTCCCGTCAATTCCCCGCGGATAGCCGCCGCGTAAGCGTTCCCTGGCTGAGGCCCGCTCTGGTCATGAACGCCGAAGAACGCCAGCTCGAGATCGCACGCAGCCTGTTCCGCGAGGCGAACGATGCGTTCTTCCTGTTCGATCCGGTGACTCATCTTGTTGTCGATCTGAATCCGGCGGCACAGCGGTTGACTGGACTCGAGAAGCACCACGCCTCGCGATGAGTCTTCCCGAGCTCTTTATCAGTAAGGTATCCGTCGATCTCGACCGGCTCGCCATGGCACTGGATCGAACGGGGTTCTTTCATTCCCGTGAAGGCTACTACCTGCGCAGGGCGTCAGGAGCGGCGCTGCCGGTCAACATCAGCGTGAGCCGCATCCACATCGAGCCGGAGCCGGTCGGATTGGTTGTGGCTCGCGACATCAGCCACCGCAAGCGGGCTTTGGAGGCCCTCCAGCAGGCCGAGGCACGGTACAACAGCCTGGTCGAGTCTACCGGTGTCGTTGTCTGGGAACTCGATGACAAGGGAGTCCTGGTCTCTCTGAGCCCAGCATTCGAGACGATCACTGGCTGGTCCCGCGCCGATTGGGTCGGCCGCCGGTTCGACGGCCTGATTCATCCTGACGATCTTGAAGCCGCGGAGCGGCTGCATGCCAGGGCGATGCTGGGCGAGGCATTGCCCCGGTTTGAGTTACGGATCCTTGGTCGAAGTGGAGACTTCCAGATCTGCGAGTTCCTGCTGATCACCAAAATCATCGAAGACTCGCAGGAGTGGCTGCTGGGCATTAGCAGGGACATCACCGAGCAAAAACGCATTGAGAAGACACTCGAGCAAGCCGAGTCAATGCGCCAGGCCCGGGATGCCGCCGAACAGGCCAGCCGGGCCAAGAGCGACTTCCTCTCCAATGTCAGCCACGAAATCCGCACCCCGCTGAGCGCGCTTCTGGGGTTCAATGAGCTGCTCGCGGAACATCCCTATCTTCAGCAAGGCCCCGCCGAGATCACAGAGTATCTCTGCAACATCCGGGAACATGGTCAACTGCTCCTGGCGCTGATTGATGACTTGCTCGATGTCGCGCGGATCGAGGCCGGGAAACTCCGGCTCGAGCGGCAAACTTGCTCGCTGCCCCAGATTCTAGCGGATGTTGTGGAATCACTTCGCACCCAGGCCGACGCGAAGCAATTGAAGCTTGAAACCGTGCTCGAAGAGGGAACCCCCGAGCTCATCGCGACCGATCGGCTGCGGCTGCAGCAGATCCTCGTCAATCTGATTGACAATGCGATCAAGTTCACCGATCGGGGCGGAATCCGTCTGACCGGGCACATCACTCAACGGCCCGGCGCCGAGGCCTCCCTGGTCATCGACATCGATGACACGGGCGTCGGCATGACCGCCGACGAGATGTCCGGCCTGTTTGAGCCGTTCTACCGGGTCCGACCCGCCTTGAGGGACGGACCCCGCGGCACGGGGCTGGGCCTGGCAATCTGCCAGCGCCTGGCCATGCAGCTTGGCGGCGACGTGACGGTGCGGAGTGTTCCCTCGGTCGGCTCGACGTTCACCCTGGCGGTTCTTGTGGGCGTGCCCGATCCAGCCGAGGTGGCACGAATCGAGCCACCCGGCAAGCCCCAGGAGCCGCCCTCATCGCCCCAGACCGCCGCGCCGGTTACGCGCTTGCACGCCCGTCTCTTGCTGGCGGAGGATCACGAGGCCAACCGGCAGGTGATCACTTTGCGCCTGAGCAGCATCGGCGCCGAGGTGGTGCCGGCGCAACGGCAAGGAGGCTCTTGAACGTGTTCGCGACGCGGCCGAGCAGGGCCGGCCTTTTGATGCCGTGATCATGGATATGGAAATGCCGGTGCTTGACGGCTACGAGGCCGTCCGTCAGCTTCGCGCCGGCGGTTTCACGGGTCCCATCCTCGCCGTTACCGCCTACGCGATGAGCAAAGATCGCGACGAATGCCTCCGCATGGGCTGCGACGACCACATCAGCAAGCCGATCGAGTGGGACCGTTTCTTCCAGAAGCTGGTCCAGCTTCTCGGGGCCCAGAACGGTACGCCGGCCGTGCCCAATTCGAACATCTCGCGGGGCGAATGACGCGACGAGACTGCCCCGGTGCCCGGGTGTGTGAACCTCACGGCGCAAATGGGTACGCGGGGAATATGGGGTCGTACAGGACCACTGCTTCGGCCTCGGCCAGGAAGCCTCGGCCTTCTTCGTCCTGAATTCCGGCGAGATTATCCAGGCGCATCACGTTGCGTAGCCGGTCGAGCATGGCGCGGGCCTCCGCGGGGTGGCCCAGGCGCTGGTGGGCCATGGCCAGGAAGGCCCGGCCGGCACGTTGTGTCCCCTCGTTCCAAGCGTATGACCGCGTCAGGGTCGCCTTCGCCTCGGCTATTAAACCGGCGCGGTACTGGGCGACGCCCAGGGTCGTTGAGGTAAAAGCCGTTGTCAGGCCGAAGCCGGCAAGCGGACTTGGCCAGGCATAGGCCCCGTTGGTAAACCGTTTGCTGTCGCCTGGAGTCCCGAACCAGGTCCCAACTGGCTTTGCTGCATGCCCCTGGCGACTCTGGCCATGTGCAGGCCAGCTTTAGGCAGGCTGCCTGGATTTCCGGATCGGCCATCGGTTGGGACTGGAGCGCGGCGAGCACGTCATCGCGGAGAAGCAACCGGACAAACAAGTCCCCGACGATCGCTTCGGCCCGACTGCGGATCCGCAATGTCCAGTATCCACGGACCATGTCCAGAGCGGCTTCGCGTACCAGCGGCGAGCGCGCTTTGTCGCCGGCGATTAGGGCACGCAGGTCCGCTTCGGTGGCCAAACGGTCTATGAGAAAAAGGATCACTCCGCGAGCCTCATCGCGGACGAACGATTCCGGCGTCACATCGCGGGCGTCCCACGTCCTCACCGTCCTGTCTTGGCTGGCGGAAGCCAGCCGCGTACCGTCGGGGCTGAACGCCACCACTAAGACGGCGCGAGTGTGCCCCTTGAGCGTGAGCGTCTCCTGACCGTTCACCGCGTCCCACACCTTCACCGTCCTGTCTTGGCTGGCGGAGGCGAGCCGGGTACCGTCGGGGCTGAACGCCACGCCGAAGACTTGGCCAGTATGCCCCTTGAGGGTGAGCGTCTCCTGGCCGGTCGCTGTGTTCCACACTTTCACCGAATTATCGTTGCTGGGGGAGGCGAGTCGTGAGCCGTCGGGGCTGAACGCCACGCTCTGGACCAGGCTGGTATGCCCCTTGAGCGTGAGCGTCTGCTCGCCGGTCGCCGTGTCCCATACTTTCACCCTACCATCGACGCTGGCGGAGGCCACTCGTAAGCCGCCGGGGCTGAATGCCACGCTCGTGATTAGGCCGGTATCGCGCCTTGAGGGTGAGTGTCTCCTCACCGGTCACCGCGTCCCACACCTTCACCGTATTATCGTTGCCGGCGGCGGCGATCCGGTTGCCGTCGGGGCTGAATGCCACGCTGGTGTCCGTGTCGGTATACCCCCCCTTGAGGGAGAGTGTCTCCTGACCGTTCACCGCGTCCCACACCTTCACCGTCCTGTCTTGGCCGGCGGAGGCGATCCGCGAACCGTCGGGGCTGAATGCCACGCTGGAGACCGGGGCTGTATGCCCCTTGATGGAGAGTGTCTCCTGGCCGGTCGCTGTGTCCCACACTTTCACCGAATTATCGTTGCTGGGGGAGGCGAGTCGCGAGCCGTCGGGGCTGAAGGCCACGCTAAGGACTCCGCCGGTATAGCCCTTGAGGGTGAGGGTCTCTTGACCGCTCACCGAGTTCCACACCTTCACTGTCTGGTCGGCGCTGGCGGAGGCGAGTCGCGAACCAATTGGACTGAACGCCACACCGAAGGCCTGGCCAGAATGCCCCTTGAGGGTGAGGGTCTCGTGACCGCTCGCCGCGTCCCAAACCTTCACCGTCTGATCGAGGCTAGAGGAGGCGAGTCGTGAGCCGTCGGGGCTGAACGCCACGCCCCAAACCACCCCCGTATGCCCCTTGAGGGTGAGGGTCTCGTGACCGCTCGCCGCGTCCCAAACCTTGACCGTATGATCGTAGCTGGCGGAGGCGAGCCGGGAACCGTCGGGGCTGAACGCCACGCTCGTTACCGAGCCAGTATGCCCCTTTAGGGTGAGGGTCTCTTGACCGGTCACCACTTCCCAAACCTTCACCGTCTGGTCGGCACTGGCGGAGGCGAGTCGCGAACCGTTTGGGCTGAACGCTACACTGATTACCACCCCGGTATGTCCCTTGAGCGTGATCGTTTCCTGACCGCTTGCAGCGTCCCAAACCTTCATCGTGTGGTCGGCACTGGCGGAGGCGATCCGTGAACCGTTTGGGCTAAACGCCACGCCGAAGATATGGCCAGCATGTCCCTTGAGCGTGAGCGTCTCCTGACCGTTCACCGCGTCCCACACCTTGACCGTATTATCATAGCTGGCGGAGGCGATCCGTGAACCGTCGGGGCTGAACGCCACGCCGAAGACTTGGCTGATATGCCCCTTGAGCGTGAGCGTCTCCTGGCCGGTCACCGCGTCCCATACTTTCACCGTCTCGTCGTGCGCTCGCGGAGGCGATCCGTGAACCGTCGGGGCTGAAGGCCACGCCCCAAACCACCCCCGTATGTCCCTGAAAAGTAGTGTGGCCGGAGCTGACTTTCCGCTGCCAGTAGTACCACTCCCACCCTCGACGATCGATACCACGCTGGTTCTCCGGAAGCTGCTCGGCAAGAGTCTGACGAAACCCTTCGGGATTCCACTCCTCCCAGAACCGTTGAACTAGGTTCATGCGCACGCCGTACAGGCGGCGGTTGGCGCCTTCAGCTTCGGAGCTGGCCTGAGCTGAGACCTCGCGAAGCTGCTCCGATCGCTCACTCTCCGCGAGGTAGAGCCGGCCTCGTTCGGCTGCGACCGCCCAGAGCCTCAGGAAGAGAACACTCACCACCAACAAGCCTGTGACTAGCGTCGTCAGCAGAGAAGCGGAAAGTCGGGCGGCCAGTGGGTTGCGCTTGCACCAGCGCCAGACTTGCTCGATCGCCGTGATCTGCCGGGCCGCGATCGGCCGGTCCTCGATCAACCGGCGCAGGTCCTCGGCCGTGTGGTACCGGTGCGAGGGTTCGCGCTCGATCGCCTTGTGCACGACCGTCGCCAGGTCGCTCGGTATCGCTCGATTCATTTTGCGCAAACTTACTGGCTCGGACTCGGTCACCTGCTTGATCAGCTTGCCGCGATCGGCCTCGTCGAACGCGGGGCGCTTGGCGAGCAATTCGTAGAGAGTCAAGCCCAGCCCGTAGACATCCGACCGGGCGTCACAATGGCCGTGAAATCGTTCGGGGGCCATGTAACGGATCGTGCCGATGATGTCGCCTGTGTGCGTCAGGTCGTCGTCGGTTGTCGCCTTGGCCAGTCCGAAATCGGCGATCCAGACGATCCCATGGGCATCCAACAGTAAGTTCGACGGCTTGATGTCGCGGTGCAGGATACCCTGCTCATGGGCGTAGGCAAGGCCCTCGGCCGCTTGCAGGCCGATCCGGGCGACCGACCGTGCATAGCCCGACGGACCGGAGAACTTGAGGGACGACGAACCGGTCGCGATGGGCACCTTGCCGGCCTCTCTCGTGGGCAGGTCACTCGAGTCCGCCGACGAAGGCGCGAGATTGTCCGCAGTCGCGGATCCAAGGCAAGACAACTTGCCTGCCAGGAGCGATCGCGCAACGTCGGCCGCCGAGACGTCGCCCGGGCCACTTTCCGTCGTCGGGGCGTGCCCGTCCTGGGCGGCCTCCGCCGCTTCAATTCGTTCAGGACCGCATTGAGTCCCTGTCCCTGGATGAACTGCATGACGTAGTAATGAATGCCTTCCGCTGAGCCTACGCCGAACACCGGCACGATGTTCGTATGGTGCAGCCGCGCGGCGGCCTTGGCCTCGCGGGCGAACCGGGCGAGGAGCATGGGATCGCTCAGACGATGGGCGACAAGCACCTTCAGCGCCACTCGACGGCCCAGCGATTCCTGTTCGGCCTCGTAAACCACGCCCATGCCACCACGACCGACCTCGCGCAGCACCCGGTAGTCGCCCAGGCGCTCGAGCCGCTTCTCCAGGCCGGGAATCTCGGCCCCCGCGAAGGTGCCCGTGGAATCGCCCGAGCCGGGCTTGAAGTCCTCCACCAGACCGAGCACCGGGAAGAACTCACGGATCTCGTCGGCGAGGTGGGGATACCTGGCGACGTATTCATCGATCGTCGGCTGCTCACCCCGTCGCTTGCGCTCGAGGAATTCGTCGAGCCAGCGCTTCGACCGTGATGCCGTCGGCAGTTGCGTCGGACATGGCAGCGTCCCATGGTAGGGTGGGTGCAACCCACCGTTCTTTAATCATATAAAGAGCAGAGGTGGGTTGCATCCACCCTACAAAAGTCCGGGGATTCCCTTGAGGATCTCTTGCAGACGCTTCAAGGCGCGGATGTAACGCTTGCTGGCCGCCGAGGTCTCCAGGCCGAGCACCTGTGCGGCCTCCACATTGGAGAGCTCTTCGAAGTGCCGCAGGGCGATGATCTCGCGGTCCATCTCGTCCATCCCATTGAGGGTGGACTGCAACTGCAACTGGATCTCCACGCGCTCAACGGCCTTGCTTGCGGAAGTTATCCGCCCCAAGAGCTGCGCGGCCAGCGACACGCTGCTCGCTTGCGGCAATGCCCCCCGATGTAGCGACACCTCGCGGCCGGCGTCGCGCATGGCAGATCCAAGGTGCTGGCGGTGCAGGCGCATCAGGCGCTGCCCGGTCGTTAGCCGCAGCCAGAGGTAAAACGGCATTTCGGGCTTCGCATGGTAGCTGGGCAGTTGCTGAGCGACATCGAGATAGGCCTCCTGCAAGACGTCGGACGGATCGACCCGGCCCTGCAAGCGGCGGTCCATCCGGAGGCGGCCCATCGTGCGCAGGCACTTGCGATAACGGCCAAACAACTCGGCGAGCGCATCGTCGTCGCCGGCGGCGGCGCGGTCGATCAGACGGTCGTCGGCAATGTGAGCGTCTGAGGGCTCAGTCATGCTCCGGTCCATACCTACTGACTTCGCGGTCGGGGCCATCGAGGACACTCCCAGCCGATTTTTTTCATGTTACTGGGTCGTCCCCCGCGGTTCATCCAAGCCGAACCACGACCTACCGGTGCCCCGACGCTTCGGCTCTACGCTTCCACCCTTGTGTTCCCCCCGGCCGCCACTGCGCTCGAAGAAACGGTGTAGCGGCGGAATGCAACTCTCGACGCTGTATCGCTCTTCAATGGTGTGACGAGCGGCAGTGCCAAGCGGGGCAACGGCAGCCGGGTCGGCCAGAACCCTCAGCGCGGTGGCGGTCAGGCTGTCGATGTCGAAAAGCGGCTCGAGCAGACCGTTCACTCCGGCTGCGATGACCTCGCGCACGGGGGGAACGTCGGAAGCCAGCACAGGCACGCCGGTGGCCATCGCGTTGAAGAGGGACCAAGAGACCACGAACGGGGCCGAGAGGTAGATGTGCAAGTTGCTCAGCCGGAGGATATCGGCCAGGTGCTCGGGAAGGATGCGGCCCGGAAAATGGAAGCGGGAGAGGTCGTGTTCGCCCTGGCTCAAAACCCACTGCTTGAAGCTCGGCGAACCGGTGTGCAGCTTGTCCCAGCCGTAATGGATCTCCTCGCCGCCGACCACGACGAAGACAACGTCCGCGCGCTGGCGGCAGATCCGGTCGGCGACTTGCATGAACAGGTCGAAGCCGCGGATCGACTCCAGTCCCCGAGCGACGAAGGTGACAACCTTGGTCCCCTCAGGTAGCGACACCTCGCCGATGTGCCGGGGTGCGGCGCCGGGGCGGTACAGAGCTGTGTCGATACCGTCGAAGTAAACGTCGATCTTGGAATGAAACCGCTCGGGAAACGATTGCTGCTGCCAGCGCGTGGCCGAGTAGCCGGCGTCGCAATCGACGAGCGAGGCAAGCGTGGGTGCGTTGATGCACCGGGGAAGAAATGTGCAGGCTCGGCGGGCGGCAGGTCGATCCGGTACGAGATGTCGCGATGACTGGTGGCGAAATAGTACTCACAGTAGTTGATGATGGGGCAGTCGAGCAGATCTTTCAGGAACAGCGTCGGTGCGCCGCGGCCGCCGTGCGCGACTACCAGGTCGGGTTTCAGGTCGGAACGGGTGCGCAAGGCATTGAAGACACTCTGACACTGATCCAGATACATCCCGAAGATCTGGGGCCAGGGCATCCCTTCCTTCGAGCGGTGCTCGGCCGTCAGGGGAAGCTGGTGGAGGTCGAGCTCCTGGAGCATCTCGGTCGTGGGCGTCGGACAGCTCGAAAGGCTCTGAACCAGGAAGCTGCACTTCCAGCCATGGCGCCTTTTCAACTCGAGGCCAAGCCGGCCGAACTGGGCCGGGAAGGCGTCGTGGAGGAAGAGCACGTGCATGGCCGCTACCACCTCCCTTGGGCGGCGGCAAGCGTCGCGAACCGCTCGGCCAGCATCGGAATGCAAACCTCCTGCGCATAGTGAGACCGGACCCGCTCGGTCGCAGCGTCACCCAGGGGGCGGTGCTCGTCCAGGTGGGCAAGCACCGCAACCGCCTGGCGATAGAGTGCATCAGGATCTGCAACGTCCGCTAGAAGTCCCGTCTGACCGTGGCTGATGACCTCCCGGTGAGGTGCCGTGTCCGAGGCCAGCACGACGCATCCCGCGGCCATCGCCTCCAGCAGCGATCGAGCCACGGGATAGGGACGACCCGGCGCCAAGTGCAGGTCGCTGGCCGCCAGGACCTCCGCCACGACGCTCGGTGTCGCCCGCCCCAGGAACCAGAGGCGATCGGGATCGGCCGGCGGGACAATCGCGCCAAGCTGGGCAGGGTAGTCACGGTTGTGGTGCTGTACGTCCAGGCCGCGCTGTACGACCGGGTCTCCCACGATCACGCAAACCAGATCGTTGCGGGCGCGGAGCAACGCGTTGGCCGTGTGCCAGAACCGATCGAAGCCCCGCAGCCGCTCGAGCGAACGTGCCACGAAGCTGACCACGCGCGTTCCCGCGGGCAGCAGCCGACCGGCCAGTGATCGGGGGCCTTGCCACCGATCATGCGTGGTTGCATCACCTTCGCTGACCGTGGCGATGCCATCGTGCTGCACCCAGAGTTCGTCGCGATACTCGTTGGGGAAAAGATGGCGCTGCCAGCTCGTCGCGGTCCACGCCAGGTCGCACTGCTCAAGATCAAGCAGTTCGATGGAGTTGGCCGAACGTCGCCAGTGAACGTAGGCGGCCGGTGTGTCTGCGGCGATCTCGGCGGCGAGATCGTTTTGGCGGGCGTGGTAGTAATAGTCGAAGAAGTTGACCCGTGGGGGAGCGGGTGCGTAGACCGGGGCAAACAGCGTGGAACCAAGCCCGGCGGAGCGGCCGACGATCAGGTCGATCGGCCGGGGCCGGCGCGCCTCCAGAACTTCCCAGCAGCCGTAGGCGTAGCAAAGACTGCGCTCGAGCGTTCGTGACCAGGCCACGGTCTGCTCGCGCGCCGCGCCTCCGACATTGAACACCTGCAACTCGAGCCCTTTGCCGACCGAGGCCGGCCAGTGCTCGCGGGCCGTCGCGGTGTGACAATAGAACCAGCAGTGATAGCCTCGGCGGCGGACCAGCCAGTCGGCCACAGCCCCGAGCCGGCCGGGGAAATGGGGCTCAACCCAGAGCACTTGAAGCGGATCTTGGGCCATGGAACCCGGTCAAATCGCAAGCGACAACCGCGCGGTCCGATCTCACCAAGCGAAATGGGCAAAGGCCTTGTTGGCGTCGGCCATGCGGTGCACGTTCTCGCGCCGGGTAATCGCGGCGCCCTCGCGGTTGAACGCGGCAATCAACTCGTCGGCCAGCTTAACGGCCATGGGCCGCCCCTTCTTCTCGCGGGCCGCCATTAGCAGCCAGCGAATCGAGAGAGTCTGCTGGCGGGTCTTGTTCACCTGCATGGGCACCTGGTAGGTGGCGCCACCAACACGCTTGGAGCGAACCTCGATCATCGGTTTGACATTCTCGACGGCTCGTGTGAAAACATCAATCGGCTCCTCATTGGGCAGCCGCTTATGAATGAGCTCCATCGCGTCGTAAAAGATGCGCTGGGCCACACTCTTCTTACCATTATGCATAACGCAGTTGATGAACTTGCCGGCCAGTTTTGACCCGAAACGGGGATCAGGGCGAAGGTGCGACTTGCTGGCAGTGAACTTACGGGCCATGAAGATCGGTCCTGCGGTGGGGTTCGATTATGTGTTTATTTCTTCTTGGCCGGGGCTGCGGCTTTCTTGCGCTGGGCCCCGTACTTGGAGCGGGCCTGCTTCCGCTCGGCAACGCCTTGGCAATCGAGCACGCCCCGCACGATGTGGTAGCGCACACCTGGAAGATCGCGGACGCGGCCGCCGCGCACTAAAACAATCGAGTGTTCCTGAAGGTTATGCCCCTCGCCTCCAATGTAAGCCGTGATCTCTTTGCCGTTGGAAAGACGCACCCTGGCCACCTTGCGGAGCGCGGAGTTCGGCTTCTTGGGGGTCATTGTCTTGACCTGCAGGCAAACCCCCCGTTTGAATGGGCAAGACTCGAGCACCGGGGCCTTGGTCTTGTACTTGACCGGCCGGCGCGGCTTACGAACAAGCTGGTTGATCGTGGGCATTAGTCAGTCGTTTCCCTTACCCCAGAGCCGGATTGTCCTGACTCCAGTCCCGCGTCCGTTTCGGGCCGGGGTAACCATCGTTTGTTGATCTTTCAGGCAATCCAAGAGCCACGCCTCGCGGCCAAGCCGTGAGCTGCTTGCGTGCGCCGGCTCCGCCGGCGTCCATCCGGCGATCGAGATCGGGCAGGTTGCATTCGCCCGCGCGGCCTGATTGACTACACACGCGGTCTCTTCAGAACCGAAAGAACTATGCTAACGTAACCCGCCAGGCTGTCAAGCCGCTGATCGAAGACACCGGGCTCGCGGGCTCGCGGAGCCTGGCCGCCCAACAGCCCGTACGTGGCGTGATGTTTCCAGGAATCAACATCCCGAGGTAATGCGGCCCCTAATCAGTGTCGAAGCGAGACAGCAGCATGGATGGCATCGATAATTTCGTGAAATTACTTGCTCCGATCGGTTACTTTTCGATAATGAGGTACTTCCCTTTACTGGCAGCCGGAGTCGACATCGAGAACTAGTGAAGACCTCCACCTCACAATGTGACCTATGGCTTTTATAGCTTTTCCAGTCGGCCTCTGGTTGCATTAACTCTTTTTGTTCTCACCTTTCTGGCTGAAGCGAGCCTTCTAAAGCATCAAACGACTGTACCGTGACCTGACCGAACTCTCCTTGATGGGTCTCCACACTCGCTACGCAAGGATTATCCGCTATGAATGTTGCAACGCTTTCTAGGCTTGCATTCAAACATACATACAACCATTTTGCCGAAGAGCTCTATCTGCACGGCGGCAAGGACATCACGAAGCCCGTGACGTTCTACGGGTTGGTCAACGAGCGGTGCAACGTCAAGTGCCGCTATTGCGAGTATTGGCGGCTACCGACCTACAAGGATGAGATGAGTATTGAGGAGTGGCAGCACGCGCTCTTGAGCATCAAGGAGTTTGTCGGCACGTACTCGATCAGCTTCAGCGGCGGTGAGCCATTCATCAAGCCCGGGTTCCTGGACTTGATGATGTTTTGCCACGAGAACGGGATTCACGCCGGCGTGACCACCAATGGCTCGGCTCTGAACCAGAAAAATGCCGCGCGCTTCGCCGCGGCGCATCCCTGGAATCTGAATGTTTCGGTTGATGCTCCGAACGCCGAGGTTCACGATTACCTCCGGGGTTGGCCAGGTCTTTTTGACAAGCTCAGCGCGGGGATCAAGTTCGTTCACGAGGAAAGGGACAAGCTGGGCCTGGATTTCCCGATCATAATCAAACCCACGATCGGCAAGAAGAATTACAAGTACTTGCCCGAGATGGTGCAGTGGGCCAAGAACATGGGCGCCACCGCCCTGAACTTCCAGCCCATGGATCGCTGGACGCCAGAAACATACAACGAACTCTGGATCGAAGAGGACGAGTTGCCGGAGCTTCAACAGGTCGTGGACACGATGCTGGATTTGAAGCGCCGAGGTGAGCCGATCGTGAATTCCGAGCTTGTCATTTCGCTTCTGGTGCCCCACTTTCGCGAGCAATCGGCGCCGCCGGAGGCAATGCCCTGCCGAGTGGGCATGCGTGATTTCTTTATTCGCACCAACGGCAATATCGAGGTCTGTTTCTTCTACCCGCCGATCGGCAACATCAAGGAAGCCTCTGCCCGTGAAATCTGGTACGGGCCCAAGGCCAGGGAGATTCGCAAGCAGACCGTTGAGTGCGACCGGCTGTGCCTTTACACGTGCCTTTCCCAGAAGACCCTAGGCGACAAAGTCAAAATGGGTTTGACTCTACTCTCGGCCCAGAAGAAGGAACGGGAGGTCAAGAAGGAAAAGAAAGAACCTGCCCTTACCGTCCTGCAGTGATCTCAACTCAAGCCCATCCCGGACCATGGGCTGCTTGATAGGCAACGACAAAGCCGAACGAGTGTCGATAAGGCGGTGGCGATCGGAGTGGTTTCTGGCGGCCGGCGCAACCGATGGGTAGGATCCGGCGAACGGGGACGACGCAGAGCGTCGGCAGATTTGGACATTCCCACGGTGACCGTCCGGGAACGAGTCGGTTCACCTTTTGACATTTTCGACCGCGCGGCCAGACGATTGGCTCGCTGATCGTGCACCCCCAGTGCCACTGGGCAACCTGCTGGAATTGACAGTCTGTCGTGGTAAACCTACGATCGGGAAGCGAGTACCGATCGACCGTGATCGTGAACCAAGGTGTCACACGAGGCAGCCCTTCGATCCGAGCAAAACCACGGGGATTCGGTCGCGGCCCGAAGAGAGAATACGCTGGGGGAAAGGATGCCGCAGCGCAACGCCGAGACAGCTTCTGGGACTTCCTGCCTACCGGCTGCGCAACCAGGAGGCCGCGTCGTCCCGCGAAAGAGGTCGGCCCCCAATCGTACGGGAAATGGAAGTCAGGAGCCCTCGATCCAGTCTGAAGGACTGACGGAATTCAGGTCGCACAACCCCGTTGGGGATCGGATTGTGGCTCAGCCGGCTCAAGGGTTGGTATCGCCAGTTCCCTTGCGTGTCGTGATGCTCTATGACATGGATGCTTGCCATGGGCCTACCGGCGTGACCCGTCACGCCCTGGCTCAGCTCGAAAGGATGGCACGCCGAGACGACGTCGCGTTGCACCTGGTCACGGGACGGATGACTCATCCGGACGGACTCGCGTACTGGGAATCTCTCAACGATCTGTCACGTCGGGAACTGCCGATACGAACCCGGGACCTGTTGCGGTGGTGGCGGCTCAAGCCTTGGCCGCCGATCGATTGGTTTACCGGGCCGGCAGACTGGATCTACTGCCCGGCCGAGTACGCGGTGCCGTCGCGTGGGGTGCGGCGGGCCGTCACCAGTCATGACGTCTTGCAACACCTGAGATTTCAGCCTCCCAAGAATCGCGAGTTGCTGGCCTGCGCGTTTGGCAAAGCCGACTTGATCCTCTCGGTCTCGCACTTCAACACCCGGCAACTGGTCGAGGCGTTTCCCGCATGCGGGGACCGAGTGGCTCAGGTTCCCAATGCCGCGGATGACCTGTTCTTCGAGGCGGCCAGCCCGCGCGAGCGCGAGCAGGTGCGCGCCGACATGGGGTTGCCCGCCCGAATTCCCTATCTCCTATCCGTGGCGAATTTTCAACCTCGCAAGAACCTGGTCCGACTGATCCGGGCAGCGGCCGCATTGCCCGAGGTGGCCTCGGGTGAGCTGGCTCTAGTGCTCCTGGGCACCGGTGCCGAGGACGAAGCTCGCCCGCTCCGCGAGGCGGCTGCCGCCGTAGGCCGCAAGGCGATCATCCGGATGCCGGGCTATCGGCAGGGCAAAATCCTCCGCGCTGCCTATGCAGAGGCGGTCGCACTGGTCTTTCCCTCACTCTGCGAAAGCTTCGGCATCCCCGTGGTCGAGGCCATGGCCCAGGGTATACCCGCCGCGCTGGCCGATTCGACGGCTTTGCCCGAAATCGGCGGCGAGGCAGGCTGGTATTTCAACCCCGAAAGCCAGGACGCCATCTCAGCTACTCTCCGTGAGTTGCTCGATCATCCCGAAAAATGCGCGGCTCGCGTGGCTCTGGGCCGCAGCATCGCGGCGCGGTATCGATGGCAGACCGCCAACGATATGCTTGTCCAGGCCCTTCTTGCCGCCCCTTGAGCCGCTTCGGCAGATCGGTGGCAGTGATTGACGCCGGACGCCGCGTCAGGTCCGCGTCTTGTTGTGCGCCGCAACGATATGCGAGGATGAACCAGACGCGTGTCAGTTCCGCATGGCGCGACACCGATTAGCGAGCAGGATCCACACATGAAACGCAACTTGCAGGCTTGGCTTGGCTTCCTTGGCCCGTGGGTTCTGGTTGCCTTGTCTGTCGCGGCCGGTGACGAGGCTCAGCAGCCAATCCCGAAAGTGCATCACAACGACGTCCGGAAGCATACTTCTAGCGACCGCGGAACTCGAGCAGGTCAGGGACCGATCAGCCTGGCGATGAACCTGTCGGCCGAGGGTCAGATGAACGCGGCCGACGCTAAGAAGTACTCAAGTCCTAATGGCACCTGGTTTCGAGACGCGCTGCGATGGGATGCTTCGCCGGTGGATCTGTCGTTCCTCAACGCCGACGACAGGCCCGCCGGCCGTCACGGTTTCGTCAAGGCAAGCGGAGAGAAGCTTGTCTTCGAGGACGGAGCTGCCGCGCGATTCTGGGGCCGAACCTCTCCGGCCCAGTGCTCTTCGGGACGCCGCGGGAGAACGTTCCCCGCCAGGCCCGGCGGATCGCCCAGCTTGGATATAACCTCATGCGAATTGTACAGCACGAATCCAACTGGGTCCGGCCCAACATCTTCGGTACCAATCCCAAAGATACGCGGCACCTCGACCGGCGGTCACTCGATGCGATCGACTACTGGATCAAATGCCTCAAAGACGAAGGTGTCTACGTCTGGCTCGACATGCACTACCTGCGGGAGTTCAAGCAGGCCGACGGCTTGACCAGGGGCTGGGATGAGATCGCACGAGCCAAGGGCATCGTCTGGGGCTTCAACTACATCAACCCGAAATTGATCGAGCTGATGAAGGAGTTCCAGCACCAGTACTTGAACCACGTCAACCGGTACACGGGTCTTGCCTACAACGACGATCCCGCGGTGGTCGGAGTCTTGATTACGAACGAGAATGATCTCACCTGCCATTACGGCCTGAAGTTCCTGGCCGATAAGAACAATCCCGTGCACAAGGCGCTCTACGACCGTGACATGCTGGCTTTCGCACGGGCCACCGGCCTGCCAGGCGACAAGATCTGGCGGTCCTGGGAGCCGGGTCCAAGCAAGTACCTGCTCAACGAAATGGAACACCGGTTCAACCGCCGGATGATCGACGCGCTGCGGGCCGACGGGCTGAAGTCGCCCATCGCCACGACCAATCTCTGGGGGGAGAACGCGCTCTTCTCACTGCCTGCCTTGACCGACGGCGACGTTCTTGATGTGCACGCCTACGGCAAGGCCGAGGCGCTCGGCTCCAACCCCCGCAGCGAAGCCAATTTCCTGACCTGGGCCGCGTCGGCTCATGTCCAAGGCAAGCCGCTCGTGATCACCGAATGGAACGTCCCCTATCCAGAGATCGACCGGTTCACTCGCGCCTCTGTACGTGGCCAGCGTCGCCTCGCTCCAGGGATGGGAAGCTCCCATGCTGTACAACTACTCGCAAATGGAGCTGCAGCGCCCGGGGCCCGAGGAATGGAGGCTCAGAATCAACAAGTGGTCTACTTTTTACGACCCCGCGATCACGGGTGTCATGCCCGCCGCGGCGATCGCGTTTCGTCGTGGGCACATCAGCCCGGCCCGTGCATCCTACTGCCTGAAGCTCACCCCCGCGCAGCTCTTTGAGACGTTGCTATCTCCAGAGCACAACACGGCCACCATCCGGACGCTCCTCGAACAAAGCCGGCTGACCATCGGCATGCCAGCCGTCAAGGAGCTTCCCTGGTTGAAACCGAGCAAGACGGCTGCGGACGTCACCCTCGCTCTCGGACCCGGATCACGACCACATACCCGCCGGTCAACACGTGGTGCGATCCGACACCGGCGAGCTGGCGCGGAACTGGGCCGAAGGCATCCAGACCATCGACACCCCCAAGACCCAGGCCGTCAGCGGCTGGATCGGCGGCAAGGCGCTGGAGCTCAAGGACGCCGTCTTTCAGTTCAAGACGAGCAAGGCCGTTGTCGCGCTGACTAGCGTCGACAACGAACCGCTCGCGTCGTCGCGATTCATCCTGATTACTGCCGTCGGGCAGGGCCGCCCGAGCTCAGCCGAGAATTTCCCGTTCCTCTCCGAGCCGGTGGCTGGCACGATCACCTTGCGCACCAAGACCAGTGGCCTGGAGTTGCTTTCCCTTGGTGCCGACGGCAAAGTTGTCACCCGGACCACGCCGTCACCGGTGGAAGGATCCCTGGTCATTCGCCTGCCCGCCGGCCGCGGCACGCACTGGTACGTCCTGAAAGCCCGCTCGCCGACCAGGAGCACGCAGAACCCATCGGGGCCGCGCTGAAAGGCCCAGGGCGGCGCGCCAGAGCCAGTCTCGGAGCCCCTTCGATCGCTTTTTATCGAAGGCGGGCAACGCGTCGTTGCGAAACGGCACGCGCATGGAATACGACTTTCTCTTGGGTCATCGGCCGGTGTAAAATCATGCGATCGCGATCGAGAATGCCTAGGCAAGGCTCGCTGGGAAAACCAGGCCTGCCGCTGGCCTGCCCCATTGCATGATCCTCGAGGGACAAGCGGAATGTCGCAATCGGTTCCCTGCAATTACTGTGAAGTCGACGATGCCACCGTGGTCTTCGGTCCCGGTGTAGCGCAGCCGAACCAGATTGTGCGGTGCAACCGTTGCGGTCTGATGTACGCCAGTCCGCGGGTCAAGGCGCCGGATCACGTCGAGATCGCCAATTATGACCCAACATTCGATCCCTTTCGACCCGATGATACCCGGGTTCTCAAGGAGCGGCTCCAGGTCAGGGATTACGATCAGACCCGAGCGCTGCTGAACCAGCTTTATCCCCGAGGGGGGAAGCTGCTTGAAGTCGGTAGCAGCTTGGGCTATCTCCTTGACGTATTCAAGAACGACGGCTGGGACGTCACGGGCGTGGAGCCGTTCTACCAGGCCTGCCGGCACTCCCGAGAAGCGCTCGGTCTAGACGTCAAGAACGCGATCCTCGAGACGGCCGGCTTGCCTGACGAGTCGTTCGATGTGGTCTTGCTGAACCATGTGATCGAGCACATCGACGACCCCCTGCGGACACTTCGGCTGGTGAATCGGATCCTCAAGCCCGCGGGCCACTTCGTAATTGAAACCCCGCGGTACGACACCCTGATGTTCAAGCTGCTGGGTCGCAGAGAACGCAGCCTCGCCTGTTCCGGTCACATCTATTTCTTCACGACCCAGACTCTGAAGAATCTCTACGAAGCGGCGGGCTTCAAGACGGTGCGGCTTGATTACGTCGGCAGATCGCTCACTGCCGAGCGGCTGCTCTACAACCTAGGCCTGATCAGCAGGAGCTCGCGGGTCAAGCACGGTCTGAACCAGATTTCCGATCGCCTGCGACTGAAGACCTGGAAACTGCATCTGAACTTCCGGGATATGCAGCGAGTTTGCGTGCAAAAAGCCGCTGTCGCGTCGACACTCTCCCATGCGGCTCAGACGCCCCGAGTGTACGCCAGCGAGCTTGGCTAGTTCTCTCGACCTCGCGATCTCAACCAGGGACCGCGACCTCTGGGCCGATCATCCGCCGGTCCGAAAGGTCGCCGCGAACCGCACTGGCGGGGGAGACGGTCGCGAAGGGAGCTGGCGGGGGACCATCGCCGCAACCCGTTTCGGTCGCCAGGCGCGTGTATCCGCCGAGGCTCCAGACGAGTTCGCAATTGTGCTGGACGTCAAGCATCGTCAGCGTCTGCACGGCCCGCAGCACGAGGACCTGGTCGCTCCAGAGGTCGGTTCTCAAAAAGACCTCGCGCATCCGAGCCCGGACAGTGGCCCAGGGGTCGTCACCCCCCTGCCCTAGCAGCACATGGATCCACCCCCGCACGGCGCGGCGATGGCGGCGCAGGTAGATCAGAATCCGGCTCCGCTGCGCCTGGTCGTACATGGGGAAGCAGGGCATGGCGAAGAGGTCGGCAAGGGGCCTGCGAAGGCGCGGCACGGGATGCCAAAGGTTCCGCAGGTTAATCACCGGATCGGGCAAACCTGGCGGCAGCGTCGCGCCGTCAAGCGTGGCGTCCGCGCCGTGGGCCAGCACCCGCTTCAAGCCTTCGATCGAAAAGGCCAGAGTGCTGATGTCGTCATGGTCAAGCACGCAGGCGGTCACCACGGCCCGCAGCGCTTCGCCGCCCCGGTTCGCGAGGTAGGGAATCTCGCGAGCAAGGTATTCCGGCAACCGATCGAAAGTCCAGCCGAATTGCTGGAGCCAGCGACCAATCCATTCCATCCTGCCGCAGGTGCCCGCCACGGATCTGCTCGGCGATGATCCGGTCTTGCCGCGAAGCGCCAATGAAGTCGAGATCGCTCTCCATCAGCGAGTGGGCGGCGATTCCCGGCGGCGCCGAGGGGAGTGGCAACCCCAGATACTCCGCGTCAAACCGGGCCCGCAGCCAGAGTGTTCCCATGAAAACGGGCTTGCGCATCCGGTGGATCTTCCGAAGGGCCGCCCAGTATGTGTCCGACGGCACGTCCTCGTCTTGATCGACTCTGGGATGGAGGATCTCGTGCACAACGCGGTAGACCGCGCGAAAAGCCATGCCGACCATCCGCGCCGCCGCGCCGATCATAAGTAGTGGCAGCAAGACGATCCGTCCACGGGACAGGTAAGCCTCATAGAATGCATATGGATTGATGGTCCGTTGCGCCAGGGGAAGCTCGTGCAATGGGAAGCTGCGAAATGCCCGGCGGACGTTCTGCTGGCGATCCCGCCGCACCAGCTCGGCGACCTGAGGACCGAACCGGGCCTGGATCGCGGCGTCGCGTTGGGGGTCGTCGGCCAGGAAATCGATCGCGGTGAACTCCACCGTCTCCAGAAATTCCCGGGCTTCGGGCCGCCGTAATTCGCTGTCCCTGTCGGTGAGGGCATCCTCGCGCGTGCCCTCCACCGCCAGGAGCCCCGGCAGTTGCACTAGATCAGGCTCGATCCTCAGCCGCCTGGCCAGCCAGTTGGCGAAGGCGTCTCGCGATGCGGGCGCCGAGCAGGCCAGGCGGTCAAGCGGTATCGCGTGCCGGTTGTAGTCCAGGAGCAGGATCGCCGTTTCCTGGACGATCAGCCGGGTAATGTAATTGAACCAGAGATAGGGACCTCCCAGCAGGCTGCTGGCGCGGTTGAGGTCAAGCCGATCGAGAACCCGCCCTTCGCGGAGCAGGTGGCCCAGGTGACTGCGCCGCAGGTTGGAGAGCGCGAGGTTGCCCAGCAACTGCACCGAGGCTTTCGTATCGCTGCGGTGGAATGGGGAGCCATCAAGGTAATCTTGGTAGAGCAGGCGGATGTTCCTCAAGAAGATCAGCTCGCGGTTCTGGAGCAGGAGCTTCCCGAACGGAGAGACGCCGGATTGCTCGTCGCGGCGATCGATCTCCAACATCAGATTGTCGGATGACCGGAGCAACAGCTCGGGATCGATGACCCGCTCGGCCAGGAACTGGGCGTCGTGATCGCGGCGCCTGGACTTGAGGTTCTTGGTCTGGGCCGCGAACTGCGCCTCGACGACCCGCTCGCAATGGTCAGCCGACTGGTTGGCGATCTTGCGGAACCACGACCCCAGCAGCCAGAAGCCCAGGCAGATTACGCCCAGGACGATCACCGGCCAGCCGAGGAGGTTCTGGAGCCAGTCCACGAAACCACGGAAGGGCTGGAACACGGACAGCGAGTTGACCACCAGAAAGAGCACCAGGAAGGCCGACCCCAACCAGAGCAGCCGCTTGGCTGGAGTGCGGGTCGCGCTGACGATCGTCGCCCCCAGGCGGTCGAGAAAGACCGGTGGCGACAGCGTTCCCTGCAAATCGGCCAGAAAATAAACGACATCGAGAAACCGCTGAGCCAGATGACCCAAGTAATTGGCGGCCAGGGTTACCGCCTCTGCCGGGCTCTTCTGGCGATAGGCCACCAGGTTGCGGATCACCCGCAGCCGCCGGATGAACGGTATGTCCAGGAGTTTGATATAACGGTCGACCGAGGTGACGAACCCGGGTCCCATACGGTCGACGAGCCGTTCAGGACTGAGCTGAATCAGGCGGTCCACGAGCGCCTCGACGGGAATCTCGCGGCCTTCGCTTGGTTCCTGCTCCTGGCTAGAGCCGACAAAGGCCTCGTCGGGAAGCGCCTCGATCCGGATGTCCAGATCGACCAGGGCGCGCGCGACGAGCTGGCAGCGGCCGGCGGGGTCGATACGGGCGGCAAGCGTGGCGGCGGCATGTTCCTGCTCGGCACGAAAAGCGCCCAGGCGGTGACGATCACTCGATTCGGGACGCTGGGAGTGATAGGGCTCGAAAAGCACGATATTGCGGTTGAGCAGCCTGGCGTGCTTGCGGACCAGGCGATCGCTGAGTCGCAGGAAGAACAATCCCAGCCGCGCTATGCGTACAACCGGCAGCGCGAGGCGAACGAACCGCAAGACCTGCACGAGCTGGCCTAGCCGCAATATCCTGAGCAGCAATGAAGCCTCGGCGGCCTGCGAGAGCCCTGTCTCAAGCTGCTCCGAGTCGAGCAGGTAGGAGAAGAATCCAAACGGCAGCGAAGCGAGGAAATCGATCACGAAGTGGCGTAGGAAGTAAAGCCCCTTGCAAGGAGCCAGGCTCAGTCGGAGTGCAAACTCCGCCAGAAGCGCTGAGCAGATCGTCAGGTCGGCCCAGGCAAGCCAGGCTCGTTGGGTCTGAGAAAGCCAATGGGCGCGATCGAGTACACCCTGGGCCACGATCAGGCCAACGAGCGAGAAGATCAGCCAAAGCACCGCGGTCTCGATGGTCTTGACGAGCCGCGGCCCCAGCAGGTTCGAGAGCCGCAACGCCAGCAGCTTCTCCTGCCAGTCTCCCCGCACCGTGCGCTGCAGCCGCTCGAGCTCACGAACCTGGCGGCCGATCCGTTCTCGCGCCTGGTCCTCCTCTTCTTCTTGCAACTGCCTGTCGGAGCTTCGACCGCCTGATTCGTCCCGCGACTGGCCGTTGGGCACGGGCTGCGAGCGCGGAGCGGCCGCCAGCCGACGCAGCATAATGGCGAGCTGCGCGAGGTCTTGCCTCGCCAGGTCCAGCCAGCTCACGGCTCTGCGCAAAGGCATGTCCTCGACGAATGCGATCAACTCGCTGATTTCATCGCGCGTGTGCTGGGCGGCTCGCTCGCAGGGTCGGGCGCCTCGGCGAGGCCCATCTCCTGAAGCTGGGCCCAGGCACGATCGGCCAGCTCGATCCGGCGAATGGCCAGCGCGTCGGCCCATTCTGCGGGATCACCACCGAAGTAGGAGCGGTGTCCATCCGTGTCGCTCGTCGATTCCAAGGCCGCCACACGGGCCTGCAGCCGAGAGTGCTCTAGCCGCAGCATCAGGAGCCGCTCCGGAGTCGTGCCCGTGGTGGAGGTGCCGAGCTCGGACCGGATTCTGCGTTCCAGGAGCACACCCCGCATGCGCTCGCATCGGGCCAGCAGGCATTCGAGTTCGGAGTCTGTTCGCTGCCGTGGTTCGGACAGGAGCATAAGCACGTTACGAACCCGCTCCAGCTCCACTTCCAGGCGAGCAGTCCGGCTGGGGGGAGGATCACCATCCAGCCGGGCAATCAGTACACCCAGCCATTCCAGATCGGTTCGCAGACCCTCCACCGCCAGGGCGCGACCCAGCGGGACGAGCGTGTGGTCGGTCAATAGCTCGCGCAGAGCGAACCGGGAATCCGAGAGCCAGTCCTTCACTCGCCCGGCAAGGATCTGGCGGTCACTGGCAACGGGCTCGCAAGCATTGAGAGCTTCACCGACGGCTTTCCGCAATTCCGTCAGGCCGCGCAGGATGGTCCGCCGGCAACCCTCGGACTCTGCGCCGGGCGGCCGGAGATCCAGGGGACGCCGCAAACGGATTCCCGCGTCGATCAGTTCAAGCAGCCGCGCCAGGGGCTCGCGATCCCCCCGTCCCCCTGGCTCGGTTAGCCGCCGGGCCTGCTCGCACCAATCGTCCGGCTCCCACTTGATCTCGTCCACAAACCTCGCTCCGGTGCGGGTTAAACCCTCGGCGTTTCGTTGCCTGGAAGCACCGGCTTTCATTCCGGTTTCTCGGAGCATGCGCCGGATTGGTTAGCTCATGACGGCAGATTCTTTTGAAAAAACCGCAGCCAGTTGCCGTGGAAGATATCGTCGATTGCAAGGTCGGTGTAGCCGCGTCGAGCCAGGATCTCACCCAGGTCTTGAAGGTTCGAAATCCGATCCATGCCCACAGGGCTTTGCTCGGTGCCGAAACCGCCGTCCAGATCGCTGCCGATTGCGACATGCCGGTGATTGCCGGCAAGCTGGCAGATGTGGTCCATGTGATCGGCTACCGCCTCCAGCCGTACGACCTCGCGCAACGTCTGACCCCGGACCCAGCCGGGGAAGAGCATCCAGGCATCGAGCGCCGATCCGATCACCGCGTCACGCGCAATCAGCGTGCGAATCTGCTGGTCGCTGAACTGTCGGCCGTCAGGCACCAGGGCCCGGCAGTTGTTATGGCTGGCCAGGACCGGGCCACCGAAGATGTCCAGAGCCTGGTAAAAGCTAGTGTCGGACAGGTGGGTCGCGTCGACGATCATTCCCAGTTGCTCGAATTCCTTGAGCAGTTGCACTCCTTCCCGTGTGAGCGGCCCATCTTCGCCGGTGCCAACCGCGTAGCGACTCTTGCCGTAATGAGCGAGATTCACCGACCGCAACCCGAGATTCCACCACTCGACGGCCTGGCTGGGCTCGACGATGGGATCGGCTCCTTCCATCGCGAGGATGTAGCCGATCGGATCGTCGCCATTGCCGGTCGTGAAGCGCTGCCAGTGCGCGTCGAGATCAGCGCTGGTCCGGATCATACGCAACATGCCCTTGCGTTCCAGCAATTCATAGTACGCCAGTTGTCCGCGCGCCGTGGCCGAGGCAATATCTTGGGTGGCAAAGTCGAGGCTGTTGCGGGCATGTCCCTCGGGCTTGCGGATCTCCGGCCTGGCCCGGGCCAGCAGCGTCGCCTGGCAAACCGCGATCCCAGCCTGCCGCATCTCCGGCAGCGTCGTCGTCGCCCTCCCTCGCGAGGCGTGGTCGGTCGCTCCCACCTCGTCCCGGTTCAAGCGGTCCAGTTCGAGCGTGACGTCGCGTCCCCACGAAAGCGCATTCCAGGCCAGGTCCAGATGCCCATCGATCAACCATCTCATCGGCAGCCACCCCCCGTACTCAAGTTTGCTCGGTCGTCGCGTCGCCTTGATTCGTCACGTCGCCTTGATCATGATATGGTATATCCGATCAGGAGCTCGATCCGCAACGGAGAGACATTCACGCATTACTGTTTGATGCGGTGTCGAGCTTGGCGCATGGCATAGGAGGCCTTGGCGATGATTCCATTCGCGCTGCGATTCCCTGAGTTGGGCCCGCAGGAAACGCGGGTGGCGTGCATCGAGGACGACGGCGTGTTGCTTCGGGGCAGGTACGCATTTCTCGAGTCGTACTGCGAAGAAAAGGGCTGTGTATGTAACCGCGTGATGCTCACGGTGATCGAGGAGTCGGCTCCGGAAAAGATCTGGGCGAGCATCAGTTTCGGTTGGGATCAGCCCGAATGGTTCTCTGACGGAAGGTTTCTGCGACGCCATGGGGCGACGGCCTCCGGCGCATTCCTGGATCCGCTTTGCCCCCAGTCGGAGCACGCTGCCGAGTTACTTGATCTCTTCGAGTGGATGATCACTCAGGACCCGGCATACGTGGAGCGGCTGAAACGACATTATACGTTGTTCAAGGGAGCCCCATCACCAAGGGCGCCATCGTGGCAAGCGCCGCATTCCCAGACGCGAGCGAAGCGACCCAAGCCGGAGCTGCTGAAAAAGCGACTGAAGTCTCAGTGAGCGATTGCCAGCGAAGCGTGGCTAGCGGCTCTCATCCCCGCTTTGCCCGTTGATCAGGATCTAGCACCCTGACACGAAGCTCCCGGCGAGGGTTAGAGCCACGGCGGCGGGAGGCGTCGCGACTAGCCAGGCACGATCGTTCAGAGTAGCCTGAGCGGCGATGGGACGACTTGTTGTCGACGGGACAGATATTCCAACTATTGGAATCAAGGCAACCATGGCCACTCTCATCGAATCGACTTTCCCGTCTCCGCGACCGGGTCTTGAGCTGTACCGCATGACGGTCGACGAGTACGAGCGGCTTGCGGAGGCCGCGATACTGCACGATCCCCGAGTCGAGCTGATTGATGGCTACCTGGTGAGAAAAACGACGAAGAAGCCTCCCCACGTAATCGCCGTCGAGGGGATGCGCGATGCACTGCTGGCGCTACCCTTACCAGGCTGGCGAGTCATGATTCAGGATCCCGTTCGCATCCCCGATTTCGATGAACCCGAACCGGACATCGCGGTTGCGAGAGGCTCGCGAAAAGACTACAAGGGCCGCCACCCGGGTCCACAAGAGATCGGCCTGATCGTGGAGGTCGCCGATTCAAGCCTGCCCATCGACCGGGGTGAAAAACTGGCCGCTTACGCGCGGGGCGGGGTGCCGCGGTACTGGATTGTCAACCTCGTTAACGGTGTAATCGAAACCTATTCCAGTCCAATCGCCAGCGGTCGATATCAGGCTTCGCGCGTGTATCACCCAGGCGACGAGGTGCCGGTCGAAATCGACGGGCAAGAAGTCGGCCGGATCGCCGCCGCGGAGATCCTTTCCTGATGGAGTTTCGGCGTCACCAAACTCCCAACTCGACTTGAGCAGGCTTCGTGAATCGCGTCTCAAGCCCGATCGAATCGACTTGAATCTGGCATGTGTCGAACTGGCTCTGTTCCGCCATTCGGCTGAATTCGTCCTTGGTATAAGCCCGCTTGATCAGCATGAACCGGAAAGCCCAGCTTGTCAGCCAGGCGTCGATACGGCCCCGCCCGCTCTTCTTCACATAAGCATCGATTTCAGCGAGCGAGGCATCTCTGCATAAGTCCTCAACCAGCGCCACTCCTCCAGAACGCAGAACGCGGTACATTTCGTCCAGAGACTTGACGGGTTCCGAGAAATTCTTGAAGGCCGCGGAGCAATAAATGAAATCGAACGAGTCGTCGGCAAACGGCATCGCAGCTGCGTTCCCCACACGAAAATCGATCTGAACGGCCGCGTTGCGGGCGTTCTGAATAGTGCAGGTATTTTATGTCAAGTCCGAATGTCAAAGTATCGAGCCGTTCTGAGCTGATGAACAAGCTCTGGGAGCTCGGCAGGAAAGCGAGCACCCAGACTGTCTTTCTTCATCAAGCCATCGCGCAGAGCGTCGGCCTCAATGCCACCGACACCAAATGCATTGACCTGATCCTTCACGGACCAGGCGACTCAGTCACCGCCGGCTGGCTGTCCGAAATGACTGGACTTACCACCGGCGCGATCACGCACATCCTCGACCGACTTTAGAAACGCCAGTTCATCGAGCGCTGCGCGACGCACGGGACCGCCGCAAAGTCTTCATCCGCGTCCGCCCCGAAAGCCTCGAACCTCTGACTCCAAAATATGAAGCGATGGGCAATGCTTACATGAACCTCGTCAAGCGATACAGCAATCTGGAGTTGGGATTAATATGTGATTATTTTGAGAAAACGTCTGAGGTGTCGGAGCGTGAACTGGCCAAAATGATCGCCGCCAATCGCTCGCAGTCAGCGCAAGCGAAGTCGTCCCCGTCGCGCACGCCACCAGGGTGATTCGTTCGATGGCATGGTCGAAGGATTTATCCGTACATTGAAGGAGAACTTGCTTTGAGTCCGAACCTTTGCCACGCTCGCGGAGCTGATCGAGGACCTGCGGCAGTTCCGGAGACAGTACAACGAGCAGTGGCTGATCGAACGCCACCACTACCGGTCACCGTCGCAGGCCCGACTGGACCTGTGCAGCGGGGCCAAAGCTCTGGAACCCAGAGCGAAATGCCGTAGAGTGGGCTAATTAACTCTGCGCTCCTCGAAGTTGATCGAAACGCGTCCGCCGCGTGTTCAGGGGGCTCTCATGGGCGATACGCGACCTCGAGACCGAGAAACGATCGGGGCCGGGGAGTCCGAGCCCGAGGCGACAAGAGCGGACTTCGGGCCGAACGGCTCTCCCGACATGCTCGGGACAACGAGTGCCGGCGACGTCGACGCGGGCCAGGTCATCCTGGCCATGTCCCACACGAACGATACCTCCGTCACCGCAACTGGGGCCGAGGGCTCGACTCACACCGACCATGTCAGCTCTCCGCCGACTCAACGCCCCGTGCCGAGCATTCCCGGCTATCAGATCGAGGGTGAACTCGGTCGCGGCAGCATGGGGGTCGTCTATGTGGCTCGTCAAGTTGGTCTGAACCGCCCCTGTGCGCTGAAGATGATCCTGGCTGGTGCCCACGCCGACCCCGTTACCGCGGTCCGCTTCCTGGTCGAGGCGGAGGCCGTTGCCAAGCTCCAGCACCCCAACATCGTCCAGATCCACCACATCGGCGAGGCCGAGAGCCTGCCTTTCTTCGAGCTGGAATATGTCGAGGGCGGCAGCCTGGACCAGCGACTCGAGGGCACCCCCTGGCCGGCGCGGCGGGCGGCGGTGGTGGTCGAGTCGCTAGCCCGCGGCGTCGCCGCGGCGCACCGGCTGGGGATCATCCACCGCGACCTGAAGCCGAGCAATGTCCTGATCGCCGCCGACGGCACGCCCAAGGTCGCCGACTTCGGCCTGGCCAAGATCCTAGACGCCGAGTCGGGCCTGACGGCGACCGAGTCGATCCTGGGCACGCCCAGCTACATGGCCCCCGAGCAGGCCGAAGGCAAGACCAAGGACGTTGGCCCGGCGGCCGACGTCTACGCGCTGGGGGCGATCCTCTACGAGCTGTTGACTGGCCGGCCGCCGTTCCGGGGTGCGACGGTGTTGGAGACGCTCGGGCACGTCAAGACGGCCGAGCCGGTGCCGCCGTCCCGCCTGGTGCCGAGCCTGCCGCACGACGCCGAGACGGTCGCGCTGAAGTGCCTCCAGAAGGACCCGGCCAAGCGATACGCGTCGGCCGAGGCGCTGGCCGAGGACCTGCGGCGGTTCCTGGAAGACCGGCCGATCCGGGCGCGACGGACCTCCCCGACCGAGCGGATGCTCCGCTGGGGCCGCCGGAACAAGCTAGTGGCCGGCCTGCTCGCGAGCCTGGTCGTGACGCTGGTCGCCGGCTTAATCGTCAGCACGTCCCAGTGGATCCGGGCCCGAGCGAGCGCCGAGCGGCTGGCGCAACAGCTCTACACCTCCGACATGATCGCCATCCAGCAGGCGTGGGACGCCGGTGCCATCGGTCGCATGAGCGAACTCCTCGATCGTCACAGACCCTCGCCAGGCCGGCCGGACTGGCGCGGTTTCGAGTGGTACGTCTTCCGGCGGCGCCTCTGGGGGGCCCGGTCGAGCCGGACGCTGCCGATGCAGGGCGCCGTCTGGGACTTCGCGGCGACCCCGGACGGTCAGACCGTGGCCGCCTGGATCCGCGACCACGAAGGGGCCCGAGCCCGGGTCACCCTCTGGGATGCCGCGACCGGCTGGGTGCCGCGGACGTTCCGCGGGCCGCAAGGAAGACGGGAGGGGACGTTCATCCTGTCCCTGTCCCTCTCCCCGGACGGGCGTGTCTTCGCCACGAGGAGCCGGTTCGACATGGCGGGTCGGGAAGGCTCCTTCATCAACCTCTGGGACGCGGCGACCGGCGAGGTGCGGCAGAGCCTGAGGAACCCCGAGGAACACACCGCGGACGCCCAGGGCCTGGCATTCTCGCACGATGGCAAGGTGCTGGTCTCGGGCCACACCAACCGGACGATCCGGCTCTGGGAGCTGCGGACCGGGCAGGCCCGCACGATCGAGGAGTCCGACGTGCCGACCTACGACATGAAGGGCGTGGCCATCTCAAACGACGGCACCCGGGTCGCCACGGCGTCGTCGGACAAGAGGGTGCGGCTCTGGGACGTGCAGCACGGCCGCGTCATGCACACTTTCCCCCGGTTCGGGGAGGGCGTCGTCATGAGCGTGGCCTTCTCGCCGGACGGACGATACCTCGCGGCGGGGAGCTGGGACGGAGCCAAGCTGTGGGATCTGACCACCTGGGAGGCGTGCGAACTCCGGGGTCGATCGGACGCCGCGGCCCGATCGGTGGCCTTCTCTCCCGACGGCTCTGTCCTGGCGGTGTCGAGCACCAACACGATCAAGCTGTGGAAGGTCGGGACCGGAGAGGCGTGGGCAACGCTGAAGGGGCACTCAAACCTGGTGTTCAAGGTCGCGTTCCTGGACGGTGGGCGGACGCTCGCGTCGGCGGGCGTGGATCAGACGGTCAAGCTCTGGGATCTGATCCACGTCGGTAGGGAACCGGAGATCCTGACGCGGAACGCGGGCCGCAGCCACGGGGGGCTCGCCTTCTCGGCCGACGGCGGGGCCGTGGCCTCGGTGTCCGGCAACACGGTGACGTGGTGGGACGTGGATACCGGACGAGAACACCCGTCGCTCGAGGCCCCGGCCGGGGCGCAACCAGGGATTGTCGACATCGCCATCTCTCCCGACGGACGCACGCTGGCGGCCGCCTGCCACGAGACCTACGAGGCGATCCTGTGGGACCTGGAGACCCGCCGGATTCGCCGCCGAATCCGTCACGAGGGCGTCGCCTGCGTGGCCTTCTCGCCCAGGGAGGCGATCCTGGCGACCGCGAGTCTGGGGTTCTCGGATAACCTGAAGCTCTGGAACTCGGACACCGGCCAGCCACTGCCGAGGTTCACCGGCCGTCCCGTTCAAGAAAACTGCTATCTGGCGTTCTCGCCCGACGGCCGGACCCTCGCCTCGGGGAGCTACGGAGGGGCCGTGAGGCTCTGGGACGTGACCACCGGCCGGAATCTTGCCGTGCTCCTGGGACACACGACCTTGGTCTCGACCGTCGCTTTCTCACGCGACGGCCGGACCCTGGCCTCGGGGAGCTGGGACGGGACAGTGAGGGTCTGGGACGTCGCCGACATAAACCAGCCGTCGACCCGGCACACGCTGGTGGGGCATGCGGCGTTGCTCTGGTCGGTGGCCTTCTCGCCCGACGGGACCACGCTCGCCTCCGCGGGCGAAGACGGCACCATCAAGCTCTGGGACCCGGCCACCGGCCGGGAGCGTTGCACGCTGGTGGGCCACGACCACGCCGTCCATGCCGTGGCGTTCTCCCCCGACGGCCGGGTCCTGGCCTCGCGCGATGGGGGAGGGACGATCCGCCTGTGGCGCCGCTGACGACCGCCACGGACCTGATCGACTCAGATCCCACCAGCCGGGCGGACGTCCACCTTCTCGAATCACCGGGTCGTCCCAACCCGGGAATAGACTGCCGGAGTCCGGGCCGCCTCCGCTCACCGTTCCTCGGGAGAGACCAAGGGGGTCACCCTCTGCTTTGGAAGCCGTCTCAATGGAGGTGGTAACCGCTTACCCCCCGGGCTCCTTGCCCAGAAGTGTCAGGTCCCAGACCTTCACGGTATGGTCACGGCTTCCCGAGAGCAGGCGGCGGCCGTCGGGACTGAAGGCAACGCTGCTGACGATCCCGGTGTGGCCGCGGAACGAGTGCCGCAGCACGCCGCTCGCCGCGTCCCAGACTCTCACGGTCGTATCCTCGCCCGCGGAGGCGAGCCACTTGCCGTCGAGGCTGAACGCCACGGCGAAGACGTCTCCGGTGTGTCCGCGAAGGGTTTGTTGCTCACCCCCTGACTTGGCGTTCCAGAGCTTGACCGTGTGCTCTTCGCCCCCGGTAGCCAGGCGCCGGCCGTCCGGGTGGAACGCGACCCGATTGCTCCAGCCGATGACGCGCACGGGGATTGTCACCTCCGGCTCGTGCATCTCCCCGAGGCGCGCGGGTCCCACGCCCACACCCGGACCGTCCCGTCGTTGCCCGCCGTGGCCAGGCGCCGACCGTCGCCGCTGAACGTCATGGCCCAGATCTGTTGGTCGTGCCGGCCCAGGCGCCCACTCTCTGGCCGGTCCGGGCGTCCCTCACCTCAACAGTGTGGCCCGGCCCTTCCTTGAGGAGGTATCGCCCCTCGGGGTCGAATGCCACGCAGAAGGGCATGCTCTTTTCGGGGATCGTGTAGGCCTCCTGGCCGGTCGCCGCGTCCCAGACCTTGACGATGGCCGTCCGGTCGGGGGATACCGCAGCCGCGGCGAGCTGTCGGCCGTCGGGGCTGAACACCACCCGAAAGATGTTCCTGGGGAGGGATAAGCTTCGGAGGCGTGCGCCGGTCCGCGCGTCCCAGAGCCGCACGGTCTGGTCCCAGCCCGCCGAGGCCAGAACTTGGCCGTCGGGGCTGAAGGCGGCGCTCCAGACCTCGTGATCATGTTGGCACGTCAGGACCTCCTGCCCCTCGTCGCCCTTCAAGGGGCTGGCATCCCAGATCCGGATGGTCCGGTCTTTGCCGGCGGAGGCGAGGCGTCGGCCGTCTGGGCTGGACGCCACGCCCTGGCAGAAGTACGTGTGCCCGCGGAGCTTCAGAATTTCCCGGCCGGTCTCCGGGTCCCAGATCTTGACCGACTTGTCCTCGCCTCCGCTGGAGAAGAGGCGCCGGCCGTCCGGGCTGAAGGCCAGGCCGTTGAATAATCCGACATAGCCGCGCAGGATCGCCAGCGGGTCGCCAGTCGCCGCGTCCCAGACCCGGATCGTCCGGTCAAAGCTGCCCGTCGCCAGCCACTGGCTGTCGGGGCGGAACGCGACGGCGCTGATTCGATGCTCGTGCCCACGAATGGCGTGGAGGAGCTTGTATGTCCGCGCGTCCCAGATCCTCAGCACTCCCGCCCAACTCGCCGTCACCAAGAGCCTGCCGTGGGGGCTGAAGGCGACGCAAGCTGTGGTGCCCTCGTGCTGGTCGGGGAGCCGGTGCACCTCCGTGCCGTCGGCCGCGTCCCGGAGGATCGCGCCGCCGTCCTCGGTGCCGACCGCGAGGTACCGTCCGTCGGGGCTGAAGGCCACCGCGTAGGCCATCCCCGTGTCGTCGCCCGAGGGTCCCCCGCGTCGGTAGACCTCCTGGCCCGTCGTCAGGTCCCAGACCTTGACGGCCTGATCGGTGCCCGCCGAGGCGAGGTACCGTCCGTCGGGCGGGCGGAAGGCCACGCTGAAGACGCGGCCCTCGTGCCCGTGGAGCTCCCGGATGACCTATCCGTCCGCCAGTCCCAGATCTTCACGATCCCATCCCCGCCCCCGGCGGCGAGCAACTCCCCGCCGGGGGGAACGCCACGCAGTAGACCTCGGCGGAATCCCGAAGGACGGTCGGCTCGAGCCGCGCAGAGCCGCGGAGGTAGTGCCATTCCCACCGCCGAAGGCCGCCGGGCATGTCGTCGAGCAGTTCCCGGGCCTCGTCCCAGGTTGTCCGCCGACAGCTCGCGGTCGGCCAGGGCGATGCGATGGAAGTAGAGCCTGGCCTCCGGCTCCATCTTGGCCCTCGCTTCCGCCTTGGCCCGTCCCTCCGCCGCAATCCGGCGGCCCTCCTCTTTACTGGCCACGAGGCGGTACTGAAGCGCGGCCACTGTCGCGCCGGCGGCCACGGCGACCAGCAGCGTGGCCACGGCCGCCATCAGGCCCGCCACTGCCGGGTTCCGCTTGCACCACCGCCAGGCCCGCTCCGCCAGGCCGGTCTGGCGCGCCAGGATCGGCTCGCCGGCCTGGAATCGCCGCAGGTCTTCGGCCAGCGCATCGGCCGAGGCGTATCGCTTGGACGGCTCCTTTTGCAAGCACTTCAGCGCGATCGTCTCGGCGTTGCGCGGCAGGCCCGGGCACTAGCCGCGACGGCGGCACCGGCTCGGCCGTCTTGACCTGCTCGAGCGTCTCCAGCACCGTCGCGCCTCGGAACGGCGGGCGGCCGGTCAAGAGCTCGTAGAGGATCGCCCCCAGCGCGTAGACGTCGGCCGCCGGCCCGACGTCCTTCGTCTTGCCCTCGGCTTGCTCGGGGGCCATGTAGCTGGGCGAGCCGAGGACCGAATCGGTCTGCGTCAGGCCCGACTCGACGTTCAAGCAGCTTCGCCAGGCCGAAGTCGGCGACCTTGGGCACGCCCTCGGGCGTGAGCAGGATGTTGCCGGCTTGAGGTCGCGGTGGACGACCCCCTGCCGGTGCGCCTCGGCCATGGCGCCGGCCAGGGTCTCGACCAACCGCGCCGCCTCGCGGGGCGGCGCGGGGTGCCGTCGAGCCGGTCGGCCAGGCTGCCGCCGCCGACGAACTCCATCTCGAAATAGGGGAGGCCGGCGTGCTCGTCGATGTGGAAGATCTGGACGATGTTGGGGTGCTGGAGCTTGGCGACGGCCTCGGCCTCGGCCAGGAACCGGGCGGCGGACTCGGCGCCGGCGTGCTGGCCGGCCAGGATCATCTTGAGGGCGACGGCGCGGTTGAGTCGGACCTGGCGGGCCTGGTAGACCACGCCCATGCCGCCGCGGCCGAGTTCGCCCAGGATCTCGTAGCCGGGGAGCGTGGGGTGGGGAGCCCGGGGAGCAGCCGGAGCCGCGTGACCATCCGACGTCGCCATGACGAAGTCGGCCGACGATCCGTCACCCGGTAGACCCGCCGCGGTCAGCCCGGCGACGATCCCGGCGTTATGCTCCGGGAGGACGGACGACCCCGAGTAAGTCAAGGGACCACCCGCGCGGGTCGCCTCGCCAGGATCGACCGGATCGTTGGTGGCTTCGTCGTTCATGTTCGGTGCTATCCTTGCCGAGCCAGGTTCGACGGATCAGCTCGACCCGAAGTGAGTCCCCAGAATTGTAGCCCCCCTGAGATCTGCTGTTGTGGAACGACAGCCCTTGATGACTTCTCCTAACTCCAGAGCTGCTCGAACTCAGCCGGGGTCAGGTAGCCCACCGACGAGTGGACGCGCTTCCGATTAGCTTAGTCATCGCAATGCTCCTTTCGGAAGGTGAGCAGTTGCACCTTGTCTGTTTGCATCTCTAGGTTATTGAGGCGTTTATTCATCCTACGTGGATTGGCTAAGTGAATCATTCCGGCGCAACTCCTGTTTCGCGATACAGATAAGTCTAGAGTCGCGATCGAATAAAAGCAGAGATCGAGTGTTATCGTCCTACGTAAATACATGCCGAGTAATAACTTGTGTCAAGAACCGAAGCTCAAAACACCGCTCGCGAGCCTTCGAAAACGTAGCATTTCGTAGCATGTTGCCCATTCGGAGACTCGCAGAAGACGCGTTTGCCCGGACAGGTGGCGCGGGCTCGAGCCGGCTCTGCGCGGCAAGGCCGTCGGACCCCGAGGATTCACCGCGGTCGTACTCAATAAGAAATCGGGCCGTTCTGCGTATTGTTAGGTGAGCGAGCTACCAGGGAGCCAAGATACTCTGGCCTGCCGAGGGATTTGTACTTCAGCCTGTTCTCGTCGTCGAGGTGAGCGGGTATGCTGATGGCAGGGCGTTCGTTTTGGGCGGACAGCCCGGTCGCCGGAGGATTGGGAATGAAAAACGAACGGGTTCAACTCAATATCGGCGAGCAACCTCCGAAAAGGCATGTGGAGGAGGTATCCTGACCATGTCATACGGCGGAAATGCCGACCCCAGCGGGATCCAGGTGACTTTTCTGGATCAGACGGGGTCCAAGTCGGTCAAGGCGGTCATCGCCTTCACGGTGCCCGTCAGCCGGATCATTCCCAACATCATCACCAAGATGAACTTGCCCGCGACCAGTCCCGATGGGCAGCCAATGAGCTACGCCCTGGACCATAAGGAAGGGGGCCGTCGCCTGCTGGAAAACTGGACACTCGTTGATGCCGGGATTCAGAACGGCGACCACCTGATCGTCTATCCCGAGGTTGGTGGCTGGTTGCGGCTGACCGCGACAGGCTCGACTCGATCTGAAAGATGACGGCTCCGCGGAGTCGCCGTGCGAGTTGCGCAGGCGAGATAATGTACGAATCTCCGCGAATCCGCCGCCTCAGAAACGATTTGACGGCACTCGAGAAGCTTCGCTCGGAAAGTTCCGTCTTCCAGTTTCAGGCAACCGGCAAACCTCCACATCACTACCTTGTTACTTTCAAGGGTAGAGGCATATGTCGAGATCGCGGGAAGATCAGGCTCATTTATTACCATCGTGTCGAAGTAAAGCTGGGAGTGTCGTATCCCCGGTCGATTCCCGAGCTCGCTGGCTGACGCCCGTTTACCACCCGAACATCTCGGAGATCGGCATGGTTTGCCTGGGTGGGTATGGTACGCACTGGGTGCCTAGCGTCCAGCTCGACGAATTGTGCGTGATGCTCTGGGACATGGCGCGGTATTACAATTACGACATCCGCAGCCCGTACAACCGCGATGCGGCCTTGTGGGTGGCCAATCAGACCGCGATCCTTTTCCGACTGATTCACGGCCACTCCGCGATGTCCGCATGGCTCAGGGTCGTATCGAAGCTCCGAACGGGAAGCTCGAGGGCAAGTCGAACGGCTCGGACTCGGTAGGCGATTTATCGGGCCGATCGACGCACGCTAGACGTCCGTTCGCAAACCCCGCAGCGACGCGATGGGACATTCTCTCCCCGGTGGGCCGGGTCCGTCAGTTTATGGAACGTTATGCCAGAGCGACCGGGGAAGGGTCGGCACGCGGGCTGATCTCGGCACGCCGCCGGTCGGGTCAGGGTCAGAGTTTTCGACCGCGGCCGATCCGGAGCCCTCGACAACCGCGGGGCCCGAGGGCTCGACAGCCCCCCGGGTGCGGGGTCGACCCCTCCGAATGGACAGGATGAGACAGGCATCGTCGCAATCAACACGCTCATCGGTCAGGCGAGTGGCAACCGGGAAGAGGCTAAGGCTGGCGGAGATTTCGTTCTGCATCCGGCGAATGACGATTCCGTCCGACAGAGGCGGATAGAGCCCGAAGACGAGGATTCTTTTCATCGAGTGAAACCGGCCCGGCCTGGTCACGGCGAGAACCGAGGCGATGGATCAAGCACCCTCCTGGACGCACGGTGAACCGCAAGCTGCACCGGCCGCCCCCGCAGCCACCACACCCAACCACACCCACTCGACCCCGACCCCGACCGCGTGCTCACGGCTCCGTCGGCAGCCGACCGCTGATTCCACGGACCCTTCACTGCTGCGAATCGACGACGACGATCGTTACGGCCGGCTCCGCCTGATCTCCTGGTGGCGGCAGGAGCGGCTGGCCGCGGCCAGCGTGCTGGTCGTCGGGGCGGGTGCGCTCGGAAACGAGGTGATCAAGAACCTGGCCCTGCTGGGGGTCGGGACGACTTACTTGATCGACCTGGACGTGGTCGAAGCCTCGAATCTGTCGCGGTCGGTCCTGTTCCGCGCCGAGGACGGGGGCCAGCCCAAGGCCACGGCGGCGGCTCGGCGTGCGTGCGAGCTCAACCCGGAGATCACCGTCGTGCCGATGCACGGCGACGTGCATCACCGATCTGGGACTGGGGCTCTTCGCCGACGTCGACCTGGTCATCGGCTGCCTCGACAACCGCGAGGCCCGGCTCTGGGTCAACCGCCAGTGCTGGAAAGTCGGAACTCCCTGGATCGATGCGGGCATTCAAGAGATTCAAGGGGTGGTCAAGGTCTTCGTCCCGCCCGATTCGGCCTGCTATGAATGTGCGATGACCGAGCGCGACTATCAGCTTTTGAACCTGCGCTATAGCTGCCCGCTCTTGAAACGCGGACGAGATTCTCGCGGGCAAGGTGCCCACCGCCCCCACGATCGCTTCGATGATGGCGGCCCTCCAGGTTCAGGAGGCGCTCAAGCTGCTGCACGGCATGCCGGTCGCGGCGGCACGGCCCTGGTCTTCAACGGCGTCGGCAACCAGTTCTACACGACGCGTCTGCCGTTCCGCGAGGACTGCTTGAGCCACGAGACCTATCCCGAGTCCGGTCGAGCTTGCGCTGGGCGCAGCGAACACTGTGGCCGAGCTTTTCGGCCGCGGCCGGGCGCGAGCTGGAGCGACCGCTCGTCCTGGCCCTGGACCGCGAGCTGGTCGTGAGCGGTCGACTGTCCCCGATGCGGCTGGCGCCGAGAGCGTCATGCGGCCGCGCATCGAAGGTCCGCCAAGGCGAGGCGGTCTGCCCGAATTGCCGTGAGACTGCGCGGCCGGAGTTCATCAGCACGATGGACGAGGATTCGCCACTGGCTGACCGAACGCTTGCCGGCGTCGGCGTTCCGCCTTACGATATTGTCCGGGTGGACGGCGGCTCGGGTCGGGTTTTTTCCTCCTGGCCGGTGACCGGGCGAGGGCATCCGCGGGATGGGGGCTGGGCCGTTGAGCGGCGACGAGATCATCTTCGAGCGAGATCCGGTATCGCGAGCCCGTGCGGCTGCTTCGGCCCGACCGCGACATGCGCTTCGCCTGCCTCGTCCTACCAGGTGCCCGGCGCAGGCGACCTGCCCATCTTCCTCGATCTGCCGCGCGGCCGACGCCATCGAGCGGCACGCCCTGTCGCGACACGTCCGTCGAGCTGGGGGGAATCTTGCTGGGCAAGGAATGCGTCGACGACGCCACCGGCACACCGTTCGTCTGGATCACACAATCGCTCGAGGCCAAGCACTACGCCAACACCCAGGCGAGCTTCACCTACACCCACGATTCATGGGAAGAGATCACCCGCGAGCGCGACCAGCTGTTCCCCGATCTGGACATCGTCGGCTGGTACCACACGCATCCCAGCTTCGGGATTTTTCTTTCGCATCACGACCTGTTCATTCATCAGCATTTCTTCGCTCAGCCGCTTGCAGGTGGCCTACGTCGTCGACCCGATCAAGCAGACCCGAGGCTTCTTCCAGTGGCGCGACGGAGGCTGGCGCAGGTGGAGGGATACTACCTCACTGCCGACCGTGCTGGCAGGATCGCGCTGGCGCAAGCTGGCCAACGACCTGGAAAACCTTCCCAGCCCTTCAGGACAAGGAGGGACGGTCTTGTCTCCTCGCCTCGAGGCGGAGCTCTCAAGATGCTCAATCGATCTTCCTCCCCACAGTACGTCAGTCTCCCGGCTGATCGGTTGCAGACGGCCATGCTCTTCGGGATGCTCGGATCGTTCCTGGGAGTGCTCGTCGTGGCTGCCGCATTCTGGCTGTACCAGCTCAACGAACGGATCCAGGAGCAGAGCGATTCGCTCAAGGCTTTGGCCCACTCGATCGATCAGGTCGCCGGCAGCCAGCGGTTGGCCATCGACACACTCCTGGACAAGGCCGGGACAGAGAACCCTGCACAGTTTTCCGCTGATCGCTACGAGCGCGCGGCCAAGGCTCGCGACGACGCGCGGCGGCAAGCTCGTGGCCCAGCAGACCATCAACGAGACTCTCGGCGTGCGGACAAGGAGACTCGAGCCGTGGCCGCCAAGCTGGAAACGGATCTCGAGTCTGCCAACAAAACACTCAGCCAGTATGAAACCGACGCCAAGCAGGCTCCCGAGCTCCGCGAGCGGATCACCGAACTGGAGAAAAAGCAGGAGGAACTCCAGCGTGAACTGGAAGAGAAGACCGAGATCGTCGAAGCCGCGGACGGCAAAAAGGGCGATGAGGTGGTGCGCAGGCTGAACCTGTTCCGCTACGCCACTTACATCCTCGGAGCCTTGAGCCGCGGCACTGGCGGCGACTGTCGGCTACTTTACCATGCGAATCTTCGGCGAAGCAGATTCCGACTCTGCGATAGCCGAGCAAGAGCCGCACAGAGATCAAGGACTGACCGCACGTCTCGCGGCGAGCCCTCGGAATTGCTTTGGGCCTCGGCTTTGAAAGGATCGCTGGTCGATGGATCGAAGATTCCTCTGGTTATTGACCATGCTCGTGGCAATGGGAATCGGGCTTGCCGGCACCTGGCCTGTGCGAGGGCAGACAGCCCGAGGCAATCCTGGAAACGAAGAGAAAGCCGAACACGCGCGGCCATCAGTCACGCACCGACGGCAGAAACAGTGGACGAGCTAGTCCCGTCGAGGTCCCGGTCCCCAGCGAAAAGGCGCTTCGGTATTATCATGGCGGGATGTGGATCTGGGCCCTGAGCGTGTGCTGGGGGCTGGTTGTGCCCGCCGTGATCGTCTTCACGGGCTTCTCCGCGGCCCTGCGCAACCTGACCCGCAAGTTGGGCCGCTGGTGGTTTCCCACGATCGGGCTCTACATGGTGCTCTACCTGGCGATCGACTTCCTGATCGATCTTCCTCTGAGTTATTACTTGGGGTTCGTTCGCCAGCATGCCTACGGATTGTCGAACCAGAGCCTGACCAAGTGGTTGACCGATTCCCTGCTGAGCGTCGTCATCGCGATGATCACCGGGTTCGCCTTCGCCTGGGTCCCCTACCTTCTGCTGCAGCGTTCCCCGCGCCGGTGGTGGCTGTACACCTCCCTGCTTTCGGTCCCCTTCCTGTTTCTGTGCCGTGCTGGTCAAGCCAATCTGGATCGATCCCCTCTTCAACGATTTCGGCCCCATGAAAAACAAGGAGCTCGAGCAGTCGATCTTGGATCTCGCCGGCCGCTCGGGAATCGAAGGCAGCCGGGTCTTCGAGGTCAACAAGAGTGTCGACACCAAGGCGCTGAATGCCTACGTCACGGGGGTGCTTGGCTCCAAGCGCATTGTTCTCTGGGATACACTGATTGCCCGTCTTGAGCAGAAAGAGCTGCTTGCCGTCATGGCCCACGAGATGGGGCATTACGTCCTGGGCCATGTCGTCCGCTCAATCCTGTTGTCGTCGTTCTTGACCTTGACGGGACTGTTTCTGGTTGATCGCCTTGGTCGCCGGCTCATTGCTAGGTATTCTCATGTTCTGCGATTTGAAAGCCTTGCCGATGTCGCCTCGGTTCTCCTGCTGCTCCTCTTACTACAAGTGGCGAGTCTTTTCCTCACTCCCATCGCCATGGCCTACAGCCGTTACCAGGAGCACGAAGCCGACCGATTCGCACTCGACGTGACGCGCACGAACCACTCGGCGGCGACAGCGTTTGTCAAGCTTCAGCAAGACAACCTCAGCAATCCTCGCCCGGGGTTGATTTATCAAGTCTTTCGGGCATCCCATCCGAGCATTGGCGAACGCATTGACTTCTGTAATACCTATCGTCCAGCGGCTGATCCCCCGCCGGTGCGGGAGGAACACGACTGAACAAGAAAGAACTCATCTAGGCCGCGACCCAAAGTCGTGAACGCTCTTGCCTCTTGCGACAAGTGTCCCAGGATCGCTATGATGCGGACACGGGACCGGAAAACATCCATCATTTCTTGTCTTGCTCCGGTCCCGATGTGTTCGGCACGAGCGGATCAAGGGACGATCATCATGTGCGTCCCCCAAGACGCCGGGATTTCGTGCCCAGATCCTGGGCTGTCGGATGGCTTACGAAGCTTTTTCCACCGGACATGCTGCACCGACAGCCGCGTGGTTCCGATGCCGATTCAATTGCCGGCGGCGAGTTCTCAAGAGTGGCCGGATTTGCCATCATGGGAGGACGTTCCCGCGACCGAGGATCTGACTTAACCCTCATCAATGTCAAGGCTTTCGGTCCCGATGAATCACTTCGGAGATGTCGTCCGGAGCAACGAGAAGGCCCTTTTTGCATTGATCGGAAAGGATCGCATGGTTATAATCTAGAGAACTTAAACCAGCTACTGGTCTTACGTTCAGCCCACCCATTGATTAATTCCCCGGCTCTTCTTGGTGCAGGCTACTTCACAACCGATCTTCCTCGCGATCAAGGCAGGAACAGGGTTGCTCGAACGGATGCGACAAGCGCGGGGTGACCCGATCAGGAGTCGGTTCTTCATGACTCTGGACAAGCTTCTCACGTTTCTGAGTCGTCGACCGGTATGGGTTATTGTGGCCTGGCTTGGGCTCGCATTGGCAGTCGGCCTTGGTTCTCCCAACTTGACGAGACTGGCGGCGGAGGGGCAATCGAAGCTGCTGGGACAGGCCTCGGAGAGCCGGCGCGCGTCGGAACTGGTAAGGCAAGCCTGGCCGGACCAGGCCTACGAATCCACGGCCGTACTGGCTCTCCATCGACCCGCGGGCCTGACGGATGCCGACCGCCGGTTCGCGTTGGGCCTGGCACGGCGGTTCGAGTCCGCGGATCGCCCGAGCGACGTGCTTCGGGTTATGGGGCCGACATCTCGTCCTGAAATCGCCGAGCGGCTAGTCAGCCAGGACAAGACGGTCAGCATGCTGATCGTTCCACTCGATTCCGCACACGTCTCGCCGTCGGCGCCACAGGACAATCGCCTGGTTGCAATCGAATGCGGACGAACTGAGGCGTTCGACGCCGGATGTCGCCGGCCTGGAGTTGCGTTGGACGGGAGACTCGGTCATCGGCCGCGACTACATGGCCCAGGTCCAGGCCTCTCTCGACCGCGCGGCCGCGGCCACGGTTGTGTTGCTACTGGTCGTCTTGCTGCTGGTCTACCGGTCGTTTTTCCTGGCGATGGTGCCGCTCGCTACGATCGGCATCAGCCTGATTATCGCGCGTGGACTGCTTGCCTGGCTCAGCACAGCCGGCTGGGAGATCTCTTCCCTGGTGGAGTTGTTCCTGGTGGCGATCCTGTTCGGCACGGGGACGGACTTCTGTCTCTTTATCTCCTGGAGGTTTGCCGAGCATTTCAATGCCGAGAACCCGGCGGGCGTCATGAAACAGACGCTCAACCGGTCGTTCATGCCCCTGGCGACCGGCGCGGGAACGATCATCATCGGCCTGATGCTCATGGGCACCACCAAGTTCAAGCTGTTCTCGACCACCGGCCCGAGTGTCGCCTTGGGACTGGCGCTTTCGCTAATCGCCACACTAACCCTGACACCCGCCTTGTTGGTATTGCTGGCGCGCTTTCGCCCGCGGTCTTTCCAGCAATTCATGGCACCTTCCAGTGGGATTGTGGGATCGGCTCGGCCGAGCGGCCATGGCCCGACCGCTGCGGAGCTGGGTGCTGACCCTCTTGGCGCTATCCCGCTAGCTGCATTGGGATTGCAGAGTCATTTTGTCATGGACCTGCTCTCGGAGATGCCCAGCGCACGGATCCGCTGAGAACCTGCGGCTGGTGACCTCCAAGTTCGATGCGGGAATGATGGCCCCGTTGACGGTCGTCCTGGAGTCGGACACAGACCTCCGCCGGTCGGAGGGGCTGACCTTGATTGACGACGTGAGCCGGCTCCTGTCGCATCAGCGCCGGCTGACGGAAGTTCGCTCGGCGACCCAGCCGCTGGGTAGCCCCGAGCCTCTGAACCGGGCTCGGCTGGCGTCACGCCTTGACGAGGTCAATCGGGGCTTTCGCCAGCTTTCGGAGGGAGCGAGGTTGCTTAACAAGGGGCTGATCGCAGGCGCCTCGAGGCTGCGTGCCGCGGTCTGGCTCGAGCAGAAGACGGGGCTGAATCTCACCGGCTCCGTAACGCGGGCGGCCATGCTTAAGCCTCCAAGTTCCAGGGAACAGTCCGCTGCAGCGCCCGGACCCGTGCCAGCCGCGGCTTCGGCCCCAACTTCAGCGCTGTTATCCGGGCTCAAGAACGCGTCCACGGCCCTGCTGATAACACAGGGCACGCCACCCTGGGACCTGCCCGGGTTGAGCAAGGCTTTCGACCTGATGGCCGTCACCAACAGCCATTCCGGCTCGGTGGTTCCGCCGGGCAGTGCAGACCCCTCGGTGCAGCGGCCGGCAATCCGCAGTCGACTCCGGCCGCCGAACCGCCTCCTCGGCCTGCGCGAGCGGAAGGGCCGGCCGAAACGCTGCTCGCCGAACTGACACGGGCAGCCGACGGGGCTGACCAGATCGCCAAAGGCGCTGGTCGCGCTCATGACGAGGTTGCCGCGATCCTTGACGATCCCGTCGGCCGTCGGGCCCTGAACCGCCTGCTGATCACGCCCGAGACAGTCCGTGCGAATCCCGCTCTGTTGCAAAGCTTCGCCGTCTACATCACGCCCGACGGCCACCACGCCCGCATCGATATCACCCAGGCAAATCGCGTTTTCTCGGACCTTGCCATGGACCAGGTGGAAACCCTTCGGCGGCGACTCAGGGAGTACCTGGGCGAATACGAAGGAGTTCACGTGACGGCCTCGATCGCGGGTGCCGACGCCGAGTCGTCCGACATCCGCTCGCTGACTCATGCCGACCAGGTTCAAAGCTGGTTCGTTGTGCCAATTGGAGTGTTTCTGGTCTTGTTGATCGCCCTACGGGATCCCTGGTCTTGCTTCAACCTGGTCGCGACAATGGTGTTGACCTATGCCTTCGCACTGGGGGCGACTCAATTGCTGTTCGTGACCGCCCTGGGAGCGGAAGGACTCGACTGGAAAGTTCCCTACTTCCTCTTTGTGCTTCTGGTCGCTGTCGGGGTTGATTACAACGTCTTTCTTATGACTCGGCTTCAAGAGGAGTCGGCCCGGCATGGGTTCAGAGGTGGAATTGTGCGTGCGATCGGTCAGACCGGAGGACTGATCAGCTCGGCCGCGGCAATCACCGCGTGCAGCTTCGCGTCGTTCATGTTCAGTCCATTGAGCTCGCTGCGACAGCTCGGCTTCGCCTTGGTCGTCGGCATTACCGTGGACGCCTTGCTCGTACGGCCGCTCCTGGTGCCTTGTGGTCACTGGCTGCTTCGCCGCTCACGCGAGGTTTTGGGGCCAAAACAGCATGTTCTGCCCCGCCGTCGGTTGATGCACTTATCGAACATCACAGACTGACATGCTGTGATCTTCATGAATTTTGCTGACCGGCTGGATTTGCGGCAATGAAAGCCCGTGGCGGGGGCCAGCCGGAGCAAGAGGCGGAGACCAGCCGCGCTCAGGCTCTGCCCCCTGGGAAGTAACGGCCGATCAGCAGGCTGGCGTTGTGGCCGCCGAACCCAAAACTGTTGGACATAACGTAATTAATCCTGGCCTCGCGTGCGACATTGGGGATGTAGTCAAGATCGCATCCCTCGCCCGGTTCCTCGAGGTTAATTGTCGGGGGTAATACGCTGGTCTGGATAGCGAGCGCGGAGATAATCAATTCGACGCCTCCAGAGGCACCAAGCAGATGGCCTAGCTGGCTTTTCGTGCTCGAGATCTGCAGCCGCGGCGCATGGCCATCGAAAACGCACTTCATGGCGAGCGTCTCGGCAAGGTCGCCCAGAGGTGTGCTGGTTCCGTGAGCGTTGACGTAGTCGACCACGTTCGGTGAAAGGCCGGCATCAGCAAAGCAGCGCCTCATGGCGCGGGCAGCACCTCGCCCCTGATCGTCAGGAGCCGTGATGTGCCAGCCGTCGGCCGACACGCCGTAGCCGAGCACTTCGGCATAGATCCGCGCACCGCGGGCTCGGGCTAGCTCTTCGGCCTCGAGGATCAAGATTCCGGCTCCCTCGCCCAGCACGAACCCGTCGCGGTCGCGATCGAAGGGACGGCTGGCACGCGGAGGGTCGTCGTTGCGCAACGAGAGAGCCCGCATGGCCGCGAAGCCCCCCAGCCCCATGTGAGTGATCGCTGCCTCGCTGCCTCCTGTGATCATCACGTCGGCATGGTGTGATTGGATCAGCTTGCAGGCATCGCCGATCGCATTGGACGCCGAGGCGCAGGCAGTCGCCACGGCCGAGCAGGGACCTTGCAGTCCCCAGCGTATGGAGACCTGTCCGCTGGCTGCGTTGACCATCAGCTTGGGTATGGTGAAGGGGCTGATTCGCGACGGACCTTTGTTGATCATCGTCGAATGCTGGGCCTCGAATTCGTTCAAGCCGCCGATTCCCGAACCGATGAAAACGCCGCACTGATCGGCGGGAAGCTTGGAGAAGTCGATACCCGAATCCCGCACGGCGGCTTCGGCAGCCACCAACGCAAACTGCGCAAAGCGGTCAAGGTGCCGTGCCTCCTTGACGCCGAAGCGAGCCACCGGGTCCCAGTCGCGAACCTGTCCGCCGAAGTGAACTTTGAACTCGGTCGTGTCGAACAGGGTCAAGGGCCCGACACCGCTTCGGCCGGCGCAGAGCGCCTCCCAGAGCGAATGCAGGCTTTCCCCCAGCGACGAGACCACCCCCATGCCGGTGATGACGACGCGCCGCGAATGTCCCATGTCACTCCCAACTTATCAATTCATGGGATTATGGTCACTATAAATCGGCAGCGACTTACTTGGCGTGTGCGTGCTGCTCGATGTAATCGATCGCCTGGCCGACAGTCTGGATCTTCTCGGCCTCCTCGTCGGGGATGGTGATGTCGAATTCCTCTTCGAATTCCATGACGAGTTCCACGGTGTCGAGTGAATCGGCACCGAGGTCGTTGATGAAAGAGGTCTCCCGGGTGACCTGATCCTTGGAGACTCCCATCTGTTCACTGACGATTTCAATGACACGCTCTTCCACGGACACGGGCGAACCTCCTCGTCTTCACTTTTCAGTCATTCACGTCATCGCGACCCCGAACCGCTTGAGCCCCTGAGATTCAAGCAGGTCGCCGTCGCTGTGACAGTTCCCGGGAATTGGATCAATACGGTTCTGGAGTCGAACCGAGACGGTGCCCGACTCGCGGTCGGGCACCGGCAGAGCCCCATGACGGCCTTCGGGAAATCTCCGGCTCGCGAATTGAAGCTCCGGGCTGGAATAGATTTACGGCACTGAACCAGGCCGGGGGTCCGGGAGCCGTTCGGTCCTCCTTGGTCGCGAGAATGAGTCAACTTAGCATGGCGCGAACAAAATGTCCATCCGACGTCCGTCGCGCGATCGGCAGCTTTCCCTGGCTCGGGTCAGGGTCCGCTGGTGGATCAATTCACGAGGAGACCAGGTGTTAGTGCTATCAGCGTGTCTTTGGATCAGAAGTTCGATTAGGCTGCATCGATCGGACCTAGACGGTCAAGCCGCCATCAACGGCGATCACCTGACCGGTGATATAACTCGCCGCCGGACTGGCCAGGAAGCAGACCAGATCGGCGATGTCATCGGGCGTTCCGAACCGTCGCAAAGGGATACGCTCCTTCACTTCGGTCTTGATCTTGTCGGGCAGGACGTCGGTCATATCCGTTGTGATGAATCCGGCGCAATCACATTAACAGTGATCCCCCTCGACGCGAGTTCTCGGGCCACGGTCTTGCTGAACCCGATGACCCCAGCCTTGCTGGCCGCGTAGTTTGCCTGTCCGGGGTTGCCAACCAGCCCGGAAACACTGCTGATATTGATGATCCGGCCGTATCTTGCACGCATCATAACGACGCCGACCGCCCTGGAAAAGAGGAACGTTCCTTTCAGATTCGTATCGATTACCTCCTGCCAGGCGTTGTCCTCCATGCGGAGCATCAACCCATCCCGCGTGATGCCCGCGTTATTGACCAGGACAGAAATTCGTTGGTGTTTCGCCTCCACTTCATCGACAATTCGCTTGACCTCGGTGGAGTCGGCGACGTTTGCCGCGATCCCTTCGGCGGTCCCTCCCGCATCGTGGATCACCTGCAGGGTTGCCTGCAAGCCTTCGAGGCTGCGAGCCACACCGACGACCGTCGCCCCGCATGAAGCGAGCCTGACGGAGATTGCCCGGCCGATTCCCCGTGAAGCCCCCGTGACCAGTGCGACCTGGCCTTTCAAATCAACCTGAAATCCCGCTTTCGGGCTGGCGCTAGCTCCCTCGGCCATGTTCGTATCATCCTGCGCATGAAGGTAGGCAGTAACTGTCTGGTCGAGACACTGGGATGAGCGTGTAGCGTTGGTCCGCTGCAGGCCATTCCGGACGCACACGTTCACTCGTTCAACGAGAGCGAAATAGGCACTTGGTTATAATCGTGCCTGATCGCAAGGTTCAACCCCAAAACCCTGCGCTACAGGCAATTCCGCTGTTAATAGCCTGCCTTCCAGGCGACCAATCCGGGGGACTGCACCGGAGGCACGTGAAACCATACCGAGCTTGGCATTCGTCCCTCGGGTGTTGAACCTCGGCGCCACTGCCTTTCTTCCCTGCTCTGGCGGGTCCGGCCCAGTCGTCGGCCACTTTCAAGAGCCAGGCCAGTGGAAGCTCGAATCCTGCCAAGAGCCGAGTCCGATAAACCTCGTTCTGCTTGACGATCTGTTCGGCTGGCTGCTCTGTCCGGCCGCGGAAAACGGTCATGATTCGCTCGAACCGATCGATGATCCAGTGTTCCTGAATCCCGATGGCCAGATACTGCCGGCGCTTCTCCTGGTGATCCCGCACCCGGTCACGTAGTCGATTAAAGACGAAGTCGACCACGATTGCTGGGACATCGGTTTTCGGATCCGGGATTCGGCCGAGTCCAGCCCAGATTACGCGATCCGCCCGGCGGCGGCTGTCGGAGAGGTGGACATACTGCTCAGCAAGCGTCTTGTCGAGAGCCGAGCCGGCCGGGTAACCCGACTTGTAGGCCCGCAAAAGGTGGTCCAGTTCACCGTTTGGATCTCGTTCCGATTCTCCTGAGTGCTTTCTTATTCTACCGCGCGGGGATGCTCGTACACGGGATCTTTCGATCAATGCGCTTCAGCAGTCCAGTCAAGACTCGGCCGGGCCCGATTTCGTAAAACGTGTCGAAGCCGTCGGCAATCATGCGCCGCATCGAATCCTCCCAACGAACGCCCTGAAGAACCTGGGCAACCAGCGTGCGCCGCAGTTCGTCGGGCTCGTTGTGCGGCTGGGCATCGACGTTGGAATAGACCGGGACTCGCGGACTCTTTATGTGGGTACTTTCAAGAATTTCGGCAAGGCGAAGATTCGCCGGCCTCATGAGGTCGCTGTGGAACGCCCCGGCGACCGCCAGAGGCGCGACTTCATGGCCCCCAGCTCGATGGCGATCGGCTCGACAGCCGCCAGCGCCGCGGCCTCGCCCGAGACCACGATGTTGCCGGGCCCCAGCAGATTAGCCTTCCAGAGCCGTCCGGTCGAAGCAACTCGGCGGCAGAGCTCGTCGGCCCTGTTTTCGTCAAGCCCCAGTACGCTGGACATGCCACTGGGTGTTGCGAGAGAGGCAGCCTGCATGGCCTGACCGCGGCGGCGAACCACCTCCAAGCCCGAGACGAAATCCATCGCTCCGGCGAACACGAGAGCCGTGTATTCCCCAAGGCTTAGACCGGCCGCTCCCTGGCAGGCCTCCACGACTGCCGGTTCGCTGGCCTTGAGGCTCTCAAGCGCCGCCAGGCTGGCGACGAAGATCGCCGGCTGACTGACGTCGGTGGCCTCGAGGGCATCGGCAGGCCCTTCGAAGCAAACCGCTCGCAGGTCGTATCCCAGAACCTCACTGGCGCGGTCGAAAAGTTCCCGGACGGAGGGCAGCTCGCGGTCCAGCTCCTGGCACATGCCGACCGACTGTGCACCCTGGCCGGGGAACAAGAAAGCAATCTTGGACATGACAGGTGAACCTTATAGCATTCGATTACCATCGCCCTTGAGCCGTTCAGTTGGGCGCGATGGAGGGATCGGGAGATTCATGCTCCACGCCGGCCAGCTTCGCGCCCAATTGTTCGACAATCCGGCAATTAAGCCGATCCTCGGCCATGGCGTGAGCAACCCGCAGCGCGTTCTTGATGGCACGCGCGCTGGAGGCACCGTGGCAGATGATGCAGGCGCCCCGAATTCCCAGCAGAGGGCCGCCGCCGAATTCCTCGTACTCAAACCGGCTCTTGAGCGTGTTCAGGCTGGCGGCGATGCGCTGGCCGGCCTCGACGGGAAGCTCCGGCAGCATGCGGGCGAGCTCCTCTCGCAGAGTCGAGAACAGGAATTCGACGGCTCCCTCGCCGGCCTTGAGAAGAACGTTGCCTACGAATCCATCACAGATAACGACCCGGACATGGCCTTCGTAGATGTCACGCCCCTCCACGTTGCCCACGAACCGGCTGGCCCACGGACTGGCATGGTACAAGGCACCTGTGGCACGGGTGAGGTCGGTACCCTTCTCATCTTCTGTTCCAACGTTCAACAGGCCGATTCGCGGGTGCGTTACTCCCAGGATCTCCTCGGCGTAGATGGCCCCCATGATGCCATAGTGATAGAGGTCTTCGGCCTTGGCGTTCATGTTGGCGCCGACATCGATGATGACGATTGGCCCCTGGTGCGAGGGGAAGATCGCGGCAATCCCGGGTCTGCGCACACCGGGCAGAAACATCTTAGCGTTGAAGAGCGCCGAGGCCACCATGGCGCCGGTGTTGCCCGCCGAAACCACGGCCTTGACTTCCCCGGCGGCCAGCAGCCCCCAGCACCTGGAAATTGAGTTGTCCCGCTTCTTACGCAGGGCATCGACCGGCTTCTCATGCATACCGATGGTCTGGCTGGCATGAACGATCGGCAGGCGGTCACGAGGGGCGTCGTGTGCTTTGGCCAGCTCGGCCTCGATCCGCTCGCGATCCCCTATGAGTACGGCAATCAACTCGTGCTGATCACGCACAGCCTCGACGGCGCCCGCGACGATCGGTCCGGGAGCAAAATCGCCCCCCATCGCGTCCAGGGCTATCCGCATAGCATCACTCCCACTGGCTAGATTTCATCCCGAAAACGACTCCGGGTCGAAACGACGACGGGATGCCGCAGCCGGGAATGTTTCCCAGCTTCGCATCCCGATAGGGATCAAAGAAGCCGCCATGGACTCGATCCGCCCGCCACCAACCTTGTGCTTGACCTTTGGCCTGGCCTTCTCTTTATTAATATCGAGCCCAGGCCTCTGCCGTGGTTGGATTGAGCGATTGCATCGTAGAGAACCCCTATGCGACTGTCAAGCTGCGCTCCGGCGATCGCCAACTGACCGAGTGATCCAGAGCCGACGGGCCGCGGATTCAGAGCCAGGCACCCTTAGGACGTTGTGTGGCGGGCGTGCTCTTCAGCCCAGGCACGGTCACTGGCCGCCAGGGGCAAATCCAGCGGCGCGTCGTAGTCGAGCGCCCGGGCGTAGCGGCCGCGCTCGTACGCGACGGCGAAGATGGCGGGGAGTTCCAGAACGACGTCCGGATCGGGTGCTCGAAGCGGAATCGGGATTCCTGGTAAATGATGGCGGACCGACCACGCATAAACGTCGCTCTTCAAGCGGCGATCAGCGCGTGAGACGAACGCGAAATAATCGCCCGCGGGCAAGTTTTGCCCCATCGGCAGCCGCTGGCCCCGGACCAATAAATCGAGCTCGACAAGATGAACGTTCTGGCGGATCAAGGACCGGCGCTTGCTTTGATATTGCCAGTAGCCCTCGCCCAGCTTGTTTGTCGGCGAAAGGATCTCAATGGCTGTGACCAGATCGCGCTCGGGCCGATAGCGGATCTCGATCCAGAGATCGCGTACCTCCTCGATCTCCTCGACCGGCAAATCGATCGTGACCGGCTCGAGCGTGAGCACGCCGGCTGCCGTCTCTGACTGCGCGCTCGACGTCCTGCCAGGTCCCCCTTCGAGGATCGCCACATCGGGGAGGACCGTCCTGGCCTGGAGCGCTCTCCGCTCTACCAGGCGAAGCTGCTCGCCGAGTCGAGCCTCGTAGCTTTCGGGCAGAACATCATTGAGGGCGTCACGGCAGTAGGTCGTAAGGCTGGCATGAAAATCCGGCCAGTAGCCCTGACTCTCAAGATAGGGGTCGATTCCAGGAAAAGGACTGGACATCGCGGTCCTTCCTTCCGAATCTTAGGCGTTCCATTGAAATCCAGTTTATCACCCGGAACGCAGGCCAACAGCACCGACGGTCCGCAGTCGCCCCCTCAGGCGCACTCCGCTCGCAGTTTATGCCTTCGGCGTACCAACGGGCCGTATTCGACACGGAATAGGGAACCCGGCCGGAGGTGGGCTCGCGCGGCCTGGCGAACCTGGCGAGCGGTGATCCGCGAGATCCGCTCGGGCCAGTGCTTCGGCTCGTCGAGGCTCAGGCCAAGACGCTCCAGCTCCAGCAGCCGTTCGGCGCGCTGATCGACGGTCTGGAAGTCGAAGACGTAAGCGCCGACAAGATAGCGGCGGGCGCGATCCACTTCCTCGTCGCTGAATGCCCCGTCGTGCATGGCCTGGATCTGCCCCGTGATTGCGGCAATCACGCGGTCGGCATCCTCGGGCGTGGTCCCGGCGTAGACGCGGAAGAGCCCCGGGAGCAGGTCGGCAGAGTCGGTTATGCCGCCTCCAATGCTGTAGACCAGTCCCAGCTCGTCGCGGACGATCCGACCCAGCCTGTCGGAGAAACCGGGGCCCGTGCCGAAGATGTGGTCCAGCACCACCAACGTCTCGAAATCGACATGATCGCGGGGTATTCCCAGGTGGCCTAGCATCAAGTGAACCTGCTCGCCGGGGCGCTCGACCCTCCGCACTCGCACCTTGCCCGGCTCTTGCAGGCTGGGCAAAGGGGCAGGCGCGGCGGCTGCGGGCGACCAGGAACCAAAGTGAGTCCTCACCAGGCGAGCCAGCATTCTGGGCTCGATGTCTCCTACCGCCACGAGACACGCACGGTCGGGCCCGAAATACCGGCGGTGGTGCGCGACGACATCGTCACGATTGATCAGTCGGATCTCGCGCAGGCCTCCTCGCGCATCTCGGCCCAACGGGTGGCTGCCGTAGATCAGTCCCCGGAGGATCATGTCGGCATGAAAGGCTGGATCTTCGAGATCGTTTTGCAGCTCGGCCAGAATCCGCTGCTTGGCCCAGTCTACTGCGCCTGCGGGGAAGACGGGTTGACGAACCATGTCGGCTAGCAGCTCGCATGCCAGGGAAAGGTCCTCGACGCGAATCCGCAGCGAGACGCACGCGGAGCCGGCCTCCATCGCGCCGCCCACGTCCTCGATCGCCCCAGCGAGCTCAACTGCAGTTCGGTTTCTGGTCCCCTCCTCAAGCAACCGGCCGGTAAGGTACGAGACTCCTGGCCGGTCCTCGCGGAGGAAGCCGGCGTCGACATAGAGCTCCAGCGCGACGACCCCCGTATCGGGACGCCGCTCGTGGACGACGCGAAATCCATTGTCCAGCCGAAACCGCCTCGGCCGGTAATCAGCCAGCCGCGTGAAGCCGCGGGGAACCTCGATCGCGGACGAGCAGTCATCCAGCTTCGACGGAGTCGGCCCGGGGAGCGCCGGCCGCTCGGATCGATCGGTCCCTCGGTTCAGAATTCGCGCCGAGAACTTACCGTTTCCCGGCGCGGGAAACGTCGAGTCGGCTCCTGGCGTCAGGACCGCGGCCGACTCTGCTGTGGGCCGCGGGCGCGGCAGCGACCAACCGGCGGTGAGATTGGTCGGCACCAGGTAGCGTGCGGCCACGCGCTGGATTGCGGCGGCGTCCACCGCAAGGGCCCGGGCATGTTCGCGCTGCCAGTCTCGCCAATCGCCCCAAAGGGCGGCCTGACCGATGCCCGCCGCCAGTCCGGCCACGTCCTCCAGCTCCCAGCGCCAACCAGCCTCGATCCGGTTTCGCGTCCGGGTTAGCTCTTGGTCGGTCGGCCCATGCTCGGCCAGCTCGAGGAGAATCCCCGCGATCCGCCGCTCGAGCGCCGCCGGATCGACCCCAAGTATCGAATCGACCTGAATGAAGAATTGCCCCGCCCGTCGGCAGGGCGCATGGCCGGCCTCGACCCAGGTGGCCAGCTTGTCTTCCTCAACCAGGGCCTGCCAGAGCCGCGATCGGCGCCCCGCTCCAAGCAAGTCGGCCAGCAAGTCCAGCGGCGCCGCGTCACGATGACCCCGGGGCACGGTGTGCCAGCCCAGCAGACCCCGGGGCATGGCCTCAGCCTCGGTGAGTGTGAAATCGCGCCGTCCTACCTGCGGCGGCTCGTTGCACGACCGGGTTTTGGCGCTCCCTCCCCACGGCTTAGCGATCCGAAATGGGCCTCGATCTTCTCCAGAGCTGCGGCCGGGTCGACATCGCCGGCCAGCACCAGCACCGCGCCATCGGGCCTGTAGTGAGCGTGGTAGAAGGCGACCAGGTCGCCGAGGCTGATCCTCTCCACGTCTTCTGGCCATCCCAGCACCGGATTGCGATAGGGATGCTTCACGTAGCTGGTAAGCTCGTGCGCCTGATCGAGCCTGGCCTGGGGCGACTCAAACTCCCGGGCGCGCTCCTCGCCGATAACCTTCCGCTCGGCCTCGACCTCGGCCTCATCAAGACTGGCCAGCGTCATGCGGTCGGCCTCAATTTGCAGCGCCAGCTCCCAGCGATCCGCCGGAAACATGAACCAGAAGTGGGTGCAATCCTCGCTGGTCTCGGCGTTGGCCTGACCGCCCGCAATAAACGTGAGGTGATCGATCTGGCCCTTGGGGAATCGTTGGGTCCCCTTGAAGAGCATGTGCTCGAGAAAATGCGCCAGTCCCGTTTTCCCCGGCGGCTCATCAAACGAGCCGGCCGGATAAAAGAGATCGCATACGACGATGGGCGCTCGCCTTCGCGGTAGGACCAAGGCGCGGAGGCCGTTGTCCAGAACTTGCTCAACTACCGGCAAATCGCCGACCCGGGAAGCCGAGGGGCGGGCCTTGAATCGTCGAGCCATGTCCGTGCTGCCCCTCGATCATGATGAGAAGAGGACGTCCTGGTGCCCCGCGCCGACCGCCGCTAGATAGCCGCGACAAGCATCCGGGCCTGCTGGGTCGACCCCGCCGCGGGTGAGCCGTGGGGTTGCCCTGTCAAGCTATTGTATCATTGGGCACCCTCAGATTCAGGACCGATTCTCAAGACGCCAAGCCATACCAGGAAAAAGGAAGTCCGCAGCGCTATTCAAGGGGTCCAGTCGTGAAAGACAGCGCCCGGTACATCAAGCTCGTGGAATGGTCGGACGAAGATGGCTCCTTCGTGGGCCAGTGTCCGGGGATTATCGGTGCATGCTGCCACGGCGACGATGAGGCGACCGTCTCATGACGGTTTCTTCCATTCCTTCCTGAGCCAGTCAGCCAGCCGCTCAAGCCAGGCGATCTCGTCGCTCGCATCCTCGGATACCAGCCATCGCACAAGGTCGTCCGGCCTGACACCAAGCAAGGTAATGGCGGCAACCTCCTCGTATCGGAGGTTGGCGCGCAATCGCTCGAACGTCGGCCTCGATCCCACACTGGTCGGCTTTCCCGAACCCTCAATCGCCAAAGATCTTGCGATCTCGGCGACAACGTCCGCCTTCGCAAGTCGGACAAGCACAAAGCGCCAGCGAAAGGTCTCGTCAGCTTCACTCGGATATTTTTTGTGTAAGGTTTCGGGGGGTCGTGCGTGGGATAGTCATGGGAGAAGAAGGCCAGAGTCTGGATTGACCTGAAATCCAGTCTACCTGCCGGCTCCGGGAAAGCGGTTCAACCGTCCCAGCCAACTTCCGCAGGCTCATGCTTCAGGAGGATCTATGGTGTGTCGGCGAACGCTTGATCAGGTGCCACGACTCGGCGCCGTCAGAAATAGCGATTTCGGTCAGCCGGTTTTTTCTAGGCTCGGGTACCCGCTCGTGACTAAGCTGAAGACCGCGAGACCGGAGCAGGCAAGTCCCAATCACGTCCAGTCCGGACATCAACTCATGTCAGACACAGCGACTCTGCTTTCGCTCATCGTCGGGATTTGCGAGCAGGACCCCAAGCGCTGGCACCAGTTCAACGACATTTACCGGCCAATGATGATGGATTACTTGCGAAAGCGCGGCCTGCCGCCGTTCGCGGCCGATGACGTCGTCCAGGACGTCTTCGTGAAGCTCCTCGGCAAGATCGCCACCTATGACAGGACAAAATGCAGCTTTCGGAGCTGGCTCTTTACCGTGGTGAACAACACGCTCATCGACCGTGCCCGCCACCGGGCCAGCGAAAAGAAGAAGCTCGAAGGATGGGTGCTCAACGTCCTGCGGGCAACCCCATCGGATAGCGTCAAGATGGAGGAGACCTGGCTCACCGTGCATAAGGAGCGCATCCTCAAGACCGCGTTGAAAACCGTCCGAGCGCGTGTGTCTGCCCGCACCTGGGACTGCTTCATGCGGCGCAGTTTTTCACGATCATCCGGCCAACGAGATCGCCCGCGATTTGAACATGGAGCCCAACACCGTCTACGTGAACGCCTGCCGAGTCATGAAGCTCGTCCGTAAATACTGCCTGGATTTCGACGAGGATATGAGCCATGCTTTTGAGTCTGACGTGTCCTGACGAGGCGGAGCTGCTGCCCTGGCGATGGAAGATTCTCTCCCGCAAGAGGTGATCGCGCACCTGGCGGGATGCCCGGGTTGCCAGTCGAAGCTGAACAGTTGAAGGGGGATGTGGCACTTCTCCGAGGCGAACGGGACGAGCTGTCGCTCTCGCTTTCGCTTGCGATGTCTGCCTCGCCCCCTAGCGAGGCGGTGACGCAGCCCGCCCCGATGAACGGCCATGTTCAGAAATCGGGCTCCGGAACCGATCCCGAAGGGGACGACCCAGAATCGATGATCGGCGAGCCGCAACTGCCGGCCGCGATCGGCAAGTACCTGGTTGTCGGCCGGTTTCCTCGGACTGGCCAGGCAGTGGTCTTTCGGGTTGTGCATCCGGGACTGGCAAAGGACTTGGTTCTCAAGCTCGCACACAGAGCGGTTGAGCCTGGCGGCCGGCATGAGATCATCGAGGAGGGGAAGATCCTGGCCGAGCTTAAGCATCCCAATTTTGTCCAGGTTTACGACCTCGATTTTCACGACGACCGGCCTTACCTGGTGATGGAATACATTCGCGGGCGGAACCTAGATCAGCTTGCCCAAGAGGGAAGGCTGAGGCCGCGGCAAGCGGCCTTTCTACTGGCAAAGGTGGCCGCGGCCGTCGATTACGCTCATCGGCACGGGATTATCCATCGAGACATCAAGCCCAGTAACATCCTGGTCGACGAAGCAGGCGAACCGCGTCTGATCGACTTCGGCATGGCCCGCTTGAAGCATGCCTGGTCGGAGGATTTGGGCAAGCCCGGCGGCACGTTTGCCTTCATGGCACCCGAGCAGGCGCAGGCTGAACCTCCCGAACACCAGCAACAAGTCGGTCCCCGAAGTGACGTGTTCGCTTTGGCGCCGTACTTTATTTCCTTCTCACTGGTAAAGCTCCCTTTGGAGGCGAAACCCGGACTGAATGTTGGTACCGAGCCTGGCGTTGCCACTTCGACCGCACGGCCCTAGACGCCCCCAACGTCCCCCGCGAGCTGAAGCGCATTTGCCTGAAAGGCCATGGAGGCCGATCCGGCCAAGAGGTTTGCCTCGGCGGAGGTAATGCAAAAGGCCCTCAAGCACTATCTCCTCGGGCCAATCGTGCCAATACGTTGCTGGCCTTGCAGTACTTTCGCTGCTTGCGGGCCTTTGCTACATGCTCATCAGCCGACGGACGACCGATACCCTAGCCGAAGACCACCGCCCCGTGCCCATTCCGATCAGATCGGAGCCGATCAAAGGCCGGATCGATCTACTGGTGGTCAAGTCAAAGGATGGCACGCGACGGCGGCTGCGTCTTGAAGACCGCGGCGCTCTGCCAATTCGGGCCGAGGATGAGATTCGGAATCGAAGCCCGGCTTGACCGCCGTGCGTATCTGTATTTGTTCTGGCTCGGCTCGGAAGGCAAGGTCGCGCCCCTCTACCCATGGAAGGATCACGACTGGGCCGCGCGGCCGGCCCAGGAGCGGAAAGTGACGGGAGTGGAATTGCCTGAGACCCTCGATGAGACCCTCCAGATTCCCCCGTCATCTCCCGGCCTTGAGACCCTGGTGTTGCTCGCCCGCGAAGACTCTCCCCTGCCGCGCGAGGACGAGTCCCGGCTGGCCGAAGCGCTGACCGGCTCGCAGGTCGCGCTGCCCGCCAACATGGGCGAGGCCATCTGGTTAGAAGACGGTCGAGAGGTGCTCTTCGGGCCAGCTCAGAAGTTCAGGATGGGAGAGCGCGGCGACGAGGACCTGGGCCGTGGAATTCCCAGCCCGAAGACCCGCAAGAGCGATGATCCCGTGCTCCGAATTCGAGCCATCCTCAGCAGCAAGTTCCAGCCGATGGGCAGTTACATTCAGGCCGTTCTCTTCCCCAACTTCGGGGGTTGGTGAGCCTCTTGCATTGGATTTCAGAACCATGTCGATGTCGATTCGTCTTCAGGATTTACCCCCATGCGCGATGCAGCATCTCACCGTAGGCTGCCTGGCAGACTGACGCTGTTTGTGGCGGTCGTCGCCCTGACGCTCGCCGGCCCGTTTTCGTGTTCGCTGCCGGGCCAGACTGCTGATCCTCCAAGGCCGATCGCGCCCCATGAGCGCCAGAAGCTCGAGGCCGAGGCTTCGGAGCTGAATCAAGCCGGCTTCCAAGCCTATCAGCAAGGCGACCTCGTGAAGGCCGTCGCCGAGGTCAGGGAATCGCTCCAGATTCGCGCAAGGCTCTATTCGAAGGGCGAGTATCCCCAGGGGCACCCAGACTTGGCCGAGGCCCTGACCGCCATGGGCGTCCTGCTCCAGGCGCAGGGCTCGTACGGCGAGGCGCGGGGGTACTACGAGCGATCGCTGGCGATGCGCCAGTCGCTCTACCCCAAGGACTCGCTACCCCCAGGGCCACCCCGACCTGGCGCAGAGCCTGAACAACCTGGGCGTCCTGCTCCAGGCGCAGGGCTCGTACGGCGAGGCGCAGGGGTACTACGAGCGTGCGCTGGCGATGCACCAGTCGCTCTACCCGAGGGATCGCTACCCCCAGGGCCACCCCGACCTGGCTACGAGCCTGAACAACCTGGGTCTCCTGCTCCAGGCCCAGGGCTCGTACGGTGATGCACGGGTGTACTACGAGCGGGCGCTGGCGATGCGCCAGTCGCTGCTACCCGACGGACCGCTACCCCCAGGGCCACCCCGACCTGGCCACCAGCCTGAACAACCTGGGTGCCCTGCTCGAGGCCCAGGGCTCATACGGTGAGGCGCGGGTGTACTACGAGCGGGCGCTGGCGATGCGCGAGTTGCTGTACCCGAAGGATCGGTACCCCCAGGGCCACCCCGACCTGGCCACCAGCCTGAACAACCTGGGTGACCTGCTCTAGGCCCAGGGCTCGTACGGCGAGGCGCGGGGTACTTCGAGCGTGCGCTGGCGATGTACGAGTCGCAGTATCCCAAGGATCGCTACCCGCAGGGCCACCCCGACCTGGCCACCAGCCTGAACAACCTGGGCGGCCTGCTCGAGGCGCAGGGCTCGTACGGCGAGGCGCGGGGTACTTCGAGCGATCGCTGGCGATGCGCCAGTCGCTCTATCCGAAGGACCGCTACCCCCAGGGCCACCCCGACCTGGCCGATAGCCTGAACAACCTGGGCGGCCTGCTCGAGGCCCAGGGCTCGTACGTCGAGGCGCGGGGTACTTCGAGCGTGCGCTGGCGATGTACGAGTCGCAGTATCCCAAGGATCGCTGCCCGCAGGGCCACCCCGACTTGGCTTACGCCCTGAACAACCTGGGCGGCCTGCTCCAGGCCCAGGGCTCGTACGGCGAGGCGCGGGGTACTTCGAGCGCTCGCTGGCGATGCTCCAGTCGCTCTATCCGAAGGACCGCTACCCCCAGGGCCACCCGAAACTGGCCAATAGCCTGAACGACCTGGGCGGCCTGCTCCAGGCCGCAGGGCTCGTACGGCGAGGCGCGGGGGTACGTCGAGCGCGCGCTGGCGATGCGCGAGTCGCTGTACCCGAAGGCCCGCTACCCCCAGGGCCACCCCGCCCTGGCCAACGGCCTGAACAACCTGGGCGTCCTGCTGGCAGCCCAGGGCTCGTACGTCGAGGCGCGGGGGTACTTCGAGCGCGCGCTGGCGATGTACGAGTCGCACTATCCCAAGGATCGCTACCCGCAGGGCCACCCCGCCCTGGCCCAGAGCCTGAACAACCTGGGTGTCCTGCTCCAGGCCCAGGGCTCATACGGCGAGGCACGGGGGTACTACGAGCGTGCGCTGGCGATGCGCCAGTCGGTGTACCCGAAGGATCGCTACCCCCAGGGCCACCCCGCCCTGGCCCAGAGCCTGAACAACCTGGGCGGCCTGCTCCATGCCCAGGGCTCGTACGGCGAGGCGTTGGTGTACTACGAGCGCGCGCTGGCGATGCGCGGGTCGCTGTACCCGAGGGCCCGCTACCCCCACGGCCACCCTGAACTGGCACAGAGCCTTATCCACATGTGCGTCCTGCTCCAGGCGCAGGGCTCGTACGGCGAGGCGGCCGGTTTCGCTCGTCAGGGCGACGGACATTCAACAGGCCCTGGCCCGAACGCTGCTGGCTGCGACCTCAGAGGCGGAGGCGATGAGCTACCTGGCCCAGTTGCCCCTGGTTCGGGATGGCCTGATCTCGGTGTCCTTACGCGTGACCGCCAGTGATGACGAAACGTACCGTCGGATCTGGAACGGGAAATCCGCCCTGACGCAGGTCCTTCACGATCGCCAGGCCGAGGCCCTGGGGAAGGCCGGGACGAATCCGGCCCTCCAGAGAGACCGTGACAGCCTGGCGCGAGGCACGAGCCCGGCTGGCCCGGCTCATCCTGGCCACAGCCGACGGCCGCGATCACCCCGAGCAGGCGGCAATGATCAAGGAAGTGGGCAGCGAAAAGGAGCGGCTGGAACGCGAGCTGGCCGAGTCCGTGCCCGAGTTCGCCCGCAAGAGGGCGCTGGTGCAGAGTCGCCACAAAGACCTGCTGAAGATCCTGCCCGAGGGGACGGCGGTCCTCGATCTGTTGCGTTTCACTCGCTTCGAGCAGGACCCCCAGGTGAAGGGGCTGGCGGGTTGGCAGCGGACGCTCGGCTATGTCGGCTTCTTGCTCTCCAGGGGCCAGCCGGTGCGGATGGTGGACCTCGGCCCGGCCCAGCCGATCGAAGACGCCGTTTCGCAGTGGCGTCAGGCCATCGCCCGGGGGCAAGACAGCCCGGCCGCGGCGGACTTGCGCCGGCTGGTCTGGGAGCCGCTGGCCCGCCAGCTTCCCAAGGGGACGACCACGGTGTACCTGGTCCCGGACGGCCCCCTCGGCGGCATCCCCTGGGCCGCGCTGCCCGGCGACCGGCCCGGGACGGTGCTGCTGGAGCAGTACGCCCTGGCGACCATCCCGCACGCGCCGTTCCTGCTCGAGCGCCTCACCGCGCCGAAACCTCCTGGCCAAGACAGCAGCCCCGGACTGCTACTGGCGGTCGGCGGCGTGGCATACGGGCAGGAACCCAACCCAGTGGACGACGAGCGGACGCGGCTCCAGCTTCTGGCCGCCCGGCTCGCCGAGACCAAGCGTGGCGGCGAGAACGGCTGGATCGACCTGCCAGGGACACTCCAGGAGCTGGACGCCATCAGCCGGCTGGCGGCGAGCCGCGAGATCCTCCGGCTCCAGGGTGCCGAGGCCGGCACGGCACGGCTGCTCCAGGAACTCCCCCGCGCCCGCTGGGCCCACATTGCCACCCACGGCTTCTTTGCCGACCCGTCGATCCGGTCCGTGCTCACCCCCGACCCCAAGCTCTTCACCCAGATCGGCCGGGAGCGTATCGGCGCCGGGCTGCGCAATCCGCTGGTCCTCTCCGGGCTGGTGCTGGCCGGTGCTAACCTGCCCCGGAGCGGCGATGCTGTCCTGGCCCACGACGACCGGGGTATCCTGACGGCCGAGGCGATCGCCGGGCTCGACCTGGCGGGCGTGGATCTGGCCGTGCTTTCGGCCTGCGAGACGGGCCTGGGCCTGGTGGGCGGCGGCGAGGGCGTCTTCGGCCTCCAGCGCGCGTTCCATCTTGCCGGGGCGCAGAACGTCGTCGCCAGCCTGTGGAAGGTAGACGACCAGGCGACCGCCGCGCTCATGGCCGTGTTTTACGACCGGCTCTGGCGGCAGGGCAAGCCGCCACTTGAGGCCCTGCGCGAGGCACAGCTTGCGATCTATCATCAGCCGGAGCTGGTCGGCAAGCTGGCGGCCACACGCGGGACGCCGGACTTCGCCAAGCTGGTGCGGCAAGCGCAGCCAGTACCTGGTCACATCGGCTCGACGCCTCGCCACGCTCCCGTGCGCCAGTGGGCGGCGTTTGTGCTGTCGGGATACGGACGATGAGAGAGACACCCGGATGGTGAATTTCGTTTTGTGGGCCTTCGATTCGAGTCTCGCAGGATGGGTAGAGCAGGATGCCAGGTCCACCTTGCTGCCGTGGCGTAATTGGCGGGCCTCGCCACGCTCCACCCGCCCTACGGTAGCACCGCGTGCAAGGTAGCAAGAGTCCGTTCCATGTGCCAGATCGTTGTCGCAGACGGTCCGAATCACGAAGAGCCCCAAGAGTCACCGAACCTGGATGCGTTTCCTCCTGTACCTCCTGTCCTCTTTGTGGTTCCGCCCTGAATGCCTTTGAAATCCACGCGCGACAGAGAGGACAAGAAATCCCTGTGAATAGAAGACAAAAGCACAAGGAGGACAGGAGGTTCAAGAGGAAAGATCACCAACCATGCCACCGATTCTGCACTTGGCTGTTGATCGATACCGTGTGCCCTAATTCTCCGCAGTGCGTGTAGCCACCTGATGACAGCCATATGAAGGGATCATTTGCTGGTGGGTTTCACTCATTTGAGATGTGCATCAGAGATGTTGGGAGGGACTGGCTGTGTATCGAAACCCTAAAATGAGGCCGGTGCGGGGGACGCTCGCCCTTCTTGGGCTGTACTTCCTTCCGATCGGCTCGGTGACGACATGTGCAGGGCTCTGTTCGGCGTCCGAGCCGCTGCGCGGCGTGCTTCATCTCCGGGTCGGCAACCTCGAAGATCCAGACCGTCGCAACGTGCGGATTGACCGGCCCGGCGTGCTGCCGCTCAAAACGGGAGACAGGTTCCGTATTGAGGCCCGCATCGATCGCCCGGCTTATCTCTATCTCTTCTGGATCGGCTCGGATGCGAAAGTCGCGCCGATCTTCCCGTGGCAGCGAGGGCGGTGGGACGCTCGTCCGCCGGCGGAACGGAAGCGCGATCGCCTTGATCTGCCCCAGGACGCAGACAAGGCCTGGGAGATTCCTGCGGGAAAACCTGGAAACGAGACGCTTCTTTTCTTGGTTCGCGAAGAGAGCCCCCTTCCCCCCAAAGACGAGGAGATGATCAGAGAACTCCTGTCCGGCTCTCACATCTTGAAGGAGCCCCTACTCAAGGAAGCCGTATGGGTTGAGAACGGACGCGAGGTCACAATCGACCGCCATGACCGTGCCGCTCCCAGCTCCAAGACACGCAAAAGCGACGACCCGGTGTTGCGCATTCGCCGGCTCTTGCAAGAAAAGGTCCAGCCCCTGGGTGACTATTGCCAGGCGATCGTCTTCGCCTGCCAGGGAGGGACGTGAAGCGAGTTGTGATCGGCTCAACGACTGCTGCCCAGCCACTGCTGGAAGAACGCATCACGTCCTACAGTCGCGACGAACATTACGGCAGCGGTTTCCAGCCAGAATTTGAAGTCGATGAGGTTATAGGCATTCATCATTTCAATGATCGGTCTCATCCGCTTCTCCACATGCTTGCTTGTTGGTGGGCCACCTTCGGGGGAAAGCTTCGGGGAGGGTTGTGGGTGGGAGGTCCGGCTGAAGAGAATCCTGGCTTCTGCCTTGACCTTCAATCAAGCGTAGGCGAGCTTTGCGCAAGATCTAGAAGACGTGGCAATGACGCAACCTACGCGGCCGGTTTGCTGTCGATTCCCAGCAGTGAGTTTCCTTTTCCGCCTCAACCAGGTTAGATTCCCGGAGCAGTAATAAAACTCAGGGATCAACACGTCCTGAGGTGTGCCCTGGCACGAACCATTCGCCTCACGCACCCACACATTCCGCCTCCCCACTTGCCCTTGCATCGCCTGAGTGCGCGGCGGAGAATGGTAGATTCGCTGCTTTTCCGCTCGAGGGGGGTCGCGGCGAGCCGGGGGGGACCCGGGCAATGGGGGTTTGTGAACCTGGTCAGGGCGGGAACGCAGCAGCCATAAGCAACACCTTCATGTGCCCAGGAGAACCTCCCCGGCTCTCCTCGGCCCCTGAATAACAGGGAGCCTGGTCGCGGGTTTGGATAGCGGGCCCCGCGCGATCACGGCTTGACTTGGCATCATCTCCGGCTCGCGGAGTGCACTTCTTGGCTGCAGGACCAAGGTCGAAAAAGCGGTCGAGCACACGTTCCACCGCCGCGCCGGAGTCTTCAGCCGCCGCATCCAGTTCCACGCCCGATGCCGGCTTGCAGTCGGCACCGTCCACGGCGGCGCCCGTCAGGTCCGCGAATTACACGGTGGTGGCCCGGCGGTATCGTCCCCAGCGGTTCGAGGACGTCGTGGGGCAGGATCATGTGGTGCAGGCGCTGAGGAACGCGATCCGCCTCAATCGCCTGGCCCAGGCCTACCTGTTTTGCGGCACGCGCGGTGTCGGCAAGACGTCGATGGCGCGGATTTTCGCCAAGTGCCTCAACTGCGTGCGGGGGCCAACCGAGTCGCCCTGTCAGGTCTGCGACATCTGCCAGGCGATTGCAGCGGGCCAGGACGTCGACGTGATTGAAATCGATGGGGCCAGCAACAACGGTGTGGAGCAGGTGCGCGAGTTAAGGCAGAACGCAGCGCTTCGTCCCAGCCGCTCGCGGTACAAGATTTACTATATTGACGAAGTGCACATGCTCTCAACCGGCGCCTTCAACGCCTTGCTCAAAACCCTCGAGGAGCCGCCGCCGCATGTCAAGTTCTTCTTCGCGACGACCGAGGCGAACAAGATCCCAATCACCGTGCTCTCGCGCTGCCAGCGGTTTGATTTCGCCGGGATCACGGCCGAAGCCATTGTGAACAATTTGCAGGAGATCTGCGGCGGTGAGCAGGTCGATGCGGAGCCCGAAGCACTGCAGGTGGTGGCACGACGCGCGGGAGGCTCGATGCGCAACGCGCAGTCGCTGCTAGAGCAGCTTCTCTCCTCGGGCAGTCCGCGACTGACGGTCGAGGTGGTCCATACACTGCTGGGAACTCCCAGCGACGAGCGACTGCTGGCGCTACTCGATGCCCTGAGCGAGCGCGATCCCGCGGCGATCCTGACCCTGGTTGACCAGGCCGCCGGCGAGGGAGTGCAACCGTCAGACCTGCTGGCCGGGACCCTGGAGTTTCTCCGCGACGCCATGGTTCTTTCCGTCGGGGCAGAGTCGGTCTTACTGGCAGTCACCCCGCGTCAAAAGCCTCGCCTTCAAAGCATTGTCGATCGCTGGTCAATCGACGCCATGCTCGCGGCTCTCCAGATCCTGGCGGAAGCGCGTTCCCGAATGCGCGGCGTTTCCCACGCCAGGCTGCTTGCGGAGCTGGCACTGGTCCGAGTCGCGCGGCTGGAGAACCTGTCCGACCTGAGCGAGATGGTCCAGCGGCTCGCCGCCATCGAGTCAGGTGCGCCGACGTCGCACAAGAGTGAAGCACACGGCACAAAAAAAAAGCTAATCCCCCCTGATCCACAACCGAAGGAAGCCGACCCTGTTGTCGAAACGCCTCGCGTTCTGGGGAGTTCGCCTCCACGATCCAGTTCCCAAGAGCCAGCCGTCAATCGGGCTCCAGCGCTCGCAGACTGTGGCAGCGGGAACCAAAATCCAGGCTGACGTTCAGTCGAGCTCTGCAATGGAATCTTCCGCGGACCATCGAGCCGTTACAAGACTGTCGGCTCAGGCCAAGCAGCCGGCCGGGATCCTTCCGACCTCTCGGCCGCCGGCAGAGGCGGCTGTGCGAGCGACGGCGGACAACGCTGGGCCTGGGGCAAAGCCGGCGGTTCTGGAACTCGCAATCGTCCAGCGGGTCTGGCCCGACCTCGTCAAGAAGATCGGTTCGCCATTGAGCATGCCTTTGGCTGTCGCTGAAGCGATCCGCGTCGAGGAGTCGGATGTGCTGGTCATCGCGGCCAAGCCGGGCTACAATTCCTTGGCGGATACGTGTGGGACCGATGAGGCCCAGGAGCGAATTGCTCACTGCTTGGAACGCTTGCTGCGACGGCCCGTGACGGTTCGCTATCATCGCACGGTCGCACCCGAGCAAAGCGGCTCTTCTGAGTCGTCCTTGGATCCACGGCGGCCCGAAATCTTGGCGGCCGACCCAATGGTTCAAAAGGTGGTCGAGTTGTTCGAGGCACGTCCTTTGCACCTGGAATACGACGACGACCCGGATTTGCCCTGATCAGGAGCTTCCAACTCGGTTTCTCTGCACCAAAGAAGGTCCAACGTGTTCAGTCAACTGGGAAACCTGGCCGAATTGATGAAGAATGCCGGCAAGCTGCGCGAGTCGGTCGCGAAGGCAACCGAAGCACTTGGGCAACTCGAGGTGGAGGGAACCTCTGGAGGAGGCGCGGTCACCGCCAAGGTGAACGGCCGGCTTGAGCTCGTTTCCATCCGGATTGATCCCAAGCTGGTGGCTGACGGCGATACCGAGCTGCTGGAAGACCTGGTCACTGCGGCAGTGAACGCGGGGTTGATCAAGGCGCGCGACACGGCGGCTCGATCACTGGCCTCGCTGGCAGGCGGCTTGCCACTTGGCTTTCCGCTGGGCGGCCTCGATCCCGGCTCACCCGCTGGGAGGTCGTGACGATGGCGGGCGTTTCGGCGGCGGTTGACCGGCTGACTGAAGCTCTGGGCCGCTTGCCCGGGATCGGCGCCAAGTCGGCCGAACGTTTGGCTCATCATCTCATCAAATCTCCAGCAGAAGAGGCTCTCGAGCTGGCCGAGGCGATCCGGGCGGCCAAACAGCAAATTGGCCATTGCCGGGTCTGTTTTCACTTGACTGAGGCCGACCAGCCGGTCTGTGCGATTTGTCGCGACGCGAGGCGCGACCAGGCTGTCGTCTGCGTGGTTGAGCAATCGCGCGATCTGCTGGCGATGGAAAAGGCGGGAACCTACCAGGGCGTTTACCACGTGCTGCTGGGGCGGCTGGCTCCGCTGCAGGGCATGGGGCCTGATCAGCTCACGGCCGATGCGCTGGAAGCGCGGGTCCGCTCGGGAGCCGTACGCGAGCTGATCATGGCCACCAACCCCACCCTCGAGGGAGATGGCACAGCACTGTACATCGCCAAGCGATTCGCCGACTGCTCGGTGCAGATCACCCGCCTTGCCCGTGGTCTGGCATCCGGCAGCACACTCGAGTTTGCCAGCCGGGACATGCTGGCGGACGCCCTTGCGGGACGACAGCCTTTTTGAAACAGCCCCTCCTGGTCAGGCATGAAGGCCGCATGCCAGAGGCCGCTCAATTAGCTCACCGCTGCGCCATTTCTGCCTCGCGCAGGGATTGAGCTTGCTTTCCTCGATTCCGTGGCATAATAATTGCTGTACGATGACGTCTGGGCGATAGAAGCTTGATTTCTTTTATTGCCACATACTCTTCCGCCTCGTGACGGAACCGAGGATTGGCTGATGCGTCTTGATACCTCTCAGCAAATGCGGGCCGAGATGCGCCTTAGAATGGCGCCTCGGATGATCCAGTCGATGGAGATCTTGCAACTGCCGGTCATGGCGTTGCAGGAGCGCATCGAGCAAGAACTGAGCGAGAACCCGGTTCTGGTGGATCTGCGCGAGTCGGCGTCGTCTCCGGAGACGGAAGGCGAGGAAGCGGCCACAACGACCGCGACTGAACCGGAAGTTGAGGCCGAGCCTAACGAGTTTGACAGCCTGATCGGCCTGGACGAAAACTGGAGCGAACTCTACGACGAGGGACCAAGGCGGAGCCGAGCCTCTTTGAGCGAGGAGGGCGACCGCAAACAAGACGCAATGCAAAACATGGCATCGCGTCCGCGTTCCTTTCATGATGACTTGACCGAACAGCTGGGCTTTTTCGATTGTGACCCGACAGTCCAGAAGCTTGCCGAGTACATCATTTACAATCTGGATGATAACGGCTATCTGAAGCTCAGCCTGCACGATGTGATGCGCGACTCCGGCGGTGAGGCCACGCAGGAGGAGGCCGAGGAGGCGCTTCGTCTGGTCCAGAAGCTTGACCCGCCAGGCGTTGGCGCACGTGATTTGCGTGAATGTTTGCTCCTGCAACTGACACCGGAGACAGCCAGCTACGACGTGCTGCGGACTTTGATCGGCCATCATCTCGACGATATTCAGCACAATCGGCTGCCGGCAATCGAGAAGAGGACCGGGTTCCCTATCGAGACGATCAAAGAAGCACTCGAGCACCTGCGACGGCTTAATCCCAAGCCCGGTGCGTCGCACGCCGCCGACGGCGGTACCCAGTATGTCGTGCCTGACCTGATCGTCGAGCCCAACGAGGACGGGTCGTATAACGTTCGTCTGATCGATGAGCACACGCCGCACCTGTCGATCTCACGGTACTACCAGAAGCAGCTCCGGAACAAGGAGACCGATCCGGCCGCTCGAGAATTCATTCAAAAACGAATTCAGTCGGCACGCTGGCTGATCGAGTCGATCGAGCAGCGCCGCAACACGCTGCTGAAGGTCGCAAGGGCGATCGTCGATCACCAGAGAGTCTTTCTCGACAAGGGCCCCGAATTCATTGAACCGCTCAAGATGCAGCAGATCGCCGATCGCGTCGGCGTGCACGTCACGACCGTGAGCCGCGCCGTGGACGACAAATGGGTTCAGACGCCGCGCGGGATCTTCCCACTGAAGCGCTTCTTCGGTGGCGGTACAATGACGGCCGACGGCGAGGAAATCGCCTGGGATACCATCAAGCAAAAGCTGCTGGAGATCATCGCCAAGGAGGACAAGCTGAACCCGCTTTCCGACGAGGAAATCGTCGATGAAATGGGCCGACATGGCCTCAAGGTCGCCCGCCGTACCGTAACCAAGTACCGGCAGGCGCTCAACATTCCATCCAGCCGCCAACGTAAGCAATTCTAGCGACATCACGCCGAGACTGAATTGGTGCGAGGAGCGACCGCCGAACGCCTGGGGATGGGGAGGCGGAGATCTGATCCATCCTTCTCGATCTCACTGGCCGGCTTGGCTCCAACAAGACGACTCATGGCGACCTCGTAGCCAAGAAAGCGCAGGTTTTCGAGCACGGTCACAACCTCGGGGCAACCGATCTTCTGGCTAATCCCGAGGATTTTCCGCTCTTCGGGCGATAACGAATCTGCGGGTTCGGGCGGAACGGCATCAAGGCTGTCGTCGGCCAGAAAATCGAGTGACACGCCGAGCGCTTGTGCCAGACGAAGCGCGTTGTCCAAACCGGGGCGCGATTTCCCCTGAAGGATGCGCGAGATCTCGGAATCACTGACCTGGGACAGGCGGGCGAGCTTTTGGCCGTTGAGCCCCCTGGTGTTCATCAGGTACTTGAGCTTGATTTTGAGTTCCATGACTGAACTTATGGAATGTATCCCCAATACGGGGGTGGGTTTTCTCAAATTCGCAAGATTATTTCAAGTACTTGAAAACCCAAGGGTCGATAGGTTGCATGGGCTCAAAATTTTTTCGGACCTCGAGATTGAACCGTGAAATGCGACGTGCCGTCAGACAGGTAAATGCGTAAACATATGTTCCGGGCATCGGTAGTGGCCGACGCTGGCCGCTGGAATCGCCACGAGAGGGATGGAGGCCGCTTGGCACCGGCCTCCCCTTTGGGTGCGGAAGGCAGTGTCAATCATAGCCGAGAATTTCCCGGATGCAATTCCAAAGGCGGCGGGGAGAGTGCTTTCGCTGGAAAAGCGCTGAACAGCGCCAGCCGATGGAATCGATCGGGCCAGTTGATCGGCCAGCCAGAACGGCGAACTGGGGCTGGGGACAGGCTGTCAGCCGATGGTCAGGTCGCATTACGAAGCCGAAACTAATCTCCAGAGGCAACACGCTCAGGAGGCCCGCTGGACCGTGTAGTCGGCCAGCACCCTGAGGACGGCCTTGGCATCCGACTCGCGCAGGCACGTCAGTGAATCGATGGCCTCGTGGACATGCCAGCCGGCGCGCTGCCAGGAATAATTCAGGGTCCCGGATTGCTCGAGCAAGGGGATCAGTTGCTTGCGACATTCCGCCCTGGCTTCGCCGAGCATTCTTCGCGCTCGCGGCCGTTGTGGGATCGGCGGTCTCCAGCAAGCGGATTACCGGGAGTGTCAGCTTTTGCTTCTCCAGATCGGTGCCCAGACTCTTGCCGGTCAATCGTTCCTCTCCCCAGATGTCCAGTACGTCGTCGGCTATCTGGAATGCGATGCCCAGGTTGCGACCGTAGCGGTCAAGTGCCTGGACAGTGGCCCCGTCAGCCCCCGCATAATGGGCACCAAGCCGGCAGGATACCGCCGTCAGCTCGGCCGTCTTCCCCTCGATGATCGAAAAATAGGAACTCTCATCCAGATCCAGGTTGCCGCGCTGATGAACCTGGTGCATTTCTCCCTCGCAGACCTTGTTGGTTGCACTGCCGATCCAGCGGCATGCCAGAGTCGAGTCAAGCGAAGCCGCCAGATGGAAAGCGTGCGTGAAAAGGTAATCTCCGAGCAGTACAGCCGTCTCGTTTCCCCATTCGGCGTTAACCGTGGCCGCGTGGCGTCGGACCATCGATTCGTCAAGAATATCATCATGAACTAATGTAGCCGTGTGGATCATTTCGACCACCGCAGCCAGGACGGGGTGAGCGCTTGTGACCGAGCCGCATGCCCGCGCCGAAAGGAGCAGCAGGGCTGGCCGCAGTCGCTTGCCCTGATAGTCACCGCAATGATCAACAAGTTGTTGAACGAAAGGGAATCGGCTGCGCAGCTCGTGCTGGAATATACCCTCGGCCTCTGCGAGTTCGAAGCGGATTGGTCGGAACAAGTCTGTGAGTGTGCGCCGAGAGCGTTCAACCTTGAGCGCAGGTCGACCTGCCATACTTGTTCCCCCTCCTGATTGCAGGTTTCCACAGCTCAGATCCCAAAGGTCCGGGAGGCCGGGTCGGTGCCGCGCTTCCTGGTTTTACTTGCAATCCTTTCCGAGGCTGTCCGCGGCCATCGTGGGCCGCAGAAAATGGCCCCGCCTTCCACCCATTTTTTCGTCAAGCTGAATCGGGCCGATTACCAGGTTGCGATCCGCCGCCTTGCACATATCGTACACGGTGAGCGCCGCGATGCTGACCGCCGTCAAGGCTTCCATCTCCACGCCCGTGCGCCCGTGCATCTTTACGGTTGCCTCAATCTTGATGGCATTGGGGGCGACCGGATTGAGTGCAATTTCGACGCTGTCCAGCCCCAGCGGATGGCAAAGCGGGATTAGTTCACCGGTCCTCTTGGCCGCCATGATTCCTGCCAGCCTGGCTACTTCCAGCACATCCCCCTTGCTCAGCCGCCGATCTCTTACCAAGCAAAGCGTCGCCGGTTCCATCTTGACCCAGCCGCTGGCCCGGGCAATTCGTAACGAGGGCTCTTTCCCGGATACGTCAACCATGCGGCTGGCCCCGCCCTCATCAAAGTGTGTCAGCTCACCCATTCACGCACCTCGGGTTTCGTTCAATTCATTCTGAACTTATTTTACAAATCACCCCCGCCTCGGCTAGAGGGCGGCCCTGGGTTTCCCGCGAACCCGTCGGTCCGATTCGTTACTCAGCCGCCACCAGTACTGAGGAAGGAAGGACCTCGGTCCGGATTTCCCCCGCGTGTCCCGCGGTCGCGGCCAGAACCGGCACGAGGAAAGTGCCAGAGGGCGGAAAGCCAGACCCCCTGACGTTTTCGGGTGAAGATTTGCTTACCCAAACCGCTCTCGAGTCGCGCAGCCAGTTCCGGCTTCCAGTAGGCTCTCCGCCGGGAAACGACCACCCATTCCGACTCTATAGCGGCTTCATCATCTTGCAGGACCACATCGCGTCGCACCAAGCCGCCAGTGGTGGTCAGTATCCCCTGGCCTTGATAGAGAGTTGGCGCCAGTGCCGCAGTCGCACCTGGAACAATCTCAGCGGTCAAGCGGTTCAGCAAGACGCGATCTACGGCATCGCTCCAGTAGGTCAGCTCAAGTCCGAGCTTTTGCGCACCAGGCAATCCGCCGGTCAACATATTATAGTAACTCAGGCCGAACGGGTGCAGGACCAAGGCACCGTAACATTGCGCAACCATAAGCCCGGTCAGGAAATAGCGTCCCCAGCGAACGGTCCTCAAAAGCTGCCAGAGCCGGCCGAACCCCAGACCGATCAGCATGGCCCAAGCCGGGAAGACATGCAAGAACAGCCGCTCGCCGTCGTAAATCGGGATTCGCGTGCTGAAGAGTCCCAAGAAAGCCACAATCGTCGCGGCCAGCAACCAGGGAAAATGGTCAACGCGACGATGCCGCCAGCCAGAGACGAGCCCATAAATTCCTAATAGCTGCAAGCCAATTGGCACGGTGACTGCAAAATAAACCCAGGGGTAGTGCCAAGGTACGTCTCGATCCGCAATGACCTGGCCGAAGTACTCGACCAGGATCGTGGCACGCTGTACGGAAGTGCCCAGGTAAGCCTTCCAGCGCACTCGGTGTTGTACCAGAGCCAGGGCCACCCCGCGATGAAGAGTCCTACCCCGGTTAGGGTCCAAACCAGAATCGTCTTGATGGCCCTTCGCCGCGACAGCCTTGTGGCCGCCCAGAGGGCCAGGATCGGCAAGAGCAGCCAGCCGTGGATTTTGGTCAGTAGCGCCAGGGACCAGAGTGCACCCGCTCCAATGACCGAACGAGTCGAGGACAATGGCGCGGTGGCGCGCTCGCCGGCCAGCAGAGCCGTGGTCCAGAACAGACTGAGGAATGTGTCCAGGGCGGCCAGGTGAGCATGGGCAAACACGCGCGGCATGACCAGCAGAGCCCAGCCGGCTCCGATGCCAGCGGCCCGGCACCAGCGTCGGCTAGATTCCGAGGTCACGACTCCGACGAGTATCGCAAAGGCCAGAGCGGGTGCAACTCGACCCGAGAGTACGTAGAGCCGCGTTGGGTCAACTCCCAGCAGCATGATTTGGAACGGCTCTCCGAGGCTCGAGGCCAGGCCCAGCAACCAGCGTCCCAGCGGCGGATGCTCCGCATTGTCACGGAAGACTAGCTCGACAAAGCCAGGCTCGAAGAATCGCCAGCCCTGAGCTTGTAAGGTAGCCACGTATTTGCGGCCAGGGCGAACGTCCAGGGGCTCATCGATCGTCAGTCCCGGATCACCCAACGTCAACAAGACCGCCAGCCCGGCCACAATCGCCGCTATCAGTCCCAGTCGTGTGTGCGACACACCCGCGAGGGCTGAGCGCAACCTGTCCGCCCTGGCGTTGCCCGTCATCGTCCAGGCACCTCACATTCCACCCTCGTTAGCACTGCTTCGGTGGCAGCTCTCGTTGTCTCGAGAAACCAGGATGAGCGGTCTGGGGTAGGAGATCAAGCCCGCGGTCGCCGGCCGACCGTCCGGGCCCAAGCGGACCGTTGCCGTGAACCATGATCCGCAGCCAGGTGCGGCAAGATCGACGGAGGTTTCGAGCTAGATGCGGAAAAACCGACGAGCTCGAAATCCGCACCTGGCCGGGAACCAGGCAACGTTTCGAGCTCGAAGTTCCGAATCAGGATTCCGGGGGCGGGGCGTCGGGTCCTCGGGTAGATCGCCGCCTCTTGGATCAGGGTTCTTCCGCTTTCTTCTGGGAGATCAGGCGCCGGACTCGTTCGGCCAAGAGAGCACCGTCGAACGGCTTCTTGAACGCGTCGTTGAAGCCGAGCGAAAATGTCTCCTCGCCGGGTTCGTCACTGGTCAGTGCCAGGAGGATGGTGCCCAGATGGTCCGGGCTTTTGCGCAAGTTCTGTGCGATCTGACCCGCTTCGATACGGCCCAGGGCCATGTCGATAATAATGCAATCGGGATGAAAGCTTTCGGCGCGAATGCCGGCCTCAAAACCCGACGCAGCCGTCTCGATCCGGAAATCATCGCTCTCGCGGAGATGGTCCCGGAGCACGACCTGGAGCGGAGCGTCTGCCCCGACAACAAGGATTTTATTGTAAACCTCGGCCTCGAGATCGCCCAAGGGCATTCCATGCTCCTTGAGGAACCGCAGGAGGTGCTCCCTGGGGATGCGCCGATCCTGTGAGCCGGGGATTCGATAACCACGCAAGCGGCCCGAGTCGAACCACTTGCTCACGGTCCGAGGCGCGACCTTACAGATTTTCGCGACCTGGCCAGTTGTAAAAACCTTTTTCATCTCGAGGACTCCACTCGCCCAGTTTGGTGCGAGACCACGGAGGTTTCCTCCTCCCTCCGGTTAGGAACCATGTCGTCGCGGTCACAGTCCCGGCCCGGCGGCTGTTCCGGCTCATACCGCCCGAGGCGTTGCTGAGCCACCGCAAGGACCGCAATCGTGCAAGACGCTCCGACTCCTCCCCCCGTCCTTGAACGTATCTCCCCCTGGGCAGAGGCTTTTCGACCAGAGCCAAGGCTCCTGCAGAGCCTCCTTCGCTGCGGTCAGAACTTCGCCGGTGCCAGCGAGTTGAGTGACGGATAGGGAACTCGACTCCCTCCGATCAAGGATGGAAGATCTTCCCGCCCCGGTCAGTGCGGAAAGCGGCCGGGCCCCGTGCGACTGAAGGGGCTTTCGTTCGCCTCCTTGCCGTAGCGGACCTGACCGTCACGACTAATATTCGAACCGCGCGGCGTGGGACTTTAGGAGGGGTCAAGAGTAGTTCCACCACAAGGGGCAGTAGTCGGACCTGCGCGGGTTGTAAAAGTCTAGCAGAGAGAAAGACTTGCGTCGCTTTGAGAAAAATTAGGCTGGAGTGATTCCCAAATTAGGTTTTCTGGTGGACCAGAGATGCCAGCAGTCAATCTGGACCCTGACACTGCATTCATGGTTATTCTGGACATGCGGCATTTCGCGAAATGTCATTCCTGGGACACCTACGAGGATGATCCGTCGAACCGGCGACGAAACCAGTCCAGCAAGCGTGGTCGGGATGGCCCTTCGGTCTGGTCCCCACCGCCAGCTCGCTGCAGTCCGTCGTCTTTTTTGGGAACGCCACGGGTCGTGGCGGCCGACGTCGCATCGGCCGACGCGGGGACGGTCGTGGCAGGATCCCTCGTCGCGCCGGTTGTGATCATGTCGGGCGCCCGCGTCGCCACGGCGCCTGAAGTGTCGCCGGGGTCCCTGACCATCAAAGAACTGGACGAGGAGGAACCCGAGGCTTTCTGCTTTGAGGCCGCGTTGGTCGAGGACGATTGCGCGACCTCGCGATCACGAGCTCCGAACAGTTTCCAAATGCGGGATTGAGAGCGCTGCCAACGCGCGCTGCAATGCAGGGTCAACCTTGGCCGTTGCATCTTTGCCCAGGATTGCAGCCTGAAGATAGTCCATGTTGGACTGCGGCACTGCATCGACTACCAGGATGCCGGGCAAGTTCCGCTGGCGGTTCGCGGCTTCGAGGATTGCCACCATCTCGGGGTAGGTTGTTCCCAGGTTGGCCACGCGACGGATCACCTCGGGAAGGTCAAGCGAGGTTCGAAGCTTGACGTCGGAATCCTTGAACTTGCTGGGCACGATCTTGGAAATCTCTACCTCTTCGTCTTTCTCGGCGGCATTCAGAAGGACCGCGCCCGTGCCCAGCACGATGGGCGGCAGCAGCTTCTGACCGCGACCGAAGACGACAATCTCTGAGCGGCGAGTACGCGAGACGTGAATCACGGGCGGGCCTTCCGAATCTACTATATACAGGGCGAAAGGGTCGTCCAAGCGTGGTCGCCGCGCAGAGGCAGTAAGGGCCAGCGCCATCGAATCGGGCGCTTCGTCCCGCTGCTCCTCGGTCGGGGGTTCGTCGAGCACCTTCACGCGGCCCAACGAAGCATCCTGCGGGTCCAGAGTGCGCAGGGCGTTGAAGGCCCCGTAACGAAGTTCGGTGTCCGGTTCACTCATCAGGTTGCGCAGCTTCATGTGGGCCGCGTTCTGGTCCATCGAGGCCAGTGCCGCCAGCGCATAGGCACGAAATTTCGGCATGTGGATCGCCGTCTCAGCAAGTGTGTCTGCCCCGACCGCATCGTCGATGTAGGCCAGCGCCTCCGCGGCGAAGAACCGGACCTGATCGCTGGGGCTCGTGAGGGCCGCCTGCAAGGTCTCGGCGGCGGTGGGACCCAGCCCTTCTAGCTTCAAAGCGGCCACTCCGCTGGTTTTGGGGTCGAGCAATTCCTTGCCCCAGGCCGCCATACGATGGGCGCGCAGGGCGGGTGTATCCACCATCGGCAAGAGCTGGACCACCCGGAAATACCGCTCCTGGTTCTGGTGGTAAGTGGTCGGCACCCGAAGCACAAGATAGGAGTCGTTCTTCGCGGTGCACGCCCCCTTCTGCTCGCCAGCTTCGCTCTGGTGAAACCGCTCGTTTACCACCCTTTCCAGAATCTGCGCCGTACGGACACTCTTGCGTTTGTCCTTGATAACCAGCATGTACGGCGACTCTTTCTTGACTCGACCTCCGCCCAGAACCCGCCCGACCTTGGCGTCATTCGGATTCTTGGCATTGCCGATCATGACTGGTCCCTGAGCGAGAGCGAGGTCGGTTCCCGTCTTGGCGCTCCGCCGGCCAGAAGTGTCTCGCGCAGCCGGGTGGCCATTAAATAGCCGCCGGCCAAGCTTTTCGTGGCACACGACGGGGGCACTTCCACGTCGACGTCGAATCGGTCTTGAGGACTGGCCCCGGCGCGTATTGTCATCTTCACGATGACCATTGAGAACTGAGGGTTGCTAAGTAGCTTGTTGGCGTGCTCGACTCCGGCCTTGCTCATTTCGTCAACGAGCTGGCCGCGCTCCCAGGAGGGAGGTGGATCAGCGCCTGTGTTCTCCAGTCCGGTAACCAGCCCGATGCCCATGACCTTGATCTCGCTGCTCTGAAGCACAAAGGCAAGGTCGCCAACGGTCTCCTCGACCTTGGGCGGCGGTGGCTCGCTCTTCTTTTTGCGAGGGGGTGCGGCATCCGCCTGGATCTGAGCTATCAAGAGCGCCAAGACAATGGCTTGGAATACCCAGGTCGCCCCGGGAATGGATCGCCACATCAACCTGCCTCCTTGCGCAGCGCTCGGGGAGAACCCCCGGACCCGCCTCGAGAACCGAGACGCGTCATTCGATCGATGCCGCTTGGCCACTTCCCTGTGAAACAAGCGACCGTGGGTCTGGTAACGCACGGCAGGCGAACCCTAGCGAATTGCCAGGTGACGGTCAAGAGTGGTTCCCGAGTCTTTTTTCCTAATCTTGATCAGCTCCGGTCCGCTCCGCACGCAAGCTCGGGTCTTGTTCGTTCACCAGAGGTGGACTCGTCGCTGTTTGCAAGGCAGAGCCCCACCTTCGTCACTTGCTGTAAAGAGTGTGTGGCCCCATTCATTCCTGGAGGCTCCATTCATCCCCTTGGTCTCAAAGTGCGTGGTCCTTATTCTCGCGTCGGAGCGGCAGTCTTGCGGACGTTGAATTCGAGGAAGAGAATTGATGAGCGGAAAGAAATTCCGTCGGGTTCAGCATCTCATTGTTGCCGATAGAAACGTTCGATGAAGAAGCAAACCTCCTCAATTGGGCGGCTCGATTGGCTGATTCTGGCGTGCTTCACCACTGCCGGTCTTTATACCCTGCTGTTAGTTGACCACGAATTCTTGAAGCATCTACCATATTTCAGGACCAACGTGAATCCTTGGATAAGTGTTTTGCCAGGTTGGCTAGAGGACCTGGATCTGCCGGCGAAGCGCATCCAGTTTGATTTTCTGGCTTTCCTGATGGTGCTCAGTCCGGGTGTGGGGCTGGTGACAGTGCGTCGCGCCGCCGGCTTGCAGCGGGGTCGCTTGCCCAGTCCCGGCGTCGCGGCCGCGGTCGCCGCAGCAATTGCGGTGATCTACAAAGCTCTTGAACGGCTGTTGCTAATCTATAACCAGGATCAGAACAGCAAGAGTTTTGATTTAATCTGGCCTATAGGCAGGCGCGGCGAAGTCTGGACCCCTATGGATTGGGGGTGGGGGATCGCTCTCTATCAGGTCGAGGCGGGTGTGACGGGGGCGATCATCGGCATCTGGGTCTATCTCGCCCTCGCTCGAGCTTGGAAGGCGCGGGAAGACTGGCGTGACTGCCTGGGCGCTGGCTGGGTTGGTGCTGGCTGGGCAACATCGCCTTTCATCCCATTTCGCAGCTTATCTGGGGCTAGTCCGATGAAGGGTTCGGGTCCAGTTCAGAAGCCCCACGAACCACCGAGGAAATTTTCGAGTCGGCCGTTCACAGTTCTCGACGAGCTCGTTTTGATCATTCCTCTGGCTGCTGCAATCGTGGTCACCGGAAGCTTCCTGACCTATGAAAACCAGCTTGTTTCGCACCCGAAACAGGCGTTGATATGGCAGGCCCTGGATTGGGTACCAGTCGTGGTGCTCGGCTTGGCTCCAAGGTACGCGGCGATGGGGATGATCGCCTTGTTAGTCCTCCGGCTCCGGCGGCCACACCCGGGCTGGCGGAGGCTAGCGCGGCAGCCAGGGACCGTCGCATGTGCCGCGGCATCCGCGGCGCTTCTAGCCGGCGGATTATTTGTGCTTTCTCGCTACGCGTCGATGGCCAATCCGATCGGCTCAGATCGTATGAACGTTCTTGTACATATGCCGAATGACCTGGCCTGGGGATCTCATGATTGGCCCGTCCTCGAATCGCGGATTCCTCCAGCGGTGGTTTCGGCTTGGGTTACGCTGGCCCTCTGTGGAAGGTGGCGTGCCGAATCGAGCTGGATCGACCGGACAGGACGAGTCTTCGGCAGCTTTTGGGTCGGCCTCTGGATGTTTCGCTGGTATCTCGTTCTCGGATCCTGATCGGTATACGTCCAAGGGTTGCGGTGGATAATCAGATGCGGCTCAGAATTCCGCGACCTCCGCGTTCCGCCGCCATCCCTCTGATCATGACACTCCTGCTCCTGGTGGGTCTGTGCCTTGCGGTCACTGACTTTCATGAGATACGAATCAGGTTCACCAAGCCTGCGGACGCCGGCTCTCCACCGATCGTCCATCGAGGACAAGAATTCCTCGTTCAAGGGATCGTGGATCACGGCAACAACGTGTATCGGCAGGTTAAGTCAGTCGAAGTCTATTTGTTCGCCAAGGATCCCAAGGAACCTGGTCGCGAAGTGTGGCGGGATTCGAATCGTGCAGACTTTGACAGTTCATCGTCCTGCTTCACGTGCCGCCTCCGTGTCAAGGAAGTCGAGGGTTCGGCTTTCTTGTTCGTGAGAATTGGCCTGTTCGATAAAATTGAACGACAGTATGGACCGGGCCTTCGGCGGCTTGCAGGAAACGAGTTGAAAGTCCGGGTGGAATAAGCGCATTCAAGTCCAGAAACCCTCAAAACGCATCGGCACTCAAGACCTCCCCGCCGGCCCGGGTGCCCAGGGCGCTCCAGATCGAGAGGTTGATGTCGCTTTTGATGAAGCGGACTGATCCGTCCATGAGCAGGACGTTCACACCGCCGGGGTGGAATGAGCTGGCGCTTATGAATGAATCGATGACGCCGTACGCGGCCGAGGTATTACAGGATGGCTCGTTTGGCGGCATGATGTGGTAGTACGGGCCTCCCCGACCCGTGTCCTGCAGAGTCCAATACGAACCCTTGAAGTCCCATAACGGCGTGCTCGCCGCTTGACAGGCAGTGACGTCTTGCTGTGGGCCACCATAGGAAAGCTGGGTGATCTGATAGACCAGGTTTGGCCCGGGTGTATTGGCGCCGGCCTTGCCCTTGATCCACTCGGTGAACGCCGCCGTGTTGCTGGTGCCGTCGCGAATGGTCGAGAAGCCGATCCGGCTGCCGAAGTAGGGATTGCCTCCCAGCCACCAGGACATTCCGTTGACCACGCCTCCGGAGTAGACGCGATTGGTTCCCCCGTTGACCGCATAGTTCACGCAGCTCACCGGGACGCTGTAGCCAATATCGAGGTTCTCGTTGCTGCCGGGGTTGGCGTCGGACGGGCAGAAATAACCTTTGATCGACGTGGTCATGACCGTGGTGTTCGCCGCCACCGAGTTGCCGTTGACCACGTCGCCAAGCTGAAAGTTGTAGGCGTCGTAAACATCGCGATGCTCGAGGTAATTTGTCAGCCGGAGGTGAATCGATGAGTTCTGCGGAACCTTGCCGGTGCCGATGGTCACTCCCAGTAGATCGACACCGCCCGTGGGTGGAAGAACGTCGTTATCCGTCATGTACTGGTGAATCGCCAGGCCGATCTGCTTGAGCTGGTTAGTGCACTGGACCCTGCGGGCGGCCTCGCGGCGGACTGGACGGCAGGCAAAAGCAGGCTGATCAGAACGGCGATGATCGCGATCACAACCAGAAGCTCAATGAGTGTGAACCCGGTTCGCAGCCGAAGCATTCTTTATTTTCTCCACGTGCTCCAGAATGCAGGCGACATTTGCAGTCTCGGCAAGTCCATGAGACTGCGCCTCCAGAGCCTCATTTCGACGAACTGCCAAACTGTTAATCGCCAAAGTGCAACCAAAAATGGCGGCAGATTTTCTTCTTCGGCGATAACTTGGAGTATGGTGGCCGCGACCGGCTGGTGTGAAGCACCTCGTTTAATATAATGCATTGATCGGCCACCGTGGCAGCCTTGTTCTAGAGGAATGCAAGATGTCGCACGGAGATTCAGTCACGACTTGGCTGGACGGCCTCAAGGCCGGTGACGACGACACGATACAGCGGCTTTGGGATCGTTATTTTCAGCGTCTGGTCCGGCTGGCGGGCACGCGCTTGCCCGGGCATGCCCGCCGTGCGATGGACGAGGAAGATGTCGCCCTGAGTGCCTTTCAAAGCTTCTGCGACCGCGCTCGCAAGGGGCAGTTTCCCGGGCTGGCCAATCGCGACGATCTCTGGCGAGTACTGTTCGCGATCACGGTCCGCAAGGCGGTCGGCGCAGTACGTTACCAGACCCGCAAGAAGCGGGGGGGCGGTCATGTGCTGGGCGAGTCGGCAATGGGTCACGATGAACAGTCGCAGGTTGCAAGCCTGGCCCGATTTCTCAGCCGGGAGCCCACTCCCGAAGACGCCGCGGAGCTTGCCGACCACCTTGACATGCTCTTCGCCAGGCTGAATGACGAAACTTTGCGGGTCATCGCGCTGCAGAAGCTGCATGGGCTGACATCGGACGAGATTGCCAGCTCGCTCGATATCTCCGCGCGGACCGTGGATCGAAAGTTACAGTTGATCCGGGCCATGTGGGCTGAGGAGGCGGAATGCATCTTCGGCTGACGCTCGACCACAGATTGGCCGTTGCCGAGCTGCAGCGAATCGACGACGCGTGCGATCGATTCGAGTCTGCCTGGCGCGGCGGCGAGCAGCCCGAACTCGAGTCGTTTCTTGCCGGATTCGACGGCCCGGTACGTACCCAGCTCTTGCGTGACCTGCTGACGCTCGAACTGGATCTGCGGCGAGAGCAGGGCGAGAAGCCCGATCGCCGCGCCTATCACCAGCGCTTTCAGGGTCACGATGACGTCATCGATGCGGTCTTCAGTGCCCGGGTAATGACCGATGAGCCTCATCATGATTCGCGATTGCCGGATACCGAGAAGGCGACCGTCGACGGTCCGAGCAATGGCAAGCTGACGATCGACGCGCCGGGGACCGGCCGGCGCACCGAGAGCCTGCCGAGTGAGGGAGAACCCTCAACGCGTCTGCCAGGAAGATCGACCGCCGACGGCTACGAGATCCTGGCGGAGCTAGGCCGAGGCGGAATGGGCATTGTCTACCAGGCACGGCAGATCACACTCAACCGGCTGGTTGCTCTCAAGGTCATCAAGTCGGCCGAGTTCGCCACCGAAGCCGAGCTGATCCGGTTCCAGAACGAGGCTGAAGCCGTCGCGCAGCTCGACCACCCGCATATCGTGCCAATCTACGAGGTCGGCCAGAAGGCGGGCCAGCGCTTCTTCAGCATGAAGCTCGTGACCGGGAGCAGCCTGGATAAGAGGTTGGAAGACCTCAGCCTCGATTTCAAAGCGTCGGCCCGGCTGGTGGCCACTATCGCCGCGGCCATTCATCATGCTCACCAGCGGGGGATCTTGCACCGCGATCTCAAGCCGGCAAACATCTTGATTGACGACCGCGGCCAACCGCACATCACTGATTTCGGCTTGGCCCGCCACATCGACACCGGCAGCAGCCTGACACATTCGGGCTACCCGGTGGGAACTCCCTCTTACATGTCGCCCGAGCAGGTCAGGGGCGAGAAGGGATCATTCACCACGGCGACGGATGTCTACGGCCTGGGCTCGATCCTTTACGCGCTGCTGACGGGCCACCCTCCGTTCGTGGGCAGCAGCCTGGCGGAGACCCTCGACAAGGTGCGCGACGACGCTCCCGAGCCGCCTGCGCATGTCAATGCGCACGTGCCGCGCGACCTCGAGATCATCTGCCTGAAATGTCTGGAAAAAGACCCGCAACTGCGCGATTCCAGCGCAAGCCCTGGCCGATGACCTGAATCGCTGGCTCGGCGGAGAACCGATCCAGGCCCGACCTGTCGGGGCGACAATCCGAGCCTGGATGTGGTGTCGGCGCAACCCGCTGCCTGCCTCTCTGGGCACGCTCTGCGTCATCGCGGTCCTGAGCGGTCTGGCGGGCGTAAGCTGGAAGTGGCACGAAGCCGCCGTCGCCAACGACAAGACCCAAAGCATCAACAAATTCTATGACGACCTGCTCGCCGCGCCCGCGCTCAATCCGCGCGGAGCCAGCCTTACCGTAGGTGAACTTCTCGACATTACCTCGGGCAAGCTGAAAGGCGATTTCGAGAACCGGCCCGCGGTCGAGGCGTCGATCCGCCGAACCATCGGCTCAACCTATCAGTCACTTGGCCTCTACGACAGTGCCGTACCCCATTTCCAGGCGGCCATTGCGCTCGATTCACGAATTCGCGGCCCGAACGATCGCCAGACCCTTCGCGACAGTAACCTGCTCACGTCGGTGCTCGACGAGTCGGCAAGATACGCCGAGGCAGAGCCGCTGTCGCGGCGCAATCTCGCAAACTGTATCTCATCGCTGGGCCATGACGACCCGATCTCCCTCGAGGCGGAGTCTCTTCTCGGGACGCTGCTTGTCCATCTCGGCAAGCTCGACCAGGCCGAGAAGGTCTTGCGCGAATGCACCGCGGCCCAGCGCCGGGTGCAAGGGCGCAACACCCAGACACTCTGCGCTCAATCAACGAGCTCGGGCTCTTGCTGCAAGACCGCCGCGAGCTCGACGAGGCCGATGCCCTGGCGATCGAGTATGAACATGGCATCCGCTGTCTCTTCGGCACCAAGCACCCAGACAACGTGACCGCCCTGGCCAGCCGCGGACGAGTGCGTCTCAACCAGGGCCGACTCGACGAGGCCGAGCTTCTATACGAAACGGCGGCGACCGAGGCAAGTCGTATCCTCGGACCTGAACATCCTCGAACCCTCGTTGCCATGGCCGACCATGCGCGTGCCCTCAGGGCCAATGGCAGGCGAGCCGACGCTCAGCGACTGCTCGAGCAAGCCTGGGAACTGGCGCGGAGCCGTCGGGGACTCGACGACGCCCACACCCTCAAGGCGGCAAGCTGGTACGCTGAGTCCTTGCTCGAGGAGGGCAGCGTCCCGCAAGCCGATCAATTGCTGTACTTGGTCCTGCCCCACAGCCAGACCGCCCTGGGCCATGATCATCCCACCACCGAAGCAATTCAAAAGCTGGCCACGCGGGTCTCAATCGCCGCCCGCACCGCTCCTGTATTGCCCGACGATCCGTTTGACCACACCCGCTAATGGCTGCTCGGCAGGCGAGGATCCAATCAAACGTCGCGAGCCAGCCGGATACCCGAGAACTGCCACCGCGCCTCGGGGGGGAAGAAATTGCGGTAGGTGGGCCTGATATGCGATCGCGGCGTGCAGCACGAGCCCCCGCGCAACACAAGCTGGTTGCACATAAACTTGCCGTTGTACTCGCCAAGCGCGCCGTCGGAAGGCCGAAACCCCCGGTAGGGGGTGTAAGGGCTTTGCGTCCATTCCCAGACATCGCCGAAGAGCTGCATGGGCGCTGAGCCCGACGGAGCCTCCTCGCGTTGCCCCATCGGACGAGCCGGATGGAATCGACCCGACTCCAGGAGGTTTCCGTCCCAGGCGACTCCGGATGCAACGGCCAGCGTCTCCCATTCCGCCTCGGTGGGCAGCCGGGTCCCGGCCCAGCGCGCGAAGGCATCGGCTTCGTAGTAGCTTACATGGCACACTGGCTCGTCCAGATCCAGGTCTCGCATGCCTTCAAGCGTGAAGACCTGCCACTCGCCCGCGGTCGAATCCCAGTAGAGGGGGGCGGTCCAGCCGTTGCGGCCGCGCAAGTTCCACCCGTCGGAGAGCCAGAACTCCGGGCGTTGGTAACCGCCGTCATCCAGGAAAGCCACATACTCGCGATTAGTCACCAGACGATCGGCCAGAGCAAACGCGGCGACGTATTCCTGATGCCTTGGCCCCTCATTGTCGAAGGCAAAGCCTGCGGACTCATGGCCGATTCGCCTCAGGGCGCCATCAACCGAACACCAGCCCGCGGCTGGAGCCCTGCCATGCGTCTCTGCCTCGGTTCGCCGCTTGCGATAAAGGGGGCGCCTGGGATTGCTCGCCAGAGCGTGCTTGATGTCGGTGATGATCAGCTCCTGGTGCTGTTGCTCGTGGTGCAACCCCAGGATGAGCGTGCTCCGAACACGCTCGAACACCGCGTCCGCGGCGCGATCGAGAAATGCTTTCATACGCTGGTCCACAGCGTCACGGTAGCGATATACCTCGGCTACCGTCGGCCGTGAGAGCAAGCCTCGCCGGTCGTGCGCGAGGCGCTCGCCCACGGCGTTGTAGTAAGAATTGAAAAGATAGGAGTACTCCGAATCAACTGGCTGGCAGCCGGCCTGCGGCGCAGACAGAACAAACGTCTCGAAAAACCACGAAGTGTGCGCCAGATGCCATTTGGCCGGACTGGCTTCGGGCATCGACTGGATCACGTAATCTTCAGTCTCCAGCGGCGCACAGAGGGCTTCGGTTGTGCGCCTGACTTCCTGATAACAGTGCCAGGCCGCAATCCTATCGAGTTCGAGATCGGCGATGTCGGGCCCTGGGTCACCGATCTCTCCAGGTGGGACATCGGCCAAGTTGGTCGGCATGAGGGTGGCTCCAGACGCAAGGGGGGACTTGTCCGGACGAGCTTGGCGCAACCGCGCTATCATACGGACACCTAAGCCGAAGAATCATGTTAGTCTGCAAATCCCTTGCCGCCCAGCCCCGGCGTCTGGTTGAGCGCCTGCTCAGGGGCCGTGATTTCCCTCTTGTGGGTCACGCCGAGGGGTGGGCCGGGGAGGGGGAGGCGGTTGGCGGTGCGTGTATTGAGGAGGTGCGTGCAGGCGAGACTGCGCGGAGCGCGCATTCGGCTCGCGTCCGCCGGCAGCCGTGGCGGGAATGCGGCTGACGTCATGGGGAGCCGCCTGTCCGAGCCCAGAAAGATGGTCCGGAGTCGACCTCCCCTCTGCCGCCTGGTGCTGAATCTCGGGCCCCCGAAATTCGTCGGAACCCGGCTGCCTTGCGACCCGGACGCCATCCTTTTCGTAGCTGGGCCCGGAATGGTCTCCGGCCCGCTGCGTCGTGAGCTGGTGCTCGGCGTGGCCCATCGGCCCGATCGATTCGCCGGCTGCCCCGTGCGTGTGAATCGGCGCCCCAACGGGGGAAGGGGAAAGCGTCAGCGGTCGAGGCCGGGCTTGTGTATGAGCCAAACCGCGCCCGGCGCCGGATCCGGCTGCCCGCTCGCTCGCAGCCCGCCGCTCCTGGATCGACCGTTCGTTGCGGAGCTGCTGCAACGCGACTCCCCGCTGTTGCCATTGCCGCCGTGCCTCGGCGCTCATGTGCTCCAGGCGCATTCCACCGGCTGCTTCGGGGTGGCTTGCAAGCTGGCTGATCGGCCTGGCCAGGACCTCGTCTCGACGACGTCCGTTGTTGACCACCGTCAAGTTCCGCTCAATGATCCGCGTCTGCTCAATGTAGGTGCGCGGGGGCCGCATGGCGACGTTGTCGCGACGGACGATATATTCCTGCCGCACCCTCGTCACCCAACCCGGATCACGGACCACGTTCACCGACGCGTAATACACGAAGAGTGGGTCGTTATAGACGGGCCGGCCCGGTCCCGATACGAAGGTGAACGAGAACCAGGGGACGATTCCGACGCTGACGAAGCTCTGGGCGTAGTAGTCGCCAAAACAGTAATGACCGTAGTTGGGCTGAACGAACAGGTTGGCCATCAATCCGGGCGCCGCGATGGTGATCGAGGGGGTGTAGACGTAAGCCGGCTGAAGATAGACCGGCTGGGGGTAATAGACAGGCGCGAACATGAGGCCCCGGCTGGCCAGGGGCATGTCCCAGTATCCTTCGACGAACAGGTACCCACCAGGCGTCCAGACGTAGTGGGCAGGAATCCAGACCCAGTTCGGCTGGACGGCCGCCCAGAAGCCGGGCCGCCAGACGTAACGGTTCTCTTGCCAGTACCAGCTCCCCGGCGACCAGAAGACGTTATGCGAGGGCGCGGGGCTAGTCGGTCCGTTCTCCAGGCTCGCGGGCGGTGCCGACGCGTAGGCCGCCTGACCCGCCGATGCGGCCTGCCCTTGCGCTCCACCTGCGGGTTGGCTTACCGGCACCCAGGCACCCGGGACCCACTGGAATCCGCCGTCGACTTGATGCCAGTAGCCGGGCACCCACTGGCGTCCTGGAGGCGGCTCGCGCCAGACCCCGCTGATCCAGAGATAATCGTTGCGGGACTGGTCCCAGCTCCAGTATCCAGGGATCCACTGGACGTTCTGGCCAGCCGGTTTCTGGTCAGGCGGCATCTCCTCGACGGGCGCCGGCGGCTCTTTGGCCGCGACCAGTCCCGGCTTGGGATCATGGACCACCGGCGCGGCGAAGGCCTCGTGTACCGGCCCGCGCGTCAGAACCTGCGCCACCTGATCCTGATCCGGCACGACATCCGCACCCCGTACCATTCCTTGAGCTGCACCGGCGCCCGCATCCTGGGCCGCTTCCACGCTTACGGGGGTACCCAGCGCACCGAGGACGACGAGCATGGCGGTGATCGCAGCCAGCCTCGATTCAACAAGCGCACCACGGTGAATACGGCCAATCCTTGCCAGACGAATGTTCATCTTTGCACTCCTTGCCTTGAGCCCACGCTCTTGCCGAGATCATTCCGGCCTTCCATCGATGGTGATTGTACCTCAAGAGGCAGGGGACGTCTTCCGCGCCTTGATGATCAAAAGTGCACAAACGACCGAGACGAATCACGAATGCCAGCGGTCTTACCGTGGCCTGGCAGTCGCTGCCCCGCGGGTGGGCGGAGCCGTGGGCAAGGGAGCGGGCGAGGCTAATGGAACGCGCATGGGCGCAGCGGGAAGAGAGCTCTCCGAAGGACCCAAGTCGAAGGACTTGATGATCGATTCGGCTGTCTCGCGAAACTGCAAGTGCGGATCACGGGTCGTCATGGCCGAGACTGTCAACACTTCACCGCGCGTGAAAAGGACCATGTAGTGGTCAAGGTAGATCCGCCCGCTTGCGGCCGCTCGCTCACCTTCAGGAATGAGCGCGGCCTCAATACGATAGACCCTTCTTTTTAGCGGGGACCATTCCGGCTCGGGAAGCCATCCCGCTGGGCCCGGCACTACCTTTTCACCTTTCTGTTTCCATTGATCGTCGAGTTGTTTCCTTACCTGGTTCGGGTCGGCGGCAAGGGGGTCGCGTTGTAAATCTCGAGTCTTGGCGTTCAGACCAATTGTGATCACGTCTCGCCCGTCAGGCCGAGGATCCATGAGGTCGATCCCTCCATCAGGGTAAGCGTCCACACGCAACTCCTGGGGATGTAACAGGTGGAACCGACCCTGGGGATCGTCGTAGATCAGCCAGGAGTTCGACTTATCGGCGACTGGATCGGGGCGGGGCACTTCCAAAAGGCCGGCAACTTCTCCAGCCTGGCCGAAGCGTCGGCGCTCAAGCACCCGTTCAAGTCGGATCTTTTGGTTGAGCCGACCATCGTGCTCGGGCAGCGGTACGGTCAACTCCTCCGCCAGCGTGACCCTGCTAATGTAGCCCTTGGCGTCGGTGGCAGCCTCCACTCGGCCGCCTGGTATAGTTGATGTGCCTGGGACCCGCTCATTGGGCGTCTCGCCGCCAGCGCGAACCGCCGCCGACGCTGTGCCGTCTGAAGGTTCGAAGGTAAACTCAACCTTAGCATTGATCCCGGAGGGACCCTCGCGAATCACGACCTGTCCTTTCACCCCGATGACCGCGACCATGGATGAACCGGTCTTGTTCTTACGGACCTCGAGGATCTCGGCGATCAGATCATAATCCTCGTCGGCCGGCACTCTGCCGAGAAGTGCCCACGCCGCTTCGCGCGGGACCGGCCAAGTGTCGCCCACACGGCTGGGCTTGCGCGGCAGGATACTCGCAAGAGCCGGCAGGAACGGCTCCTCGACAACCCCCATGTATTCCTGCTGACGAAGCGACCTGTCGGGTGTCAGACAGAGAATTTGAGGCTGGGAATGGGGAATCAGGCGGTAGAGTATGACCAACCCTTCCAGCGGTTTGGTCTTGTAATTCGGGATGTGCAACGACGTCTTGGAATCGACTTTGTCATAGTGGCGCACGACCTCGGTCACCGTGGCTCCCCTGGCCAGCTTGGTTATACGTTCCGTGTAAATGCACTGGGTAATTGCGGAATCGAGGCTCGGCGCGCCCTGCGGATTGTCACGAGTGACCTTGATGTTCTCGCGGATTCCGACCCGGTACTGGATGAGCAACTCTGGCCTGGTTGGATCGTCGGTCACACCGTACCGCTCGAGGAACCGATAGCGCTGGCTCAAATCCATTTTGTCCGCGGCCGGATCCGCGGGGTTGGCCGGCGGTTCCTGCGCTTGAGCCAGGGCCGGCTTGCCGTGAGCGACCAGCACAAGCGCGCCGGCGACCAGCAACGCCACAACCGCCATGCCGACATCGCTCCGCGAACTGACTCGAACAGTACGGCCGGGCTCGCCTGCGATTGCGCGTGCACATAGGCAGCCGCGGCAAGCGCGATCGACTCCTTTCAGCTGGTTGGTCCTCATAGCGCGACATCTCCGGAGCTGGAGGAAATGGGCCCGGCCAGAGCATTCCTCACACGGATGAAAGATCGGGACTGGGCTCATACCACAATTAAACCATATCAGTGCTTCCACCCGGTACCGCAAGACCCTTAACGCAGCTTTTTTTCAGGTTCCGGCGGCCTGACAAGGCAGGGGAAAGGGCACAGGATGCGCGATGGGGCAAGCGGGAGAAGGTTCAGGGCTTGGCCTGGGCGGCAGAGAGGCTGTACCACTGGAGCGAGCCGATGATTTCCAGGTCCTGCGTACCGAATGCGGCGGCGTCTTGCTCGGCCAGCGTGAATGTCGCCAGCAGTTGGTCTCCTGCTGGGCTGGCGATGAGGTAGTAATTCCAGAGTACGCCGAGCTTTCCCTCCCTCCCCTGCACGGCCACTTTGTAACGGAACCCTCCCGCGGGGTCTCCGTCCACTTCGCCCGCACCCAGAAACTGGACAAACCGTTCCTTCAACGAGCGGCGCAGATCGTCGCGAAACTGGGCAAGGTCTTGATGCTTCCCCTTGCCGGCGGCTGGGCCCGCCGCCAGGTTGCACTGCGCCACCACCTTTTCCTTGTCGAGCCGCTTCAGCACGACCAACTTGGGGTCGTCCCAGTACGTGTGCCACTGGCGGTCGTGCAGCAGGTTGTATTTCAGGTCCGGCGAGATCAATTGCAGGAGTTGGCGTTGCGGCGCGGTGTCGAGAGTAAAACCGGCAATCGCCGTGTCGGCAAGCACCGGCACGTTCCGGGCGGGACGCCGGACCACCGTCAGCGTGCTCTTGACGTCGAGCCCCGCCTCCACGGGCCCTGGCTGGCGGCTCTCGACCCGATTCACCTCGAGACGATCGACGAGCCCTGCCGCGCGATCAAAATTGAGCAAGCCTGCGCAGGTCATCGTTCCCGCGCCACCCAATGCAGAACCTTGCACCTCGCCCTTGAGCCGAACTCGTGCAGTGACTCTGTCAAGATGCTCGAGCGTAGCCTCCATCGTGCTAGACTTCAGAGCGTCGTACCCTGAGAGAGAGAGAACCGCGGCTTCCGACAGTTTCCATGAACTCCCCGTGACGACCGGCTCTCGGGGGAGAAAATCGGCCAGGGTCAAGGGATCGCCCGGGCCCTGGACCAACTCCAGCTCCGCACGGGTCATCGGTCCGGCCGGGCTCACTACGACCACGGCGGCCCCGGCCGCATCGCGCTGGGCCACGAGCAGCGAGAGACCTGGACGTAGGACACTTGCCGTGGGTCTGACCTCTCCATTGATCGCGGCAGCCGCCTGGGAGACCCATCGAACCGACTTGCCCCTGGCCCCTGGACTGACGGCCGACCCTGAGCCGCTCTGCCGCTGGGACCCGGCAGGAGCTTGATCGCCTGGAACAGTTCCCGCGGCAAGCACGCGCTCGGCGAAAACCAGCCGGGTTTGAACGTTCAAGGCCAGAGGCTTGGGCATCGTCTCCTCGGATCGACTGGAACTGAACGACCAACCGGGCCGAAACAATCCCTCGGCCTTGAGCTCGACGCGCACCTGAGTGCAAGCTCCCGCCGACAAAGACTCTCGCAATTCCGTCGGCTGGTCCGCTAGCGCCGGTCCCGTCAGCGCTAGATCCAATCCGACAAGCAATCCGGAGATCATGCCGAGGTTCAGTCTCCCAAACCTGTGGACCCGCAAGCTTTCAATCATTGCGCCGTTACCCCCCCGGGACCGCACCGGTCTCGTCGAATTGAGTTGTGGGATTATCGAGAACTCGATGAACCTGTCAATTTGGCAATCCGATGTCGAATCCTGGTGTAGAAAGCAATCTCATAGCGGAGGAGGGGTACACATCGGAAAGAGGTGGCCACGTCTTGACCATCTGAGATGCCTGTTTGGCCGCTTGTTGGAAATTCTGAGGACCCGGCGAACAAAACGACCCGCTCAAACGTCTGTTTAAAACAAGCGTTCGAAAGACGCTCAGAGAGTTCGTAGCACGCCAGGAGCCTGGACTAATGCTGCTGTGAGGTGCAGACGCCCTTTGTTATTCGATGAGTTTTTTTGGATTCTCGGTAGTCCGGCACGATTTTTGGACAAAACGTGTCCCAGTCGGCCAGTCACGGCGTCTATCGCAGGGGACATGATGAGAGCAATCATGACTGAACGCGGATTGATGCTCGTTGTGCGGCCGAGTCGGGATTACTAATAAATGAAGAACCTTTTTGCTTGGTCCGGCATCTTATTCCAAGGAAAGATTGTGCAACCTCGGCGACGCGTGATCCATGCTCCGACTTCTGCCGTACTAATTACATGGCATTTCTTTGAGCCTGGGGTAACTCGCTCGTTTCAGGAAGACGTCGAGCATGGCCGTCGCCCGGCGGCCGCTAATCTCGACTGAACGGTCGGGAAATAAAAATTTCTGAACCACGAATACGTTCGGTCAAGGTAACTTTCGGGACGGTGTGGTCGGGCTTTTTGGTGATGACATTGGCTGGTTTTCCTGGGCTTCCCCGCGGCCGATTGGTTGAGCGCCGTTTTGATGAGCGATGATTCACGGCGGGGTGAATGCTGACAAAAACGTGGGAGCTTGAGGATGTCGAAGACTTATCGCCATCCCGGAATGAAGCAACTGAAGGACCAGCAGACGCGGTACGCCCCCAAGGACCGCCGGCTCGAACAGGTGGAGCGTGCCGAGCAGCTGCTCGGCGAGATCGAGGCAGCCAAACAATATCCTTACGAATACTTATGCTATCGAATCACCGGCTATCGACCGGACGCGTGGCCGGCGCTGGTGCTCGACGGCGGGGATGTGCAGCATGATCTGCGGCTGTTCGTGGAAGACCTCTCCGCCACCGTCCGCCAGTCGGTGGAGCACGCGAGCGAGCCTGTGCTCACTGTCGCGGAGGTCAGCCGGCGATACAGTGTTTCCACCCGCACGGTCACACGATGGCGGCGGCAAGGGCTGGTGGCCCGTCGTTTCGTGATGGCCGGCCGCACCAAGGTAGGCTTTCTCGAATCGAGTCTTGAACGATTTGTCACGACCCATCGCCACCAGGTTGAGCGCGGTTCACGATTCCGGCAACTGACCGACGCGGAGCGGCGACGAGATCGTCCGCCGAGCCCGTCGGATGGCTCTTTACCGCCCAGGCCAGGTCGGGCTGGTCGAGGTCGCTCGGAGGATTGCACGTAAGATGACACGTTCCACGGAAACAATTCGCTTGACCTTGAAGTCCTACGACCGGGAGCATCCGGACCGGGCGATCTTCGCCCCCACCTCGGCTCCCCTGGACGAGGAAGCCAAGAGCCAGATTTATCGCCGCTACCGGATGGGAGTTTCGGTAGAGGTGCTTGCCGCTCAGTTTGGGCGTACCCGGTCGAGCATTTATCGCCTGATCAACGAAGTCCGGGCCCGTCGCATTCTGGACACCAAGCTCGAGTTCATCCCGCATGTCAGTTTCGACGACCAGTTGGCTGAGGCCCAGATCATGGCCCCGATGCCGCCACCGGCCGACGGCAAGGCCCCGCGCCGTCCCAGGGCACCCAAGGGTTTGCCCCCCTACCTGGCGAGCCTCTACGAGGTGCCGCTCCTGGACCGCGACCAGGAAGCCCACCTGTTCCGGCAAATGAATTACCTCAAGTTTCAGGCCCAGAAACTCCGTCAAAACATTGACCCCACCCGGGCCAAGACCTCGGACCTCGATCGGATCGAGGAGCTTCAGGAAGAGGCCCTGAACGTCAAGAACCAGGTGATCCGGTCGAATCTTCGGCTCGTCGTCTCGATTGCCAAGCGGCATGTCGGCCCGTCGAACAACTTCTTCGAGCTGGTCTCCGACGGTAACATGAGCCTGATCCTGCGCCGTCGAAAAGTTCGATTTTTCGCGGGGCAACAAGTTCAGCACCTACGCCTCGTGGGCGATCATGAAGAACTTCGCCCGAACGATTCCCGAAGAGAACTACCGGCGCGACCGTTTCGTCACCGGCCACGAGGAGATGTTCGAGGCCGCCGCCGACAACCGCACCGACGAGCACGAATACGAAAGCGCACTCAAGCGCATGCAAGAAGCCATCAAGGGCATGCTCGACCGGCTCGACGACCGCGAGCGGCTAATCATCACCAGCCGGTTCGGCCTGGGCGGAGCCGCGGAGCGAACCCTCGAACAACTGGGTCGGGAGCTGGGCATCACCAAGGAACGGGTCCGCCAGATCGAGTCTCGCGGCGTCGACAAGCTCCGAAAGATCGCCGGCGAGCAGAAGCTCGAGCTGCCAATGCTCTGAGCGATGCCGCGAAGCCCAGAATCGAGACCACAAACAAGATGGAACGTCCCGAAGCTCTCATCGAGCGACTACCCGACCGCCTGCACTGGAGCCCTGACGGAGAGTTCCGCGTGGTGGGCTATGGAATCGGGTTGCACCAGCTCATCCATTACTACGCGGTTGACGCGTAGTCACTGAGTGCCCGGGCTGAGCTCGACCATTTCCGAGCGAACGGGTGTCGTGCGCCGAGTCTGGCAGAGATGCACGCGCGACTCTGAGGCCCGGCCTGGAAACAACGACATAGAACTTTCGGTGTCCTGGCCGCTGGCTGGGAGGTGTCCTTTTTCACTGATCGTCTCTTGCCGGTCCGCGGGGTTCCGCGGTACTGTAGATTTGTCGCGCCGATCGGAGTGCGCCGTGTCGGAATTGGAGTCCTCTTGCAATCGTTTTTCCAGACGATATGATTGATAATTTCACGGCCCTGGCTGCTGGCGTAGCTCAGTCGGTAGAGCAACGGTTTTGTAAACCGTAGGTTGTGAGTTCGAGTCTCACCGCCAGCTCTGTCGAGCGGAACGGGTGTCGATCGCCGCTTGGCCCGGTCTTGGCGGAAAGAGGTCCAGGCAAGCCGACGATTCAACCCAAGCCGGGTGGATACCCAAGCGGCCAAAGGGGCCAGACTGTAAATCTGGTGGCACTGCCTTCGCAGGTTCGAATCCTGCTCCACCCATGATGAGGCGGGCTCTGGATTTCACGCGGGTGTAGCTCAGTGGTAGAGCCCCTGCCTTCCAAGCAGGCTGCGTGGGTTCGATTCCCATCACCCGCTCTGGACCGCAACGGTGGATTGGCAACGACTGCGCGAGCCTGCCGGAGTCAGGACAACCAGACCAGAGAGACCGAAGCGGACGCGAAGGAGGAGCGACACCGTGATGCAACACACCTGCTGCCGTGGCTCAGTTGGTAGAGCGCGTCCTTGGTAAGGACGAGGTCCTGGGTTCAAATCCCAGCGGCAGCTTTTGGGTCGGTTGCCCAAACTTCGGGCGTGACAGGTGACGTGCCCAGCGATTGGCCCCGGCCGCTGGGATGGCCGTCCGAACTGGACCGTGCTGGCGGGTGGGGCCGTCGCGAGGGTTCCCGCCGTTTTGACTTCGACTTCAGGAATGCCGTAAAGGCGCAATCGCAAATGGCCAAGGAAACTTTCAGCAGAACGAAGCCACACGTCAACGTGGGTACCATCGGGCACATTGACCACGGCAAGACAACGCTGACCGCGGCGATTCTCGCGGTGCTGGCCGAGCACGGCAAGGCCAAGACCAAGTCGTACGCCGACATCGCCAAGGGCGGAACGGTCCGCGACGCGACCAAAACTGTGACCATCGCCGTCTCGCACGTGGAGTACGAGAGCGAAAAACGGCACTACGCCCACATCGACTGCCCGGGCCACGCCGACTATATCAAGAACATGATCACCGGCGCCGCCCAGATGGACGGCGCCATCTTGGTGGTCTCCGCGGCCGACGGGCCCATGCCTCAGACGCGCGAGCATATCTTGCTGGCCCGCCAGGTCGGCGTACCCGCATTGGTCGTATTTCTTAACAAGATCGACCTCGTGGACGACGAGGAGCTGCTCGAACTGGTCGAGTTGGAACTGCGGGAACTGCTGACCCACTACAAGTTCCCCGGCGACGAGATCCCGATCGTCCGCGGCAGCAGCAGGCCGGCCCTGGAAAACCCCAAGGACGCCGCAGCCGCCAAGCCCATCCTTGACCTGGTCAAGGCAATGGACGAGTACATCCCCGACCCGATCCGCGAAATCGACAAGCCGTTCCTGATGCCGATCGAGGATGTGTTCTCGATCAAGGGGCGAGGGACGGTGGGAACCGGCCGGATCGAGCGCGGCAAGATTAAGGTCGGCGACGCCGTCGAGATCATCGGGTTCGGCGCCAAGAAGCCGTCGACGATTACCGGCGTGGAGATGTTCCAGAAGACGCTCGACGAGGGGGTGGCGGGCGACAACGTCGGTGTCCTGCTCCGCGGCGTGGAAAAGAACGATCTCGAACGCGGACAGGTCATCTGCAAGCCGGGATCGATTACCCCGCACACCAAGTTCGAGGCCGAGGTGTACGTTCTGAGCAAGGAAGAAGGGGGCCGTCATACCCCGTTCTTCAAGGGCTACCGCCCGCAGTTCTACATCCGCACCACCGACGTAACGGGCTCGATTCTCAACCTGCTCTCCGAAGACGGCAGTGAGGCCGAGATGTGCATGCCCGGCGATAACATCAAGATGACCGTCGAGCTGCACTCGCCGATCGCCATGGAAGATAGCCTCCGGTTCGCCATCCGCGAAGGTGGTAAAACGGTTGGCGCCGGAGTCGTTGTGAAGATCTTGGAGTGAGCCAAACTCGGCCGGGCTGGGAGTGACGCCCGAACCGGAGCCCGGCAGAGCGGGCCCGGACTTTCTGGTCGCAACCGGGGACGCGCGAAGAATCATCCCCAATCATCGATCTCGACGTGCGGTCGGCCGCCCAGCCCACTGGGGCAGCGCTGGACCGCACCGTGAACGTTTGTAGGATACTGCAAATCTTGAGTCCAGTGCGGCGAGGGTTTCTGGGGTCGATCCTGAGAAGCAAGCTCGACGCCAGGGTAGGAGCGGTCTGGTCATGCGTGAGTATGTTTGGCTGGAATGCACCGCGTGCGGGGACCGCAACTACCGGGTGCAGAAGGAAACCCGCGGGGCAGGCCGACTGGAGTTGAAGAAGTACTGCCGCCGAGAACGGAAGCACACGGCCCACAAGGAGTCACGCAAGAAGTGATCCCGGGAAGCCGGAATTGCCCGAGACAAGGTTTGCCGCGGCCCGGTCGAACAGGCCGACTCGATGGCCGACGTGCTTGTCCAGACGTGAGTTGCGAGATCGGCATCGGTGTCCGTCCAGTCAATTATCATGGGTGTGCCGCCCATGCACGAGCAGTGAGCGACCCGGCTAAAGGCTGCCGCCGACCTGGTTTCCGAGTGCTACATGGGAGATTGGTCTTGGTTGACGATGGGCTCCGCGCCGCGATTCAGATTCTCGAGTGCTACGAGCGTAGCTCAATTGGTAGAGCACCGGTCTCCAAAACCGGCGGTTGGGGGTTCGATTCCCTCCGCTCGTGCTGTGGTAAGGCCATGTCTAGAAGTTTTCCACTCCGATCCCGCGGCCGGGAAGTCGCCGGCAGCCCGAGTGTTCGTGAGCCACGTTGATCCAACCTGCCTGTCCGACCCACAGGTCATCCGAGACGTTTTCGGGGTGATATCCCCGGTAAGAGAAGCGAGACCGGTGTCATGGGTAAAGTAAAAGATGTCGAATCGGCATCGAAGCCGGCCAAACCCTCCAAGGGGAAAGCCGGCGGAAGCCAGCCGAACACATTCGTGATGTTCTTCCTGAACCTGGGGCAGACGGGGCTATTCAAGCCCATGCAAGGCTGGTACGCCCGACTCTATACGGCCCTGGGCCTGGGAGTGATCGCGGCCGCGGGAGTCTGGCACGTTTATGAATCATCGATGGACTACAATCCGTACTGGCGGTTGGGTATTCCAGCGGCACTTGCCCTGGGCTTTGGCTGGCTGATCTTCCGTATCATCCATTTCCCGCCGTTCGCGGAGTTTCTCATTGCCACCGAAGCCGAGATGAATAAGGTCTCTTGGACGAGCAAGGAGGACCTCTACCGGGCGACCACTGTCGTGCTCGCCACGGTCGTGCTCATGGCGGTCTTTTTGTTCGTTGTGGACTGGCTTTGGCTGTTCATTCTGCGCAATATTGGCGTCCTCCAATTTACTGGAGGAGGAGGATTTGGCTCGACCGCCTGATTGGAATCGATTCGTTCTCAGCACACCCGGTCCCCAGAGTCAGCGTGAAGCGGTTGGCCGCTCGATAGTGACCCAGATTCATTTATGCACAGACCATGAGTGACCCGATCGACAATCCCATTGAAGCGATCCCCGAACCCGCGGAACCGGAAATCGGCAGCGTGGACAATCACGCCCACGCCGAGTCTCCTGGTCCCGAGGTGAACGAGGAAATGCCCGCCGGCGGCGATCCTCAGTCCAAGGCGGCGCCCCGAAAACGCAAACCTCGGCCGAAGCTAGCCATCGAGGTGGAAACGGCGGGAATGGCTGAGCCAGAGCCGGCCGACGCCAAGCAGTCGTTGGCAGAGAGTCATTCGGCGGAGGCCGCCGCGCAGGCGGCGGCCGATGACGAGCCCCAGCCGGAGTTGGTCTGGTACGTGCTCAAGGTCCAAAGTTCGCGGGAAGACACGATCCGCGATGCGCTGCAGCGCCGGGTCAAGATCCAGGGACTGCAAAGGTATTTTGACAAGATCGTCGTGCCGACCGAGAAGATCACCGAGATTCGCAACAACAAGAAACGGATCGTGGAGCGGAAAACTTATCCCGGCTACATCATGGTGCAGATGGAATTGAACGAGAAAACCTGGTTCCTGGTGCGGGAGACTCCCGGAGTGGGTGATTTTGTCGGGGCTCATGGCACGCCCACCAAGATGACCGATGCCGAGGTCAACCAGATGCTCCACCAAGAGGAGGAAAAGACGACGGCCGAGGCTCCCAAGGTCCGGATCGACGTCGAGCGGGGCGATCGGGTGAAGATCAAGGACGGACCGTTCGAGAACTTTGAAGGAACCGTGGAGGAGGTGATCGAGGGTCGCGGCCTCGTGAAGGTGATGTTGATCATCTTCAACCGACCTACCCCGGTGGATCTCGAGTACTGGCAACTAGAGCGGATATGACGGCCAAGAGCCGTACGGTCGGCAGATTCGGGCCGTCGGCCAGACCCCTCGATCGGCTCGGCGGGTCCAGCCGAGCTCCTCGGCAGGCAGCTTCCAGATATGATCCTGATTTGAACGCGAGAGTGAGAACGAGCGATGGCCAAGGTGATGACGGCGAAGGTGAAGTTGCAGTGTACCGGAGGCCAGGCGACTCCCGCGCCCCCCGTCGGACCGGCCCTGGGCCAGCACGGGGTCAATATCGGTCAGTTCGTGATGCAGTTCAACGAACGCACTAAGGACATGAAGGGGACCACGATCCCCGTCGAGATCACGGTCTACTCGGACCGCTCCTTCGAATTCATCACCAAGAGCCCTCCGGCCGCCGTGCTGCTGAAGCAGGCCGCCGGAATCGCGGCCGGGTCGGCGGTGCCGAACAAGACCAAGGTGGGCTCGGTGACCGCCGACCAGGTCAAGAAGATTGCCGAAACCAAGTTTGCCGACCTCAACGCTCGCGACATCGAGCACGCCTGCCGGATCATCGCCGGCACGGCCCGGAGCATGGGGGTGGAGATCAAGGGATAGCGAGGCTAATCGGGGAGGGCCGATGCGTCCACCAGTGCAGATTGCCAATTCCCGCTAAGTGTGGACAAGCAGGTGCTGAACAAAACAGGGCCCGGAAGGGTTCTTAAGGGAGTTGCGTAGCACCCACGAGGGGAGGCAGTATGTACGTTTTTCAGGTGACCCGGGTTTGGTGAAAGCAATCCGAGACGGCGTTCGGGAAATGCATCGGGTGCATGCCGCCAGTGGTCAATACGACGGTCATCAACTCATCAACTGGCTCAACGATAACCGGAACGACGAGCTGAATGAGATTTACGACCTCTACGAGGACTGTAAAGACCCCGAGATGACAGCGGACCAGCAAATTGGAAAGTTTCTCTTCGAGTTGGGTGCAGGAGAAGATCGGGGAGCGGAAATCTCCCAGGCAGATTGGTCGTGGCCGGAATGGCGACTGCCGGGTCTCTATGTGGGCGATCTCGATGGCGTCAGCTCGGGCAATCCGCGAGATAAATTCGCACGTCACACGACGAGAGGGAGGAGTTCGAAGAGGATAGGCAACAAGAAGTGATTCTACGCGATCGCACTATGCAACGCGGCGGGCCGAATGGAAGAGATGCCGTGATTCGTCCCGGCGAGATCTACACGGCAGATTTCGACGTGGCTGGACCGCATCGTGTGATCGTGATCTCGCGCGACGATCTGAACCGCGGGCGGTATATTCTCTCCGTGGTCTGCACGTCCGCTCGGTTTGCTTCGAGAAGTAAATTGCCGAATTGTGTGCCCTTTCGGGCAGGACAATTTGGTTTCACGGTCGGCTGCGTGGCACAATACGAAAACATCGTTTCCATCGAAAAGACGCAACTGGATCTGGCGGCCGGGCCAGTTGGGGTACTTGACGAGGTGAAAATGCGTGATCTTATCAAGGCAATCGGGTATGTTATGGAATCCGATTGCGAGCCGTCATGACTTGGGAGCTTATCTATCGAGGATTGAATTTCGAGCGGCCGGTTTCACTCTTTTGAGTTAGCGCGAAGGTCGATTAAAGTCATCGGATTGTGAGGCAAGACGCGTGCGGGGTTTTGTGGAATGGTCGCCTTCGCAAACCTAGATCCTGTAACCTCGACCATCGCAGCCGCAATCATCCAAGCCATCGGAACAATCATCGCGGCTGCAATTACAGCTGGTTTGGCCTACGTTATTTGGCGGGGGGGCGGGAAAGGGAAAGCAAGCTCGAAGGAACAGCATCGGGCTACAAGATCAGATACGCGAGATGGGCAGGCTTCTTGACTTCGCCCCTAACGATCAGGAAAGGCTGGAGCAACTCGAAGATGAAATACTCGAAGACTCAGGTCTAGTTGTTGATGATGCACAGCCCAGTGGGCCAATCGCGAAGAAAAGAGGCAGCTTTGTCCTTCTACTTTGGCGCACTTCTGGCGCCTTCCCGCCGTTTAGTCCATTTTTCATGGGGTGGCCGGGCCGGCCCCCAATCTTTTAAGATTAGGGATTACATCGGAGGAAGGTTGCTACAACATCGAGGTGCACCGCCGCAGCCGGAGGACGGCTTCCAGATCGGCGAGTGTCCAATGAGCCGAGATGAGGTCTGGGAGGCAGCTCAAAATCACATCCCCGCTCAAGGTGAATTGTTTCACACCGTTAAGGATCTTCCATGGTGGCATAAGAAGCTAACTGAGATGACAAAGCGTAATCTAACGGCTTTCTCGGTCTTTCCAGGCGCGACCGCCCGCCGCCGACCGGAGAAAGTAACCGAGATGGCGGCAGCCCCCAGGGGCGAAAGGAGCGAAGACTTGCCCCAGCACTCGAAGCGTTTTCGCGCACTGCGCGACAAGATCAAGACACCTGGTCCGGTGCCGCTGGCCGAGGCCGTCAAGATCTTGAAATCGTTCAATACCACCAAGTTCAATCAGACCGTCGAGGTGTCAACCCACCTGGGTATCGACCCCCGGCAAAGCGATCAGAATGTGCGCGGGTCCGTCGCCTTGCCGCACGGAATCGGCAAGAGCGTGCGCGTTGCCGTTTTTGCCCAGGGCGATAACGCCGAGAAGCGCGGTCCGCGGGCGCCGATATCGTGGGGGCCGACGACCTGGCGCAGCAGATCAAGGGCGGCACGATGGATTTCGACGTGGCCCTGGCCACACCCGACATGATGGGAATCGTCGGACCGCTAGGCCGAGTACTCGGACCCCGGGGCCTGATGCCCTCGCCAAGGTCGGGCACCGTGACCGCCGACATTGCCTCGGCCGTGCGCGAGTTCAAGGCCGGCAAGATCGAGTTCCGCAACGACAAGGGGGGCAATGTGGCTGTGCCCGTCGGCAAGATCAACTTCAGCGATGAGCACCTCGTGGAGAACATCAACGCTTTTCTGAACTATCTGCGGTCGCTCAAACCAGCGGCCGCCAAGGGGACGTATCTCCAGTCGGTGACCGTCTCGGCAACGATGAGCCCAGGGATCCGCATCACGGCCTGAAGCCGCTCTTTAAGTCAGCCGGATTCATCCAACGCACACCATACTGATACCGCCAAACCAGAGGTTTTGCGGGGACCACGGTTAGCAATATGAGTAAATATGTTAAGGAATTGATGATGGACCAGCTCCGTGCCGATTTGAACGGCAGCCGGTCCGTCCTGATCCTGGATCTCAAGGGGCTTGACGCTATCGCGGAGCACCAGTTCCGCCGCGACCTGAGAAAGAAATCCATCCGGGTCCGGGCGCTGAAGAATTCACTGGCCCGCCGGGTCTTCTCGGAGCTGGGCATGGGGGGGCTCTCGACGTATCTTGAGGGTCCCTCGGTGCTGGTCTGGGGTGGCGACGGGGTGGCCGAGCTGGCCAAGGAGGTCTCGACCCAGGTCAAGAACCTCAAGAAGCCCGAGATCAAGGGGGGCGCCGTTGACGGCGTGGTGATCGCCCCCAGCCAGGTCGAGGACATCACCAAGCTACCCAGCCGCGAGCAGTTGATCGGCCGCGTAACTGCGCCTGGCGCTGGCGCCGGTGCAGCGAATTGTGGCCCTCGCCAGCGCGCCCGCGGGCAATCTGATGGCCCAGCTAAAAACGATGTCCGAAGCGGCCGGCGGCGAGGCAGCGCCGGCCGAGCCGGCAGCCGAGGCTGGGGCCTGAAGATCATGTCTCAGACCGCAAGCACAATGTCTCATTCCCGGCAGGGTGCGTCGGATGCGTGCCCTGGGAGTTTTCTGATTTTCTCCGTCCCGCCGCGTTTGACGAACGCCCCTAGAATGATCATGATATGATCCAGAGCGCAAGAAAGGACCTGACCACTCATGGCCACCGCTGAAGCCCCCTCGTTCGCCGATAACATCAAGAGCCTGGGCGAATCGATCGTCAAGCTCACCGTCCTGGAAGCCAAAGCCCTGGGCGATTACCTCGAGGTCGTACACGGAATCAAGCCAGCCGCCGCGGCCGTGGCGGTTGCGGGCCCGGCGGTAGGACCGGCCGCTCCGGCCGAAGCCGCCGCGCCCAAGACCGAGTTCGACGTTGTGCTCGAAGTCATCGGCCCCAACAAGATCAATGTGATCAAGGTCGTGCGCGCGGCGACCAGCCTGGGCCTCAAGGAGGCGAAAGACCTGGTCGAAGCTGCGCCCAAGGAGATCAAGACCGGCATTTCCAAGGACGATGCCGAAAAGCTCAAGAAAGAACTTGAGGATGCCGGCGCTACGATCAAGATCAAGTGATCGGGCCCGCGTCCGACGCCTTCGGGATTGGCGCGGGGTTTCGATCCGATCGCGACTAACCGACAAGGTAGACTGTCTCTGGGCGGGCCAAACGATTCTCCTCGCAGCGTTCGACCGCCGCAACGCAGGGCCCGCAGAACCACTCTCTCCATGCGTCCTCGGCCGCTTACCCCGATGCTGGCATGATCTCAAACGTCGCCCTCGGGATATCTCGACGCGCAGCGGAGAACCCGGATCACTGACGTCCTACTTCTTTATCACAGAACCCGATCCACCGTAGTCCCGTGCACGTTCCCCTCGCCTCGTTTCGCATCGCCGGGCGGGTGTTCGCCAGGGCTGGCGCCGCTTGGGCCGACAAACCGCGGGGCATCGAGATCGATCCTGCGGCCGCTCACCAGACCGGTTTTCCGCCGGTTGGTTCCGGTCCGGTCTCATGGTCGATCCGAAGCATCTGCGGTTATGCGAAACCCGGGTATCAGACGGACCCGCGGTCGTTGACCTCGACTTGATCTGGTGCCCCCTACTCCCCATCAGGAGCGCGACGACATGCCCACTCCGACCACCGTGCGGCGCATTATCCCATCTCTGAAACGGAACTTCGGCCGGATTCACGACGAGTTTCCGGTGCCCGACCTGACCCAGATCCAGACCCGGAGCTATGAGCGATTCCTCCAGGCCGACGATCTCCCCGAAAAGCGTACCGACACGGGGCTTGAAGGCGTCTTCCGGGAAATCTTCCCGATCGAGAGTTACGACAAGACCCTGAAGCTGGAGTACATTCGATACGACCTGGGTAAGCCTCGATACGATCCCGACGAATGTCGCCAGCTCAGGCTGACTTTCGGACGCCCACTACACGTCTGGCTGCGTCTGAACAAGGGTGAGACCGTTCTCGAAGAATCGGTCTACCTTGGCGACATGCCGATCATGATCGGGGGAGGCGAGTTCATCATCAACGGAGCCGAGCGCGTGGTCGTAAGCCAGCTGCATCGATCTCCGGGCGTCGATTTCGTGGTCGAGGTCGAGTCTGGAGACAAGAAGCTGCACGCCTGCCGCGTCATCCCCGAGCGCGGCAGCTGGATTGAGCTGCAAGTCACGAAGAAGGAAACCTTGGGGGTCAGGATCGACCAGTCCGGCAAGTTCTCGGCCATGACCCTGCTTCGCGCCATGAGTCCGCAGTACACGTCGGACGACGCGATCCTGAGTACGTTTTATGAGGCCGAAGCCATCGACTCGGGGGATTCCAAGGCCGCGGCGAAGCTGGAGGGGCGAATCGCCTGCGGCGACATCGTCGATCCGACCACCGGCGAGGTCCTGGTCGAGAGTGGTGCGACCATCTCGAAGGCTTTGGCTCAAGTGCTGGCCGACTCAGGCAACCTCGGCACCATCACTGTGATCAAGGATTCCCGCGATCAACTGATCCTCCAGTCGCTGCAGGATGACCCCACGAGCGACCACGAAAGCGCGCTTTTGCGAATCTATCAGCGGCTGCGGCCGGGTAATCCTCCCCAGCTCGAGAAGGCGCGCGAGCTTTTCCACGAGAAATTCTTTGACACCAACCGCTACCGGCTGGGCAAGGTCGGCCGATTCCGGATCAATCGCAAGTTCAATCAGAATGTACCCGAGGACCGGATGACGCTCGATCCTCAGGATTACGTCAACGCCATCCGGTACATTTTGCGCCTGCGCCGCGGCAATGATCCCAAGGTCCATATCGACGACATCGACCACCTGGGTAACCGGCGGCTGCGAACGATTGATGAGCTGGCGGCCGACGAGCTGCGCAAAGGTTTTCTCAAGCTCCGCCGCACCGTGCAGGAGCGGATGAGCTTGAAGGAAGCCGACGATATGACGCCCCGATCGCTGATCAACCCCAAGAGCATCAGCGCGGCGATTGAGTACTTCTTTGGCCGCGGCGAGCTGTCGCAGGTCGTCGACCAGACTAATCCCCTCGCCCAGCTCACGCACGAGCGGCGGCTCTCGGCCCTGGGCCCGGGCGGCTTGAACCGCAAACGAGCCGGCTTCGAGGTTCGCGACGTCCACATCTCGCACTATGGACGGATCTGCCCGATCGAGACGCCCGAAGGCACGAACATCGGCCTGATCAGCTCGCTGGGCATTTACGGCGGAGTCGACGAGTACGGGTTCCTGATCACCCCTTATCGCAAGATCAAGCACGGCAAGAAGAGCGAGGAGGTCGTCTGGATGCGGGCCGACGAGGAGAGCGAGGCCTACCTTGCTCCGGCCGACGCGGTCATGGACGACCACGGCAAGCTTAAGGGGCCCTCCCTCACCGCGCGCTACCAGACCGACTTCGTGACGGTGGCCGTGGATCAGATCGAATACATGGACATCTCACCCAAGCAGATGGTAGGGGTGTCGGCCGGGTTGATCCCGTTCCTCGAGCACGACGACGCCAACCGCGCGCTCATGGGTTCGAACATGCAGCGCCAGGCGGTACCACTCCTGGTGGCCGAACCGCCGATCGTCGCCACCGGACTGGAGCGGTCGGTGGCCGGCAACTCCGGTATGGTTGTCAAAGCGCTACAGGATGGAACGATCACCTATGTCGATTCGACCCGGGTGATCATCGACCACAACCACATTTACAAACTGCGCAAGTACGTTGGCCTGAACGAGCGCACCTGCCTGAACCAAAAGCCGATCGTGCAGGTAAGCCAGAAGGTCAAAAGGGGAGACATCCTGGCGGATGGAGCCTCGACCTATCGGGGCGAGCTTTCCCTGGGTCGCAATGTGCTGGTCGCGTTCATGGCCTGGGACGGTTACAACTTCGAGGATGCGATCATCATCAGTGAGAAGCTGGTGCGCGACGACGTCTACACCTCGATTCACATCGAGGAGTTCGAGATCGAGATCCGCGAAACCAAGCTCGGCGCGAGGAGTTCACTCGCGACATCCCCAACGTGTCCGAGAAGGCGCTGCGCAATCTCGACGACAACGGCGTGGTCCGAATCGGCACCTACGTCAAGCCGGGAGACATCCTGGTGGGCAAGGTCGCGCCCAAGAGCAAGAGCGAGCTGACCCCCGAGGAAAAGCTGCTGCATGCGATCTTCGGCCGCGCCGGCGAGGACGTCAAGAACGACTCGCTCGAGGTCCCCTCGGGGGTCGAGGGCATCGTGATCAACAACCAGCGGTTCAGCCGCCGCATGAGCCTCAGCGAAGAGGAGCGCAAGGCCTTCGAGAAGGAGCTCAAAGACACCGAAAGCGGCGAAAATGCGCGGATCGCCGACGAGTACAAGCAGATGATCAAAGCCCTGGAGGAAGCAGTGGGCGGACCGGTGACCGACCCCACGACCGGTAAGCCGCTGGGCCGCGGCAAGGACGCCAAGGACGTGGTCGAGGAAAGCGAGCGTTTCCGGCTGGAGGCGCTGGATCTGCGCAGCCCCGAGGTCACGACGAAAGCCAGGAGTGTCGTGCGCCAGTACTCGCCGCGCATCGAGGCCCTCAAGGACGAGAAGGAGCGCCGGCTCAATAGCCTGAAGCGGGGCGACGAGCTTCCCTCCGGCGTGCTGCAGATGGTCAAGGTCTACATCGCCACCAAGCGGGTCATCTCTGTGGGCGACAAGATGGCCGGCCGTCACGGCAACAAGGGCGTCATCGCAAAAATCCTTCCCGAGGAAGATATGCCGTTCCTGGAGGATGGCACCGGCGTGGAGATCCTGCTGAACCCACTGGGCGTCCCCAGCCGGATGAACGTCGGCCAGATTCTCGAGACGCACCTTGGCTGGGCCGCGGCCAAGCTCGGTTTTCAGGCCGTCTGCCCGGTGTTCGACGGCGCCAGCGAGGACACAATCCGCCAGTGCCTGAAGGACGCCGGGCTTCCCGAGAATGGCAAGGCCGTGCTCTACGACGGCCGCACCGGTCAGAAATTCGACCAGCGGGTCACGGTGGGCTACATCTACATGCTCAAGCTCCACCACCTGGTCGACGACAAGATTCACGCCCGCTCCACCGGTCCATACTCCTTGATCACCCAGCAGCCCCTGGGTGGCAAGGCCCGCTTCGGCGGCCAACGGTTTGGTGAAATGGAAGTCTGGGCTCTGGAGGCCTACGGAGCAGCCTATATCCTCCAGGAGCTGCTCACCGTCAAGTCCGACGATGTCGAGGGCCGCACGAAGATCTATGAAAGCATGGTCAAAGGTGAAAACACCCTCGAGGCCGGCACTCCCGCCAGCTTCGACGTCCTGACCAACGAGATCCGCGGTCTTGGATTGAACATGCAGCTCGAGAAGAAGCGAGTCTGATTAATGGGCCCGGGCGGGGAATTAGCACGCCGGCTTTTCCAATCCTCCGGTATGACCTCGACAAACAATACGCCGATATGGCCGCCAAGCCGAGGTTAACCCTTGGCGGCCATGTCGGCGTTAAAAAGTTTCTTGGACAAGTGTTCCAGCCTGATAAGCCGGCACCGTCTGGCGGGACAGCGGCAACGGAAGAATTCCCACGATGCCCACCATAGAAACCGCCATCATTGGTGGGGGAATCTCCGGACTGGCTTGCGCGGCGGCTGCACGAGGCGGGACGTGAATTCGTTCTAATCACCGACCGGATTGGCGGCAGGATGTTCGCGGGGCGGCAGCCGCTAGAGAACTTTGGCGCGGCGTACATCACCAACGACTATCGTCACGTCCTGGCGTTCGTCGGAAAGGGGCCCCGCCTGCGCCGTCGCGACGCCTATTTTCATGACGGCGACCGCAAGACCATGGTCTGGTTGCCGGAGATAGCGCGGCATCGCCGGCCACTGCTTCGGGTGATCGCCCGGTTGATCGAGTTCCGCAGGTCCCTCAACCGGCTGCGCGGTCGGCCCGAGGATCTGCCAGGCCGAGTGGATTCATCATGATCGGCTGCTGGAGCGGACGATCAAGCAGCCGGCCGCCGAGTTTGTGAAAGCGAACGGTCTGTCTGGGTTCGCGGAGGTCTTCATCGACCCCGTGGTAAGCGCCACGGTGTTCACCCCAAGAGATCGCGTAAGTACTTTCTATTATCTGGCCTCGATCATTCCTTGCTTGGTGCCGACTTTCGCGGCCAATCTCGCGCGGACCATGGATCGGCTCAGCAACGGCTTTAGAGCCCGAATTCAGACCGATCGGGTCGTTGCCGTCGAGCCGATGTCGGACGGGGTCATGAATGTCGTGACCGCCGGTCGCGAATTCAGGGCGCGCAACGTCGTGATCACAACCCCCGCTCGGAACACGCACGAGTTCTCTAAAGCACTTGATCTGCCGATCGATCCTGGGTTCTTGGAGGTTCCCATGATCAGCCTGCACATCAAGGGCTTGCGTCGGCCGGAGTACAAACCCGGCAAGATCGTCTACCTCGGCCACGGCGAGCCGATCACCAGCCTGCTCCCTCTGGGTTCAGGCTTTGACGTCCTCTATTCCAGAACGATAGCCCCGGACCCAACACCGTACTATGAGCACCACGAGATCGCCGGCCGCGTGGACTGGAAGACCGCCGTCCAGCTCGCGACTTCCAGTTGGCGCCCCCTGGCTCCGCGTCCGGGGTTGTTCACGATCGGCGACTACAACATCTGCGGTCTGGAAGACAGCTACATCACCGGCCTGTTCGCAGCGAACCAAATCATCGGCTCATGAAGCCCGATCATACGAGCCCATACATGTCACGGCCCGGGTTGACCGGGTCGCCCGTCAAGTAAGTGTACAGCCGGGAACCAGCAACCACCGTGGCCCCAATGCTGGGGAACTCGGCACTGGCGCCTGTGAAGAACAGGTTCGGCAGCGGCGTCAGAAACTTGAGACGGCCGAAATCGATGTTGGCGGGGGTCAAAGCCGAACCGTAGATGTTCCCCTTTGGTGCCCTGAGATAGCGCTCGTTGGTGGCCGGAGTTCCGGCGACTTTCTTGACCAGGTGGCCGCGCAAACCGGGAACGTAGTGGCTTTCCAGAATGTCGAGAATCCGCTCCGCCACAAGCTTCTTCCGTCTGCGATAGCCGGCCCGGTCGGTTCCGCGGAGCGCTCGGAAGGGCTCGTAGGCGCAGACGGTTACGGCCTCGAGGATCTGTTCGCCTTCGGGGCAGATCCGGTACTCAGGATGCTTGCTGGGGCAGTACAGGGTCGGGGTCGAGAGAAACAGCCAAGGATCAGAGAGGTCACCCTGCACCGACTGTGCCTCGTAGGCGCAATTAATGTCCAGGTGCGGGTAATGCCAGATGTTCCAGGAGCCGAACCCAAACTCGCGCAGGTCCAGCCCTTTCACGCCGAGATAGAGCGTGTAAGAGCTGACCGAATACTCGTAGTCGACCTGTTTTCGAAATCGTCCAGGGAACCGATCCGTGCCGATTAACCGCACACATGCTCCGGGATCCATGTTGGATATGAAGGTTCGAGCTCTGAAGACTCGACCATCGCTCGTCCTTGCCGCGCGGACTTCCCGGCCCTCGAGGTCGAACCCGCAGACTTCGGCTTTGTACTCCACGGTGCAACCCGGGCACTGCTCAATAACCGCCGCGACGGACTGGATGAATTGCGCGAAATGCTTGGTCGGGTGATAAGCGCCCGAGCCGTAGCTAAAGATCAGCCCGGCATAAATCACCAGCGAGACTCGCCGCGGCGGTAAACCCAGGTCGCCGACCTGCGTCGCCAGGATGGCCTGGATCTCTGGCGGCAGTCCCAGGCGGTCGAACAGTCGCTGGAGCGTCCAGGTCCGGTAGGCCAGGATGGTTGGGAACCGCAAGGGAACCCGAAGTGCGTCGGTCCACGAGAGGAAAAACGGCATTTCGCGCAGCTCGCGGACCAGGTCGCCGATGATCTGAAAGAAGCGCGCGATGGCGGCGCGATGGTGTGGAAACCGATCGATCATGCGGTCGGACCATTTTTGCAGTCCGCTGGGAATCTTGAATGAAAGCCCGGCAGAGGGGCAGGAGAAGCGGTCGTAGCCCTCCGGGTCAAGCCGGGTGAACGTGACTGTATCTTGCAGGCCGATTTTCTTGAGGAAGTTATGGACCGGCTCCCCCTCGCCGCAGAAGAAGATGTAATGGACCGCCGCGCAAAAAGTATATCGCCCGATCGCAAAACTATGAGCGCATCCCCCGGGATGCTCATGCGCCTCCAGCAGGCAAACCGAATGCCCCGCGCGCGCCAGCAGCGAACCAACCGTGAGGCCCGCCATCCCTGAGCCGATGACCACATAATCGTAGAGTTGAGACATACGGACTTGAAAAAAAACCGTGGAATCGTCAAATTTTTTCTTGGATTTGGTCCTGAGATTGCGTAGGATGGAAAAATGCGACTCCATCGAGTGCCCGGTCCGGCGATTCTGGGGCTGCCCGTGTGCCGCTACAGCCGAGGATTCGAGGCTGAGTGCTGGAGTTTGACCGACACACCGGTCAAGGAGGAAACCGGCTTGTCCCCCTGGGTCTGAGAGTGACCCGACTCACCGCGGCCGCCTTCCTGGAGAGACAGGATGGCCGGCTCGCGGACTTTTTTTCTTTTCTACGGGACTGCCGAGTGAAATCCACGACAAACGGTTTTCACCGGGGAACCCGCCTAGTGAACGGTGCTGGGAAATCTTGAAGACTTGGGCGGTCGCTCGGACTGAAGCAGGTGCGAGATCGACCGTCGCTTTCACCCACCAACCACCCCGCTTCGGCACAGCCGACTACCCGCGGAGGAGAGTGTCTCGTGAGCATGGGCGAAAGTGCCTACGATCGTATCAATGATTATGGTGCCGTCAAGATCGGGCTTGCCAGCCCGTACGACATCCGCAGCTGGTCATTCGGCGAGGTCAAAAAGCCGGAGACGATCAACTACCGGACCTACCGGCCGGAGAAAGACGGCCTGTTTTGCGAGCGAATCTTCGGACCCGAAAAGGACTGGGAATGCGCCTGCGGCAAGTACCGCGGCATGAAATACAAAGGAATGATCTGCGACCGTTGCGGAGTCAAAGTGACCCACTCGCGGGTCCGCCGCAAGCGCATGGGCCACATCGAGCTGGCCGCCCCGGTCGTGCATATTTGGTTCTTCAAGGCGATGCCCAGCCGTCTGGGCACGCTCCTGGACATGAAGACGACCAGCCTGGAACGAATCATCTACTTCCAGGACTACGTGGTCGTCGAGACCGGCGACACCCCCCTGAAGGACCGCCAGCTCTTGACCGAGGAAGAGTTCCGCAAGGCTCGCGAGCTCTACGGCGACAGCTTCCAGGCCGACATGGGCGCCGAAGCCGTCCGCAAGCTGCTCATGCGGTTGGATCTGGTCAGCCTGTCCAAGAAGCTGCGCCATGAGCTTGTCGAGACCAGCAGCAAGCAGAAGATCAAGGACCTGACCAAGCGGCTCAAGGTTGTTGAGGCGCTGCGCGACAGCGACAATCGCCCCGAGTGGATGGTTCTGGAATGCATCCCGGTCATCCCGCCCGACCTGCGGCCCCTGGTGCTCCTGGACTCGGGCAACTTCGCCACCAGCGACCTCAACGACCTCTACCGACGGATCATCAACCGGAACAACCGGCTCAAGAAGCTGGTGGACCTGAATGCGCCCGAGGTCATCATCCGCAACGAGAAGCGGATGCTCCAGCAAGCCGTGGACGCCCTCTTCGACAACAACCGCTGCAAGCGGCCCGTCCTGGGATCGTCCAACCGGCCTCTCAAGTCGCTCACCGACATGATCAAGGGCAAGCAGGGCCGATTCCGTGAGAACTTGCTGGGCAAGCGCGTCGATTACTCGGCGCGGTCGGTGATCGTCGTCGGCCCCGACCTGAAGCTGCACCAGTGCGGCCTACCCAAGAAAATCGCGCTGGAGCTGTTTCAACCGTTCATCATCCGCCGCCTCAAGGAGCTGGGACACGCCGACACGATCAAGTCGGCCAAGAAGATGCTCGAGCGCAGAAGCGAAGAGGTCTGGGATATCCTCGAGGAGGTGATCCGCAATCACCCCGTTCTGCTCAATCGTGCGCCCACGCTGCATCGCATGGGAATCCAGGCGTTCGAGCCCGTGCTCGTCGAGGGCAACGCGATCCGGATTCACCCGCTGGTCTGCAAGGGGTTCAATGCCGACTTCGACGGCGACCAGATGGCCGTGCACCTGCCGCTCTCGATCGAGGCCCAGGTCGAGGCCATGACTCTGATGATGGCCACCAACAACATCTTCAGCCCCGCCAACGGCAACCCGATCATTAGCCCGACCCAAGACATCGTCATGGGCTCGTACTACTTGACCGTCAGCCGGGTCGGCGAGAAGGGCGAGGGGATGGTCTTTGCCACCCCCAACGAAGTGTTCCTGGCACACAGTCAGGGCAAAGTGGGCGTCCACGCCCTGATCAAACTGCGGCTGCCCGCGCACAAGAAACTCAAAGGTGACGGCGACAAGGAGTTCTCTCCCGGCATGGTGGTGCAGACCACTGTGGGGAGGGTCGTCTTCAATGACATCCTGCACAACAAGATGCCGTTCTACAATCTGACGCTGGGGCAAAAGCAGCTGCAGGGCATTATCGCCGATTGCTACCAGATCCTCGGTCGGCGCGAGACGATCTCGCTCTTGGACCGGATGAAGGACCTTGGGTTCCGCGAATCGACTCGCTCGGGCCTGTCGTTCGCGACCGACGACCTGAAAACTCCGCTGACCAAGGACCACATCATCGCCGAGGCCGAAAAAGAGGTCCAAAAGAACAACAAGCTGTACCAGCGGGGGATCATCACCGACCAGGAGCGGTACAACAAGGTGCTGGACGCCTGGACTCACGCCCGTGAGCGTATCACGGCCGAGATGATGGAAGCTCTGCGCAACGACACCCGCGAGGGCGAGGTCTACTTGAACCCGATCTTCCTGATGGCCGAGTCGGGCGCACGCGGCGGAGTCGAACAGATTCGACAGCTCGCCGGCATGCGCGGCCTCATGGCAAAGCCCTCGGGCAAGATCATCGAAACCCCCATCAAGGCGAACTTCCGCGAGGGGTTGTCGGTGCTCGAGTACTTCAGCTCAACCCATGGCGCCCGCAAGGGGCTGGCCGACACCGCCCTCAAGACGGCCGACAGCGGTTACCTGACGCGCAAGCTCGCCGACGTCGCTCAGAACGTCGTGATCACCACGGAAGACTGCGGCACCTCGCAAGGTATCACAAAGGGTGTGATCTACAAGGGTGAGAAGGTCGAGGTGAGCCTGGCACAGTCGATCCGCGGCCGAGTCAGCCGGGTCAACATCGTTGATCCGATCAACGATCAGGTGATCGTCAAGGAAAACGAGATGATCACCCTTGCCGCGGCACGGAAGCTCGAGGATATGCAGATCGAGAAGATTCAGGTCCGCAGCCCGATGACCTGCGAGGCCTCGCTGGGCGTCTGCCGGCGCTGCTATGGCATGGACCTTGCGACCGGCCAGCTCGTCGAAATCGGCATGGCCGTGGGCATCATCGCGGCCCAGTCGATCGGCGAGCCCGGCACCCAGCTCACCATGAGAACCTTTCACATCGGCGGCGTGGCAACCCGCGGCGTCGAGGAAAAGGATGTCAAGGCAAAACGCGACGGCAAGGTCAAGTTTGTGGGCATCAACATCGTGACCAACGACGAGGGGAAGCAGATTGCCCTGTCGCGCAACGGCGAAATCCAGATCATCGATGCCAAGGGGCGCAAGCTCGAGAAGTACGACGTACCCGACGGGGCGGCGATGATCGTTCACGACGGCCAGCAAATCAATCGCGGTCAAATGCTCTGCGAGTGGGATCCGCACAACATCCCGATCCTCGCCGAGGTCGGCGGCAAGGTGCGTTTCGATGACGTTGTCGAGGGCGAGACGATGAAGGTCGAGACCGACCCCTCCGGCCACGTTCGGCGCACCATCATCGAGCACAAGGGCGACCTGCACCCGCAGATCGTCATCGAGGACGCCGAGGGCAAGACTCTCGACTACAAATACGTCCCCGAGCGGGCCAGCATCGAGGTCGACGCCGGCCAGATGATCTCGGCCGGTACGCTCCTGGCCAAGACCCCGCGCGAGGTGGGGGGCACCCAGGATATCACCGGCGGCTTGCCCCGGGTCACCGAGCTCTTCGAGGCCCGGCGGCCCAAGGAACCGGCGGTCATTGCTGAGATCGATGGCCGCGTGGAGCTGCTGGACGAGAAGCGGCGAGGCAAGCGCACCATCATCGTCCGCAACGAGAGCGGCATCGAGCGCGAGCACCTCGTACCCCACGGCAAGTACCTGCGGGTCCACGGTTCCGACCGTGTCCGCGCCGGCGATCCGCTGGTCGAGGGACCGCTGGTGCCACATGACATCCTACGCATCTCCGGCGAGGAGGCCGTGCAGCGGTACCTCCTCAGAGAGATCCAGAACGTCTACCGCTCGCAGCGGGTCGAGATCGACGACAAGCACCTGGAGATTATCATCGCCCAAATGCTCCGCAAGGTGCGCGTCGAGAGCGTCGGCGACACCGGGCTTTTGCCCGGCTCGGTCATCGACAAGTTCGAGTTCCGGCGGGTGAACCAAGAACTGATGAGCTGCGTCAAGGTCAAGGACCACGGCGAAACCGAGTACCGCGTGGGTGACATCGTCCCCCGCGACCACTTTGAGCAAGAAAACCTGCGCATTGAGTCGAGTAGCGGCAAGAAGGCCGAGTGGATCCGCACCAAGCCCGCGGCTGCGAGTACCCAGCTTCTGGGCATCACCAAGGCGGCCGTGCAGTCGGACAGCTTCATCTCTGCCGCCAGCTTCCAGGAGACCACCAAGGTGCTCACCGAGGCTGCCCTGGCCGGCAAGGTCGACTATCTGGTCGGTCTTAAAGAGAACGTGATCCTGGGTCACCTGGTTCCGGCCGGAACCGGCTTCAAGGCCCACCTCGAGGCCGAAGTTCGCATTCACCCAGAGGCCCTCGAGGCCCTCGCCGAAAAGGGCCCCGCCTATGCGCCTATCGCGACCGCGACCGCGACCGCGACGAGGCACATGCCACCGCCGGCAAGGAGTAATCGCCACTCTCCTCGTGGTGACCTGATCGACCAAACTCAGCGGCCCGCCAGATCAACCCGATCTGGCGGGTCGTTTGCGTTCCGCGAGGATGAAGAATCCGATCGGCCGGTGGTATATTAGCAATAGAGGATTCCCGCGTCTTCTGGAGCTCGCGTCACTCATGGCCACTGTCAACGCCATTCGCATTGGTCCGGCCGACCATGGCCGCAGAATGTCCCTGGAGGAATTCCGCGAGGCAGAGGAAGAAGGCGGCTACCGTTATGAATTGGCCAGAGGAGTGCTCGAGGTGACCTATGTCCCGGATCAACCCCACAGAATGATTGTGTGGGTCCTGCTCCGATTGATCTCGGCTTTTGACACCAAGCATCCCGTCGAGGTTTTTCGAGCCGGCGGAGCGAGTGAGTTTCGCCTCTGGCTCCCCGCCATGATCTCTGGTCGAAACCCCGACGTCGCAGTGGTTCTCCACAAGACGCCCAAAGATCCACGCGGCTGGCGACCCCCGGCGCTGGTCATGGAAGTTGTCTCCAAAGGAAGCAAGGCCCACGAGCGTGATTACGTGACCAAGCGCGAAGAATACCTGGCCTTCGGTGTCCGCGAGTACTGGATCGTCGACCCGATCGCGCGGTGCGTCACCGTTCTCGTGCGTGACGGAGATTCTTGGATCGAGCATCGATTTCGAGAAGAACAGCAAGCAAAGGGCTCGATCCTGCCCGGGCTGGCGATCAGGGTCTCGGAGCTCTGGGTCGACGCCGACGGCGAAGACGAGGAGGACTTGGTCGACGGGGAGCAAGTGTGAGGTCGACGATCTCAAGATCCGCACCGACAAAACGTCCGGTGGAGCTCATCCCGGAGCTCGAAAACGGTGATCGGCTAACCCGCACTGAATTCGAGCGCAGGTACGATGAAATCGAATGAAACGCGTGGTGCCCGCTCCCGGAGCCGTCTTATAGCTCTTAACTGCCGCATCCGGGCGTGCCGTAGGTGCCACGACGCCGGGCTGCTTGACGACCGAGAATCGATCCCGATCGCGCGCGACCCCGAACCCGATGCGCTGCTGCCGAAAATTCTGCTGATCGGTCAGGCCCCCGGACTGCGGGCCACGCTACACGACCGCCCCTTCGCAGGTGCCGCGGGGGCGAAGCTGCGCGACTGGCTGGAGGCGGGAGGCATCCCGCGCGAGGACTACTACCGCCAGGTCCACTTCGCCGCCATCACCCGCTGCTACCCTGGCCGTTTGCCAGGCGCCAAGGGCGACCGGGTTCCCTCGCCCCAGGAACAAGCCCTCTGCCGCCCCTGGCTTGACGAGCTGATCAAGACACTCGAGCCCCAGGTTGTACTCCTTGTCGGCCTGCTGGCAATCCGCACATTCCTGGGGCCCGTGGCATCACTGACGGCCGTCGTGGGAACGTCCACGGTCCGTGATCGCGTGTGCTACATTCCTTTGCCCCACCCTTCCGGCGTCAGCCGCTGGCTCAACGAGACTCCGAATCTTGCGGCAGTTGCCAGAGCATTGGAGATTCTGAGATCCTGGACATCAGATCAATCAACGTCTCACTGAATATCATCTGGCGGCGGCGGGGGAGGGCCGCCGGGGCCTGGCCCTGGCCCGCGACGGCCGGGAGGTCCAAAGCCGCCGGGACCCCCGGGGCCACGTCGGCGCATCTGGTCGAGCGTTTTCTTCTGGGCGTCAGTCAGAATTTTCGCCAGCCGGGAATCGACGTCTTTCTGAAGCTCGTCAAGCTGCGCTTTCTGCTCGGGAGTCAGGTCTAAAGCGCGTCGGAGAAACGCGGGCAGAATCTCACCAGGGCGGGGCGGTCCCATCATTGGGCCGCCAGGACCTCCAGGTCCGCCCGGGAGGGCCGAAGCCGCCGGGAGGGCCGAGCCGCGGCCGAAGCTGGCCGCGTCCTTCGCCGCCAAGGCGGTCAACTCGACTCGTGTGACCGTGCCGTCCTTGTCGGCATCGGCCCGGTCGAAGAGGCGGTGGAGCCGCTCGTCGGTCACTTCCGACTTCGACAGTTTGCCGTCTCCGTCCTTGTCAAACGCCATCATCCGGGCCACAAGGGCATCCGCAATTCCCTGGTTCTGCGCCAGGGCGAACGAGGCGGCGATCAGGCAACCGCCGGCCAGTAACAAGGCACGCCATTTTCGCATGGTTCTCCTCGATGTGGTTAATCGGTTGGGGTCGTGTTGGAATAAGTCGGCAGCAACGATCAGCGGACCCGGTCACTGCCGCGCTGGAATGAGAGCTCATCGGGAGTCCGGCCGAGGACGATCTCGAAACGGGCAGCCAGCTCGCCGATATTCGACTTCGGCATCGGCTTGAAATCGATCATCAACAACTCACGCTCGAACAACCCTCCGGCCGAGCGAGCGATGCCGTCGATGTCGTTGCCGGGATGCCCGGCGATCATGATCTGAGTGGTGAGCAGCTCTCGACCGCCTTTCTTCACCTTGACGTGAATGTGCGGAGCGGGTCGGCCAGGATACGGCACGGGCTTGATCGTGCGGAAATAATACTCACCATTCGATCCTGTCGTGAAGCGGCCGAACCCCTGGAAGTTGCGGTCTTGCTGGTCTTTCTTGCTGTCGCTGTCTGCCGTGTGCAGATAAACCTGATTGGCGTCGCACTGCCAAATCTCGATCGTCGCGTCGCGCACCGGGGCTGCCGCTGCTCGTGACGACACGGCCTGTCAGATGAGTAATCTCGCCCACGGCCGGGGTGATGGAGTCGTTGACCTTGATCAGGTCATTGTCTGTGTCCAGCGGCAGCTTGTCGGGGTAGAACGGCCCCTCCGTCATCTCGGGCGTGCGGGTAAGCTCCTCGGCAAAAAGCCCGCGAGTCGTGAACAAGGCCCCGCCGGATGCCAGCGTTCCAAGAAAGCCGCGGCGGCTCGGTCGGTAGATGTGAAACGACATGGGAAAGGTTCCTTCATAAGATAGCTGTGTGAATGCGAGACGCCCTGAACCAAGTCACTCGATCCATCTCGAATCACTATACGGCAGTTCGAGCCCCCATTCCGTAAAAGTTTGTAAACCGCTCTCCCGCGAAAAATCTTGAGAACGCCCTTGCCCACGACAGGGTCTCTGTGCATACTGTACTAGTGACGTAGCACAGTAGGAGGCTTCAATGATCCTTCTCGACCTAAATGCGGCGGAGAGTCGGCCGATCTACGTGCAGATTGCCGACCGGATGAAATTTGCCGTCGCGGCCGGGGTGCTACGGCCGGGCGACATGGCGCCGTCGGTCCGCGAGCTGTCGAAGCAGTTGGTGGTAAATCCGAACACGGTGGCCCGGGCGTACCGGGAGTTGCAGAACGAGGGGTTGCTGGAGACGGTACGGGGCACGGGGTTGCAGGTGGCCGAGGGGGCGGTCGAGCGCTGCCGCCAGGCGCGCAGAGAGTTCGTCCGCCAGCGCCTCAGGCGGGCCTTTGAGGAGGCGCTGCGGACCGAGCTGAACCTGGACGAAATCGAAGCGATACTGCACGAAGAGTGGGCCAAGGGAAACGGCGCCGCGCAAGGGGCGGCGGGGAGGAACACGTGACGACAAGCCAGGAGAAAACCGCGATCCGGATCGAAAACCTGACCAAGCGATACCGGGATCAGGCGGCTCTCGATGGACTTTCCCTCGATGTTCCCGAAGGCTCCGTCTTCGGCCTCCTGGGCGAAAATGGCGCGGGCAAGACCACGACGCTGCAGATCCTGCTGGGCCTGGTTGCACCCGACTCCGGCACGGCCGAGGTGTTGGGGCTCAACCCGGTCCGCCACGGGCTGGACATCCGCCGCCGCGTGGGCTACGTGCCCGAGCAACCGGCGCTCTACGAGTGGATGACCGTAGCCGAGATCGGCTGGTTTGCCGCCGGGTTCCATCCCGAGTCGCGCACGGGCGTCGCCGCCTATCAGACGCGTTATGCCGAGCTGACCCAGGGTTACGCTCTGCCCGCGAATCGAAAGATCAAGCAGCTCTCCAAGGGAATGAAAGCCAAGGTGTCGCTGGCGCTGGCGCTGGCGGCAGACCCGCAATTGCTGGTGCTTGATGAGCCAACCTCCGGGCTCGACGCGATGGTTCGCCGCGAGTTCCTCGAGAGCATGGTCGACCTGGCCGGCAGCGGTCGGACGGTGCTGCTGTCGAGCCATCAGATCGGCGAGGTTGAGCGGGTGGCCAGCCACGTGGCCTTGCTGCATCAGGGCAAGTTGATCCTGGCCGAGCCGCTTGATGAGCTGAAGGCTCGGACATTCCTGCTGGCGCTCACGTTCACCAGTCGCGACCATCCGGCGGCTCCCACCGCGAACCTGCCCGTCGAGTTGATCGACGCGGCCGACGCGCCCCGCCAGGCGCACTGGCTGGTCCGCGCCCGCGACCGCGCGGCGGCCGAGGCCGTCCGGACCTTGCCCGGCGTCGAATCGCTGCAAGTCGAGACGCCCGGCCTCGAAGACATTTATATCGGTTACATGCGTGGCCGCCGCCCTCAGCCCGCTTTGCCCAGGCCGGCGGCGAATGTGGCCTGACGGTCCCTTTTCCCTCACGGATGCTCGGTTCACTGTCGCGGAGACCGATTGTCATGGTTGCTCGGCTATGGTGGAAGGAAGCACGGCAGTTCTGGCCGATCTGGGTCTTCATCGCCGCCTGCGGCCTGGCGGCGCAAGGGCTGGCGCTACGACTACTTCGGCGAGTGGGCACTCTCTGGCGCGCTGGCCGTCGCTGCCCTTGGCTGGACCTGCCTTTACGCCTTCGCGGTGGCCGCGGCCGCGTTTGCCGGCGAGCGCGAGAGTCGAACCTTGATCTTGCTTGACTCCTTGCCGGTCGAGCGCTGGCAGCTCTGGAAGGGAAAGGTCTCATTCGCGTTCGTCTCGACTGTTGCCCTGGGGCTCTTGCTTTTCATCGCGGCCGCGCTCGCCACGGACAAATGGGAGCTCGTGAATCCCTGGTGGGGCATCCTGAGTGGGGCCGCAGTGCTGCTCGTGGTGCTCGGTTGCAGTCTTTTCTGGTCGACTGTCATGAGCAATGCCCTGCTCGCCGCGGTGCTCGGCGGTGTGTACGGCACTCTTGGTGGTACCCGCGTTCGACTCGGAGGCTTGAACCTAAGAATAAGCGACGAGAATCGACATCTGTTGGAGCTTGTCCTCGGCGTCCTGGGCATCGTTACGTCTTCGGGTTTCTGTTCGTCCGGTCCGGACCACCTCATCGACCGTTGGTTCGGCGCAGAGTACAGCCTCTGACGGCCCGGCCGGCCGCAGCCCCTGTCGCCGTGGAGAACAAGGTCATACGGCGACCGCGGTTCTGGCCGGCGGCAACGCGGAGCCTGGTCTGGCAGACGCTCCGCGAAATGCGGTGGACCTGGTTGTGGCTGGGATTGCTTTGCCTGGCCGTGCCACCTTGCTTTTATTGGGGACAGGACGTACCCGCCGAGTCCTGGATGCTTTGCATTCTGACCGCGAACATCATTGCGGGAGTTTGCGTTTTCGGGATCGAGAATCGCGCGCGAACGCAACTTTTTCTGGCCAACGAGGGGGTCCAGCCAGGGTTGGTCTGGTTGATCAAGACAACAATTATGGCTCGCGTGCCATGGTCGTGCTGTGGGTTCTCACTGGCCTTGGTCGCCACTGTCTTTGCGGATTGCAAACTCGGTGCACCTCCCTCTTCTGCCGATTCGCTCTGTTCGTCATTGGCGGAGTCGTGCTCAGCACGCTCGCCATCCCGATCCTGTGCGGGATGGTCATCCGTCGCGGAATCACGGCGGGAATGGTTGCCCTGCTGGTCTTGGTCCTCGTGCTACCTGTTCTAAGCGGGCTATTTGCAATGGGGATGTTGCCGAGGGTCTTTTTCTTGCTCGTTCCGCTCGCATTCCTGGCGGTCAGCTTTGCCTGGAGCCGCGACTGGTTGCTCGATCGGCCTGGGGCCCGACGATGGGTCAAGCTGGCCGTTCTGCTCGTGGGTTGCTTCGGGGCTTTGTTCGCGGCGTATGTAGCCGTTCGCGTGCTGGGTGTTCCCACTCTCGATCCCGCGCCGAGGCTCAGATCTTTCAGTTCACGACGCCGACCAGCGTCTCTGCGCCGGACAACGCCGCGGATCTTTACCGCCAGGCAGCCAGGTCCGCACAGCCGATGCCGTTCGAAGCCCCCCGGGTAGCCAAGGCCAATGCGCTGGAGCTGGTCCGTAAGGCTTCGTCGATGCCCTTCTGCCAGTTCTCGCCGCTGGATAAGCTCACGGTCTTTTCCTCCAGCTACCAGACCAGCAGCGACATGATGGCTCTCGATTCGATTCCAGACGCTCCTGAGAGAGTCGATCCTTGACCACCAAAATAAAGGCGACCTGGACGGTGCGTGGAACGACCTTGTGGTCATGTTTCGGGTCGCGCGCCAGTGGTCCGGCAGGGTACCGCTAACCCAGGCACTCGCCGCCCTGAATTGCGAGCGCGCGGCCTTGAGCCGGGCCATGCGTCTGGGCCGCTGATTCGAGGCAGACCCCCGAGCGGCTGCGGTCCGCGCTTGACGCCTACCGCAAGCTTCCGCCCATGCCCGCCCCCGCCGAACCAATCCGCGCGGAGGCCCAGATCATCAGGAACACGGAGAATCTGCCCCGGAGGGAGCTGGTGGAGAAGCTTTTCGAGATGAGAGGCCCACGGGAGTCAGACCCTCAGACTTGTGGATGGCACAAAGCTCTGGGTTGATCTTGTGACCACGCCCTGGGAGCTGGCACGAACGAGCAGGGCTTTCCGGCTGCTTTACGCCTCAGAGATCATGGCAGGCTGCAAGCCGGGCCGCCGTACGCCGGTGCGCCGGGCAACCAGGAGGGCCGACGGATGGTCAGACCTTGCGCTGATGACTGGCTCTCCCGGGCAGTTCATCGACCCCGCCGCACTGAACGAGATCGAGCAAAGCTCGCCGCTGGTTCAGACGTTTCTCCCTCCCGTGGACAGCTACCTCGCTTACTGAGAATGACAACGAGGTCGAGCGGCGTGCCTGCCTGCAAATCCTTGCGCTGCGACTGTGGCAGCTCCGGCATGACGGCCGATTGCCCGAGAAACTTCAGGAACTGGTGACTTCGGGCGTGCTCGCCGACTTACCCGATGATCCCTACAGGCCAGGGCATCCTTTCGGCTATGTGCGGTCCTCGGGGCAGGAGCTGCTGCCGCTCGGAGAATTCAGCCCGATCCTGATGGGTTCCGAAGTGCACAAGCGACTTCGCCCAACTGCTGGCTCATGGCTGCTCTACAGCGTTGGGCCTGATCGGCAGGACGACCAGGCCGCGAACAATATGACGAGATCTGGGAAGAGGCGACCTCATCTTCCCACTGGCGGAGTCGACCACCGGCGGGCAGGAAGGCTCGCCGCGCCGAGACTGAGACGATTGTCCTCAGGCAAGGATCAGCGGCGATCGTTTCTCTGCCGCCTCGTCCATGAACGCCTGGACCCTGGCGACCAGGTCTTCGGGGTCGGGAGTGATGCCTTCAAGGATCATGGCGCTGACCAGAGCTGAAGCCCGCACTGCTTGATGAACGCGTCGTGCTGGGAGTTGGCGCTCAGGCGGCAGAGCCGGCGAATCAGGGGCGACGACGGATTGATCTCGAGGATTCGCGCCGGCTCGGGGAAGTCTTTGTTGGCCAGCTTCATCAGGCGCTGCATCTGGGTGCTGAAACCGCCCTCGGCGTTGACCAGGCAGCACGGGCTATCGGTGAGCCGTTTCGACTCACGGACCTCGCGCACGCGCTGGCCCACCGCCTCGCGAAACAGGGTCGAGCACCCGGGAGAAGCCGCTCTCGGCGCCTTTCGATTCCTCGGACTCGTCCGGTGACGACGGCTTTCTGATCCTTGTCGGACCCCGCCAGCTCAAGGTCGTCCGAGTCAATCGAGGTCAGGGTCTTGCCGCCGAAAGAGCCCAGGGCGTTCATCACGAACTCGTCGATCGGTTCGGTCAGGTAGAGGACCTCGAGACCGCGGCGGCGAAAGATCTCCAGGTTCGGGCTCTTCTTCATCGAGGCCAGATCGGGACCGCCCAGGTAGTAGATGCGTTTCTGATCCTCGGGCATCCGGCCGACGTATTCCTCGAGCGACACCTTGGCCTCGGGATCCTCGGAAAGCGACGAGGCGAACCGGAGCAGCCTGGCGATCCGCTCACGATGCGTGGAATCGACGATCGCTCCTTCCTTGAGCATCAAGCCGAACTGGGCGGAGAACTTCTTGAAGACATCGGGTTGATCCTTGGCGAGCTGATCGAGCCGATCGAGTACGCCCTTGACCAGCGAGGTTCGAATGCGCCGAATCACCGTGTTGTCTTGCAGCGTCTCGCGTGAAACGTTCAGGGGCAGATCCTCGGAATCGACGAGTCCGCGCAGGAATCGCAGGTAATCGGGAAGCAGCTCGCGGCAGTCGCTCTGCACCAGGATCCTGCGGGCACACAGGTTCACGCCATGCTCGAGCCGGGCGAAGCCGAATCGTTCCAGGTTCGTGGGCGGAGAGTAAAGCACGGCGTGGAACTGGATAGGCGAGTCAACCGACAAATGCAGGTGCCAGAGCGGCGTCTCTTCGGTGTGATGGGTCAGGTGCTGGTAAAACCGGGTGTACTGCTCCTCGGTCACCTGGTTCCTGGGTTCGACCCAAATGGCTTTCTGATCGTTGAGTACCTCGCCTGAAGCCAGCCGGATGGGGTAAGGGACGAAGCTCGAATAGCGTCTGATGATCTCTTTGATGCGTCCGGGGGTCGCCAGCTCCTTGGAGTCGTCCTTGAGATGGAGGATGATCTCGGTCCCGCGGGGCAAAGCGTCTTCCACGGGCGAGACCGTGAAACTACCGGTTCCGTCCGATTCCCAAACCCAGCCTGTCTCCTCGCGATAGCTGCGCGTGCGCACCTGGACCCTGTCGGCGACCATGAACGCGGAATAGAACCCGACCCCGAACTGCCCGATCAGCGAGAGGTCGGCCTCCTTCTTGGCATCGCCCGAGAGGGTCTTGAGAAACTCGCCCGACCCGCTGTGGGCGATGGTTCCCAGGTTGGTTACCAGCTCATCGTGCGTCATGCCGATGCCGGCATCGCGGATGATCAGCTCGCTCTCCGCCTCTCGCGGTTCGATCACGATTTCGAGCTTGCCCGGTCTCGCGGTATGCTTCTTCGGTGAGCGCGACGTCGCGCATCTTGTCGAGCGCATCCGATGCGTTGGAAACCAGCTCGCGGATGGCGATCTCGCGGCTCTGGTAAAGGGAGTGCGAAAGGAGATGGAGAAGCTGCTTGATCTCGGCCTGGAATGTGAACTTCTGTGCTTCAGTTGCGGTTGTCATCGACGTCGCTCGCATGGTCGCCGATCCGCGCGGCAGAGACGGAGCGGCGGTGATCTGGTTGGGTCCACCCGCTGCGTCTTTGATTAGCAACCCTCATACCAAGACTGCCCCGGATTGCAAACCCCTTGCATGAAGCCACTTGGGTATTCATATCGAGGCCAGGCGAGACTGCGAGGCAGTCCAGAATTGGCACCCAACTGACAGAATTGTTTCTGGGATGGCAGCTCGTCGGCTTCTACACGGGCAACGCATCTGACAGCGACGAGAAATGGGCCAGGGTCGGCAAGTGCCCCAAGGGTGGCTGACGGGATTCAAACCCGCGATATCCAGATCCACAATCGGACCGGACCAGCCCGCCGAACAACCCCCAAACCCTTATGCCATCTCTATTTTAACTTAGCGTGTGCCCTTGGCAAGGGGACGCATACCGTCGCATGTTTTCGGGGGAATCGCGGTAATCGCGGAGCCAAAACGGTAGAAATCCGGTAGTAACCGCCCGCCAGTTTCCTCCCTCTCGTGCTCAGGCGGCACCCCGCATTGCCGCCGACAAGGTAACGTCGGGTAGTGGCCTATACTTAATCCGGAGGGTGACCCGGGATGTACCAGGGAGCCCCGAAGGGCGAGAGTCGGTGCCACCACCAAGGCCGGTCGACCCGTCGGGAAGCGATGCATGCTGGCCGTCCTCGGTGCGGTCCTGTGTCTCCTTCTCTACACCCGATCGACGCGACAGACGCCTAAGCTCCCGATTGATTGGCCGTTCAAGGCCGGAGGGCGAACTTCGGTGAATCCACGGCCGCCTCGGGGTCAGAGGCGGCTCTTGGGCCGTTGTACCGCTTCGGCAGACTGCCGTGTCTGCTCAACGTGTTCATCATGCCGTCACTGTCAGTCAGGCGGCACATGTGGTGCCTGCCTGACGGCTGAAGTCGGACGTTAACAACTCAAGAGGAAGGCTTTACGGTGGGCCGGCACTACCGAAGGCGGTATCGGAATTACGGTACTACCCAAGGCCATCGTATCAAAGTTCGCCAAGATCGGGCGTCGTCTCTCCACCGACCCCGCTGCCGCTCCCTGTTGCAGCCGTTCGGCCCTCGGCCCCCGTACTTAACGAAGACCAAGGGAGAGTAGGGCTCAACAAGGATATCCGCGAGTTATTCTTGAATCTTGATGAGTCGTTGCTTGCCAGCGTGTTTCGGGCTTACAGGTCGATCCACGGCGAAAAGAAAACGGAGTATGTCCGCCGTACCTACCGACGTTGGAAGACGGGTGAAGTCCGGATGTCCGGAGAGATATCCGGGCGGCTTCTCGCTTTCATACCACGGTTCTTGAGTGCTGATCAGAAGTATTCGCTCATCAAGAGCCTTTGGAGTCACGTCCGGACGGGTCGGGTTCTTCGCATCGCGGTCTCTTCGCCAGACCAAGCTGCGGCGGCCATTGAAGGGCATCGTCCCAAATGGAAGCAAAGTCAGTTTGACACTTTACGTTTAGCAAAGCGAGGTCCGGCATCCCGGATCTGTAGCCCCGAGCGTCGACTCTTGGGCTGATTCGTCCTGGAGGATCGTCAAGAAGTCGTAGCTCGACAGGTCGAGCCCCAGCAATTGGTAGGGGCAGCGTCTCGACGCCGGCCTTTCGGACGATCGACCGCGTGTTCCAGTACAGCCGCTTCAGGTCGAGCAGGCCTTGGCCGAGGTTGCGGTGCCGCGACTGGTGCATCCGCAGCACGCTGTTGACGGACTCCACGACGCTGCTGGCCCGAACCGTCGTGCGAAGCGTTTCAACGGCCTTGGGGTACCATCTCTGCCAGTCGGGGGCCAGTTGCCAGCAAAGGACCTCTTGCAGCAGGATCGCCTTGGCATGGTGGCCGTCGTCGTCCTTTCGTGCACCGGCGGAGCCACCAGAGCCGCACCAACGCCTCGCGCAGTTCCTGATCGATCGGCAGCCGGCCAAGTTCCGCATGAAGCTGGTCCAGGAACGCGAAGGCCTTGGGTGACTGGAGCAGGTGCCGTAGCGTCGTCCACGCCTTGCCCGCCAGCGCGGGCAGCGCTTCGCTGACCCGCGCTCGGCCCAAGCACGGTCGTTGAGCCGACCATCGGGGCGGAAAAGTTCCAGTGCCGCCTTGGCCATCTGCCAGCCTGCACTGACCGCGTCATAGCTTTTCATGGAATGGGCGACTTGGTCCAGGCTGAGTAGGCTGCCCCAGCCGGTTTATAGGCGTACTCTCCTTTACGCTGGGACCGAGCCACCCGCAGGTCGGCCTTTTCGGCGGCCTTCCAATCCTTCTTCACTCGGTTCCAGTGGATCTTCAAGACACGCCGAGCTTCCTTCATCGTGTGGAAGACATCCAGGCTCACCTGTAACGCGGTCCCTGCGGCCTGGCGTTCTGCCACCATCCAGGTGAGGGCCGATTGGAGAACGGTCCCCGCATCGCTGACGACATACCTCAGGGCGTCCCAGCCAACGAGCCTCTGGAGCCAGGCGGCACGATCCAGCCGATCTCCCTTGTCGGCCAGAATCAGGGTCATGCTCTGCGGCTCGACGCCGACGAAGACCGGGCGACCGTGGAAGAAGATCTCGTCGAGGCAGGCCGTCTTGACCAGGCCTTTGCAACGCTCGTCGAGGCTTTCAGCACCCTGCCGGCTGCAGTGGCGGCGGCCGGCCCCAGCGATTGACCGTGGAGCGTCCCGGAGCTGCTTTGCTGCCCAGGATCAGGGCCAACAGGTCTGCGATCTGCCTGACGCTCAGCCCCATCGCGATGGCCAAGACACCGAATTCCCGCTGCTTGTGCCTGGGAAACTCAATCGTCTCGTAGAGCCAGTCCCAGAGCCGGCCGTTCTCCTGGCGAAGTTCCTGGTTTTCGCGCAGGAGCGCTCCCTTGAAGGAGCCTCAGAGTGCTCAAGCTGCACCGCCTCTTGAACCTGATGGGCATGGTTGTAGACGGTCTGGCGGCTCACTTGATGCCGTTGAGCCTGCCGGGTTACGGCGCCGTGCGGCCCGAGAAGCAGGCCGCGGCGTTGGCGATCCAGAGGACGACGGGTATCTTGCACATGGGGATGGGTCTCCTTGCGTGAGGGTTTGTGTAGTGACTAACCCCACACACATGGACCTCATCCCCATTCAAATCAAGAAGCGCCTGGTAAAACCTTACCAAGTGTCAAGACAAACGGGCCACCAAAAGCCACCTTTGGGACAATCCCCAACGAAGCCGTGAAACGGGAAACGGAAATGGCTTGTCAGCAGGAACTTCCGCCCGAGATCGAGAAGCGGATGGCCTGGCTCTCCGACAACGATTTCGGGCTTGCGAAGCGTCTCTTGAAGGATTTCGAGGCACAGGAAGCCTCCATCTGCTGCAAAGCCCTGTCCGAAAAGATTGCGGAAATCTTCCGGTTAGTTCATTCCGCAAACGGCCATGTTGTGACCGGAACCAGCACGGTCGAGTTGCCTTGGGGAATCGTCAAGATCCAAGTCACACCAATGGGGAGTCCGCAAAGTGGAAGATAACGACAAGCAGGCAGGGCGGGGTATCGTGCCTGTGAATCACCTCTCTCCTCCTCAGACACCAGTTTCGATCCACAATCCCCAGGATATCACCCGAGAAGTCCTGAACTTCTTGCCCCGCGAACAAGCCGAGGGGTTGGCGAAGACGGCTGCCGCCGAACTCTTGAAGCTTCAGCTCCAAGAGGTTGAGTCGCAGAAGGATTGCGTCGAGGTTGAGCAGAAGATCGACCAGGCCATCCGGATGATGGGCGAAGCCGATCGGACCCGAGGAGCCGACGTCAATTTTCAAACCGAACACAAGTCCACCAAGGGTACCACGAGGATTTCGGTGCAATCGAGGCCGGTCCCGCCTCCCGTTCAAGCCGCCCCCCAAGGGCGTCAAGTCTCGGGTTCGTGCTTCGTCGCCACGGCCTGTTTTGGGGACTATAACCATCCCACCGTCATGGTGCTCCGGCAATTCCGAGACCTGACCCTGATGGAAAACGGGGCGGGGCGGGCATTCGTCACCTTCTACTATCGGTGTGGGCCGCAACTCGCCCAATTCGTTGAACGGGTGCCGGTGCTCAAGCCGCCGATTCGATGGGCTCTCGGGCTGCTCGCAGGAGCCTATGCTGCCATGGCTGAGTCACGAGCTTCCGCCATCGCATGTTTTCGCAGGGAAACGCCGTAATCCCAAAGAAACGGTAGAAAACGGTAGCGGCTAGGTCCTGCCGCTAGTGTGCTGGTTGCCCAGAGCATTCAGCTTCCAGAGTTCCCCGTCCCCTTGCCTAGCGATCAAAGCGTTGTATCCTCGCATATCTTTGATTAACACCACCCTTCGGCGGAATTCTGGCGTCTGTTTCCAGGTCATCAGCGTATTCTGATCACTGAAAATGATCTCGCGAATGTGTTACCGATCGTCCTGCAACGAAATTCCTCGTATTTGTCCTCTGGAATCTTGGTGTGGATAGACCAGACATTTTCGCCCGCCCTCACTTCGGCTCGATCTCAAGGAGAAGGCGAGGCGAGATCGCGACCATGATGCTGGCAGGAAGGACCAGAATAGGGGAATCGGTCAGGGGCAGCGTGTCACGCTGGCTGTGAAAAAAGGTCCAGCGGGAGAAGGCTAGAGGGGCCACAGCGTTGAACATGTATTTGAAGTCTGACCAAGCCCACCTGAGATTCATGAGATGATCCAGCCTGGAAAGGCCTGACTCCTCCATGCCACTCGATCATCGAGTTCATGATTGCGTGACTGCGTCGCAAGTGCATAAAGACAAAGGTGGCTAGATGCCCTTTGTCGAAGGCGTTCGACAAGTTGTTCTTGATGGCCACGTTGATGAGTGTCTGATAGGGAGGCATTTGCTCGATGCCGTGTAGCAGGTCTTCAAAATCCATGTAGACGGGGTACAACGCCGTTTCGTTCTCTTTAACAAAACTGTCGTACTTATCTGGGTGGTATCTGCGGCAAAGCTTCTGCACTCTCCCTCGCGATTTCGACCTCACCTATGTCTCTTATCATAATGGATATCGGCAACCCTGCGCCCGGAAGACCTTGTCGACCTTAACACTCAAGACAGAAACGACCGCTCCCTCGCTCTTTTCTCCGGGTTTGAGGTTCTGTCGGGCCGCCTCGCAAGAGTCACGATTCCAGAAGGCGGTCCAGAAGCATGGATTTGTAGTGGTTCCTCTTCGTAAAGACTTTCACTGGATGTCTCCATAGGCGAGGGCAGCGACGCTCTGGACAATACGTGAACCTCTCACTCATAATACCATTCAGGCGAGTTCTTTAGGTCAAGGAGATTCGGAGAATCTGTTTTCGAGTTCGACGATACACAGCTAGGGTCGAGGTGGCATGGCTCGGTTGGGTCGAAGAAAGAGACTTTTGGGCGGCGAATCGGAATGTGCCTACTGCGGAGAGTACCGGCCGACACGGTTGATCATGTCATTCCAAAGGCTCTGTTTTGCTCCCTCTCTTCCCCTGGATATGATAACTGTTCCCGCATGTTCGACATGCAACTTGGAGAAATCGAAATACGACGTGTTTCTTCGTGACCATCTCGTTTCTAACGTCGATCTTCCAGCAAATGAGACAGCCGAACGAATCCGGACCGGGCCTTACCAAAGGGCTGTCGGGCGGAAGCAGAGTGAGCTCTGGAAGGAGATCCAGTCAGACACGACGAAGAAGACAAAACTATCAGACGAGATGGGTAACTACCTTGGAATGTATGTTGAAATGTTCTACAGTCATGGTCCGATGAAAGAGGCCATAATTCTTATCGTGAAGGGGCTTTATTACCGCTTGCTCGATAAGCGTATACCGGAGAATCACTCGTTTCTCGTGGGTGGCATCCCGAGTTGGGAGGAACTGCTCCACCAGTTCCAAAAGCTGAAGAGCCGGGCCAGGTTGGCAGTGCAAAGATCGGCGACAACAAGATTTTCGTGTGTTTTTGTCAGACCTACTGCACCGATGAGGAGGCCGTTGCGGCAACGATGTGGGGACTGATTTTTTACGACCGGACCTACATGGGCTGCCTTTCCGTCGGCCCAAGCCTGAGGAGGCAGACGGATCCTGCCTTCCTGGGCCAGTACTGACCATCGAGATTCGTAAGCAGCCAAGGAATTGTGAAGCAGCCGAGTAGATCCCCAATATAAACTAGAAGGTATCCATCACGCATGCTACGTCCGCGGCTGAGCACACAGCCTGCAGAAAGGAGGAGCACCTTGGAGACGGGTAGGAAGTACAAGAAGCCCCTAGGTCTTATTAGTCGACATTGATGATTCGGTCCACGAGCGTTTAGAGAGAATGGGGCTGAACGTCCGGAAGGGGACATTCGGGCGGCGTTATGCACTCCCACCTCCACAGGATCGAGGCGTTCGGGTCGTCCAGCTAAACGAAATACTGCCAAACATGCACGAGCAAGAAATCGCGATCATTGACTTGACAGAACCAGCAGTCGACCCCAACCCCCCTTCCGCTGGTTTTGAAGAGTTGAATCCTCCCGACCAAGGATTTTGCCTTGATTCATCAGTACGGATCGTTAACCCACGCGTCATTTCAATGCAGGGGGCACTCCCCTTAGTCGAGCGGATGCTCCTTGCATCCGGAGTACTGGTCGTTTTTCTCCAGCCACCCATGAAGGAACGATTAATTCTTTATTCATTCGACCGATTGCGTAGACAACGCGTAGCCGGAAATCCTTGTGAACTAGGTAGCCTCGGGTTCTGCTCTTATATTCAACCCCCCTGGTCTCAATCTCGAACATGACCGCGGCACGGAGGTCTCTGTAATTGACAAAGGTGGTTTGCTCTCCGACGTCGTTGCAAGATACACCGATTCCGTCGAATTCAATTCTACGCTCGACGCGAAGTATCCGAAAGGATTCGACCGTACCGACCAACCTGTCTTCATCCCCGTCCTGAACAACAAATATGGCAAATGCGTCGGCGGGGCCATCATCATCAGACCTAATCGCGGAATGGTGGGGTTGCTCCCCCGAATCACCGGAAAGCCGACCTGATTGCTGACCTCTTCCGCGAAATCTTCAACACGCATTCTCATCTTTTCCCTGAGCACGAAGGAAGTCGATGGGTTCATCGCGTTGAGTATGAACACCCAATAGTAATTTCTCTTCAAAGCAGAGTTGAGGAGATTCAGCTTGAGGCTGACAAACAGAAAGCAGAGCTTGCGAGCCAAATCGAGGCCGAGGGAGAACGCCTGTCCTTCTTGCATGGATTGCTAGTCAAATCGGGGGGACGACTTGGTCTCTGATGTCATAAAAACACTTTGGCACATTGGTTTCCGCGATGTCGTCAACGCCGACGATCTTCGGGGTGAAGAAAGCCATTAAGGAAGAGGATATTTGGATTCGTGACCGTTCACCCATCCTACTTGTTGAGGTCAAAGGCCTGGGCAGACAGCCTTGTGAAGCGGATACTCATCAGGTCACCAAATACCTCAACAGGAGGATGAAGGAATGGAATCGACTTGATGTACCAGGTGTTCTCGTTAACCACCAACTGGGGATTCAACCACTTAAAAGGACCAATGAATCAGTTTTCACTTTGAATCAGATTAGCGACGCACGAAGCGATACCGTTGGATTAATGACTACTTGGGAATTGTTTCGCTTAGTTCGAGGGATGGAGCAGTGGAATTGGCCACACGCAACTGTTCAAGATGTTCTTTACCAAGATGGTAGGATAGGACTCGTCCCCTCGCATTGGAGACCTGTGGGTCGAGTCGTTCATTATTACGACAACCTCAGTGTGGCCATCGTCGAGATTAGTGGTTCGGAGCCTCTGAAACGGGGAGATGTCGTCGGATATGTCTTACCGGACCGCTTCGAGCAGGAAACTGTTGAGTCGATACAAGTTGACCACGAACCAGTCGAGTCGGTGGACCCAGGCCAGAGAGCTGGATACAAAACCAGTCTGCCGAGGAGGTTGCTCCCCAATAAGACTATTGTGTATAAGGTATACACAGTGCCATAAAGAACTAGTATGAGTAAATACATGACCACAAGTCCTTCTCTGGCCGCGGGCACCGCACTTCCAGGCAGGTCCAGAGACGTGAATCTCATCTTCGATCCTCCCCCGGTTGTCAGCAACAAGGTCCGAGGGTACCAGTCTTCCAGCGACTGTGTCACCAGTCTGTAATCCGTGGGTTCCGGTGGGCTGGTGCCGCACGTGCGTGGCTTGGACGCCTGGGCTGATGGTCGTAAACTTGGATGGCGGGGGCGACCAATAGGAGGGCTGATCAAGAAAGGCGCCTCGGAGCGGAGGTAAGATGCTCCGCGTCCGAGGCTTGGCCGTCGGAAGTTCGCAGCTTCCTTGGGCCCGCATCAAGCTTGCCGCAAGACTGGGACCAGTCAAGGGGCACGTCGGCCTCGGGAGAGACCGTGCCTCCTCAAGGGATGCGAGAAGGACTTTCGTCCCACCCATCCCCAAGCCAGGTACTGCAGCCCGGAGTGCCGCGCGGCCGCTCGTCGCTGGCGACGCCGGCGTGCCAGCCAGCAGTATCGGCGAACCGCCAACGGTCGGGAAAAACGCCAGGCTCAACGTCAACGGTACCGGTCTCGGCGTCAGGAGCAGGAGCAAGCGGCAACAGCAGAAGCACCGCTTGCCGCCACGCCGGAGACCCCGTTCCCATGTGCAGTGCCGCAGTGGGAGGGCCAGCGCCCAGCGGCAGATTCTGATTTTTCTTGGTGCGACCGTCCGGGGTGCGAAGTGCACTTTGCGCTCTCCCGTCGCAGCCCTTGCCAGCGATTCTGCAGCTCTTCTTGCCGACAGGCTTTGCGCCGAGTCATCGAGCGGGAACGGCGGTGGCGGCAGCGTGCACATCAAGCGCGAGCATACCGCCTGGCGGGCCGTGTTCGTGGCCCCTGAGTTCGTTGACGCGTATTTTCCACGGGTCACACGCCACCGTAAGTTTTCATCGCCCCCAGAAGGAGGAAGGAGCGGGAGGGTCTCCGAGGTCCCTTGGTGTCCCCCGCCTCCTTTCTCCGATTCCCCCCGTGGAGACCGGGCCATGAATCCGTGCGCAGTCGGTCAGGTGTGTCCCGTGCGGCTGGACGAGTTGGGAGATCGGTTTCGCCGCTACCGATTGCGGGTGCCGCAGGCCGTGGTAGCGATGGCGCAATCGCTGCGCCGCTGGGGTCAGTGCGCGCCGATCGTGGCGACCATGCGGGAGGAGAAACCGCAGATCCTCGATGGCTTCACGCGGTGGGAGGCTGCGGGGCAAGTGCGCGGGATGACAACCCTGTCGGTGCGGCTGATCGACGTTGATGATCGTCGCGCCAAGGCAGCCATTCACGGCCTGAACCAGACGGGACGGCGACCACACGAGCTGGAAGAAGCGTGGATCGTGCGAGCGCTGGTGCGCGAGGACGGGTTGTCCCAGTCCGAAGTCGCCGAGCTTCTCGGCCGCCACAAGAGCTGGGTGTGCCGTCGGCTGGCCTTGCTGGAGAAGCTCTGCACAGAGGTGCGTCAGGACCTGGAAGTCGGACTCTTGAGCCCGACCGCGGCGCGGGAGATTGCCCGGTTGCCGGCCGGCAACCAATCGGAGGTTCTCGATGTGTCGCGACGCGAGGCGCTAAACAGCGACGAACTTAGCGGTGTAGTCAGCCTGCTGCTGGAGTCGGTGACGGCGGAGCAAAAGATGTTCGTCCTGGCCAAACCCCGGGAGGCGCTGGGGCATGCCGGCGCACCGGAGCAAAAGGGGTGGGACGCTCGATTGAGTACGTCCGGCAATCGCCTCAGCAAGCAGTTGGCCGTGCTCCTGGACCGGCTGGCGGGCATCGAGAACTTCCTGGATTGCCACGGCTGGACGTCCCTGACAGCGACCGATCGTCTGGTCTTATGTCCAATCTTCCAGCGGCTCTCACGCGACGCGCGATGCGTGGCCGATGGGGCCGCTGACCTGGCGGTGGAGATGCAAAACCGATGAACGACACCTTGATTCACGAGATCGTGGTCCGCTTTCGGGGCGGTGCGTCGATACGACGGATCGCCCAGAGCCTGCAGATCAGCCGCCGCACGGTCAAGCGAGTGCTCAATCAGATCGAGCAGGTCCGCGGCGCCGATTCGACGACTGGACCATCCCCACCCAGGCCACGACGAGGAAGCCAGCTCGATCCTCACCAGACGACGATCACCGACCTATTGGCACGCTATCCCGACATCACGACGCAGCGAATCCACGAGGAGTTGCGCCGGCTCGGTTACCAGGGGAGCTACTCGCTGCTCTGCCAGAGGGTGCGCGAGCTTCGTCCATATCCGGTCGTTCAGCCCGTGCGACGGTTTGAGACCGCGCCGGGAGAGCAGGCGCAAATGGATTACTCCACCTACGACATCGACTTCACGAGCGAGGGACGTCGCCGCGTCTACGCCTTCAGCTATATCCTGGGCTACTCGCGCCGGCAGTATCTTCACTTCGTCGACGGCCAGGATTTTCCCACCACAATCCGCCAACACATCCGCGCCTTTGAGCATCTGGGCGGAGTTGCGGCAACCTGTCTTTATGACAACATGAAAGTCGTGGTGAGCAGTTACGACGGCGACGAACCCGTCTATAACCCAAGGTTCCTGGCATTCGCAGCCCATTACGGCTTCCGACCGATCGCCTGCCGGCCCAAGCGGCCCCAGACGAAAGGAAAAGTGGAGCGGCCATTCTCCTACGTCGAATCCAGCTTGCTGGGCGGCCGGAGCTTTCATTCCCTGGAGCACTTGAATGAGACCACGACTTGGTGGCTGGCGGAGGTCACCGACGTGCACGTTCATCGCCAGACCAAGATGCGTCCCCTAGATCGTCACGTGGAGGAACGGCCTCACCTGCTGCCACTGCCCGGGCGGCCCTTTGATGCTTCGGAAGTCGCCTACCGAACCGTTGACGCCGAGGGCTTCGTGGTCTACCGCAACAATTTCTACGCGACCCCCTGGCGTCTGATCGGCCAGCCAGTCGCGGTGCGGACGACCGAAGATGAACTGGTGATCCATGACCGGGCGTTCTTCGAGGCGGCCCGCCATCACCTTTTCCCCCGAACGGTGACCGGACAGCGAAGTCTCTGCAACGACCATGAGCCACCCCGCGACTCGCAACACAGGTTGGACCAATTGACTGCGCGATTCGCCGAGTTCGGCCCATCAGGCAGTCGCTTCCTGGAGGGCTTGCTGGCCTGTACACGCTACGGCAAGAGCCAGGCGGAGCGGGTTCTCTCGTTCACAGCCGCCTATTCGCGTCAAGACGTTCTCTCGGCTCTGGAGCGGGCTGTGCGATTCGGCGCCTTCTCGCCGGCGGCGGTGCAGCGAATCTTGGAAGCGCGAAGCCAGCCCAAGACGCCTCTGGATGCGTTGGCCGACGACCATCGGTCTTATCTCGACGAACTCCTGGAGAACAACCTGGCGCCGCCCCGACCCACCTCCGATTACCAAGACCTGCTGTGCGAGGAACCCGACGATGGTAGAGCGATCATCCCTCCCTGGGAAGACTACCCCGAAGCCTCCGAGCCGGATCATCCCGGCGGCGACTCAGCGTAGTCTGCATGACGACGTCACAGCCGCGCTCAAAGCACTGGGAGTCGCCTTGGCTCCCGCCACGCTTGATGCGGCACTTCAGGCGGCGGAGCGGGAATGCTTAAGCCACCTGGAATTTCTCCATCGCCTGCTGGCGGAGCCCGCCGAAGCCCGCAGGCAGCGTGCGCGCTGGACCGGCGGTTGCGCGACGCAAAGTTCCGCGAACTGACCACCCTGGAAGACTTCGATTGGGCGTTCAATGCCAAGGGTGTGGACCGGCGGGCCGTCGAGCAACTGGCCACCTGCGACTTCGTGCGCCGCCGGGAGAACGTCATCCTCGTCGGTCAAACCGGCCTGGGAAAGAGCCGGATTCTCCAGGCCATCGGCCAAGCCGCATGCGTGCTGGGGTACCATGTCCGCTACACGACCAGCGCCAAACTGCTCCAGGAATTCACGGCGGCACTGGCTGACGGGACATTCAATCACAAGCTGGCTGTTTACTCGCGGTTGGACCTGTTGCTGATCGACGAGTTTGGTTTCGACCGCCTGGAGCGGGAGGCCCAGTCTCAGGCCAGCACCATCTATTATCGGCTGCTCGACGCCCGCTCCGGCCGTCGGTCAACCGCACTGGCGACCAACATCGACTTCAAAGCCTGGGCCGATTATCTCGGTGATCCGCCGTTAGCCGCTGCCTTCCTCGACCGCCTCGTCGACGGCGCCGCAATACTGAAGCTCACCGGCCGTTCTTACCGCGCCCATCGTGCTCAGCCGATCCACAAGGCCGATGGGGCCGATCAACCCTGAGCGATCGGTCGCCGCGACGACCGCCTTGACCTACTGCTTACCCCCTCCACACACCCTCCGCCCCCTGCCGGCCACACCCTCCGAACCCACCGGCCAAGAGGCCAAGCAGGGATCGCCCTCCCGCTTGCTTTTCATTGAAGAGTATCACTTCGCAACCGCAAAGCTGGTGCCCAATGGCCTCCCAAAGCGGTGCCTTCTCAGACTGGAGACGAT
>CAVXCB010000014.1:0-262403 GCA_963760085.1 uncultured Planctomycetaceae bacterium
AAGGATAATTGGTGTCAGTTCATTTTTCGGGCCCCTCTGACCGATGCCGATTCCTCCTTCCGAGGCCGGCCCCGCGGCGCGGGGTCAGGTCAATGCCCAAGCGGGTCGCGACTCCCTCGACCCAGGCGGGAGAACCCAGCGGGCGTCCGGTTCGCAGCGAGTCGCGTACGGCCGTGAGTTCGTCCTGCTTCTGCGCCGACCGCAGCTTTGCCCGCCACCGCCGCCTACGCTCCACCTCGGATGGGCCGAGGTGCTCCCACTCGGGGAAACCGTCCAGGTAGCGTGTCGACCAGTCCCAGCCCGTGCTGGCCATAGCTCGACCACCGGTAGTCCCTCGGGTCGGCGACCAGACTGGCGCGGACGGGGTTGGCCTCGATGTACCGCAGCACGACCAGCAGGTGGTCATCGTCCTGGATCACCGGGCTCTTGAACCGGCCCTGCCACACGTGCCCCGATGTACGGTGCCGCTTGTGGTATCGCCAGGTGTGGGCCACGCTGAGCGACTGGAGGATCCGGCTGATCGACTGCCCTGAGCCCGGCTTGAGCAGGAGGTGGAAGTGGTTGCTCATCAGGCAGTAACCGAACAGTGCGAAGGGATAACGGCCCTTCGCAACCCGGAGCGACTCATGTAAGGCCTCATGATCGCCATCGCCGGCGAAGACGTCGGCGCGGTTGTTCCCGCGGTTCATCGCGTGGTAGACCAGACCGTCGCCGGTGGCGCGAGAAAGCCATCGGCATGATCCCCATGTTACGGCGATATGCGGGCTCGCGTCAAGAAAAATGAACTGACACCAATTTCTCCCCAATTTCTCCGCGTCAAGAAACATGAACTGACACCAATTTCTCCCAATTTCTCCCCTTTTCACGCGACGACCAGCCATGGGCGCTGATGCACGAGATGGCCCACGCCTACCAGTTCGGTGTCCTCGGCGAGGACCACCCCGCCGCCCAAAAGGCGTACCGGAAGGCGATGGACAAAAAGCTGTACCAGTCGGTTGCCCACGTGCACGGGGGGACGAGGAAGGCTTACGCGGCGACGAACGACAAGGAGTATTTCGCCGAGCTTACCGAGGCATACTTCGGAAAGAACGACTTCTTCCCGTTCACACGCGAGGACCTAAAGAAGTACGACCCGGCCGGGTATAAGCTAATGCAGGATGTCTGGGGGCCGCCGAGGGACGGGGCGGCCCTATCTCGGAAGAAATGAGCGGGCCGAACCAACTGTTGTGGCAGTTCAGCGAAGCCGACAGCAGTTCCGGGGACACTATAAGCAATTCGACTGGAGTTCCGAGGAGATCGTCGTGGCACAGATCATCCGATCGATCCCATTGCTCTCCCAGCTCTTCAGATGACTACTCGCCATCGTTGGTGCGCTGTGCCGCCCCCACCACGGCGGCAAGACTGCGAACACGGCGATGCTCTACGCTTGGGCCAGGCCCCGGACCGTCGCGGTCAGCCAGCAGCCGACTGCACCCGGCACCAGCGACGCCCTGACGCCGCTTGAACGAAGTGGGATTCCACTCCTGGCATCTGGCAACGTGGGGCCGTCCACTTTCAGCCGCAGGCGAGCAGAACAGCCTGGAACGTCCACCGGGGCAGGCCCCTCACCGTTTAGCTCTCTGCCGACGCCGGGGAGAGAGCGCAAGGCCGGGATCGACCCACGAAAGCGTAGTGCCCCAGGTGTTCGTGATGTCCAGGGCAAGAGCAAACCACACCCGCTCGGCGAGCGCCTCGCACGACCGCCAATCAATTCAGAGTGGCCGCAGTCGTCGATGACGATCTTCGCCGAGGGGCGGCCGCTTTGGTTGCCCAAGCCCTCGATCTTCTTGACCACATCCGAGCCATCGGACACCTCGCCGAAGACCACGTGCTTGCCATCCAGCCAGCTCGTAATCACGGTCGTGATGAAGAACTGGGAGCCGTTGGTGTTCGGGCCCGCGTTCGCCATGGATAGGAGGAATGGTTTGTCGTGTTTGAGCTTGAAGTTCTCGTCTTTGAACTTGGCGCCATAGATGGACTTGCCGCCCGTCCCGTTGTGGTTCGTGAAATCCCCGCCTTGGAGCATGAACTGCGGGATGACGCGGTGGAATGTGGAGCCCTTGTAGCCGAATCCTTTCTCGTGGGTGCACAAGGCACGAAAGTTCTCGGCGGTCTGAGGCACGACGTCGTTATACAGCTCCATGGTGATGCGCCCGAGGGCACGCCATCGATACTGATGTCAAAGTAAACACGTGGCTTGGCCATGTCTGTGGTCCTTGAGGTCAGCCCGGTGCTTGATTTCGGAAGCCCGTCGAGGATCGATCCTCGTTGCGGGGATGATGGACCGCAGTTGACTTCGTCTGGTTAATTCACTGTTCACAGGGTACCGCTACCGGTCCTCTGTCTCAAGCTACCCGGTCAACCTTCCGGATCAGACGGCGGCGTTTTCTGGCTAAGGATCAGTTTCAACTGAGCGTCGATCGATGCAAGGCTGGCCTGGATCTGAGTCATTGTCGCCGAACGACGAGCGGCGATCATTATGATAAGCAGGACGACCCCTACGAGCGGAAGGCAGAACAACACAATCATCACTATGGGCACACCCAAGCCAACTGACAGGACCACGAAACAGGCCACCCAGCCTACAATCGGCCAGATCGTAAGCCGGCGAACGTACCGCCGATGAGTACTCATCAGCTCGTCTAGAATCGCAAGTTGCGCTTCCACCGGCTTGTCACCGTTCTGTTTGATCAGGGCATCCAGAAAAGAGGGATCAATCATGACACTCTCGCTGCTTCGATTGGGTCCATGGGTCTCCTCATCATCAAAGACCGGACAGCGACCGGGAAGTTCAAAAGGATTCAAGCGAATCCGGAAGGAAAAGCGCGAGAAGTTTGGGATGAGGCATTCGGACGGCTCAAGCAGGCGTTTCAGCGCGACTGGCTCTCGACAACATCGAAGAGTTCCGTGCCGGGTGACCCCAGGGAGTTGCTCCCCTGGGCCAGGCCTCGAACCGTCGTTGTCAGCCAGCGGCCCCCAGCATCGGCCACAACCGACGCCCTCACCCCACTGGAACGCGCTGGCACCCCCTTGCTTCGCACCTGGCAGCGCGGCGCGATCCGGGTACGATGGACGACTGAGGGCATCGTCACTCACGCGTTTCTGGATTCCCCGGGTGCCAGTTCCTTCCCCGCCTGGCCGACTGGGGGAGGGAGCCTCCTAAGGGCGAGTCTTCGCCATGCTGCTGTCAAGCCCATGGGTGCTCCACGGTGCTGCCGGGCAAATCGTCATCGGTTTGGCCGGCTTCTTGCTGGGCGTAATCGCCTGCGGGCTGCTGGCGATCGTCGAGTACGGCGCCTGGGCCCTCGTCGTACCGCCCCGGCCGCGGCTTGCGACGGAGGATGTATTCGAGCGCGCCATCGAAACCGCCTGCGATCCGATAGACCAACCCAGGCCGATCTCGGCCTTGACCGAAGACGGCGTTAAGCTGGCGGGCACGTGGTTTCCCGCGGCACCGGGTCTCACGGGACGGTCAGTACTTCTCCTGCACGGCTTCGCGGAAGCCTCCGGTGCCTTGCAGAAAAAGCGCGTGGCCGCGCTACGTCAAGCGGCGTGGAATGTGGCCGCCCTCGACCTGCGCGGTTACGGCCGCAGCGGCGGCATGTTCGCCTCATTCGGAGGACGCGAGGTCGGCGACGTCCGGGTCTGGCTCGACACTCTTGCCGCCCAACAGGGCCAGGCTCATCCGCTTCTGCCGGTACTCTGGGGCCGATCGATGGGGGCGGCGATCGCCGTCCGCGCGGCCGCTCAAGACTCGCGAATCCAGGTCCTGGTCCTGGAATCGCCCATGGTTGACCTCGATCTGGCCATGGCCGCATGGTTCCGCAATCGCCGGTTTCCCTGTTCGCATTTGCTGGCCCGGCTGGTCACCCTGTGGTGCGGCAAACTCGCGGGCGTCTCGCTGACCCGGCCTCGACCGCACGAGGTCGCGCCGCGGGTGCATTGCCCCGCGCTCATCCTTCACGGCAGCGACGACGCTCTCGTCACAAGCCGCGAGGCTCGTCGCCTCGCCGCAGCCTTTCCGAGCCCTCCCGGCTTTATCGAAGTACCCGGTGCGGGTCATGCCGATGTCGTCGCTATCGGGGGCGATGCACTTCTGGAACGGATCGTCCAGTTCCTGCAAGAGGCCACGGCGGCGGCTCCGCTTTAACGACTCAGCATCTCGTCGATCATGCGGGAAAGCGCCTCTTGCGGATGGTCGATCCGCTCGAGCGTGGCCTTGGCCAGGTCGGTGGCGATTGAGCGGGATGCGCCCTGTCGCGCACCCATGTCAGATGCTCGCGTGCCTGCTTGAGGTCGCCGCGGTTCAGCAGCTCGAGGCCGAGGAAGGTATGCGCCTCGGTCTTCTGAGTGTCATTCCCAGCGGCTTTGAGCAAAGCCTCAGCTGAAATATCGTGCCGCAGGAAATGCAAGACCGGCACTGGCCACGACGTCTCCGCCGAACTGGAGATCGCCTCGTCGAGGAACGTTCGGGCGTCGTTTTCTTTGTCATCCCGGCGCGAACCAAGGAAGCCCAGCAGGGCCATGTACGGGGAAAGGCGGTCGCGCCAGCCTTTGATATTCAGAAACGAACGAGCGTCGGCCTGTGCGCCGGCTTCTCCAGCGCAGAGCCGAGCCCAGCCGCGTGCAACGTAAACTTCGGGCCGCTGCGGGTCCGCGCAATGACCTGATCGAACTGGGCGATGGCGCCTTTCCAGTCGCCCCGCGAGCGCAGCACATTGCCTTGCTCAATGTGGAGATCCAGCTCGGCGGGGTCGTACTGGAGGGCCAGCCTCTTGTCGTCACGGATTGCCAGGTTGTTCCGGCCCATCTCCTCCAGCAGCTTTGCCGTGCCACCGTAATAGGCGATCAGGCCGGGGTCTAGCCGGGACGCTGTTTCATAATCGCCTGCGGCTTGCTCTTTGAACCCCAGCCGTGCATAGACATTTGCCCGGTTCAAGTGGACGGTGGCGTTTTCAGGCGCCAGCCGCACCGCCTCGCTAAGGTCCTCTATCGCCCGCTCGTACTGGCCGATCATGTAGTATGCCAGCCCGATGTTTGTGTGGGCGCCGGGATTCTTGGGATCAAGCTCAATCGCTTTGTTCAGGTCGACGATCGCCCGCTCATACTGCCGCAGACCGTTATAGGCTGCCCCACGATTCAGGTACGCAGCCGCTCGGCTGGGATCAAGCTCGATGGCCCTTTTCAGAGTGTCGATCGCCTGCTGGTACCGGCCGAGGCGAACCAGGACGCCACCCTGGTCCTTGTAACCGCCCGCGTCTTCGGGACGGAGCCTCGTTGCCGCTTCGGCATCCGTGATCGCCCTGTCATTCCGGCCCCGCCGTGAGAGCAGGGCCGCGCACAGCCGGAGGGCGTGGGTGAAACCTGGGTCAAGCTGGATGGCACGATCGTAATCGGCCTCTGCCCGAGCATCTTGGCCCAGCGACTCTAGAAGCTTGCCTCGACTGGAATAGGCCCGGGAATACTCCGGCCCCAGCCGGACCGCCTCGTTATAATCGGCGAGCGCCTGTTCGTGATCACCCAGCGCGACCAGGCAATCACCCCGGCCAATGTAGGCATTCGGGTCAAGCGCGAAAATCTCGATGGAGCGGTTGTATTCCACGACCGCCTGCTCATTCTGCCCGAGGCGGTGGTAGGTCTGACCCAAACCGCTCTGCGCGGTGGCATACCCCTGAACGATCTGTCGTGACTTCGTGCCGGAAAGGCGGCTGCCCGCGAGGTTTGGCACGGGTAGAAGACCGTCTCTGAGCGACGCCGGGTCCATGAACGAGGCCAGCTTCCAGACGCCTACAGCACGATTGAAGGTTTCGAGCGCCTCATTATTTCTTCCCAGCATGAGCAGGGCGATTCCGCGCCCGGTGAACGCTCCCGGAAGAAGTGGGCTGTAGCGAATGACTCGATCGAAATCAGGCAGTGCCTGCGCCGGCTGATCGAGACGAAGATAACAGTTGCCCCGTTTGATCAGCGACTCGATGTCCCGTGGGTGCCTTTGGAGAACACGGTCCAGCTCGGCGATCGCTTCCTGGTAACGCCCGGCCTCGTAAAGCTGAGTGCCATGATCCCGGGCCGCCGCCGTCCGGTCCGCCCGCGCAGGCGATGTTGTCAGAAGGGTGAGCAGAACCGTCAGGCTGACTTCAAGCGGCACGAATGTCAGCCTCATGACCCCATCCTTGCGGTCGGTGACTTCCCCGATCTTCTCTCTCTACTTTCGTCTTTCAACCCCACGTGGTCGCGGACCTTCGTGGCCGTTCGGCGGCGGCGACGACGGGATGCGCAGAGGATTCACGTTGCAGCGAAGTCTCCGGGGCTGAGGTCTGCTACTGCTCTGTGTCCTCGATCGTCTGGAACACCCCGCGAATCAGATCGGGAAGGTCGGCCTCGCCGATGTCGGACCACTGGCCGAACGCCAGGACTGTGCGGTGCGGCGTTCGGAAGCAGCGAATTCTTGCCGCGTTGGTCATGTCCATGGCGAAAAACTCGACATCGTGACCCGTGGCGACCTGTTCATTGATAGTCTCCATCGCCGGGGCCGCTTCGAGGTCGGGGTACTCCTCCCGCATCGCCTCGAGCGCCGCGTCGGCCACGTCGGCCGGATCGGGGCGGGACTCGTCGGCCGTGATCAGCGCAAAGCCCAAGCCCCCGGGGTCCTGCACGGACACCGTTATGACCGGACCGTGATCGGTCACCTCCAGCTCCCAGTTCGAGGGATAACCGAAACGCAGTCCGTGGTCCTCGAAAGTTTCGATCGTCACCGCGTGCATCCTTAACATGAGGAACCGCGGGCCTCAGGCTTCAGTTTTCCAGGTTTGGCCGGGCGCGATTGCTCCGCGGGTTGTCGCTTCGTCAAGCACCATTGAGCAGCCGGATTCCGCTCGATACCACATGCCGACCATCGTAGCAGCGCCCGTAAAGACCGCCAATGGTCCGGCCAACCCACCAGGCGGCTCATCGACTGCCTGATGCCATGAACAGGCATGACTTGTCATGCCTTGGACGCATTTCCCATCTCATGGTAATTTGGCATCACCCTGCCGGATCGGTGGCAACCGGAGGTCCGGCTGACTATGGAATTGCTCTGTCCCCAGCGAGCGGCTTTGATCATGCGGATCTTGTCTGGAATTCAGCCTTCAGGCGCACTGCACATCGGCAACTACTTCGGCGCGATTCACCAGTACATCGCGCTTCAGGAGGGTAACGAAGCCTACTACTTCGTTGCCAATTATCATGCCCTGACCAGCGTGCGCGAGGCCGGCCGGATGCGCAGACATGTCTTCGACGTTCTGGCCGATCTGCTCTCCCTGGGGCTTGATCCGCGGAAGGCGACACTGTTCGTCCAGTCCGACGTGCCCGAAACGATTGAGCTGGCCTGGTTGCTCACTTCGGTCACGCCCATGAGCTGGCTTGAAAAATGCGTGAGCTTCAAAGAGAAAGTCCAGCAGGGCCTACCCGCCGAGCATGGCCTCTTCGCCTATCCCGTGCTCCAGGCGGCGGACATCCTGCTCTATGACGCCGACCTCGTCCCCGTCGGCCAAGACCAGAAGCAGCATCTGGAGATCACGCGCGACATCGCGGAGCGGTTCAACAGGGTCTACGGAGGCAACGAGGACGTTTTCCGGCTTCCTAAACCGTACATACTTGACAGTGTCGCCGTTGTTCCCGGACTCGACGGCCAGAAGATGTCCAAGAGCTACAACAACACGATCGACATCTTCGACGACCCCGCAACCATTCGCAAGAAGGTCAAGCGGATGGTGACCGACAGCGCCCCGGTCGAAGCCCCCAAGAATCCGGACGACAGCGCGCTGTTCGCACTGCTCAAACTGTTCGCCCCGGTCGAAGAGATGGCCGAGGTAGAGCAGCGCTATCGCAAGGGAGGCATCGGCTACGGCGAGATGAAGAACCGCCTGGGAGAGGCGATCGTCCAGCGGTTCGCTCACGCCCGCGAGCAGCGCGCTGAATGGGCTGCGCACCCGAGCGCATCGCCGAGGTCCGTGCCGACGGCGCTGCCCGCGCCCGCGCCACGGCCCGCAAGGTACTCGACCGCGCCCGAGCCGCCTGCGGGGTTGATTGATCACTCGCCGCGAGCCCGAAGCGATGTGCCCTCTATCCGGACCCCTCGATGCAAGAATACGACATGATTTGATGGCCCTCCCGAGCCGATCTTCCAGCAGTGCCGTGCCCGAATCGACGAGGAAGCATCGCCCGACGAGCGTGAAAACCTGCTGGCCGTCACGCAAGTTCTGGCAGGGTTGAGGTATAATGAGTGCGGACTGTTCCAGCTCCTGGGAGGCCGAGATGCCATGATTGAATCTCCAGTGCTTCAAGAACTCAAAGCGGAGTGGACCCGCGAAGCAGCTCGCGAAGCGGCTCTCCAAACCAATCGCCAAGCAATTGTCGATATTTTGGTCGCACGTCTCGGCCCCCAGGCCGAGGAGATTGCAACCCAGGTCGAGACCATTACTGATGACGCGAGGTTGAAGGAACTGGTTAAACTTGCTGCCGTTTGCTCCGACCTCCAATCCTTTCGGCAGGAAGTGTCGTCCTGACTTGTACGCCTACCGTGAGAGTTCTCATGCTCTCAGGATCGGATTTCCGTGAATTCGGGCGAAAACGGAATCGTCCGGGGACCAATAACCATCATGGGCAGCCTGATCCATCTCATCTTTTTCTTGCTTATTGGCCTGACCGCTGGCTGGCTGGCCGGTCAGATCACCAAGGGAAAGAGCTTCGGCCTCGTCAACGACCTGATCGTTGGCGTCATCGGCGCATTTCTGGGCGGAATCCTCTTTTCGTTGCTTGGACTGAGTGTCTCGAATCTGGTTGGCAGCCTGATCACGGCCACCGTTGGTGCGATCGTTTTTCTCTATTTATTGCGAACAATCGGCAAGAGATACTAACTGCTGAGCAAAGCCGACTGAGCCTGCTTCGGAGGAAACCAGGATGATTGCAAAATTCTTCGATTTGTCGGGTCGAGCGGCCCTCGTGACCGGGGGAAGCAAGGGATTGGGCAAGGCCATGGCTTTGGGTTTCGCCCAGGCCGGCGCCGACGTCTTCATCTCTAGCCGCCACGAGAACGAACTTCAGGCCGCCGCCAAGGAGATACGGTCCGCCTCGACGGTCCGGGTCGACTATGCGGTCGCCGACATGAGTCATCGCGGCCAGGCCGACCGGCTTGCCCAGGAGGCCATCGAGGCGCTGGGCCGCGTCGATATCCTGGTCAACAACGCGGGCAGCAATCTGCCCCAGCCGATCGACCAGATACGCGACGAAGACTGGGACAATCTCGTCGAGCTGAACCTCAGCTCCTGCATGGCGCTGACGCGGGCGCTGGTGCCTTTCATGAAAGAACGGCGGTGGGGTCGAATCATCCACATGTCGTCGATCATGGGCTTCAGCTCGGCCGGCGGCCGCAACGCCTACTCGGCGACCAAGAGCGCACTTCTGGGCCTGGCCCGGGCCAGCGCCAACGATCTGGGGCCCTTCGGCATCACCGTCAATTGCTTGGCCCCAGGCCCGTTCCTGACCGACCTTCCCCTGAGTCTGCTGGCCCCGGATAAGCAAGACGAGTTCGCACGGACAACCGCCCTGGGCCGCTGGGGCCAACCCGAAGAACTGGTCGGCCCCGCCCTGCTTCTCGCCAGCAACGCCGGTAGCTACATCACCGGCGCCTCTCTCATCGTTGACGGTGGTTGTTTGGCGAAGATCTTCTGAGGACCTCGCTCAGATCTCCCATCCCTTCCGGAAGTGGGACTTTAGATACTGAGAGGCCGTGGAGCTGTTGCTGATTCGGCCGGTGGCCGGCTGATAATCGATCACCTCGCCCGCACGGACCGCGACGTTGCCCAGGAGCATCGATTCCGTAAGCGTTGATGCGTACTCGAAGTTCGACAAGGCGATGGTGCGGCTTGCCCGCGCGGATGGCCTCGATCCATTCTCTCTTCTGGTTCTCGTCCTCGTCATGCCCGCCCTTGATCCGGGGCAGAGCCGGCTCTGGATCCTTGAAATCCTTGTACTGCGGCCTCGGGCCAGAGGACCTGGTCCGAGCCGTAGTCGCTGGGCGAATACATCTTGCCCTTCGAGCCCATGAACAACGACCCGCTATCCGAAGGCTGAAATCCGGACGGGAAAAAGCTCTGACGGAGGCAGGTTGCGCTTGCCGTTCCTGGCTCCTTCGTACCAGGTAAGCTTCACCGGAGGCAAGTTTTCGCGCGCCGGGAACTCGTAGGTGATCGTTGCCCATGCAGGGTAAGTCTCGGAATTGATCTCGCCGCTCTGGGCCGAAACTCGCGTGGGCAGGCCAAGCTTCAGCGCCATGAAGGCGAGGTTCGCGGTGTGGCAGGCCATGTCGCCCAGCGAACCGGTGCCGAAGTCCCACCACCCGCGCCAGTTGTGCGGGTGGTAAACCGGATGGTAGGGACGGTCGGGAGCCGGGCCAAGGAACTCGTACCAGTGCACATGATTGGGGATGCCCGGAGTTTCCTTGGGCCTGGCGACGATATCGGGTGCCTGCTTCCAGTAATTGAACGGGCGGTTGGTCCAGACGTGCACCTCGCGGACATCGCCGATTGCCCCTGCGCGGATCACCTCGACTCCGCGCCGGAACCCGGGTTCGGCCGTCCCCTGGTTGCCCATCTGCGTGCAGACGCCTTTCTCCCTGGCTGTCTCGCGCATCAACCGGGCTTCCCAGACCGAGTGCGTCAGCGGCTTCTGGCAATAGACATGCTTGCCCAGCCGCATGGCCATCACCGCCGCCGGAGCATGATGGTGGTCAGGCGTCGAGACCACCACGGCGTCGATCTTCGACCCGAGCTCATCGAGCAGCTTGCGATAATCGTAATACCGCTTCGCATCCTTGAACTTCTCGAAGTTCTCCCCACCGCGCCGCTCATCGATGTCGCAAACCGCGACGATCTTGCCAAAGTGCGCCGCCTGCTGCGTGTCACTCTCCCCCTTCCCGCCGACTCCAATGCAGGCAATGTTCAGCACCTCATTCGGCCCCACCCCCCCTGCCCAACCATGCCGCCCGCTGGCGAACACTCCGAACCCCGCAACCGAGGCCCCGTACAGGAACGATCGACGATTGATGGATTGAATCATGGCGAAGTTCTCCTCGGCCTTGCTCGTAGTCGTCAGTTTCACAACCTCGCGAACCTGCGTTCCAGCGCGTGGATCGGGGTCGATCTCAGACATTATGAGGGAGACGGACGCGAGATTCCACGACCCAGAAAGCATCGGGGCTCTCCCGAATGGCCGAGCGGGTTCACGTCGTGTAGCCCGAAATGCCTTCAAGCCAAGAAGAAACAGACCGCGGCGAAAAGCCCCACGGTCTGCTCGCCATTGTGTTTTCTGGATTTGCGAAATACAATCCCAGCAGTCAAATGAGTTCCGATTCTCAGGAATTCTGCATGCACGTGATTTCGCGGAGAAAGGTGCGGCAATTCTGGGAATTGTATGCTAACTCCGAGCAGGCTTTGACGCGCTGGTACAGCTCGCCAGCAAGGCGGAATGGCGCAGTTTCGCGGAGATGAAGGCCGCCTGTCCCAGCGCCAGTCAAGTTGACCACTTGACCGTGATTGACATCGGCGGGAACAAGTACCGCTTGATCGTTGAGGTCTTTTATCCGAGATCAGGTTATCCTTGTCCGTCACGTATTGAACCACAAGGAATACGACGAAGGCAAGTGGAAGGCTTGAGGTTCTGGATCAAGGAGAGTTTCCAAACATGGCGACTCGTTCAAAAGCCCGTAAGAAGACCACGAGCAAGGGAGCGACCGGTTCTTCCGTTCCAGCCGGCGATCGCTATCTTGATCTGGTTCGTGACTGTCCCTTGCACATCATCCGCTCAGAGTCGGAGTACGGGCAGGCAATCGCAATGCTCGATCACCTGAGCGACCTTGGGAACGACCGGACTTCTGATGAAACGGAGTATCTTCTGTCGCTCGCATTGTTCGTAAGAAGTACAAGGACGAGCACCATGTCATGGCGCCGGTTTCCGGACCGGATATGCTTCGTTACCTGCTGGAAACTCACAATGTCACTCAGAGCGCAGTGGCTCTGGGAACGGGAATTGCAATTTCCACGATCTCCGAAATCCTTGCGGGCAAGCGGCAGCTCTCAGTGAAACATGTTCTTGGTCTGGCTCAGTTTCGGCGTCAAGCCAGCCGTCTTCTTGGACGATTGATCTGTAGCATGGAAGACCAAGGCAATCCCCAGCCACCGCGTCCGCCGCATCAGCTTGAGATTGGCCAGATGCCCGTCGTAAGTAACAAGTTCTAGACGCGTATGAGCCGGAGCGCTTAACCCTCCGTCCTTTGTCCGCGATACAGCCCCTGCGCCTCGATGTAGGCTTCGACGCCGCGAGGGACCATGTAGCGGATGGTTCTGCGCTCGGCCAGACGCTCGCGCAAGACCTTGGAGGCGATGCCGATCGATGGAATGGTCACGAACTGGAGTTCCTTGGCGCCGGGGCCGAGACTTGGCGGGACGGAGGGATCCACCTTGGTCAATTCCTGGGCGGTTGACCACGACGATCGTGGCCAGGCGGGCGATTCCCGCGGGGTCGCGCCAGGTGGGCAAGTCGATGAGGCTGTCGGCGCCGATCAGGAAGAAGAGATCGTCGCCGGGCCGCTCGCGGTGCACGGCCTCCAAGGTATCGACGCTGTAGTGCGGGCCGGGGCGCCGGCCTCGATATCGGAAACCTCGAAGGCTGGGTGGCCAGCGATCGCGATCTTGGCCATCTCGATGCGATGAGCCACCGGTGTGCGTTCTCCCCGCTTGTGCGGCGGTGCGCCGGCAACGACAAACCAGACCCGGTCGAGCCGGCAGGCCTCGCGGCATTGCTCGGCCAGGATCAAATGACCGAGATGGATCGGATCGAACGTGCCGCCGAAAAGACCCAGTCGCATGGCGTGGAAAACTCCCGCGATCTTTGTAACCCACACCGCCGGTCCAACGACTGGCCAGTTTCTTGTGGACAAACGTGCAGAAATCGGGTGAACTGGCAATGGAAGACGCCGCTTCCCGCGCGACGGACTCGATCCATTGCGCCTGGCGGCGGCAAACCTCGACGATAGGCCCGACACATGAGCCTTGTCAACCATGATCGACGGTGAGGCGCAGCACGAAGAAACCGTGTCCGACAAGATCCAGGCCGCGTGGTTCGGCGTCGAAAACGACTCCAATCAGCTCGCCGATGGGTCGTTTGTCGGCGTGGTCGTCAATCGTCCGATCGAGCAAGTACTCACGTATTGGGCCCCATCGAGGCCGGGCAGGACCGTCTGTCCGGGACAGCGGCTCCGTGTGCCGCTCGGCCGTGGCAACCGACTGACCATTGGCTATTGCGTGATCGTCGGTGCGACGCCGCCGGAGGGTCTTGATCCGAGGAAGCTGAAGGAAGTGGTCGAGGTGCTCGACCCCGTTCCGCTGATCGACGCGAAGATGCTCGAGCTGACGCGCTGGATGGCCGAGTACTACGTCTGCTCGTGGGGTCAGGCTCTGGATGCGGCCGTGCCGGCGGGAGTGCGCAACCAGGCCGGCACTCGCATCGGAACCTTCCTGCTTGTTCCCGACGAAATCCGCCAAGCTCTCAAGGAACAGACCAGGAAGCCGAAGCTCTCTCCGAAGCAGGCCGCGGCGCTTGAGGTCTTGTGCCGGGCCAATGAGCCACTCTTGATCTCGGACGTCTGCCGCCGCGCCCAATGCGCAAGCGCACCAGTGCTGGCCCTGCGCCGGCAGGGACTGGTCCACTCGGTCAGGCGCCGGCTTTCCCTCGGGAGCGACGGCTTAGCGCGAGAACCGGGCGTGGAGGGTTTCGGGGCCCGGCGGGGAATCGGGACGGACGGTACCCAGATCGACCGCGCGACCAGGCAGATGCTCAGTCAACCCATCCGCGTCTCGTCTTGACGGGCGAACAGGAGTCGGCGATGGCCGCCCTGACTCCGATCTTGGGGTCCGAGGAGTTCGCTCCCGTACTGATTCACGGAGTCACAGGCAGCGGCAAGACCGAGATCTATCTCACGGCGATCGAGCAGGTGGTGGCGCGTGGTCGGGAGGCGATCGTGCTGGTACCCGAGATCAGCCTGACGCCACAGACGATTCGCCGTTTCCGCAGGCGGTTTGCCAGGGTCGCGGTGCTGCACAGCCACTTGAGCGATGTCGAGCGGCACAGGCACTGGCAGAACATCGCGGCTGGCGAAGTCGAAGTCGTGGTCGGCGTCCGATCGGCGATCTTCGCGCCTGCGCGGCGACTGGGCCTGATCGTGATCGACGAGGAGCACGAGAGTACCTTCAAGCAGGAGACCGCCCCCCGATACCACGCTCGCGACGTGGCGGTCAAACGGGCGCAGCTCGAGCGCGTGCCGGTGCTGCTGGGATCGGCCACTCCCTCGCTGGAAAGCTGGCAAAACGCGGAGCGAGGTCGATACACGCGGCTGGTGCTGCCCAACCGGGTTGAGGGGCGGCCGATGCCGCAGGTCGATGTCATCGACTTGCGGCACGAAAAGCAGTTGCTGGGCGGTCTAAGCGAGTCATTGCGCGAGGCGATGCATCGCGCGCTCGACGACAAGGGCCAGGTCATCCTGCTCTTGAACCGCCGTGGTTATCATACCTTCGTGGTCTGCCCGCGGTGCGGTTACGTGGTGCAATGCCACGCCTGCGACGTGGCGGCAACGTATCACAGAACAAAGCACACACTGATTTGTCACACATGCAATGCCGAGCGGCCATGCCCTCCCGCCTGCCCGTCCTGCTCCGCGCCTAGCATGCATTACGGCGGCATCGGTACCGAGCGACTGGAACGGGAGGTACAGAGGGCATTTCCCGAACCACGTCTCCCGCAGGATGGACTCCGACTCGATGCGCAGGCCCGGCAGCCATGAGGAGGTCCTGGCGGACTTCAAGGCGGGCGGGGTGGACATTCTGCTAGGCACCCAGATGATCGCCAAAGGGCTTGATTTCCCCAACGTGACGCTGGTGGGAGTCGTCAACGCCGACACGGCGCTGCACCTGCCGGATTTTCGCGCTGCCGAGCGAACTTTTCAGCTTGTGGCCCAGGTGGCGGGCCGGACGGGACGAGGCGACCGGCCGGGTCGCGTGCTGGTTCAGACCTACAGTCCTGATCACCCGGCGATCCGCCACGCGGTGCTGCATGACTACGAAGGGTTCGTCGGCACGCGAACTGCCCGAGCGCGCAAGTTTGGCGTGCCGCCATTTGGCCGGATGGTGCGGTTGATTGCCCGGGGTGCGGACGAAGCCGCCGTGTACGACTTCATGAAGAAGCTGGCCGACGGCCTTGGGCGGGCTGCCCAAGCTTCGGTTCGCATCCTTGGTCCGGCACCTGCACCCATCATCAAGATTCGCAATCTGTACCGGTTTCACCTCCAAGCACGCTGTCCGACTGCCCGCCCGCTGCAGGCCCTCTTGCGCGAGGTCGCCGGCCGAGTCTCCCACCTCAAGGAATCGAGTTGGCAGTTGATGTCGACCCCATCAGCATGTTGTAGTGCATGGTCGGTTCGCGTGACATAATCGAGAAAAAAAGAAAAACTCAAGAAACCCGCAAAATCGCGTTTACAGACTTGGCTGATCGGGGTATCGTCCGGCCGTTCTTTCACACCCTTGACTCGCGACGACGGGACTCATGGCCGAGTTTCGGTGGGCAGGCAGGGACGCTAGACAACAATTCAACTCGTTGCCTCCGCTCGTACTTGGTCGTGTCATTCGTCGCTCTCGAGTCTGGTCAATAGGCCGGTGAGGGGATCCGGCCGGGGATGTGATGCTTGTCTCTCGTGTCGTTCGTCCACCTCGCGACAAGACTTGGTCCGTGCCGTTGAGATGGCCCGGAGTGATGCAGTCCAGGTGAGGACGTCACAGCTCGAGTCCAGACGAAGACATCGCGAAGTGAATGGATTGTAATGCAACAATCCCATCCTTTTCAGGAGGAAATGATGCACAAGATTCAAGGGTGGACTGGGCTGCGGGCCGCGGTCATCGCCCTGGGACTCGTCGCCTGGACTGCGACCGGTGCCACGGCGGCTCCACTTTCCACCACGTCCGGACTTTCTTACACCACGTCCGGCCAGGTCGATACCACAACCGGCGTGATGGGCACCAATGTGATCAGCTTCGTTCCGCTGAGCACAGGTAACAACGTAGACCTGAGCACGGGCCAGACGAATGTGGGCCTGGGCAACTTCGTCATCTCGCCATTGGCGAGCGGCGTATCTACAACCTACACCAATACACCTGTCCAGATTAGCTTCCTTCCCGCGTCTTACGGCTCGACGTCGGTAAGCACCGATGCTCCGGTCGTGGTCAGCGGAATGCTCAACGGCGTGGTGAACGGGGCTTCGAGCTCGACCGTCACAGCCACATTCAACTCGGTCCCCAATGGCCTGGTCAATCTGGGTGGAAATGGCGCGGCCGAGTTCAGCCTGCCTACCAGCACCCTCCTACTGGCTCCCTCGACCTCCAACAGCGGCACGACCTCAGCGCAGGGACTGGTCTCGCTGGTGGAGGCCCCAGTTCCCGAACCAAGCACGATCGCCCTGTTCCTGACGACCGTGGGCGGGCTTGGGCTGCGGCGCTTCGTTCTGTCCCGCCGCCGACCAGCCACGGTTTGAATTCTTCAGTAGATCGTCATGGCTCATGATCCGCGGGTAAACCAAACCGGCGGATTCCTGAAGCGCGGGAACAATCGCAATTTACCCGGTTCCGACCTCGCGATGCCCTGGGCGTGTCGCGGGGTCGTTTCGCGCGGACGGCGATCCTCAACCCGCGACGTCTCCTACCATTTTCGCAGGGTACGACTTGTCCTCCGCGGAGAATCTCCCGATCATGGATCCTAGAGCAACAGGCTTCATAGTGACCGGGCAGGGCGAATCAATTTTCGAGGGAACCGGGTCCAGATGAATACAGGCTGACGCCTAAGGTTATAGAGTGAGCGTTCAGCCGTCGGGAGGGTCGGGGCGGGCGATGCGGTCAACACGCTTACCATCGCCTGGCCTGCTTCCCATCTGCCGGGTCAGCACGTTCAACGGCCGGACCGGCTCTGTACCAGAGGCATCAGTCAGGCGGTATAATAACAGAAGAGCCGACTCTGATGGCCGACGGTCCGATCGAACTGCTAACCAGGGCACGCGCGGGAGAGACCGAAGCGCTCGGGCGAATTATGTGCTCTGTATCGCAATTATTTGAGGATGATCGTGCGGACCGGTCTGGGACCTCGGCTGCGTGAGCGGCTGGAGCTCTCCGACGTCGTCCAGGAGGCCTTGGTCGAGGTAGTCCGGCAGTTTCCCCAGTTCACCGGCCAGAACGAGGCCGCGCTGGTGGGTTGGCTGCGGCGACTCGTCGGTCAAAAGCTCGCCGATCTCGGTCGTTACCATAGTCGGTCCAAGAGGACTGGAGCTGGCAGCATTCTCCCTCTGGACGCCCCGTGCGACCCCGGCGGCGCGGCCAGGCCCGGCGAGGGAGGAGGCCGCCTGCTGGACATGCTGGCCTTGAGCCAAACGAGCCCCAGCGAGGTCGCCAGTCGCCGGGAACTGATTGTCCTGTTGGCCGATGCCCTGGACGTCTTGCCCGAGCCCGAAGCCGACGTTCTCTGGCTCTATCACGCTGAGAACCTCTCCTTCGAGGCCATCGGCGACCGAATGGGCATCAGCCGCAAATCAGTCCGGGGCATCTGGGCTCGTGGGCTCAAGCGGCTGAAGCGAACGCTCGAGGGTCCACCTGGGGGATCTCTGAGGTACCAAGATGGATCACCGGCATGACCACAGCGACTCCCCCGCCAGCGACAACGACGATCGACTGGGCGAGGCGATCGAGACCTACCTGGCCCTGATCGAGCAAGGCGCAAGCACTGCGCCTGAAGCATTTGCATCGCGTTATCCTGACCTGGGCGAAGACATCCGCTCGGCGCTGGAGGGTCTGGAGCTGGTGCACGGACTCGTTGGCCATGCATCGGGTCCCGGAGTGGGGGCGGCACATGGCGGGGGACCGGGCCGGTGCCTGGAATCGGGACGCCGGATTGCCGGCTACCGCGTCGTCCGCGAACTGGGAAGAGGAGGCATGGGGACCGTCTATGAGGCGGTTCATGTGGGGCTGGACCGGCCGGTAGCTCTCAAGGTTTTGGGAATTCACGCCGCCCCCGATTCATCGGCGCGGCGCCGGTTCTTGAACGAGGCACGCACGGCCGCCGGGCTACACCATACGCACATTGTTCCGGTCTTCGATGTCGGGCAGGCTGGGGCACTTTGCTACTACGCGATGCAGCGAATCGAGGGCAGCGGGCTGGATCGCGTAATCCGGCACCTCCGGCGAACCCGATCCATGCTGGCCCTTGGCTCATCCTCGAGTGGAGAAGATGGTCGGTTCTACAAGGGCCGCGACCCCAGCTCGGCGTCTCAATTCAGCTCCTTCAGCCGCCTGTGGGTGCGCGTTTCAGCCAAGTTGCCCTGGCGGAACGCTCGCCAAGTAAACCCAGGTGACCGCAACGCCCTACCTCCGCACCTCGACAGCGTCGCCCTGCTGGAACGGGCGGCGAAACCCGGCTCGTCCGCGGTGCTGAGGCGTGCACCGTCTGGCGAGCCGGAGACCGACCCTACACATTCGAGATCGCGGCCTGCCCATCATTCGCCGACGGCAGCTTTCAGCGGCAACGACTCGACCGGCTCGTGGCTGAGCAGCCAAGAGAGCCAGCCAAAATGGCGGCCCCGCGATGCGTCGGGTTCTGGCCCGGCTTCGCACCCTGCCGCCACGAATCCTTCGTTCATCGGTCAGCATGGCGACAACTCGCTGCCGCCGCTTGAACCGCCCCGCGGCTCCGCCTTTTTCCGCTGGGTCGCCGAGATTGGGCAGCAAGCCGCGGAAGCCCTGGCGCACGCACACCATCACGGCGTCATTCATCGCGACGTCAAACCGTCCAATCTGCTGATCGACGAGCAGGGGACGATCTGGGTCACCGATTTTGGGCTGGCTCGCAGACTTGCGGATCCGGGCTTGACCCAGCATGACAGCCTATTGGGCACGCCTCGTTACATGAGCCCCGAGCAGGCGCGAACAGGAACCATCGATGGGCGAACCGACGTCTATAGCCTCGGAGCCACGCTTTATGAACTGATGACGCTGCGGCCCCCGTTCGATGGCGAGAGTGCCGCGGAACTGCTCGAGCAGATCGGTGGCAGGGATCCCCTTCCTCCGCGGCTGATCAACCGGAGGATCCCCCGCGACCTGGAAACGATCGTCCTGAAGACGCTGGCCAAACGTCCCGTCGATCGCTACGCATCTGCCGCGGACCTGGCGGATGACCTGGCTCGGTTCCTCAACCACGAGCCGGTGCGGGCCCGCCGGATCAGTCCGATCGGACGGTTCTGGCGGGTTGCCCGCCGGAATCCGGGGATCACGACGGTCACGGCGGTGGCCAGCGCCCTTGTGCTGGGGGTGGCCACGTATGCTTACGTGCGGATCCTCGCCGATAGGAACGACGCGATCACGGCGAAGGAGAAAGCAATTCAAGCGAGCAACGAGAAGAACCTCGCCCTCCTCGAGAAAGAGCAGGAGGCGGACAAGGCGCGGGCGGCGGCCCGGTGGGCCCTCTCTGCCAATGCGACCAACCTGCTCCTCTCGGAATTGCCCGACCGCCGTGCCAAGGGATTGGACCTGCTCCAGAAAATCGCCGATCCCGAGAAGGCCGTGCCGCTCGATCAAGACAAGGCATTGACGCCCGCCGAGCTCCGGGATCAGGCCGTCGAATTCCTGGTGCTCCGCGACGTTCAGCCCCGCCCAGAATTTTCGACCGGTCCAACGCGTGGCATCGAGTTCGGTCTGGGGGGTACAGTGCTCGCGGCGCTGTCCGCCGACGACCAGGAGGTAAGCCTCTGGAATGTTGGGTCCCGCCAGCGATTCGAGACTATCGCGCTGGGCGATGGGCCGAAACAGCCTTCCGCATCGGCTCCCCCTCGAGAGCCTCCATCAGCGGCGGGAACAGCCGGAAGGAGCGAACCTGGTTCGCAAATGGAACCTGCACGATCGGGATCGCGCTCCAGTCCCGGCGGTAACTCAAACCCGCCGCAGCAAGGGCGCTTTGGGGGAGGAGATCGCTTCGGGGGAGATCGCATTGCGCTTGCCGGCCACATCCTGGCTGTGATCCGGCCTGATGATGAAGGAGGAGTGCGGCTTTTCGACGTGCGTACCGGCTCCCCCTTGCAAGATCTGAATCGTCCCGGGCGACGGGTCGTGAGGGTGATCGCCAATCCGGCCAGCGAGCAACTGCTCACGATCGACGTCCCGGATCCGGCGTCCAGGCCTTCCACAATCCGATCGATGGCCTTCGCCGCACCACGCAGGGACGAGATGGAGGTCCACAGGGACGAGACGGAGGTCCTGCTTTGGGACCTCAACCGGATCGAGGAACAGCCGGTCTCCTTGGATCGGATCAAGTTTGAGCCCCCGCGCCGGCCTCTTGTCATGGTCGCCTTCAGTCCTGATGGGAAGACCGTCGCCATTGCCTCCAACAAGGGCTCGGCGGCCACCGTGCCAACTACAACGGTCACCGTGGCATTCCGCTCGGCATGGGACGGCAAGAGCACAGGGCCGACTATCGACACTCAAGCTGAGATGCTGAACTCAATTGCCCTGGGCGCGGGGAACGTGCTGGCCACCGCATCGGGAAACACGATTCAGTTCTGGGACCGTGAAGCCGGGACTTTCCTGAGCAGCCTCTCTTCCCCGCGGGGCACTCCCCGGATCATGCGTTTCAACTCCCAGGGCACGCTCCTGGCAACGGTGGTCGCGAATCATGCTGAGATCTGGGATACGGTCTCGCACAAGGTTCTGGCCGCGCTGCCTGCCGTGGAGTGGATCACCGACATCAGCTTCTCGCCTGAGGGGCGTGCTCTGGCCGTTGGGGGACGCTCGTCGTCGACCTCGGTCTGGCGCGTTTCCGATTCCGTTGCTCGTATCCAGCTCGGTGGTTTCGAGTCTCGGCTGACGTCGATGGCGTTCAGCCCGGATGGCTGTCTGGCAATTGGCACCAGCAACGGGGACGTCTCGTTCTACCGGGACGGGGACAATCGATGCACGACTTCTGCCTCGGCAACGACGACCGCGACCGAATCCAGCGCCAGAAATCCGGAACGAGATCGGGATCGGGGCCGCCGCACCTCCGTGATGTACGACGCGGCGGGCCGGCTCATCGCCCATGACTGGCGGGGACTGAGAATCTGGCAGAGCCGCTCGGCTCTCTGTCAAAAGCCCGCGCTGGTTCCGATGCCCATGAATTCACGCGGTCCCGGGGGAACTCAAACCCACCTCGCCCGCTCGACGGACGGCCAGACCATGGTTCTGGTACGATCCTCCGAGATTTCGCTCTGGCAGGCGACTCATCCCGAAAGCGTTCGCCAGGTCGTTGCTCCTTCCCAATCTCCGGCAGAAGAGCTGCCACGATTCCCTGGTCCGCCTCCGCCCCCCGGCGCGACCGCCGCAATGGCCGCGGGGTCGAGATCTGAGGGGAGAGGCCGGCCAGGGAATCCGAACAGAGGCGGTCCGTTCCGCGGCAACCCTTTCACGGTTCAGCTCGCGCCCAAGGGCAACCGAATCTACATGCTCGGAGACTTCAACAGGTTGATCGTCTGGGACCTGGATTCAGGCAGCGCCACCGGGCCGATCAAGGCGCATCGGCTCGAGTCCGTGGCGGGATTACCCGACGTCTTGAGCATGCTGGCATTGCGGCCCGACGGTGCGCTGCTGGCGATCGGAGACCGCACAGGCGCCGTGGCCTTGCTTGACACGGCAAGCCTGAGAGTCCTGGGACGGATCAGTCCCAGCAAGGACGCCCAGGGCTGGCTGGTGGCACTGGCTTTCTCTCCCGACGGCCGGCAACTTGCCGTTGGCTCGCCGCAGGGGCAGATCCTCATCTGGTCCGTCGCCAATCCCGCTGATCCCCAGATCGCGTTGCGGCTTCCCGGCCAGCGGGGGATGGTCACAAACCTCGTTTTCGACTCCCACGGCCAGCGCCTGGCCAGCAGCAGCGACACTGGAGTCGAACAGATGATCGAGATCTGGAACCTCGAGATGATCGAACGCGAACTGGCTCGTCTGGGATTCTCCAGGTAGCTGATCCGCTGGTTTCAGCTTCATCGCCCTGGATCTGGGATTGCACTTTCCGGCGGATCCGGAACGGGCACGCGAAGGCTCTGGCGAAGCCGCTCGAGCTCTCGTTTCAACTCGTTCTGAACGGGCATGCGAAGAGGCATGCCGAAAACGCTCCTGAGCTCGCTCGGGTCGGTCTTCAGATCGAATAACTCCCACTCGTTCACCTCGGGCTCGTAAAAATGTACGAGCTTGTAACGATCGGTCACCACGCCGTAGTGGCGGCGAACATGATGCGGCCCGGGGTATTCGTAGTAATGGTAATAGAAGCTGGTCCGCCAGTCGGCGGGAGTCTGGCCCTGGAGCATCGGCAGGAGACTTCGCCCTTGCATATCGCCGGGTACGGACAGTCCGGCCGCATCAAGGAACGTCTCGGCGAAGTCAAGGTTGGACACGATCCGATCGGTTCGGCTGCCGGGTTTTACCACCCCTGGCCAACGAACCAGAAGGGGAGTACGAAGCGACTCCTCGAAGATCCAGCGCTTGTCGAACCAGCCGTGTTCGCCAAGATAAAACCCCTGGTCGGACGCATAAACCACGATGGTCTCGCTGTCCAGCTTTTCCTCGTCAAGGTAAGCGAGCAATCGGCCGACGCTTTCATCGACCGCCATGATGCATCCCAGGTAGTCGTGTAGATACCGGTTGTATTTCCAGCGCACCAGATCCTTGCCTTCGAGTCTGGCAGCGCGGAAGGTCTTGTTCCGCGGCTCGTAATAGGCATTCCAGATCGCTTTCTGCTCGACGGTCAACTCGGGCGGCGGAACAAGTTTCAAGTCCTCGTCGGTGAGCGTGCCGGCGATTGTCATATCCTGACCGTGCTCGGCCTTGCCTCGACCGGAGTAGTCATCAAACAGGGTTGATGGTTCGGGATAGCGCCTATCCTTGTCGTGGCCGAGGTAACGCAGCGCCGGCTCCCACTGGCGATGCGGCGCCTTGTGCTGGCACATCAGCAGAAAAGGCTTCGATCGGTCGCGTTTCTTGAGCCATTCCAGGGAAAGCTCGGTGATGATATCAGTCACATACCCCTGATGCCGCACCTTGCCGCCTGGTGTGAGCATCGCCGGGTTGTAGTACACTCCCTGGCCTGGCAGGACTTGCCATTCGTCGAATCCGGTCGGGTCGGTCACCAGGTGCCACTTGCCGAAGATCGCAGTCTGATACCCTCCGGCTCGGAGCAGCTTGGGGAACGTCGTCTGGGAGCCGTCGAACCGACTGTTCGTGTTGTTGTAGAAGCCATTGCAGTGGCTGTACTTCCCGGTCAGCACCGTGGCGCGACTGGGCCCGCAAATCGAGTTGGGCACAAGGCAGCGGTCGAACCTCATCCCTTCGCTGGCAAGCCTGTCAATGTTGGGCGTGCTCACCAGCCGGCGTGCATCTCCATATGCACTGATGGCCTGGAAGGCATGGTCGTCGGAGAAGATTAGCAGAATATTGGGGCGTCGCTGCTGATTCGTCGCGGCGCGGATCGACGGTTCCGGAATCTGCCAGTAAGTTGACCCGAGCGTCCAGCGTGACCCAGATCAAGACAACGCCGAGCCGCGATCGAAAGTGAAAGTCGACATCCACGAGCACCCCTCAGTTCAGCACCTTTGACTTCTGATAAATGCGCACGTAATCGATGACAAACTGCTGCGGAAAACGGCTATCGTCGATCCCTTTCTGTCCTCCCCAGTCACCGCCAATCGCGAGATTCAGAATTAGGTATTGTTCCTTGTCATAGGGCCATGCGGCCGTGCCGCTGCCCTCGTTACGGTAGGTAAAGTACTTGTGTTCGTCCACGAAGAAGTCCATCTTCTCTGCATCCCATTCCACCGCGTAAATATGAAATGACTTCGAGGCGTCGGCAATCGAAATCTTGCTGCCCTTGCCGGTGTTCGCCACATGGTTGTATTTCTTTGTATGGATATTCGCATGAATGACGCCCGGCTCGTAGCCCACGAATTCCATGATGTCGATCTCGCCGCAGGCGGGCCAGCCGGCCGTCTCGATGCTGGTTCCGAGGGTCCAAATTGCCGGCCATGTCCCCCGGCCGGACGGTAGCATGGCGCGTACTTCAATGCGCCCGTGGGTCCATGCGGCCTTGCCTTGCGTGGTTAAACTGGCGGAGGTGTACTCGGCACTTCCGCGCCCGCGCCGTCGCCTGGTTCCGGCCCTCTCGGGAGTCTCGGGCGACGAATCATCCCACCGTTCCTTCCGCGCCTCGATGATCAGCTTGCCGTCTTCCACCCGGGCATTTTCCCGCCGCGCACGGGTGTAGAATTGTCGCTCATTGTTGCGTAGCAATCCGAACTCGTAGTTCCATCGAGCCGGGTTGGGAAGGCCCGATTCATTGAACTCGTCGTTCCAGACGAGCTTCCAGTCATCGGCCCAGGCGGTGCTCGCCGCGCTGGCTACGAGGATCATTGTGATCAACGTTTTCATCTGTCGCTCCTCATCGCACTGTTGGGCGCGGCAAGGCACCGAGCGATGTTGTTTCACGATCGGCGGTCTGGCCCCCCGGCTCATCTAGTGCGCAAAACACGCAGCCCAAATACTCCGCCGGCAGTCTGGCGCGGGTGGGCCTGAAAGGTCACGGTGACTTGGCTCTTGCCCTTGGTGAGGTCTTCAGAGAGTGCGTAGGTCTGATCATAGAAGCTGTTGGGGCGGTCGTTCTCAAGCGTTTCCGTGGCCAGCTTCTTGCCGTCAACCAGGATGTCGAAAACGCGTCGGCCGGCATCGCTTCCCCAGTAGGTCACGCTGAGCTCCTGGGGGCGGTCGGGCAGTACCTTCACGACATAGCGGAACCAGCCGCCGTCGTCAGCATGTCGCCATCTGCGGTTGCCGAAGACGCCCGCCTCGGACTTCTCCGCCTCGAGCTTGTGGTCCCGTTCGTTCTGCTCCTCGCCGGGGTTGACGAGGTCGACTGTCCGACTCTCAAGTTCCTTCCGTCGGACCAGCTCCGCGGCGTACTCTGACTCCTTGGCTTGCCACTGCGTGTTCGACAATAAGTCCCAGTAGACCACGTAATGCCGGCCGCCGTGCACCTTGTATAAGGGCTCGAGGGTCACGCTCGCTCCGGTTGTCTGGCCCGGCAGGCGGAAGATCTCGGGCGAACCCGTGAACGTGGAGAACCGGCCCGGGACCGGCTTCAGACCCGTCAGCAACTGGCTCTGCTCCGTCACGATTGTGGGGACTGGCCGTCCGGCGTCGATCGGGCCGCAGAGCACAAGCGGCCCGTGCAAGAACGCTAGACGGCTGGGGTTGTCGTGAAAACCCTCCGTGTGCAGGTGGAAGGGCAACGCGATCTCGACCGTGTCCCCCGTTTTCCAGGACCGGCCGACCTCGGCATAGCTTCCCGGGTTGCTCTTGAGGGCCAGTGGTTCTCCGTTCACAGTGATCGCATAACCCGACTCGGCCCATGCCGGATGCCGGAGCTTGAGGGTCAGTTCGACAGGTTTTTCGCTGGTGATCACTAGCCGGGTCACGTGCTCCTCCGGGTACCGGGTCTCCTGACGGAGTTTCAGTCCCTTGGCCTTCCAGGTGAGCTCGGATGCGATGAACAGATTCACGTAAAGGGTCTTTTCATTGTCATGGAAATAAATGCTATCGCCGTACTTGGCGTGGTTCTCGACACCCGTTCCCGTGCAGCACCAGAAGGCGTCATCGAAACCGTTGTACACCTTCCTCGCCCCGGAGCGGAGGGGCAGATAGTAGCACATCATGCCGGTTTCGGGGTTCTGCGACGCGAGGATGTGGTTGATGAGTGCCCGCTCGTAATAGTCGGCGTACTGGGAGCGAGGATCCCACGCGAAGAGGTGCCGAGTCAGCTTGAGCATGTTGTAGGTGTTGCAGGTTTCGGTCGTGTTCGGGCCCAGAGCCAGCGACAGCTTTTCCTTGGGAGAAAACATCTCGCCGTTACTGTGGCCGCCGATGACGTAGGACCGCTCGTTGACGACCGTATTCCAGAAGAACCGAGATGCGGTTTGCAACCATTCCTCGCCGGTGAGCTCGTATTCGCGTGCCGTGCCGATGAACTTGGGAATCTGCGTATTGGCGTGCAGCCCGGTCAGCGTGTCGTGCCCTTGAGAGGCCGGCCCGAGGACGGCCATGTGGTTGAATCGCTCGGCGAGCTTGAGGTAACGCTCCTCGCCGGTTCTGGCGTAGAGATTGGCCAGTGCCTCGTTCATGCCGCCGTGTTCGTTTCGGAGCATCGCCTGCATCTGGGCATCGTTCAAACGGTCGGTGCGTGTCTTGACCCAGTCGGCAAATCCACGGGCGACTTCGAGTCCCTGGGCATTGCCGCAGTGGCTGTTCATATCGAGCAGGCCGGCCAAGATCTTGTGCAAAGTGTACCAAGGAGCCCAGACGCGCTTCTGTTGTTCCACACGTTCGATAAACTCTTCGGGAAAGGCACTCAAGTAGCCCGAACCAAGCTTGCGTTGGCACTCAGCCAGGCCGCTGATAACCTGATCTCCGTTGGACTTGAAGCGCGCGTCGCCGGTGCTGGCGTACATGAGCGCGCACGCCGAAAGGTAGTGTCCGGTGAAATGCCCTCGCAGCTCGACCTTCGGCGCTTCCCAACCTCCCAGTGGTTGGGCCGACGAAGGAAGCCCCGCGTTTTTGCGAAAGTTATGCAGCAGCCGGTCCACATCGAGCGCAAGCAAGTATTTCTGATCGAGCTCCATTGCATGAAGAAACGGACCGGTCAGCAGCCGGACGTCCTCGAGATCGAAAGCAAGAGCCTTGAGTGGGACGACCGGGTTGACCTTGTCCTGAACCGGGACGGCGGCTTGGAGAAATAACGGGCCAGGCACGGTTGTCTCGACAAGAAGGACCAGCAATGAAGCGCTCAGAATTCTTAACTCAAGGGATCTGCCCAACATCAGCAGTCCTCCGTTCAGGTTTACTACCCAGACCACGACCCTCTCTCCTCGAATCCAGAACGAGGGTCGGCCGTGTCCCCACCGTTACCCCGTTGCCCTGCCTGTTTTGTACCAGTAGAACCCGGTGAGCCGGCCAAAGAAAGAGGGCGGTTTCTGCCTCTGGAATCCACCTCCACAGGTCTAGCGAACCCGTGAGTCTCTTTTTATCCTTGCTAAGGTCTGTGAGGTGATTTCAGGAGCCAGGCAACCAGTGCTCGCGATCTGCCGCTCCTGTCGCGGACGCCGGATTCGTGGGCGGGTCTCGTGATCAAGGACGTGCTCGCACTCCTGAACGATCACGCTTATCTCGAGAAGAAGGCGGCCTCCAATGCACTCGAGCTGCTCAACCGGTGGCCCGAGCCGGATTGTCCGCGCGATTGGGTCGGTACGCTGGCCGCCATCGCCAACGATGAGACCGCACACCTTAACTCGGTGGTTCGGCTCTTGAATCGGCGTGGAGGGCGGCTGGAACGGACGCACCGAAACCCTTATGCCAACGCCCTGCGGGCCCTCGTGCGCACAGGACGGGGTAACCAAGAGCTGGTAGACCGGCTCTTGATCTCGGCACTCATCGAGGTCCGCTCATGCGAGCGGTTCGAAGTCCTTGCTCGCTGCTCTCCTGACCGTGAGCTGGCTCGCTTCTACGAGCGCCTGAGCTCATCCGAGCTCGGTCATTACACGGTCTTACTGCGACTGGCGGCTCAAGTGCTGCCCGAGGAAGAGGTCGGCTGCCGCTGGCGGGAGCTCCTTCTCGCCGAAGCCTCAATCATCGTCGCTCAGCCGCCGGGAAGTCGGATGCACGGGGGCTTTTGAGGGCATTCTCAACTGTTCACAAGCCTAAATCGCAAACGAAGGGCATGCTTGTCAAGGTCGATTCGAGATTCAACGAGGTGTCAGAGCTGCACCAAGGTGTCAGAGACCGACGTTTGCATCGATGTGCCCGATATCGGTTCCTTTCACCTTATCAGGCCTTGACATCTTATCAGGCCCGCTTCGCGACGCACAGCCCGGCCATGAGCAGCCTCCACACGTCATTGTACGCCGCGTCGATGGCCGGGTCGACCCACTCGGCGGCGTGGGCCGGGTGGTGGAACCGGGACGTGGCAACCAGCACCGCCCGGCCGGCGGCCACGGGGTCGACGGTGCGGAACGTGCCTTCCTTCACGCCGTCGCGGATGACCGTCGAGGCCAAAGCGACCAACTCGTTGACGTGGGCGTCGACGACGGACTGGGCGTCGGCCGCCAACGTTCGATAGGCGGCAAACAGCTCCGGATCGTCTGCAGACCGGCGGCGTTTGACGGCGATCAGGGCGTCGATCAGCCGCCGTAACCGCTTCGGGGCCGGGCCCGTTCGGGCGGCGATGGCCCGCAGCGGAGGCATGGTCGTCTCCACCCAGCGGCTGACGACCAGGTCCCGCAACTCGGCCTTGGTCGCCACGTGCCGGTAGACGGCCGCGTGGCTCACGCCCAGCGCCCGGGCCACGTCCACCACGGTCGCCTTGGCCGGGCCGAAGCGGCGGATGACGTCCTCGGCCGTGGCCAGGATCCGATCGCGGGTGAGCCGGGTGTCAGCTCGGGGCATGTGGACCTCTCGACGGGAACCACGCATGCGACGGGCGTTCATGATTCACGAAAAATAATGGTTTTCAGCACCACCGCTGCCAAAAAGTACGCAAATGTCATGACCGCCGCCCAACAACGAATAATATCGAGACGCTCCCATTTGCTAACGATTGCTCTCCAATCGTGCGGAGGCGCATCGGGCCGCCAGGCGAGCATGGCCTCGTTAATGGGGACGGTGCCAAGGAACGTTGTCAAGGTCCAGATAAGCACTGCGAGCAACCCCGCGCACCGCAAGCCAAAGCCACTTCCGGTACCGTCCACGACCGTCACGGCTATCCCCGACAAGGCCGTCGGGACATAGACGGCGGGCACTGCCACACGCAGTCTCCTTATGAGCGCCTGACGAAACTGAAGATGCGGCTGTTCGTCCAGAAGAGTAATGGTCCCGCGTAATCCGAAGCAAACAATGAATTCCGTGCCGGCCAGCAGACCAGCGCAGAACAAATTCACGAACTCAAGAATTATAATTTTATTCATATTGATATCGCCCTTATCAATGCTCCTCCGCCACTGCCTTGGCGGCGATCCTGTCCAACTCCTTCAGGGTTTGCGGCGACAGCGTCAACTGACCGGCGGCCAGGTTCTCGCGGAGGTGGGCGACCGACGACGTGCCGGGGATCAACAGCATGTTGGGCGACCGGTGCAAGAGCCACGCCAGCGCGACCTGCATCGGCGTGGCCTCGAGTCGGTCGGCGACGGCCGACAGGGTGGACGACTGCAGCGGCGTGAACCCGCCGAGCGGGAAGAACGGCACGTACGCGATGCCTTGGCGGGCCAAGTCGTCGATGAGGGCGTCGTCGTGGCGGTGGGCCAGGTTGTAGTTGTTCTGCACGCACACGATATCGGTGATCGCCTGCGCCTCGGCCACCTGGGCAGCCGTGACGTTGCTGAGGCCGATGTGGCGGATCAGCCCCTTACGCCGCAGGTCGGCCAGCACCGACACCTGCTCGGCGATTGACCCCTCCTTGGGGCCATGGATGGACCCCAGCGCGCGGTAGTTGACAATGTCGAGCACGTCCAGACCCAGATTGCGGAGGTTGTCGTGGACGCCGGAGGTCAGGTCTTGGGGCGAGATGGCCGGCTGCCACGACTTGTCCGGCGGGCGGCGGGCCCCCAGCTTGGTGACGATCACCAGTCCCGTCGGCGTACGGGTGCAGGGCCTGCCGAATGATCTGGTTGGTGACATGCGGGCCGTAGAAGTCGGCCGTGTCGATATGGTTCACGCCAGCCGCGACGGCCTCGCGAAGTACGGCGATGGCACCGTCCGGATCCTTGGGCGGCCCCCACACGCCGGGGCCGGCCAACTGCATCGCGCCGTAGCCTATCCGTTGGACCGTCAATGACGTGCCGGGGAATGCGAACCGGCCGCCGAGCGTGGCTTCACTCATTGTGCTGCTCCTTTCCAGTGCTGAGACGAGCGAGTGTACGCGATGTGGTTACAGAAGTCAGGCATTGTAACTCGTAACGCGGAACGACGGCGAGCGTGGGCGTCCGGCAAACTGGTGTTGCATTGCGTCGCTTGGATAAGCCGGCCAGGCTCCAATCCTGATCCAAGACAATTCGGGCGATGTCCGAGATTTCCGTGGCGGGCGCGTCGGATCGCTGTTAACGTTTCGAGACACGCGTCCGGGTCCACGGGGAGGGGACCGGGAAGTTAACCTAAGTAAAGGTGGGCTGCGCGACGCGCTCTCTGACTTAGGAGCCCCGCGATGGCGAATCTGCCCATGCACGTAGGTTTAGTCTCAGAGATGGACCCGAGCGACCTGTCGTTCAGCGAGCTATCGACGGTGTCCGCTGCCATTTCGAAGCAGGTCTCGCGCAACTTCGAACCGATCTGGGGAGTGAACGCGACAGTCGACGCGTTCCCTTCGCTGGACGACGTCCCCCCGGGCTACTGGCCCGTGACCATTAAGTCCGACATCGGCGACCCGACGGCCGCCGGCTTCCACACCGACAAGAACGGCAACCCGTTCGCACTTGTCCAGTTCAGCCCGAGTTGGTCGCTGACGGCGAGCCACGAGGTGCTCGAGATGCTCGCCGACCCGTTCGGCAACCGCGTTGTCTCGTCGCTCTCGCCGGTCGATAACAAGACGCGCGTCGAGATCCTCATCGAAGTCTGCGACCCGTCAGAGGATTCGCAGTTTTCCTACACGGTCGACGGTGTGGCTGTCTCTGACTTCTACACTCCGCGTTACCTCGACCCGGTCACGTCTCCGGGCGTGCGCTACGGCTTCACCAACGCCCTGACGAAAGTTCGGCAGGTGCTCAAGGGGGGCTATCTCAGCTTCCACGACCTGACGACCGACCACTGGAAGCAGGTCACTTTCTTCAAAACGAAGCCAGAGGTCGTCGACCTCGGCGTCCTGAGCACGGCCGACGGTCAATCGATCCGCGCAAATTGACCGCCGGACGGTGGTGCCTTCTCGCTCGCACGGCCTTTCGAAGACCGACAAGGTCGTCACCAGGGCCCGAACGCTCATGAAAGCGGTCGACGCCAGCTCCAACGCCAAGGCCGTGATGTGGCGGGCACAAATCCACGAGCTGATCGCTAGGAGGTGACTCCGGAGTGGTCCTCCGCTAGAATGTAGGATAGGGTCGGGAAGAGGGTCATTCGAGGCCAGCCAGGGAGGAGAATACCCGTGAGCGACAAACATCGCCCTAAATCGCCAGATCCCGAGGACGCTCGCGCCACCCCGACGTCGGCGAGCCCCGATATCGGGGTGCCTGTGACCCCGATCCCGGGCCCTAACCCGCCCGGCGTGGAGAGCCCGCACGACTTCATCCGCCGTCGAATGCGCGAGCTCCGCGAAGCCCAAGTGAAGAAGAACGATTAGATGGGGTAAGGGTCGCGCCGCATAGCTTCCGGGTAACGACGATCACCGACTTGCTTGCCCAGGGCGTGCCGCTTGACGAGGGCCAGCCATACTGCGTCCTTTGACAGTTCTGTCCAGTCTTTCCTCCAGCGGATTTGCCGACGACTTGTCGGCCTGCATGTCATTCTTCGCGAAACCTGATCCGCGTCATCTGACTGTGCGTGGCCAAGATAATCGACGTGAATTCCCCTCTTCCCGAGCAGCTTCTCCGACGCGGTCCAGAAGAATCCCCTCGAGGACCCTGATCACTCGATCAAGGTTTCCGAGGGGCATACTCCGTGGAGTGTGACAGCACGCCGGGGTGCCCGACAGGTATGGGGCGTGATTTGTCAGGCCGCCAGGAGATACAGGGGGTAGCTCGCCGCGGTGGAAACGACCAAGCCGACTCCAACGGATCGGCCTAGACTTTCGATCCATCCCAGCTCGGCACGAGATCGATAACGGCGGCATGCAGTACGCCAGGACAACCCGAGAGCAAGGGCGATGATCATGTTCGTCGGAGCGACCAGCGGGACGAACGCGGACAGTGCCATCAAGAGGATCATGAGTCCGATCAAGATGCCTAAGAAGAGCATACCTGGCTGACGAATCAGGTCCGACCTGGGTGGGCGGGGCGGGATCAAACGTATCACGAGGTAAGCCACGGTGAGCATCAAGAGAGCGATATTCAAGCCAGTTTGGACAGTCCCGGCGTAGAGGGGCCAGGGAATGCCCTTCCTGCTGGCCATCCCGACCTTCTCGAGTTCGTTCCACAGGGTACGCATCCGAGCCATCCAGCCCGCCGCGGCGGCAGTCAGGATCATGGCATCGATCAATTTGAACGGCCTGCAACGCGGCATGGCGGTCCTTGAGCAATCGGGGTCCTATTGGTTGTTCAGGATCGTCATTGCTCATTAGTGAGCGACGGAAACCGGGACGCGACCGGTGTGCCCAGGAGCCTGGTAAGTAGATTGGCCCGATACCACCCGCGTCGCCGTTTCCGCTCCTCCACGCAGGGCGGCAAAGCCGAACCCCAGGATCAGGACGAGGATCACGAGGGTCCCCAGATGGAAACGAAGGCGTTTCATGGCGTGGTTCCCCAGTAGGTGCTGGATTTCATTTTGCCGATCATGTTTCCGAAAAACGACTCCCTGTCTTTCGAACCAGGCTCTTAAGTCTCTTGAACCCTTTGAGACGTAGGTTTCAGTGGACGCTCCTTTTCCTGTCTATCATCGATTGGACAGAGCGATGGCTCGCTCGGGAGATGATGCTTACTGGCGCGACCTCGAGTCCCATGCCCACCTACCGGAAGTCCAGGAACTCATTCGGCAAGAGATCCAGAAAGGGACGATTCGCGTCCGTCCCAATCCTGATGGCAGTATTCGCATCGTGCCGGTTCGACCGTCTAAAACCCAAAAACCCAAGCAATAGAACCTCAAAGCAGCCCCGAGTCGATACCCGACCTCTCACCGGCTCGGGGAACGGAAACCGGGACGCAACTATTTGCCCAGGACCCTGGTCAGCAGATTGTCCCAATACTAATCGCGGGCCAGTTTCCGGTCCCGATGAAACTCCCGAGGCCGATAGCCGAATTAGAAAACCCGGTTTATTTATGTGGCGGAGGGGCTCTGGTCGGAATACACTGGCGGCAGCGGGAGCGGTTCGGCGCGACGGCGGATCATGCGGCCCGGTAAGAGCCACGCCAGAACGGCGTCTCCCGCTCAGATTATCTCTTTCCACTTGAGGCCCCCATGGGAAAGTCTCGCCCCTCCCCAGGTGCCGCGTCGGTTCCGGCCCGTCGCCGCAAGACTGGAGTGAGTTCCACGGCCAAAGCCAATTCCAGGGCGACCGCCAATTCCGGCACAAAGCCGCGTGCCACGCCGAAGTCGAGTCCGCCCGCCGCACTCTCGTCGAACACCAACCACGTCTCGGTGTCGAAGAACGGTCTGACGGTCACCGCCTATCGGGGCGACGGCTCGGTACTCCTTGGCTTCGACGTGAACGAGCACCAGACCGACAACCTCGCAGGCTTTGCCGTCAAGCTAACCGCCCCAGGCTGTCCCCCCTCCTACCTGCTCAACCGACTCAGCTTCGACAAACCCCTTGGGCACGACTCGTCCCCGACGCAACGCCAGAAGTCATGGACCCCCTCGAATGAGGCACCTTTCCAGAAGTTCCGCTGGCAGCACTTCCCCAAGGACGTCGTCGAGGGGCTCTACCAGTACGAAGTCACAGCCATGTACTTTAAGGGCAGAGGCACCACCCTGGAGCCCGGGCCGACGGCGGATGTTGCGCTGCGACTGATCCCCTCGGATTTCGGCGACCTCCAGATCGGATTCACCCGCAGCTTTCTGTCGTCGCAGGCGTACGCCGACGAGTTCGGCAACAAGGCCATCCGCCCGACCCCCAAAACGCTCGACTATAACACGAGAGAGTATGAGAAGCAGTACGACTTCCTCGGATACCAGGCCCGCAAGCTCGTCTTTGGCTTCCTCAACGAGTGCCTCGACGACCGGAACATCACCGTAGACGCCTTCGTTTACGACATCGACGAACCCGCCTTCGTCGCCGGCCTTCAAAAGCTCGGCCCCCGGCTCCGCATGTTCGCCGACAACGCCTCTCTACACACCGCCAAGGGGTGCTTGAGCCAGAGGTCTGGAATCGGATCCGCACCTCGGCCGGCGACGATCACGTCAAGAACGGCCACTTCAACCGCTTCGCCCACGACAAGATCCTGATCCAGAAGAAGAACGGCAAGCCGGTGAAGGTGCTGACGGGCTCCGCCAACTTCTCGGTCCGAGGCCTCTACGTCCAGGCCAACAATGTCCTCGTTTTCGACGACCCCGACGTGGCGGGGCTCTACGGCAAGGTCTTCGACGAGGTCTGGAACGACTCGCCGGGGTTGAACGGGAAGAAGCGGGCGAGCCTGACCGCCAGCTACGAGAAGAGCCCGCTCTCGCAGCAGTGGTTCTCCGACATCAAGAAAGCGTCTCTGCCCGCGTTCGAAGTCGCCTTCTCTCCGCACAAGGACCCCAACCTCTCTCTCGGCAAGGTAGCCGAGGCCATCGACAACGCTCGGAGTTCGGTGATGTTTGCCGTCATGGAACTGGGTGGGGGCGGGCCCGTGCTGCAAAAGCTCCGAGGGCTATCGGGCGACACACGGATCTTCTCGTATGGGATCACCCAGGTCATCAAGGGGTCCGGAGCAAACGAAACCACCGACGGCGTGAAGGTCCAGGCCCCAGGCCGGCGCAAAGGCGGGGTTCTCGTTCCCTTCGACTACCTGCACAAGAACGTCCCGCCCCCGTTCGATGCCGAGATCAACGGCGGTATGGGGCAGGTGATCCACAACAAATTCGTCGTGGTCGACTTCAACGGCAGCACCCCGGCTGTCTTCACCGGGTCGTCCAACCTCGCGGGTGGGGGCGAGTCGGCCAACGGCGACAACCTCATCGCCATTTACGACCGCTCGATTGCCACGATGTATGGCGTGGAGGCCGTCCGCCTAGTCGACCACTTCGATTTCCGCGCGGCACTCCACGGGGCACAGGCGAAGCCCCTCATGCTCAAGTCGAACGACCAGAAATGGTACGCCCGCTATTATGATCCGTCCGACGAGAAATGCACGGAGTGCCAGCTCTTCGTGATGTGAGCCTTGCATCCGTCTCTCACCGTACCAGAATGGCATGGACTCCTCGTCCCCCATCTCGCCACGATGACTGCCCCGCGGCTTGACCAGTACGTTGCCTTCCCGCTACACAGCCGTTCCAGCAGCGAATGGTCGGCGGGTTCTAGCCTGGTGGCGTCAGTTCCAGGCCACCGAGATCGAGCAATCGGGCCCCGACTCCGTATCTCGCCGACTCGCCGACGCATTTTCAATTTTTTTCTTGACTCTCGCTCGCGAGACGCACAATATATCCACGGTGGATATATCCACTATGGATTGAAGCATGGCGAAGAAGGCACCGGAGGAGGCACCTGACCCGCGAGCGTTGCTGCCGCTCACTCCGGCGGTGTTTCACATCATGGTGGCACTGGCGGATGGGGAACGACACGGTTACGGGATCATGCTGGAAGTGGAACGTCTGACGTCGGGCCGGCTGAACCTCGGGCCAGGCACCTTGTACCGGTCGATTCAGCGCATGCTTCTCGATGGCTTGATCGAGGAGACGAAGGACGCCCACGATTCGGAGGAGGACGACGAGCGCCGCCGGTATTACCGCCTTACGAAGTTCGGGCTCGATGTGGCATGTGCAGAGTCGCGGCGGCTCGAGTCGCTGGTGAATGCCGCTCGCGAGCGACGGTTGTTGCCTTAATCGAAGGGAAGCCGATCATGACTGGCAAGGTGACAAAGGTGCTCGATGATTTCCACACGATCACGCCTCACTTGACTGTGCGGGGCGTCGCCGACGCGATTGCATTTTATTGTCATGCCTTCGGAGCGGCCGAGCTTTATCGCAACCTGGCTCCCGACGGCAAGTCCATCATGCACGTCGAGCTCATGCTGGGTGATTCGCGGTTCTTTCTCCATGACGAGTTTCCCGAGCATGGTGAGGTTTCTCCCCTGGGCTGCCAGTGCACGGGGGTGAAGCTGCACCTATATGTCGATGACGTCGACGACATGTTCCAGCGGGCCGTCGAGGCGGGCGCAACGGTCACCATGCCCGTGCAGGACTGTTTCTGGGGAGATCGGTACGGCATTCTGGTTGACCCGTTTGGCCATCGCTGGTCGATCGCGACCCGGATCGAGGACCTGTCGCCCAGCCAGCTTCAGAAACGGGCCAGCGAGTTCAATGCCCAACATCCCGCGTGTCCCGAAGATTCCCAGGACTGATAGCAGGCGGCGGCGGCGGTGTTCGGCGAGAAGCCGGGAGTTTAGAGAGAAGAAAGGGGTACGTCGATGAGAGCGGTCGTGTGGTTTCCTGCATTAATCATCTCCGGCTTGAGCGTGGCAACCCCGGTCGGGCTCTGCCAAGAAAGCCGGGAACAAGGTCAAGCGGCGAAAACGGACGAGCCTGGGCCGATTCACCAGCGGCTCAACGAACTCGCGGGGACCTGGGATGTGACGATCCAGTACACACTGGCAGACAAGCAGCACGAGGGAAAGGCGACCTGCGAGGCGAAGTGGATTCTCGACGGCCGGTTCCTGCAACAAGAGTACCACAGTCGGTTCCAGAGCAAACCGTTCCAGGTCGTTCAGCTCCTCGGCTACGACAACCCCAGGAAGAAGACCATCGAGATCATGATGGACAGCTTGAGCACCGGTGTCCTGCACAACGAGGGTTCGATCTCCGAGGATGGTAAGGTCATTACAAACCTGGGCGAGGGCATCGATCATGTCACCGGCAAGCCCTACAAACTTCGCACGGTAACCACCATCGTCGATCGCGACCACTTTACCTTGGAGTGGTTTCACGCCGGTGATGGAGGCAAGGAAAAACGAGTCGTGAGCATGTCTCACGCGCAAAGAAGTCCTAGCGACCCCGGTCGGTCGCCACTCGGTTCCGCTCGTCGGCGAACCAGCGTTCGAGCGACTGTCGGAGCCGTGGGTAGAGCCCGATCAGGGTCGCGAACTCCTCGAATGCCGGCCCGGCCTCGCCACGGTGCAGCATGCCCTGGATCTGGAACATCCGGGCGAAACGGAGGAACGGGTCGATCGCCAGCGCTGCCCGCGATTCGCGCAGCGCCGTGTCCCAGTCGCGGCCCTGCACCGACGCATACGCCAGCCGCTCGTGGAAGGCGGCGGACGACGGATCGACCGTGACGGCCCGTCGGGCAACCTCCAGGGCCGTACGCACGTCCCCCGCCGGGATCGCGTAGGACAGGCATTCGTCGAGCGCCCTCTCGTACGAGGGGGCCGCTCGCAGGACCGCCTTGACCTCGCGGATCGCCTCAGGCCGCCGGCCCGTCTGCCACAGCCCTAGGGCCTTCACTCGGCGTGCCACCAGGTCATCGGGCCGGTCGGCCAGGACGCCGTCGAGCACGCCGATCGCGAACGAGCGGATCTGCCGGACCCGCGGCGTGTCCGGCATCCGCGGCCCCTCTCCCACCACGGCAATCGCTAGCTCGCGGTCAAGCGAGCGGACCTCCTCCGGGCCCACGCCGTCGCCGTTCAAGAGGACCGGCAGAAACTCGGGCACCGTGTGCGGCACCCCGGCCGGCTCTGTCCCGGGCGCCCTCGGGATCCGGTGGTCGGTGGTCGAGACGTGTGCGATGTCGGCGCTCTGGGTCCTCGGCATGTGGCACTGGACGCAGTCGTTCTCGCGGCTCCGGGCGAGGCGGGCGGGCTCGGGCAGGTTGCAGTCCTTCTGGTCGTGGCAGGCGAGGCACCGATTGCGGAAGTACTCGACCTTCTCGGCGGGCTCGGGGAGCTGGTGGGGGTCGTGGCAGCTCGTGCAATCGAGCCGGCCGCGACTCTCGCGGAAGCAGCGGCTGGCCTTCATCTGCTCGACATGGTCGACGGCTTTGTTCCCCTTCTGGTCGGCGCGTCCGTAGATGGCGAAGAAGGCGACCGTGGGCAGGCCCGGGCGGTAGTCGAAGAGGTTGCGGCCCGACCGCTCGAACCGCTGGACGCCCGGCGAGTGGCACTGCTCGCAGACGGCCAGGCGGAGCGCGGGCTCGAGGTGACGGGGGTTGACGATTGTCAGGTCGCGGCCCCCGGCCATCTCCGGCCGCCGCGCGTGCAACTCGCCGGGGCCGTGGCAGCGTTCGCAGCCGATGGCATGGCCGCGGAAGGTTGGCTCGACGTACCGGTTCACCGACCAGGCGACCGGCTCGACGCGGTTGGCATGGCAGAACAGGCAGCCCGACTCGATCGGCCGGTCGAAGTGGCGATTGTTGTCCCTCTCGTAGCCGGGCGAGAGGTTCCAGCGGCGATCGCGGGTGTACCAAGTGATGGGCGACTCGAACAGCCGGCCGTCGTCGCTCGACCAGGTACGACACCGCGCGCGGCCCGAACCCAGCGCGTATTTCACCACGGCCTCGACCTGCGCCAGGACGCGGCCCTTGTCGTCGATCCGGGCCTCGCGGTGGACCATCCGGCCACCCTGGTGCTCGACGGTGAAGCGGGAGCCGCCAGCCTCGAAGGTGGTCGAGCCGTCTCGAGTCTCGCCCAGGGTGGCCTCGGCGATGGGGACCAGGGATCGGCCCATGGGATGGCTTCGGAAGCTGGCAGCGATGTCGGGATGGCAGCGGATACAGTTGGAGTCGCCGACGTAGGCGACATCGGGCCGGGCGTTCTTCCAGGGCGATCGCGGCCAATCGACCGAGCGGCGATCGCGGGAACCGGCCCCGTCTCCGGCCCTCCAGAACGCCCAGCTCAGGCCCAGCCCGGCGAGCAGGACCAATCCCGCCAGCGCCGCGATCGTCACTCGCGGCCGCGCGGGCCGGGCGTCACTCGGATGCGAGGAATCCAACTCTTCCCCCTGCGACCTCTCTTGACGACCGTGCGGCACACATGATGGGCGGGACCATCGAAATAGCGCGAATCGTGGGCGGCCTCCTTCTGACTTTGCCCGGCGGCGCGTCCCTCGTCAAGACCGCGCCGCGACGGCGCGCGGACGGATGCGGGTCGCGTCCTCCCCCCGCCCAGCGCGTTGCCGACGGGGCTCTGCGGGCGCATGCCCGAAACGTCGACGGCGGGCTTCACGCCACCCGATGCGATCAGCGCCGTGAGAATCGCGACCAGGATGCGGAAGCGGCGAATCATCCCCACGAGGCCATCCTCCCGCGCGCGCCGATCCGTTACCATCGGCAGGACCGAATGTTGGGCAGGTGCAGGCCGTTTCCAAGCGGGACGACCCGCGCGGCGGCCAATTGATCGTGCCGGCCCGTTGGATCCGATTGTGTCCGGAGGTCGCCATGAGGCAAGCCGTCGCGCTGGCATTGACCGCGCTCTTCATTGTCCGACTTCGTCATCGCCTATGGCCAGGAATGGCCCAGGGAGCCGATCTCTTCGCCGAGGATCCGCGAGGAGGTCAAGGCGCACAGCTCCGGCCTGGCCGTGTGGTGGACCGGGCACAACGGCTGGCTCATCAAGTCGGATGGGCTGCTCGTCGGCACCGACCTCGCCACCGAGGACGAAGCCCGGCTGTACCGGTCGCCGATCACGGCCGAGGAGCTCGCCCCGCTCCTCGAAATCGCGTTCATCACACACCGGCACGGCGACCATTTCAATCGGAAGACGGCGCGCGTCCTGGCCGAACGGGGCCGATGCCTCTTCGTCATACCGGCCAACTGCGTCGAGGACGCCCGCCGCATCGGCATTCCGGAAGTCAGGATCAAGGTCGCCTCCCCGCGGCAGCCGTTCGAGCTGAAGGGTGTGAAGGTTTCTCCCCTCGCGCGATCCACGGCAACCCGAAGTCCGCCGTCTATTTCGACGCGAATCTGGAGGACTGCGGCTACCTGATCGAACTCGGAGGCCGGACATTTCTCCAGCCGGGTGACTCGGTGCTGCTGGAGGACCACCTGTTCCTGAAGCATGTCGACGTGCTCTTCTTCTCGCCAACAGAGCACAACATGCACATCGATCCCTCGGTCATCCTGATCAACGAGCTGGACCCGGAATACATCCTGCCCCAGCACCGCGACACGTATCGCGTGACTCCCGAGAACCGCTACTGGACCAGCGGCTACCCGCACGAGGTTAAGCTGCGACTCTCAAGGCCTCTGCAGACGCGGTATCACATCCTGAAGCAGGGTCAGAGACTGGAGATCGAACGGGCGTCGGGTGACGGGGGGCGAAAGAAGGGCGGATAGTGCTTTTGCCGGATGACGCCCGGCGAGGGAAAGCGCCTACCCACGGATCTCGGCGATAATCTCGTCGGTGGTCCGCAGCCGGGCGAACTTGCGGCGCCAGATCTCGAAGCAGGCCTCCCGCAGCTCGGGCCGGGGACTAGCGACGCCGTCGGTCACGGCCGTGACGCGATAGTCGCGGTTGGCGGCGGAGAGCACGGTGCAATTCACGCAGATCTCGGTCACCACGCCCGCGATGGCCAGGTAGCGGACATCTTGACTCCGGAGGGCCAGGTCCAGCGGCGTGCCGTAGAACTTGTCGTACGTATGGCCCCCGACCACAAGTTCCCCCGATCGTGGGGCCAGTTCCGGGACAATCTCACCAGAATTTGGCCCCGGGTCCGCACCCGACGGGACCAGGCAGTTTCCCGAGGGCCGACCGAATCCGGTCGGCTCGCCCCGCCGGGCCGGCAGGTGTTCGGGTCCGAACGGGTCCCCGCGCATGCAGGGCACCGCTGTGGCGTAGACGAACTGCGTGAAGATCACGGACACTCGCCGCTGTCGGCAGGCCTCGATGAGGTTCTTTACATTGGGGATGATGGCGCGACCGGCCGGGACCTCCAGCGCCGCTCCCAACTCGAGGAATCCCCGCTGCATGTCGATCACCAGGAGGGCTGTCCGCCCGGGCTGGAGGCGGTGCACCTCGTCGATCCTCTCCTGCCTGGTCCGGCTGATCTCGTCGGGGGTCATCATCTACACTCTCCTTCCGCCGCCGCGAGCCGGGATCAAGACGACGCGTCGCACGCGACAGACCAGGGCATCCGGAGGCCATTAGTCTACCAGACAGGGTGTCCGCAGTCTGTCGGGATCGACCGGCGCACCGCCCTCGAGCTTGGCATGACGCCCCGTCGACGAATTCGAAGGCGAACGGCACGATCGTCGCCCCTAATTCCTCGGCCGGCACATTATTGCACCGACCCCGCCGCGACCGAGCGATCCTCTACGACTTGGGCGGGCACGGGTTCGGCGTGAGGAGGATCATACGGCCGCTCTCGCGGCGGACGGACCGATGCGCCGATTGGCTGCGGCATCGGGGCCTCCTGCCGGCCGGGACGAGGGGGCCGGCCCTAAGGAGGTTGTCCATCGGACCTCGGGCGGGAAAGGATTGAGCGCGGCCTGGGTGTCGGTTGGCGTGGCCTGGAATCCTCCCGCCGACCCGATACACTCGACATTCAAGAACCGAATGACTCATGCGCCCGATGTCCCACCGAAGGAGGTCTCTGCATGCCTTGCGAAAGCGCCTGTCCGAGATGGATCGTGATCGCCGCGCTCCTGTGCTCCGCCCACTCGGTGCGCGGTGGGGAGCCCGACGCCCGCGGGGCGCGCCGGCCCGGCACGACCGGCCGCCGCGCAAGGTGATCATCGGGACCACCATGACCCGTTGGTACGGCGATTACCCTGGGCTCAGCGGGCGGCTCGAGCAGATGCGCGGGCTAATCGACCAGATGGCGGGGGAATCGCGCGCCCGGTATGGCCGGTCCCTTGACCTGGCGCTGTTCACCGAGTACGCGGTCACCGCCGGTAAGCCCGGGCCGGCCGTCGAGGTGGCCGTCCCGCTCGATGGCGCGATCCTCGAGGCGCTCGGCTCCAAGGCGCGCGAGCACCACACCTACTCCGTCTTCGGGGGCGTCTTCCGCGTCGACCCGGCCACCGGGTCCTGCTCGAACGCCGCCGTCTTGATCGACCGCTCGGGCCGACTTGCTGGCCGGTACGATAAGGTCCACCCCGTGCTGGATCGGGTACGGCCGGACGGGAAGATCGTGCTGGAAGGCGGCGTGAGGCCAGGCGCCGACTACAAGGTCCTCGACCTCGACTTCGGCCGGGTGGGCGTGCAGATCTGTTACGACGTCGAGTATCCCGAGGGTTGGCGACGCCTCTCGGAGCGAGGCGCCGAACTTGTGCTCTTTCCCACGCAATCCCCGCAGTTCACCCGCCCCGGCATGTACGCGGCCACCCACGAATACTGGGTCGTCTCGTCCACGTTCCGGAACAATGCCTCATTCTTTGAGCCGGGGACGGGCTTGGTCGCCGCCCGAATTACCGAACCGAAGCGAACCCTCGTCTACGAGATTGACCTCAGCTACGTGATCCTGCCCTGGTCGTCGCGGTTGCGAAACGGCGAGGCCTTCCGCGAGGCGTTCGGGGACCGGGTCGGATACCGCTATTCCGAGTCCGAGGACCGCGGGATCTTCTGGTCCAACGATCCGGGCCGATCGATCGGCGACATGGCCCGTTCCCTGGGCCTGCTCGAAACGGCGACCGAGCAGCAGGCCCGCGCTCGCGACGCGCAGGATCGCATCCGCGGCGGCCCCGCACGCTGAGAAGAGGGAAAAAGGGACATCACTGATGTGCACCGTGGAAAGGTGTTGGTCTTCAGTGGGTGCAATTCCCACCCGGCAACTGGGTCGCTCCAGCCGGTAGCTATCGGAGCGGCGGTGGAACCATTCGTGCCACCTTCGGCGGCGCCCTCGCGTCCCGTGAACTCTGCTCTGGCAGATCTGGTTCTCGTCGCTACTTGTCTCTACGTTGCGGTCTGGTGACGCGCGTCAGTGGCCGTATTACCTTTGGTGCTTTCTGCCCGAGGTGGAGCTTGGCCCGAGAGGCTTCGACCTTGTCATTGGCGACTTGCCATGCCGTGGCTTCCCGGCGTGGTATTGATCCCGTTGGGGAGACTTCAAACGTCCCCGATACCCCTCTTGGCTCGCGGCGCCTTGTCGATTCAACACCCGCACCCGCGATCCGGAGACATCCATGGTCGTCCCGAACGAAGAGCCCAAGAAGCCAACCAAGCCCAAGAAGCCAGCCAAGCTCAGGAAGTCACGTAAGAGCTCACTTGCAGTCCCCGTCCCCACCTCGGCGGCCACGCTCAATGTCATCAACCCGGACGCGGCCGGAATCGACGTTCATTCCAACTTGCATATGGTCTGCGTTTCCGCCGACCGCGACGCCAACCCAGTCCGGCAATTCGGCGCCAACACAGCCGATCTTCAGGAGATGGTCGCGTGGTTGAAGAAGTGCCGCATCAAGACGGTCGCTTTGGAGTCCAGCCCCAAGAGCTTGCCGAGCTCGCCCGGGGGCTGGTACTGCAACTGCTCGACGGCCTTGATGCGACAGAGCGCCATGTGGGCCAAGAGGACAAGCACGTGCAGAGTGCTGTAATAACCGCGCAATTTCTGGAGGCAAGCTTCCATGTGTCGAAATAGGCCGTTCTCCGCCAAAGCCGGCAAAGCGCACAGCACGCCGCCGAAGGAGACATCGCGGCAGGTTTCAAAACGGGTCGACGCCCCATTCAAGAAACCGAATGCTGCCAGGACGCGTTCGTCCGGCCTGGTACACGCCGTGCCCATTTCGGCCGTGGCATCCAGGGCGGCTCGCGTGGACTTGTCGGTGGCGGTGGGCGGTGGGGGAGCGGGAGCCTCTTGTGGCGCTGACTCCTTCGGCTCCAGCGGACAGGGCTCGGTGAGCCGCCCGTGCTGGATTGCCTTGCGAAGCGTGTCGAGTTTGAGGCCGAGTTGCTCGGCGACCTCTTTTCGGCTCCAACCGGCCCCCAGCAACTGCTCCGCCTGGGCCGTGACCTCCAGCGTCATCACCGAAGCCCCGCGCACCGCACGAGGCGCGTAGAACGCGTTGCCGCCGCCGGCGCGATACTTGTTGACACTACGAATGACGCTGTTCTTCGAGACGCCGAAGGCCCGCACGATCTCGACCTGGCGGCATGTACCCAGGCAAATCAGTTGCGCGGTGAAGATCCGAAACCAACGGCGGTCGTTTTCGGAATGTTGAAACAGCGGCAGGGCGCCGTGGAAGTAGATCCATTGGCCATTTTCGCGCACGACACTGATTACGTTGTTGATGCGCGTGGCCCCGTCCGGGATCAGCGGTAATAATGCTTGGGGAATGGTACCTTCCTCCTGGTGCGTGCCAGGTGATCTCGACAATCGCGGAAGGTACCATTTCTAGTTCCCAGCCCCCATTGTTGCCCATTCAGACGAGGAACTCCCAAACCTCAGCCCCGCTCGGGGATAGAGCTCACGCCTCGCAAGCTACTCCTTTCGCAGATCAGGAGGTCTGAACCTCTTGGCGGGCTTGACAGTAGGCGAATCGTGCAGAGGTCTGCAAAACCTCCATCCCGAGTTCGAATCTCGGCGGCGCCTCTCACCGATCCAACCCGCCCAATCCTGTCCGCTATCCAGCCGCGGCAAAGTGCTCGGGCGCCGGAAGCGTTCACAGATTGGACCGACGCCGCAAAGCCGGCGTGAGCCTGCGGCGCTGGGGGTCGGATCGCCCCGGGGGGGATGGAGGCGCCGGCCCTTCTTACCTGGGACGAGCCGGCCGCCCAGCACCGGGGAACCGCCTGAGACGATCCCAGCCCTAGAGTGGACTTTGATAAGACGGACGAAGATCCTCGTCGTGCGTAGTGCTTAACTGGCGGTCAGGCTGCTATTTACGGTGCTGAACGTACCGTGGATGGTGCTGTCGAGCGCGGCGATGACGTTCATGCAAGCGACCACGATGAGCGCTGTCATGACGGCGTACTCAACCGCCGTAGGGCCGTCTTCACTGGTCAGGAAACGAAGGATCGACGGAAGGACACGTGACATCGTGATGGTTCTCCACGAACTAGAGACTCGTGTGCCGGAGTTCCCGGTCTGCGTCGTGCTCAACTGGCGGTCAACGATTGATTCACGGTGCTGAACGTACTGCTAACGCTCTTGCCGAGCGTGGTGATGATTGCGATACAAGCGACCACGATGAGCGCGGTCATTACGGCGTACTCAACGGCCGTAGGGCCGTCCTCACTGGTTACGAAACGAAAGACCGAGGAAAGTAGACGCGACATCGTTATAGTTCTCCACGGATGTGTGACAAAACGCTCAGTGGCCGGGCATCCACGCGACGCGAGTCCGACTGCTCAATCCTAGTTCAATTCCCGACACGGCAAGGGGACTTTCCTCTGGCGTTGCTCTGGAACCACGCACGATTCCATAACGTCAGGCAAGCCATTCAGAGAAAAATTTCGGGAGAACCAACGCATCGGCAATAGACAAGGCTTTTTGCATCGGCTCGCGATGCGAAAAGCCTTGTCGATTAGCAAATACTGGGAACTGATGAGGCTTCAGCGACGTGACAGCCGACCCGGGCGAACCACTGTCCTGGTCGGGCCACTTTGTGCCTGCGATGGGACGGGTGGGGCTTCCACCTCAATGGGCTCTTTAGCTTGATGAATGCCTACCGGCATGATAGGAATTCCGCCCGTGCGCGTTGGACGGACACGGATCGTCCCCCGTCGGATCTCCTGCCGGATGACTGCTTGGACATCGGGGAGGTCCGCGTTCAGTTCGAGCTCACGCCAGCGGGCGTCGTCTCTTTGATCAGTCATCGGTCTGTCCTGGCGACGGGCAGGCGGCAACGACATCGTTCCACCAAATCTCCTCGGAAGCACTTCAAAGTTGATACGTACCCTTAGAATACCGAGGGTATCCAATGATCTGGAAGCATGAAAATCACAAGGTTCTAAAGACGTCGCTCCTGCGCTCTTATAAAGCGGACCGTTGCTTATTGATGCTCGAGAACGAGAGTATAGAGGTTAAGAGATGAAGAAAAAATTGCCGGCGGTTAAATACCTACACAACCACAGTTGATCGGCTTGCCGGTGGTCCTGCCGGCCCGATCTTGATTCCAGCACGTTGCCTGCCTTACCCTCGCGTAATCCGAAAGTCTTGTGCCGCGTACCGTCAGCTCCCTTCGGCTCTCACTAAGAAGCATCAACCGTTGACCGGCGCAACACTTGAGAACAGAACGGCCTAGTTCTTGAAGACGCCCCAGCCGCGGTCTCGAGCGATTTGTTATAAGGGTTTTCTCATGAGGCGCTTACTTGCATTCATTTTGCTTGCGTCCGCCGGAGCCCCCTGCCTCGCGGCCGATAGTCGGCTCTTGAAGCTGCAGCCGGTTCCGTTCACCGATGTCCAGATCAACGACTCGTTCTGGAGCCCGCGGCAGGAAGCTAATCGAACCGCATCGCTTCCCCTGAACTTCGAGATGTTGAAGAAATCGGGCAACATCCGGAACCTAGAGCTGGCCGCAGCCAAGGCCACAAGTGGGTTCACTGGTCCAGTCTTCATGGACTCGGACGTCCACAAGGCTCTCGAGGCCGCCTCATATTCGCTCGCATCGCACGCCGACCCCGCGCTCGAGAAGCTCCTCGACGAGATCGTCGCCAAACTCGGGGCGGCGCAGCTGGCCGACGGTTATCTTGACAGTTACTACATCGTGAAAGAGCCAGGCCGGCGCTGGACCAACCTGCGCGACAATCACGAGATGTATTGCGCAGGGCACTTAATCGAGGCGGCGGTGGCTCACTTCCGCGCCACGGGCAAGACCAACTTCCTCACCGTGGCGACCAAGCTAGCCGATCACATCGACTCGGTCTTCGGACCGGGCAAGCGCCTGGGCTATCCCGGACATCCGGAGCTTGAACTGGCGCTCGTCAAGCTCTGGCGCGCTACCGGGAGAGAGACGCTACCTGGAGCTGGCCCGCTTCTTCATCTTGAACCGCGGCCGTAAGTTTTTTGCGTCCGAACACCACTCACCTGTGGATGAGTACGATGGTACGTACTGGCAAGACGATGTGCCGATCTGCGATCACCGGAACATCAAGGGCCACGCCGTGCGGGCCGCCTACCTGTTGAGCGGCGCTACCGACGTGGCCGGCGAAACCGAGGACCCCACGCTATTAAAGATGATCAATCGAGTTTGGCGTAATACCACCGATCGCAATATGTACATCACCGGTGGCATTGGCCCCAGCGCATCCAACGAAGGCTTCACGCGCGACTACGATTTGCCTAACCTTACCGCCTATCAGGAAACCTGCGCGTCGGTGGCACTGGCCCAGTGGAACCATCGCCTGGCCTTGCTCTACGGCGATGCCCGCTTCGCCGACGTCTTTGAGCGCTCACTTTACAACGGCGTGCTGGCCGGTGTCTCGTTGGATGGAAGGCGGTTCTTCTACGTGAACCCGCTGGAAAGCGAGGGGCACCATCACCGCTCACCGTGGTTCGGCTGCGCCTGCTGCCCGCCCAACGTGGCGCGTACTCTTGCCTCGCTAGGAGGTTATGCCTATGCCGTCAGCGACGGCGCCATCTGGGTGAACCTGTATATCCAGGGATCGGCCGCTGCGACCGTGAACGGACGGAAGCTCACGTTGAATGTCGAAACGGATTATCCCTGGGACGGCAAGATCGTGCTCAAGCCGCACGTCGATCAGACGGCGAAGTTCGACCTCCGCCTGCGAGTTCCAGGTTGGTGTCACGGGGCGACCGTGGCGGTCAATGGCGAGAAACTGTCCGAGCCAATGACTGACCGCGGCTACCTGGTGGTGGGACGGGAATGGAAAGACGGCGACGTTGTGGCACTGAGCTTGCCGATGCCCGTGGAGAGGATCGCGGCAAATCCCAAAGTTCGGGCTGATACTGGTCAGCTCGCCATCCAACGCGGGCCGCTGGTGTATTGCCTGGAGGCGTGTGATCAAGCAGAGCCGCTCGCGAACCTTGTATTGCCGCGCGGTGCGGAATTGAGAACCGAGAAGGCCAGGGAGTTGCTCGGCGGGGTCGTGGTTGTAAAAGGCTTCGCGGAGACCGCCTCGGAACCAGACTGGACAAACACCCTGTACCAGGCTGTCTTACGTTCAACCCGGGTGCCGATCACCGCGATCCCCTATTTCGCCTGGGACAACCGTCAGCCGGGAGCGATGAAGGTCTGGCTTCCCCAGAGTCCACGCCCATCCGCACTCGGCGGACTCGAAACCAAGGCCAAGGTGAGCATGTCTTATGTCAGTGGCAATTGCCAGCCCTGGGGCATTAACGACGGCGTGGAACCCAAGAGCAGCGGCGAGCAGCCCGCGGCGCTTTGTCACTGGTGGCCGCACCGAGGAGGCGATGAATGGGTTCAATACACCTGGAAAAAGCCAGTGACTTTGAAGAGCGTGAGGGTCTACTGGTTCGACGACACTGGCCGAGGCGCCTGCCGTTTGCCCGCCTCCTGGGGACTCGATTATCATAGCGGGGCGGACTGGAAGCCGGTTGCTGCCTCCATGAAATATCCCGCCAAGAAAGATGGTTGGTGCGAAGTGAGCTTCACGCCTGTCACAACAACCGCCCTGCGCCTGACAGTGAAACTTCAGGACCAATGGGCCGCGGGTGTCCATGAATGGAAAGTGGATGAGCTCGACGAAGATTGAACCGCCGGTCAGGATATGAGCCTATCGACGATGCTCAGGCCGGTGACGCTTGCGAAACAAGCGACACGGTGCCGGACCGATGTCACGTTCCTGCAGAGCTAAAGCTCGTATCGGTAATATTTCGCAGTCCTTTCTGTTTAACGGCCTGTGCCGGCCTCCAGGAAATTCTGCGGATCAAGTGTGCCAACGATCTGGATCAGCTTCGCGACTATCCCCGTCCAGACGGTCTGGTGGCTGGCCCCCAAGCCCGCGCCGGTGTCACCGTGGAAGTACTCATAGAAGAGGCTGTGGTCTCGCCAGTGGGGATCGGTCTGGAATGTCTTGGTGTCGGCGAAGACGGGACGCCGACCGTTCTTGTCGCGGAGGAAAATCCTGCGCCAGGCGGTCCGATATTTCCTTGCTTACCTCGCGTCTCGGGAGGCACTCAGTTCGAGCCTCGAGCGTAAAGTCATTTGTCAAGTGGCATCTCCGGGAATGATGCGGCAATACTGAGACGACACAGGGTAAGAACCAGCCCGAAGACGTGCGTGCGTCCGCGCGGCTCGATCCACCAAGAAAATTGCATACTAACGATTTGAGCCGCACTGACCCGGCGGAATGACGAGCCTGTGGCGAGCCTGCTGTCGGGTCGATCATTAAGGAACGATCAGATTGAGCCTGGACCCTACGCAGCATTATGCTTACGGAGAAGGTTAATGTTAGCTCATCATTCAGACCTGCGCTCAGATGTCCATCATGCGATCGCGAATCTTCCATCTGGTCTTGATCCTGATGACCCTGCCCGCAATGCATGCGCAGGAGCCCAGGAAGGCTGCCAGGCGCGTGCTGATCCTTGACTCATTCGGTCGCAACGTATCGATCTTCACCGTGAGCATTGCCTCATTCCGAGCGGAAGTGTCTCGCCGATGGCCCGGTCCCGTCGATCTTTTCGAGATCCCCATGGAGGCGAGCCGTATGGGTGCCTCGGAAGGTGACAAGCCACTGGCGGATTTCTTGGCCAATCGCCTGGCGGGAAAACCCCTGGATCTGGTCGTGCCGTTCGACGCCCCGGCGACGCGATTTGCCGTCCAGAACCGCGATCGGCTCTTTCCCGGGACGCCCATGTTGATCGCCTCAACTGAGCAGCGCAACTTGCCGCCTGAGGCCCTCACGCCGAAGACCGCCTTCGTCGGAGGGGCGTATCACTTGCCCGATGTCGTCGACAACATCCTGCGTTTGTTACCGAACACGCAGACCATTGCCGTGGCCATCGGCGCATCGCGGCTGGAGCAATTCTGGCGGAAGGAGGCAGAACGGGAGGTGGCCTTTATGTCGGATCGTGTCCACTTCCACTGGCTTGACCAGCTCTCCATTGAAGAAATGGAGCGGGAAGTGGCCACGTTGCCGGTGAACACGGCGGTCCTCTACACGATCGTACACGAAGATGCCGCCGGGGTCACTCTGGAGCAGGACGAAGCGCTGCAAGGCCTGCGGTCCGTCGCCAACGCGCCGTTCTTTTCCTGTTACGAGAGTGAGCTGGGTTCTGGAATCATCGGGGGACGACTCTTCCCGGACCGGACGCTGGGCATCGCGGCTGCGGCGGTGGCCGTGCGCATTCTCCAGGGCGAGCCGCCAGCGAGTTGCTCTCGGCCGCCGATGGGGCTCATGGCGCCTGCCTATGACTGGCGGGAGCTCCAGCGTTGGGGCATCAGCAAAAGCCTCCTCCCGCCGGGAAGCTCGGTCCTTTTCCGTTCGCCGACACTCTGGGAGCAGTATCGCCGGTACGTGGTCGCGACGGCGGCACTCCTCAGCCTCCAGACGCTGCTGATCGCTGGCTTGCTAATTCATAGGCACCGTCGTGCTCGGGCCGAACTTGCCCTGGTCGAGAGCCAGCGCAGGCTACACCTGATTGCCGATTCCTTGCCCGCACTGATCGCCCACGTTGACCGGGACCAGCGGTACCAGTTCATGAACCGAGCCTACGAGCTCTGGTTCGGCCTCGGTCCGGGTCAGGCGTTTGGTCGCACGATCCGCGACGTCCTGGGCGAGCCGCTCTATCGGAATGTTCGACCGTACGTCGAGCGGGCACTCGCCGGCGAGGAGGTCTCTTTCACCACGCAGTTGGTCCGCCAGGGCGATGAACCGCGCGCGATAGAAGCATCCTACGTGCCCGACTGCGAGGAACAGGGAGACGTGAGGGGATTCTACGCGCTCGTGCTCGACGTCACGGAACGCAACCGTGCCCAGCAAGAAGCGCGAAGCCTGCTCGACGAGCTGGCCCACGCGGACCGACTCTCGATGATGGGTGAGCTGGCGGCGACGCTGGCACACGAGCTCAACCAGCCAATGACCGCGATCATGAGCAACGCCCAGGCGGCGACGCGATTCCTCGACCGTTCCAACCCCGATCTCGATGAGGTGCGCGAGATCCTTCAGGAAATTGCCGAGGAGGACGCCCGCGCCGGCGAGGTGATCCGGCGCATGCGGACACTCGTCAAGAAAGAGCGGGCTTCCTTGCAGACGCTCGACCTCAACGAGACCGTCCACGAGGTGGTCTGGCTGCTCCGGAACGACGCCATGATTCGCAAGGTCGTCATCGAGTTGCAGCTTGATCCCGATCTGCCGGCCGTGAGCGGCGACCGGATCCAGTTGCAGCAGGTCATCATGAATCTCCTGCTCAACGCATTTGACGCGGTCCGCGAAAGCTCGACCAAGAACCGGACCGTTCTTATCGAGACTAGTCACCACGATTCGGAGATCCAGGTCACGGTTCGCGACCGCGGCATCGGAATGACTCCGGATGCCGTCGAACGCCTGTTCCAGCCTTTCAACACCTCCAAGCCGAATGGGCTTGGCATGGGGCTGTCGATCAGCCGATCGATCGTCGGGCTTCATGGCGGTCGCCTCTGGGGTGAAAACAACTCCGGCCCGGGAGCAACCTTCTCCTTCACGTTGCCTGTCGTTCAGGTGCCCGCGCTGGCGGGAGGTGAGAAGTGAACGAGTCAGTGTCGACAATCTACGTTGTGGATGACGATGCGGCAGTTCGCAAGAGTCTGGCCCGGCTGCTGGGATCGGCCGGTTATCAGGTGGAGTCCTTCGCCTCCGCGGCGGAATTCTTGAATCACTGGCACGAGCATGCCACGACGGGCTGCCTGGTGCTCGACGTCCAGATGCCCGGAGTGAGCGGTCTCGATCTGCAGAGGGAACTCAGCTCGACCTCGCGGTCGCTGCCGATCGTCTTCATCACCGGCCACGGTGACATTCCCATGAGCGTCATGGCCATGAAAGCGGGCGCGGTGGACTTCCTTGCCAAGCCGTTCCAGGCCGAGGATCTTCTCCTGGCCGTCGGGGAAGCCATCGCCAGCTCTGCGGAAGAACAGTCGGAACGATCCGAGCGGGAGGCGCTCGAGGAACGATACGCGAGGCTCACGCCCCGCGAGAGGGAGGTGATGTTGCTGGTGATCCGCGGCCTGGCCAACAAACAGATCGCCACGGAACTCGGCATCGTCGAGAAGACCATCAAGGTCCATCGGGGCCGGGTCATGGGCAAGATGCAGGTACGTTCCGTGGCCGAGCTGGTTCTCGCGTCACTCAAGATCGGGATCATGTCGGAACCGGCGACCGTTCCTCCCCGAGAGCGCTGATGGACTGTCAATCGGGCGTTCGTCCATTAGCCATTCTCACCTTGTCATTGGACCAAGGTCCCATATCCGCCGGATCCGTCGGAGGTACTCTTCACATAGTGGTGGGTTGATCCGTTCAAGAACCGCTCTCTGACCCGGTTATGCCGTCTTTTGTCCATGAGAGACACTTCTGTTCTGATCGCAATCATCGACGACGATGCGTCCGTATGTCGCGCCCTCCAGCGCCTGGTTCGCTCCTTGGGGATGAGAACCTCTGCCTTTGCGTCCGGCGAGTCGTTCCTGCTCTCCCTTGCGTCGGCGGAACGGCCAGACTGTGTTCTGCTTGACGTGCAGATGCCCGGCATGAACGGACTGGAGGTCCAGCGACGTCTTGCCCTTGAAGGGATCGCTCCGCCTCTAGTCTTCATCACCGCCCACGAGGAAGACGGTATCGCCGAGCGGGCCATAGCCGCGGGCGCGGTCGGGTTCCTCCAGAAGCCCTTCACGGACCAATCGCTGATCGAGCTGATCCGCCGCGCCCTCCATCTTGGAGAGGATGGCCGAAGTAGGACGACGGGTTGAGACTGGATACGACCAATCAGGGCACCTGGCCGGGCTAACATGCGATCGAAGTAAAGAGAATCGTGGTTCCGTTCGAGTCTCGTGGTGCCACAACTCTCCGGTGATCGGCCAGGTCGACCCGGGAATCTTGTACTTCCACCGCCAGGAACGCATCCTCCCAATCACGATCACTGTTGGCAAGCCCCACTACAAACAATTCTACTATCGTGGATACTAAAATCATGTACAGTAGTGCATATATACAAAAGACATCGTATATGGTCGTAAACTTGCCGCTTGAGAAACTAGACCAGGATGACTAAAGAACAGATGGAATAGGACCAAGGTCCAATACCCGATCCAACACAGATCGACTTCACTAGTCCCGGATTCGAGGCGACGGTTTCTCTATCGAACTCACCCAAGCATCCTCCCTGACTCGCCACGATGATTCGGTGTACCGGCCGTGATTGGTTCTCTCGATCCGGTCGCTGGGCTGTCGTTCGAGAAGCCGGCCGCCGCGACGACGTCGCCGAGCGGCATGTGAGATCTGTTGAGATTGTTCCTTCAACGGCCGATCGCCAAGGATCGTGGTGATCCATTGCGGTCGGAGCGCGCTTCACTCTCTTTCCAGGCGCAAGCCTGGATCTTTACCGAAGGAGTTGCAAAATGGAAATGGTCATCGGCATTCTAACCTTGCTCGTGCTGGGGCTCATCGTGGGAGCCCTGGCGAAGTTCATCATGCCCGGCGACGATCCCGGCGGGATCGTCGTGACGAGCATCCTTGGCATCCTCGGGGCGATGGTCGGCGGTTGGATCGCCAGCACCCTCGAGATCGGCGGGATCACAGGCCTCAACTGGCGTAGTTTGGTCACCGCTCTCGGCGGTGCGCTAGTCCTCTTGCTCGCCTACCGAGCGTTCCGGTTGCTGACGAGGAGCTCGTCGCAGCACTCCTACGCGACCGGCGGGTCTTCCTCGGCGACTCCACTCCGCGCCGTACTCCTCGACCGCTGAAGACGCGTTTTCGACGACCAACTTGGCCGAGATCGCCAAAGGCTCCATCACCCCTGAGGCCGTCCAGAAGCTAAGCGATCGGCTGGGGGAGAGCGCCGGCGACACGAAGAGGGCTCTCGAAGCGATGATCCCCACCGTCCTTGCGGGCGCGGCGAATCAGGCCTCGACCACCGTGGGCGCGAACCAACTGTTCGATCTGGCGAAGGAGTCGCCCCAAGGCGGAGTGGATCGACTGCTCGGAGGGGGCGACCTTGAGAGCCTGAGCAGCATGAGCCGGGGCTTCCTCGGCACAGTCTTCGGCGACAAGCTGGCTGGCCTCTTGAACTGGTTCGCGCGCTTCACGGGGGTCAAGGAGTCGTCCGCGTCGTCGCTGATGTCGGTGGCGTCCGGCGTGGTCATGAGCCTGCTGGGCAAGACCATCCTCCAGAAAGGGCTCAACGCGTCCGCGTTCAGCCGCCTGCTTGCAGGCCAGTCCGGCTTGCTCTCCAGGCTTCTACCGGCCGGGATCGGGGACGTCCCGGGGATGAAGACTCTGGCCCAGTTAGGCGACCGGGCCACGGAGACGACCCCGCAGTCGCCGACACGGGGAAGCGTGTGGGAGCGACCGCCCGCGTGGGCTACCGGGAAACCGTGGGGGCCGCCCAGGCAGGGACACCGTGGCTCGCCGCACTATTGCCGCTCCTCCTGCTCGCCCTACCCCTCCTGGCGTTCACCTACATGATGCGCGGCACCTCCGCCACGCTGGCCCGGGAGTCTGAAAACGTCCAGGTAAAAGGCCCCGAGTGCAGTTTGCCGAAGTGAAGATGCCGGAAGTGCAACCATCGGAAATCCCGACACCGGCGACTGCACCACCGCTCGTGCAAGTGCCCGCCGTGAAGGTGCCGGAAGTGCGGCCATCGGAAATCCCAACACCGGCGACTGCACCACCACTCGTGGAGACGACTTTCGTGAAAAAACTCCTCGAGTATCAAGCTGCCCGACGGCAAAAGCCTTAACCTGCCCGAGCACTCGTTCTTGAACGATCTGTATAAGTACCTGAAGGACGCGGCCGCCACCCGAGGCCGTACGTTCGTCTTCGACGGCCTGGACTTCGACGCGGCTACGATCAAAGTCGCGACCGGAGACGGAGGCGGCCGTCACTCAGCTTAGCACCCTTCTCCGAGCCTTCCCGAAAGCGACGTTGAGTATCGAGGGTCACACAGATCAGTCTGGCGACCCGGCCGCTGACAAGCGGCTGTCGCTCGAACGTGCTGAGGCACTGAAGAGCCTGCTCATAAAGGCCGGCGTCCCCACCGACCGAATCAAGACCTCGGGCCTCGGCGGTGAGAAGCCCGTGGCCTCCAACGACACGCCCGAGAGTCGGGCGAAGAACCGCCGCATCGAGCTGTCGCTCGACAAGCTGTGAACCAGGACCCCGGCCAGGAGCCGCGCCCGGATGAGTTGGGTACCAATCACGTCCGGGTGCAGCCGGGTGCCGCGGCAATCCAGTCCGCAAGGGACCAATTGTCTTGTCCGAAGTCGATGAGCCCCGGCGACCATCGAGATGGCGGCCGGGGCCGTCGTCGAGGGGAGTGTCACACAGTCGGTAAGAACTGTTGGGCATCCGCATCACGCTATGTGTTCCTAACGGATGCATTTCAGAACCTCTTCTTGGAGATCGCAACATGAACCTGCGAAAGCAACACATGACTGGCTTTGCCATCGCGGCCCCGTTCCTCGCCACGGGCAACTCTGATCCACGCCCAGGAACAGAAGCCATTCAGTCCTGCGCTCGAGCAACTTCGCGAGACCGTTTCGGAGCGGCTACAAACCGTGGCCGACCAGCTCGGACTGACACCCGAGCAACGGACGAAGATCGAAAAGGCCCACGCCGCGTTTGCGGACAAATTCCAGGCCTTGCGGACTCAGCGCCGTGAGTTGCTCCAGTCGGAGTTTGAAGCCGTCCGAGGTGTTCTCACGCCCGATCAGCGCGACACCGTGAAAGAATTTGTCGAGGACCTGAGAGAAGAGCGGAAGGAAATCGGCGCCAAGCGAGAGTGGCCGGAAGTTGGTCAGATCCATGACACGCTGTCAGACCGACTCCACGCTGCAGCCGAGAAGCTTGCCTTGACGCCCGAACAGCGGGAAAAGATCCGCGAGATCCACGCCCCCTTCGTTGAGAAGTACCGAGCGCATCGGGCCGAGCGTCGTAACCTGGTCGAGGGCGAGCTCGAGGCCATTGCCGAGGAACTGACGCCCGGAGCAGCGCGAGAAGGCGAGGCATTACATCGAAGGGCAGATCGTGCACGCGCCCGTGGTGCAGTCTGTGGCCGAACGGCTGCGGGCGGTGGCTGACAAACTAGGTATCACCGAAGAGCAGCGCACGCAAGATCCGCGAGATCCACGCCCCCTTCGCGGAGAAATACCACGCCCTGGCCGACGATCGCCGCGCCTTGCTCCAGTCTGAACTCAAGGCGATCAGCGAATGAGCTCACTTCCGACCAGCGCGACCGCGTGCAGAACTTCTTCGAAGATCGGGCTGTGGTTGTCGGCATCGAGATCGATCCGAACGACCCGGATGCCATCGCGCAGCTCCGCGAAACGGTCGCAGAGCGGCTGCGCGGTCGCCGACAAGCTCGGCCTCACCGAGGAGCAGCGCAAGAAGATCCGCGAGGCCCACGCCGCCTTCATGGATAAGTACGAGGCCCAAAGAAACCAGCGGCGGGATCTCCGCCACCAGGAGCTTCAAGCCCTCCGCGCCGTGTTGACGCCCGAGCAGCTCGAGAAGGTGAAGAGCTTCACCGAAGATCGCGTCGAGTCTCTCAAGAACAAGTGATTGCTTCGGCGGGACAGAGAAGAGGTTCGCACGCGACGTGAGAAGCGCTTGCGAATCGCGGACATGACCGTAAACCATTTTGCAGTTTTTCCAACTTCACTTTCGGAGCGTTTGATATGAATCTCGTCGAACAGATCAAGAACGAATTATCGAGCGGGGTGCTCAGCCAACTGAGTTCACTGACCGGAGCGAGCACGGGGGCGACCGCATCGGCGGTCAGTGCCGCCGTGCCGGCCCTGCTCTCCGCGCTCTCGAGCATTGCTTCCAGCAGCGCGGGAGCCCAGAAACTCCTCTCGGCTCAGAGCCAGTTCAGCTCCGGGTCCGTGGAGTCCCTCGTCCACAAGATGTCGAACCAACCCGCCGCCGTGCACGAGCAGGGGGCCGACCTTCTGAGCTCGCTCCTCGGCGGCAGCGCCCTCTCCGGGATCGTCAACGCCGTGTCCCGATTTGCCAGCATCGCGCCTGGGGTGACGCAAAAACTGCTTTCCTACCTGACGCCGCTGGTCCTGGGGACAATCGCGTCGAAATTCACGGGGAAGTCGATGAACGCTCAAGGCCTGGCTAGCATGCTCGCCGACCAGAAGGCCAACATCGCCAACGCCCTGCCTTCCGGCTTCTCGCTGAGCGACGTGCCGGGGCTGAGCGCCGCGGGGTCGGCTCCTCGGTCGGCCACGCGGGGGGTTGAGGCGGCGGGTTCCTCATTTCCACGATGGCTGCTGCCGTTGCTGGGGCTCGCCGCTCTGGGGCTGCTCTTGTGGTGGTTCATCCCGTCAGCAACCACCCCAGCACCCGAGGTGCAGGTTCCCACCGTCGTCAGGGCGCAGTCTCCCGATATACGCCGCGGCCTGTTGCTGAATCCATCAAAACCCCCGTTCCCGACGTGACCAGATTCAGCACCGAGCTGACGGACACCTTCAGCAAGCTGACCGAGGCACTCACCGGCGTCAAGGACGCGACCTCGGCCGAAGCCGCCCTGCCGAAGCTTCGGGATGTCGAGGGCAAACTGGATGTCGCCAAGACCACGTTGAAAGAGCTGGGGGACGCCGGCCAGACCACCATCAAGACGCTGGTCAAGTCGGCCCAGGCCAAGCTGAAAGAGCTCGTCGACAAGGTGCTGGCAATCCCAGGCGTGGGCGAGAAAATCAAGACGGTTGTCGACTCAATCATGGCCAAGCTGACCGGCCTTGCTGGGTGAGCTGGCCCGATCTCCCGCGTTATCGCGGCCCTGAGAGTGAGAGGTTGGGCTGGCCCGTTTCGCGCAGCCGTACCCGCCGGCTAGCCAGAGGATCGACCCGAACCGAGCTTGCCGCGAGCCTCGTAACTTAAAGACCTATATCGACCAAGGTAACTCGGCAGGACCCCAATCGATCATAAGCAGAAACACGAAATTCGCCGGATGCAGATTCGGTGAGTCGAGTTGGCGGGGGCCGAGGCATCTCCCAAGGCTCGGCCTCCCCACTCTCGTCACGTTTCGAGGGCCGCTTCAACCGTGGCCCGGACAGCCTTTCGAACCACTGTGGCCGGCCCGCCCACTGGCGGACTGAGCGCAACCCAATCCTGGGCGCATGCGCCCCTTTCCCCTCCAACCCCATCACTCCCACGGGCAACACGAGGAGGCCAAGAAGCACGCGACGACGGCTCACGAGCATAGCGAGCAGGGGCACAAGCATTCCAAGGAGGCCCACGGCCATTCGCACAAGTAGGCCCGATCTGGGCGGTCGAATGTCCTGGGTCCCGCCGGAGTACCACGGGTCGAAAACCACGATACAGTACCAATCACACCTCGAGGACGATCAGCGATGTCGGACACCGAGGGAGAGTTTGAACAGGAGATCGTCGACGACGCGAGTGCGGCGAAGTCGAAAGCCAAGGGAGCAGCCGGCGCGGCTGGCCACGCGGCCGCATCAACGGCCGAGACGGCCAAGTCCGTGGCCGCCGCCACCGGCCACGCCGCGCAGTCGGTGGTGCAGGGCGCGGGCGCCGCGATCAAATCGGCGGCCAAGGCCGTCGCGCACGCGGCCGGCCAGGCCGCCGCGAAGGCCGGGGAGGCCGTGAAGGAGATCGGTGAAAAAATCGAGGATGCCACCAAGTGAGCCCAACCTCACCCCGGCCGCGACGCGGCCGGGGTGAGGTGAGGAGAGCCAGGAGGTAACACCGCCTCACTGGCTGATTTTGATTCTGATTCCAGGCTGCTGGCGAGCGGTCCGAGTGGATCTCAGTCGAGTTTAGATGCGTCTGTGGCGGCACCAACAAGTTACGCTGATTTACCTACGGGAGAATCAACATGGTCATGAGAACCACAGCGGCTCTCTTTTTCGCAGCGCTCGCCCTGTCATCCGCGTCGCGGTGCGGACACGAAGCCGAACATTGTGATCATTCTGGCCGACGATCTGGGCAACGCCGACCTCGGCTATCGGGGCAGCAAGATCAGGACGCCGCACATCGACACCCTGGCCAACGGGGGCGTGCGGCTCGAATCGTACTACGGCCTTCCTGTCTGCACACCTGCTCGGGCGGCCCTCATGACCGGGCGGTATCCGATGCGGCACGGGTTGCAGACGCTCGTGATCTTCCCCAGTCACAAATACGGCTTGCCGACCGACGAGAAGACGTTGCCCCAGGCTCTCAAGGAAGTCGGCTACGCGACCGCGATGGTCGGCAAGTGGCACCTCGGCCATGCGGACAAGAAATACTGGCCGCAGAACCGCGGGTTCGACCACTTCTACGGCAACCTGGTCGGCGAGGTGGACTACTTCACCAAGGAGCGCGGCGGCATCATCGACTGGCAGCGGAACGGCACCTTTCTCAAAGAGGAGGGCTACTACACTGACCTGATCGGCAACGAGGCAGTCAGTTTGATCGAGCACCACGACACTTCGAAGCCCCTGTTCCTCTATGTTGCGTCCCTCGCGGCGCATGCGCCTTATCAGGCGCCCAAAGACGCGATTGACGCCTACAAGGAAGTCTACTCGGACGAACTGCACCGAACCTATGCCGCGATGATCACCGGGCTGGACAGCCTCGTCGGCCGGGTGGTGGCCGCCCTGGAAAAGAAGGGAATGCGCGAGAACACGATCATCTTCTTCACGACCGACAACGGCGGGCCGGCCAGCGCCCTCTTTGCCACGGGGGCTCGGTCCCCAGAGGAGCGGGAGGAGAGCGGTGGGGTCGCTTTGGGCCAGAAACCGCCCTGCTCGAACGCCCCGTTCAGCGGCGGCAAAGGGGGGCTCAAAGAAGGGGGCGTGCGGTTGCCGGCCATCGTCAACTGGCCGGCCAAGCTCAAGCCCGCCGTGGTGAACGAGCCACTGCACCATGTCGATGTCATGCCGACGCTGCTCGCCTACGTCGGCGGCACGGGCGACCCGAGCAAGCCGTTCGACGGCAAGGATGCGACCGCCACTCTCGCCGAGGGCCAGCCCTCGCCGCATGAGGATATCCTCATTAACGTGGAGGTCTTCCGAGGCGCCATCCGCAAGGGAAAGTGGAAGTTCATCAAGGTCGCCATCCTGCCGGGAAAAACCGAGCTGTTCGACCTCGAGAATGACCCCGGTGAGCGGACCAACGTAGCCGACCAAAACCCGGATGTCGTGAAGGACCTCGAAGCCCGGCTCCTGGCCTACGCAAAGCAGCAGAAGATGAGCGAGTGGATGAAGTCGCAGGTCGACTTCCTGGGCTTCCAGGGCCAGACGGTGCTCGACCCCGAGTACAGCGTCGACGGTGGGCTGCCGCACGAGAAGCCAGCTCTGCCGAAAGATTGATCGCGTCCGACTTGTTGAACCCAAATTGGAGCTCTACCGGTGAACGATCCAACTCTCCGACTCCCGCTGAAGAGTCTTGCCCTGGTCGGCCTCGTGCTGTCCCTGGGCTCGGTTCACAGTCCGGCTCAGAAGAGTTCTCCTCCGGCCGCAGCGGATGGTTCCATCCTCCCGTTTCCGCCGGTCCCCTCGGCGAGCGTGGCTGGCCCGACACTTCAGGAATCGACGATGAAGTGGCGAAAGGAACCCGAGCGACTCAGGCCGGGAGCACCCAACGTCCTCATCGTGCTGATCGACGACGTGGGATTCGGTGTCCCGGACACTTTCGGCGGAGAGGTTCACACACCGACCCTCTCCCGGCTGCGTGACGCGGGAATCAGATACAATGCGTTCCACACGACCTCGATCTGTTCCCCTAGTCGAGCCGCCCTTCTGACCGGCCGTAACCACCACCGGGTCGGCAACGGAACCATTGCCGAGCGGGCGTCCGACTTCGACGGGTACACCGGCATCATTCCGAAAACGTCCGCCACGTTGCCCGAAGTGCTCCACCACTACGGCTACAAGTCCGCGGCCATCGGGAAGTGGCACAACACCCCCGCGAACCAGACCACCGCGATGGGGCCATTCGACCGCTGGCCGACCGGGCACGGGTTCGACTACTTCTACGGGTTCATGGCCGGTGAAACGTCGCAGTGGGAGCCCCGACTCTACGAGAACATCAATGCGATCGAGCCGCCGCACAGCGAGAGATACCATCTGACCGAAGACATGGTCGACAAGGGGCTCGCCTGGATCAAGCGGCACCAGGCTTTCTCGCCCGACAAGCCGTTCCTGATGTACTGGGCACCCGGTGGCGCCCACGGTCCGCACCACATCTTCCCGGAGTGGGCCGACAAGTACAAAGGGAAGTTCGACGATGGCTGGGACAAGTACCGAGAGCGAGTATTCCAGCGCCAGAAGGAACTCGGCTGGATTCCGGCGGACGCGAAACTGACGCCGCGAGCCGACACGATGGCGTCGTGGGACAGCATTCCCGAAGCGGAGCGGCCCTTTCAGCGGCGGTTGATGGAGGTGTTCGCCGGTTTCGTCGAGCATACCGACGCGCAGGTGGGCAAGCTTGTGGACGGGCTGGAACAACTCGGTCTCCGCGAGAACACCATCATCCTCTACATCTGGGGCGACAACGGCTCCAGCGCAGAGGGCCAGAAAGGAAGCATCAGTGAATTGCTCGCCCAGAACAACATCCCGAACACCATCGAACAGCAGATGGCCGCACTCACGAACGTCGGCGGACTGCCGGCCTTGGGTTCGCCCAAGGTAGACAACATGTACCATGCCGGCTGGGCGTGGGCCGGCAGCACCCCCTTCCGGTCCACCAAACTCGTCGCCGCGCACTTTGGCGGCACCCGCAACCCGATGGTCGTCTCCTGGCCCAAGGGGATCAAGCCGGACAAGACGCCGCGGTCGCAGTTCCACCACCTCAACGACATCGTGCCAACCCTCTACGAAGTGATCGGCATCAAACACCCCGTGGAAGTGAACGGGTTCAAGCAGGACCCGATGGACGGTGTGAGCATGGCGTATACCTTTGCCGATGCCCAGGCTCCTGGCCGCAAAAAGACGCAGTATTTTGAGAACAACGCCAGCCGCGGCATCTACCACGACGGCTGGTTCGCCTGCACCTTCGGGCCGTTCGTGCCGTGGGATACGCCGAGCACCGCCGCGCGATTGAAGGGATGGGACGCGAACAAGGACGTGTGGGAGTTGTATGACCTGTCCAAAGACTTCTCGCAGGCAGAAGACCTCGCGGACAGGGAGCCCGATCGGCTGACCAGGATGAAGGATCTGTTCCTGGCCGAGGCGAAAGCGAACAAGGCGCTCCCCATCGGCGGGGGGCTTTGGACCCGGTTCCATCCCAGGGATGTCATCTCTAGCCCGTACAAATCCTGGCGGTTCGACTCGACCATCACCCGGATGCCGGAGTTCACCGCACCAGCGATCGGCAAGCGGAGCAACCATGTGGCGCTGGATATCGAGGTCGGCCAGGAGGCTTCCGGGGTGCTCTACGCCCTCGGCGGCGCGAGCGGTGGGGTCACTCTCTACATGGATAAGGGACAACTCGTCTACGAATACAACATGCTTATTATCGAGCGGACCATCGCGAGGAGCGAAACGAGGATCGCACCCGGGAAGCACAAGATCGAGGTCAGCGAGACGATCGCCCAACCAGGCGCTCCGGCGGACGTCGTTCTCAAGGTGGATGAACAGGAAGTTGCCCACACGACCGTGAAGCGGACGGTGCCGGGGGCGTTCACCGCGAGCGAGACCTTCGATGTCGGTGTCGATCTCGGTTCTCCCGTCTCGCTTGATTACTTTGATCGCGCACCGTTCAAGTTCGATGGCAAGATCGAAAGCGTGGCAGTGGAGCTCAAGTAGATGAAGCAACCATCGATCACCCGGCGTGTCTCGGCCGCCACGACCCGCACGAAGGGCAACGTCCCGCCCGGCGATGTGCGGCCAAAGGAAGCCGCCAAGGCACTCACCTGGCTCAAGCAGGGCAACGTTCGTTTTGTCTCGGGCCGCCTGCGCCACGCGCATCACGCTGCGAACTGGCGCAAGCACCTGGAGGGGTCTCAGCAGCCCTTTGCGACGATTCTGGCCTGCAGCGACTCGCGGGTGCCACCCGAGCTCGTCTTCGATCAGGGATTTGGCGACCTGTTCGTGATCCGCGTGGCCGGCAACATCGTCGCCACGGACGTGCTCGGTAGCCTCCAGTACGCGACCCGCCATCTGCACACGCCTCTGGTTGTCGTGATGGGCCACGAGTCCTGCGGCGCGGTCACAGCGGCGGTCGACGCGCTCGAGGGTCGGCGCACGGAGCCGCGGTTCATCGCCGCCCTCGTGGCCGCGATCGAGCCGGGGCTCAAGGGCCTTCCCGCCGACCTCACGGGCGCCGACCGCGTGCACGCGGCCGTCGAAGCCAACGTGCGCTGGTCGATGCGCCAGCTCGCGGCCCTTCCCGCGAGTCAACTGGCCCTGAAGCCCAGGGCCAGCGCGCACTTTAGGCGGTCTTGGCAATTTGGGGTGCTTGCGCCCTGATCGGTTTATTTGTATACCATTCTCTGTGTTGCTATATTCACGGCGGCGCACGGAGAACAACCGATGGCAGACAGCCGGCATGTTTCCTTGGACGAGGTCGTAGTGCATTTTGCGGAGTTGGAGGATCCTCGCTCCACCGTCAATTTGCAACATCCGTTGGTCAGCGTGGTCGTCATTGCTTTGATGGCGGTGCTGGCCGGTGCAAGCGGGCCAACTGGGATTGGCAAGTGGGCTGCTTTGAAACAGGAATTTCTCTTGAACACTCTGGATTTGCCCAACGGTATTCCACGTAAGGATGTCTTTCGTCGCGTGCTGATGACGCTGCGACCGGGTGCCTTTCAAGCTTGTTTTGCGAACTGGTTGAATTCGTTGCGTGCGACAGCGGCCACGGCGACCGGCGTGGAGCAACCCGTTCTGGCGGTGGACGGCAAGACGGCACGGCGGAGCCACGATCGCAAGAACGGCCTGGGCGCCTTGCATTCGGTAAGCGTCTGGGCCAGCGAGTTTGGGCTGTCGCTCGGGCAGGTGGCGTGCGCTGAGAAATCGAACGAAATCACGGCAATTCCCGAGCTTCTGAGACTGGTGGACATCAAAGGGGCGATCATCACCATCGACGCGATGGGAACCCAAAAGGCGATCGCTGCGCAGATCATTGAGGGCAAGGCCGACTACGTGCTGGCGCTGAAGGGGAACCAGGAGACGCTGCATCAAGCGGTCATCGATTATATCGACGAACAGCTCGAGGGAGACTTGGCGAACGCTCGTGAGCACGTGACGACCGAGAAGGGGCATGGGCGTGAGGAGATGCGAACGTACCTCCAACTCCCGGCACCCAAGAGCTTGCCGGGGTTCACGCTGTGGGAGGGGCTGAGGACGATCGGGGTGGTGACGTCCCGGTGCCTTCGTGACGGCAAGGAGACCATCGAAGTCCGCTACTACATCAGCAGTCTGCCCATGGGAGTGAAGCAGTTTGCCCGAGCGGTCCGAGGTCATTGGGGTATCGAAAATACCTGCCACTGGGTTCTCGATGTGACGTATCGCGAGGACGAATCGCGGATCAGAGACGAGCGCTGCGGGAGAATTTTGCATGGCTCAATCGGTTCACCTTGTCACTCCTGAAGCAGTATCCAGACCGCACGAGTCTCGTCATGAAACGTCGCAGTTGTGGTTGGAACGAGAACTACATGCTGAAAGTCCTTGCTGGAGCAGCGGTTTAGTGAGCTGGCCCTGCCCTGAAGCCGAAGAGGTCGGCGCTGGTCGGGGCGGTTTACGACATCGCCCAGGGGACAGTCCGCTTCCTGGACTAGCGACTGCTTCCGTGGAATCTGGGTCGGCCCGTACTCCCGGTGTTCTGCTCGAAAAACGTGTCGGAATCGAATTCCTGACCTTTACTTTCCTGGACCTCGAGAGAGCAAAAAATGATAAGTCGATCTCACATAATTCTGATCGCACTGGCGGCGCTTGCCGCGCTCGGCTACCAGAAGGCGACCTCGCAGGAACGGATGCCGGCGGTCACCTCGAAGCAAATCCCACCCTCGAGCGCATCGCTCGATGGAAACTCGCCCGCCTCCGCGTTGATCGACACCTCGATCAAAATGGCTTCCCAGGTCGCCGAGGCCGATGTTCCCGCCTCGGGGAACCCGCTCCAAGAGCTGGCCTGGATGGTCGGCGACTGGGTCGACGAGAATGAGAAAGCCAATATCGAGTCGTCCGTGAAATGGTCCAAGAACGGCGCGTTTCTGATCCACTCGTTCCGGGTCTCGAACCTGGCGGCCGAGCCCCTTTCGGGAATGCAGATCATCGCCTGGGACCCAGCCGAGAAGCATATCCGCTCCTGGACTTTTGACTCGCACGGCGGCTTCGGAGAGGAATCGTGGAGCCGCGTCGCGAACCGCTGGTCGCTCCGCAAGCGATTCACCCTCCCCGACGGCGGCCGAGCCTCCGCGGTGCAGGAGATGACACGCGTCAGCGACGACGCCTTCCGCTGGAAGTCGGTGAACCGCTTGATCGACGGAACGCTCCAGCCCGACATCGACGAAGTGATCGTCGTCCGCAAGTCTGTCGAACCTGTCCCCACCCCACCAGCACCGAATCCAACAGCTTCGAGGATACCCGAAGGAGAGAACAAGCCATGAAGACAACCCACGCGATCATCGTGTTTGCCAGTTCTGCCCTGCTCGTTTTATTGCTCTCAGCGAGTGCCCGGGCTCAAAGGGGCGCCGGTGCCAGAGGCGCAGCCGCTGGCGCAGCGTACGGCCGGCGATCGTGCACCCGGTGCGGCCACGAACCTCAACCACAGCCCCTCGATGACCCGACCAGGAGGGGGAGCTCCAGGCAGCTTGGGCTCCGGTAGCGGCGGCTTTGCCCGACCCAACGCTGCTCCCGGAGGCATTCAACGACCTAACACTGCGACACCCGGCGGAATCGAACGACCCAACGCCGGACAACCAGGTGGGATTCAACGCCCCAATGCTGGGACACCCAGCGGAATCGAACGACCCAACGCCGGACAACCAGGCGGGATTCAACGCCCGAACACAGGCGCACCCGGCGGAATCGAACGACCCAACGCCGGAGGTCCCGGCGGCATCCAGCGACCGAACGGCGGCATGCCCGGCGGACTGGATCGCCCCACTGTCGGCGCACAGGGTGCCCCATCGCGCGACGCCCTGCACGATTTCCTCGGCACGGGCGCGGTTACTACAGCCCCAACCAGTCGGCTTCCTGGAGGGATTGAGCGTCCGGGTTCACGTACAGGTTTCGCCGGCGGAATTCAGCGTCCTCAGGGAGGCGGGGCGGGCATCGCACCCAACGGGCCGTCCAGGGCCAGCGCGGCACTTTAGGCGGTCTTGGCAATTTGGGGTGCTTGCGCCCTGATCGGTTTATTGGTATACCGTTCTCTGTGTTGCTATATTCACGGCGGCGCACAGAGAACAACCGATGGCAGACAGCCGGCATGTTTCCTTGGACGAGGTCGTAGTGCATTTTGCGGAGTTGGAGGATCCTCGCTCCACCGTCAATTTGCAACATCCGTTGGTCAGCGTGGTCGTCATTGCTTTGATGGCGGTGCTGGCCGGTGCAAGCGGGCCAACTGGGATTGGCAAGTGGGCTGCTTTGAAACAGGAATTTCTCTTGAACACTCTGGATTTGCCCAACGGTATTCCACGTAAGGATGTCTTTCGTCGCGTGCTGATGACGCTGCGACCGGGTGCCTTTCAAGCTTGTTTTGCGAACTGGTTGAATTCGTTGCGTGCGACAGCGGCCACGGCGACCGGCGTGGAGCAACCCGTTCTGGCGGTGGACGGCAAGACGGCACGGCGGAGCCACGATCGCAAGAACGGCCTGGGCGCCTTGCATTCGGTAAGCGTCTGGGCCAGCGAGTTTGGGCTGTCGCTCGGGCAGGTGGCGTGCGCTGAGAAATCGAACGAAATCACGGCAATTCCCGAGCTTCTGAGACTGGTGGACATCAAAGGGGCGATCATCACCATCGACGCGATGGGAACCCAAAAGGCGATCGCTGCGCAGATCATTGAGGGCAAGGCCGACTACGTGCTGGCGCTGAAGGGGAACCAGGAGACGCTGCATCAAGCGGTCATCGATTATATCGACGAACAGCTCGAGGGAGACTTGGCGAACGCTCGTGAGCACGTGACGACCGAGAAGGGGCATGGGCGTGAGGAGATGCGAACGTACCTCCAACTCCCGGCACCCAAGAGCTTGCCGGGGTTCACGCTGTGGGAGGGGCTGAGGACGATCGGGGTGGTGACGTCCCGGTGCCTTCGTGACGGCAAGGAGACCATCGAAGTCCGCTACTACATCAGCAGTCTGCCCATGGGAGTGAAGCAGTTTGCCCGAGCGGTCCGAGGTCATTGGGGTATCGAAAATACCTGCCACTGGGTTCTCGATGTGACGTATCGCGAGGACGAATCGCGGATCAGAGACGAGGCGCTGCGGGAGAATTTTGCATGGCTCAATCGGTTCACCTTGTCACTCCTGAAGCAGTATCCAGACCGCACGAGTCTCGTCATGAAACGTCGCAGTTGTGGTTGGAACGAGAACTACATGCTGAAAGTCCTTGCTGGAGCAGCGGTTTAGTGAGCGCTGGCCCTGACGGGCCGTCCGGATTCGGGCTCGCCGGGCGCCCCAGTGTCGCTGCCGGAGCTGGCGCTAATGTCCCTGTCGGCCGCGGTGGCAATTCGATCAGCAACGTCAATGCCGGCGTCGGCGGCAATACGACCGACGTCAACGTGGGCAGCGTGAATGTCGGCAATCAGGTCAGTTACGCCAACAACCGGCAGGCCTGGGTCTCCCAGCGCCAGAACTGGGGCAACAACGTCCGCGTGGGCGTCGGCGGTCGATATAACAACGTCTTCAACGAGACCTTCTATCGTGGAGGCTACGTCACGGGCGGGTACAACTACTACGGCGGCTGGGTGGGCCGTGGACCCTACTACGCCTGGAGTCCCGTCACCTGGGCGGCCATCGGCACCTTTTTCGGAGCCGCTTTGGTGACGACGCAGCCCGTTTACTACGCCTATGGTAAGGGCGGCAACGTCTATTACGAGAACAATGTAGTCTATGTGAATGGGCAGTCCGCTGGCACCCCCGACCAGTACTACCAGCAAGCCCAAGCACTCGCCGCCGCGGCACCCCCGGCCGATCAACTCAACGGGCAACCGCAGGAATGGCTCCCTCTGGGCGTGTTCGCGTTGACGTCCGAAGACACGGGAGATTCCCAATTGGTCGTTCAACTGGCCGTGAACAAGCAGGGCGTAATCGCCGGGACGTACTACAACGAGGCCAATCAAGTCAGCCGGCCGATCCAGGGGACAGTCGACGTGAAGACACAGCGAGCGGCAATGAGTTTCGCCGACAAAAAGAATACTGACCGAGTCCTGGAGACAAGCATCAACAACCTAACCCAGGACGAGTCCCCGGCGCTCTGCACTTCGGCGCAGAGCAGTCTCAGCCGGTCTTGCTCGTCCGACTGAAGCAGCCGGGAAGTGCGGCTCCGAGTCTGTGAACGAACGACGATTTAAGGATGACGGCTCCCTCGACTCTCTGGGTCCGCTGTAACTGATGTGAGCCCGCACCGAAGCCGCTCGCTGCCGGTTTCCCTCCTCCGCTCATTTCCGGAGAAGCCGTTCGATGACGTCCATCAAGGTTCGCTCGACGCTTGGCGCGACGAGAGAGGCGTGCGGGCCTGTCTCGTAACCGCCCTGGGAATAGGCCACCTCGGTCCCGATATAGCCCGGAGCATAGTCTCCGTAGGCCGCCATGGCCACGAATAGGTCGGGCCGCAGCCGCTGCGCAGCGAGCTGGTACTCCACGAACAATTCGCCCGGTAGATGCAGCACTCTCGCCGTGCCCACGTGCAGGCATGAGACCTCGATCGTTTCCCCCGCGTGGCAGCGGCGCAACCAGACCAGCTCACTCGCTGCCCTGGACCGCTCGCTGACCGACTTCGAGGCATCGTTGACAACGCGTTCAAGTTGCGACTCGTCGAGATGGGGAGCTGGCGGCATGGCAACCGGAAGCGTTTCCCATGAAAGGTCAACCGCCCCGCACGGACTCTTCACAGTGTTTGCCCACGCCTTTTCCATGCCTGCGGCGACCCGGTCGGCGAGCACCTGGCGATTCTGCGGCGCACCATCGTTCCACTTGCCGGCCCCAATGTTGCCCCCTGCTCCGTTGAAGTGAATGTGCGGAACCTTCGTGATCTCCTGGCGCTGGTCGCGGGCCATGCCGGGAAAGTCAGGGTTGGCACGCCCGGTCCTGTAGTAGCTCTGGGGATGTGTGGCGTAGTAAGTCAGGGCAGCGACCGGCTCGGTGCCATTCCAGAAACTGATCATCTTGAGCATGGGGTCGATGGTGCCGACCGGCGCGGCGCGAACCTCGGGTTCCGTGCAGGCAGTCCAGCGCACGTGCTGGACTTTACCGTCCGGGCCGAGAATGCGCCGGTTCGAGGCGACTTTCTCCACCTCGGCCTGGCCCAGTCCCAGGTGCGTGACCGGGCGGGCCTGCATCGTCGCGGATCGTGCCGCCACCGCGGCCCGGGCGATCACGTCGCGGTCGAAATCGGCGTCGAAGACCGCTCTGTTGATCCCGTGTCTGGCCAGCAAGCGGTCGGTCGAGAAATCGCAGATCGGCGCATCGTGCTGGTGCAGAGTGTGCACCACGACACGCTCCAGTCCAGTGCCGGCGGACGCAGCCAGCGCTTTACGGAACTCGAACTGTCCGTCGTTGCTAATCCCGATCCAATCGACAGCACAGAGCACGACCGGCTGCCCTGTTCCGATCAGAACAACACCACGGCAGCTCAGTGGATGGGTCACCCCCTTGGTCGGGTCATAGGCAAGAGGGCTGCCGACTGGCGGAGAGGCGTCGACCGCGAACACGCCAACCTTCAGCGCTCTGGGAACACCCGGCTCGGCGGCCCCAACCCTTGCGAGCGGCAAAGCAACAGCGAATACAATTAGAATAATAGTTCTGAACATATATCGGTTCCTCGCTTCTCTCGTCATCGGTTCAGGGAACCAACCAGTCCTTCAGGGTCAGGCTCGACCGCTTGATCATCGCTCTCAACTTTCGCGCTCTCAAGGGACAATCGCGCTCAAGCGGCAAATCCATCTCTGATTCAACCGCTCGATGCCGGCGCACACTTCTGGCTTCCGACACGAGGATGGTGTAGGAAAGGAGGTGCCATGTTCTTTGTGCAAGGGCTTCTCCATGCGAGTACATCGTAAAAATATGACTCAACGTGACAACCCCACCGCCGGCGCATCCTCAGCCGGTTTCGCCGTCTCGTCCCGTCGCCGCTTCCTGGGTGCATCGGCCCTGGCGATCGCTGGGGGCCTGGTGAAACCGGGCTCCAGGTCGAAGGCGAGTTCCGAGCAACGCGTGATCGTCGGCGCCCATCCCTGGGTCTACGCCGCAACTCAGCCCCGGTACGAAATATACCCGATCCTCGATCAGATCTTCGCGGACGTCGCTTATGCAGGGATCGATGGTCTGGAGTTGATGCACACTGCACTTCGACCGGACAACTCCGTCAAGCGGATCACGGCGCTCAAAGAGCAGCATCAACTCCCGGTGATCGGAATGTCCTTCGATGGGGCGATGTGGGACCGCTCACGGCACGCGGACGTTCTCAGCGACGCCCAGTTGCTCATCCCCCGGCTCGAGAAGCTCGGCGGCAAGACGCTGGGAACCTCGGTCGGCCATGCTCCCAGACCGAAGACGGAGGAACAGCTCGATGCCCAGGCCGAGCTGCTCCGCAAGCTGATCGCGCTTTGCAGCGATCACGGCGTCGTGCTCAACCTCCACAACCACACTTACGAAGTGGAAAATCAGCTTCATGACCTCAACGGCACACTGGCACGGATTCCGGATGTCAAACTCGGCCCCGACCTGAACTGGCTGATCCGGGGCGGGGTCGATCCGGTCCAGTTCATTCACGACCACGGAAAGCAGATCGTCTTCCTTCACCTTCGCGATCAGAAGCCCGACGGCAAGTGGTCCGAGGCGATGGGCGAGGGATGCACAGATTTCCGGGCCATCGGCAAGGCCCTTCACAATGTCCAATTCTCCGGCATCGCGGTGATCGAGCTGGCCCATGAAGGCGGCTTCAGGCCGACTCGGCCCCTGAGGGAAAGCTTGAAGATCAGCAGGGATTTCGTGCGGCAGACCATGGGGTACTGATGCGAAGACGATCACTTTGCCGAGCGTCAAGGAAACACATGATCGTGGCTGCGGGGAGGGCCGCGCATCGCTCGCGCGAGGCGCGACCCAGCAGTTTGCACGCGAAGCGCGTTATTCCGCTTCTGCCCAGAGCGCGCAAAGTAACGCGCCGGGGCAAAGTCAGGAGAAAACGGTCAGACCTTTGATGCGTGATATGACCGACAGCCGCCGGCTATCGGCATCTTCATCATCCCACGGATCATCGCGACCGGGCGAGACGACTAGCAGCCAGTCGTCGGTCAGGGCGGCAATCGGCGCGTTGAGTTCCTCTTCTGGGTCCTGTCCCGCAGCGATGCAGACAAGACGCCGCAACCGATCTCTGGCCTTCTCCCAGTCCTCATGCGGGTCGGCGTCCTCCCTCCCCTCGGCTTCCATTCTTGCTTCCCAGGCGTCGCCGTCGATTTCGCATTCGATAACGTCCCTTTCGCACTGACGATACCATTGGGCGGCATCAGCAAGCTGGCGACTCCGGCCCCCGCCGATCTCCGAGACCGTCGCGCGGCCCTGGAATTCCTCGTCCGACTCTTGCTCGCCGATCATGTCCTCGACCCTGGAGCGGGTCGCTTCGGATGTCTGGGCCAGTCGCTCCACTTTTTCGATGATCTTGTCAAGAAGCTCCGGGAGCTTTTCGAAAGCCTTGAGCTTCATCTCTCGAGAACATGAAGGCCAGAGCAATCGCTCTTGTGCGAGAGTGGTTCGAGCGGAGGCTCCGTCCTCCAGGGCAACCGTTTCCCTGACCACGTGAATGCGAAAGGATCCACCACTGCGCCCGAACGCGAGCGAGTGGCGAATCCAGAGCGCGCGGTTGTCGTCATCGGTCCCGGCCGGAAGTTCTTCGTAAAAAACCTCGGCCGAAATCCCGATGTGAAGCTCCTCGACGAGAAACCTCCCCACTTGTGCGACCAGCCTGGAAGCCTGGTCTGTGGCTGCGTTCAAGCGTGGCGCGATCTCGCGCAGCCTGGCCAGGCGCCGTTTCAGCTCATCCGTCATCGAATTGTCCTTCGGGCCAGCAGGCCCACTTGAAGTAACCCTTCCGGGCATAATCGCCGCGATACTCTCGCGACACTATCAAGTTGCTGAAGCATCTTGTGAGATGTCAAGTCCGGCAAACCCACCGCGGCAAAATGAGTCCTCCCAGCGTAGGGTCCTGGGAGGACTCTCGAAAGAACCGACCGACCTGGTAACGTCGCCCCGAGAACCTGGTGATAGCTTGCCCGCGCGACGTCGCCCTTCCGTCCAGGTCACGGCTTGTGGTTTGGCGGCGGCTTGTCCGCGGACACGTCCGACGCGCGGACGGTCCCCGTAACGTACCCAGTCACTGTCATTGGCGGCAGTTTGTCCTCGGTCACGTCCGATGCGTGAAAGTCGCCGTAGAGTGCCCGGTAATTGGCGGCACCCTCGGGGCGATACCAGAAGAGGATCTTGTCGGCATCGCCGAGCTTGACGCCTTCGGAGTTATAGCCGAAACCACCCTTGAGCTCGCGTGTGGCCATCATGAAGCGGGTGATGGATTGGGCGATCTTGAGTAATTCAAAGTCATCGATCCGCTTCGGGAACACGCCGCCGGTCTTCTCGGCAAAGCCGCGGAGCAGCGCTTCGGCGGCCTTTTCGGGGTTCAGGAAGGTCTTGTCGTCCATACCCAACAGGTCCGATCCCCCCCTGATGAGCGTGTACCCCGCCGGGACGTCGAGACGGAACAATGCATCATCGAGCTCGGGGTCGATCTGAAAGTCCCAGGAGGTGGCGCGGGTCTCCTTGCCCTCAATGCGAACCGACGACTCGATTTGGACCGGAATCCGCGTGGTAGGATTGACCCAGATGGTCATCTCCATTCCGGGCGTCTTGACGCGAGTGGGACCTCGCTGGTGCCCATCGGGGGTCAAGACGGTCATCTCCATTTCCATTGCGGGCGTCTTGACAAGATATCCCAGAGCCCTGACGTCGCCGAAGGCTCTCTCGCCTACGGGCTTGGCGTCGCCCTCGGTGAGCTTCCGCAGGCGCTCCGCGATGTTGGGGGCGGGGCCAACGCGAGGTTCCGTGGCCTTGCCTTCGAACAGAACAGCGGTCTTGGCGGCAGGGTCAAGGATCAAGTGTTTGCCTTGGCTCGTATCGATAATAGTCACGGGGCCGCCGTCCGCCTCGATCCGCATCAGGCTCGGTACTCTGATCATGGAACGTGACTTCATAGGCGCTTTCATATCAGGGTGCTCCACGCTCATGCGGAAGGCGAGGGTGTGGGCATCGCGGAGCTTTTGTGCCGCCTCGGCGAACGCCGATGCCTCGCGCGGGCGGACAAGCGCAAAGTAGAACCATGCGCCCGCGGCCACCAGCGCCGCAGCTGCGAATTTCAAGGTCGTGAGCATCTTGCTTCTCCTGGGGTAAGGGTTCAAAACACTGTGGGGCCAGCCGAGCGATCGTGGCCAGGCAATCCGGCGACGGCTGGATCGAGCCGTATCGAAGGCAGAAAAAAGTGCCTCGACATCGACCGGACGGGCGATCGGGGCCGTGGTACGAAACAGCTCGCGGAGGTCGTCGTCATCGCCGTTCTCGGAGCCGGGAGCAGGACCGGACCCGGGCGATCGGAGCTCTGCGCCTAGGTGGGCATCGTCGAAAATCGGTTTGTTCTGGTCCTCGGTCACGGAGAAACCCCATCTTGCTCATGCGTCGGGATTGGTCATCAAGCCGCGCAGCCGGCAGACGATTTGAGCCAGGCGCGACTTGATCGTGCTGGCCGGTAGGCCCAGCGCGGTGGCGATCTCGGCAAAAGTCAGGTCTTCATCGAACCGGAGCGAGAGCAAAGCCCGCGCTTCCGGCTCGAGCTGACCGAGTGCCTCGGCCAGCCGCCGCGTCTGTTCTGCGGCGATCAGAGGATCACCCGGATCCGACTCGTCGCTCGCCTCGGCACGCTCGCCGAGCCGGTGGTTGAGCCCGGCGCGCTGCTTGCGCTGGCGGAGGGCGCTCAGGGCGGCGTTGATCACCGTGCGGCGAATCCAGGGGGCAAACTGCTGAGGCTGGCGCACGGCGCCTGGGGCTTCCAGCAGTTTCAGGAAGACCCGCTGGAGGACGTCCTCGGCCTCGTCCATTTGACCCGTGATCCGATAGGCGATGCGCACGAGCGGCCCCTCCCAGCGACGCACCAGGACCGTGAAGGCGTCCCGATCGCCGCATTGCAGGCGCGTGATCAAATCGGCATCGCTCTCGATCAGTTTCGAGTCGGGCACAATGGCAAAGTCCGTCGCAAACCGGCCGGCCCTGCGAACTCAAACGTGCCGGCCTCGCGCCAAAGTGTCGGCGGCAGCCGAACACCTTTCGCTCCGCCGCCACCGATCACCGTCTCTTATCATAATGACGCCGCAGCCGCCCATTTGGACGAAGTCAGGGCACCGCCTGGCCACTTTTCAGGGCTTCGCTGGCGGCATACCAATTGGCGACCTGTGGACTTGGTCAGGACCATGCGGTACCCTGCCCCACGCAATCCGTGTCTTTGCCTTATGTTTCAACTCGAAAGCCAAAGGTCACCGTATGAATCATTCACGGATCGAGCGCATTGCGGTTGTCGGTGCCGGGCTCATGGGGCACGGAATTGCCCAGGAGTTTGCGCTGGCGGGGTACCAGGTTTTCCTCCACGACGTAACCGAAGCTCAACTTGAAAACGCGCTGAGCGGCATCTGGACAAACCTGGGGCGGCTCGCTGCGCTGGGACGCGTCGAGAATGCCCAAATTGAGCCGGCCGTTGCGGCTATCACCACGAGCACCGATCTGGGAAGAACTGTCGGAGCAGCCGACCTGGTGATTGAAGCGATCGTTGAAGATCTCGAAATCAAGCATGCGTTGTTCCGTTCGGTGAGCTCAATGTGCCGGGAAGATGCGATTATCGCCAGCAATACCTCGAGCTTCGTGCCCAGCCGCCTGGCCGAATCTGTTTCTCACCCGGATCGCCTGCTGGTAGCTCATTACTTCAATCCGCCTTATCTGATTCCCCTTGTCGAGATCGTGCCAGGGCCGCAGACTTCGGATGAGACGGTGGTGACCATGGTCGGTCTCTTGCAAGAGCTAGACAAACAGCCGGTTGTGCTCAGAAAAGAAGCCACGGGCTTTGTCGGCAACCGACTCCAGTTCGCCTTGTTCCGAGAGGCGCTCGCTATTGTCGAACAGGGCATTGCCGATCCCCTTGCCGTCGACCAGGTGGTCCGGTTCGGCTTCGGCAGAAGACTGGCTGTGGCAGGACCCTTCGAGATCTTCGACCTGGCGGGGCTGGACACCATACTCGCCGTGGCGTCTCAGATTCTTCCGGAGCTCGACGCCGAGGTTCTCACGGGGCCGCCGGTCCCGGAACTCTTGTCGCGAAAAGTGGCTGAGGGCAACCTCGGGGTCAAGTCAGGCCGGGGATTTCATGAATGGACACCTAAGAAAGCAGATGAGCTCAGAGATCGGCTGACGAAGGCACTGCTTCAGTTTGACTCCATCGGCTAGGGACATCGGTCTCGAGCCGCCGGTACAATGGCTGGATTCCCTGACCGATCACTACCAATCGAAGTCGAGCGCCAAGGCCGCCATGAAGACCGCGATCACGCTGGAAGCTGCCGTCGCCATGATTCCCGATGGAGCTAGCCTCATGATAGGCGGGTTTCTCGGTGTCGGTTCACCCAAGCGCTTGATCAAGGGACTTTTCTCGGCGGGCCGGAAAGATCTCACCGTGATCGCTAACGACTCCGCATTTCCCGGCATCGACCTGGGAATGCTCATTACGGGCCGGATGGTGAGTCGCCTGATAACCTCGCATATCGGTACGAACCCGGAGACGCAGAATCAGATGCTGGCCGGCGAGCTGGCGGTTGAGCTAGTGCCCCAGGGAACGCTTGCCGAGCGGATCCGTGCGGCCGGGTTTGGACTGGGCGGCGTGCTCACCAGAACGGGACTGGGAACCCTCGTGGAAGCAGGGAAAAAAACAGTCGAGATCGACGGCGAGACCTGGCTGCTCGAGAAGCCATTGCGAGCCGACTTTGCTTTGATCGGTGCCAAGCAAGCCGATCATTTGGGCAACTTGACCTACCAGTTCACCGCACAAAATTTTAATCCCGTAATGGCAATGGCCGCGGCAACCGTTATCGCCGAGCCCGACGAGATCGTGCCTGTTGGTACCATCCCGCCCGACGCGGTTCGGACGCCGGGCGTCGTGGTCGACTTCCTGCTGGAGGATCGACGATGATACGCCTTGCCAAGGAAATCATTGCTCGACGCGTGGCCTGTGAGATTCCTTCAGGAGGCCTCGTGAACCTGGGTATTGGTTTGCCCACACAGGTCACCGCTTTTTTGCCGCGGGGTACGAGCGTGCTCTTCCAGACCGAGAATGGCCTCGCCGGAGTGGGACCGCGACCCGCGCATGGCATTGGAAACCCGAACCTCGTCGACGCTGGAGGAGGCCTCATCACGGCCGTGCCGGGGGCAATGAGCTTCGACAGCACCTTCTCGTTCGGCTTGATTCGCGGCGGCCATCTGGACCTGACCGTACTGGGCGGCCTGCAAGTCGATAGCAAAGGCCGCCTGGCGAATTGGATGATTCCCGGCACTCTCGTGCCTGGGATGGGAGGAGCCATGGACCTGGTCACCGGCGCCAGGCGCGTTATCGTTGCCATGGTTCACAGCGCGTGTGGCCAACCAAAGATCGTCGAAGAGTGCACGTACCCACTAACTTCGATCCGTCCGGTCAACCTGGTTGTAACTGACATGGCCGTACTTGAACCCACGCCCGAGGGGCTTGTGCTCAGGGAGCGCGCGCCGAACGTCTCGGTCGCTGAAATTGTGACCGCCACGGGTGCCAGACTCCTCGTGCTCGATTCCGTCCCAGAGATGCAACTAGCCTGAGCATCAGACCTAACCGACTTTGTTCTCGAAGGCCATTGATTCCGATGTCCATGTTGTCCGGAAAATCCGCCCTCGTCACCGGTTCGACCAGCGGCATCGGTCTGGGGATTGCCGAGAAGCTCGCACAGGCGGCATGCGGCGTGTTGCTCAATGGGTTCGGTAATCCTGCAGCGATCAAGGAGCTTCGATCGCGGCTGGCGAGCCAAAACCGCGTCGATGTCCATTTCCACGGAGCTGATCTAACCAGACCCGATGAGGTGCACGAGCTTGTTAGATTCGCCGAGGATACCCTCGGAAGCGTGGACATCCTCGTGAACAACGCCGGCGTCCAGCACGTCGCCCCGCTCACCGAGTTTCCCGTCGAGCGATGGGATTACCTGATCGCCTTGAACCTCTCCGCGGTATTCCATTGCATGCGCGAGCTGCTCCCGGGGATGCTGCGGCGCAACTGGGGTCGTATCATCAATATCTCCTCGGCTCACGGCCTGGTTGCATCGGTCAACAAAGCGGCGTACGTCGCGTCGAAGCACGGCGTGGTGGGACTGACCAAAGTCGCCGCACTCGAGACCGCGGTAACTGGTGTCACTGTCAACGCGATCGCCCCTGGTTGGGTCCTTACACCTCTGGTCGAGGCCCAGATCCGGGCCCGGGCCGAGACTGAGGGCAAAAGCGTCGATCAATCGCGGCTCGAACTAATCGCCGAGAAGCAACCCTCCAGGCAGTTCGTGACGCCTGCACAGATCGGCGAGCTCGTCCTCTTCCTATGCAGCCCAGCCGCCGATCAGATTCGCGGTCAGACTATTGGTGTTGATGGAGGATGGACGGCACAATAAGGCAGCCACTACCGGTCAGTTCCCAATCTCAGGCGAAGCGAACGGCTTATGGCCTGCTATTCGCTCCTTGAAACACTCAATATTAGCTCTTCACAACTCCCTGCGGCACCAGCGGCATCGATCGCAGCCGGGTTCCCGTGGCACTATAGATTGCGTTGGCGATCGCCGGCGCGATGGCGACGATGGGTATCTCTCCGCCGCCGGCGGCGGGAAGATCCGGGCGATTGCGCAGGACGACATCGATCTGAGGAATGTCGCCAAACCGGGGAACGGGATAACGTGAGAACCGAGGATTGAGAATCTTGCCGTTCCCGAAGCGAATGGCTTCGAAGAGCGCGGGGCCCAGCCCTTGTATCAGACTGCCCTCGACCTGGTTGCTCAGGTGGTCGGGATTGACGATTGCCCCGCACTCGAAAGCGGATACGGCGCGGACGACCTTGATCGATCCAGTGGCCCGGTCCACGGCGACCTCGGCGCAGGTGGCGATGTACCCCCCCTTCTCCGTGCCACCGGCGATGCCGAAGCCATGCCCAGGCTCGGGACTTGACTTGCCCCAGCCGAATTTTGTCGCGGCATCTTCGAGCACGTCCCGAAGCCGGGTATTCTCGAGGTTCCGCAGTCGGAACTCGAGCGGGTCGAGGCCCGCCGCGTGGGCCAGCTCGTCCATCAACGACTCGCGGGCGAAGTGGTTGGCTGTCGCTGCCAGGGCCCGGTATGAACCCTGCCGGAGCGGAAATTCGGTCGCGTGGAAGACGACCTTGGAGCTGGGAACCTTGTAGGGGGTCGCCAGCCCCGAGGCGCCCGAGTTGTAATTGTGGAACTCCCAGGCGGTCAGCCTGCCATCCTTGTCCACGCCGGCCGCGGTTTCGATCAGGCCGGCCGGCCGGAAGTACGCCCAGGTGAATTCTTCCTCGCGGGTCCAGACCACCTTCACCGGCTTTCCCGCGGCACGTGCCAGCCGGGCTGCCTCGACGGCGGCCTCGTTGGTATGCTTGCCGCCGTAGCCGCTGCCCGTATCCGGCACAATCACCCGGATGCGATCCTCCGGAAGATGAAACGCCTGCGCGAGCTCTGAGCGGGCACCAAAGGGACGCTGAGTTCCCGTCCAGACGGTCAGGCGATCATTGTTCCATTCGGCCACCGCGGCGCGTGGCTCGAGCGGGGCGTGAGCGATGTAGGCCACCGTGTAGGATGCCGCCACTTTCACATGGGCCGCCGCCAGCTCGTCCTTGACCGAGCCGTTCTCGGTTCCGGACCGACTCCCGAAGCCCTGGCGGCTCTCGTCGGGATGCGCCTTGAGATAGCTCGCCAGATCACGGTCGGAGCTTAGTGGCTTCTCTGCTGGCTTCCAGGTTGGCCTCATCGCCTCCAGGGCGCGCTGGGCCGCGATTTCGGAGGGTGCGACCACACCGACGAAATCACCATCGTGTGTGACCTTGACGTCGGGCATCGCCTCGGCACGCGTGGTGTCCAGTGTCGCCAGACGAGCTCCGAACGACGGCGGACGCAGGACCTTGCCCCGGAGCATTCCAGGGAGCTCTTGGTCGGTCGTGTAGCGATGCTGACCGGTCACAAACGCGCGGCCATCCACTTTCGGCACCGACTTGCCGGCGACTTTCCATTCGGCGGGCGGCATGGTCTGCGTATCCCCGCTGATTGTTTCCACAAGCTTTCGACCATGCGTCAGCTCGCCGAAACCAAGCGTGCGACCGCTCGCGGCGTGCGTAATTCTCCCACCGGCCGCATCCAGTGAGCCGCGATCGACGCCCAGTTTCTCGGCAGCCAGGCCCAGCAGAAGGGTTCGTGCCGCGGCTGCCGCCCGGCGCATCTGCGGGACCATCGTGGGGGTGGTTCGGCTGCCGAACGTCCCCATGTCGAATGGAACGTGATCGGTGTCGCCCATCACCATCCGGACCGATTCCACCGGCAACCGCAGCTCGTCGGCCACTGCCATGGTCAGCGACGTGCGAGCATTCTGGCCAACTTCGACCTTGCCGGTCGAGGCCGTCACGGCGCCATCTTCGCCGATGTGCAGCCAGGCCGAGATCTCACGAGGCAGCTCCGCCATGCCCCGGCCTCGGCCTCCTGAAGCCCGACGCTGTGCCTTGCCCGGTTCCTGGGCCTGATCATCCTGCCCAAGGCACAGGATAAGCAAGCCGCCCCCGAGCATCCGCAGGAAATCGCGGCGGCCAAGATCGAAGTTCCAGCCGGACTCCAAGAATTCATACCGCTCCGGCTCCAGCTCCAGTGGTTCATCGAATCGAGCATCAGCGTTCATCGGCCACCCCCTCTCTTCATGCTGGCGGCTCGACGGATCGCGGCCACGATTCGAGGATACGTGCCGCACCGACAGATGTTGCCCTGCATGTTCTCGACGATCTGAGCCTCGCTGGGATCTGGATGACTTGCCAGCAGACTCACGCCGGCCATGATCATGCCAGGAGTGCAGTACGCACATTGAAATGTGCCCAGGTCGAGAAAAGCTTGCTGGAGCGGATGCAACTTGCCTCCGTCTTCCAATCCCTCGATGGTTGTGATCGACCTGGCACTGACGGCTCCAACCCTGGCCGTGCAGGAGTGAGCCGCCAGGCCGTCGAGCAGCACCGTGCAGGCGCCGCATTTGCCTTCGCCGCAACCATACTTGGATCCCGTCAACCCGAGGTCGTCGCGGAGCACGCTAAGCAGGCTCCGCTCCGGGTCGGCGTCAACCATGCGGGTCGCCCCGTTGACCTTCAATTTCGTCACTCGACTGGCCATGGCTTGCTCACAATGCCCACAAAGGGCGGTAGTCACGCAGGATAAATGGTCGCCTCTTTTGTACGAACAACTTTCGATTGAAGACTTGCAACCGTCAGTTGCGTGCGGAACCGAGTGCTGCCGCCAACTGCTCTTTAGCATGAAGAAGCCGTGGCCACACCGCAAGGGGCGAATGCCTGCTTATTCACGGGAGGGAGTCAAAGAGTTCATAGCATCCTGGCCGTCCGGCTGGATGTCCTCCGGCAACGTGCTGCCGAGGATCAATCCGCGGATCGCTCCGACATGCGCCGCAGCACGATCTGGTAAAGAATGACACGACAGTCCAGCCGCTCAGCATTCCCAGAACGTAGGCCGCAATCGTCAGCAGGGCCACCGGCCCGGTGATCTTCCATGTCCAGAAGGTGACCGTGATGTCCTCGGTATTCTGAACGGCGAAAAGTCCCAACATTCCAAGGAAAATCAGCAGGATGATGGCCTGCAGGAAACGCATGATCCCCTCCGATGTGGTGGGCTCGTAAGCGACGCGAAAAGTAGGCTGATTGTCGCTCCACTCAGCCACATTGCGCCGGAGAGACATCGATTGCAAGATCGGCAAGCCGAAATCGATCCACAAGGCGGCATCTCGCGTCCTTACGGGTCATGTCTTGATTTGGAACTTCGGCAGCATGGTAGGAAAGCTGTGCCCCGTCCGATCGTGGTCCAGAACATGGAAGCAATCTCTCAGGTTGCGGGATCCTCGTCGAAATGCCCGTGCAGCGGCCGGGCATTCGTTTCGATCGCGTCTCAATATTTCGGTGGAGGGGTGCGAAATCCGTGGTATTACGACCCGGAGCATTCTGTCACGGAGGACCTAGCCAGAGGTGGATGATGATATACTGCCCATTCTGCCATCAAGACAACCCCGCCGGAATCACCGAGTGTGAACATTGCGGTGCGACGCTCCCGAGGCCGGGGCCGCTCACGGTGACGCCCGAGCTGGGGATGCAGATCCGGTCCCTCCTTGAGGAAAGATCCAACATCGAAGCGATCAAGTGGTTCCGGGAACAGGCCGGCTCCGGGCTCAAGGAAGCCAAGGACGCGGTGGAAGCGATCGAGCTGGGTCAGCCCTTCGCAGTTCCCGGGAAAGCGGGCAAGGCACTGGAGAGCGAACTCATCGAGCTGCTCCAGGCCGGCAGGAAAATCGAGGCGATCAAGCGGTTCCGAGCAGAGACCGCGCAGGGCTCAAAGAGGCCAAGGATGCCGTGGAGGCCCTCGAGCGAGGCTATCCCCTCGTACTTGCCGGAGGACCCGACGAACGATTCGACGCGAACTCACCGAGTTGCTCCAAACCGGCAGGAAGATCGAGGCGATCAAGCGGTTCCGGAAACAGACCGGCTGCGGGCTCAAGCAGGCAAAGGATGCCGTAGAGCAGTTCGCGGCTGCACACTGCATTACGACACCTCGGGGCAATGGCTGTCTGAACGTGCTGCTATTTGCCGCGGCCTTGGTCATCGAACTGTTGCTAGCCTGAGGCGGGATCACCAAGTTTGCAACAGAATCAGGACACCAGCTCGCCGCTCCCGGCGTATTACTCCTACTCCTGAACTTGAATCAACACACTTCTCGATTAGGTGACATCTCAGGTATGGTGCCCCCCCGGCACAATCAGCTTCGATTCTCCTTGCGAATCACCAGTTTCAGACCGGACCAGACCTCGTCAACCGCACAGACCTTGATATCGACCAGGCCCACCGGCAGCGCGACCTCGCGCACCGTTTCCTCGGTGACATCGGTGGCGATCTTCGACGCCCTCTTGGGCCAAGACACCCAGATCGCACCATCCTGCTTGATTCTCGTCTTATAGAGTTTGATCAATTCGGTGAGCTGTGCTCGGCTTGCAACGAATCCATGAACCAGGTCGAGAGCAAGACTCTCTTCGCAGACAACGGACACGTTCTCCGGCAGGGGTTCCAGGAGCGCGGCGTATCCAGGCGGTGCGTTCACGAAACAGACGCGAGCCCCCGGCTTGATCCCCAGCTTCTTCGGCAACGGTGTGCCCGAATACCCTGCCATTGTCTTTTTCTCTTTCGAGACGAAACTCACACACCAAGCCAGCAAGCCCGCTCGATCCGCGACATTGAATGATCACGTCCATTCCGGCGCATTTAACCGATTTTGCCCCGGTGGAAGACCTCCGTCGAGATGGAATAGATGGAGCTGATCAAACGTCATTTGCGCGGTCAAGCCCTGTTTCCGGTTTACGTTACGGGGTTCGCGGGCCAGGGCGACCCGGCCCGTGAACCCCAAATTCTCGCCAAGCCGCGAAAACCGTTTACAGGAATTGACCCCGCAAAGCCCCCGGTAAACCGCGACTCCGCTGGATTTCAGCGGGGCACGCAAACCGTAGAAGGAGCCGGTCCTGCCTGGCGACGCGGCTCCGGTACGGTCATCGGACGACCTGGGCTCACCATCTCAGGGCGACCTCTATCCGTTGATCAGGTTCCCGTTGTTATACACCCCGACCCCACCATTCTCGGGAGTCTCCGCATTAAGGGCCACTTGCCACGCCACCGTCCCCGGGGAGGTCGAGATGTTGACATAGTTGACGTCGGCCCACTCGAAGTTGATTGCTGCCGGCGCCAGCCCGGTTATCGAGCCCCAGGGCACGGGGTCGTTCAAGTTGAAAAAGGGCCCGGGGTAGAACCCAGGCGATGGTGCTGAGGCTAGCGTCGCGCCCGGGGGCGGCCGAGTCGTTGATGTTGAGCACGCAGGTATAGTTGGACCAGTTGTCGACGTAAAGGGCACCGCAGATGCCCTGGAGGCTCCCGCCGTCGCCTACGTTCACCGTGTCCTGGCCGCCGGTGATGAGGTTGGTCTGCACGCCGGTGGCCAGGATGTTGACCGTGTCGGCGACCTGGCCGGTCGTGATGCTCACGCTGCTGGTCATGTAGTGAACGGACGGGGGGCCGCTGTCGGGGGTGTTGGTGACGAAGGACATGGCGTAGTTGATCGCCGCCGGCGCCAGCCCGGTTATCGAGCCCCAGTAGGCGCCGCCCGAACTGTAGGTGCTGAGCGTCACGTTCCGCCCCGCCGGGTCGAGAAAGTCGTCGATATAGATCGTGTTGGAGATCGTGTTGAAGATTTCGGAGTTCTGGATGTTGAGCGTGCCGAGAATGCCCTGCACGCTGTCGTCGTTGCTCACGTTGAAGGTGTCGGATCCGCCGCTGTAGATGTTGGTCGTCACGCTGGTGGCCAGGACGTAGAAGGTGTCGGCGCCTTGGCCGGTCGTGATGTTCACGCTTGCGGTGTCGGAGTACATGTTGTAGCTGATCGCCGCCGGCGCCAGCCCGGTGATCGATTCCCAGTTACTGCTGGTGCTGAGCGTCACGGTCCGCGCCGTAGTGTCGACCGAGTCGTCGACATTGATCGTCTCGGAGGGGTACGGGCTCTGGATGTTCAGCGTGCCGAGAATGCCCTGCACGTTGCCTTCGCCCACGTTGACGACGGCGTATCCGGTGGTGATGTTAGTCGTCACGCCGGTGCCCTGGACGTTGACGGTGCCGAGGGCATGGCCGGTCGTGATGTTCACGCTGCTGTTGGCGGAGTACTCGTAGTTGATCGCCGCCCCCAGCCCGGTGATCGAGCCCCAGTTCGCGCCGCCCGAACTGTAGGTGCTGAGCGTCAGGGTCCGCGCCGTCATGTCGGCCGAGTCGTTGACGTTAAGCGTGTAGGGGCTCGCCGGGTTCTGAATGTTCACGGCGGCCCAGAGGACCACTAAGCCAAAGTTGCCCGAGCCTTCGCCCACGTTGACCGTGTTGTTGCCGCCGATTTCAGTGATGGCAATGCCGGCAGAGGTGTTGCGAATATTGACTGTGTTGCTCCCGCTTCCCGTGTTGACGACAAACGGCGAAGAAGGCTTGGAGTAAAGAGTCGTGGTGTTGTTGATCGTCTCGCTGACAGTCGAGATTCCGTTCACGTAAGACTCGGAGAGCGTGTACGTGGAGAGTAGGGTCCGCTCCTCGAGGTTCTCCAACTGAAGCCGGCGTTTACGGTTCGGACCCCGAACCCTCGTGGCGTCGCGGTGAGAACGGTCATCCTGCCGAATCGATCGTTTCCAGAATCTCATGGCTGTGTCCTCTTGTCTTGCGTTGAATTGTCATTTACTCGCCCCTGCGCGTAGCGTGTCCCGGACCCCAACGGGGCCGTGAGATCGCTCGCCCGACCGCATTCCGGGCCGTCCATGGCACCGGCCTGCAGTAATACCGCTCGTCGGGGTTGGACCGGACGCCGGTCCCCGTTTCCGCCGTGGCCCGAGTATCCTCAGGGGTCTCGGGTCGCAGGCTGTCGCGGGATCCGAGCGGCAACATCGAAGCGGGTCCTCGTCCGGCGGCGACTCGTGTAAGCCATCGAACGACCCTTCAAACACCCTAGATACGGCCGGATTCCGAAAACCTTACACAGGATTCCGATAGCGACGGAGAAAGAACAACGACCTTCGTTGGCTTGCACCCACCCGGCAATTCAGATATTGGCGGGTTCGATTCACCTGCCGCTTGCCGGCGAGGTCCGCGGCGGAGGCCAGGGCGGCCGCGGGGGTGGGAGGGACGAGGCGGGGCAGAGCAATCGTAGTCAGGGCATAACCATCACCCCCTGCCGTTCTGGTCTCTACGTTTGGCCTCGGTAGCCGCGCCGGCACGGCGTCGGCCTGGGATTCGGTCTGCTCGCCGGTCCCGCTGACACGGGCATTCTTCAGCCTCGTTCACCTATGAGAACCCGGACCTCCTCCTCCAGCAGCTTCATCACCCGGTGCTTGGCGACGAAGACGCTCGAGATCGGAGTGCCCAGTCGATCGGCCGCCTCTTTGCCCGAGAGGTTCTCGATCGAAGTGAGCTGGAAGGCCTCCCAGGTGCTCGGCTTCACCCGGGTTTGGACCCGGCGCATGGCCAGTTCGAGCAACTCGCGCTCGTAGGCCTGCTCCACCTGGTGCTCCAGGTCGTCCATCGCGTCGTGCGAATCGGCGATGGAAGCAATCCAGTCCGGGGCCTGACGTGTGCAGGGGCGGCGAGTGAAGTCGATCCAGGCATTCCGCGTGACTGTTTTGAGCCAGCCCCGGAAGCTAGCTGGCGACTCGCACTGGTACGTTTTCATGGCGGTCAGGAGTTTGATCAGCACCTGCTGAGCGACATCTTCTGCGTCGGAGGATTGCGCTCCCCACTTCAGGCACCAGGCGCGGATCATCGGCTGGTACCTGTGCACGAATTCGTTCCACGCGGCGGGATCGGCAGCATCCCTTTGCACGCGCATCATCAACGTCAGGGAGGTTTCCTCGTCCGGTCTGTTCGACATGGACGCGTCTGTGCCTCGACAGCGGCCCACCGACCTTGATCAAAGATCGCCGCCGTGGTGATCGAGACTCGGATCGGATCACGATGCGACCGCTCGCATGCTGATGGTATCACAGTCCGAAAGAACAGTGGAGCGAAGTCCTCACCCCCTTTGATTTCATGATCCCACCTGCTCGAGCGGCCTGAACCCGTTCTGCCCTCGGGGCAAAACGAAGACCAGTAGGGTGGGTGAAACCCACCAGTTGTTTTAGATGTGAGTGAATCATTGGTGGGTTTCACCCACCCTACGGGGAAAGGTCCGCCTGCGAGATCGGAGACCGTTTCCTCGGCCGGTGCAGCCGAAGTAGAACTGACCAGCCACGGTGGCCGCGAGAGCCAGCGCGGCAGAGACGTCATAACGCTCCTCGTCGCCGTCTCCGGTAGGGTGGGTGAAACCCACCGGTCCAATTTTAATATGATTGTATCCCTGGTGGGTTTCACCCACCCTCCGATCGGCCAAGTGCTCGATCGCCCGGTCAGTCAGCTCCGCTCGATGATCTCCTGACACCTGACCCAGAGGCGTGTGCTCCTGGGCTGGCGCAGGAATGGCCCCTCGTCCCTGGGACGGGTTGGTCTCCGGCGGCTCGTCGCGGCGGGGCTGGAAGAGATCGGGATGCTCGCGGTCGAAACGCTCGAGCGCCTCATCGGTCCCCAGGACGCGATGCTGCCAGGACGCTGCTGGAGGCTCGGCGCCGGCCTTCGGGGGTTCGGGCTGGGCGGGTGGCTCGTCGCTGCCGGTCCCGGTGTCCTCGACTCGACTCGGCGCGGCCGCGCCCTGGCCCAGTGCCACGGGCCCGGCGTTAGACAGCGCCACCGTGGCCGCGACTTCGGTTTCCGCTGGGCCTAGGTTCACCTCGGTTGCGGAAGAAGGGAGCGTTGTGATCAGGAAGGTTCCCACCAGTGCCAGCGACGATTCCTGGAGCGGGACCAGTTGAGCGACCGTGGGCGTGGGAGACGGTGTCGCCGGGGACAGTGGCGCGATCTCGCCGCCCAGGCTCAGCGCCACCAGAGCGGCGGCTTCCTGGCCCGCGGAGGCGGCGTAGAACTGAACATTCCCGCCGGCCAGGCCGCCGTACACCAGGGCCGACGGGCTGGGCAAGTCGGGATTGATCTCGCTGGACGTCAGCGTCAGCCCCTTGTCGGATCCCTCGAACAGGGCCAGGACCCCGTCGCCGCCGTTGCCGACGACCAGGTCATCAAACCCGGACTGCGCGCTGAAGCTGAAGGCCGTGTCCGGATCGGTCCCGCCCGAAGAGATCGCCGTGGTGACGGAATCGGCGCTCATGAAGTTCGAGATCACCGTCAGGTCGTTCGATCCGGCATTGACCGTCACCAGGTCGGACTGGCCGTTGAAGTTGCCGACGAGGACCGGCCCGGGGTTGTCGCCGACCTGGAAGGTCTGGGGTTTCGTGTCATTGAAGAACCCGCCGCCCCTACCGGGGAGCAGAGCGACGTCGTTCGACCCGCTGTTGCTTACCAGTATGTCTTGATTGACGCTGTCGGTGAAATTGCCGACGACCGTGGAGACCGGCCCGATCCCACCCGAATTCAGCCGCGGACCGAGCCGGAAGCTGATGTTTCCGCGGTGCGACTGGTTGAGCAAGATGGACACCTGGTTGGAGCCCTTGTCGGCCACTACCAGGTCGGGCAGGGTGCGGTGAGGTTGGCCACGGTGATACCGACCGGGTTGGTGCCCACGAAGTAACCGTGCCCGCCGTTGATCGCCGGCCCGAACTGGCCGTTGCCCAGGCCCGGGTAAATCAGCACGTTGTTCGACCCGCTGTCGGCGACGATCAGGTCGGGAATGCCGTTGCCAGTGAGGTCGGCTAGCTTGACGGCGCCTGGGGCGAGCAGGCCGGTCGCCTGGTCGCCGAGCACGGTGGTCTTGCCGCTGCCGTACTGGACCACCACGCGATCGAGCCCTTGGTCGGCGTAGATGATGTCCTTGGAGCCGTTGCCGGTGAGGTCGGCCACGGCCAGCGTGATGGCCTGGTCGGCCTCGCGATAGGGCTGGAAGGTGCCGTCGCCCTTACCCAACAGCACCAGGAGATCCCCATACGCACTGCCGATGAGCAGGTCAGGATGGCCGTCGTGGTTGATGTCGGTGATGGTCAACCCGGTCGGTTCGGGTCCGACGTCGTAGCTGACAGGCGATTTGAAGCCGCCCCTGCCGTCACCCAGCATGACAGAAAGGCCGGTCGGGCCCAGGAGCACGAGGTCGGGGATCCCTTTGCCGGTGAGGTCGGCCACGCGGACGATCTGCGCGGGGTCCTGGGTGTAAATGGGCGCCGGGTTGGCGAACAGGCCGCCGCCTAGACCGGCCAGCACCCCGAGCGTGTTCGAGCCCGGATTGGCCGTAACCAGGTCGGTCGGTCCACTCCGGGACAGCGGCGCGGCGGCTACACCGGAGGTGTCCTCCGGGCTGGTGACCTCCGGCATACTACCGGGGTCAATCTTGGACAATCCGGTCCCCGCGCGATAGGGTTCGAGCGGTCCGAAGATCCCGTTGCCCAGGTTCGGCAAAATGCTGACCTGGCCGGTAACCTTATTGGTGACTACGAGGTCGAGCCGCCCACCGCCGGTGGTATCGATGGCCTGCACATCAGAAACGCCCAGGCCCACGGGAATGGTCAAAGGAGGTAAGAACGCCGGGCCTATGTTGTTGGGATTGAATGGGGCGGCGAGCTCGTAGCCATAGTAGACGGAGAGCGTGCCGTCGGCGGCGTTGCGAACCACCAGGTCGGTCCAACCGTCATTGTCCAGGTCGGCCGCGATGATCTGCGCGGGCAGGCGGCCGGTCGCCAGCGAACTCAGCTTCACACAGCCATGGTTGCGCCACGCGTAAAACGACACTGTGTTATCGCGGGCATCGACGCTGGCGAGCACGGCACCGACGTTCGTGTCGGGAACCCAGGCGATGTCGCGCGAGGGAGCCCCGGGGTTGATCGTGACGGGGGGCTCAAAGGTGCCGGGCTGGCCGGGTATACCTTGTCGGTAGAGGATGTCACCGGCCCCGTCGATCACGAAGACATCGTTCGTGCCGTCGCTATTCACGTCGGCTAACAGGGGCGTGGCACGAGGGGTGGTGGCGAGCTGGCCGGGGTCCTCAAATGCACCATCGCCATTGCCGATCGCCACGGAAACGTCGTTCGAGTAAAAGTTAGCCGCGGCGAGGTCGAGCCGGCCGTCACCGGTGAAATCGCCTGCGGCAAGAGCACCTCCGTGAATTCCCGCCACGACCTGCTCCGTTGTCTGAAACGTGCCGTCGCCGTTGCCCAGTAGGAGCAGAGCTTGGTCCGATACGGCGTTGTATAAAAGGTCGTTGCCGGAGTTGCCGATGACCAAGTCAAGCTTGCCGTCATCATTAGAATCGCCAGCCAACAAGGTCTGAGGATACGTTTCCACCGCGGATGCCTTCCCAGGCTGGAAGATGCCGTCGCCATTGCCAAGAAGTGGCAAAACCTGATAAAAGACGGCGTTTGTGACAGGGTCATAGTTGTATCCTCCGGCCACCAGGTCCAGTTTGTGGTCATCATTGAAATCTCCAGCCGCCAAACTCACCACATAGGTTCCCACCGCGATTTTCTCCGGGGGCTGGAAGGTGCCGTCGCCATTGCCCGACATGACCGAAATTACATTGGAGTTGTAGTACGCGAAAGCCAGGTCAAGCTTGCCGTCGCCGGTGAAATCTCCGGCCACCAGATCGCACGGGTAGCCCCCGACGACGTACCGGTGCGGAGCCTGGAAAGTCCCGTCGCCGTTGCCCAGCAGTACGTCCACGCTAGCGGGGACAGTCCCCCCGAAGGGCGTGCTACCACCATCAATGAAGGCCAGGTCGAGCTTACCGTCGCCGTTGAAATCGCCCCTCACCAGAGAATAGGGGAAGAGGAATTCTGGCGCCGTGACTGGCATCGGGGACTGGAATGTCCCGTCGCCGTCACCAAGCAGCAGGCTCACGTTTCCTGGAACAATGTCTTTGCCACTTTTTGCAACGCCCTCGCCGGCAACGGCCAGGTCGAGACGGCCATCGCCATTGAAATCGCCGGCGACCATTGAAATCGCTTCAATCGGCCATGGCGGCAGGAGTGTCCCGTCCGTTTCGGCCGGGGGGAGCCCAACCGTGAACTCCTTCTGAGTCTGGAAGGTGCCGTCATTATTACCTAGCAAGATGGAAATAGTGTTGGTGCCGGCATTCGCGGTGGCCAGGTCGAGCCGTCCATCACCGTTGAAATCACCCGTCACCACGGCATACGGATTCGATCCCGTCGCAGATTGCTGAGTCATCTGGAAGGTGCCGTCGCCGTTGCCCAGCAGTACCGACACGGTGTTGTCGCCGTTTGCGACGGCCAGGTCAGTGCGGCCGTCGCCGGTGAAATCCCCCGCCACGATGCCATCCGGTGATTCCCCCACGGTGTAAGTGACCTGGGGCTGGAAAGTCCCGTCGCCCTTGCCCAGGAGTAGGGACACGAAGCTGTCGCCTTGGTTTGCGACGGCCAGGTCGGCGCGGCCGTCGCCGGTGAAGTCGCCCACCACGAGCGTGTCTGGAGACAGCCCCACCGAGTAGGTGACCTGGGGCTGGAACGTGCCGTCGCCGTTGCCCAGCAACACTGACACGGTGTTGTCACCGAGGTTTGCGACGGCTAGGTCGGTGCGGCCGTTGCCGGTGAAGTCGCCCGCCACGAGCGCGTTTGGAAACGTCCCCACCGCGTAGATGACCTGGGGCTGGAACGTGCCGTCGCCGTTGCCCAGCAACACCGACACGGTGTCGTCATTTTCGTTTGTGACGGCCAGATCGGTGCGGCCGTCGCCGGTGAAATAACCCGCCACGATGGCATTCGGGAAGCTGCCAACCGCGTAGGGCACCTGGGGCTGGAAGGTGCCATCGCTGTTCCCCAAGAGGATCGACACGGTGCCGTGGTAGTTAGGAGGGGATCCCTGATTCGCGACGGCCAGATCGACATGTCCATCGCCGGTGAAGTCACCCGCCGCTATCGCGTCTGGGTACGAACCCACCGCGTAGACGACCTGGGGCTGGAAAGTCCCGTCGCCGTTGCCCAGCAGCACCGACATGGAACTGGTGCCGGGGATTGGATTGCCATTGGTGTCGAAAGAGCCCCCGTTTGCGACGGCCAGATCGAGGCGGCCATTGTTCGTGAAGTCACCCGCCACGATCGCCAATGGATCCGTGCCCACCGCGTAGGTGATTTGGGGCTGGAAGGTGCCGTCGCCGTTGCCCAGCAGCACCGACACGGAACTGGTGCCGGGGATTGGATTGCCATTGGTGTCGAGAGAGCCCCCGTTTGCGACGGCCAGATCGAGGCGGCCGTCGCCGTTGAAGTCGCCAGCGACTATTGCGTCTACCCCCGACCCCACTGGGATCGGCTGGAACGGCGTGGCGGCTGGAGTCAGCAGGGTCGTCAAGGTGAATGTGCCTGGGCCGGCCCCGCCGTCGAGCGCGAGAGAATAATCACCGGCCGCGAGATGCTCGTCGATCACGGGATTCGGGCTGCCCGGCGAGACGCCCTCACTCTGGACGAGGATATTGCTTTGAGAGTCGCGTAGCGAAAGCTGGCTTGTGAGGCCTCCGCCAGCAAGGACGGCGATCAGGTTCTCGTCCGTGGTCGGAACAATTGCAACGCGGCCCATGGCCAGACCACGAATGGAGACCTCCCTGCCCGAGATGGCGAGTGGGGCTGAGCTCCCAGACAGCAAGCCGCTGAGAGCAATGAGCGGCGTGCCGGCAAAGCCCGGCTGGGTAGTGCCATCGATTAGCACCGAGGTCGTGATCGGAGGCAGGGGCGAACTCGGTGCGATCGTATGGATTCCCTGTCCAGGGATGGCAAAGTCGATCGTGTTATGGCCTCCCGTGGCCGTGTTGGAATCAAGGATCTCCTGCCGCAGCGAGCCGGGGCCGGCATCGGCGGTGGTGGTGACAATAAAAACTCCGTCCGTGAGGAGACGCTGGGCCTGGACGGGCCTGGCACCGTAAGACTCGGCATCCAGGCTCAGCGTCGCGTTGCCGTGGTAACCCGGCGGGGCGTGAAGCGCAACCCGTCCAGGGCCGCGTTGAGCGCCGAGAGAGCTCCCCGATAATGCAGCGTGCCGGTCCCATCGCCCAAGCCGACCAGGCCGTTGGTCCCCGAGAGCAGGAGCGTCCCGGTAGTGACCGAGACGGTCAGGTCCCAGGCCGGGTCGAGCGGCCCGGCCTCAGTGTCTTGGAGGGCGAGGCCGTCGCCCGAGGCGGTCGTGAAGAGCAGAGGCTGACCGGGAACCCAGCGAGTTGTCTGTGTGGGCGCCCGGAGCGAGGTCGTACGTAGGGCCGAGACCTCGGAGGTGTTTCCTTGCGGATCGGTGGCCGTGGCGGTGACCATGGGTTTCCCGGCCGGAAGGGTAAATGGGATGTCGAAGACCGCCTGGCCTTGCCCGTCGGTCGTCACCCCCAGCGACCCGAGGTAGACCTCGGCCTGACCCGCGCCGGCAGTAGAATAGCTGTCGCTGGCGAAGAGGTCGATGCGAAAGGTCATGTTGGGGGTGCTGCCGCTCAGCCCACCCTCGAGTTGCCCGCCGCTGGTCGTGATGACGACGGGGAAGTTCTGGAGGTTGTTGGGTCCCTGGCGGGGCGAGGTGGAATTGTCGGTGATGCCGTCGTTTCCGAGGTCGATGGCAAGTTCGCTGCTGCTACCGCCGGGCCAGGTGGGGAGATCACCATTAGGCCCCGCCAGCGTCCCGTCGTTATGGTGAGGAGTCAGGTCATGGGCCGTCAGGCCCTGGCCCTCGTCGAAGGTGTAGTCGGCCAGCAGGCCCGTCTCCGTGCCGACCGGCGACGTGATCATATCCTGGCGGACCTCGTCGGCCGTCCGCGGCGAACTCCAGATCCGCACCTCGCCGATCTGACCGGTGAAACCATCATAACCGTTGAAGGTTGGAGAAGCCGGATAATAGATAGACGAGTTCCATCCGGTCCCGATCTGGTTGAAATTGGCGAGGAAGCCGGCATTCCAGACTGGGCCCGACAAAGAGCCGACGCTCTGGCCATCCAGATACAAAGTCTGGGTCTGGGACACATCATCAACGACCAAGGCGACATTATGCCATCGACCATCGTTGACCGTTCCAGGCGATGCGATCACCGCGTTGTCGTGAAGGCGTTGGAGCTCGCCATATAGCTTACCGTCATCCCCGACCCAGAGCGCCGGGAACCAGTAGCCTGGATAAGCGGGGGGGGCCGCTTGCTGATAGCCGAGGATCTCGCCGCCGCTGGTGGTCTGGAACCAGGCCTCGATGGTCTCGTGCTGCGAGGAGTCGTGGATCAGATTGTTAGGGAGGGTGACGTAGCTCGACCCGTCGAACTGGAGCATGCCTCTCGATGTCTGGGCGGGCGGGGTGTTGTTCGCGAAGATCCGGTTGGCCGTGATCTGGTTGCCGTTTGAGGTGCTACCCTCGACGTCGACGCCCACCCTGGAGTTGAAGGCGATCAGGTTGCCGGCCGCGGGGACAGTCCCGCCCACGAGATTGTCGCTGGCGCCGTCCAGGATCTGAACCCCGTAGTAGTTGGGCAGGGCCTGCGAGCCGGTCGGATCGGTGCCGATCTCGTTGGCTTCGATCGTGTTTCCGGTCGCCTCCGAGCCAGTGATGAGGATGCCCGCACCCAGGGTGAAGCTGTTGATGTCAAGGCCGCGTATCATTGTGCCCGAACTCATAATGGCCAGGCCGTCGGCATAGCCGGCCGAATGACCGTTCAGCTCGATCAAGGGCGTGCCGGAGTAGCCCGGCTGGGAAATGCCGTCAATCAGGACGGCCTGAGTGACAGGCGGCAGAGCGAAAAGCGGCGTGATCGTCTGAGTGCCCTCGCCGGGGATGGCGAAATCGATCGTGTTCGTCTGGCCGACGGCGGCGTTGGACTCAAGGATCGCCTGGCGGAGCGAGCCGGGACCGCTGTCTGACGTGTTCGTCACGCTGAATGTCGCGAGTAGTGTGCGGTCTTCCATGAGCTCGAAACGGGGCCGGAAACGGGAGCTACAGGTGTTTGCGGCAGGTTGGCGGTGGCGGGGCCGATGAACGAAAGGACGTGAGTCGTTGATGGAGCTCCATGCCGTGGTCATCGCGAGTGCTCCTGGAGATGATGTCAGATATAATTAATTTCTGGTGGGTTGCACCCACCCTACGAGGACAGGGCCAGGTCAGTAGGGTGGGTGAAACCCACCGATCTTTTAAATATTACCATGTCATTGATGTGTCACCCGGCCGACGAGGACACTGCCCCTGTCAGCTCCAGCGACCGCAGGCGGTGGCGGAGGGTGGCCATGGCCGGGTCCTGGAACAACTCGCGGAGAGATCGCCCTCGCTCCGTGGCGGGAAGACGCTTCAGCCACTGCGCACCAGAGCCATCGCCCGGTCCTGATAACGATTGACCAGACTCACCGCGTCCTTGCCCGTCTTCCGCGCCTCGGACGCCGCCGAGATCGCCGCCTGGGCATGGATGCGGGCCGCATTGTAGAGCCGGGTCGTGGTCGGCTCGGCCATCGCCAGGGCTTGGGTCGCGCCGGCCACAGCCTCGCGATGCTGGCCCATCGCCGCAAGCGCCAGGCCTCGGCCCAGGTGGGCGTCGGCATTCGAGGAATCAAGCTGAACGGTCTTCTCGAAGTCGCGCAGGGCAGAACGGGGCGCGTCGGTGACCAGGTACAGGGCGCCCCGCCTTGCCAGCAGCGGTGCGGCGCCGGGATCCAGGGCGATGGCCAGCGTCTGGTCCTCGATCGCGCCCTGGTAGTCCCGAAGCTTCTCCTTCGCCAGCGCCCGCAATTCGTAAAGCTCGGGTGACGGCCTCTCCCGGGTTAGAAGCGCGTCGCAGGAACGGATGACCTCGTCATAGCGCTTCAGCTTTCGCAGCACCTCGATGCGCACCCGGTTGGCGTTGAGGTGACCCGGGTCAATCTTCAGGGCCGCGTCACAGGCGGCCAGCGCCTCGTCCTCGCGCGCCTCCTGATGCAAGAGCCTGGCGCGGCTGGCCTGGTCCAGAGCAACCAGGGCGCTCCCCGCGGGTTCCAGGCGAATCGCCTGCTCAAGGTCGGCGAGGGCTGCTGCCCGGTGCGCCGGGACCTGGTCCTGCCGACCCTGGTTGACGGCCGCCCGGGCCCTGTGAAGGGGAGCCCAACCGGGCCGCACGCGATGGCCCGGCTGAACTGCGCGATCGCCTGGTCCGGCTGATTCTGCCGCAGGAAAACCTGGCCCAAGAGCTCGAAGGGCTGCCACTGCTTGTCATCCAGCCGCATCGCTGCCCGGAGATCTGCCTCGGCCTTGCCCCAAGCGCGGCGCTCGAGCCAGAGCGAACCCCGGTTGAGCAGCACGACGAAGCGAACGGACGGGCTGGGAGCTGCGTCCAGCAGGTCCAGGGCCCGCTGGTAATCCGCTTCAGCGGACTGGAGCTGATTCTCGATCTCGGCGCGGAGGGTGTCGCCCCTGGCGTTCAGGGTCTCAACGGCTGACCGGGCCAGAGCGGCAATCTGGTACGAGGCGAACCCGCGCAGCACGTTGAGCCAGGCGAGATCAGGCTCCGTCTGGAGACATGCAGTGAGCCGGGACCAGGCCGGCATCGGCCGATGAAGCTGGAGACAGCAGATGGCCGAGAGGCAGTTCGCCCAAAAGTGGCCTGGCTGGCGAGTCAGCGTGGTGTCAAAATGGCCTAGCGCCTCGGCCCAGCTCTCTTGCCGGTACAGCTCCTTGGCCACGAGGAAGTGGTCCAGCGGTGTGACAAGCGCCACGGCCTCCGCGGCGCGGCGATCCTGCTCGGCGGCCGGCGCATTGCCGCTGCGGACATGGCACTCGGATCGCCTAAGGTGGTACGCGCGGGTTGGCGGCCGCAGCTCCCTGGCGGCGTCCAGCACCCTCAAGCCGCCCCCGGGTTCCTCAGCACCAGCCAAGATCAGTAGCAGCTCGTAGCAGCCCTCCCTGACTTCGTCCTTCTCACCGGGTGTGAAGCTCTGCGGCAATGATCCCAGGGCCCACGACTCCTCCCCGCCTGGCGCCGCGAAGACTGCCAGCGCCGACCGCGCCGAGGCGCGGACCTTGTCGGGCTCGTAGGGCCGGCCCAGCCAGATAAAGTGGGTCTCCTGGTAAAGGGCGTCGCGGCGGCGGTCGAGGAATGTTCGGAGCAGTTGCCTGGCGCGGCTTAGGTTCTCCTGGGTGTTTCGTGCCTGGGCAGCCTGGTCGAGCAGATCGCCGGTGCGCCGGGCCAAGTCAGAGGCAACGGGCTCGTCGCGGATCTCGGCCTGCAGCTTGGTCAGGGCGATCTCGGCGTCGCTCCACTTTCCGTGGCTCAGGAACTCTTGCGACCTGAGCAGAGTTCGAAGCACATCGCCGTTCAGCTTGGAGATCCTCAGGACCTCCAGCAGGTCATGCTGCTGCCGCAGGGAGCTGCTCTGCAGCCAGGTAGCCAACGCCCCCGAGGGCGGCCGCCAGGGCCAGCGTGAAGAGGGTCGCGGCGACGGGGTGGCGGCGGGCCAGCTTGTACCCCGCGCTCCCAGAACGGCGTGCGGCGGGCCTTGATCGGCCGGCCAGCCAGGAAGTTCTCGAGGTCCTCAGCCACCGCGTGGGCCGAACCATAACGTTTCGCAGGCTCCTTCTTCAGACAGTGCAGGCAGATCGTCTCCAGGTCTCTGGCAACCTTGGGCACAAGCCGCGAGGGCGGCACGACCTCGTCCTCCACGACCTGGCGGACCGTCTCGAGGGGCGTTTCCCCCTTGAATGGAGGACGCCCGGTGAGCATCTCGTAGAGAACGGCTCCCAGGGCATAAACGTCCGCCGTCGGTCCGACGTCGCGGGCATGGCCCCTGGCCTGCTCGGGGGCCATGTAGGAGGGCGTGCCCATGATCTGCCCGGTCGCGGTCTGCCGGCTGTCTGACTCGAGCCGCTTGGCCAAGCCGAAGTCGGTGATCTTGGGAACGCCGTCGTCGGTGAACAGGACGTTGCTGGGTTTGAGGTCGCGGTGGATGATTCCCGTATCGTGTGCGGCCTGAATTGCCCGGGCGAGCGTGGCCACCAGCTCGGCCGCGGCCCGGCCCGGCTGAGGGTTGCCGGAGAGGCGATCGTAGAGGGTCCCTCCGACGAGCAGCTCCAGCGACAGAAAGGGGAGCGAGCCAGCCTCGCCAATCTCATAGATCTGGACGATATTGGGATGGCGCAGCCGGGCGACCGCCTCGGCCTCGATCCGGAAGCGAGTGAAATGGTCGAGACTGATCCGGTCTCCGCGGATCATCTTGAGGGCGACCTCGCGGTTCAGACCCCGCTGCCGTGCCCTGTACACGATACCCATGCCGCCCTCGCGGATCACTTCCAGGATCTCATAGGAGGGAATCGTGGGCCAGCCGTTTGCTGGGGTCTCGGCCTGGTCGTCCGGGAGCGAATCAAGCAGACCGCGGTCGGTTGTCGCTTCACGATCGGATGACGGCCGGACGAGGGTCACCGCCGCAGGGTCGCTGGTGGGTTCAGTCCCAGCATCGGTGCGTAAAGCTTGCGAGGAATCATGACTGCCGTCGCAAGCAGGCTCCCAGAGAAGACTCGGACTCAGGTGAGAGAGCCCGTAGGCTCCCCCGCGGGTCATATCATCCAGAGCTTCCTGACAATGGATACAGGTGTTCACGTGGGTGCCGATCTCAGCGGCCTGGGCGGCATCCAGTTGCTCGTTGAGGAGGCGGAGAAGGTCCTCAGCCGTCGGACAGGACTCGCACGTCATGCTCGTGACCCCCGAGCGATTTCCACGTCGAGCGCCGCGTTTCGCCGCGGCTTGACAGAAAGAACGAGTCGAGACTTGGGGAACTTACATAAAAAGCCAAAAATTACGCAAATTGCCTAATCATGTTGGCTTCTTGCTCGCCATGACATACGGTGCCAAAAGGGGCCAACCACTGTCAACTGATACCCCGAAGTGTGTGGTCGCTTCCCAGCTTTGGGCTGTCTTGTCGGTTGCATGAGAGTAAAACGCCTCGAGAAAAGGGCTGAATTCGCCATTCGAGCGGGCGACACGGCATAGCTGTTCATTCTGACGCAACTCCTGTTCCACGATACGGTTAAGTTACTCACACAATTAACTAAGTATAGCTGAATATCTAGGGTCGCCTCTCACGAAGCCAGCAGACAAGGAGACCCAAATTAATATTAGATAATAACTTGCATCGCCAAAGCAAGACCGAGAAGCTGCTCTCGAAAGTAAGAAAACGTAGCATTTTGTAGCATGTTTGGACACTTGTCAGGCGGAGCCCTGTCACCTGCTCGGCGCGGCCAGGGCGACGCACCCTGAGGTTTAACCGAGGTACTGCTCGACGAACAATCCCTGCCGGTCGCAAGGAGGAAATCGAGCAGTTCGCGGGACGCGGCGCCCGCTGCGTGAGCCAAGGCCTTGTGGGCATCCAGGCGGCCCGAACCGTAGCATTTCCTGAGCTTCCGGACTCCATGCGGGTAAGGAGTGCGCTGACCGGCTCGACGCGCGGCGTCGGTACTCCGCCAATCCCCGATCGGAGCGTAAAACGGCCTCGATGGCAGGACGACCCAGCCACTTCCTTGCTTGGCGTCCCTCCTTGCGCTACGATGGGAATTTGAGCTCGCAAGCTCCCGCACCCAAGTGGAGAGAGGTATTGCGATGAGTGATGCTGCGACGTTCGCTGGTATGATGAAATTCTGGATGCGACCGCTCGGTCGCCATGCCACTTCTGCATTGCTTGTATTGAGCGTCCTAACCGCGGCTCGTGCCGCCGACAACGAACCCCCACCCGGTTTCACCGCACTATTTAACGGGCGCGACCTCTCCGGCTGGAAAGTGCCGGAAGGGGATGGTGGGCATTGGAAGGTCGTGGATGGCGCGATCGATTACGACGCCCAGAGCGAGGCCCGGGGAGACAAAAGCCTCTGGCTGGAACGCGAATTCGGCAACTTCGAGCTGCATGTGGACTGGCGGATCAAGGAAGCACCTTACACGAACCGGAATGTGCCTTACATCCTGCCCGACGGCACCCACGCCCGGGACATTCATGGTAAGGAACTCAAGCTAGCCCTGCCCGACGCGGATTCGGGAATATTTCTACGAGGATCCGGCGACTACCAGGTAAATATCTGGTGCTGGCCCATCGGCTCGGGCGAGATGTACGGCATCCGCACCAATCCCAACACCGCGCCGGAGCTCCGGGCGGCCGTGACGCCCCGGATGCAGGCCGACAACCCCATCGGCCAGTGGAACCGGTTCGAGATCACCGTTCGTGGCAATACGGTCCGGACCGTCTTGAACGGCAAGGTCGTCATCCCGGCGCACAGATCCCCGATTTGCCGAGCCACGGCCGGCTCGCCTTGCAGCACCACGGCGGTAAGCGCGATGGGCAGTGGGCTGGTCCGCCGAGCCTGGTGCAATACAAGAACATCTTCATCAAGGAACTTGTCGCGGGGCGAGGTCCGCGGCCCGGACGACCGGCCGCACAATGAATCCCAGCTTGCACTGCGAATCGACCATGAAGTGCCGAAGAACCTCAGGTCCACAATGACCACTTCCCCGACGCCAGAACGTGGGCCGCGATCAGGGCATTTGTGGTCGCGTGAGCCAGGACGGCGTCGGACAGCTTGCGCCGGCCGTACAGGGCGAACGCGTAGAACATGCCAGCTATGGTTCCAGCGATCCAGCGCCCGTGGATTAACCCGAAGAGCAACGATGAGACCAGGAACGACAGCCACGAGAAGGTGCCCTGAGGAACCGACTTGAAATCGGCGGCAATGAGTCGTCGGGTCAGGTAACCCCGAAAGGCCAGTTCTTCAACCACCGGGGTGACGAATACCGACCCAAGTACCCGAGCAATGACCCAGGCCACCACTCCGGCGCCTGCAAGCGGAACGGGCGACGTCGCTAGGGTCTCGCCGGATTTCCACGGCTCTAACGCGATCCAGAGAGCAAAGACGGTGACCCCGATCGCGACGGCCTGAGGGGCAATGCTCCAACAGAGATCGTCGTAGTACTTACGGTAGTGCCACAAAAGTCCGCACGTTACGATCAGGCTCAGAGGATAGAGCGGGTCGTATCCTGAGGAGAACGCGCCTGTGACCAGCGTGATCCCTACCAGTGCCATCAAGGGACAGAGGTAGGCCGCGGAGGCAGTCGAATCGACTTCCGCCTCACCCCGCCCGTCGTCGGCCGAGAACAAAGGCGATCGTAATGACAGGCCAATAATCCCGAAGCCGACGGCCAGAAAGAACAGCACCCCGGCCCGGGAGTGGAAGCCCCCCAGTGCGATCTCTTCGGAGACGTGGGTGCCAAGCAAAATCAACGCGACGATCCGCACGGCGTTGGCGAGGTACGCCAAGAGGCAGCCCAGGGGGAGTAGCCATAGTGCGCGGGAACCTCAGAGTTCTGCGTGAGATCAGCAGGAAGGCGCCCATCAGCACGAGCATCAGCCCCATTCCCTGGTAGCCCGAGCATACCGGCGCGATCTCAACTTCGAATGACGCCGTTCCGATGATCCTCTTAGCCGGTAGGTAAACGACGTCCTCTGAGAAAATCTTCAGAATAAATCGCACAAGCCAAAGGGTCGAAACACCGAGGGGGTTCCAGAGTGCTTGTGCGAGTCGGCCGGCACCCAGCATCCCCAATCCCGCCGCCGTTCCGGCCGGCAGAATCCAGGGGAAGCGACGCAGAAGCGGGAGCCATTCCCGATGAGGCAAGAAGCAGGCGACCCAGGCCAGCAGAGAGAGGAGGCCTAGCCCGGCCCAGCCGATGGTCAGGGCTACGACCGAGACCGCCGATCTGGGACCGCCTTCCATCAAAGGCCCGGATAGCAGGAAGAGCCCCGCAAAGGCGACGAGATGAAGGGAGAGAAACCTCGACCACTTGTGATTTTGGAGCCGATCGGGAAGGCACCGCAAAGCTCCCCGAAGCCGGGGCCACAGCACCAGCAGTACAACCGCGGCCCCAACGGCCACGACATCGAAACCAACCTCCAGCAGATCGAAGAATCCTTCGAGCCAGGGCAGTCCCCCCTTGAGCGTCTTCGTATCGAATCGGAGCGTCAGAGCGAGGATCTCGACCACCTGCAGAGCAAGCAGCCCGATCCAGCGGACGTAGATCAGCCAGGTCCCCGCTTGAATGGCTCGATCATTTGCGGGGGCAAATTGCAATCGACGATCTCCCCGCTCGTGGCGATGCCATTCTCGCTCCACGGCTGAACCCGGCCGATTCTCGCCTACGCCGATTCTCGCCTACGCCGATACTCGCCTAACATGACGCTGGCGGGCGAACAGTTTGGTCATTAACTCGAACTCTTTTTCCGCCGGCGACGGTCGGCCAACAACATCAGGCCACCGCCGGCAAGCACAGAGGCGGTGATCGCGGCACCCGTAGCGATCTCGGGGGCGGCTGGAGGGTCGCCGTTGTGGCCGTTGCCGCCACCGTTGTTGCCGTTGCCGCCGCCGTTGTTGTTGCCGTTGCCGCCGCCGTTGTTTTTGCCGTTGCCGCCGCGTTGTTGTTGCCGTTGCCGCCGCCGTTGTTGTTGCCGTTGCCGCCGCCGTTGTTGTTGCCGTTGCCGCCGCCGTTGTTGTTGCCGTGGCCGCCGCCGTTTTGAGCGTAGGCACTGCCCGGAAAGCCGCGGCAAGTATCGACAGACACGCCATCCTTCGTGTGACTGCCTTGACTCCCGACACCGTTGTTTCGACCTTGTCTTTGCTCAGCATTGTTGCCCCTCTGCTTGAGATTGTGATAGTCCCGATGCCCTAACTAACTCCCGACGCCAGCCAGCAGCCCGGAGTTGCTCTGAACTCTCACAGATTCCTTAGATCGAGATTCGGCATCTCCGGCTGAGATCTCATTGCTGCACGGCGTGCTCCACTGAATGAAGACATCCACTCTCGGTTGTAACCGCGCCACAATGCATCGTTAACCCTTTTTTACGTATGACTCAAGAATTAGTCAAGAATAAAAAGAAAGAAATTCTCCTTTTCCGGTCTGCCAACGTATAACCGTCGCCGAACGAAAGATTCCAGCTTCCAATCGGGCGACGCCGTCCTGGTCTACCACGGCGGCGCTACACGGGAAGATCCGGCAGATGTCGATGTGATCCGGTCTGGATCCCGTGCCTGGGCAGCGAATCTACCTTTGGGTGGCCAATCGCCCAAGCATATCCTACCGTTCTTTCTGATGCCTTTTTCCTCGAGGGACGGGACCTGCCCGTCGCGATTCATGTTTTGCAACCGGCTCGTACCATCGGCCTGACTCGGTGTTGGCTAACGGGACGGGCCGACACCTCCGATGTGAGGGATTCCCCATGGGCGCAGAGCCCTATTTCTACTTCGTGAAGCACCAACCCGACCTCGACAAGGCCCTGAAGGATCTGCGCCAGCGGGAGTTCCGCGCCGGCAGGTACTTCCCGGCCATGGATCGCCTCGCATTTCCGATCGATCCCCAGGCACCCTCGCCGGGAGTACAGCACGCCTCCATCGAGGAGGCGTTCGAGGACGCGGATGCCGACGGAACCCGATCGATTCTCGACCTCGACCACTTTTCCAATCAGCCGGACTTCGGAGCGATCACTGCGCTTTCCGACGACACCCTACTCCAACTTTACGGCACAACCCAGCCAACTCACGAGATGGTCGAAGAAAACATGGATTTCTTCGAGGATCTCGACCGCGGTCATGGGACTTCGATCATTGTTTTCAAGGAGGGCGAACCGGACGAGATCTTCTTCGCGGGCTATTCCTACGATTAGCCCTAGTCAAGGATCATTCAAATCGGGAGTGGCGGGGGAACCCCCCCAGCCGACATTCCCGCGCCGAACTGGTACCGGACTCGCCAGGCACGATTGTTTCGAGCAGACGCCCAGTTGCTGCATCCCAGAGCTTGACGGTCTGGTCCATGCTGCCCGAGGCGAGAGTCTTGCCGTCGGGCGAGAACGCCAGAGCGTAGATGCAATTGGTATGGCCATTCATGGCATGCAGCAGCGTGCCTTCTGCCCAGTTCCAGAGTTGGACTACGCACGGAAAGCGCTCAAAATGCCTGGTTTCATGCTGTCCGTCAGAGCATGCGAGCGTTTTGCCGTCGGGTGAGAAACGCACCGCCAGGCGCTCGTAAACGGAATGGGCAATACGACGTTCTTCTCGACCGCTGGGCACCTCCCAGACCCGGACGGTCTTATCCCAGCTTGCCGACGCGAGGTGTTTGCCGTCGGGTGAGAAATCGAGCGATTCCACTGGCATTTCATGGCCCTTCAAGGTCGCGAGCTTAGGGCCCAAGGAAACGTCGAGGAGGTTGATCTCTCCGGCCGCGCCCGCCACGGCCAGGGTGGAACCGTCCGGGCTGGCGGCGATCGCGAAGATCTTGCTTGGGTAAGGCTCTACCGGAACGCGGGGACGGCCGGCCGTGCTCAAGAAGTGGATCTTGCCAGCCCAGTCACCGGCCACGACCCAGCCGAGGGGAAGGAATGCCAGGGCGTTGACAGGTTCGCCCAGATCTCTCCAGAAACCCTCGAGCATGGCAAGGTCGCCCATTATCTGGTACGACTCGACGGCGCAGTCGAAAGTCCCGGTCGCCAGCCTCTTGCCATCCGGCGAGAATGCCACACAACGATAGGCCGATGGCCGCGCCATCCAGATGACATCCTTCTTCACCTCGAGATCCCAGACTCGCAGGACCGAGGCAAGTCCGTCGAGGCCTTGCTGCCCGATCGCCAGCCGGCGGCCATCGGGAGAGTAGGCAATGCTCCAGATCAAGCCTCGTGTCCGGACCGGGTGCGTGCCGCCTCTCGGGAACAAGCTGTCCATGGAGCGCCAGGCCTGTGCGCTGGTCGTCTCGAGCATTCGGGGATGGCCGGCAGGCAATGGCGGATCAAGTTTGTCCGACTTAACATGACATACCATGCATTGCTGGACGTGCGACGGCGGGGCAGTCATGGGCTGCCGGTCGGTGCTTGTTCCGTGGACCGCCGTGGCCGTCGGTTCGAAGCCGATCGTCACGATTTCCTTTTTCCCTTTCATGATCGAAACCAGCTCGTCCCGGACCGGCTGGCCGTTGCGCGTCGCCTGCAACCGGTGCAGCCCGGTGCGGAGCCGGATTTCCTGTGGTCCGGCCCCGCCGATAATCACCACCTCGTTGTCGATATCGACCTTCACGCCCGGATCATCGATCTTTACGACCAGGGTGCCCTCTGGTGTCTTGATGCGCAGGATCGAGGCCACAAAGTCCGTCACCTGGCTCAGCCCCGCGGCCTCGGAGGCGCCCAGTCCCGCCAGGGCGAGCAGAATAACGCTCGCGGCCACGGCCAGCCGGCGGCGGGAACGGCGCGAGACCTTGCAAGCGGGCACATCAAATTCCAGGCTCGGGAACGACGGCCCTGTAACGCCGGGAACGGACGGGCGGGGAACGGCCTTCGGCTGCTGGACGTGAGCGAGCCCGCGCTCCAGCAGGTCGGCAACCTCGGCGGCGGACTGGAAGCGATCGGCCGGATCCTTGGCGAGCAGGCGGTCGATTACAGCTTCCAGCCAGTCGGGGATGTTCTGGGTTCAGCTCGCGGATTGACCGGTGCCGATCGTCACAGATCCTTTTGAGGACGGCCAGCGCCGAATCTGCGCGGAACGGGGGGCGGCCGCCAGCCATCGCGTAGAGCACGGCGCCTAGCGAGAACAGATCCGAGCGGGCGTCGACCGACTCGCCGCGAGCCTGCTCGGGCGCCATGTACTGCGGCGTGCCGGCAATGATGCCGCTCTGGGTCAAACTGGCGTCGTCGATCGTGCGGGCCAGGCCAAAGTCCGTGAGCTTGACCTGCTCGATGCAGTTCTCGAGCAGAATGTTGGCCGGCTTGATGTCGCGGTGGACAACCCCCTGGGCATGGGCCGCGACCAATGCCTGGGCCGCCTGGGTGCCGATTCGCAAGATCTCCTTCACTTCGAGCGGGCCCGAGGCGTCCAGCCGTTCCTGGAGCGAGCGGCCGGGAATGTACTGCATAACGAGGTAAGGCAGCCCGCGGAACTCGTCAACGGCATGAATAGCAACGATGTGTTCGTGTGCCACCGCCGCCGCCGCCCGCGCCTCGCGGGCGAACCGCCGCCGCGCCGTCGCACCGTGCGCGAGGGCGGGGAGAGCACCTTGATGGCCACTGTCCGGTCGAGCGCCGGGTCGCGTGCCTTGAGCACCACGCCCATCCCCCCTTGCCCGAGCACCTCCAAGACGTGGTAGGGACCCAGCCGCCCCAGAGTTCCCGGGTAGGCCGGATCGGGAGGATCGAGGAATCGGACCCAGGCGCTGCTGTCGTCCGCGACGTCGGTCTTATCGCAATTCGCCTCCACGCTTAGGGATTCCAGGCCGACCGTGGATGAAGAACCCGGCTCGGCCTCGCCGCGCAGCAAGCGGGCTTCGCCCCAGAGCCGGCTTGCCGCCGCCAGCCGCTCCAGCTCATTGCGGCAGAAATAGCACGATTCCAGATGAGCGGCGAGCTCCACCTGCTCAGAGTCCGAGAGCCGATCCTCCAGGGAGAGACGCAAGCGGTAAGAATCGCACCGATCTGAGCGTACGGCCATGATCGTTCTCTCCTGGATCGTGATGGACGAGTATTATGACGGCAGAACCGATTCCCCTTCGACGTGCTCGAGGACTGCCCGCAGCCGGGCCATGACCCGGCTCTTGGCGATGTAGACCGCTCCGACCGAGATTCCCACGGATTTCGCCGTGTCCCCAGGCTCTTGCCCCTCGACCGCGGTCAGCCAGAAAGCCTTCCATGTGGAGTCGCGAAACTCGCCGCGGACTTGCTCGGCGGCCCAGTGGAAAAGCCGGCGGCGGTATTCGACTTGGAACAGGACCGTTTCGGCCGAGTCGGGGGCAGGAACTCGATCGAGCAGTTGCTGGACATCCGAGTCGCCCGTGGCCTGCGGCCTTAGCCGCCGGGCAGCCAGCAGGTTGATCATGAGGTTACGGGCGATCCGGAATAGCCAGCCGCGGAATGACCCACGTGCCGGGTCGGGATCGTAGCGGTCAATTGCCCCGGCCACTGCACGAAAAACTTCCTGTGCCAGGTCGGCCGCATCCGCCTCCTGAAACCCCTTGGCCCTTGCCAGCCGGTCGATCAAAGGCGTGTAGATCGCCACGAACTCGCTCCAGGCATGGCCGTCATTCGGGTCCTTGAGCCGAACCAGCAAGCTCTGGCGCGTCGCCGGCGAATCGGTCATGCATGTCCTCCATCAAGGATCACAGCCTGCCGCGACATTTCTTTCAATGATTTTTCACGCAGGCGGCTGGCCCAGATTATCGGAGGCGATCATTGCCGACAGACTTGGGCCTCAAGCGATGACATCCTGGCGAAGCGATTGCAACCAGGGGAAAATGGGCTTGGCGGTGCCGTCAGGCCGGAACAATCCGGCGTGGGGATAGACGTGCGGCAGATGATCGCTGTAGTGATGCCAGGTCACCGTCCGGACGAACGGTTTGGCCAGGCCCAGGGTCAGCCACCGTGCTGCCCAAGAGGCCTGCGAAGCGTCGTCGGGCGGTACCGGCCACTGTGCGACGTCGACCTGGATCGTCGAGTCGGCGGCCGGGTCGGAACCGCTTGCCGAGGGTATTGCAATGATCAGGTGCAAGGGCACGTTCAGGAGCGAATAGAGATCGAGCAGCCGGGAGAACTCGAAAAGATCGCGCAGATGGCTGCCGGGGCTGGTGAACCCCGGCGCGATTTCAATTGCGATGCTGGAGATCCCCAGATCGGAGCGAAGCAGGTAATCGCAGAGATGAAGAGGGCCGAGTTGAAAGTGGCTGGAGCTCATCCATTCCGCCCACGGCCGATCGATTCCGATGCTGAGCTGCGCCCCTGGGTCGGCCTGGCGCGCCGCCTGGACCGCCCGCGCGGTGATCCGAATCTGCTCTTCCTCCGAGAGCCCCAGGATCTCCTGAGACGCGGGCCGGGCAACAACGTGCCAGAGCGGCACTTTGCCGCGGTAGCGGGATACCGCTTGACGCACGAAATCGGTAGCAAAACCGCTGATGGTTTCCTGGTCTCTTTCCCAGAGCCAGATCCAGTCGGGCAAGGCAGAGGGCCGGAATTCGATCAGCGGGCCGGCCTCGATCTCCAGCTGGTTGTGTCGACAGAAATCGAGCTGGGCATCCAGCAAGTCCCAGCGGTACTTCCCTTCCGACGGCGCGATTTGCTTCCACGACACGCTGATCAGTGCGGCATTGAATGCCGATGGCCACTGGGCGGCTTCAGGCACCTTGTCAGGATCGCTCGTGAGCATGCAGCCCAGGTGGGTTGTCAACTTGCCGGCAGAGGCCAGCCGGTTTTGAAGAATTTGCGACAGATAAGCCTCTGTGACCATGTCTCCCGCCTGACTTGAAGCCTCCAGACTTGCCTGCGCCGCGGCCAGGCAACGTTCGGGACTGTCGGTTGACATGGCCGCCTGAATGAACGTCGTGCGCGCTTGGGCCAGTACCTGCGAAAGCTCCGGCGAAACACGCAGGCCCATCTGAACCCAATCAGCCGTCTGGTTCCGCACATCGTTCAGTTTGCCACGCGCCAGCTCCAGGGCCAGCGTGTACGGTGTCGAGCGTTCGGCAAGGGTAGCAGTGCCAACGATCGGCGTGCCATAACCAGCGATCGACCAGGGAACAAACAGCCGACCGCTCTCGCTGGTCTCGCGGAAGCAGGCCATCTGCCCATTGCGAAATTCAATGTTCAATCGTCCGGGAGTTCTATCCAGACCCGTAATATAGGCTTTGCGGAAACCTGGAAGCCGACGGGCCAGGTCGTTCGAGGGCAAGAGAAACTTGAGAACCCCCATGCCGCTTATTTCACCCCGGACCGCAAGTCCCCGAGCATTCGGATTGAGACCATCTTGTGCATGGCTCGACTTTCGTCAAACCCGCCGGCCCGACTGGCTCGATACCAAGCGTGCAGTCGAAACCAGCGCTAAAGACGACTCGCTCTCGGTCCAACCGGACGGGTGCGCGCCCCACGCGTCGCGTGCTCGCAAATCGTGCGATAGCGTAGTAGTCTAGAATAGCGTCCTCAAGACTTTCTGACCATAGACCCAGTGAATCATTGCAAACCGTTGCTGCCACTGTGCGAGCGACGTCGCCGCGACAGTGCCGCAACGGGTTCCCGTCAGCAGGCGAGAGCGCTTCCATGCCCAGCATTTTGATCGGGCCCTATCTGCTTCGCAATCAACCTGGACCGTTCCGCAAGGTTCTTTCGGACGCGGGCTTCGAGCTAATCGACCCTGAGGGCGACCTTGCCTTGACCCACGAACAGTTACAGGGCTACCTGCCCAGGGCCGACGCCATGCTTGCCGGCGGCGAGCGGTTGACAGCCGACCTCTTCGAGCTCGCTCCTTGGCTCAGGGTCGTGGCCCGGACTGGCGTTGGCTATGACCTGATCGATCTGAAGGCGGCGACCAGCCGCGACATCGTCGTGACGATCACACCGGGAACCAACCACGAGAGCGTTGCCGAACAGACATTCGCTTTGATTCTTGCACTTTCCCGCAACATTATCTCAAACGACCGCACCATCCACGCTGGAGGGTGGGATCGCAGGCTGGTCGCGCCGGTGCGCGGCAAGACGCTGGGGCTGATCGGACTGGGGCGAATTGGCCGGGCAGTCGCTAGCCGCGGGTTAGCCTTCGGCATGAAAGTCGCCGCCTACGATCCGCTGGTTGATAACCGGATCAGCGAGCCGTTTCCGATCCCACGCCTCGGCCTTGACGAGCTGCTGGCGGCAGCCGATATCATCAGCTTGCACGCGCCGCTCACCGAAGCCACGAGAGGCATGGTGGACCGCAAATTTCTGGGAAGGATGCGACCCGGCAGCCTGCTAATCAACACCGCCCGCGGCGGCTTGGTTGTCGAGGCCGATCTCCGCGACAGCCTGGTCTCCGGGCATCTCGCCGGCGCAGGTCTAGACGTGCTGAACCAGGAACCTCCCGATCCCGGAAATCCGCTGCTGGGCCTTGAACATGTGGTCCTCAGCCCACATGTTGCCGGGACTGATTTCCAGTCGATGAGCGATATGGCCGAGCTCGCCGCGCGAACGGTCGTCGAACTGTACCACAATCGATGGCCAGCAGCATGCGTGGTCAATGGCGATGTGCGGCAGGGCTGGCGATGGTAAACGGAGCGCGGGGCGGTCGGCTCCCCGTCCAACATCGCCGCTTACTGGTTCGGGCTCAAACCTGGAACGAAGAGCCGCAACCGCAGCTCTTGACGACATTCGGGTTGTTGAAGACGAACCCCCGTTTCTCAAGGCCGTCGTAGAAGTCGACAACCGTCCCGTCCAGGTAGGGGTCAAACTTCTTGTCCACAGCCAGCTTGACGCCATGCACGTCGATCACCCGGTCGCGTTCGCTGGTGCTGGTGTCGAAGTTCAGACTATAGGCAAAGCCGCTGCATCCCCCCCCCTGCACGCCCACGCGAAGCACTGCTTCGTCGGGAAGGTTCTGCTCGGTCATGATTTTCTTGACCTCACCAGCGGCCTTTTCGGTCAGGGTCACTCCCATCGAATCGTCTCCTTATCCAGGTTCAGTCGTCTCACACGCTTATGGCTCGGAATTACACCATTCCCCATACACTATCATAATGGGAAGTCAACTGCGTCCGACCGCTGGGTCGAGCGAACACGAGCGGCACTGAGCGGCCCAGGCCGCACTATGAACCCGCAGTCGCTTGACCGCGTCCGCCACCGCATCGATGGCAAAATCGATTTCTTCGGTGGTCGAGAATCTGCCTAGCCCAAACCGCAGGCTGGCCCGCGCCATCTCTTCGTCCCTCCCCATGGCCAGAAGCACATGGCTAGGCTCGGGGTTGGCGGCCGTGCACGCGGCCCCTGAACTCACGGCGACGTCGCGCATGGCCATCATCGAGCGCCTCGCCATCGAGATCCGCGAAGCTCAGGTTGAGATTCCCCGGCAGCCGCTCGGTCGGATGACCGTTGAGGCAAGTGTCGGACACCCGTTCCATTATGCCGGCATGCAAGCGTTCGCGTAAGCTCAGGAGTCGTTGCGACTCGACGGGACGTTCGCTGACAGCCAGTTCGACAGCGGTGCCCAGGCCGACGACAAGCGGAACCGCCAGCGTCCCACTCCGCATGCCGCGCTCGTGGCCGCCTCCGTCAAGCAGGGGTAAGAGCCGCACCTGAGGGTCCCGCCGCCGCACATACAGAGCGCCGATCCCCTTGGGGCCGTATAGCTTGTGTGCGGAGAGACTGAGCAGATCGATATTGTCGGCCTGGACGTTCAGGGCAATCTTGCCGACGGCTTGGGCTGCATCGGTGTGGAAGATCACCCCGCGGTCATGGCAGAGGCGGCCGATTTCGCGCGATTGGGTTTAGTGTGCCGACCTCGTTGTTGGCAGCCATGATCGAGACCAGGACCGTCCGCTCGGTAAGCGCCGACGCGACCGAATCCACCGTCACTCGCCCGGTCTGGTCGCAGGGCACGACGGTCACATCCCAGCCCTCGCGTCCTAGCCGCTTCATGGTGTCGAGCACTGCCTTGTGCTCGACCGCGGCAGTGACCAGGTGGTTACCCTTCCGTTTCATGGCAAGGGCCGCGCCCTTTGATTGCCAGGTTGTTCGACTCTGTAGCCCCCGACGTGAAAACGATCTCCTTGGGCTCTGCGCCGATCGCGCCGGCGACCTGGTGCCGAGCCCGTTCGACCGCCTCGCCGGCCTCCCAGCCAAACCGATGCGAGATGCTGGCCGCGTTGCCGTAGATTTCCGTGAAATACGGCAGCATCGCCTCGACGACCCGAGGGTCGGTTCGCGTCGTCGCATGGTTATCGAGATAAACAGGCAGCTTTAGCACACCAAGACCCGGGTCTAGCAAAGCCATTATTGCTGATTTTGAAATCTTATTCTTCCTCATTTATCTTAAAGCGATTCGCTTGACGATTCAACCCCGCCGAGTGGTTCTGTGAAGTCTTATTAAGGCAATGGATCTGGGTTGTCGGATTTCGGCACCCGGTGTAGAAGAGCGATTCCGCTGGAATTGCGCATTCCCGCCGCATTCGTGACGCAAGGCAAGGAGGCCTCGATGAGCTACGACAAGGACCAGGCGGCCGCGGAATTCACACGCTGGAGCGAGAGTTACGATCGTAGCTTGCTCCAGTGGATGCTGTTTGGCCCTTCGCATCGGGTATTGATCCGACGGATCGCGGCGGTGACCGCCAATCGGCCGTTCCGGCTACTGGATGTCGGATGTGGAACGGGCCTGTTTACCACGCGGCTCAAAGCCGCTCTGCCGCAAGCCCAAGTCTGCGGTGTGGACCTCGTCTTCGGGATGCTCTCCAGGGGGCGTCCCCGATGGGAATATCATGACCGAGATGTTTTGCCTGTCCAGGGAGACAGCGAGCGGCTGCCGTTCGGATCAGAGACTTTCGATTTCGTCACCTGCGCCAACAGCTTCCACCACTACCCTCGCCAGGACAGGGCCGTGGCCGAAATGCAGCCGCGTTCTCCGGCCCGGCGGGCGACTCTTATTGATTGACGGCTATCGCGATGCCCCGTGGGGTTGGTTTATTTATGACATCTGCGTCGCGTTCCGCGAAGGCGACATCCACCACGCCTCGGCAGCCTGTTGCCGCGATCTGATGACGCGAGCCGGTCTGCAAGCGATCGCCCAGAAGATCCATCGCGGGTTTGCTCCGTTCCTGCTCAGTGAAGGCGTCGTGCCACAATCCGTCCCCGGCATTCCTGCCCCCCATTTCCGAATCCGCCAAGGGGTCTCCGCCGAGGTCGACGCATAGGCAATCTTGCCGCGCGGCACTGCCAGGTTGATCTTGCCCCAATTTCCCGCCATTCTGGTTGACATGCCCCAGGCTCCTTGTGGGACCGAGAACTTCACGCACCCAGGTGAGGAGACATGACGATCCCAATGCGTACTCTCAGTTCGTGGCTACTCTCGGCCACTGCATTTCTCTCCGGGGCGGTCGCCATCACCGCGGCGACGGCGAATGCCGATGACGACGACGCGGCCGCGGCGGCGAAAACCGATGAATTGCTCAAGGCGATGACGTTGGATGAGAAGATCGGCCAGATGACCCAGGCCGATCTCAAGGCCGTTCACGACCGGGCCGACGTTGCCCGTTACTCCCTGGGATCGGTACTTAGCGGCGGCGATTCCGACCCCGAAGATATCACGGCACAGGGCTGGGCAAAGACCCACGACGACCTCCAGTCGTGGGCTCTCAAGAGCCGCATGAAGATCCCTCTCATTTACGGGATCGACGCGGTGCATGGGCACAATAACGTGGACGGGGCTGTCATCCTGCCGCACAACATCGGCATGGGAGCCACGCGCGATCCTGGCCTAGTAGAGAAGGCCGCGCGGATCACTGCCCGGGAGCTAGTCGGCACCGGCATCCGCTGGGCATTCGCCCCCTGCGTGGCCGTCGCCCGCGACGAGCGGTGGGGTCGCACCTATGAGAGCTTCGGTGAGAATCCGGAGCTCGCCGCAGTCATGGGGGCTGCGGCGGTGCCGCGGTCTCCAGGGTTCGACGCCGGCTGAGAACACGTCGGTGCTCGCCTGCGCCAAGCATTACATGGGTGACGGCGGCACCTTGTACGGCGTGGACCAGGGCAAAACGGAGTGCGATCTGGCCACCCTCAAACAGATTCATCTGCCCGGATACCTGGGGGCCATCAAAACGGGCGTCGGCTCGGTCATGGCCTCATACAGCAGCTGGAACGGCAAGAAGATGCACGCCAATCAAGAACTTCTTACCGATTTACTCAAGCATGAGCTTGGTTTTCGCGGTTTTGTCGTTTCCGACTGGGCCGCCATCGATCAGCTTGTGCGATTACAAGACGGCCATCGAAATCTCAATCAACGCCGGCATTGACATGGTCATGATTCCCAACGGATCGGGCCAGAAAAACAACTACGTCGAATACATCACCTTGCTCAAAGAGCTCGTGACCGAGGGCAAGGTACCTCAATCTCGGATCGACGACGCCGTCCGGCGCATCTTGCTCGTCAAGGCTCGCATGCACCTCTTCGACCATCCCTTCTCCGATGCGGTGCTCACCTCCGAAGTTGGATCGGCCGAGCACCGCCAGGTTGCGCGCAGTGCGTGCAGAAGTCGCTCGTGCTGCTGAAGAACGAAAAACGCACGTTACCGCTCTCGAAACATGCCAGGCGGCTGGTCCTGGCAGGTCAGGCGGCCGATGATCTAGGTATTCAATGCGGCGGCTGGACGATCACGTGGCAAGGCAAGACGGGCAACGTAACCCGCGGTGGCACAACGCTTCTGGCCGCCGTCCGTCGGGCCGTCGGGCCGAATACCGTGGTGGCTCACTCCGCCGACGGCTCCGGCGTCGGGGGTGCCGACGCGGTGATTGTGGCGATCGGCGAGCGTCCCTACGCGGAGATGCGGGGCGACCGCAGAGATCTGAGCCTGCCGAAGGAAGACCTGAGCGTCCTGAACGCGGCAAGAGCGGCCGGCTTGCCGATCGTGACCGTGGTCTACTCCGGCCGCCCCGTCCTGCTCGGCCCAGTACTCGAGGCCAGCGACGCGGTGCTTGCCGCCTGGCTTCCCGGTACCGAGGGCCAAGGCATCGCCGATGTTATCCTTGGCGACGTCAAGCCGACCGGCAAGCTCCCTCACACATGGCCGCGGTCGATGGACCAGATTCCCTGCAACCTCGACGACGGCACCGCCAAGGACCCGCTGTTTCCGTATGGATTTGGACTGACTTATTGAGATCAGGGAACCGAAGCCCGAGAGGAGGTCGAACCTCGACAACAGACTGGCGAGCTCGAAGCACGAAATACTTTCGACGTCCGGGAAAAGGTGCGTTTTCTACCGAACAGAGCATGAATCTTGGGCCTACATGCAAATCGCAGTGATTTTTGGTACGCGACCTGAAGCAATCAAAATGGCTCCCGTGATTCGTGAACTGCGCACCAGTTCCAGGGCGAAAGCAGCCTTCAAGACACAGGTATTCGTCACGGCCCAGCATCGCGAGATGCTCGACCAAGTGCTCCGTCACTTCGAGATCGAGCCGGACGCCGATCTTGATGTGATGCGGCCGGGACAGGAGCTGGCGGGACTCACAGCGCGTCTGATCGAGAGGTTGGATCGGCTCTTCTCCGAGACGTCACCTGATCTTATACTGGTGCACGGCGACACAACGACGGCCCTTGCTGCAAGCCTGGCTGCCTACTACCGCAAGATCCCGGTGGGTCACGTGGAAGCCGGCCTGCGCACCCGGAATCGTTACAGCCCGTTTCCCGAGGAGATGAACCGGCGGCTGGTCGATACGCTGGCGGTACACCATTTTGCACCAACCGCTTGGGCGGCCGACAACCTTCGGCGAGAGGGGATCGCGGCCGACACCATCGTCGTGACCGGGAACACCGCAATCGACGCGCTGCGGCTGACACTCGGTCGGTTGCGTGAACACGGTGCTGACGACTTCCGGCGTCGGCAACCGGAACTGGCCGGGGTCCTGGAGCAGCACAGCCCGATCATCCTGGTGACAAGTCATCGGCGGGAGAGCTTCGGAGCTGGTCTGGAAGGAATCTGCGAAGCACTAATCGATCTGACAAACCGGTTTCCAGATCTTGCAATCATTTACCCTGTGCACCCCAATCCGAACGTTCGAGCCACTGTCGCCGCGGTGCTGGCCGGGCAAGAGAGGATCTACCTCACAGATCCTCTTCATTATGACGTCTTCTGCCACCTGATGGCCTCGAGCCGGTTGATCTTGACAGATTCTGGAGGCGTCCAAGAGGAGGCACCGAGTCTCGATAAGCCTGTGCTTGTGCTGCGTGATCACAGCGAGCGGCCGGAGGCTGTCGAGGCCGGCGCGGCGCGGGTCGTCGGCACCCAGCGAGCGGCAATCACCGCGGCGGCCGTCGAGCTTCTGACCGACCCAGAGGTTTATGCCAAGATGGCCTCCGCAATCAACCCCTACGGCGACGGCTACGCCGCGCAGCGGATCGTTGCGCCATTGATGGCCTACGAATAGATCATCGGCCTCGCAAGCACGCAGATGCAAGGAAGATCACTTCCAGATGCTGGACGACTTCGCGCCCGTCGGTCGATCTGAGGTAGAAATCACGCGATCGAGTTCGGGAAGCAAAAGCGACAGGAACTGGGCACAAGGATCATTCTTGGGATCAAGGTCGGCTCCGCCCGTTTCCCTCAGGATGTAAAGCTTCGAGAGCAAGGGCTCGGCAGCGAAAGCCCAGCGCGGGTTCGAGGGCGCGGACCAGCCACTAGACCCATGCCACGTCCAGTAAATCCGTAGCGAGGATGATTTTGTCCCGGTCCGCCTGGCAATCGCGGTCTGAAACTCCGCGGTTTGCTTAGGCAAACTGTATTGGTGGACATAACTTTGGGTGGTCTCCAGCGTGTAACCGGCTCCGGGGTAACAGACATCAGGTGTGTGTGTCGAGATATCGCCAGGTAGGCCGCACAAAAGCAGGACCGACACCGAGAGTCCCTTCGTGGAATGTGTATAGGTCCTCGAAAGGTGCCCAACGGCGCCGGCACTGGCAAGATGCCTCGGAGGAATCGCTTGCGATGTCGCGGTCCAGTCGCCGAGGACCTTGGGCACGGAGTCCAAGCGGGCAGCCAACTCAGCGAGTGCCGGGGCCGTTCTCCAACGATTGGTCCAGGCTCCGTGGACAAGACCGGAGCCGACGATCAGAGCCAATGCAGCGAAGGTACAAACGGGGTTCTTCATGTCACGGCTTCGGTCTCTGTCGTGAGGTTCGCTCTTCCAGGCTGAGTGGAATGGCCCCCCCCTATGTACCCCGAATAGTACTTGTTGCCGTAGCTACTACGATCGTGGGCCCCTGTCACCACGGCGCCTAGCACCTTGACCCCCAGGGCCCCGATCCGCTGATAGGCTGCGAGAACCTTGGTCTTCCGGCTCACATCGGCCAGGATCGAGAAAAGCACCGCATCCACTTGCTGGGCTATGATCTGAGCGTCGGCAACGGGCAAGATCGGCGACGAGTCGACGATCACAAAATCAAATTGCTCTTTGAGCCGGGCGAAGAGACCGCCCAGGCCTCCCTGCGACAAGATCCTCAAGGTCTGCGGGTCAGATTGCCCGGCGGTGATCACCTTGAGCTCCTCGACGGCCGTGGAGACGATCACATCCTCAAAATTTACCTCGCCCCGTAGCAACTCACTCAAGCCTGGATCGGGTGTCAGGTCGAAGAGGCGGTGAATCGAGGGGCAACGCAGGTCGGCATCGATGAGCAATGTTTTCTGACCACTCCGGGCCAGGCTGGTCGCCAGATGGCTGGCCAGGGATGTTTTTCCTTCACCCGGCAGAGCGCTCGCGATCATGACCACTCGGTGCGAGCCCGTACGAGCTGCATGGATCAGCATCGTGCGGGTGGCGTCGATTGATTCGAGTAGCAGGCTGTACCAGAAGCGATCCTTCTCCTGACGAACCATGATGCCATTCCGTCGCGCCTTGGCCGGCAGCATCGGCAAGGACCCGACCACCGCAAGCCCTAGGTCGCCCACGACCTCATCGGCCGAGTCGACTTTCCGGGTCCGCAGCTCCAGAAACGCGATTGCAAAGAGAGTTCCCAAAAATGAACCGAGCGTGATCACACCAAACATCGTGTACCAAATTTTCACATTTCTGGTGCTCGGGGGAACAGCGTTTTCGATTAGACTGATTCGCGGGGGTGCTTGCAGCTCGACGTCCAGCTTCTCAACTTCCAAGGCGATCTTGCCGGCGGCATCCTCGATTTGTTTGAACTCTTCCTTGTTGTCCTGAAGGTCGAGTGTGTTGTCGGTCAGTACCTGGTCCATATGGGAGAGATTTTTCAGATCGTCCTGCAAGCTCGCCTCGAGTTCCTTATCGACTGCCAGTCGTTGCTGCAGGCTACCTCCTTTTACCAATTGGCCGTCGTCCTGGGGAGTCTGGAGGGGAGTCTGGAGCTGCTGGATCACCGACGGTCTGATCGCTCTGCGTTTCCGCTCAAGTTGTTTGTTGATCAGCTCGACCTCGTCGCGCAGGGTTTTCAAAGCGGGATTCATGCCTGAATTGCGAGCCACGCGCCCGGTGTAAGCGGCTTCCGATGCGAGTCGTTCTGACGCGGCAGCCAGCTTTGCCCTGAGGTTACTGACTTCCGGATCCAGCTCGATCAGCCGCGCCACGTCGTCGTTCGAGACCAGCGGGGCTGCGGTTTCCTGCAAAGCCTCGGGTCGCTGGATCTTGATCATCGCCTCTAGCTTTCGTATCTCCGATTGAACCTCCTGGAGCTCTTTCCGGCGGCCCGTGACGAGCTCGATCGCGTATTGCTGCTTCAGGACAAGTGTCTGCCGGTCATCCGACCCTGCCTTCTGGGCGAGCTTTCGCAGCGCATCTCGACGGCTTTTCAGCTCCGCGAACTTCCCATTGCTGAGCTTCTTGAGCAGCTCCCGTCGTTGACCTCGACGGTTCAAGTCTCCGTTGGCCACTTCCTTGATGTAGGTGTTCGTAACGGCATTGACCAGGCTCGCCAGCTCCTCGGGGTACTGTCCATCGAGAGAGATCTGCATGACCTCGGACCCCTGCAGAAACGAAGCCTGCAAATTCTCGACGAGCCAATCAGCCGGCCTCTCCTGCTCCCGGACCATTCTGAGCTCGTTGATCCCGCTTTGCTGGAGCGCGGTGCTGATCACGAATCGGCTCCTGAGCTGGATCAACTGGCTCTTCTGGAACCGCTGGTATTCTTCCGAGCCCCTCTCCGCATCAGCGTCGACGGTCTTGAACATGATTTGCGGCGTCGTCGTCCGCACCAGGACTTTGGCTTGGGCAAGGTATTTCGGGGGCGGAAGCAGAAACCAAGCGGCCACCGAACAGACACCCGTCACCAGGATCGCCAAGCCCAACGCTGGTGCCAGCCGACGTCTGAGCGCCTTGAGCAATCCCATCGGGCTGGGGCCGGAGGACGACTGGGGATTGACGACCACGGGATAAGCCGAGGGGACCACCCCGATTCCATTACCGCCGATGGCCTCCACGACTGTTGCGGTCGTGGAAATGGGTCCGGTCAGCTCACCTGTGGCACGGTTTGCCTGGTTCATAACCGCGTACCTGAACAGTTCGAGAAAGCGTGTTTCCCATTGCGGCCGAAAACATTGTCAAGGAAAACAGCGTTACTAGCCTGCGATCAGTGCCCTCGGCTCGCACGAGGAAGAATGGGCAATTCCCTGGGCAACCGATTGGCCGACCTGCGACTCCCGTTGACGATGCCGACGAGAACGGCCGTCTTTTCGGCTTCGACGAGAATATGCGAAAACATCCAGATCTCGCACCAGTACACTACGAGTGCAAAGGGAATCATAACCCAGCCGGCCAGATCGTGATAGAATTTATCCGCGATTTGTCCGCCAATCGTCTCATGGAGGACGCCAGTCAAAGCAATGCGTGCGATATTCGCCAGCAGGGCGACTGGGATCGCACTCAGAACCAAGGCGATCCTGTCAAAAGGCGGACGATCGACGACCAGAGCCGTTCCTACAGACAAGGCGATGAACGTGATAACCATACTCAGACCGCTACACGCTTCCACTACGCCAATCCTCGCATCACTCAACTGGATCACATTGCCTTCGGCAAATGCCATGAAGCCCAGAGTTTGCAGAGCGAATGTGCTGGCCAGAGTCGCAAGCGACTGGAGTGGCGGTCCCAGCGCATTTTCAACACGCCAGGGGAGGGGAATCATGAAAAAGAGGAACACGATCGAAGGCCAAGACCACCTCACAGCGGGCCATCCTCCCACCACCATCGCCACGCCGGCGATGAACGCCAGCAGTGCCAGTCCCTCGATCGTACCCTGACGGAAATACCCACCGACCAGCAAAATGACCGCACCCGACGCGATGAACGCCAATCCCCGGCTGCTCGGTCCCAATTCACACCGTGGCGTCTGGCCCCGTCTCATCCACAGCAGCGCCAGCGAAAAAATGGGAACCAGGTACCCATGCGCGTATCGCGGATCGTTGGACCACCGTTCCGCCATGGCCAAGAGGATCGGCCAGAAAGCCCACAATAGCCCCAGTGCAAGTACGGCAAATGACCCGATCAGAGGCCAATTGGTTATGGGCCGCCTGAGCTTCGTCTTCAGAAACCGAACTAAGGGAATGGAGTCTTGAAATGACGACATGTGGCGGCTCACGTCCGATAGGTGCACATCAGCTCGACCTCTTCACTCAGCCCGCAAATTATCATACGCCTGTTCGATTCGAATCTTCCAACTTGAGCTTCAGATCCCTCAATTGTGACGGAAATGCTGAATAATAAGGACGTCGTTTACAAAAAAGTCAGCTTAAGATTTGGCTCCGCACTGGTCGGTCTGGTTCCCAGACAGACCATGAGCAATCATCCCGATGGCTTGGCATTTCTCAACGACCACGCGGTCTCCTTAAATTGGCAATCCAAGTCTCCGAGAGCATGATACTGCGCATTGAGACGTCCATCAATAGTATTTTTTGCGATTGCACGGGTGCTCTGGCGTCAAGGCATTTCCGCCCGCGAACCGCTGAGGCCGAGGACGCATCGATAGCCGCAAGGAGCATCAGCAGCAACGACCAGGCGCCTCTGCGTTTGGGTCATCGATTCACGGTACGCGACGGGCCTCTCGTCGGGGATGCCTCCGTGTTGGAACTCGATGGGCCGGCTGGCCTTCGATCAAGGACGGTACACCGACGCAGTGGCCGCTTATGGGACAGCAATCCGACTGCGGCCCCAGTTCGCCGTGCTCTCAAGAACTTGGGCAGCGCTTCGCTTGTCCTGCGACAATGGCCTGATGCGGTGCTCCTCTTGCGGGCGTATTTGCAGCTCGAGCCAAATGACTATGAAACCCTAACAAACTTGGCACAGGCTCTTGGCGAGAAGGGATGCCCCGAACTCTGGGACGAAGCTAAGAAAGGGCGCGGCAAAGTGGTCTATCTGGAGAGATTGCCGGCGATTAGGCTAGCTAGAGCTATGGATCTCGTCTTCAATTCGGAGCCTCGGCATGGACGCCACGCCACGCAAGCCCTATCCCAGCGATCTGACGGATGCCCAGTGGGCTCTCTTGGAACCGATGTTGCCTCCTCCGATCCCGGCGGGGGCCCCGCGCAAGACTGATTTCCGGGACGTCCTCGACGCGATCTTCTATCTCCTGACGACGGGGTGTGCATGGTCCGCCTTGCCTCATGACTTCCCTCCCGAGGGCACTGTCCGCTACTACTTCCATAGGTGGCGTCGCAGCGGATTGTGGGAGCACATTCACGGCACGCTCCGCAGCTTGGTTCGGCAACAAGCGGGAAAGGAACCGCAGCCCAGTGCCGGCAGCATCGATAGTCAGACGGTCAAGGCAACCCGTACCAGCGGAGCAAGGGGGTACGACGCGGGGAAAAAAAATCAACGGGATCAAACGGCACTTGTTGGTTGACACGATCGGCTTGATCTGGGTGGTGGTGGTCCATTCGGCCAGTATCCAGGACCGTGATGGGGCCAAACTGGTATTCACGAAGGCCAAGATCAACGCCGACTGGACGCGAATGCAACGGGTATGGGCCGACGGAGGCTATGCGGGGAAACTGATCGCATGGGTCTCTGCCTTTTGTCAGTGGGTCCTGGAGATCGTCAAACGAAACGATGACGTAAAAGGATTCAAACTCTTGCCGAAACGCTGGGTCGTGGAACGGACGTTTTCGTGGCTGTCGAACTATCGCCGCCTGAGTAAGCATTACGAGTTCTGGAACGAGACCGGGGAGGCGATGATCCATGTGGCGATGGTCCACCTGATGGTGCGTCGCCTTGCAAAGAAAAACACCAAACCGGCAATCCCCTAGATTGCCGCGCCCTTTCTAAGGCAGCCTGCCGCAGGCGCTAGCCCGACCGAACTTGCAAGCACCACATTTGCATAGCATCGACCCAAGCGTCGCCGGTCTCGTGTGATCCGAACACGAGCATCATCGCCCCGCTAACCCGCATCAAGATGCCGAAAGGGACCCGTTTCTCCTCGGCTGGCGGATCGTGATCCCATCCCTCGGCCTGCGTTACTGTTGGCGTCGGTCGACGGGTTTCGCCCCACGAGCGTAATCGCCCAATCCCACCTTCGCCTTCGTGTCCATGGAGATCTCCAGCGGTTCAGGTTCGTTCCGAGCCTGTTCCCGCACCTCCTTCACGTTGGCGAAAATCGCGTCGGTCTTTTTGGTTATCTTCAGTGGTTTGCCTTTCTGAATCCGGTTGAGACTGTAGTTCAGTCGATTGAGGATGTCCCAAGGGCGGGCCGTCCCGCACAATCCGAGCCGCTTTGTCCCGAAGCCGGATGCGGCTCAGAAGCTCCTGTTATCGCGCCTGGAATTGACCCTACCCAGACAGTTTCGCCGAATTGACGAAACTCCCGAGAGGCTGGCGACCGCCGGTCATCGGACGAATGAGATCATGTTCGCAGGTTGCGCAAATGGGAATTGAAATGTCTTCAAGACCTTGGCCGAAAACTGGAGAAAGTGCTGAATTCTTGGACTCGCTAGCGTAACTTGAGCTAAACTTGGAGCTATGGCTCAATGATCCTGTCGATCCTTCCACAACGGGCCCTCAGACCACCGATATCTGGTGAACATGACTACCCTAGATTGTTATGCCAGGATGATCCGGGCCCGACCGCTGACCGGGTTCTTCATGGCGTTACGGGTGTCAACGATCAGCGGAGCGTGCTGGCCAATCCAGTTCCAGTCATAGGCTGAATGGTCCGTAACAATGAGCACACAATCCTGGGACCCGAGGTACTCCACAGTCAATTCCTGGCTGGACATACGGAGTTTCGGATAATGGCGCATCGGGGGAAGAACGGGAATGTGAGGATCGTTGTATTGAACCACGGCTCCCTTCTTCAGCAGCAGTTCCATCAACTCGAACCCTGGCGACTCGCGGGGGTCGTCAACGTCCTTCTTATAGGCCATTCCCAGGAGAGTGATCTTGCTCCCCTTGATCGGCTTGGATTCCTCGTTAAGCGCGTCTGCGACCTTGCTGACCACGTAAGCAGGCATGGCGGTATTAATCTCTCCCGCCAGTTCGATGAACCGAGTTGCAAGACCATATTTTCGCGCCACCCAAGTCAGATAGAAGGGATCGATCGGAATGCAATGGCCGCCAAGTCCCGGCCCTGGATAGAATGCCTGGAAGCCGAACGGTTTGCTCTTGGCTGCCTCGATCACGTCCCAAACATTGATACCCATTCGATCATAAAGGATCTTCAATTCATTGACGAGTGCGATGTTGATGGCGCGGTAGGTGTTTTCAAGAATCTTACATGCCTCTGCCACCTCAAGACATGAGACGGGCACGACCCGGACGACCACCTTTCCGTAAAGTGCAGCTGCCAGCTCCAGACTGGCCGCCTCCGAAGCCGCCGACGACCTTCGGGATGGTTGGAGCTGAGAAATCCGGGTTGCCCGGGTCCTCTCGTTCAGGGCTGAATGCCAGGAAAAAGTCCTCTCCAGGCTTGAGACCCCCGGCGCTAAGAATGGGAAGCACCACTTCCCGAGTAGTGCCCGGGTAGGTCGTGCTCTCAAGCACGATCAGTTGCCCTGGACGTAGTCTAGCCGCGATAGCCTGTGCGGAGCTGATTATGTATGTCAGGTCGGGCTCACGTGCATCGGTCAGCGGGGTTGGAACGCAAATAATGATGACATCGGGCTCATCGATTCGATCGAAGGATGACGTGGCCTCGAACTGATTCTCACGCATCTGGCGAATCGTCCCATCGGAAATATGGCCGATGTAGCTTTGTCCTCGCTGGAGCTTGGCTACCTTGACTGCGTCCAGGTCAAATCCCAGAACAGCGACTCTGTGGGCAGCGAACGCCCGGGCCAGGGGAAGACCGACGTAGCCTAACCCAATGATTCCCACCCGCACTGTTCCCAACTCGATTTTGGACAGTAGCGTGACGTGTTTAGCTGACGTTGCCTCACTTCTGGCGGTGTTTAATGGCGCTCTCTCGGTGGCCCCAGCATTCAGTTCATTCCGTTTTGACATCGAGTCGAATCTCCAGTTGATTGCCGAAACGATTAAGGCAAGATCGATGGGCAAGAGCGACACCCCGATCGCACTGAGCAGTTTATCCGGCTTAGCCGAGGGCGACAACTCGCCGTCGAGTGTTCGAGTCGTGGGATGATCTTGCGCAAAAGTGTAACCCGCTATTGATTGGATGGTGCTGGGGTCTCGAGACAAAACCGCGGAAGATGCTCACGGCTTTCGTGAAGATGGCGGGCAAGGTCGACCGCGCGGACAAATGAGTATCCGAAAGCAGCCTCGAAAGACGGTCTCGAGTCCTCCGGATGCCAACGTAGGTGCGCAACCGATTGAGCCCTCTCAGTGGGAGGCGGGGCTGGCCAGGGTCGAACTCCCAGGGGTGGAAGTAGAGCATTGTGGCTCCACAGTTCGGGTCGCGCCGCGAACGCTGGAGTGCCAGTTTCATGAGAGGAAATGGAAGCAGCCGAAAGTACCCTCCCCCGCCCACGGGAACGTTCACTCCTCTTACGCTCAGGGTCGCCGGAGGGATCTCAAGGATCTCGTACCGAGCACTTTGTGCCATGAACGGCCCCCGCGGTGCATCCGGTATCCCGTAGCGATCATGGCGGACCGGGTAGATCGAGGAATCGTAGAGCATTCCCATTTCCCCGAGAACATCCAGCGCCCATGCCGTCTGCCGCACCAAGCTGAAGGTTGGCGCACGGTATCCCAGAACAGCCGCACCGGAGGCCTGCTCCAGGGCCTCCTTGGTCTTTCGCAAGTCTTCCTTGAAACTTTGCGGAGTCAGCAGGTTGATCCGGCGGTGGTCCCAGCCGTGGCTCGCCACCTCATGACCTGCTTCGTAGACTGTGCGCACCAACCTGACGTTGGTCTCGGCGATTTGGCCCACAAAGAAGAAGGTGGCTTGGATCTTCCGCTCGTCGAGTTGCTCGAGGATCCAATCCATTACCTGGTTCATCCTCTGACGGTATTCCCCTTGAAGGCCGGGATCGACCTCCGACCCCACCGCAGCCTCGATGCGGTGGTGTTCCTCGACGTCGAAGCTCAGAACGACCGGGGCAGGAGCTCGACCCGGACATCAAGAACGAACGATGGTCCGCTCCGAGCATGGCCGGGATGGGCTCTCGATCCATTCTCGAAGTCTCCGGTGTTCTCATGGTATTTGACCGCCTGTGGCATTTCACAACCGAGACGATGGAAGTAAACGCCTTGGTCTTGAGCAACCGCGGAGTGTCCTCATTTCCGTCCCGTGCGGTACCTCTGCGATGTAGAGTGCGAGACCGTCAAGGAAAAAACGAATTGCCTTCCTGTACCCATGAAAGGCATAGGCCACCATTAGGCCGAGAGTCCCTTTTCCTCCGACGCTCGAGGTTACTTGGCTGCGTGTCCTCTCATTGCTTGGGGGACCCACGTTGCAGTTCATTGAAGCGAGAGCCTTTCTGAGAATTCCTATGTTCGGCCTCCGCAGTCTGTCTCGCAACGATGAACGGTCGCGCGAACACTTTCCAGTGACCCTCGACGTTCTCCAGCAGCGTGGGGTAAGGGCGCTTCAGTGGGTCGCAGCACGACTCGGCCATTTCGCACATCGGCGGACCGGATGACTCCAGTCCTACCGCCGGGCATCTTCACTCGATCGCCAGCTTTCAGTCTCTGAATGCGTGTCTGGTCGAGCCTCTCTTTCATCTTCCTGAGCGACTCGCCTGTCAATGACGCAGGCCGGTCTTTCAGCAGCCACTCGAATCCGTCGTCCGGTAACGTGATTGCCCGCAAGACTCTCTCGTCTTTAGCCGCCATCGCAAGCGTGAAGGTTCTCAAGGCTTCCTCCGGAGTCCCATCGACCAAGTCCACCCCGATGCTAGGCTTCGGGACTTCACTCAGTGGTCGGGTCGCTAGCTGTCCCTGGCCGCTTCTTGTCGACGCGGCTGGACCCTGCCTCGATCTTGCCGAAGCTTGATTTGCTCGTAAGAGTGCCTCGAAGGTCAAAGACGACAAGAACCTCGTGGTGTCATCCGGAAGGGGAAGGCCAAGAGGTGAGGAGACAGTCAATTCATAGTAGTACCTTTCCTTGAAGTAATGCCTCGTTCTGCGGCTGACAGGTCCTTCCCCCTTCTGAGATCTTATGATGTAGGTGAAGTCGTCGCCGGGCACGCCGTCGAGTGAGACCTTTGTCTCCTTGACAAGGGTTGCCTTTTCCCTGAAATAGGCCTTCCTTGCCTCGGTTAGGCGACCAATCACTTGTGCGTCATCGACCGGCTTGGGATTCCTGGTTCGCCGAAAAAGATACTGGGAACCGCCGTGAGAGCAAGTGTAGCTGATGGTCTCGCGAGGGCCATCGGTAGATACCGCGGTTTCCGTCGTCGAGTTGGGAAGGACTGGCATCGAGAAGGCAAACTCGCCATCCGATGCCCTGACGACTTCCCACGCCGGGGAATCCGACCGGGGAGCCGACAGAAGGAGTACCAGACTCGCGATCGTTGTGGAGGGACACATGGAAAGGGGATCCTGACGGCGTCAGCACGTGCTTTTGGGTAACGGTGGTAATCTGTGACACTCGCGCTATGAACTCTTTCTCAGTATACCAGTCTCCGTGTCTTCAGTTAAGGCAGCGACTCGGAGAACAAGCGACGACGGACATTCTGCGTATCGATCTCAACGAGGTCGTTCGTTACTTCGGGGAACTGGAGGGTCCCAGATCCACTGTCAATCTTCCGCTTCTCTAGGCCAGCATGATCGTCATTGCTCTGTTGGTGGTGCTGGCCGGAGCCAGCGGGTTAACACGAATTGCCTGGTGGGCTGCCCTGAAAGAGAAGGTCCTCTTTCAGACGCAGGACTTGCCTCATGGGAACAAGGATCCCGGGTAAGGACATTCAACCAAGAGTGTATTGCACGCAATTCATTCTTAAGCCGCACTTCTTAAGCCGCGCTGATATGCACCAACACGACACGGGGACTTGCACCTTGTGGCATTTCATCAAGGCTACTTGCCATTCCGGGCGATCTCGAGCCTTATGACAGTGCATATTCGGAGTACTCGCCTATTGCAACAGAGTGTCGTCGCAAAATCGCTGTCTCTGCCGAAAAGCCACAGGCAATTGCTAACGAATGAGTAATTATATGATATAAGTGACATATAGTGTATTCTGTAAACTATCTATATAGTCGAAATATATGGAGTATACTTTGCCAGAGAATTATAACTGTACCATGGCCCAACAAGAACGTTAAGAAAACGCACTACAGTCTAAACCATTTCGTCATACGATATCAGTAACGCATGTACTGTCCCACCCCGTCAAACAGAGACACCTGGATGTCAATTCTTCCCGCGATTGGTCACAAGTCACTTGAGATTGTTGTATAGCCGGTTAGTCTGGCCCCCAATGATCTGGAGAGCATCGTGCTGACCACCGATAACATCAAGTGACGCGCATACATGCACGTTGGCTTGAGCTCAGTTGTTCTTGTGTTGATCGCGAGAGTCAGGGAACTGGTGGATAAGCTGATTCTTTGAGACCCTGATCATACGCCGGACTGACGCGTGGCATTGCGCGAAGAGATCGATGAATGATGCACTCCCCCATTGATGTTTGGGGAAGATTTGGCAGATTTTCCTGAGGATCAGACCTGACCAGGGGTTGAGCCGAAAGAGCTTTGTCTCCCTCCGGAATGATCAGCAGGGAACCTTGAGATCCTGCCGACTAACTTGCTACCCCGCTCTGCCTTAACCGCATTTACACATACCGGATCACCATTGGAGTACGCACCCATGTGGCCTCTCGCCGCTCCGAGTACGCGCCGCCGTTCGCGGTCTGAACTCTACGCGTCCAAGCCGATGCAGTCGTCGACGATTGCGTCCCGACCTTCAACTCGAGACGCTCGAGGATCGTCAGCTCTTGAGTGGCCCGACGGTCTCGTTCATTAAGCAGGATACGACGACGCAGGGCAACTGGATCGGAACCTACGGCTCGCAGGGCTACGACGTCATCGGCAACGCGGCCAGCCTCCCCAGCTACGCCACCGTCACGCCCGCGGGACAGACCAGTTATACCTGGACCGCCAGCTCGACCGACCCGAGGGCTCTCCAGGATGCCAGCGGCTCCGGACGCATTGCCGCCTGCTGGTACTCGGCCTCCAGTTTCACTGTCGACGTGAACCTGACCGATGGCCAGACGCACGACCTGGAGTTGTACTTCCTCGACTGGGACACCACCAGCCGTAGCGAACAGGTGCAGTTCAGCAACCCCGCAACGGGCGCGGTACTGAATACCGAGACGGTCACCTCGTTCAACTCGGGTGTCTACCTCGACTGGGCAGTCAGCGGGAACGTGGTGATAACGTTCACGCACCTGGCTGGGATCAACCCCGTCCTCAGCGGCCTGTTCTTTGACCCGCCCACGGCAGCGGCGACGACGGCCTCTGCCTCGTTCCTCTCCACCAACACGACGACGCAGGGTAACTGGATCGGAACCTACGGCTCCCAGGGCTACGACGTCATCGGCAACGCGGCCAGTCTGCCCAGCTACGCCACCGTCACGCCCGCGGGACAGACGAGTTACACCTGGAACGCCAGCACGACCGACCCGAGGGCCCTCCAGGATGCCGGCGGCTCCGGACGCATTGCCGCCTGCTGGTACGCTCCCTCCAGTTTCACTGTCGACGTAAACCTCACCGATGGCCAGACACATAACCTCGAGTTGTACTTCCTCGACTGGGACACGACCGCCCGTAGCGAACAAGTGCAGATCAGCAACGCCTCAACGGGCGCGGTGCTGAATACCGAGACGGTCACGTCGTTCAACTCGGGTGTCTATCTCGACTGGACTGTCAGCGGGAACGTGGACATCACTATCACCGACCAGACCGGGCTCAACGCCGTCCTCAGCGGCCTGTTCTTTGACCCGCCCACGGCAGCGGCGACGACGGCCTCTGCCTCGTTCGTCTCCACCAATACGACGACGCAGGGTAACTGGATCGGAACCTACGGCTCACAGGGCTACGACGTCATCAACAACGCGGCCAGCCTGCCCAGCTACGCCACCGTCACGCCCGCGGGAGAGGCGAGTTACACCTGGAACGCCAGCACGACGGACCCGAGGGCCCTCCAGGATGCCGGCGGCTCCGGACGCATTGCCGCCTGCTGGTACGCTCCCTCCAGTTTCACTATCGACGTGAACCTGACCGATGGCCAGACACACGACCTGGAGTTGTATTTCCTCGACTGGGACACCACCGCCCGTAGCGAAGAGGTGCAGATCAGCAACGCCTCAACGGGCGCGGTGCTGAATACCGAGACGGTCACGTCGTTCAACTCGGGTATCTACCTCGACTGGGCTGTCAGCGGCAACGTGGTCATCACGATCACCGACCAGACCGGGCTCAACGCCGTCCTCAGCGGCCTGTTCTTTGACCCGCCCACGGCAGCGGCGACGACGGCCTCTGCCTCGTTCGTCTCCACCAATACGACGACGCAGGGTAACTGGATCGGAACCTACGGCTCACAGGGCTACGACGTCATCGGCAACGCGGCCAGCCTCCCCAGCTACGCCACCGTCAAGCCCGCGGGAGAGGCGAGTTACACCTGGAACGCCAGCACGACCGACCCGAGGGCCCTCCAGGATGCCGGCGGCTCCGGACGCATTGCCGCCTGCTGGTACGCTCCCTCCAGTTTCACTATCGACGTGAACCTGACCGATGGCCAGACACACGACCTGGAGTTGTACTTCCTCGACTGGGACACCACCGCCCGTGGCGAACAAGTGCAGATCAGCAACGCCTCAACGGGCGCGGTGCTGAATACCGAGACGGTCACGTCGTTCAACTCGGGTGTCTATCTCGACTGGGCTGTCAGCGGCAACATGGACATCACGATCACCGACCAGACCGGGCTCAACGCCGTCCTCAGCGGCCTGTTCTTTGACCCGCCCACGAAAGGCACCGGCGGGCCCGTGGTCAACGCGGGTTCAGCCTTGACGGTCAACGCCGAGTCGTCGTTAACATTCAGCCAGGCTACGGAAACTGGCGGCACCGCTCCGTTCACTTATAGCTGGAGCTTTGGCGATGGGACGACTCAGTCTGGCGGTCTGAACCCCTCTCATACCTATCCGAATCCTGGCAGCTACACGGCGAGCGTCACCGTCACCGACGCCAACAAGCTGACCAGCAGCAGCTCGGTCGCGGTGACGGTCAACGACGTACCACCGACGGTGACTTTCACCGATCCCCCGGCGGTGGCGGGGTCGCCGGTCAGCTTCACCGCCACCGCGACGGATGTGAGCCCGGCCGTTCAAGCCGCTGGCTTTACCTACGCCTGGAACTTCGGCGACGGCAGCACCGGCAGCGGGGCAACCGTGAGCCATACCTATACGTCCGCCGGGACCTACACCGTGTCGGTGACGGCGACGGACGAGTACGGCGGAGTCAGTAAAGCCGCCACGTCCACGGTCACCGTCACGCTCGCCGCGGCCACTGTCATCCCCATTAATCAGACCTGGCTGCAAAACAACGGGCCGGCCCCGTACGTCCTCAACCAGGCCGGTGCGACCTACCAGCTCGAGACGAATGTCACGACGAGCGGCACTGCTTTTGTCGTCTTGAATCAGAACATCACCCTCGACCTCAATGGCTACACGGTGACCTATGGCAACAGCTCGCCGATCACGGTGACCAATGGCGGCTTCGAGCAGGGCAGTGGCACCAATGTGCCGGGGTGGAATCTCAGTGGCTGCGCCGTCAGCGGCGATTGCCTCGAACACCAATTTCCTCTTCGGCAATCAGGTCCTCAGGCTGAGCAACTTCAGCACGACCCAGACGATCGTCTCAAGTCCCATCTCAGGGCTGGTGGCTGGCCACACTTACACCTCAACGATCACGCCGGCCGGCGTTAACTCGAACTCGAGTGTCACCCTCAATGTGATCGACACGGTGACCGGCGCAACGCTGGGCTCGGCAGCATCGGCGAACGCGCAGAGAGGTTTCTCGGCGGTGGTCACCTTCACGCCAACGACGACCCACCCGGTCGAGCTCCAAGTGGTCGTAACGCCGACGACGACGCCCGACACGCTTGATCTGGACCAGGCCACTCTTACACCTTCATATGACTACGGGGTTGTGGCTTCCGGGGCGTGGGGTAACTTGCCTGGTGGTGGCGACTTTGGCCTGGGCTACCTGAATCTGGGGGCCGCCGTCCAGGCAATCTGGAATTCCGATCGGACGAGCGTCACGAACGTCACAATCGAGAACGGCTCCATTGTTCAGGGCCAGGCTGCGGGGTACAGCAGCTCTCCGATATTCGGGGAATATGTCGATGCCATCACGCTCAACAACCTGCAGACGAGGGATTCCGGAGTCGATACAACCAGCATTGATCTCAACTACATGACGGGTGGCGGGGCGACGGTCACGAACTCGACCTTCACGCAAACCGGGGGCAACGTCACCGACCGGATGGCAGGTCCGGCAACCATCGATTTAAAGCAGACGTCTGCCAGTCCTATTCTGATCCAGGGTAACACGCTCACGGGTTGCCTTCAGACAGGCATCGGAATTGATACCAGCAACGGCCCCATCATCATTAACAACAACCAGATCAGCCAGAACACAGTGGTGCCGGATGCTGCGGGAATCGGTCTGGTTGCCGTATCCAACTTCCAGGTCACCAACAACACGATCACGCCCACCGCTGGTGAAGGAATCGCCATCGACGGCTACCGGGCTCAAGGCTCTAACCTGGGCGTCATTCAGAACAACACCGTGACCACAAAGGAGGTCCCGAACCGCGAACTGGGCCTCAAAACGCAGGCGAGGGCGTTGCGACTGCGGAACGATGTCGATTCCGAGGGTCCCCAAACGAACATCGACATCTCGGGCAACACCTTCACCACAACAATCGGCCCAGGGATGTCCAACGTCGGCTACACCGTCTGGATCACCTACGTGAACAACAATGGCGCGATGAACAACGCCAATATCAACCTTCATAACAACACGATCACGCTGATCAACAACTCCAGCGACCCCAGCTACTCGGGCTCGGCACTGCTGGTCGACGGCATGGACCCTGGGATCAACATGACGATCAGCAACAACATCCTGGCGAGCAACGACACGTCGCTCTCCATCGGTGGGTACAACGACGCCAATGTCAACGACCTGACGTTCCTGTCGAACACCCTCAGCAAGTCCAGTTCGGGGGCGACCAGGACCTACAGGGGAATCTCGGCCGGCTACGACGTCACGCAGATCTCTAGTGTCCAGATCATCGATGCCAAGCTTGCTAACGGTGCGACCTCGACCATTGCCTGGTCAGGATCGGGAACGAAGGACATCGAGGTCGGCTGGCTGTTGAATGTCACCGTTCAGAACGCCGACGGCTCGGCGGCCTCGGTGGCTGCGGTTCAGATCTTCAACAGCGGCAACAGTCTGGTTTACGCGGGCGTCGCCAATGCCAATGGCGTGCTGTCCGGCATCATGGTGCTCAGCACCATGTACCAGCAAACCGGCACCAACTCGACCCAGATCACGACAACGAACTGGGGACCATTCTCGGTCACAGCGACCAACGGTACCAAGAAAGGTTCCGCCAGCGTCAGCCTGACGGGCGATCAAAGCCTGACGATCGTCGTGAAGTGAGGGGGACATGCCGGTGATGCTCCGGGAAGTGTCCTCGGCTTTCAGACTGACCCATGATGAGTGATGCGCTGCCCCATCGATGTATGGGGAAGATTTGGCAGGTTTTCCTGTGGATCAGACCGGACCCAGGGCGGATCTGAAAGAGAGTTGTCTCCGTCCGGAATGATCTGCAGGGAACCTTGAGATCCTGCCGACTGACGAGCTACCCCGCTCTGCCTTTACCGCATTTACAGATACCGGATCACCATTGGAGTACGCACCCATGTGGCCTCACGCCGCTCCGAGTACGCTGCGCCGTTTGCGGTCTGAACTCTACGCGTCCAAGCCGACGCAGTCGTCGACGTTTCCGGCCTGACCTTCAACTCGATGCGCTCGAGGATCGTCAGCTCTTGAGCGGTCCGACGGCCTCGTTCATCAATCAGGACAGCACAACTCAGGGAAACTGGATTGGAGTCTATGGCAGTGCCGGCTACAACGTGATCGGCGACTCCTCGAGCTATCCCTCCTATGCCGTGGTGACACCGTCGGGCCAGACGGAGTACACGTACGCATCAAGCACGACCGACTCGCGGGCATTGCAAACACCGGAGAATCCGGCTGACCGGGTGGCGGCGTGCTGGTACAGTAAAACCTCATTCCAAGTGGACGTGAACCTGACCGACGGCAATGTACATCAGGTGAGCTTGTATGCAACGGACTGGTGGAATGAAGGAATCTCCGAGCAGATCAACGTGCTCGACGCAACTAGCGGTGCGGTGCTGAACTCTCAAACGATCAGCAATTTTTCGGGTGGAGACTACCTGACCTGGAACATCAGCGGCCACGTGCAATTCCAGGTGACGACGCTGGCGGGCCCCAATGCCGTGATCGACGGCTTGTTCTTTGACCCTCCCACGAAAGGCAGTGGCAGACCCGTGGTCAACGCAGGTTCAGCGTTGACGGTGAACGCCGAGTCATCCTTGACATTCAGCCAGGCTACGGAGACTGGCGGCACCGCTCCGTTCACTTATAGCTGGAGCTTTGGCGATGGGACGACTCAGACTGGCAGTCTGAACCCCTCGCATACCTACCAGAATCCCGGCAGCTACACGGCGAGCGTCAGCGTCACCGACGCCAACAAGCTGACCAGCAGCAGCGCGGTCGTGGTAACTGTCAACGACGTGGCGCCGACGGCAAGCCTAGCCGGCCCCAGCTCGGGAACTGTCGGGACTTCGCTGACTTATACCGCCACCGCGACGGATGTGAGCCCGGCCGTTCAAGCCGCAGGCTTCACCTACGCCTGGAACTTCGGCGACGGCAGCACCGGCAGCGGGGCAACCGCGAGCCATTCGTATGCGTCCGCCGGGACTTACACTGTGTCGGTGACGGCAAAGGATGAGTACGGTAAGACGGGGACAAGCAGCGAGACGCTCGTCGTCAGCAGCTCTTCGGCCTTGACGGTCAACGCCGGTAGCAACCTCACTACCAATGCGGGTGCCACCGTGACGTTCGCCGGGACTGTGTCAGGGGGCACTTCTCCGTACACTTACTCGTGGAACTTCGGCGACGGCACCACATCCGTCGGTAACTCGGCGAGCTTCACCCAGACCGATACCACGACTCAGGGAAACTGGATAGGAGTGTATGGCAGTGCCGGCTACAACGTGATCGGGGACTCCTCAAGCTATCCGGCGTATGCGGTGGTGACACCGTCGGGCCAGACAGAGTACACGTACGCATCAAGCACGACCGACTCGCGGGCATTGCAGACAGCGGAGAATTCGGCTAACCGGGTGGCGGCATGCTGGTACAGTAAAACCTCATTCCAAGTGGACGTGAACCTGACCGACGGCAATGTACATCCGGTGAGCTTGTATGCAACGGACTGGTGGAATGAAGGAATCTCCGAGCAGATCAACGTGCTCAATGCAACCAGCGGTGCGGTGCTGGATTCTCAAACGATTAGCAATTTTTCGGGTGGAGACTACCTGACGTGGAACGTCAGCGGCCACGTGCAATTCAATGTGACGACGCTGGCGGGCCCCAACGCCGTGATCGACGGCCTTTTCATCGGAAACGCCACGACTACCGGGGGCGGCGGCACCACTCTGACTCCCTCCCACATTTATTCCAATCCGGGCACTTATACGGCCACCCTGACGGCCTCAGATTCTGCTGGACACAGTGGAAGCTCGAGCACGACGGTGACGGTCAACGCGTCAAGTCCGTCACCGACCGTCATGGCCATCAATCAGACCTGGCTGCAAAACAACGGGCCGGCCCCGTACGTCCTCAGCCAGGCCGGTGCGACCTACCAGCTTGAGACGAATGTCACGACGAGCGGCACTGCTTTTGTCGTCTTGAATCAGAACATCACTCTCGACCTCAATGGCTACACGGTGACCTATGGCAACAGCTCGCCGATCACGGTGACCAATGGCGGCTTCGAACAGGGCAGTGGCACCAATGTGCCGGGGTGGAATCTGAGTGCTGCGCCAGCGGCGGCGATTGCCTCGAACACCAATTTCCTCTTCGGCAATCAGGTCCTCAGGCTGAGCAACTTCAGCACGACCCAGACGATCGTCTCAAGTCCCATTTCAGGGTTGGTGGCTGGCCACACTTACACCTCAACGATCACACCGGCCGGCGTTAACTCGAACTCGAGTGTCACCCTCAATGTGATCGACACGGTGACCGGCGCAACGCTGGGCTCGGCAGCATCGGCGGCCGTGCAGAGAGGTTTCTCGGCGGTGGTCACTTTCACGCCCACGACGACCCACCCGGTCGAGCTCCAAGTGGTCGTAACGCCGACGACGACGCCCGACACGCTTGATCTGGACCAGGCCACTCTTACACCTTCATATGACTACGGGGTTGTGGCTTCCGGGGCGTGGGGTAACTTGCCTGGTGGTGGCGACTTTGGCCTGGGCTACCTGAATCTGGGGGCCGCCGTCCAGGCAATCTGGAATTCCGATCGGACGAGCGTCACGAACGTCACAATCGAGAACGGCTCCATTGTTCAGGGCCAGGCTGCGGGGTACAGCAGCTCTCCGATATTCGGGGAATATGTCGATGCCATCACGCTCAACAACCTGCAGACGAGGGATTCCGGAGTCGATACAACCAGCATTGATCTTAACTACATGACGGGTGGCGGGGCGACGGTCACGAACTCGACCTTCACGCAAACCGGGGGCAACGTCACCGACCGGATGGCAGGTCCGGCAACCATCGATTTAAAGCAGACGTCTGCCAGTCCTATTCTGATCCAGGGTAACACGCTCACGGGTTGCCTTCAGACAGGCATCGGAATTGATACCAGCAACGGCCCCATCATCATTAACAACAACCAGATCAGCCAGAACACAGTGGTGCCGGATGCTGCGGGAATCGGTCTGGTTGCCGTATCCAACTTCCAGGTCACCAACAACACGATCACGCCCACCGCTGGTGAAGGAATCGCCATCGACGGCTACCGGGCTCAAGGCTCTAACCTGGGCGTCATTCAGAACAACACCGTGACCACAAAGGAGGTCCCGAACCGCGAACTGGGCCTCAAAACGCAGGCGAGGGCGTTGCGACTGCGGAACGATGTCGATTCCGAGGGTCCCCAAACGAACATCGACATCTCGGGCAACACCTTCACCACAACAATCGGCCCAGGGATGTCCAACGTCGGCTACACCGTCTGGATCACCTACGTGAACAACAATGGCGCGATGAACAACGCCAATATCAACCTTCATAACAACACGATCACGCTGATCAACAACTCCAGCGACCCCAGCTACTCGGGCTCGGCACTGCTGGTCGACGGCATGGACCCTGGGATCAACATGACGATCAGCAACAACATCCTGGCGAGCAACGACACGTCGCTCTCCATCGGTGGGTACAACGACGCCAATGTCAACGACCTGACGTTCCTGTCGAACACCCTCAGCAAGTCCAGTTCGGGGGCGACCAGGACCTACAGGGGAATCTCGGCCGGCTACGACGTCACGCAGATCTCTAGTGTCCAGATCATCGATGCCAAGCTTGCTAACGGTGCGACCTCGACCATTGCCTGGTCAGGATCGGGAACGAAGGACATCGAGGTCGGCTGGCTGTTGAATGTCACCGTTCAGAACGCCGACGGCTCGGCGGCCTCGGGCGCTGCGGTTCAGATCTTCAACAGCGGCAACAGTCTGGTTTACGCGGGCGTCGCCAATGCCAATGGCGTGCTGTCCGGCATCATGGTGCTCAGCACCATGTACCAGCAAACCGGCACCAACTCGACCCAGATCACGACAACGAACTGGGGACCATTCTCGGTCACAGCGACCAACGGTACCAAGAAAGGTTCCGCCAGCGTCAGCCTGACGGGCGATCAAAGCCTGACGATCGTCGTGAAGTGAGGGGGACATGCCGGTGATGCTCCGGGAAGTGTCCTCGGCTTTCAGACTGACCCATCCTGACAGTATGCGCATCCTGATTCGCCCGACCGATCGCGTACTCCTTAGCTTCCGTCCGCTCCGCGATGAGATGGAGACGATCCGCCATGGCCTTATGTATCGGCCCTAAATAGCCTTTCGTGATTCTGGAAGATTGCGCCTCAGGGGGGCAAAGGGGACGTGGTGTAGGTTTCTGGATGGGGTTCGCCTAGCAACGGTGCAGAAAACATCGCTAAGCCTTCCAATTGCTGGACAGCTAGCGGTCTTCGACAGCGGTTATGCCTCGGGGAGCGTCCTCCGGCCACTGATCTCGCTGGAGAAAGGCTTGCCCCGCATCGGGGTCCTCACCCGGTTGCGGCACGATGCCCGGTTGCATGCCCTGCCGCAAGAAACGGTTCACACTGGTCAGCTCGACACTGGAGCTGACCGGTCCGGAGCTGGTGGCTCTATTCGCAGCGCGATTCCGTCAGGAGGACGGCTTCCACGAATTGAAGCAGCGACTGGGCTGGGAGGAGTGCCGGGCGTGGACCAAGAACCCGATCGAGCGGACCAGCCAGACGCAGTGGGTGAAGATGAGCCTGATGCGGGTGGCACAGTTCCGGCCGGAGTCGGCCGGTAAGGTGGATTGGTGGTACCGGACGCCGTGGAACAAAGACAAGGATCGTCCCAGAGTACACGACATTGAACGGATCTTCTGACGGCATGCTGAGGATATTCGGCAACTTCTGTCTCATTAGCCGGGGAGTGGGCAGAAAACCAAGGAAGATCTCGCATGAGTAAGTCTGAAGATGGGCTCGATGGGTATTGTACCGTCGTGACGCATCCCACGTCCGAGCCATGGAGTGGCCCGACAGGCTCGTCGGCAAGGTTGTAGTGCCGGGGTTACGGAGGGGGGTGCGCACGCGGCGATGATTGTGCAGCTACTCGGGGTAACTACTGGTTAGTCCGGCCCCCAATGATCTAGAGAGAAACTTGCTGTCAATTAAATATATATTAATAACTATATCTATAGATCACAAAATGCCATCATGTTGAATTCTAGACTCGTGGAATTGGTAGTTAGGCTGATTCTTCGTGACCCTGATAATACGCCGGACTGACGCGTGGCTTGCGAAGAGATCGATGAATGATGCGCTCCCCCATCAATGGATGGGAAATATTTGGAAGATTTGCCAGTGGATCAGACCGAACCTAGGGTTGAGCTGAAAGAGAGTTGTCTCCCTCCGGAATGATCTGCAGGAAACCTTGAGATCCTGCCGACTGACGATCTACCCCGCTCTGCCCCTACCGCATTTACACATACCGGATCACCAATGGAGTATCCACCCATGTGGCCTCACGCCGCTCCGAATAGGCGCAGTTCGCGGTCTGAACTCTGCGCGTCCAAGCCGACGCAGTCGTCGACGTTTCCGGCCTGACCTTCAACTCGAGACGCTCGAGGATCGTCAGCTCTTGAGCGGTCCGACGGTCTCGTTCATCAAGGCGGACACAGCGACGCAGGGTAACTGGATCGGAACCTATGGCTCCCAGGGCTACGACGTCATCGGCAACGCGGCCAGCCTGCCCAGCTACGCCGCCGTCACGCCCGCGGGACAGAAGAGTTACACCTGGGCCGCCAGCTCGACCGACCCGAGGGCGCTTCAGGATGCCAACGGCTCCGCACGCATTGCCGCCTGCTGGTACTCGGCCTCCAGTTTCACTGTCGACGTGAACCTGACCGACGGCCAGACGCACAACCTGGAGTTGTACTTCCTCGACTGGGACACCACCAGCCGTAGCGAACAGGTGCAGTTCAGCAACGCCGCAACGGGCGCGGTACTGAATACCGAGACGGTCAAGTCGTTCCACTCGGGCGTCTACTTTGACTGGGCTGTCAGCGGGAACGTGGACATCAAGTTCACGCGCCTGGCCGGTGCCAATGCCGTTCTCGGCGGCCTGTTCTTTGACGCGCCGACGAAAGGCAGCAGCGGACCCTTGGTCAACGCGGGTTCAGCGTTGACGGTGAACGCCGAGTCATCCTTAACATTCAGCCAGGCTACGGAGACTGGTGGCACCGCTCCGTTCACTTATAGCTGGAGCTTTGGCGATGGGACGACTCAGACCGGCAGTCTGAACCCCTCGCATACCTACCAGAATCCCGGCAGCTACACGGCGAGCGTCAGCGTCACCGACGCCAACAAGCTGACCAGCAGCAGCGCGGTCGTGGTAACTGTCAACGACGTGGCGCCGACGGCAAGCCTAGCCGGCCCCAGCTCGGGAACTGTCGGGACTTCGCTGACTTATACCGCCACCGCGACGGATGTGAGCCCGGCCGTTCAAGCCGCAGGCTTCACCTACGCCTGGAACTTCGGCGACGGCAGCACCGGCAGCGGGGCAACCGCGAGCCATTCGTATGCGTCCGCCGGGACTTACACTGTGTCGGTGACGGCAAAGGATGAGTACGGTAAGACGGGGACAAGCAGCGAGACGCTCGTCGTCAGCAGCTCTTCGGCCTTGACGGTCAACGCCGGTAGCAACCTCACTACCAATGCGGGTGCCACCGTGACGTTCGCCGGGACTGTGTCAGGGGGCACTTCTCCGTACACTTACTCGTGGAACTTCGGCGACGGCACCACATCCGTCGGTAACTCGGCGAGCTTCACCCAGACCGATACCACGACTCAGGGAAACTGGATAGGAGTGTATGGCAGTGCCGGCTACAACGTGATCGGGGACTCCTCAAGCTATCCGGCGTATGCGGTGGTGACACCGTCGGGCCAGACAGAGTACACGTACGCATCAAGCACGACCGACTCGCGGGCATTGCAGACAGCGGAGAATTCGGCTAACCGGGTGGCGGCATGCTGGTACAGTAAAACCTCATTCCAAGTGGACGTGAACCTGACCGACGGCAATGTACATCCGGTGAGCTTGTATGCAACGGACTGGTGGAATGAAGGAATCTCCGAGCAGATCAACGTGCTCAATGCAACCAGCGGTGCGGTGCTGGATTCTCAAACGATTAGCAATTTTTCGGGTGGAGACTACCTGACGTGGAACGTCAGCGGCCACGTGCAATTCAATGTGACGACGCTGGCGGGCCCCAACGCCGTGATCGACGGCCTTTTCATCGGAAACGCCACGACTACCGGGGGCGGAAGCACGACTCTGTCTCCCTCCCACATTTATTCCAATCCGGGCACTTATACGGCCACACTGACGGCCTCAGATTCTGCTGGACACAGTGGAAGCTCGAGCACGACGGTGACGGTGAACGACGTGGCGCCGACGGTGACTTTGACCGATCCGCCGGTGGTCGCGGGGTCACCGGTAAGCTTCACGGCCACCGCGACGGATGTAAGTCCGGCGGTTCAAGCCGCAGGCTTTACCTACGCCTGGAACTTCGGCGACGGCAGCACCGGCAGCGGGGCAGCCGTTAGCCATACCTATGTGTCCGCCGGGACTTACACCGTGTCGGTGACGGCGGCGGACGAGTACGGCGGAGTCAGTAAAGCCGCCACATCCACGCTGATGGTCTCAAGCGCGTCAACCGCGTCATCGCTAACCGCCAATGGCGGAGCAGCGATCAACACCAAAGCGGGGACCAGCATCACATTCGCCGGCTCAGCCACGGGCGGCACCGCGCCCTACACAGAGTACTGGAACTTCGGCGACGGCACCAAGACGATCGGGACGCTCACTCCGTCCCACACCTACGGTAACAACGGCACCTACACCGCCCTCCTGGACGTGGTGGATGCCAAAGGAAACACCGCTTCGTCCACGGTCAACGTCACGGTCGCCGACGTCGCCCCGACAGCTTCGATCTCCGGACCACCCAGCGGGAACGTGGGATCGGCCGTGACCTTTGTCGGATCGGCGACCGATCCCAGCGCGGCTGACTTCTTCGCCGGGTTCACGTATAGCTGGAATTTCGGCGACGGCACGACGGGGACGGGTCAAACTCCCTCGCATACCTACACCTCGCCCGGCACTTACACCGTCTCGGCGACGGCGACTGACAAGGACGGAGTAACCAGCGCGCAAACCACAACGTCGATTGTGGTTGCCACGGCCACGGTCATCCCCATCAATCAGACATGGCTGCAAAACAACGGGCCGGCCCCGTACGTCCTCAGCCAGGCCGGTGCGACCTACCAGCTCGAGACGAATGTCACGACGAGCGGCACTGCTTTTGTCGTCTTGAATCAGAACATCACCCTCGACCTCAATGGCTACACGGTGACCTATGGCAACAGCTCGCCGATCACGGTGACCAATGGCGGCTTCGAACAGGGCAGTGGCACCAATGTGCCGGGGTGGAATCTCAGTGCTGCGCCAGCGGCGGCGATTGCCTCGAACACCAATTTCCTCTTCGGCAATCAGGTCCTCAGGCTGAGCAACTTCAGCACGACCCAGACGATCGTCTCAAGTCCCATTTCAGGGTTGGTGGCTGGCCACACTTACACCTCAACGATCACACCGGCCGGTGTTAACTCGAGCTCGAGTGTCACCCTCAATGTGATTGACACGGTGACCGGCGCAACGCTGGGCTCGGCAGCATCGGCGGCCGTGCAGAGAGGTTTCTCGGCGGTGGTCACTTTCACGCCCACGACGACCGACCCGGTCGAGCTCCAAGTGGTCGTAACGCCGACGACGACGCCCGACACCCTCGATCTGGACCAGGCCACTCTCACCCCTTCGTATGATTACGGAGTTGTGGCTTCCAGAGCGTGGGGTAACTTGCCTGGTGGTGGCGACTTTGGCCTGGGCTACCTGAATCTGGGGGCCGCCGTCCAGGCAATCTGGAATTCCGATCGGATGAGCGTCACGAACGTCACGATCGAGAATGGCTCCATTGTTCAGGGCCAGGCTGCGGGGTACAGCAGCTCTCCGATATTCGGGGAGTACGCCTATGGCATCACGCTCAACAGCCTCCATACGAGCGATTCCGGAGTCGATACAACCAGCGTCAATCTTGATGACATGTCGGGTGGTGGGGCGACGATCACGAACTCGACCTTCACGCAAACTGGGAACAACGTGACCGATCGCATGGCCGGTCCCGCAACCATCGATTTACAGCAAACGTCTGCCAGTCCTATTCTGATCCAGGGTAACACGCTCACGGGTTGCCTTCAGACAGGCATCGGAATTGACACCAACAGCGGCCCCGTCATCATCAACAACAACCAGATCAGCCAGAACACAGTGGTGCCGGATGCTGCGGGAATCGGTCTGGTTGCCGTATCCAACTTCCAGGTCACCAACAACACGATCACGCCCACCGCTGGTGAAGGAATCGCCATCGACGGCTACCGGGCTCAAGGCTCTAACCTGGGCGTTATTCAGAACAACACCGTGACCACAAAGGAGGTCCCGAACCGCGAAATGGGCCTCAAAACGCAGGCGAGGGCGTTGCGACTGCGGAACGATGTCGATTCCGAGGGCCCTCATACGAACATCGACATCTCGGGCAACACTTTCACCACGACAATCGGCCCAGGGATGTCCAACGTCGGTTATACCGTCTGGATCACCTACGCGAACAACAATGGCGCGATGACCAACGCCAATGTCAACCTTCATAACAACACGATCACGCTAATCAACGACTCGAGCGACCCCAGCTACTCGGGCTCAGCACTGCTGGTCGACGGCATGGACCCTGGGATCAACATGACCATCAGCAACAACATCCTGGCGAGCAACGACACGTCGCTGTCCATCGGTGGGTACAACGACGCCAACGTCAACGACCTGACCTTCCTGTCGAACACCCTCAGCAAGTCCAGTTCCGGCGCGGCCAGGACCTACACGGGAATCTCGGCCGGCTACGACGTCACGCAGATCTCCAATGTCCAGATCATCGATACCAAGCTTGCTAACGGTGCGACCTCGACGATTGCCTGGTCAGGATCAGGAACGAAGGATATCGAGGTCGGCTGGCTCTTGAATGTCACCGTTCAAAATGCCGACAGCTCGGCGGCCACGGGCGCCGTGGTTCAGGTCTTCAACAGCAACAACAGCCTGGTTTACGCGGGCGTCGCGAACGCCAATGGCGTGCTGTCCGGCATCATGGTGCTCAGCACCATGTACCAGCAAACCGGCAGCAACTCGACCCAGATCACGACAACGAACTGGGGACCATTCTCGGTCACAGCGACCAACGGTACCAAGAAAGGTTCCGCCAGCGTCAGCCTGACGGGCGATCAAAGCCTGACGATCGTCGTGAATTGAGGGGGAAACCTCGGTGAAGCTTGACTGCGCGGCAAAAGCACAGGCCCTTGTGACCGACTCCCGCGGACACACCACCTGGGTCACGACCACGGTCGCCAACCTCGCCCGACAGCTTCGTCTTCGGACCGCCAGGTGGGAATGTCGAGTCGGCCGTGACCATTGTCGGACTCGCGACTGATCCTAGCACGGCTGACTTCTTCGCCGGGTTCACTCATAATCGGAACTGCGGCGACGGCGCAACGGGAGACGCGACAAACCCCTCGCATCCCTACGGCACGGCCGGCAACTACACTCTCTTGGCAATGGCGATCGACAACGACCGAGGATCCAGCGCGGCAAACGACAACGTCGATTGTGATTGCCACGGCCACGGTTATTCCCATCGATGCGACATGGCTGCAAATCAACGGGCCGGCCCGGTACGTCCCAGCCAGGCCAGCGCGACCTACCAACTCGAAACGGACGTCACGACGAGCGGCACTGCTTTCATTGTCATAAATCAGAACATCATTCTCGACCTGAATGGCTAAACGGTGACCCATGGCAACAGCCAGCCGATCACGGTGACCAACAGCGGCTTCGAGCAGGGCACTGGCACCAATGTGCCGGTGTGGAATCTCAATGAGCAAGTGGGCGACAGACTTGAGCAAGTGAATGACAGACTTGGTGTTTGCAGCTTCGCGGGGCCTGGCCGGTCTCTCGATTTTCGCGAAATAACCCGGGGTAATAATGGCCCGTGGCCAGACGATTGCGGATCAAGTCGAAAAGAGAGACCGGCGATGCGCCGTAAAGAGAGGATGATTGGACCAGTCGGTCACGTGCGACGTGGGTTATCCTGAATGCTTGTGGCGTTCGAGACAGAGCCAACAACGGTAGGACTGGTACCTGAACCAGTCTACCGAAACTCAGTTCGTCGGTCTGGATGTGCACAGGGCTTCTATCGTCATCGCTCTCGCCCAGTTCGGTTTGGAGGCGGCGAGGGTGATCGGCACGGTGCCTCACGACTCGAACGCCTTGAGGAAAGTGTTTGACAGCCTGGGCCCGCGTTGCCAGATTGTCTGTTGCTATGAAACCGGACCGACCGGCTACGGTTTGGCGATGGCCCCCATCGCCGCGGCTTGGGCCTGCGATCTCATTGCGCCTTTATTGATTCCCAAGAAACACGGTGAGCGGATCAAGACCGATCGTTGCGATCCCGTGAAGCTCGCTCAGAACTATCGCTCTGGCGAACTCCTCACGGAGTTCATCCCGAACGAGCAGGGCAAGGCGATCCGCGACCTGGAGAGGGCGCGGGAAGATGCTCAAAGACAATCAAACGGCAGATGTTCGGTCGAGCTGGGTTTGGTTTGCTGAGGGCATGGATCGTCAATGCCACATTGCGGGCATATACTTTGATGCCGGTGCAAGCGTTCGTGCTGGCGATTGATCATCGGAAGTGCGGGAGAACCTGATTTTGTCTCCTGCACGTTCGATGATTTGCGACCGCCATTCAGAGACTATTAGTGCTTATTTTCCAGGCGATTCTCGGTCGCATCTGCCCTGACAGGCATCGTCTTAATCGAGCGTGCGAGAGAACCTGATTGTCTGCTTGGCACCAAGGAGCTAAACTTGAGTCCTGAACATTGAAGCCCATGCCTTTAGGCGGGGGAGTATTCACTCAGGGAAACTCCCGGAAGGGTGGACGTGGGGTAGGTTTGTGGACGGAGTTCACGAAGCAACGGAGCAAAAAAAATGCTGAGCCTACAACGCTAAGCCTACAAATGGCTGGACAACTAGCCGGAACATGCGTAACCTCTAGGAACGAGTATGCACGATAAGTAGAATGCAAGCAGTTCGGCGCGAACAGCCGCTGCCCTCCCGGATGGTTTAGCCACGGAATGGCTTGAAGAAGTCTAGTGGGTGCGGATCTGGGCAGTTGTCGAAGCCCATGAGTCGAGGATGTCCGTCTGTCAAATCGCGCCCGCCACCGGACTCAGCTCAATTTACAGGACGCGACCTCCAGAGTTTACTCAGATACCGGGTGATCAATGGAGCGTGCATCGATGTGGCCCCTCTCCTCACCGACCAAGCTCGATGCTCGCGGTCTGAACTTTAAGCGGCTAAGCCGACGCAGTCGTCGACGTTTTCGGCCTTACCTTCAACTCGAGACGCTCGAGGATCGTCAGCTCTTGAGCGGTCCGACGGTCTCGTTCATCAAGGCCGACACAGCGACGCAGGGTAACTGGATCGGTACCTACGGCTCGCAGGGCTACGACGTCATCGGCAACGCGGCCAGCCTGCCCAGCTACGCCACCGTCACGCCCGCGGGACAATCGAGTTCCACTTGGGCCGCCGCCTCGACCGATCCGAGGGCCCTCCAGGATGCCAGTGGCTCCGGACGGATCGCCGCCTACTGGTACTCCCCTTCCAGTTTCAATATCGACGTGAACCTGAGCGACGGCCAGACGCACGACCTCGAGTTGTACTTCCTCGACTGGTACACGACCACCCGCAGCGAACAGGTGCAGTTCAGTAGCGCCTCATCGGGCGCGGTGCTGAATACCGAGACGGTCAACTCGTTCAACTCGGGCGTCTACCTCGACTGGGCTGTCAGCGGGAACGTGGTCATAACGTTCACGCACCTGGCCGGGATCAACGCCGTCCTCAGCGGCCTGTTCCTTGACCCGACGACACCGACAGCTTCGTTTATCAACCAGTACACAGCGACGCAGGGTAACTGGATTGGGACCTACGGCTCGCAGGGCTACGACGTCATCGGCGACGCGGCCAGCTTGCCCAGCTACGCCACCGTCACGCCCGCGGGACAGACGAGTTATACCTGGACCGCCAGCTCGACCGACCCGAGGGCCCTCCAGGATGCCGGCGGCTCCGGACGCATTGCCGCCTGCTGGTACGCTCCCTCCAGTTTCACTATCGACGTGAACCTGACCGATGGCCAGACACACGACCTGGAGTTGTACTTCCTCGACTGGGACACCACCGCACGTAGCGAAAAGGTGCAGATCAGCAACGCGTCAACGGGCGGCGTGCTGAATACCGAAACGGTCACGTCGTTCCACTCAGGCGTCTACCTCGACTGGGCTGTCAGCGGGAACGTGGTCATCACGGTCTCGCACCTGGCCGGGATCAACGCCGTCCTCAGCGGCCTGTTCCTTGACGCGACACCGACAGCTTCGTTTATCAAGCAGTACACAGCGACGCAGGGTAACTGGATCGGAACCTACGGCTCGCAGGGCTACGACGTCATCGGCGACGCGGCCAGCCTGCCCAGCTACGCCACCTTGACCCCGGCGGGACAGACGAGTTATACCTGGACCGCCAGCTCGACCGACCCGAGGGCGCTTCGGAATGCCAGCGGCTCCGGACGCATCGCCGCCTGCTGGTACTCTCCCTCCAGTTTCACTATCGACGTGAACCTGACCGATGGCCAGACACACGACCTGGAGTTGTACTTCCTCGACTGGGACACCACCACCCGTAGCGAGAAGGTGCAGATCAGCAACGCTTCAACTGGTGCCGTGCTAGATACCGAGACCGTCACGTCGTTCCACTCAGGCGTTTACATGAACTGGGTTGTCAGCGGGAACGTGGACATCACCATCACGCACCTGGCCGGGGCCAACGCCGTCCTCAGCGGCTTGTTCTTTGACCCGACTCCAACGGCCTCGTTTATAAAGCAGGACACGACGACGCAGGGAAATTGGATCGCAACCTACGGCTCTCAGGGCTACGACGTCATCGGCAACGCCGCCAGCCTGCCCAGCTACGTCACCGTCACGCCCGCGGGACAGACGAATTATACCTGGACCGCCAGCTCGACCGACCCGAGGGCGCTTCGGAATGCCAGCGGCTCCGGACGCATCGCCGCCTGCTGGTACTCTCCCTCCAGTTTCACTATCGACGTGAACCTGACAGATGGACAGTCACACGACCTGGAGTTGTACTTCCTCGACTGGGACACCACCACCCGTGGCGAGAAGGTGCAGATCAGCAACGCCTCGACTGGCGCCGTGCTAGATACCGAGACCGTCACGTCGTTCCACTCAGGTGTTTACATGAACTGGGTTGTCAGCGGGAACGTGGACATCACTATCACGCACCTGGCCGGGGCCAACGCCGTCCTAAGCGGCTTGTTCTTTGATCCGCCCACTAGAGGAAGCGGCAAGCCCGTTATCAACGCGGGTTCATCCTTGACCGTCAACGCGGAGTCGTCATTAACGTTTAGCCAGGCTACGGAGACTGGCGGCACCGCCCCCTTCATCTATAGCTGGAACTTTGACGATGGGACGACTCAGTCTGGCAGTCTGAACCCTTCGCATACTTATCCGAATCCTGGCAGCTACACGGCGAGCGTCACCGTCACCGACGCCAACAAACTGACCAGCAGCAGCTGGGTCGTGGTGACGGTTAACGACGTCGCGCCGACGGTGACCCTGAACGATCCACAGGCTACTGTGGGGGTGGCGGTAAACTTCACGGCCAGCGCGACGGATGTCAGCCCGGCCGTTCGAGCCGCAGGCTTTACCTACGCCTGGAACTTCGGCGACGGCGGCACCGGCAGCGGGGCAACCGTGAGCCATACCTATGCGACCTCCGGGACCTACACCGTGTCGGTGACGGCAACGGACGAGTACGGCGGAGTCAGTAAAGCCGCCACGTCCAAGCTGACGGTCATTAGCGCGACGCTAACCGCCAATGCGGGCAAAGCGATCAACACCAACGCGGGGACCAGCATCACGATCGCTGGCTCGGTCTCCGGGGGAACCGCGCCGTACACCGAGTACTGGAACTTCGGCGACGGCACCACGACGATCGGGACGCTCACTCCGTCCCACACCTACGGTAATAACGGCACCTACACCGCCCTCCTGGACGTGGTGGATGCCAAAGGAAACACCGCTTCGTCCACGGTCACCGTCACGGTCGCCGGCGTCGCCCCGACTGCCTCGATCTCCGGACCACCGAGCGGGGACGTGGGATCGGCTGTGACCTTTGTCGGATCGGCGACCGATCCCAGCGCGGCTGACTTCTTCGCCGGGTTCACGTATAACTGGAACTTCGGCGACGGCACGACGGGGACGGGTCAAACTCCCTCGCATACCTACACCTCGCCCGGCACTTACACTGTCTCGGCCACAGCGACTGACGAAAATAAACAAACCAGCGTTCGTGCAATAACGATCATCACGATCACTGCGGCCACGGTCATCCCGATTAATCAGACCTGGCTGCAAAACAACGGGCCGGCCCCGTACGTCCTCAGCCAGGCCGGTGCCACCTATCAGCTCGAAACGAATGTCACGACGAGCGGCACAGCTTTCGTCATCTTGAACCAGAACATCACCCTCGACCTCAATGGCTATAAGGTGACCTATGGCAACAGCTCGCCGATCACGGTGACCAATGGCGGCTTCGAGCAGGGCAGTGGCACCCATGTGCCGGGATGGAATCTCAGTGCTGCGCCGTCAGCGGCGATTGCCCCGAACAATTCCTACCTCTTCGGCAATCAGGTTCTTCAACTGAGCAACTTCAGCACGACCCAGACGATCGTCTCAAGTCCCACTTCAGGGTTGGTGGCTGGCCACACTTACACCTCAACGATCACACCGGCCGGCGTTAACTCGAACTCGAGTGTCATCCTCAATGTGATCGACGCGGTGACCGGCGCGACGCTGGGCTCGGCAGCATCGGCGAACGTGCAAAGAGGGGTTTCGGCGGTGGTCACCTTCACGCCAACGACGACCGACCCCGTCAAGCTCCAAGTGGTCGTAACCCCGACGACCACGCCGGACACGCTTGATCTGGACCAGGCCACTCTTACGCCCTCGTTTGATTATGGGATCGTGGCTTCTGGGGCGTGGGGCAACTTGCCTGGTGGTGGCGACTTTGGCCCCGGTTACCAAAATCTGGGGGCCGCCGTCCAGGCAATCTGGAATCCCGATCGGACGAGCGTCACGAACATCACGATCGAGAATGGCTCCATCGTTCAGGGCCAGGCGGCGGGGTACAGCAGCTCCCCGATCTACGGGGAGTACGGCTACGGCATCACGCTCAACAGCCTGCACACAAGCGATTCCGGCGTCGATACAACCAGCATCGACCTTAATAAACTAACCGGTGGCGGGGCGACGATCACGAACTCGACCTTCACGCAGACTGGGAACAACGTGACCGACCGCATGGCCGGTCCCGCAACCATCGATTTGCAGCTGACGTCTACCAGTCCTATTCTGATCCAGGGCAACACGCTCACGGGTTGTCTTCAGACAGGCATCGGAATTGACACCAGCAACGGCCCCATCATCATTAACAACAACCATATCAGCCAGAACACCGTGGTGCCGGATGCTGCGGGAATCGGTCTGGTTGCCGTATCCAACTTCCAGGTCACCAACAATACGATCACGCCCATTGCTGGTGAAGGGATCGCCATCGACGGCTACCGGGCTCAAGGTTCCGACATGGGGGTCATCCAGAACAATACCGTGATCACAAAGGACGTCCCGAATCGCGAGGTGGGCCTTGGAACGCAGGCGAGGGCACTGCGTTTGCGGAACGACGTCGATTCCGAGGGTCCCCAAACGAACATCGACATCTCGGGCAACACCTTCACCACGACAATCGGCCCAGGGATGTCCAACGTCGGTTACACCGTCTGGGTCACGTATGTGAACAACAATGGCGCGATGAACAACGCCAATATCAACCTTCGTAACAACACGATCACGCTGATCAACGACTCGAGCGACCCGAGTTACTCGGGCTCGGCACTGCTGGTGGACGGCATGGACCCTGGGATCAACATGACGATCAGCAACAACATCCTGGCGAGCAATGACACGTCGCTCTCCATCGGTGGGTACAACGACGCCAACGTCAACGACCTGACGTTCCTGTCGAACACCCTCAGCAAGTCCAGTTCCGGCGCGGCCAGGACCTACACAGGAATTTCGGCCGGCTTCGACGTGACACAAATCTCCAATGTCCAGATCATCGATACCAAGCTCGCTAACGGTGCGACTTCGACCATTGTCTGGTCAGGATCGGGAACGAAGGACATCGAGGTCGGCTGGCTGTTGAATGTCACCGTTGAGAACGCCGGCGGCTCGGCGGCCTCGGATGCTGCGGTTCAACTCTTCAACAGCAGCAACAGCCTGGTTTACGCGGGCGTCGCCAATGCCAATGGCGTGCTGTCCGGCATCATGGTGCTCAGCACCATGTACCAGCAAACCGGCAGCGACTCGACCCAGATCACGACAACGAACTGGGGACCATTCTCGGTCACAGCGACCAACGGTAGCAAGAAAGGTTCCGCCAGCGTCAGCCTGACGGGCGACCAGAACCTGACGATCGTCGTGGATTGAGGGGGAAACCTCGGTGAAGCTTGACTGCGCGGTAAAAGCACAGGCCGAGTTTCAAGCGAACTTGAAACTCGGCCTCACCTCACCGTCTGTTGTGACCGACTCCCCCGGACACACCGCCTCGATCACGGTCGCAAACTTCGCCTCGATGCGGGACCACCGTGCGGGAACGTAGGCTCGACTGTGACCTTCGTTGGATCGGCGACTGTTTCGTCACCGCTGACTTCTTCGCCGCGTTCACTCATAATCGGAACTGCGGCGACGGCACGACGGGACGGGCCAAACCCCGTCGCACACCCACACCACGGCCGGCACCTACACTGTCTCGGCGCCGGCGACGGCGACAGACGACGACGGAGGAATCAGCGTGCAAGCGACATTGTTGATCGTGATTGCCGGGACCGCCATCATCCCCATTGATCAGACTTGGCTGCAAAGAAAGGGGTCGGCCCCGTACATCCTCAACCAGGCCGGCGCGACCTACCAGCTCGAAACGGATGTCACGACGGCCGGCACTGCTTTCGTCATCTTGAATCAGAACATCACCCTCGACCTTAATGGGCATACGGTGACCTATGGCAACAGCCAACCGATCACGGTCAAGAACGGTGGCTTCGAACAGGGCATTGGCACCAATGTGCCGAGGTGGAATCTCAGTGGCGCGCCGGCGGCGGCAATTGCCTCGAACACGAATTACCTGTTCGACAATCAGGTCCTCAGGCTGAGCAACTTCAGCACGACCCAGACGATCGCCTCAAGTCCCATTTCAGGGCTCGTGACTGGCCACACTTACACCTCAACGATCACACCAGCCGGCGTTAACTCAAACTCAAGCGTCACCCTCACAGTCATCGACACAGTCACGGGCCAGACGCTGGCCTCGGCGGCATCGGCGAACGTGCAGAGAGGCTTCTCGGCGGTGGTCACCTTCACGCCAACGACGACCGACCCGGTCAAACTTCAAGTGGTGGTAACGCCGACGACGACGCCCGACACGCTTGATCTGGACCAGGCCACTCTCACCCCCTCGTATGATTATGGAATCGTGGCTTCCAGGGCGTGGTCGGGTGACATGGGACACCGCTTCCAGAACCTCGGGGCGGCCGTTCAGGCAGTCTGGGATTCCAATCGGATGAGCGTCACGAACGTCACGATCAAGAATGGCTTTATAGTTCAGGGTCAGGGGGCGGGCTATAGTAGCTCTCCGATCTACGGAGTGTCTGCGTACGGCATCGCGCTCGAGAAGCTGCATACGAGCGATTCCGGAGTCAATACAACCAGCATTGATCTCGACACCATGATGGGTGGCGAGGCTTCGATCACGAATTCAACTATCCAGCAGACAGGGAGTAACGTGACCAACCGGATGCAAGGTCCCGCAACCATCTCTTTCACGCAGACCTCTGCCAGTCCTATTTTGATCCAGGGTAACACGCTCACGGGTTGCCTGCAGACAGGCATCAGGATCGACACCAGTAAAGGCCCAATCATCATCAAGCATAACCAGCTCAGCCAGAACACTGTCGTGCCTAACGCCGCAGGCATTGGCCTCGTCTCCGTATCCAACTTTCGGATCACCGATAACACAATCACGCCCATTGCTGGTGAAGGAATCGCCATCGACGGTTACCGCGCTCAGGGTTCCAACCTGGGCGTCATTCAGAACAACACCGTGACCACCAGGGAGGTCCCAAACCGCGAAATGGGCCTCAAAACGCAGGCGAGGGCGTTGCGATTGCGTAACGACGTTGATTCCGAGGGCCCTCACACGAACATTGATATCTCGGGCAACAACTTTGCGACGAATATCGGACCAGGAATGTCAAGCGTCGGTTACACCGTCTGGATCACCTACAAGAACAACAAAGGCGCAATGAACAACGCCAATATAAACCTTCATAACAACACGATCACGCTGATCAACGACTCGAGCGACCCGAGCTGCTCGGGCTCGGCACTGCTGGTCGACGGTATGGCCCATGGGATCAACATGACGATCAGGAACAATATCCTGGCGAGCAACGACACATCACTCTCGATCGGTGGGTACAACGACGAGAACGTGTACGACGTGACGTTCCTGTCGAACACCCTCAACAAGTCCAGTTCCGGCGCGACCAGGACCTACAGGGGAATCTCGGCCGGCTTCGACGTCACGCAGATCTCCAACGTCAAGCTCATCGATACCAGGCTCGCAAACAGTGCGACCTCGACCATTGCGTGGTCGGGAACGGGAAGGAAGGACATCGAGGTTGGTTGGCTGCTGAATGTCACCGTTCAGAACGCCGACGGTTCGGCGGCTCCGGGCGCTGGGGTTCAGATCTTCGACCGGAGCAACAATCTGGTTTACTCGGGTGTTGCTGATCGCAATGGATTGCTAGCCAATGTCGCAGTTGTCAGCACGACCTATCAACAGGCAGGTTCTGGCCCAACCCAGATCATGAGAACGAACAATGGGCAGTTCTCGGTCTCAGCCAGCAACGGTACCAAGAAAGGTTCCGCCCGCGTCAGCCTGACTGGCAACCAGAACCTAACGATTGTCGTGAACTGAGGAGAAAACGCCGACAACGTCCACTGGACATTGAGGCGGGGGATCGACCACAACCCCCTCGCCCTCGATCACGAGCTCGACGAGCCGCTGGTCATCGAATCGAGCCTTCAGTTTATGCAACTTACCCTTGACCGATCGGATCGGGCCGGATCGGAATTCGATGGTGGCGGGACCGGGATCGAGGATTTCCAGCGCGACCTCATCAGGACTAAAGCTCAACAGATGCCACGGCCGGTCGCACCGGATGACGCGATTGGCTGGCTGGGGTACCTCGAAATCACGGAACGAATTGGGATCACCCGAGTGGCCGGCTTCCGCGGCCTTGATGATGTTGTACATCTCCCGGGCCGTGACAAAGTGCAGCCGGAACGGCGGTCGGTTCCATTTCAGGGCCATCGCGCGAAACATTTCGTCGAGCTGTGCGCTCAGGAAAACATCCTGGCTTTGCATGCCGTGGGTATGCAGCTTGACGAAGACCCATTCAGGCCTGCCCCGAATATGCACGTTGGCCCGCAACCACAGCTCGAGCCGGTGAACGGATGGCGGAGTGTATTCCTCGAGCGCCGAGGATTCGAAGTTGCCAGCAGCCCAGTCGATAAGCAAGGGGCCCTGGACGATCATCAGGTCGCCGCATGGCGAACGCCCCACCTCAACGTCGACGCCAGTATCGTAAGACTTGGGCCGGGGATCATCGGTCGCATAATAGATCGCGTTGGTCTTGCGGGGCTGAGCCCGTGTTCCGATGGCCGGAAAAGTGAAGTCAGCAAAACACCCAGCCTCGCGCAGGGCGATTAGCTCAGTGCAGCAGCCACTCTTGCTGGGATCTCGTGTACCGTTATCCAGAGACCAGTTGCCAGCGATGTAGGCGAACCGCCGGCGTGGCCTGGCCTCTGCCGTCATCATGGCGCCGAATTGATTGCTGAGGGTCAGTCCAGCGTCGAGCTTCGCGGCGAAGGTCTCATGAGTGTCATGGCCGTGGTGCAGATGGAATTCGACTTCGCCGAACCCCCGGTACGCCTCCTGGCTCAACGCTTGAACGCAACCTGGATTGAGGTATTCAAGCCGGTAGAACCATGTATGCTGCGGCGGTCGGCCGTCTGCATCCTGGTGCCGCTCAGCGATCTTGCGGTAGTCCGCACACCACGAGGCGACTCGCGCCGCCGCCGCATCGTCGCCGTGCTGACCCCCTGGCTCGAAATGGTCCACGATCGCCACCATCACATCGATGTGAGAGTGAGAGTGAAGCAATCGCGGATCAAACGGCTGATGATGTTTTTGGTGGTCGAGAAACCAGCGACCCTCGAGCGAATTCCATCTCAGGGCCTGCCAGCCCAAGTTCGTGAGAGCCCAAAACCATCTCATGCGGCGATGATTAGAGGAATTCGGGCCATCAAGGTCAACGTGTACTTGTTTTTTCGATTGCATAAGACTTAGTCCAACTCTGATGAGATCAGCTCGTCCGCAGGGCTTCCCACGGTGCCGGGGGGCGAGCGGCCCCCGCGAGGAAATCGGGCGAAACCTGGGATACGCAGAAGAGGAACTTGCCGGAAGCCTCCGATGTCAATTCTTCAACGAACTCCCACTCGACCTCGGTTGCCTCTCCCAGGTAAGCCCGCGCGGTTTGTTCGAGGAACTGAAGATCATCCGGATCCTGGAACCGGGGGCCCCGCACGATCCGGAATTGAACCTGTCCGACCCGGCTCTGCCTGATCTGCAACTGACTGATGCTGGGACGTTTACCGACTGCCGCAAGCGTCAAGAAGGGGCCAGAGACCAGACGCCCGTCATGGCCGACCAGGAAATCCGTGGCACGTCCAGCCACCCGTTTCAGTCGGGGCAATTTCCGGCCGCACAAACAATCGCCTGCCTCCCAGACACCGACGTCACCAATGCGATAGCGAATTAGCGGCATCGCAAAGTTCAACAGGTCGGTGACGAGGATTTCTCCCTCTTCTCCCTGTCTTGCAGCCCTTCCTTCACGCACGATCTCCAAGTACAGCCCCTCCGCCATCAGATGGAGACCCTTGTGAGCCTCGCACTCGGAGGCGATCACGCTGACCTCCCTGCAGCCATATCGATTGAACACAGGACAACAAAAGACCTGCTCGACCACCGCGCGATCCTCTGGGTCCAAGACCTCGGCGGTGGCTACGATGGATCGAGGCTGGTATGCCGGGATGCCCCGCGCCTTGAGGTAACGAGCGAATAAGGCCACAGATCGTGAATATGCCAAGATGACTTTTGGTCTGAATCGCTTCATGGCTTCGTGGAAATCGGCGAGTTTCGCTTCCGTAATATGCGCTGTGTTCAAGAAGATTTGGGGATCGAGAACGGTCTGCCGTAACCGCTGACGCCATGTCAAGTCAGGGGCGTCGCTCAGTGCCCCCCAGAGGTACGCAACCTCATCGCCTAGGTCCCAACCGGCCCAGCGATTGTGCCGGATGGTCGCAGCCCATCGGGTCCGTTCTCGATCCCGACTGAGGAAGAACGTGAGTGGGGCACCGGTCGAACCCCCTGTATAATTGGGGATCAGATCCTGCCGTGGCCAGTTCTTGGCCACGATCTCGTCACGGTGGTCCTGGATGTCACGTTTTGAGAGCAATGGGAATGAATTCAAGTCTTCGAGGCTCTGAAGATCCGTCGGACCCAGACCGGCGCGTCCCCATTCGCTCCCGGTATAAGGGGCACTGGTGGTAGGCGTGCTCCCAGAGTTTCTTCAGACGTCCAAGCTGGATCGCTCGCAGCGACGCTTCCGGGAGATACTGTGAACGCTCAAACTCGCGAAGATACTTCCACTTTGCCAGGTCTCCCTGTCGCCACAGGTCAAGAGGATAGATCAACTCGCGAACCATTGTCTTTTGGATACTCATGGCTAGCGGCCCCAAGAAAGAAAAGCTGGGGGAGAAGCAAGGCCAAGCGAGACCAACGTGTTATGCTAGGGTTGTTCTTCAGTCCGAGCGCCCCAGAACGTACACTCCAGATTCCAGGCGAGTCCATCTACGCTGTTGGGGACGGGTACGCGACTCAGAGATAGGGGGTCGCTCCGCATCTGCACAGGTCCCGAATCACTCACTACAGCCGTCTGGTAGCCGGTCTTGGCGACAAGTTCCGAGGTGGCAGGAGTCCAGTGGGGCTGGATAATCGGGTTCGGGTAGGAGAAGTGAAGCACGGGCTCCCCCAGTTCCGCCGCCAACCGGCTTCGGGATTCGTACAGTTCGTAGTTCGCCTGGTCGCCTGCGATCTGAGCGAGGTTAGGGTGGCTCACCGTATGGGAGCCGATGGAATGGCCGGCTGCACGAAGTGCGCGGACATGATCCCATTGCATCATCAGCCCCTCTCCAGAGACCGGCGATACCTCGAGAGACTCTTCGATCTGCCGGACGAATTGCTCCTGCTGATCGCCGGTGTGTCGGGCACAAAACTCGCTAGCCGCCAGAAACCCTGCCCTGGCTTCACACGGGACTCTAAGTTGAAAACACCCACGACCGTTGGGGTGCCTGAACTCGATTCGACGTGTCGTTTTAAACGCATTCCGCAGCCTGCAATACCACGGGGCATGCGGGCTGCCAATGAAACCCACAGTCACAAAGAAGGTGGCCGAGAGACCGTACCGATTCAAGATGGGCGCGGCAATCTCCATGTTGTCCAAGAACCCATCATCAAAGGTGACAGCGACCGGACGCCGGGGAAGGCTCGTCCTGCCTTGCAGGAAGGCCAAGATGTCGTCGAGGCTGACCGGATGATACTCCCTGCTCACAAGCTCCATCTGCCGTGCGAAGCAAGGGGCGGAATGTATAATTGCATGGCCGATCGTTTGATCGAAACTCGCGGGATCCTGCTTGATCGAGTGGTATTTGAGGATGGCAATACGAGTTGGACTCAACGTCCGCGCCAGACGCAAGACGCGGCCGCGGACGAGAAACCTCTTGAGACTTAACTTGGCGCGGTTTGAAAGGTCCGTCATGTCCGAATGCTCACCAATAATCTGCGTCCAATACAACGCAAAGGACGTCGATCTCACAAATTATTCGTTCTCCAACGCATCCTCGCTATCTCATAGGTCAATGGAAAACGACCGATCGGGGTCCTACTTCCAGGAGATCGGTACTCGTCCCGACCATGCAAGAGCAAGCAAGGCCGCCCGAGGAAGTGAAGGACCGATCAGGCGTCACGCGGCACTGCTAACCTCGACCGATATCCTGACCGGATCACCAGGACCGCCTTCTCCAGATGGTCCAAGATCATTTGCCTCTCTTCGGGAGCCACGATCCCGGCGAACCAGAGTGTCATCAAGAAGAGCATCAAGAGAACACCTTTGGCCAGGATGATAGCCCAGACCGGCCCGACGGCCAGCTCGCCGAGCAACCAACAGCAGGTCGACAGCGCGAGCATAGCCGCAACCCTGCCCCACTCGTAGACGACCGGAAAGATCCGTTGCGAAACCAGGTAGGTTAGTGCGGCACGAAACAGGATACCGAAAAGTGTGGCGTAAGCCGCACCCATCGCGTGGTACCGTGGGATCAAGACATAATAGAGTGAGATCATGACTGCCGCGGTGGCCACAGTGATCGCTAGCTTCCAGTGGGTTCGCCTCGTGATGTAAAAGGCCGCATCCATCAAATCGCCGAACACCAGGAAGAGATAGGCCAAAGTCACCGGAGCCACGAAGCTGGCGGCAGGTAGAAACCGTTTAGAGCTCATCACCATCAAGAATTCAGTGCTGAACATCGCGAGTGCCACACCGACGCAGAGATACGAGAGGGCGAAACGAGAGAAAACCCGCCCGAAGACTCGAGGGGCGTCAGGTTCCAGGGCTGCCTGATGCATGCGCACTCCCCACACCTTCATCAGCGGTTCGCTGCTAAAGGCGCCGACCATCAGGGCCAGCTTGTAGCCGAGCGCATAGAGACCGACATCCCAGGTGCTCGCATAACGAACCAAGAGGAACTGGTCCCCGCTATTAATCATGAAAGCACAGAGACCCCCGGGCAAGAAAGGGAGGGCAAACCAAAACAGGTCGCGTAGGACCGTGGTCTCAACATGCAGCCCTGATCTTCGAATCTCCCGAGCCAGAAGCCCGAATGCGAACATTCCCGACGCCAAGATCGACGCCACCAGCACTCCGCGAACGCCCCAGTGGAGAATGCACACGAAAACTGCGATCAGGCAAACCCGTAACGAGACCTGAGCCGCCGTGACTGCGGTGAAGGTCACGGACTCGACGCGAGCCTGAGTCAATGCGAGGCAGACCGCAACGAACGCGTCGCAGAGTGCCCCGAGAAAGGCCAGGCGGACGAGCTCGATCGAATTCACTCCCAGTAACGCGGTAATCGGGCCGGCAAACGCCTCGGCCAGACCACCCACAGCGAGCACGCACAGCGCCCCGAACACGAGTGCGCTCCCGGCGATCTGCTGCCTACGATCCTCGCTTTGAGTCTGGTTGTAGCACGTGATGACGGCCAAGCAATTCCCATTCAAGAACAGGCAGAGACAGAGCACGTCAGTCGCGCGATTGAGCAACTCCAGAACACCGTACTCGGCCGGGTCGAGGTTGTGAGTAAGAATCGGCAGCAAGAGGATCGTGACCCCCTTGACAACAACAGTCCCAACCAAGTACACGAGTGCATTTCGTACGAATGAATACTTCATGCTGCCATGAAACTCCGGAATGCTTGCCCGGTCTCGAGATATCTTGAGCGATCCGCGAGCCTATGACGTCTCGCCACTGAACTGTCTTCTCGCCGGCTTCTTCGGGATAAAACGCCGAGCGATCTGTCCAGCTATGACTCGAGCGCAAGCAGCGATCGTTCCGCAAGTCAGCCGCCAATCGCGTAGATTAAAGTCATAGAACGCCAACGGCGGACGATACGAACGAATCAGGTCTCGCCAGCCAAGGAGTCCCGCGGCCATGTAGCTGCGAATCGTGGGGATGTCCCGGCACAGCGTGATATGTCGGAAATCGCGACCATCGGGGCCGATCGGAACGACCGGCTGGCCGATAAGATCCAGGTAATGGAGCCACCCAAGCGGTACTCCGGCATTGGGGGCAGCATCGGCGGTGACACTGTAACGCGGATTGACCTCGATGACTTTCAGCATCCCATCTCGGCTGTCTCGCTTCAATTCGATCTCGCAGAGGCCAGAGTAATTCAAATTCCGCAAGAAACCATCACACAGTGCGTCGGCCGTGGGATCCACCACCGGTTCGACTACGCTGGCGCCGCCGAACTGGATCGGATAAGTCCGCAATTCGCGCAGCATGCACATGGCGATTCGATCGCCGACCGTGCTGTAGCACGAGAGGTAGACAAGCTTCGCTGTATCAGGCCCTTCGATCACCTCCTGAACCACAACTTCCGGACTAATATCCGCCGCCCGACGGTAGCTCGCCACCAACTTCTCCTGCGAGTCAACAACGACCACCTTGCAACCCTGAAGAGGGTGGTCTCGAGGCGCGAATTCCCACTGAAGACCCTGGAGTGGCTTCAGAAGGCAGGGAAACCGTGCGGTCGATCCGAACTCGACAACCTCATCAATTGACTTGATCGACTTGGTTCGCGGCAAGGGCATTTCGTGCCTCGAGAGGATCTCATACTGAGATTCCTTTGTACCCAACAGGGCTTGCATCGCGACCCCATTCTTGCAGAAGAGAAAGAAGTCGCAGAGTCCGCATCTGCCTGCTTCCCAATTGCAGAAACGAACTGGTCGGAGGTAGACATCAAAACCGGCCGTCCACCGATTCGGCGTGAGAGTTCAATCATGAAGTCTACCCACGCAGCGAGATCATCAACCGGGTTCGGACATAAATATACCTTCCCGTAGACTGTACGAAACCCGTTTGACTTCCGATCCTGACCGACGCCACAAACCCGGAGACCGCGGCGGGCCAGGTCCCTCATCAAGTTGACCCCGGTCTGGGAGGCTCCCGCGACCACGACAGGCGGCCAGCCACGCTCTGCGATATGCGGATTAGGGTCCATCGGGATACTCTGTCTCAACGATGTAAGACCTCATTGTTTTGGTGCCAAACTGGCGCTGGGCAGACTCATCATCCAGAACGCTGAGTCGAGTACCGATGCCAGACGGTCTCGAACGCCGTGTTGAAAACCGAAAGTAAAGCCATTAGCTGGAGGTCACTCTTCAGTAGGCGATGAAAAAGGCCCGAGACAATAGAAACCGCCTTCATCCGCCGCTGAGCTTGGCCGCCATTGACTTTGGTGCTTTCTTTTCAATGAATAGTTTATGCCACAGGTCGTAGCAGACCAGGCTGTAGAGGAACCAGTTCGGATGCTGGAGCGCGCCGGCCAGAACGTCCGGGCTCACAAAATCGTGGTGTCCGATCTGCTGGACGAGGGAGTGAAGCGAACCGCCAGGCGCCAGCCACTCGAAGACTGGCTGTCCAAATCCCAGCTTCGACCGCCCGGCAAGCAGTGGGGGAGCATGTCGCCTGAGGACCTGCTTCAAGAGTTCCTTGGGCTTTCCGAACGGATAGCGGTATTTCGGGAGAATCGAAACGGCCAGCCCGATCATCCGGGAATCGAGGAAGGGGCAGAGCATCTCGCACCCTTCCTGATTGAAGAGCGTTGTCCACAAGGCGCCGCTATCGCTGGCCTCGCCGAGAAACCCGCTGAAATTCAGCCTCTCGATCGGATTGTTAGAGATCTGGTACTGATCCAGCAATCGCTGCCTGTACCTCAGGCCTTCGACCACTCCATGTGCGCGCAAAGCAGGCCGTCACCGCAGGAAGATCGGTGAACACGGCCACCTGATTGATCGGATGCTCGATATTGTCCAGGTCTTCGATGCGTCCGGCGAGATCCAGGCACGCCGCGAAGCTCGGGTGTCCGGTCCCTGAAGCCAACCTTGACCCGACTCGCCTCAGGAAACCGGCGGGCACCCCCTTCCGCAGCAGCAAAGCCATCTGGAGGGTCGACGTGAGACCCACCCCAAAGAGGCTGTCCGCCCCTTCGCCGCACAGGGCGGCCTCGATTCCCCTGGCCGCCAGGACTCTCGCGAGATATCGAAAGTAGATGGCCTGCACATGATTGGGGGGGCTCTCCCGTGCCCGCGATGGTCTCCCGCAGATAGTCCGCATAAGTAGCCTGCGGCAGGAACAAGCGTGTGTCGGGTGCCCAGGCGCCTTCGCCGCGCTCAGTGCGTACTCCGCGTCCGGCCGACTCCGCGGGTGATCGAGACTGACAGTGAACGTCTCGGGCCGCCCCTGTTCCTGGGGCCAGGCCCGGTTCCAGAACACCTGGATCAGGGAGCTGTCGACGCCTCCGGACAGCAGATTCACCGCTCGTGGATGAACCGCGGCGCAATCGGCGATGACACGGGCCATCGTCCGATCGACATGGTCCACGGCATCCCGGCCGATCCTCTGCGATTCCGAGTACTGTCCAATCGTGCGGAGCTGCTTGCGCCTCAGCCTCCCCGGTTCGTAACTGACCTGTTCACCGGGCATCAGCCGGTAAACGCCGGCGAACAGTGTCTCCCGACCCGGTACGAAGCGGTAGAGGAAATAGGCCGGGAGCACGGCCTCGTTCGGAGACAGGGACGTATCAAGATGACGGACCAGGTTCGCGAGATTTCTGCTGAAAAACAGGCCCTCCGGTGTCTGGGTGTAGTAGGTGAAACCGGTCCCCACGATATTCCGAAATAGCAGGAGCCGGCCGGCCTCCCCGTCAAGTAGGGCGATCGTGAAACTCCCCTCGAGGCGCCTCAACAGGGAGGTCTTGGTGCCTTCGATAATGCTCCAGCAGGGTGAGTAGAAGGGCATGGAGACCGGTCGCGGAAGATGCGGCGGCGTCAAGGACTGCGTATCCCCGAAGCATGATGGAGAGTTGACCCTGGGTCGCGGTCTGATCGCGCTGGGCTGAACCCGCAGGAACAACTCATGCTCCCCCGAAATGTGCTGCAGGAAGGAGTCGGGGGATGGGCCATTGGTATCGAGGGTCTCGATGCTCCCTCGAGAGACATTCGGCGAACTGAACATCCCGCCGAGGTAGAAACGAGACGTCGTGATCGAGGTCGGCCGCATTCATTGCCGGAAGTCCCGGCCCGCGTGGGCCATGTTCAGGGGCTTGGCGGCTTGAGGGTCCCGCTCTCGAAGGCGCGGGATGGTGAGAACTAACATTGCCGCTCCTTGCCCTCCTCTACCCTCGAGGCGTCGAGACGCGTTCTCTCGAATCATCTCGGTAGGTGCGAGCCGACAACGCATTGCTTAGTCTCGAGGGTCTTTCTTCCGCCACCGCATCGCTGGGTTGAATGTCAGTGGGAACCGACAGCAGGTCCATGCCCTAGTGTCGGTGAGACATCGCCTGCGGCCCCGTGAGAAAGGCTCTTTCCTCCACACGACTTAACGATGCGCTGTCGGCCGGAGGCGACAGAAGCGAGGCGATGCATTGTCGGCCCGAAGGAACTGAAACTAAGCGATGCGCTGTCGGTCAATCATTAACGATGCGTTGTCGGTTTGCAAATAAGGGCGTCCGTGGCCCGGTTGAGCGTCTCGAGCGTTCCGTACTCGCTCGGCTCAAGGCCTCGGGCGAAAATAGGGAGCAGAATGATGCTCCCCATCCTCGCGACAAGGCCCCCTAAAAAAGTAAATCATCAATTTTGTGAGCATTTTTGAGCAACTGAACTATCTCTTCTTGTTCGATTTCAGTTTTTTGCACAGTTTCGGGTTGACTTGCCCGCTCGAGGACCTTAATCCGGCAGGGGCCCATTTGATGCGAAGGTCATGTGCGGCGAAGAAGCCCTTGACCCTCGAAACCATCGGGGATGGCTTTCGCGGAGCCGTTCCTCCACATCCGGCCGCAACGCCAGGTAATCGCTGGCCGACGAATCCGGTTGACCATCGACGAAGCGTGCTCTAGTCGGAAAAGAAATAACGCTTTGGGGACCTTGAAAACCTTCAAGCCTAAGGTCGCGAGAGGGTCTTCTGTATATCCTGGAATTGTTCGTTGGATCGACTGTTCCGTGCGGTCGTCCACGACTCGAAGACGAGGGCCTTGGGGATCTGGCCGGCGACGAAGTAGCGGGAGGCGGCCGTGGTGATGGGTGCTTCGTGCCCTTCCACGTCTAGCTTGACGACATACTCGCCTCGGATACTTAAGTTGGAGAAAAACTCCCCGGCGTCCTGAATCTGGACCTCGTCCCGAGGGAATCCGAACTCGGTTTCCCGTCTATCGATTCGCCTAAGCTCCGCAGTGCCGAGGTTTCCAGGCACTTCCACCTCCATACAGCCGATCCCAGGAGAATCAGAGAGAGCCATCTGGTGAACCTCCACGTTTGAAAGACCATTGAACGCGATGGTATCCAGCAGGGCTCGTACGCACGGTTTCTGGGGCTCGACCGCGACAACCCGCCCGGTGGACCCAAGGCTGCTCACGCATTGGAAGGATACGATGCCTACATTGGCACCGATGTCCACGAACGTGTCACCCGGTTCCAACAAACACCTCAGCAACTTTGTCAACTTGGGATCAAGGTCGCCGAAAAAATAGGCTTTTTTCCCCACAAAATCATTTGGGAATACGACGACCCGCACGCCACCGCCGGCAAGTGGTACGGTAAGGCTCTGCTCCCGAAACCGAATCCACGTCAAAGGCGGCATTTGCAGCAAAGTACCCGGCCCACTCCACAAGGGGTAACACCGGGTGATATTCATCAGGCAACGGTGGACAAATGCTGGCATTGGTGGTGACTCAACTATCGGAGACGATGATGCCTATCCGGGATGCATCTTTGTCCCGTAAAGACAACTATCGAAAACGTTGTTCAATACTGAAGCAGAGCGTCGTGAGTCGAATCGTTCTCGGGCTCGGGGTATGAACTCCCTCGCTTGCACTCGGGGTGTATTCCCAACAACCTCGCGCAACGCATCACTTAAAGAACTCGGATCCCCTGCCCGTGCAACAATTGCGGGCGTATCCCGTACAACCTCGCGAAGCCCTATACAATCCGACGCGACCAGAGGAACCCCCGCGACCATGGCTTCCATGGCGAGAACACCTGCGGACTCCCAGAGGGAGGGCATCACGAGGGCATCGATCTGGTGGAGAATGGGAACGATGTTAGGTGTAAACGGATGGAAGGAGACGAGTGGGGATAGCCCCCGTGCCGATACTTGGTGTTTATATGATGCTTCGAAATCCCCGGATCCGACTACAAGCAGATGGAAGGAGGTCGGCAGCCCCTCGCGGAGTAGAATCTCAATGGCGTCGAGCAACGGAAGAAAGCCCTTCTGTTCCATGAACCGACCCAAGAATCCCAGGAGAAACGTTTCGGGGCCAAGACGAAGCTCACTTCGCAGGGTGAACGAGGAGTCGACAGGATCCCTCGTGAACCTGTCGATGTCAATCCCAGGCAAGTAGTTTACGAAATGACAGCCCCGCCTCTTGATCGAGGGGAAGTAGGAAATCAGGTTCTCCTCCGCGTCGTGTGTTTCATTGATCACCACTGTCGCTCGGGCAAGCAGTGTGCTGAGTATCATTCGCCCCACCCGGCCTTTTAGGCCGGCAAACTGGGAGGGGCGGATGACGTCGTGGTGGGTCACGATGTGGGGAATGCCATGGCCTCGGTTGGCGACGATGGCATGCACTGCCGCTGTCAATCCATGTGAATGAATCAGCGAAAACCGGCCGGAACTGATCAAACGACGGAGGGTTGGCCAAAAAGGACAGGCGCGGCCCCGAACTGGCGCTTCACAGAACTCGGTGCCATCCCAGCTTCGAACCTCCTCCGCGAACATACGGAAGGACTCATCGGCCGGCCCGACGATCGTGAAACGGTAGCCTGCCTCGATCAAGGTGGGGTAGTTGTAGTGGAAATAAGTGCGTATACCCCCGACAGGCCAGCGAACCACGCATAGGACTCGCTTCTGGTGCGCATTAATCGCCGATTTATTCTCACATTGTATCATGATGGCCCGCCTTTTGATCCTCGAGAACCTCTCTGGTCTTTCTGAATATCGGGGGCGTTCTCCCGTTGCTGAACGTTTCTGGAAGAGGCCATGGAAACGTTAACCGATCAGTGACCTGAAGACGCTGGGCCTCAGCTTGGTATACCCGGCGGCAGTCTCCCTTGCCAACTGCAACGACGTGCCAGTCACTACCGCATGGGCGGGCATCCAAAATCTTGATCGCACTCAGGAGAGGCAAGAAGCCCTTTTGCTCCATGAACCTGCCCAGGAAATCCAATCAAGCAGGCGCTTTTCCCTATTCCCAGTCGCTCCGTGAGATCGATGGTTCGTTCGCTAGAGCTGTCGCGCAGGGAATCGACGTTGATACCGTGTTTGATGACGACAAAACGGCAATGGCCCCTCCGGATCGTAGGAAGAAATTCAAGGAGGTTCTCATGTGCATCTTGGGGGACGCTGATGAGTAGATTAACCCGACCTAGCAAGTAGCCAATTAACCACCGCTTGGGCCGGCCCATCATGCGGGGGAACTGCTCTCTTCTCACGACATCGTGAGACGTGACAACGTGAGGAACGTTTAATCCCAGGTTGCCCAGGACCGACTGGACGGCCGCAGTCGAATCCATGCGAATGCATCAAAGCATAACGGCATCTTCGAAGTTGCGATCTAACAGTCCGCCACAAGTCGCATTGTTTGCCGGCGACGGGAGCCTCGACAAACTCGGTACCCGGCCAGCTCCGCAACTTCTGGGCGACGGACCGAAATGTCTGATCCCCAGGCCCGAGGAACGTGAAGCGGTATCCTGCCTCGATCAAGAGAGTACTTGTAAAGGATATAAGTCCGAATCCCTCCCACAGGCCAGCGTATGACCACGAGGACCCGCTTGAGATCGCCTTCAGCTTCTGGCGAGGACTGGTCAATTGATCCCACGGACCATTGTCTCTTGCGTCCAGCAGTTCTTGAGCTCGGATCCGCGGAAAAGCTCTTGCCCCATAACGCTCTCAATATTCCACTGCCAGACCCGACCTTGGACCGACCCAAGGAGTCTGGAAGAGCTTGACCCGGGGGCCCACGGAGAAGCCGACCGACCCCTCACTCCGACACGAAGCAGGACCTGTTACCGCAATTCGTTGAGCGGAATTCGTCGCCTGTTTCTTTCTTTCCTCTCTCATACAGTAAAAGGTGACCGCCTGGAAAGCGGCAAGCCAAATCCATGTGTAACGATACAGATTATGACTGCCGTTTCCGAATAAAAGCATGATCGAAATCACCAGGATGACCGCCATGCTGACATCGCGCAGGAACAGGGTGTCGGGTGTCTTCGTGCAACGCGTCAGTGCCCAGGTTTTGCCAGGCGCAAACGAAGAAAGACAGGACAACACCAAAAAATGCGACGGCCCCCAGGGTGCCCAGCTCCCCGAGGACCTGTCCATAAAGGTTATGGGCCTGGAATCCGGAACCACTCGCCTGGGCATGCGAACCTGGCCCAAACCCCGTGATTGGGCTCTTTTCCCAGAGCTCAATACCGGCGTACAGGCCGTGCGTTCGCCCTTCCGCCGACTCCTGGGCGTTTTTCGGCCCATAACTGGGGTCAATCAAGGTCAGATACCGATTCTGCATGCTCTCGGGCATGGTGTACCAGGCAGCCGGAGCCAGGACCGTCAACAGGATGATGTTCTTGAGGCGGCGCTTCGAAAGCAAGAGCATATAAACGCCGAGCACGACGAGACCCACGAAAGCCTGTCGTGATCCCGTTGCCAGGACGCACAACAGCGACAGCAAGGTCAGATAAACCAGCAGCAAACGCGCGAGAAGTCGCTTCTTGCGTGTCGCCAGCCGACTCGCTTCACGCCAGAAAGGAACCGTGAGCGGCAGGGAGTAGACAATCGTCGCCCCGAACGCATTGGGCTCGCCGCTCGTCTCGTCGACCCCGATCATTCGCACGATGCCCATGCGGTACTGGTGCCGCCCGTTGCGGTACTCGTTGTAAGAATGAGTCAGATAGATTCCCATCACAACGAGAAACCCGATCAGCAGCTTGCGGAGCATCTGAGCATCGCCAACCGTGCTCAGGACCAGAAAATAAAACACGGACTGTTTCAAGTATTTTTCAAGAACGAACCAACCCATATCCGGGTAGGGGCTCGCCAGATAAGAAAACACCATCGCCAGGATGAAGAAGATGAACGCGGGGGTGTGCAGGCTTCTGATCCAGACCTTGCGGGGGTAAAAAAACCAGTAGATCAGGGTTATGAGCACATAGACCCGCTCGAGCTGGATTGTCGCCAGGAGGGGCCACACCTCGAAAGGCCGGTGAATGAACAGCCACATATAGCCGATCAGCAGGTAGATCATTGGTCAGACTGAATCGAGGCTGGAACAGGCCTCTCCGAGGTTGCAAGCCGTCAACGGCCGTGTTCGCGAGACCGCACGCACGCGCGGGATTGCCGACAGCTATGGAGCGAGCAGGGAGGGACTTGACGACCACGCTGCCGGCGCCGATGACGCAGCTGGCGCCGATGTCGGCCATAATCACCGTGCTGTTGCCGATCCAGCAGTTCGTACCGATCACCACCTGCTCGAACATTCCACCCTGTTCCTGGATCGGCCGATCCAGATCTTCAAAGAAATGCTGGTGCTTCCCGCTCAAAATGTCAACATTACATCCCATCGTCACGTGGTTCTCGATGATCGCCTGTCCGATAGTAGCACCGATTGCCAATGTAAACCCCCTCGCCGATCGAGGTCTGTCGATGCGAGACCGTCGTGCCAAACCCCAGGCTGCAGTTGATCGCGAATCGGTCAGGGTCATGCGGTAGAACCCCCTCGCAGAAAGACTCCCGGGGCTCCGGGCATCAGGCTCAGAAGCTCGGCTCCGAAGTTGAAACAGACTTCGCTGCCCACCAACCCCTCGATGCGGACCGGAATCCACAGAGGCGCAGTGACGCAGGATCGCCAGCTTGACCGCGAAGCACCTGGCCGAATTCCTATAACTCTTGCTTGGAGGCATGAATCTGGGGACCTCAGAGTTGGTGGCAGAGCTCTCGGGTAGACCCGGGCCGCCGATGACCACGTGAGAACGCTTCGTGGCATACTTCACTGCGGAATGTCCCATTCTCGCAGCGTCGTTCGGGTGCCGCAAGAGACTCTTGATCGCCTCGGCGAGCCGCTGATGATCGCCGGGAGGAACCAAAAGACCGTTGATCCCATCCTGGATCAAGCTTGGGTTGGCACCCACGGCCGTTGCTACCACGGGCCGACCGGCTGCCATCGATTCGATCACGGCATTGGAGAGCCCTTCCGAGAGAGAACTCTGAACGACGACATCAAGATCGGCGAGGAACGAAGGAACGTCGCCCCACCAGCCCCAGTAGTTGAACCCGATCGGTCAGGTCCAGCTCGGCGGCCAAAGCTTCGAGCCTGGCTCGTTCCGGCCCTTCTCCGGCAATCGGGAACTGGACATCAGGGTAATCTCGGACAACCAGGGCGGCAGCTCGGAGGAACACATCCAGACCCTTCACAGGACGTAGGTTCGCCACCACTCCGACTCGCCGGGGCGGTCCTGCCCGTCGCGCTGCCGCCGACGCCGGATTGGCGAACCGGTCGAGGTCGATGCCGTTATCCAGGACCCTGATTCGACTGGGTCGATGCCTTCCTGCTCGACAAGGGCATTGCGGCCCAGATCGCTGTTCGTCAGGTTGAATGAGAAAAGATTATTGATAGCGCGATATGAGCTCTTCTGGCCGGGCTTGATCCAGTAGCCGAGGTTGTTCCGTACTCTCAGCACGTGCCGAACCCCGGCCAGCCTAGCGACTACCACGCCGAAGAACGCGCTATCGAGGAAGTAGACCTGCAAAATGTCAATCTTTTCACGACGGAGATAGCCAGCAAACCGCACCGCCTGTGTGAGGGATCGAGGACGACGGATCGATCGAACTCCCAGCCGAAGGACCGCACAGTACTCCGGCTCCAGCGACGCGAGGTAGCGTCTTCGCCATCGAGCAGGCAAAGACTGGGGACAACCCGTAAGCGATCAAGGTGGCGGATTAGCCCGAGCAACTGGCTTTCGGTCCCGCCGACGCTGAGCCGATCGATGAGGAAACACACGCGGATCGGCCGGCTGCCCCTGGTGCCGTTCTCATATTGCTCATCGATCTCGGCCACTTGGCATTCCTTGCCCAGAGCGAGACTGTTCGCGCTGGCTCTCGGCAGTGGAGGCTTCTTTACTCATCTGTCGACCGCCCCCGCCAGGGGCTTCCGAGATTCCGGGGCGAGGACCGTTCCGTCAGACTCTGGCTCGGCGACCCCGATGAGCTCTCCGAACAGATTACGGTAGAGCTCGGCCTGGGCGGTGAAGGTGAACCGGCTGAGGACATGCTCCCTGGCCCGTTCTGCCAGTTCAATACGTCGTTGATCATTGGCCAGAACGGAGCAAATTCGCTCGGCCAAAGCCTCGGGATCGCCCGGGGGCACGAGGAGGTCGCTCGTTGGCTCTTCGAGGATCTCCGGCGTGCCACCCACGGCGGTGGCCACAACGGGAATACCCGCGGCGCAGGCCTCCAGTACAGCATTGGGCATCCCCTCGGTAAACGACGACTGGACCAACAGGTCGAGGCCAGGCAGGAGACGGTCCAGGTCAGACCGAAAGCCCGCGAGCAAGAAGCGGTCGGACAGTCCCCTGGCACTGATCTGCTGAGTCAGAGCGGGGCGAAGCACGCCCTCTCCGAAGAGGACGAAACCAGCGTCCGGAAGCGAGAGCGTCACCCGTTCGGCCGCATCCACCAGGACAGAGAATCCTTTCTCCGGGCTCAGACGTCCAGCCGCCCCCACGATCCAACGCCGTGGACGCGGGAAGAGCGCCTCGAGCTCTTGGCGGGCGCTCGGGTCAGCACCGGCGAACCGCGAAGCATCGATCGCGTTTGGGATGACCACAATCTTCCGCACCGCCCACTCCCGCCTTGCGGACCTTCGCGGCCTGTCCGTGCGAGACGCACGCCACCCGGTCCATCCACCTCAGGTTGATCCGGTCCAGCAGCTCGTAGAGCCGCACCTTGGCGATTCGTAGGTCCACCCCCGAGAGACGGCGACGACGGGTATCCTCGCTCGCCGCGCGGCGATCCGGCCGATCAGACCAGCCTTGTAGCCGTGGCAAAGGAGGATGTCGCAACAGTGCCGGCCCAGGAGATCGGCAAGCTCACCGCAAGCTCGGCGAAAATGGGGCGTGTCATTGCGGAGTTCTTGTGACTGGAAGCCCTGCCGACGGGCCTCGTCAAGGAACGCCCGGCAACGGCCGCCCTCGGAAAACGAGACAAAGATCGAGCCGACATCGGCTCCCAGTGCCCCGGCCAGGCCGAGCATCTGCCGCTCGGGGCCGCCGTGGAATGTCGAGGCGGTGAGGTGGATGACTGTCCTCATACGCGGGTGTGCTCCCCGACTTCCCTGTCTCGTCGAGGACCAATACCTGAATCGGACCGCACCGCTCTTGTCCAGATCTCGTCGAGCCGATCGGCCAGGATCTGCCAGTCGTACTCACGCTCCACAAGCTTCCGCCCTCTCTCGGCTTGAGCCAGTCGCGGCGTGGGATTTGTCAAGCTTCGCAACGATCTCGGACGCCATCCCTTCGATGTCTTCGACGACGGTCAGGTGGACGCCGTCTTCGACATTGAGTCCCTCGGCGCCGATTCGGGTCGAGATCACGGGCAGCCCGGCGGCGAAGGCCTCGAGGATCTTGAGCCGTGAACCGCCGCCGATCCGCAGAGGGACCACCATCAGCGCACTCCGCGCCAGGAACGGCCGGACGTCCGGAACATTGGCGTGCAGTTCAACGCCGGGAGTGGCGTTAACCCGCCGAAGCAAGGCGTCCGGAGGATTGCGGCCTACCAGGCAAAGCCGGGCAGAGGATTGTTGTGCCTGTACGGCCGGGAGAACCTTGGAGAGCATCTGGTCCACCGCGTCCAGGTTCGGCCTCCAATCGAGGCTGCCCAAGAAGAGGATCTGGCCTGGCTGACGCTGCGACCTGTCGGGCTGGAAGAAGGCGGTGTCGACGCCGTTCTCGACGACGTCGACGCACGCGGCACCAAACTGGTCGCGGATGAGCGCCGCATCTTCACGGCTAACAGCCACGACCTGGTCGGCCTGCTGAAAGACTCGGCTCTCGAAGCGCTCGAACTTGCCGCCATTGGCGGCCGATGTACCAACGCTTCACCGGGTTGGCTTCACTCTCGTAATACCGTCGCCAGATCTGTGACTCCACGTTGTGAGCCATGATCAGCCGCCGGCTGTTAGCCACGTTCCGCAGGGAAGCGGCGTAGGGCGTCCATTCGGCCTGCCAGAGATCGATTTTTTCCCTGGCCGCGACGTCACGAATCGTCCTGTCAAGGAGAGAGCTCCGGTGCGACGCGACCGAGTAAGGTAGAGGCGAAAACATGTTCGCCCCCAGCCGACAATAGAAACCAGGCCCTTGCTTGGGAGGCACATGCCGATCAACCACCACGGTCTTGATCCCCAGCCGGGTCAGCTCGACCTCGGCTTCGAGTGCCTCTTGCGGATCGGCGTTCCGATGACAAACATAAGTGATCTGGTGGCGCTGGGCCAGCCGGCTGACGAGTTGAAACGTCCGGATACGCTTCCCGGAATTCAATGGGTAGGGCAACTCTTCATCAACGATGGCAACATGCATTTCTGTTTACCACTCACCTCATGCATTCGGTCGCTGAGACGAGCGTTTCCTAAATCGATGCGAACCAATGTCACTTACTTTGGAAGAAAGGACTCCAGGCCGATTACTGCTTACCTTACTGACGATGCCGACTCCAGGCAAACCGTCCTTCGTTAGAGCCGAGGTCTGGGGCTTGATCAGTTCCAGAAGCACGCCCCAGCCCGAGCCGGCGTGGACGGTCAGGAAGACCACGGGCAGCCAGCCGAGAAATCGCGGCTCGCGGTGCCGGATCGCGATCGACGCCGAGGTTGCCAGGACTGCTGTTGCATAGAGAGCGACCAGGCAGCCATAGACCCACCCGAGGGGGGGCCAGAGTATCCCGGCCAAAGGGCCCAGCGCCAGCCCGGCCAGCCAGGCTGCGGGGATGAAGCCGCCGGGCGAGAAGGTCTCGGGGTGCTTGCGAAGCAGCCGGACTCGCCCGCGACCGTATCGGGCCATCTGATGAAACAGGCCCCGCATGCTCGACCGCGGGAAATAGCGAACCTGGATCGTCGGGGTGAAGAAGCACTTCAGCCCGGCCCGGTCGATCCTGTGGTTCAGCTCCACATCCTCGCAGGCATCAAACGACTCGTCGAAAAGACCCACCTGAGTCGAAGACCGACCGCCGATAGGCCACCGCGACGCTCTTGGCCGTTACATACTGCTCGGCCGCAGAGTAGATGAAGGAATCGGGGTGGTGGCCCAGCCACGAAGACCTGGCCACGGCGATCGCCTTTTGCACGAGCGAAGCCGCTGTCACATCCAGCGGTTGCGGCCGGCCCAGGCAGTCAGCCCCGCTTCGCTCAAACGCGTCTGCCAGGCGACGGAGATAGTCGCGGCTCTCCAGCTCGCAGTGGCCGTCGACGATGACGATCAGGTCCCCCCGCGCCGGCGGACGCCAATGTTCCGTGCCGCGCTCGAGAGCTGCTTGGGATTATCAAGGACTTTCATGATTGGGATGAACGGCGGCCAGCGACCCGGCGATCGCGCGGGTCTCGTCGACCGATCGACCGTCCACAACCAAGACCTCGAACCGGTCGCCGGGGTAATCCTGGTCAACCAGTTGCTCGATGGTCCGTGCGATGAACTGGGCCTCGTTCCGCACCGGTACGACAACCGTGATAAAGGGGACGAGATGGGATGGGGCAAAGACCGCCCTGGCAGAACGTCCGGATTCGTTAGGGTCATCGAGAAGCGATGCGTCGGTCTGCTTCAGAGCGGCCACCCGGACCGCGGTCTCGATCTCTCCATCCGCCATGGCGTGCGTTTCCCTTGGGTTTCGTCGGCAGTGGGCTCCCCAGTCCGCGCAGACTTCGTCCTCATGAGTCCCTTCGTGACTCAGTCTACCGAGGGACTCCCACTTCGGCTGGACGAGTTTTCTGGGAGCAGACCAAGTTTGGCGACGAGACGCGTTGCTCCCGACACTCTTGGAGAACCCCCCGGCAACGGGCAGCTCGCATCAGGGCTCGGAGCCAGCGTTCATTCTTCGTCGGCGACAGAAGACCGCTGACTACGAGGTTTCCGAGATAATCCCGTATGGCCCACGCCGGCATCCCGAAGATCCAATGTCTGGATGCGATCTCCCCGGCTCGCGACTCCCTCTCTGCCCCGGCCGCAATGGAAGTTCCACACAAAGCGTTCCGTGAGCCGTGCCTTGGGAATAAAGTGCCGGACCCTCGCTTCCTTGATCCAGAGGCCCTGCATGCCTTTGGCTAGCAAGGAATTCAGAAGCATGCCATCCTCGGCCGAGATCTGATTATCTTTTGCAGGTCCCAGCCGAACGTCGAAAGAGCACACGTCAAAGCAGTGACGCCGGAATGCCATGTTCGCGCCGTAGGGGGTGTACTTCGTGGTGATCGGCGTGAAGCGCTCCGTGAACTCATCGCGCGCCGCGAAGCAGCGGGCAATCAAAGAGTAATGCTGCAGAATCCAGGCTGGGGGATTCGTTTCGAACCAGGGTTCAATCGGTCCCCCAAAAAAACTCGCGTGAGGGTACGCCTGCGCGGCCTCGACATAGGCCCTCAACCAGCCGGGCTCGACCAGGACATCGTCGTCGGTCCACAAGAGGAGATCGCCCCGCGCTTCGCTGACAGCGAGGTTCGCCGCACGAGACTTGCCCGGTCGCGGCTCCCAGAGCGGCCGGATCGGTAACTGCTCGGAATGGCGCCGGACCACGGCATCGGTGTCGTCATTCGAATCGTTATTGACAACGAGGATCTCCCACTCGCCGCACTCGGATACGTCGAGACACCTCAATTGACTTAAGGTCTTGTCCAGTAAGCTGGCTCGGTTGAATGTGCATATTATGATTGTCACATGCATTGTCTTGGCTCTCCTTTTGACAGGTCTCGTGCTCGTCGGGTTACTTCGGGAAACCAGGGCCTTTCGTTCGTTGGTCCGACGAGATGCAAGGAGCATCGACGAGCCACGGGGGCCGCCGGTCCAGACCCGATGTGTCGAGGATGATGAGACACTTCCGATTGGAGGCATGGCGGGCCGATCTTGTGTATCCTCGAGTCCAGAGAATGGTTAGAACTCGAGAAGTGGCACTCAGCCAGCTTTACTAGATCTCGGGTTGATCGCCGTGGAACGGTATTCCGATGTCTGACGGATTCGGCTCGACGGGACATAGCCGGCCTCACGGCTGAGAGCCAGCGACTGTTGACACAAACTCCGCACAGCAGCGTGTGTGACCCCCATGAGCTTACCGCAGGACCGTCTCCGGCAGAAACACGATAGCGACCGCGTGAGATTGTTGGTGCCGGTCATCGTGCTTGTGCTTGGCGCCACCGCAATCCCGGTGGAACTGCGGCGGTTTGACTTCGCGACGCTCTCCCTGGGTTGGGACGCCCTGGATCTGGTGGAGAACCTGATACTCTACGTTCCCGTCGGCGTGGTCCTGACAAGACTGGGGTTCTGGCGCGCCGTAATGATTGCGACGCTTCTCTCTCTCTTCGCGGAAACCTGCCAGCTTTTCATGATGCACCGGTTTCCGTCCCCGTTCGATCTGGCTATGAACGTCGCCGGAGCGATGACCGGTCTGCTGATCAGTCGGCGATGGCGGATCCACGCGCCGGCGATCAGGGTGAATGTGCGGACCGCTTGGCTATCGGTGCTCGCGGCGCTCGGCGATCCTCGGACTCAAAGCGCGGTCGGATTGGGAAGAGCTGTCCGTGAACTGTCGAGGAGCCACTTTGCCCGGATCCCTGGAAGCTCACTGGACCTTCGATGAGACGGTCGCTGGCGTTGTTTACGATTCCTCCGGTAACGGGCTGGACGGTACGCTCATCGGCAGGGCTGTGCTGGCCGACGGAATCCACGGCATGGCCGTGCCGCTGGACGGCGAGAACGACTACGTTGACTTTGGCCATCCCGTCGATCTCCGGCTCATGGGCAGCATGACCATCTGCGCCTGGATCAACTCAACTTCGTTCCCCCGCGATGACGCAGCGATCGTTTCGACCCTCAATCCGGGCTACCAACTGGACACGACGGTTGACAGGGGGCCGCGCACCATTGGCTTCAAGCTCGCCGATCCGTGTGGGAATGGGATGATCCGTTACGGAGCGACCGAGCTGGTCCGCGATACTTGGTATCACGTGGCGGGAGTCTACGACGCCGATGCGCGGACGCTGAATGTGTATCTGAACGGACATTTGGATGACGGTTTCCTGCTGGGCCCGGTGGCCCCTGCGCAACGGGCGTCCAGCCAGCCTGTCTGCGTGGGTAGACGGCCGGATTTTCGGAGGGTATGGATTTGCCGGCCTGATTGACGACGTGCGCATCTACTCCCGGGCGCTCCAGCAGGTGGAAATCGAGAAGGCCATGAACGGCGTCGAGATTGGCAGCCATCCGCCCGGGAAAGCGGTCACACGCACTCGCGAGTGAAATTCTGGAAAAACGTCTGACCGGCCACGCCGACCGCTGTCATCAGCCGACCCGTGCCGAAGACGCGTTCGTGCCTGTCTTGATGGTGGCGGTGGGCGTGCTGTCGGCATTGGCCTGCGCTGGCTTCTGGCCGGGCACAGGCTGTCCATCTTGGGCGTTAGCTTGGCTGTCGGCCTCCTCCTCTTTCCCGCCGCAGCGATCACTCTGCCGCCATATGTCGCATGGATGATTCCGCTCCTGAGCCTGACGGGAGGCGCCTCCGTTGCGGTTTCCCTGGTGAGGGCAAACCAACGGCCGTAGAGTTCTCAGCGGTTGACAAGGAGTGGCCAGTTCCGACTGTTCTCAATAGCCTGGTCCTTCTTACCCGAAGCATGGAGCACCTCGCGCGAATCCCAATGGGCTTCTAGGATGTCGATTCCTGCGAGAGATGAACAGTTCGTGAGTCCCCCCTCTGCTGTTGCCGCCGTTGACTCCACGCAAGTTGTTGCCTGAGTGGGAGACGTGGCCGTTCCAAGGGTTAGCGCAAGCTTCTCCCCCCTTGGACCGTGCTATGCTGAACCCGATGAAAAGCAAGACCACCACGTATATGCGGCGCTCTTGTGCTGCGGCAACCCGCGATCGGAGCCGCTTGAAGAAGGCGTCATTGAAGGATGCCCGGTCAAACTTGGGTTTTCGGTCGAGAGCGTTCCCTGGACCGGTGCGCTTAAACGGAAACGGATCCCAGCAGACCGCTTGGTCCTCGTGGATCTAGCACGCCTTCTCCTGATAGCGTAAGCGAAAAAAATTGTAGTTATGAGCCTCCAGGAAATCCAGATAGGTGTCGTAGTCAAACTCTGGAAGCAGATCCGCGAAACCCTAGTCGTGTAGATTCGTCCAGCTATGTGAACCTACTTCAAGGATTGTATTGCCATCGGCAAGTACCGCGTATTGTCCGGCAGGATCCGTAGCGAGCCGTTCATGGATCGATCACGGACGATTCAGTGCGGACGGGGGACTCAATTAATTCATGGAGTCACCGCGATGCCGCACGGCCCCAACCGCACCAGGGTTACCATGAAGGTCGGTAAGCTGCCCGTGTTGGCTCCTCCCTGTTTGTGTATCGGCCGGTATCTCCTGGTTACAGGCTGCCACAAAGCACTGTTCCATCGCATCAAGCAGGAACGCGTAGCTCATTTCAGGGCGATGGGCGTACGCAGTGGCGGCTGCCGACATTTCCCTGTAGAATTCGTTATTATTCCATAGTTCTCGAATGGCTGACACCCATTCTTCGACTGGGCCGTCAGGATCAATCAGGATGCCGCCGGGGCCAACCGCTTCAGGCAATCCTCCGCGGTTTGAAGCGACAACCGGAATACCGCTAAACTGGGCCTCCGTGACAACGCGTCCATAGGCTTCCTCCCACAGGCTGGGAGCGAGAAGGAGTTTGCATTTTCCATACACCTTGCGCATATCCTTTTGTGATGCCAAAAAAGAAACGTTCGATAGGGCCGACAGCTTGTGCATCAGCGCGTCACGATGCTCCGGTGAAAGTGGCCAGCCCTCGATGAATGAAAAGGGGATTTCGGGACATCGGCCGGCAATTTCTATGGCGACATCCCGTCCCTTCTCAGCGACGGGATTGATGAACGTGACGTTTTCTCTTGTGGTTTGCGTTTCATATTTTTCAGCGCGATAAATGGGTAGATAACGACCGAATTGATGCCGTAGACTTTACGATACTTGTCAGCCGTAAAAAAAGAGTTTGCCATGGAGACGATATTGCCTAAGTCCTCGAAAGGTCCGCCATGTTGCCAGAATTCCACATCCATCAATTGCATCACTATGGGAACTTTAGTTAACTTTGCCGCTAACGCCATTCGCACCGGTTCCATCGCCATCACCACGATCAGATCGGGTTCTTCCTTTCGGGCGACATACGCGACGTTCTCCCAAGGAAACCAGCTGCGCCAGACGGGATACCCCAGTCCGGTATCCCTGGCTACTCTGTCCCGAGTGAAATGCGAGCGGAGGCGCATCTTCAGCGCGATGTCCATCCCACCCATCCTTTGGGAATGAAGCCGGCAAGTACGCAGACGCGATGGCCCCTCTCCAACAACCCCTTGCAGATCTCATCCGTGGATGTTTGAAGTCCTGCATACATCTGGGGAAGGTATTTATGCGCCGTGATGAATAAAATCTTCATATGCTGGACATGTTCCGTATGAAAGCTATTGAGATGCCGTGTCATTACTTCGGCACTTTCCGCAAGTCTTTCCACTCTCATGCGGCCAGACTAGGTCGCCGCTCAGCGACGGATTGAATCCCCTCCTCGGTAATTTCGGGGCGTAGAACGGCATGAATCTAATCGGCCGGCAGTTCGCGGGGCACGTCCGACGCTTGTCCGTGTGACTTGGGCGACGATTCGGATCGTCCCATGGCGACACCCTGCGGTTCACCAGCTCATTCTCCGCCCGCTCCCGTGAATGCCTCGAGATTGCGTTGGACACGATGAGGACGGCAACCCGGTCGAGCCTTGAGAGTGGGTCCGGCTTTAGTACGGACATCGGCCAGCACAGAGCCTCAATGCCTACCGCAAACCGTCACGCGTACTGAGCGGGATAAACGGCAGGTCGAACTTTTTGCGGTTTAGTATAACGCTCGAACTCGACGAATAGCCTCTAATTCCTACGCGACGTGAGCGATGCGAACGATCGAATCTTTGAGAAGTTCTATGGACTGCAATCGCAGCGTGGGTCATTGCTTATCGGGGAACCAACGTTAGGGCCCTAAGACCGAGGAAAAGGGTTCAATCCACGGAAGGGAACCAGCGAAGCATGGTACCGGCCCATGAGTAGCCGACACCGAAGCCGAGGGACATGACAAGGTGACCTGGTCTGAGAACGCCTGCGATCTGCGCCTCTTTGAGGGCGATCGGAATGGAGGAGGAGACCGTGTTGCCGCAACGGGCCAGAGCCAGATAGAATTTCTCCTCGGGTATTTCCAGTTCAGATCTGAGGTGCTCAAGCATGAATTGGTTAGCCTGGTGGAAGACGAAAAGGTCGATGGCGTCGATCGTCACGCAAGACCGGGCCAAGAGTTGCTGCACGGCCGGTGGAATCTCCCGGATCGTGAAAGTAAAGAGCTCAGGGCCGTTCATGTAGAGATAATCGTCGATGCGAACGCTCCCGCCCTCGTCAAGAGTAATCTGGGAGGACTCGGGCGAACGAGGCCGGCGGAAACCACCCGCTCGCACAATCAGGTTGGGAGCCCCGCGACCGTCCGTACCATACACGAATGGACCGATCCAAGGCCCGTTGGACTCCGCGACCGAGTCGTCGCCCCGAACCAAGGTCGCAGCCGCGCCGTCGCCGAATATCGTCCGCGTCCCACGATCCTGGGGATAGAGGAACTTGCTATAGGTCTCTGCGGTTATCAAGAGCACATTCCGCGCCTGGCCAGTCTCGATCAGCCCTTTGGCCAGCCCCAGTCCATAAACGAATCCTGAACAGCCCAGATTGAAGTCAAGAGCTCCCGTCGAAGTCTGTAGCCCCAGTCGCTCCTGGACAAGGCACGCCGTTGTCGGCAGGAAATAGTCTGGCGATTGCGTGCAGAGCAAAAGATAATCGATCTCCCGAGCGGAACACGCTCCGGAAGAAAACAGCCGTGATGCCGCCTGAACCGCCAGATCCGAGGAGAATTCTTCCGGACCGGCAATGTGGCGCTGATCGATGCCGGTCTTCGCTCGAATCCTTTCGACCGGCCACTGCGGGAATTGGGCGGCCAAGTCGGCGGTTGTTAGGGTATTTTCAGGTAAATAGTATTCAATAGAGCACACGAATGCTTGCATTGTCCGGTCCGGCTGGCGCAGGCTGAAGAGCTATTACGACGCCACAGTTGCGAGGACAAGGTCGATGACATCGTCCACCGTCTGGCACTCATAGATCTTGTCCGGCGGCACGACAATCTTATATCTCTTTCTCATCAGAGAGATAAAATCCAGGATCCCCAACGAATCCCAACCCGGAAGGTCGCTGCAGAATTCATCGCCCCTCAGAGTTCCGGGCTCCGGGGGCTTCTCGAGGCAGCTTGCGAAGGTGATAAGCAGATCAGTTCGGTTCATCGTTTCTCTCCCGTTCCAACTTGGCACAAATTCCTGCCGGTCGCGCCCCACTGTTCGTCACTTTGGCCCACCACGCTGGTTCATCAGGGCTCTGTTCATTCCGGAAAGGACTCGTCAAATCGGCAGTTTTCCGGGGTGGACCCGAGCGTCGGCTTGAGGGCGCGTTCTCGATCTCCATCGGAAAGTAGGCGGCTGGCGTTTGGCGTTTTTTTCTGCAGGCGATGCCTCGACTCGAGCTACCAGCCGAGTGATATCTGGTGTATTCTCCCCAATCCTGGGTTCGTCTATGATCCGCTGGTTACAGGATCCCTTCATGCCGAATTCGACGGCCCACAATGGAATCAATGAGTGAGAGATGAGGGTCCGCTCTTGCTTTTTTGCGGATGGCATCTGATATGGATCGATTTCGTAGATGGTTTGAGATCACCGTTCAAGTGACGGAAGAGGCTTATCGCTACGTCGCCATGGGATTCGTCCTCCGAGTTGCCGCGATTATCTTGCCGAAGTCCTGGGCAAGAATGGTCGCTAAATTCATGGGGCTCTTCCTTGCCCTCTCTCCCCAAACCGGTAAGCATACTTACTGGAACTTCAGACGGACGTTTAGGGCCCACAGGTGGCAGTCGTTTCGCCTGGCTCAGCAATGGCTGACCCGGCCGTTTGTCGATCACGTTGTTCTTGTACGTATCTGTCATGGGCGGGAAATACTGGATGAGTGGAAGATCATTGAACACAACGCCGAGCCGATTCGCCTGCTCATGGAATCGGGCGAGCCGTTGATTGTAGCCACCGGACACTTCGCCCGTGAAGCATTTTGGACCGTCTACCGCGAAAGCGTGCTGCCTGCGTTTCTTCTGGGTTTCAGGGCCCAGATACCAGTCCAGCGCACTCTTTACGGTCGGAGGATGCGAATCCAGTTCGGAACCATCGTTGAGACAATGAACCACGTCCGGCCGGTGAACCGCGAGTGGATTGTTGTGGGCACAGGTGCGTCCGCCATGGAGTCACTGATCGACGGGCTCCAGCAGCCCCGCCGCGTCGTTGTTATTCCGATCAACGGGCCCTGGGAGGGAGGCAGGCCCGGATCTTTCGCCCGTCCTTTTGCGGGACATCAATCGCGGATTTTCGCCATCGGGGCGGCGCGGCTGGCACGCCTCACACAGGCGAACGTCGTCAGCTGCGTTCAGTGGGTCGACGAGGACGGGCACGCCGTGATCGAGTGGGGGGCGATTATCCCTCCGCCGGAGGAAGGGAACAAGGCCGCTGAGATTTCCATCATGAATCGCCTTCTCGACCCATTTGAGGTCGCTATCGGCAAGAGACCCACCCAGTACGTCCTGCCGATCGGTGCAGACCGGCAGTGGAATCCGTCCGTTCAAAGCTGGGAGGATCCACAGAAATGAGGCCAACTTCTGTGGCAGGCCTAGTTTTTGCTGATCCGGCAATACCGGCTCACGCTGGCACCCCACCAAGGAACCGTCCAGTTTCTGGATCAAGTCTAGGCTTGAACAACAGAAAGATGGCGTACTCTATTTCGGTTCCGGCAACACCCATCCTGCTCCGCCGCGGTGCCCGGATTCAGCGGGCGGACGCACCGATTATGAGCGCAAGGCCCTATTTGTCGTTACCGCTTCCCAGATCGTAAAGAAAAGCGTGGCTGATCCCACTGTTAAATTCATAGAGGCGCTTGCCACGCAAATCAAGCTCTCTTACAAATGACTGCATTTCCAGCACATCCCAGTTGACGTCGCGAAGTGTATTGGCTTCTGCCGCCACGAACCATAGACGTCTGGCGCCCTTGAGGTTATCCAGATCGCGTTCTGCTGTCGTTCTTCCTGTCGTACTACGAGGTGATCCAATAATGAACTGCTCATCGCCAAGACCGTATTTAGCTCGATACCACAAGACTGAACGGTACCCCCCCGTGCGGAGGACGTAAATGACATCGCCACTCTGGTGTGTGTGATCTGATACTTGCTCTACTACTTTTCGCGCACCCGCTCGAAATTGAACTCGCTCTCAATAATATCGTTACCTAGGAATATGTAACTAATCAGCAAGAAGGAAAGGGTCACCCCGAGCCCTATTCGATCTTGGAAACCGGAAGCTAGGGCCTCAATCCCCCAGGCCACCGGTAGAAGGAAGAGAGGCACCAAGAAAAGAAGCAAACGCCCTTCAAATGGATACAGCTTCAGTCCTGAGGCGATGAATGTCAGGACAACGGGCAAGAAGCAAATACCAGCAGTGGGGGGGTTACTCCTAATCAACCGAAGGAGGCCAACCAACCAGAGAACTGCGGGCAGGCCGATGAGGACTTTATCAGCTCCCCACAAGGGGTCCGCAAACGGACGGAGGAAAAGGCGGACTAACTGTCGAACTTGCCACGGAGACGTCGGTAGAGGTGCAAAGGCGTTCGAGTTCTCCCAGAATTTTCGCAGCCCCTCGTTCGACAGGGAATAGTGAGTAATCAGATAATGGTTATAAGCGAAACTAATCAGCCAGAGCAGCGCAAGGAGGATGACTCGAACACAATTACGGCGCCAGCCATGAAGCCACTGGTCGATTATCAACGTGAGGCCTACACCGGCGAGCACGAAGACAACGGGGAAGGAGATCCAGATCAACAAGCAGCCGACAAACGCAAAAAGCCCGAGCCAGCTCCATTGGTAGCGGTGGCGATGGAGTTGACACGCGCACAGGCACACTACGAGTGTGGACACCACATCGATTGCATATGGCTTTAGTTGGGCAGAATACAAAATGAGGCGAGGATTAAAGGCAAACAGGAGGAAGGCGACGGCGAGAACATTGCCCGACGACCTTTTCCGCAACCAGTAGAAGAATAAAGGAAGCGATAGGAGGGATGCCACCAGGGACGGGAGCCTCAAGGCATGCTCACCAGGTCCAGCGAGCTCGTACAACCACTTTTCCACAAGCAGATAGAACGGCGGTGCGTGCTGACCGTGATCCAATGGCTTGAAGAATTGCGAAAAGGTTCTTTCTTTTAGATTGAGCGCAACGCGGCTTCGTCCCCCCAGAAAGACGTGTCCATCCAGAAAAAACAGATTCTCAGAATCGAACCGATAAGAAGCACGGCGAAGAGGAGTTTGGGACGATCTGAGCGTTTGAGGCCGAAAACCATCGGGTCGGGCCCTCGACAGAGCCAGAGGATGTTATGAGATCGACTTCAATGAACGGCGATTTGCCGATGTTACGAATGAGGCATTGGTGATCGAGGACCGGATCTCGACGGCGCCTCCTGGCCGGCTCGCATGGGCGAACCGGTCGAGTGACTGCCGGTCAGAAGGCCGGGCTGAAGGCCTGCGAAGTCAGGTCGCTGAGGCCCGTGCCAGGGGTGTTTCTGGTTCTGCTCGACCGCCGTGACGGTCTCCCTCATTTTCGCGAGGACCGCGGGCTCTTCCTCGTCGTACACGTCCCCCTGAAGAAGCTTGAGCACGTCGAGCCGGTAGCGGGGATCCAGGATGAACGCCGTGAAGAGCACATTCAGCCGATAGTAGACGGAGATGAAGTTGTACCAGTTGTTGGTCCCGCGGCGGATCGTGGTCTTCGTAGGTCGCGAAGCTCTTCTTGCGGAAGTCCCCGGTTTCCGCGGCCCGGACGATGTCCGGCTGGCGAACCGGGCACCGTTCAGGGCGATGCTGACGCCGGTCGAGAAGATGGGATCGACGAACCGGGCCGCATCGCCGATCAGCACGAAGCGGTCGCCGCAGATCTGCTTCATGGCGTAGCTGTAGTCGCCCTCTTCCTTGAGCGGGCGGATCTGGATGGCCTTCTTCAATCCCTCGTCGAGCTCGGGGCGGGTGGCCAGGCAGTTCCAGAAGAACTCCTCGCGGGACTCCCGGGATTTGGCGAAGTGTTTCTTCTGGGTCACCACCCCGATGCTGGTGATCGAGTCGGTGATCGGGATCTGCCAGACCCAGGTGTTAGTCAACGGCAGGAAATGGATGAAGATGTAATCGCCTTGCTCCTCCCTCTTCACCACCGCGCGGCGGTTGTAGCCGTCGAACCAGGTGTGCATGGCGAACTGGTCGAACATGGGGTCGCGGACCTTGAGCTTCTCCTGATTGCCGAGGAAGGTCTGCCGCCCGCTGGCGTCGACGACCATGCGGACCCGGGTCCCGACCTCCTTGCGTCCGATCGTGAATCGGACTTCGGCGAAATCCGGGTCGGAGAAGTCCACGCGCTGGACTTTGATGCCTTCGTAGACGTTCGCGCCCAGGCCGTTGGCGTGCTGGAGCAGGAGCCGGTCGAACTTGCCCCGGTCCACGTGGTAGGTGTAGTTCTTGTCGACGCCGGGCTGGTCGCGCTCGTCGAACCGGATGTCCGCGAAGGTATCCGCCTCCAGGCCGTCCCAGTTCACCTCGTAGAGGCGGGAGTTGCCGGCGGCCGTCCAGACCGCGCCGTACTTGTGAGGGAACTTGTTCGCCTCCATCTCCTCGAGGAAGCCGAGATCTTTGAAGACGCGGGTCGAGGAGGGGACCAGGGACTCGCCCACGTGGGGCCGTTCGAAGATGTCCCTCTCGAAGACGACGCAGGAGATCCCCGCCTTGGCCAGATAGCTGGCCATCCCCGACCCGGCGGGGCCGCCGCCGATGATCCCAACTTCAAAGTCAACTTCCGCCACGCGAGGATCCCTTTCTAGACAGATGCGTTGGTAACGACCGAGGACCATTGTTTCAGTTGCTGGTAGTCGGTCTTATCGGTCGACGACGTGGGCATGGGCGGCGGGAACTCGAACAGGTCGGGTACCATGTGGACGGGCAGGTGCTGCGCACAGGTCGGTCATGCACCAGCCCTCGGTCGTCTCGACCGCGACCCCATCCCCTCGGTTCCGGGCCGAGGCCTCGACGTGGATGTGAAGTGCCGCGTCGCTCATCATGCCGGGGCGCCTCTCCGCCTGGCGCGGACCAACTGGGCGACAGCCGCCACCGAATCAAGGTGATCCACGTCTATCTCGTGCGGTGGGATGCTAATCTGGAAACGGCTCTCCAGGAAGTCCACCAGTTGAAGGGTGGCGATCGAATCGAGGATGCCGGTGGTGAGCAAAGCGGTTGTGTCGGTGAGGGCAACGGGATCCTCGCCCGGCAGAAACTCGGTCAGGATAAACTCCTTGACCACGGCCTCAACGTCGTTGTCAGTATGGATCATCAAAAGAACTCCTTGTAGACACGGAATGGAAAGCGGTTCCGGCCACTGGTCTCATGGCGCGGCAACCGCAGAATGAGACCGCAAGAGACAATGACCCTCGCGATCATGAAAGGTCCGAAACAGCCCGTCAGCTAGTAAGCTTGGTCCGCGAGCATACGTATGATCATCCCATGGCGCCAAAATCAGGTCGGTGCGGTACTTCACGTCGTCGATGGTATGAGACAGGTCGATCAAGGGGTAAGAAATCAGGCCGAACATGGACAGCGATGCGACCGTCGGCTTGAGGGGCGACGTCAGTCATTTCGCCCGAAAACCTGCCCCGAGACCGCCGAGCAAAACCAGAAAGCCGATCCGGAATGCCATGCGGGTCGGCCTCTTCCCCCCTCGAGGAACTCGTTGAGGATGAAAGTTTTGACAACACCCGCAGTATCGCGCGATTCGTTCATGGTTCATTCCCGAAGTTGGACAAGGGTTATGCATCCGCACCATCTATTCGGAGCGAGCGTCCGTGTCCTGGGCACTATCTTCTGCTCGATCAGTTGCTGATAAAAACGATCCGCTAGGAGCCGATGCCCCACTGCATTCGTGTGATCATCCCATGGCAAGATCCAAAGCGACTTTAGGTCGTCGACACCGGAAAAAGCGCCACACAGATCCAGCACGGGGAGTCCAGCTCCCTGGCCAAGCGAGGCCAGGCGATCAAGTATTTCTGGGCGAAATGTGCCATCTGCGGGGGTCTGGAGCACGACAATTCCCGAGCGGATTCCTCGCGAGCCGCAGCCCTCGCGCAGCCTCTCGAAGATCGCGAGCATTGTATCCTCGGCATAAGGCTGGAGCTTAGCCTGGAACCAATTCCAGTCCGGGAGTTCGGTGCCAGCTGCAACACTTACCTTGGCTCGTTCGAGAGCCCTGGTGAGGAACGGGAATTCACTCACTCGCCCCGTCTGAATCGCCTCGCGAAGGGGCTTGAACAACCAGCGAGGGTCCTTGCTGTTCGTGGCGTAGAGGATCGCATGAGGTTGAAATCTGAACACTTTTTGCTCGATGATGTGGAGCTTAATCACCGGGCTGTAGGCCCAGCACGAGAAGTTGAGGATCTCGAACTTCAGGCCGAGCGCAGGTGCAAGTTCGCTGTTGAGTCGATCCTCGACGAGATTCTCATAGGTCTCGTTGTCGCGAACGCCCGTTCCGGCCTCGTGCGAAGCGCCTATCAGTGCGATCCGAAACGTTCTCGGAGGCCGCTGTAGTGTGTACTCACGGTCTCGCATGCCGTGGCTATTGATGGTGTGGGGTATTCCGTTGAACAACCTGTGGGAAAAGGGTTCGTAATCGTAAGCGAAGGCGTCACCGCGTATTCGCATCAGCGGATGCCGGTCGGCCCAGCCCTTGGGTTCCTTCCCGAACCGCAACCAAAAGAGCTCATCATTCAAGCCTCTCACATCGCCCAAGTCCTCGTAATATCCCCGCTGGAGCCTCTCGGTGTCGGCGACGTTTAGTCTGTTGTCAAAGACGTCTTTCGCGAGCATGGACAGTCTGTAGGACAACGGGACCAAAGAACCCGGACTGAACGCGACGAGGGTCACAATCGTGGCGAACCCACAGACCGCGATCGCCTCAGGCCAAAACCACACCGACCTGGTCTCATGCGTCGTCGCGGCGGCCGACGTTTCCCGTTTACGTCCCGGCAGGAACCCGGTCAGGACGCCCAATCCCAGCGAAACGACTGCCATCACCGCGAGACCGATCGTACTGGCACCGAGCAGGGCCTTCCCGAGGATTCGAACATCCGTCACGGTCGGGTTGTTCCAAATTGCCCAGAGAAGAGAGACGCAACAAAATGCGCCGGTGATTCTCAGTGCAAGAATGGTATTGTCCTTGCGCGTGCGCGACGTGGTCAACACGCCGCCGACGCCGACAACCAGCGGAACGGCTGTTATCACTGCGAGATCCAAAGCGCTGGAGTTCAACAGGGCCTTCCCCACAGATCGAAGCTCCGTCAAGTTCGGTGTGCTCCAGATGGTCCAGAGGAGACAGATCGAAGCAAACGTTGCGGCGGTTTTCAGCGCGAGAATCGCATCGCCCTTGAGCGTGTGAGACCGGGTCTTGAGCGAGCGATGGCGGCCTAGCCGCGATTCGACTATTACGTTGCCAGCCACAATCAAGGCAAGCAAAGACCAGAAGACCAGGTCGTTCCAGACAACCGGAAAAGACCCACGGATCCAGAAACACTGGTAGGAATGAAAGAACCAGGTTGCTACGAAGGCGATCAAGGTCGCCAGTGCCAGGGCTCGCTCATGGCCCAGGCGCCGCAGCGCGGCGTACGACGGGTTGAAGACGAGCTTCTGGATGAAGTCCTTCCAGTAGATATTGATCCTGCGCCAGAAGTCGGTGAAGCTCGATGAGAGGAGGTACAGGTGGTGGGTCTCAGGTAGGCTGTACCCGAACATGTGGAGAAGCCCGACGGTGAAATGGAACGACCCCGAGACTCTCAAATACAAGAGGTATGTCATCAGGATGTATCGACCGGCATCAAGGCCGGTCACCACCTCGCTGGGCTCGATAACCCCCCTCAAGTACACCCAGCGGTACAGCATGAGCTGCACGAACCCGCGCACCATCCATTTGATGCCGGTCTGGTAGGTGTGCAGGGCGTCCTCGCTGTAAAAGGAGCGCTGAAGCGTCTTGTAGTCCACGATCGGGAACAGCGGGAAGCACACGTTTGGGAGCATGAAGAAATAGCCCACCGCCCTGCCCGGGCTGAAGGTCGCCGCCTTGTACTTCAGGTCGTAGAGATAGACGAGCAGCCGGAACATGAACATCGAGCCCAAGATAGGCCAAACGGTTGCGGGTATCCCTAAACTCCCCGCTCCGGGCAGTGCTTTGACGCGCAACAACGCCATGGCACACGCCACGGCGAAGACAATCACCACCCGCGCCCTAAACGCGACGGACAGGTGGCAGACGCAATCAGCAACCCGCCCAACCCCAACAGCCAGGCTCCCTGGACACCGCCGAAGAGCAGGAGCACGCTGGCCACGGACAGCAGCCCGAAGAACGGCTGTCGCCAGGCCATGGGAAGGAAGTGATGGACAACGAACCCGCCAAGCGCCAGCTTCAGCACTGGCTCGAGGAAGTCCGTCTCGACGTTCGAAAAACAGACGGCACAGACGATTAGCGCGAACTCGAGCGCGATCACAGCGAAAGGGAACAGTCTGACGACTTTAAGCTCGGCGCGGATCTCGTCCGCGTAATCCTTCCATGGCGACGTGGTGGGCCGAACTGAGGAAAGAGTTGCCACCATCGACTGAACCTTGCTTGGCGACTCGGTAAATGACATCAGCAACCAAGGGCTTGAGAAGCCCCTCCCCGTGGTGCAGGTATTCCGTTTAACTATCAAACGTTGGGGATTTCAAAGCGTGACCGCGTGTTGCGCGATCACAAGGTGCCCAAGAGCGCTGCGATGATGAGGCGCTGGATCTCGTTCGTGCCCGAATAGATCCGGCTCGCCATCGCGTCGCGTAGTTCGCGCTCGATCTCGTACTCCTTCAGGTACCCCCTGCCCCCGAAAATCTGGACCGCGTCGAGGCAGGACTGAACCCACGACTCGCTGATGTGGAGCTTGGTCAAGGCCGCCTCCAGGAAGACACTGCTCCCCTGATTGCGGAGCCATGCAGTGTGATAGAGCAAGTGGCGTGAGGTCTCGAGACGAAGTTTCATATCGACGAGCTTGCTGGCGATCAACTGGTGCTTGATGATCGGTTGTCCGAATTGACGCCGTTTCTTGGCAAACCGCACGCAGGTCTCGAGCAAGCGCTGTTGTGCCCCCACGGCGCTGGCCAGGATCAGGGACCTCTCCCACGTCATCGAGTGAGTGAAAAGACTAGCGCCGGCGCCCTCGGCACCAAGGCGGTTCTCGGCCGGGACTTCGCAATTCTCGAGGCGAATCTCGGCCATCTGTGCTGTATTCAGCCCCATCTTCTCCATGCGTCGCACTACGTTAAAACCCGGGCAGTCCTTTTCAATTAAGAAGGCGCTGAGCCCCTGCTGTCCCTTGGATGGATCGACCACCGCAAACGTCATGATCACGTCGGCGACCACTCCATTGGTCACAAAGATCTTGTGTCCATTGAGAATATAGCGATCGCCCTTGCGCTGGCGCGGGTCTTCATGCCAAAGGCGTCGGAACCGGCCTCAGGCTCGGATACCGCGGTAGCGGCAATCCAGTCGCCCGCACAGAGACGCGGAAGAACGCGGGCCTTTTGCTCGTCGCTGCCGAAGGCGAGCAGCGGCACCTCGACGGTCCACATCTGGGCGTTGATGCCGAACGTAAGCCCATTATCGAGGCATCCGTATCCGAGGCTTTCTAGAGCACCGGCGATGGTGATCGGGTCGGCCCGTCGTCCTCCATACTCGATCGGGACGGGCAGCCCCTGAATCCCGACCTGAGCGCAACGGCGCATCCTTTACGGTTGAATTCCGAGCACGCCTCTCGCTCTGTCAGGCCCTCGTTGAGCTCTCGCCGGGCAAACTCGGCGATGTTTCGCCTCAGCTCCTGTTGCTCTGTTGTCCACGAAAAGTCCATTGCGCACCAATTAAGGATTTCTCAATCGACCTTCTGATAACTGTCGCTGACCATGTCAATTGCGATAGGAGGACAAGGCTTCGAGAAGTCAAGGCTTTCCCGATTGAGTGCCTGGTAGTCGATCTTTCCCGTCGAGGTCTTCGGCAAGCACTCGTGGAACGCGAATGAGTCGGGCACCATATAGACCGGCAGATGCTCGGAGCAGAATTGCTTGAGTTTGACCAGCGAGAGCCGCTTCCCGTCCTTCGTGCCCAGATGGGCTCGGATGCGAAGGCCGGCGTCCTCGTCGGCAATGGCGACAACCGCAGCCTCCCTGACCTCGCTATGCTGATACAAGCAACACTCTATTTCACCGAGCTCGACACGATAACCGCGCTTCTTGACCATGCGGTCGCGGCGGCCGAGATACTTATAGTCTTGGTGCTGGTCGAGCGTGACGATGTCGCCGGTCTTGTACCAGCGGGTGCCGTCGGGGTCTGTGATGAATGCGCACTCGGTCATCTCGGGCTGGCCCCAGTAAGCGGCCGTAACGGCGGGACCTGCGATGCACAGTTCGCCTTCTCCGTCCGGTGGCAGGGGCCTACCATGTTCATCGACCACGATGCCCCGGAGGTGCGAGCACACCTTACCGATGGGGTAGGGCTCGGTGCGGTCGTCGGGGATCGTCCCCGGTACCTCGTGGAAGGTGCAGACGTTGGTCTCCGTCGGCCCGTAGAGATTGTAAAACCGGGGATGGGGCCACAGGCGCTGGAGCGAGCGGAGGTGGCTTACCGGGAAAACCTCGCCGGCGAAGAGGACTTTGCGGAGGCTGCCGTAGTCATACTCGGCGAGCTGGCCACGCTGGGCAAGCAGGCTCAGGATCGATGGCGCGGAGTACCAGATCGAGATCCGCGCCTCGGCGATGTATCGAGCAAGCCCAGCCGGGTCCTTGCCCAGGTTCTCGTCGATGATGATCACCGTCGCGCCATGCTTGAGCGACACCCAGATATCGAAGATCGATAAATCGAAGTGGAAGGGAGCGTGCGCCGAAAAGCGATCGTCGGGCGTGGGCTCGAATGTCGCGCTGCACCAATCCACAAAAGCCATTGCATTCCTATGACTGAGCGTGACGCCCTTGGGCCGGCCAGTCGATCCCGAGGTGTAGAGGATATACGCGAGGTCATCGCCATCGACCTCGGCATCCGCGACGGATGCCACGGGGCTTGCGTCGTTCATGGCATCGAGTCGAGCGTGGAGAGGCTCGCCGCCACCAACGCTCTCGAGCACAATCAATTCGGGTGTAGCGCCGGCCGCTGCGAGCTCGCTGCGCAGTGAGTCCGCGAAACGCTGCTCGACGATAACCACCTTGACATCACAGTTGGCAAGGATGTAGGCGTTGCGCAATGTTGGCGCTCCAGGATCGACCGGCACATACGCGGCGCCGACCCTCAATACACCGAGTAGCGACGCGACGGAATCCGCGGATTTGCGCAGGTACACCCCGACGCGGTCGCCCCGCAGAATTCGCAGTGCCGCCAAGCGGTCGCGCACCATCGCCGAGACCCGAGATAGTCGGGAGTAGCTCATGCACCAACCGTTTGATTCCATGATGGCAGGCCGGTCGCCACAGCTAGCCACCGATGTCAAGGCATAGTCGTGAAGCCCCATCTCGTGCTCTCTTCTTACCAACCCAGAAGTACTTCTTCGAATTGTGACTGCAATTTCGCCACACTGCTCACGGTACAACTCTATGTCCATCCGCTATCCATTGGAACAATTGACCAACACCGACGAAAAACGATGCCTGAGCGCTGGCCAAACGGCCTCCCCCGAGCTCCCAGAATCGATGTCGAGTGCTCTGTATAAGTACCGTCCGCAGCTACTAATCGGACGCGTACCCAAGAGAAATGTCACCCACAATATTGGACACCGGTATCGCCAATCATACAGGACTGTGTAATACACTAATGGGTAAAGAGCAATGCAGCTGATGCAAATCGCCGCGCTGTTTCTGTACCTTCGGTACAACATGACCAACCCTGCCAAGCTGAGTGGTGTCAGGGTATAGATGGCGTACCGTTGCAACACGCGATCAGGGCCTACAAGAGAGTACGAAGTTCCGTTCGCCGGCGGCATCCAGAATGCGATGAATCTCCGCACGCTCAATTTCAGAAATCTGACCGGGTGAGTTCTGATCCACTGCTTCGCCTCGCGCAACCGCAGTTCATTGTACCGCGCGTCGCCGTGCGCCAAAACCTTCTCAGCTTCCTCGATGTTTCTGTATGGATACACTTCGTCAAAGTGTCCGCTTTGGATGTTTACATCTAGACCAAACCGCGCACCGTCACTATTAGAGACGGTGAGTTCCAGCCCCAAATTGTCTCGCACTAAAATATAACGATCGAAAACTAAGTAATTTCGGATGATCCACGGGGCTACGATCACCACCGGAAGCAGGATCAGGACTAGATGACTTGACTTCAAGGCGCCCAGTCTCTCTTTCCAGAACAGCCATGCCAACCGGCCAATGCATACAATCGCTGCCGTGGGAGAAGTGAGGACCAACACACCCACAAAGCAGCCAAGCAAAACAGCCGGACGATTCGAGCCCGGTGCGGATGAATACAGATGGCGACGGTAACAGCAGGCGGCACCGGCCATCAAGACGGCAGCATAAAAGCCCTCCCATGTGACCAACGCTAGCGTTTGGTTCCCGGAGTGGGGAATCGCGCCCGCTTGCGCCGAAATTCAGATGATCGCTGCGATTATCCCGTTCAAGGCACCCATGCCAAGCGCTCTGCTGAAGACGGGGAAAAAGGCTAACTGGAGAGAGTTCACTATGGCCGCAGCCCATCGAATGTCATATAAACCGACGCTACCGTCTCCAAACACGAGAATAAAGAGAGTGAGGAAGGCGAGGTCCGCAGGAGCCAAATGAGCTGATGGACCAGTCTCAAGTGCGGGAAACGGACTGTCGAAGTGACCGGTTTTCGCAAGGTTGCGGGCGAGGCGCCAGGGCACCGGATCACGTTGAACTGTGGCGCCGGAATCGTAGGCAACTCGGTAGCGACATAAGGCGAGCACGAACAGAAGACACCATGTTATCGATCCGAGTTGCTTTCGAGCCAACATCTATCGTCTCGCGTTACTGGGCGTGTGTAAGCACTACTGCGGCAGGGAATCCTGCAATGCCATGATCCGTTGCGATCCGGCGCCACAATTGTTTCGACAAATGTCATTAGAGTTCTTCTTGCAGCGTTCGCGTGCGGCCTTTTCCGCGTTGAGCTGTCCTCGTTGAACCCAAGAAGTAATATCGACCGCTCTGTATAGGTACTGTCCACAGCTACTGATTGGAACGGCGCCCAGCAGAAAGGTCACCCACAAGATTGGAAACCTATATCGGAATGATGACTGTACGACATAATGCACCAAAGGGAAAAGAGCCAGGCACGTGATGCAAACGACCGCGCTCTTTCTGTCTCTTTGGTAGAGAATCCATAAACCCACCACGCTGAGCAGCGTCATTGCATAGATTGCGATCCGTTCCAGTATACGGCCAGGCCCTATAATTGTGTACGACCTCGCGATCGCGGGCGGGATCCAAAACGCGACACATCTGACGGCGCACAACTTCAAAAATCTACGCGGGTGAGTTTTGATCCAATCCAGTGCCTCCCGCAGCCTCACCTCATTATACTTCGCCTCGCCATAGGTCAGTACCTTCCTGGCTTCACTCATACTCTGGAACGGATGGACTTCACCTAAGTGCCCGCTGTCATTATTCTGCTGGAGTCCGAACATCGCGCCATCGCTGTTGGAGACCGCTAGTTCCAGACCGAAATTGTCGCGCACTAGTATGAAGCGATCAAAAACTTTGTAGTTTCGGAGGAGCCATGGGGCTACGATTGCCGTCGGAACTAGGATGAGGACGAGATGAGATCCTCTACCAAGGAGGGCCACTCTATCTCTCCAAGCCAACCAAGCCAACCAGCCGATGAAGATAACAGCTGCCGTAGGAGAAGTGAGGATCAGTGCTCCCATGAGGCAGCCAAGCGACAAAGCCAGACGATTTGAGCCGCAAACCGATGGATCCAGGTAGCGGCGGAAGCAACAGGCGGCGCAAACCATCAGGAAAGCAGCATCGAACGCCTCGAATGCGTACAGGGCAAACGTGTGGTCTTTGACCCCCGAGTGGGTGCCCACTCTCGCCGTGATCCAGATGATCGCTCCGACAACTCCGTTCAATGCACCCATGCCGAGCGCTCTGCTGAATACGGGAAAAAGGGCTAATTGTGCGGACATGATTATGGCACCAGCCAATCTGACGGCATACAAGCCATCGCTCCCATCTCCAAACAGGCGGATGCAAAGAGCAAGGACGCCGGATGCGCCGGGGCAAGGTGCGCTGATGGGCCAGTCTCAAGTGGCGCGAATGGATTAGCGAACTGTCCCTTCTCTGAAAGATTGCGGGCGAGGCGCCAGGGCTCAGGATCACGCGGAACTCCATCGGTCGGATCGTACCTGACCCAATAACGCGTCATGGCCGCCAAGAAAAGGACGCAACACGCGAACGGGCAGAGCCACGTTTTCAAAATGGTCTGAATCCTCATACAGATGCCTCTTAGGTGCCGTAGGCTCCGGCTGACGTTGAGAGCGCGTGCGCTAGCCAGAAGCGCCAGCCAGCCACACCAGTCCCAGAATAACGCGCTGGCAGCGGCTAAGAATTCAGCGCACTCGATCTCGCACAGAAACGTAGACATCAACTTCGATCGGTTCGAACCGCCCCATCTGCAGACGGATGGGCCCGCGAAAGCGAGGATCTCGAGCCATTCTCTGATCAAACTCCAGGTTGTGCAGGTTATTAGGCTCTGGTCTACCCGGCAACTCTCCCGCCCAGCCGGGCGCGGTTAGCACAATGTCGCTTTCACCAACAGACTCCATCACACGATCCCAATCGATTGGGCCGCGATCATACTGCCACAGCTGCCTAACTTCAGTCTTCAGCTTCCCGTCTACCGCCCAGACGTAATTGATCTGTAACGAGTTCAGGTTACGCCCGCCGCCAACGAGAGATATTCTAGGCTCTTCGAACCCGGAGGAACGGCTAATCTCGCGAAGGGGTTTCCAGTCCCACTGGTCAAAGCGAGCCAGAGCCCGCCAGGGAAGTCTTCCATTCGGGTACCCGATCCCAACGATAGTCGTATTCGGGTAATAAACTGGGAATACAAGCATGATCAATTGAGCCAGAAACGCCAAGCCAGAGATACCGAGCAGGGCCGGCGAGCTACTCCAGCCTGCCACGTTGGCGAGCAACCCGCCCGAAACTGCCAGCGGTACGAGGGCCGGACACAACAGTCGGAGTTGATGGTTCGTGCCCGAGAGCTGGCCGAGAACGAGGGGAACCATAGTGCAGACGCAAGCCAGAAACACCGTTCTTTGAATTGGATCAAGGCGAGCGTCTCGATGAATGAAACACAGGCGAGCCCAGGAAAGAAGAACAAGCACCAACACGACGGTCACACCATGCCCCAACAGGCTCTGTGCTGCCGTGAGGAGCCAGAGTGCCCAGGTGCTCAATGATGGCTGGCCCAGGGTTATGAACGAGTCGTACCTGGAGTTGCGCGCGTAGCTCATCGCAGGCCCGAGATTCTTCCACCACCAGGGTCCCGCAATTAGCGCTGCCAGTGCACCCGCCTTGATGGCAAATAACGGTGGCGGGCCGATGAGGGCACGAATGCGGCCGGCAACGAGCACGAAGCCCAGCAGTGGAGCTGCGATGAGTAGGAACGAGGCCTTCGCCAATAACCCAAGACCAATTGATAGGCCGAGGCCAATCCAATTCCTGGGGGCATCTGACTTGCTCTCCAAACTTGAAACCCAGAAATAAAAGGCGCCTGTGGTCGCAAGGAACAATGGATATTCGGTGTAGAAGAGAGCGCTCGCAAATACCACGTCGGGCGACAAGCAAAAGACGAGAACCGACAGCACGGCGCATTTGGGGCTAGCAACCTTGCGAGTGGTCAAATAGAGAAGCACCAGGCCCGACAGATGAAAGCCCAGTGACACCAACCGCAGCGTAACCGGACTAAACCCAAGAACGACATAAAACGGAATGGCAAGTAGGCGAAAAGCGGGCGGTCGCCCCCTGTCAGAATAAAGGATTTGCAGGCGAAGTCCACGCAAACCTGAATCGCGGAGCGCGCTCTGGTCGGCGAGGACCGTGTTGAAATACGAGGCCTCATCCCAGCTAACTGCACAGGGATGGTCGACCATCCACTTAACTGCCGAGATCACTAGGACGACGAGGATCAACCCCAGCAGCAGGAACCAGGAGCGATCCTTCAGGAGTAACCGGGTGATGAGCATCGCGGGACTCATTGCGTGAAGCAGTCCAGAGCTTGGACCGGGTTGCTGGAGACGGTCCAGTCGTCGAACTGGGGCGATCATTCGTGGCGTGGCATGTCCGTATCGAGTGACACTCGGTTGTATTTCCGGAACACTACGCTGGAAGGACGGCCAACGAGATAACGGTCAACGCCGTCCACCATCGCCCGCTTGTAGACCCCAAGGGCCCCGTCGATTGCATCGATCGTCCGATCGATATCTTCGTCGCTGTGCGAGTAGCTCACGACGAGCGAGGGGGCCAGAACGCCTCGTCTGATCAGTTCCTGAAGGAACAGCGTGCGGAAAGCCTGCGAGGGAGTGCCCTCCTGGTCTCGCGTGAAGAAGGCCAGGTTGCATTCTTTGCCGACCACGTTGACGTAATCGCTCAGGCCGTGGAATGATGACGCCTGACAAAACCCCCGGGCGAGTCTTGCACCCTGGCGATACAGATGCTCGATCACGGGCTCATCCCTGCAGATCTGGATCGTCGCGATGGCGGCCGCCAGGGCATGGGTCTCCGCCCCGTGGGTGGTAGACAGCAGGAACACGCGCTCCTTGTCGTGATGGATTCCACCCAGATCCATCAACTCCCGCTTGCCGGCGAGCGCCGACAAGGCAAACCCGTTGGCCATCGCTTTGCCGAAGGTCGAGAGGTCCGGAACGATGTCGTAATACTCTTGGGCACCGCCCAGGTGCCAACGGAACCCAGTGATGTTCTCATCGAGGATGAAAACCGCGCCGTTACGGTGGCAGAGATCCATGGACTTGTGGAGAAACCCGTCCACCGGATCCACGTCACGTGCCGGCTCCAGTATAAGGCAGGCAATCTCGCCGTTATGCTCGTCAAAAAGCCTTCGCACGCTTTCGAGGTCGTTGTAGCGGAAAGTGAGCGACAGATCCGAGACAGTCCGGGGAATGCCAGCATTCATCGGCGTTTTGCCGATGAACCAGTCGTCGTAGGAGAAGAAAGGATGGTCGCCACAGAAGGCCACGAGGTCTCGCCCTGTGTAAGCTCGGGCCAATTTACGGCGGCCGTGTTGGCCGTTGATCCATCCTTGGTGAACTTGATCTGATCGGCTCCTTCGATGACTCCGAGGACTGCTTGGGCACATTCGACCTCGATCGGGCTGGGCCGCGTGAAATTTGTTCCCAGCTCCATTTGCCGCCGAACCGCGTCCAGAACCGGCGGATAAGCGTGGCCGAGTGTTACCGCTCTCAGCCCCATGCCGTACTCGATGAACTCAGTCCCATCTGTGTCCCAAACATGGCAGCCGTACCCTCGATGGATGAAGGATGGGGCCAACTCGGGAAACTGGTCGTCACCCTTGGCGTAGGTGTGACAGCCACCTGGAATAAGCGTGTGGCTTGAGAGCTGAAGCCGTTGGATCTCTCCATTCAGCGGAGCAAACCCGCGTTCTCGAGGTCCGTTCATTTGCATAAGACTGCCTGATCGTTTCGGAAAGGTTGCCGTAAATCAACGCGGCTGGCGCGCCGCTGCTCGCGGATCTCTCTGATCACCCCGTAGCAAACCGCGGCCCTTTTGAGAGATTTGATCCAACGATCATTCTTCCACGGCGACCAGAGCTTACAAATGGCAAGGTTTTCCAGGTATTGGCGCACGACCCAGCGCGGAACACCGAGGATTTTCTTGGCCGGAGCGATATCGCCACATCGGACGTGTGTTCGGCCGAGCACCGAAATGAAAATCCCATACGTATCGTTCTGTGAGGCGCGCCTTCGGGATGAAATGGCGGACCCGCGCTTCCTTGACCCAAACGCCTTGTAAGCCCCGGCTGAGCCACGTCAAGAGCAGCGTCGTTTCTTCGCCACGGATCTCCTTACTTGGTTGGGGTCCGAGCCGAATATCGAAGGAACAGTCTTCAAAGCAATGACGACGCGTCGCCATGTTGGCACCGAAGGGAAGATGGGGCGCGATAATGGGCGAGAACGACTCCTCGAAGCCTTCGCGGATTGCGAAGACATGCCGAGATCATAGTGAGATGCTTCACGAGCCAAACCGGGGGCTGCGACTCGAACCAAGGCGATATCGGCCCTCCAAAGAAGCTAACCTGCGGAAAGGCACGCCCGGCTTCGACGTAAGCTTTGAGCCAGTCTTTGTCCACCAACACGTCGTCGTCCGTCCAGAGTATGAGATCGCCCCTTGCCTCGAGGACGGCAAGGTTTGCTGCATACGACTTGCCTGGCCGTGGCTCCCAGAGCCGTCGCAACGGAAGATGTCGAGAGTGGGCCTGGATCACTGCATCGGTGTCGTCAGAGCAGTTGTTGTTGACGACCAAGATCTCCCAATCCCTGCATTCCCCCATGTCGAGTTGACGGAATTGGGCGAGAGTATCGTTTAGTAGTTTGGATCGATTATATGTGCATATTACAACTGTCGTAAGCATTAGCCAAGCACCTCAGGATAGACTGTCTGAGATTCGGCTCACATGGTACAGGCCCGTTTTCAATGATCCGTTTGCGAAACGACGGCTGCCCAACGGTCGAATCAACGGATCTATGGCAACCCGCGGATCACGTTCGGTTCTGGACTAATAGTTTGTAGGCCGCCGGTAAATCGAGTTCTCCCTCCTGGAGCGTGAGCGTAAGCGCCTTCCCCATGTAGCCAATGCTGCTTTGGGGTTTCCTAGAACGTTAAGCAGACGTGGAAACTGCAAAAGTATGACGCGGCTCCAGTGAATTCGCTCGCCCGCCTGTTCGAGTCCCCGGGCGTGATACTTCCAAAACCCGGAACGTCGCGCGATAGGTACCTGAGAAGCGAGCAGTTGGTAATATTCTCGTTCGGCTCTTGAAACGCAACTTCGGAACTCGGATTCATTGAGATATCGGGCTCCGTATCGTTTCGTCACAACATAGCTCATCATCCGATGACGAGGATCAAAACCGTTCACGGACGCGGTGATGGACGGGTTCTCCCAACGCGTGCAAGTCAGAATTTGATGAATGAATCCGAACTTTGAGTTTTCCAGAACCTCGAAGCAGAGCTCGGCGTCCTCGAAATATCCCGAGTCGACCTCACGGAAAAAACGAGCCCGACTTCGGACCAGCTCGGCGCGGTAAAGAACGGAAGTGGGTGAGCCGAAGACGTAGAGACGGTCGAGCAGGAAACGCCGGCACGCTTCACTCCCGGGAACTACGGTCGCCATGGCATCGGGACCTGAGCAGACCAGGCCGTGGTCGAATACGAAGTCGTTTGCAAGCTGGTACGCACCCACGATCGCGATCTCGGGATCAGTCTCCGCAAGAGCAACCATTTCCTGGACGCAGGCCGGGTAGATCCAGTCATCGGCCTGCACCATCTTGCAGTACCGGCTCGCTGGTGATATCTGGCGAAGAGCGAAGTTGTAGTTAACCACCTGAGGCAGTAGACGATCGGTATGGACGATGCGGATGCGAGGGTCCTGCGCGGCGAACGACTCGGCGATTTCGAGGGATGCCGTCCGTGCTCGCATTGTTGACGATAACGTATTCCCATGCTTGATAGCTTTGCGTAAGCACGCTGCGGATGCAGTCTGCGAGGTGATCGGCCGTGTTGTGTACGGGAGTTACAACGCTGACTAGCGGTTCGAACGTGGAAACCGCCGGCAGCTTATGATTCGGGTCCGGGCAGGCAGATGGCATCGTACTGGGCCTCTAATTGCACTCTGCTGTCGGAGAAGCGCGCTCGGATCTGCGCTTGTGCGGTCTCGAGACAGGCTTCCAGTCGGCCAAAGCGATCCTGAAAGTCGGTCATAAGGAATTCATCGATGTTCAGTCGGAAGAAACCATGACCGACAGATTCCATCTGCACATCGACCTTTCGGTCGTATGACAGGGCCAGCACCGGCGTGCCTATGAACTGAGCGAGCAAAACCCCGTGTAGTCGACTTGCGACCATCAGGTCGACACGCGAGGCGTGATCGAGGAACCCCCCCACAGTGGCGACCTGGTGTCGCTCGATGAAGCGCAACTCGTCCGGTGACATTTCGGCGGAGAGCCGTCCCCACAGATCGTCAATCGCGAACTGGTCGGGGCTGTCACTGGCGAACAGCGACACCCGGTATTCCTTGGTGACCAACCACAGCACGAGGGCAGTGAGTTTTCTGAGGTAGGCGTCGTACGCGCACGCATCCTGCCGAGGCCAGAGAGCGCGGGTGGCAATAACAGAAAGGGCTCAGTCCAACAACGCGGCCCGCACGCCGGTGATCCTGTGAATTGTGGCTTCGATTTAGGGGAAGACTGTAGGCGAGGTCTGGATACACTGGGTCATCGCGGCGGAAGCCGGCGCACTTCATGAGATCTCGGGATCCGGTGTCCCGGTACGACCGGTATGAAGCGAGCGACAATGCTGTGCGTATGAACAGACGACTGAGGCGGGAGTCAAGCTCACCAAAGCCGACGCTCAGGAAAATTGGCCGGATGCCGCGCAGTCGCGCGAGGACCGTCCATTTCAGTAGGGCGTAAGGGTGTCCCCAGGGACCGCCAAAGAAGTCGTCGAGCTGTCCGCCGCCGGAAATGATCAAGAAGTTCACGTCTTTAATGAATCGGAATCCATTCACAATGTGGGTGATTTCGCATCGGGCCAGCCACGGCCAGCCTCGGGGCAACAGAAATCGGGCGACCTGGACGGGCACTGAGGCGAGAGATTTCCCGACGCGGCCCCAAACGCCCGGCTTTCGACTCGACGGCCACCCACCTGCGGGGGTCGATTCGACGCGCGAACCCGGAACAACTGAGTATTGCCGCCGTGAGACCCCGGCGATCGGATACGAGAGTATTCCATGTCGTTCAACGGTATCAGCAGGATTCAACGTAATTCCGAAGATGGCTGCGCTCGGGAATCGCTTACGGATGTTCCAGATCACTGCCTCCTGGATTGCCCCGTCCCCCAGGTTTCCTCCGGTGTATGGAGTCACCAGCGCGAACGTCGGCCAGATGATACCAGCCAAGGTGACCGCGTGAGATGAGCGTCGACTCGTCTCTTGTTCGGTTGCCTGCATAACTTTCCGCCCGGAGGCGGCATTAGAGCGCAGGTTCGAGGAAGCGATTGCCGCGATCCCTGGAAGTTGCGGTCGAGCTGACTTCGATCTCGGGATAAAGGTTGGCCACGCCTCCGATGTCGTGAGGCGAGGCAATGAGCAGTGTTCCCATCGGAAAACGATCATCATGGATCTCCCCTTGGGAGGGGACATTGTCTATCGTTTTGGCGATGTTAAAGTCGTTGCGATACACCAGGGTCCCAACCTGATAGGAACCACCTGTCAGGTGAAGCTTGAGATGAACCATGAAGGTTTTCGTCTCGCCGGCATCGATTGTTACTGGCGCCAATCCCAATCGGAAGGTGGAGACAAAGAAGGATTCGATGTTCCGCTCGTTCCGCAGATAGACAGCCAGCGATAATCGATCCGAGCGTCGGTTCGCTGTCACATCAATGTCAATCCAAGTATCGTCGCCGGCCTGGAATCTTGTCGTGGGTCCATTCTTGTCGCGAATGACAAGCCGGGACACGAATGCATCCTTCGTCTTTGCGTCGCTGGGCGTGGTTCGCCCGAGTTCCATGTAGGCCTCGATCACATCTTTCGGGCTTCCCTCCGTACAGACTCGCCCGTGATCGAGCAGAATCGCGCGGCTGCAGAAACGGGCGACCGCATCCAGGTTGTGGGACACGAAGATGATGGAGCAGCCGCGCTCAATGATCTCCCTCATCCGTTCCATACACCTCTTCTGGAAGAGATAATCTCCGACACTCAGAACCTCATCAACGATCAGAATCTCGGGATCGACATGGGCGGCGATCGAGAATCCGAGTCGAGCATACATGCCTGTCGAATAGCGCTTCACCGGCGTATCCAAGAAGTCGGCAAGCCCGGAGAACTCCACGATCTGGTCGAACTTCCTGGTCACTTCCGCCCGGGACAAGCCGAGGATCGCTCCGTTCAAGAAAATGTTCTCCCGTCCCGTGAGGTCGGGGTGGAAACCGGCCCCGACTTCGATCAACGCGGACAACGAGCCGTTGACTTCGATCGATCCGTTCGTGGGTTTGAGCAGGCCGCTCAGGATTTTGAGGATCGTGCTCTTGCCAGCGCCGTTGTGCCCGATGATCCCAAGAGCGTCGCCGCGCCCTACTGAGAGCGAGACGTCCTTCAGGGCCCAAAACTCGCGGCTGCTTGCCGCACGACGCTTCCACCCGCGTACGAGTCTCGCGGCCAGCGCGGGCAAGGCATCGCGGAGTGAATCGAAAAGCTCGCCCTTGCGGAACTTCTTCGACACCCCGTCCATACGTAAAACGTGCTCGCCTGACAATGATCAGCCTCGAGGGGGGGAAAAAATGCGAGTTGAGCTCCGACTACCTATTACTTCGCACGTCGCTAACAAAAAGCGAGGATGCGTTTCCCGGTTTCAATGTCGGCGCCTCACAACAGCTTGAAGACCTTTCGGACTAGATACGTCGAGTGGAAAATGTCTGCCACTGCGTCTGAGGCTTATGTCCAAAGCCGACCACCGACACGATCGATTAGTCGATAGACTGAGCCCTTCCTGAATTTCAACTTTGCCCTGTGTCGTTGGATGAAGCGATGTACAAATCGATCGATCGCATGTCTGGGGTCAGCATAGTCCTCCGTCCGTCCCTGAATTCGAGCCTTAGCGTTCCAGTCGACATCCCAGATATTCAAACGACGAAATCTAGCCGTCCCATAGCGATCAAAATAATTCATCACCTCTTCATCCCACCAATAAATATTTTCCCCTCTGTTAACTCCACGCCGGTACGCATCGAGCCAGTCATAACCTTCCACCCAGTCCTTCTGAATGGGAATTACGGGCACATCATAGCACTTGATCGCGGTATCCTGATACGTAACTGAAACCCTCCATGCGCCTTTTCCGTTTTCGATAAGCTCAATGCATTTATACCAACGATGTCTACTAAACATGCGATCAGGATCGATTACAATAAAGTGTAATAACTTCAATCCAGACAAGTATATCTCCGGGCCAGACGTACTTGTTGGAATTCGAGGCGAGTGAATCCAGGTTCCAACGTACTCGGTTCCATCGTCCATGAAGGCAACAGGCCCGAGCCGGAATACGGCGGCGAGCTCGATACCGGGCAGCACTTCGAGCCAGTCCATGACGAATCTGGTTCCGGGAGCTGCACTGCGCATCAAATCCCAATCGGGGCTGCGCGACCAGTTGTCCGACAACATCTCATCCGCATCGATAGAGAATATGAGCCTTTGTCCGGGAATCTTCCTCGCCTCATCTATGAGGATCTTCTTACGCGTACTTTCATCGTACGTGAGGTCAGGCAGAGCAACAACTTGAACCTTTTCAAACTGGCGAGCGATGCTCACACTCTCATCCTTCGAGTTGTGGTCACCGACGATGATGTGATCAGCCCACTTCTGAGCGCACCCGAGGAAATTGGGCAGTATCCAGGATTCGTTTCTGACAGGCACTATGCAGATTACGGTGGTGTCCATTGTTCCGAGTTCCGAAAGCGACTATAGCATCATCGGACCGGGCCTCAGGACGCCGAATTGGTCGCTAGCCGTTCGCCGAAATAGAGGATGCGGTCCTCGATCTCGGTACCGTCGTCATAGAGCTTCACCACATCGTCAGGAAGATGCGCAAGATCGGTGCACCGCAGATAATCTCGCATGGTCGTGCCGGTGCAGCGTGAGTCGACGTTGGGTGCGCCGCGCCGGGCCACGACATCATCGTAGTGGACGGTACGGAAATCAATGCTGTAGCGAGCGACTCCGGTCGTGTTCTCGACGGTCTCATGCAACTGCGCCCGGAGAACAGGATTATGGCACCGGGCGGCGGAAGGAGTCGCACGGTCACTCGGTCGAGGTCCTGTTGCGGCCTGGGCTGCTCGCGCGTGTCGGTCTTGACGTGCTGCGCGGCGGTCGCCCGGTTCTTGGTGTTCCACTCGTAGTAGTTGAAGATCTCCGAGTTGTTCTGGACTGGCTCGCTGAAGTAGCGCGGGTAGAACGCCATGGCGTTGTCGGGTTCGAGCGGATAAATCGGCATCCACCAGTTGAGCTGGCACATCGGCGCCGAATACCAGGTGTCGCGATGCGGGTGAAAGGCGTAGGCGATACCCGAGCGGAGGAAATGCGGCGGATAGGCCGAACGCATCCGCGGAACGTCGAAGTAAGTCTTCTCGAGATCGCAGCCGTTTTCCGCAACGATCCTCGGCAGCAGGATCTTGCACGTCGGGTGGTGAATGAACTGCGGCTTGAGCTTGGAGAGGATTTCGGCGACCTCTTCGGCCGTCTTGTGCTCGTGGATGCTCCGAGGGTCGTGCGGTGCGAATGCTGTCTTCGAGCAGGTCGCGGGCGAGTGCGATGAGTTCGCGGCTGCCGGGTGTCTCCGCGAGCACGAAGATGTCGCCCGCGTAGAGGCGAGTGCGGCGATCCTGGTCGGATAAAGGCGCGTCGAAAAAAATCGAGCTGTTCATAGAAGTCTCCGAGCAACCTTGAATACATCGGCTTCGTTTGGAGGAAATCCGGGGTGCTTCCTCACCTTCAAATGCACTCGGCGAAGAGGGGCTCTACTTTCGCGAAGAAGAGGACCGATCCGCTCAAGATCGCCAGCGAAACCAGCGCGCTATAGAGAAGCCAGAGGAGCTGGAGGCTGCTTTGGCCGGTGACGGCGGCCGAGATCCCTTCCAGGATGGGAGCCACGGGATTCAAGAGTAGAAGGTTCTTCCAGTCACCGAACATGGCCGCATCGAAAAAGACCGGGGTGAAGAAGATGGCGAAGGTCAGGAACATCTCGACCAGGTACTTGACGTCACGGAAGAAGAGTCCGGCGGCGGAGAAGAAGATGGCCAGGCCGGCCGCCAGAACGACCAACAGGGCGACCAGAACGGGCAGCCAAAGCAAGCTCCAGCTCAACGGAACGCCAAAGGAAATCAGAATGATCGCCAGCACGCAACAGGCGATCAGAAAGTCCACGAACTGGGACAGAATCGCGCTCAACGGAAAGATCACTTTCGGGAAGATAAACCTTGGTGACGAGGTTCGCGTTACCGACCAGGCAATTCGTGCCGAATCGGATCGAGGCGACGAAGAAGGCCCAGGGAACCGCCCGGACCGACACGTTCGCCAGGTCCTGGGCGGCCAGGGGCTTGCCAGTGACCTTGGACATCGCGAACTTCACGACAACGCCCGCCAGCACGATCGTCGCTGGCATGAGAATGGCCCACAGCACGCCGAGGATGGATTGCTTGTACTTGATGCGTATGTCACGCCAAACCATCATGTACAACAGATCGCGGTATCGAAATACTTGCTGAATCATGGTCAAGGGACCAGCCCTCCGCGGTTCGTCTCAATGTTGACAAGAATGAGCGTGATCGGGTGCCGGAACGAGGAAAGTCCCGGATCCCATCGTCTAACCAGTCGATCAGAAGCAGCATAGCTTGCGGCAGTAGAAAGCCTCGGAATACCCCGACGGTGCGTTGGACTCGATGCCGCGAAGCCGCAAGAGCGCATCAAATGTTGCTTCGTTAAACCATTTCTTGGTGGCCTGTGACAGGAACTCTGCAAGCAGCAGATCGATCTTCCGCCGTCTCTCTTCGTCTGTGAGCGGCACGAAGAGGTTTGGCGACCCGAGTCCGCCGTCGTACTTCGGGATCTCGTATTCCAGGATCGTATGGTCGCGAAACGTGTTCCAGGTCAGCTCGGACAGCAGGCGATGATCTTGATGCAAGTCGCGCTGGTAGTGGGTCAAGATCAGGTCGGGGTTGGCGTCTTTCTTGATGTCTTCAAAAAAGTCCTTGATTTCGCCTCCCAGGTAAGGGAAGAAGCCGTCGCGAAACGATCGAACCTCGATCGTCTTGGAGCCGGCGTCGCGGAGGAATCGACCCGCGCTGGACTCGGCCTCCTGCTTCCGCGTGCCGGGGGCGCTGAAGACGATCCAATGGAAATCGGCTTCAGGGTACCGCGACACCAGTTTCAGTACCGTGCCACCGCAGCCGATCTCGATGTCGTCGGCGTGGGCACCCAGGCAAAGGATCTGGCGGACCTCCGGGAAAGTCGCATTAAGCATGGGCAGCGATCTTGAACCTCGACTCGCGCACGGAAGAATGCGGGTAACACGTGGCCTGGTCCTGGTTGTCCCAGAGTTGCCAGGGTGGTGAGCCGGCCAGGATCAGGTCTTCCAGTTGTTGCTTCTCTTTGAAAGTGTCCATGCAGGCCCAGAATCCCTCGTGCTTGTAGCTGAAGAGCCTGCCCTGCTCGATCAGCCGCTGGAAAGGCGCTTCGACGAGCTCTTCTCCGTCGTGAAGGTAGTCGAAGATCGCCTGACGGAAGACGAAGAAGCCGCCGTTGGTCCAGAGGTCGGCCTTCTGCGCGCTGGTGATTCCCGTCACCTGGCCGTCGGCGTTGGACTGCACGAAGTGATAGCTGATGTTCGGTTTGACGCACAGGAAGCCGGCCACTGCGTCGGTCTCCAGGAACTGCTCGATCATCGCGTCGAGGTCGAGATCGCTGAGGTTATCGGTGTAGTTCGCGAGAAACACCTCTTCGTTCTCGACCGAGTCGCTGGACCTGCGCAAGCGGCCGCCGATATTGGTCTGGAGACCCGTATCGGTGAACGTGATCTTCCAGTTCTGGATGTCCGTGTTGATCAGCTCGAGTTTGGCCCCCCCCTCGGTGAGCACGAAGTCGTTGGAGAGGCACTCATCGTATTTCAGAAAATAGTTCTTGATATACTCGGCCTTGTGCCCCAGGCAGAGCACGAAGTCCTTGTGCCCGAAGTGAGCGTAGTACTTCATCAGATGCCAGATGATCGGACGGTTGCCGACGTTGACCATCGGCTTGGGAATCTGATCGGAATAGTCCCGCAGCCGCATGCCAAGTCCGCCGCAGAAGAGCACGACTTTCATGGTTCGCCCTCAGCTCTCGTGGGTGAAGCGTCTGTTTTCGGTGACGATCGAACGGTAGTAGTCTCGAGCGTGTACCAATAAGATCGTTGCCGCCACCTGGTGCAGTCGCGATGTTGCGACCCGGAACTAATGGACCTCGACCTCCGGTATGGGGATCACGAACCGCCCGCCCCAATCGCGGATATATGCGAGCTGGTCCATGATCTCGTCCTTGAGGTTCCAGGGCAGGATCAGCACGTAATCGGGCCTGGTTTCCTGGATCTTCTCCGGCGCAGGATCGGAATCCGCGTGCCCGGCAGGAACTTGCCTTGCTTGTAGGGATTCCGGTCTACGGTGTAGTCAAGAAAGTCGGTACGGATCCCGCAATAGTTGAGCAGAGTGTTTCCCTTGCCCGGGGCCCCGTAGCCCACCACCTGCTTGCCTTGCCGCCGAGCGGCGATCAGGAATTCCAGGATTCTCCGCTTGGTCTCCTTCACCCGCTCGCCGAACGACCCGTAGGCGTCCAGACGCTCGAGCCCCGCGGCGATTTCCGCGGCCTTGAGTGATCCGACAGCGGCCGTGACCGGCTTCTTCGTATCCTCCTCATGCCGACCGTAGATCCTCAGCGACCCGCCGTGCGTGGGCAGGAGCTCCACGTCGAAGAGAACGATGCCGTGCCGGCCGAAGAGCCGCTCCACGGAATGCAGCGAGAAATAAGAGAAGTGCTCGTGATAGATCGTGTCGAACTGGTTCTGGCGGAGCAGTTCCAGAAGGTGTGGGAACTCCAGGGTGATCACGCCGTCGGGCTTGAGCAGGAGCTTCATCCCCGCCGTGAAATCATTCAGGTCGGGCACTTGGGCCAGGACGTTGTTGCCGATCAGGAGGTCGGCTTGGGTGCCTTGGTCGACCATCTTCTTGGCGCTTGCCGTATTGAAGAACTGGACGAGGGTTGGGACTCCCTTGGCGACCGCCGCCTTCGCGATATTCGCCGCCGGCTCGACGCCCAGGACCGGGATCCCCAGGGGCAGAAAGTGTTGCAGAAGGTATCCGTCATTGCTCGCCAGCTCGACGACCCGGCTGTGGGCGCCCAACCCGAACCGCGTCACGACCATCCCGGCGTAGCGCCGCGCGTGCTCCACCCAGCTATCGGAGTAGGATGAGAAATAGGCATACTCGGTGAAGATCTCGTCGGCCGCGACGTACTCCTCGAGCTGAGCCAAGAAACATCGGTCGCAGACGTAGACGTGGAGTGGATAGAACGTCTCGGCGCGATTCAGCCGATCCTCTGCAACATAGCTCTCGCAGAGCGGTGACATCCCCAGGTCGACCAGAGTGTAGAAGAGGGAAGCCCCACACAAGCGACACGGAGGCCCGGTCCTTGCAGGTACTTCGTCGACCAGTTCGACAAACGGCTCCGGGTCTGCGGTCACGTGCTGACGCATTGCGGTAGTCATCGTAAATCACGATCCAGGTGATCTTAAAGGCCCACCAAGGCCGTTCCGATGTACCCGTTATGTCCGGCGAACAGCCCGTTTATTCGCATCGTCGCACTTCTTAAGGGCTGCAGAGGGCCGACTGAGGACGAGTGGGCCAGGCTTGACATGTCTCAGGAGCGATGTCAGGGTGGATCAGCCCGAACGTCGAGGGCGTTCATGCATGCGCGACGTACAGCTCCGGATCAACCGGATGTGCCACGAGAGCGTCTGCCTGAAGGCGGCCCAGACCATTGCGCCAAGCGTCTGGCCCGAAGCGACCTCGGACATTCCTTCGAGCCGATACTAATCGGATCGATCGGCTTCCCGCGCTAGGACCTGCGGAGGGGGAGGCAACATGGAGTCCACTGATGGTGTCGGGGCCGAGATCCATCACCTGATCCGCGACCTGTTCCCGATCTGCCGCAGTATCACCGGCGAGGGGGTGCGGCAATCGTTGCGGCGACTGCAGCAACTCATCCCACTTCAGGTTCGAGAAGTCCCCTCGGGAACCTCGGTCTTCGACTGGACGATACCGAACGAATGGAACATTCGTGACGCCTGGATTAAAGACGTCACGGGGAGCAAGGTCATCGATTTTCAGCGTTCGAATCTGCACGTCGTCAGCTACAGCCAGCCCGTTCGGGCCCGAATCTCGCTTCAGGACCTGCGGCCGTACCTGTTTACGATTCCCGAACATCCGGAATGGATCCCCTATCGCACGTCGTACTATCGCCAGACCTGGGGTTTCTGTCTGTCGGAGCACCAGCTGCAACGAATGCCCGAAGGGGACTACGATGTCTGCATCGACTCGAGCTCGGAGCCAGGCCATCTAAGCTACGGCGAGCTGCTTGTGCCAGGCGAACTCGAAGAAGAATTCCTCATCTCGGCACACATCTGCCATCCCTCGCTCTGCAACGACAACCTGTCGGGCGTCAGTATCGCCGCCCACCTCGCACGGCACTTGCTGGACCAGTCCCAGCGGAGGCGTTCTTACCGGTTCCTCTTCATCCCGGGAACCATCGGTGCCATCGCCTGGCTCGCCCAGAACGTCGACCGGCTAGATCGGGTCCGAGGCGGGCTGACCTTGGTGTGCCTAGGGGACGCTAGCCATCTTACCTACAAACGCAGCTTTGTCGGCTCATCCGAGCTGGACCGCGCGACCTCGCACGTGCTGATTCATTCGCAAGAAGCGTCGGAGGTCATCGACTTCTTCCCCTACGGCTACGACGAGCGTCAATTCAACTCCCCTGGTTTTCGCCTGCCCGTCGGTTCGCTCATGCGCGGACGCCATGGCCAATTTCCCGAGTATCACACCTCGGCAGACGATCTCGAATTCGTCCATCCCGATCAGCTTGCAAAGTCGTTTCATGCGATTCGCCGCATGATTGCGATCCTCGAGGGAAATCGTTCTTTTCTGAACTTGTTCCCCTACGGTGAACCTCAACTTGGCAAGCGCGGTGTGTACCGCGAGATGGGCGACGCCGACCAAGCCATGCAATTGGCGATGCTCTGGGTGCTCTCGCTCTCCGATGGGCGGGACTCGTTGCTCGCGATCGCTGAGCGATCGGGCATCGACTTCGAGATAGTTCGAGACGCGGCCGACAAGCTGGCGAAGTGTGGAATTCTCAGAAGCACCGAAGACCATAAGGAACCTTGAGAGTGCGAGGCTGTGCCAGCTAGAGCCTCACCGTAAGTGCAGCTGTTATTGATACTCGAGTACGGTCTCATTCGCATGATATTAACGCCGAACGATTCCGGCGTTCTCGAGTCGGATAGGGCAGCCTGAGCTCGAATAAACGCGTACATCTCACCAGAGAAACCGGTACGCAACTTTGCCCTTCCACATGTCATTCATCTTGGAGCCGGGTCTCACTTCTGAGTTGTGTAGGCAGACTGCAGTCGTCGCCGTAAAGTCGCAATGACGCAGTCCGAAGATCGTGATGAGACTTCCAAACCTGGTTTTAAAGGTGCGATTACTGGAGAGGCTCGAGCGGATCTTGTGGGATGTACGAATCTTTACGCCTGGTTCAGCGAGGCTCGAATCTCGATGAGCCACTTCCGCGCACTTCGTGCCCGTGGGTTGCATTACCCTGCGTTGCATCTAGAAAAAGCAAGACAACCAGGCAGAAACAAAGGACTCTGGCCAATGACTTCTGCCGACTAGGAGTTCAACTCCTAGTGAAGATACTAGAACCATTTCTACACGCTGCAAACACGCGCAATCGTCTACGAATACTAGGAAAACCCAATTGCGTGGGCGAATCCAAACCTGTCACCCCAGATTGGAGGCCCCGTCCATCACTCCTTGGTATTAGGCTATCAACCGGTTGGCCCAAAATCAAGTATGGTTACGATGGCTTCGGAATTCCAGCGAGCGCATGGAAGTAATTTTAGGCACGTTTTGAACTATATTATGTGAATCTCCAAACCCCCCGAGTCCTTCAGCCAAAATGCGGCCAGCTTGACATGCAACGCTCCGAGTTTGGCACCATAGCCTTATGAATACGGTTCTCCCGCCCTGTCGATGGGGGGTCATCGATGGGGCGGGAGAACCTTTCGTGCGCCCGCTGTCACATGGTCTGCCCAAAACCTCGAAGTGATCGCTGGGCACAATCTGGGAAATCTCCGAGGAATTGCTGTGGCGGTACGTGCCAGTTCTCTTCGACTTGCAACCCAAGAAGCTGACCGGGGGGGAAGATGCTCAATGCAAGCACCTTCCCGATTCACTGTGGCTACCGGTTCGACCGACTGCCCCGGCGATGCGGGCCCAAGAGGCCAGTCCACGACTGGGTCCAGCGTTAGGCCAAGGCAGGAATTGTCGAGCGGATCTGGGCATCCTAGGCCGCCGTGTTTGACGAACTTGGCGTGGTGCAGTGCAAATGGGCTCGACGGATCGGGCAGCCCTCGGATGGGTGGCACATGCCAAAATGCCTCAGGATTTAAGCCTGTCATGATAACAAGGAACGCTCGGACCGGTGGCAGGGCAATGTCAGGTGCCCGGCCAGGATCACTCCATCGCGAACGCTGGGCAGTGCAACCGGGACCGGGACAGTCAAGGCTTTTTCCGGAGGCCACATGGGCCCTGAAGCACGTGATCAAACTCGCTCAGTGATCTAATGTCCACAATCGATGACCAGTCTCATGCACTACACCGCCGAATTCTGCCCCCCGTTTGTGCAACAGCGGACGCCCAGATTTTTCGTTGGGAATCAGCCCTAAGCTTTACTAGACGAGAGTTCTTCGTGACAGTTTGGAGACTTAGCATCCAACTGTTCGCTATCGCCGCGGACTGTTCGCTATCGCTGTGCGCCGCCGGCTGGGTCAGACCAATGCCGGGTGCGATCAGCAGGGTTAATCCCTAGGTGTCCAGAGCTTTCGAATCATCGCATAGCCCAGGGGATCGTAACTCCTCAGTCGGTCGCGATTGCTCGGCTGGTAGTTGCACCTCGCAAAGTACATGACGGATAGCTCGGCGAAATACTCGAGCTGATTGACCAACGCATAGGCCCTCTCAAGAGTCTTTCCGGTTTCGATGTCGTGGACGTTAAGATAAAGACCACTGTCCCGGGCGTGTTCCCAGGCACTTTGGATATCGGGTTGATGCTCCGGCCAGTGTTCCAACTGGTAGGCATGTGCGAACTCGTGGACCAGCGCCTTGCGCGCCGAAAGGTCTGAGATGTCGATATAATTTTGAGCACAATAGACCACGATGGCATCGCCCCACCGGCTATCGAGCTCGGGATGGAACCGTGGGGCATCCTTCTGAATATAATCCAACCCGTTGCTTCGACCTCCGCCCTTGGCTTTCGGTCCATACATCAGAAAGAATGAAAGGCGGCGTAGTTGCTTGCTGGCTTTCAAGGGAAGCGCGGCCAGAACCTGGGTTCGCAGCGCCTTCAAACGCTCCAGAGCTTTCTTGCCGACCTGAGGAGCCTCGTCTTGCAATTGCTTCTCCACGGATACCCTCATGTCGTCCATACGCACGTCTCTGTACTCTCGGACGGGCCTCCGATAATTGATGGTCGGTTCCGCGGGTGGCTGCCGTGTCGCTATTGCTTGCCAGGCCGCGGCCAGTATCAAGTCGCGGGCCGTCAAGGAGATCGAAAGGGCGCAGAGAAAAATCAGCCTGGGGAATCGAGTCAAACCCAGACAAGTGAAGATCCGAATCAAGCTTGAGCTGTTCGTCACACCACAGCTCCTCACTTGTATCGCTTGGAGGAGTCTTCGCACTTCAGATCTGGTAGTTCATCCGGTCGGAATACGCATCGTCCAGACGCAAGTCGGGACCCTCTCGGTACCGCAGCCGCGGATTCTCGATCGTAACGACGGTGTGGGGCGCCACGCTTCGTGTTAGCCAGGCGGAGGAGCCAATCACCGAGTGGTGGCCAATGATCGTCTGGCCGCCGAGGATCGTCGCATTGGCGTAAATCACGACCTCGTCCTCGATGGTCGGGTGTCGCTTGGTCCCGCGGACGACCTCGCCGGTCGATTCATCGCGCGGAAAACTGAGCGCGCCGAGTGTCACGCCCTGATAAATCTTCACTCCATTACCGATCTCGGTCGTCTCACCGATCACCACGCCGGTGCCATGGTCGATGAAAAAGCGGTTGCCGATTCGGGCGCCCGGATGAATGTCGATGCCGGTCTTGCCGTGAGCGTATTCGGTCATCATGCGGGGGATGAGCGGAACGCCCAGCTCATAGAGAACATGGGCCAGGCGATACACGGAAATTGCGGCGACCCCCGGGTAGCAGAAGACAATCTCGTCTAGACTCTTGGCGGCTGGGTCACCGTCGAAAGCCGCCTGAGCGTCCTCGCTGAGCACGCGGCGCAGGTCGGCAATAGTGCCCAGAAACTGGATCACGATTTCCTGTGCCCTGGCCTCAAAGTCTGCCTCCAGGTCCTCCGTCAGGCAGTTGTGCCGGAATGCCCGAGCGATTTGCTGGCTCAGCCGGTCGTGCAGGCTGTCGATCAGGTCGCCCACGTGGTAAGCAACGTTGCCTGTGTGCAGGTTTTGCCTGCGACCATAGCCCGGATAAAGGATCTCGCGTAGATCGGCCATCACTTCGACAACTTCGCGATAACTGGGCAAAGGCGAATGACCCAGGTGATGGATCGCTCCGCATTCCTCATAGGTCTCGACGATCCGATCAGTGATTGCGGGGAGCGACTCCTTCAGTCTTGTGTCGGTGGCCATGCAACACTACCCCCCGGAGTCTCGGCGGCTACCCCTCGCCTCGTCTCCACGCGCACTTCTGGTAAAGTGCTGATCGAACCGAAGGATAAGCGAGTTCTAAAGAATCTTTCTCATCATAAGAGACACCCTCCAAGTAATCAACGGAGGACGGATCGGGGGGATGAGGTCGGTCGTTCGAGTACACGGGATTGAACCGGCCGTTCGAAAGAGCGATCGTAGAATTCCTTGGCATACGGAGATGGACGCCGCCTCGAGTCGGGATGGCATGTCGAGGGAGGCGCCAACTTTACACGTGCAGTAATTCTTGTCGTCGCTCAAGGTCTCTCAAACCACCGATGTTACCTGGCCCCGTTTTCTTTCATGAGTTGCGGACCCTGGCGCGGCGCCGGCGTTCTTACGCACTGAGAACCGCGCTGGGCTTATTCCTGCTCTACCTTATGATTTCGTCAACGCATCGCTGGGGATCCTACGCATCTGAGTCGCAGAACAATCGGGAATACTCCCCCGGAGAGCTGGCCCAGATTGGCACGAACCTTTTCGGCATCGTGATCTGGTTCCAGGGCATTGTGATTCTATTACTGACCCCTGCGTTCGTGGCGGGGACGATCGCCGAGGATCGTCAGCGCAAGGTGCTTTCGTATCTCCTGGCAAGCCCGCTCTCAGGGGCCGAGATTGTGCTGAGCAAGCCGGCCGCCAGGCTGGTGAACCTGCTAGTACTTGTCGCCGTGGGGTTGCCGGTCGTTAGCATCGCGATGTTTCTTGGCGGTGTCGATCCCGAAGCCGTTTGGCTTTGCTATGGAATTTCGTTTTCCACGTTATACCTGCTGGCTGCCATCTCAATTCTTGTTTCGGCGTTCTCCCCTCGGCCCCGGGATGCGATCCCGCGAGCCTATCTAATCGAACTGGTCTGGCTCGTCCTGCCGTTTCTCGACTGGCAATGCGCCTTGGCGGGAGGCTCCCTGGGCAGAGTCACCTCGGAAGTCCGGCCGATCACGGAATGGATCATGGACAGCAGCCCGGCTGTCTTACTTTTCAGGAACCCGCTATTCAACGGCGCGGGCCGCGCCAAGCTCGGAGTGCCCTGGCTGATCTGGCTTCAGCTCATTCAAGGGACTCTGCTAATTGCCTGGTCCACGGCGCGACTGCGACCGGTAGAGCAAGGCTCTCGGCTTTGGGGTCTGGACTGGTTGGGCAGGCCGAGTGCCGAAAAGCCTTGCCGCCTATTCCCGCGCCGGCCTTGCGGCGATGCCCCCATGATCTGGAAAGAGTGCAACGGAATGCTCTCCAGCCAGAGTCTCTTACGAACGATGTGCTTGATCTGCCTGATCGTCGCCGCCGATGGAGGCCTGGGATATTGGATCCACCTATTGGGCGTTCCCGCATTTCAGGAGGTTATGGCGTATGGCTATGGATCTACGGGAACCCAAGCCGCCCGCAACGCCCTGAGTACTAGCTTGCGATTTCTGACGCCATGTCTCTACATGCTCATGGCACTGCTGCTGGGAGCTGGGGCCGCGACCGGAATCACCATGGAACGAGAGAAGGACACCTGGACTAGCCTGACGGTGACTCCGCTGGATGGCGAGCAGATCCTCACCGGGAAGATCCTGGGGGCCTTGTGGCGAATTCGGGGTCTGTTGGCCGCTCTACTTTTCGTTTGGCTCACCGGCTTGATTTGTGGCGCGGTACATCCCCTGGGGTTTCTCCTGGCGATCGTGGTGACCTCGATCGACCTCGCCTTCATTGCGGCTCTGGGCACGTATCTTTCGATGCGATCGAAGAGCTCGGTCCGGGCCGCCATTGCGACCGTTGCGATTCTCGTTTTCTTGAACGGCGGCTATCTCTTCTGCTGTGCGCCTGCCATGTACGGGTCGGAGAGTGCGGTCATAATGGCGGGGGTCACTCCTTTGATCGTGACTATCGCTCCCTTTTCGTTCAGCGACCTCGAGGAATTCTTGCGCCCGCGGCACGAGAACTATGGACCAACCCGAGCCACCATGATCATAACATGCTTGCTCAGCCTTGCGTTCTATGGTGCCATGGCATTTGCCTTAGTTCACGCATGTCTGAGGCAATTCGAGATTGAAGTCGATCGTCCTCGACGCGGCTTAACTTATGATCCCAGGAGCGCCAGTCCCGAGGGCATCATGTTCGAAGAGCCTGAACAGGACGAACCCGACCACAATGGCATCCTATTTGTCGAACAGACTGGCGATGAGGACGATCCCCAGCAAGCGTCCCAGAGTGATACCGGTTGAGCCCGCCAAGCAAACGCAGGGGATTAAAATTCGCTTTTCCCGCGATCGCCACCAAGATTACTCAAGTTTGCCGTCGATTCGCCCGACGGCCGCGATTGACGTCCGGGTCCAACCGGCGTATCATCCCGCCCGAATTCGGGTCCTGCTCGTGGATCCCGTCCCACGCAATTCCGCAGTTCGAACGGACGAAACGGAGGTCGTCACATGAGCATCGCGCTGGAATGGCTCGCGATGGGGCTTGCATGTCTTTCCTACACGCCAGAGCAGAAAGCGGATGGGCCTGGGATTGCCTATCAATTCCAGGTCATCGAGGTGCACGGACTCCAGTGGCGAGAGGCGGCAGGCCGTGGTCTTAAGCCAGTGGCTAGCCGCGGCGGAGTGACTGTCTGGACAGCACCTCGCAATTTCTTCAAGTCGCTGCCCGCAGGGACAATGAAGGAAGTCGTGGCGAGTCCCCGGGTCACGTCGAACTCCCAGGCTCCAGCGCACGTTACCATCCGGAAAAACCATCCTTTCGTGACCCAGGTCGCCTGGCGAGGCGAGGGCGCGGCGCCCCGGCAAACAACCGAAACAGTTCGCGAAGGACTGACATCGACCATAGCTGGCCGCAGCATCGACCAAGGTGTTCTGGCTCAACTCGTGATCGAAGATACCGATATTCGCTCTGTTCACACGCTCGATATTCCGATCCCGGAAACGGCCTCCATATCGAGTGGCAAGGCCAATTCTTCGACATGCGCGATGAATGTCATGGTTGTTACCGATATCCACCCCGTTTCTTTGGATGCCAGTGGAAACAGCGTATTGGTTGCCGAGGAAATCCTCATCGGCCTCGATAAGCCTCTCTCTTTCAAAGACGTCTTCGATGTCTGCACCCAGCACTCACACGCCGTCGTGGGTTGTGAGTCGATATGCCCGGCAGCCCCGGCGAAAGTCGCGGATGTGGAAGCGAAGAAGGTCGGTTTCCATGCTGGCCCCGAAGGGGCAGGTTGTGCCGTTGGCGAGGCGAATGCCGCGGAGTGCCATGGACCCGAGCTGGCATCTGCACCAGCCGACAAAGTGAAATCTAGTCCCAAACGTTGTGCTCAAGTGCAGATTCCCGAGATCGGCCACGCGGAGATAGCCGGGGAGTGGCTGATTCCTCGTGACGAGGTTTTGGTGGTCTGCTTCGGCCCGCACACGATCGCCGACAAGGACGGCAAGGCCGTAGTTCGGGAACGTCTGGCTCTGATCACGGCCGAGGAACTCGAGCTGCCGACCGCCTCGACCAGTTCCGACATTTTGGAAGTACCTCGGTCGCTGCCGCGAGTGGCAATCAGCCCTCCCCGGTTGGCCATCCCGGCGATTCCCAGCCGAACTTTGCCCCAGGGTGTTCATGTCGACGGTACGCCTGCAGAGCTCCCGCCCCTGCCAGCCGACGAAAGGGAGGAGCCATCGCCTAGCGATCCGTCCCAGCCTCGGCCCAGCCCCCAAACCAAGAAGCCAGCCCAAAGCGCCGCTCCGGCCGCCAAACCGTCCGCCTCCGTAGACAGCAGCTCCGTAAGGACAGCCTTCGAATTGGCAAGGGGTCTGTTCAAACCGAACGCGCTCCCCCAGTTTACTTTCCCCAATATGCAGTTCGTGATGCCGCTGAAGCCATTCGCCTTGAAGCTTCCCTTCAACCAGAGGCTGGAGCTGGAATTGATCGGCCGGGTCGTGCCCGATTCGGATCAGGCGTCGGAAAGGGTTCAAGCCGACGATTGAGAGCCCTGCGCCGTGGAGGCGGACAATCATCGTAGTGCTCTGAAGAAACCGCCGTCCACGGAGATCGCCGCGCCAGTAACGTAGACGCTGGCAAAACTGGCCAGCTCAAGGATAAGCGCGTCAACTTTTGCATGAGGTTCACGGAAGACTGGTAATCCATCAAGGTATGTATTATATTTTAATGGTCCTGGTGAGTCGTCTCAAGCCTGGGCCCGGGACTGTTCCTGGTTGAGCCAAGCAACGGCACTGAGCTCTAACCACGGCCGCGCCTGGCTGCGCGTTGGTCCGGACTCGCGCTCGATGCGTGTCGCCGCGGCCTTCGACGTTCCGGCCGTACAAAGGTTCGGCGATGACCTCGAGCCATCCTGCAAGTCCTATCTGGGGACCTCGGATCTCGAAAGCCGAATGCCCGTCTGGCCGAGTTCCGCCTGATTGACCACCCGCGTCAGCACCAGGGCACCCAACAATAGATAAACATAATTACTAACATATATGCGAACATATAAATTAGTGAATCCGGCGCAGTGGCCTGGTGACAACGGGTGAACACAAGATGGAAAGTTTGGGGACTTCTTCCGCGGCACGCGACAGCCCGGCGCTCTCGACGGCGGATCGGAGTTTTGGGCCTTGCGGCCCCTTTGTCCTGGGAACATGGCTGTTCCTGACCGTCATTGCATTCGGCTTCGTGACCCTCTACGGAAATCGTACCCCGCGCTGGGAGGATTGGCTTTTCGTCCCCTTCGTCACCGGAGCCCAACGAGTGAATCTCTCATGGCTCTGGGAGGACATTCAGGGACACAGGGTGCCGATCTTGAAGCTGATTCTCTGTGCCTGCTACACCCTTTTCGGTTTCAACTCGAAGCCCATTCTCTACCTCAATCTCCTTCTCTTCTCTGCTCTTGCCCTCGGGCTGATTTGGGCGATTCACAAAGTCCGCAGTCGCTGGAGTTATACCGACGCCTTCTTGCCGATTGTTCTGCTCAATCTTGGTCAGGCCGAAGCGTTCTCCTGGGCCCAGACCTTCGCCTATCTCGCCGCAACTTGCTTGGAGGGTGTTCTGCTCATCCTCATCGCGACGCATCGAGAAGGCTTGAATCGAACGAGCCTTCTGCTGGCCTCCGCATGTCTAATTCTGCTGCCTCTCACCTTCGGAGGCGGCGTCGTCTTCGCCTCGATGATGGTTCCGTGGTTGATTTACGAGGGCTGGCGGGCGAAACGAAGCACCGCGCCCTCCCGTCGCCAAGTTGCGCCGATTGCACTCTCCGCGGCGCTGGTCACGGTCTTGATCGTCGGGTCTTATTTTGCCGGTTATCGACCCCTTCGCGACGCACCTGGCGAAGAGTACGTGCAACCCGGGTTCGTGGTCTATTTATTGACGGCGGTGAAATACCTGGCCTCGGGATTCGGCGGAGCCGCCTACCGACCTTTCTGGCAGCTCCCCGGTTTCCTGATAACTGGGATCCTGCTGGCGATCTGCTTCAGCCTGTTGAAGAGTCTGTCACGCAGCCGGCTAACCGGCGATCCGCGAGCCATTGGACTTGCTTTTTATATGGTCTCGTGCCTTGCCGTGGCCTGGGTGGTTGGAATGGGCCGGTACGCGTGGGGAAACACGATTTTCGACAGCCGCTATGCGGCAGCGTCCGTCGGGGCACTGCTTGGATCCTATTTCGTCTGGGAATTGCACGGGCCCCGGGCTCTTGTTCCCCTGGGCCGGATGCTCTGCTTCACGGCCGCCACCGGCTTTCTGGCTGCAAACTTTCAGTTTGGCTATCTGCACGGACGAAACCTGAGAGACGCTGAACGAGCCTTGCTGCGCGACCTGCAAGCGGCTGAGCCGATTCCCCGGCTGGTTGCACGTCATTCCTGGGTCACCTACTGGTACCACGGGAAACTGGAGCAGTATCTGCGCCAACTGCGTGACGCCGGAATTCCGCCTTACAATCGCTTGCCTGCCGATGCTTCGTTCCGCGTGCTGAAACTTGGCCCTGAGCCCGCGGAGATTGTTGAAATCGATTGGAATGGCAAAGGGGGCAAGATTCTGGGGCCCGACGCGTATCTCAGGTTCGAGCTCGACGAGCCGCGGTTCATCAGCGGCCTGCGGTTTCGATTCTCGCTCGTCGATCCCGGTGGTATGCTGCCCGCGGTGCGACTCCGCGTGCAGAGCGACAACAGCATGGAGCCCATGCATTACAATTGCCGCTACGAATCCACGACCGGCGAGGAGGCCGAAATCCTGGTCTACGTGGACGCTCGAATCACTCGGGTGATGCTCTTTCCGAACAATCGCATTTCCTCCTTCTGGATATCGAATATCGAGCTTCTGCTGCCAGGTTGAGCCCGGGGTTTCCCCGGACTCGAGTACCAGACGCGCACTTGAGAGCCGAGGCCGCTTGTCGCACACAGCGGCCGAAGCGGTTCGGCCACGGGCCGCCACGACACACCAGGTGCCTTCGCGCTGGAGGCTCACTCTCCCCATTGCAAAATCGCGCCTGTATCGGCACTGGTGGCCAGCTTGGCGTAACGCGCCAGCCATCCGCTGGTGAAGCGAGCCGGGCGTGGCTTCCAGGCCTCGCGACGGGCGGTCAGCTCTTGATCGGAGAGCCGAACCGAGAGCTTGCCGGCGGTGATGTCGATGTCGATGATATCGCCGTCGCGAAGCAGCGCGATCGGACCACCCACCGCGGCCTCGGGACTGACGTGGCCGATCGAGGCTCCGGCGGTACCCCCGGAGAATCTGCCATCAGTCACCAGGGCGCAGCGGTCATCCAGGCCCATTCCCTTCAGCGCCGTGGTAGGGGCGAGCATCTCCTGCATGCCGGGGCCCCCCCTTGGGCCTTCGTAGCGGATTACCACCACGTCGCCTGGCTTGACCTTGCCGAAGACAATACCGTTGTACGCGTCCATCTCGCCTTCAAAGATGACGGCGCGGCCCGAATGCTGATACATGCAGGGGTTCACGCCCGCCGTTTTGACCACCGCGCCCTTGGGTGCGAGGTTGCCGGCAAGCATTGTCAGCCCGCCGGTGCTGGAGTAGGCGTTGGCGACGGACCGGATCACATCATCGGCTCGGAAGCCGTCGTCGCTTTCCAGCCCATAGACCGACGAGCCACCGCCGGCTGGCGGCCCGACCTCGTTTTCGCCTTCCGAGTCAATCACTGCAAGACCCGCGGCCTGTGAGCCAGCGGCCACGCTCGGGACTGTCCATGCCTGGCTTGTCCGCTTCTTGCCGGGTCGGACCCCGGTCAAGAGCCGGGCTCTCGAGCTGCTCGACGCTCCACGAACGTCAAATTCGGCTATGTTTTCTCCCAGGGTCTTGCCGGTGACGGTCCTGCAAGACAGATCGAGCAGACCCGGGCAACCCCGTGCGACCTCGCCCAAAATCGTGTGAATTCCTCCGGTGCGCGCCACGTCCTCGATATGGTACTGACTCGACGGACTGACCTTGCATAAATTGGGAGTCAGCTTGCTAAGCTGGTCGATTCGCTCGAGCGAATAGGACACTCCGGCCTCATGGGCGATTGCCAGGATGTGAAGCACCGTATTGGTGCTTCCTCCCATTGCCATGTCCAGGACCATGGCGTTATCGAACGCCGCGGCCGTGGCGATCTCACGTGGCAGCAATCCGTGCCCGACGCCGACCTTGCCGAACTCGCGAGCCATCTCCACAACCCGCCGCGCCGCCTGTTCGTAGAGGGCCTTACGGTCGGCCGACGTGGCCAGGATGGTCCCGTTGCCGGGCAAGGCCAACCCGATCGCTTCGGCCAGGCAGTTCATGCTATTGGCGGTGAACATGCCAGAGCAACTCCCGCAGGTGGGACAGGCGGCTTTCTCGATCTCGTCCAGCTCGGCCTCGGAAAGCTTGCCATTGGCTTTCTGCACGCCCGCCACGAACGCATCGATCAGATCGACCGTTTTGCCGCTGGGCGTCCGCCCCGCCTCCATGGGACCGCCGGATACGAACACGGTCGGCACGTTGACTCGCAGAGCCCCCATGAACATTCCGGGCACGATCTTATCGCAATTGGGAATACAGATCATCCCATCGAACATGTGAGCCTGGATCATCGTCTCGACACTGTCGGCAATCAGCTCGCGCGAGGGGAGCGAGTATTTCATGCCGTCGTGGCCCATCGCGATGCCGTCGTCGACGCCGATAGTGTTGAACAAGAAAGGTACTCCGCCCGCGGCACGCACACATTCCTTGACGAAGTTGCCCACCGCTTGAAGATGAACATGCCCGGGAATGATATCAACGTGGCTGTTGCACACCGCGATGAACGGTTTGTCCCAGTCGCCCTCGCTTACCCCGGTGGTGCGCAGCAAACTGCGGTGAGCGGCCCTGGCGTCGCCTCGCTTGATCGCGTCGGAACGCATGGTTTGAACCTCGTTTCGGATAGGTATTCCATGATCTTCTACCATCGTAGCAGGACCTGCGATTGCCTCCTAGGAGGGACGAGGAATCCACATGGCCGGTTCGTTTTCCACTTGAGGCGAAGACGAATTCCGAGTGCATCGCACTTTGCCCACATACTTATTATACGATAAGGCGGACCCGGCTATGCGATCGCTTCCAAGTTGACCTCTCCCGCTGGTGCGACTTCATGCGGGCGACCCCGGGACGGCCCTTGGCTCAAGCCCGTCATTTCCAAACGAAGTGGCCCATCAAGAGACCGGCGAGAAACGCCATGGGAAGAGCAAACAAGACCAGGAGCGACCAGGCCAGGACGGTCGCAGGCTGGAGAATCACCTCGCTGACGTTCTGGAACTGACTGGCCGGGGGTCGGAGCGAGGGAGTCTCGATGTTGATCGCGGCCAGGTCGGCTCCGACTGCCGAGTCTCGTGGCGGGTCCACCGGCCGTGGCTCGGCCGGAATGGCCGAGGGAGTTTCGGCCGGTGCGGGCGTCTGTGCAAAGTACGCCTCGACCTTGACGGGATCGCCGGGAAGCACTCCTTGCCGGAGATCTTGAGCGGCCGGAGCCGATGCAGTGACGCTCTCACTAGTCGTGACGACCAGGTCCACGAACTCAGCCTCGACTCGGATGTCCTCGGGACGAAGGGTTGCAAGGTCGTCGGGGATCGCTGCCGCGATCTCCTCCATGAAAGTAGGCAAGGCGTTACTGCCGGGCTTCGCCGCAACCGAGGAGGAATTCTCGGGGAGGCGCGGCTCCGAGCTGAAGACCTGGCCGGGCCGGGATGCGTCCGCCGCGCCTGATTGTTCCTCGGGAAGCGGGACTTTCAGTTCGGTTGCGCACTTGGGACAGGATATCACTGTGCCGGCCCTCTTGGACGAGACCCCCAGGAGCTGATTGCAGCGATAACAGCGGAACCTGAGGTGGTCTTCGGGCATGGCTGCGAATTCTCCTCTCTTGCCGTTTCGGTCCCTCGGCGGGCGCCATTCTGCCCCTGGTCTCCAGCCTACGCGCCTCGCTCCCTCGTGGATTTCCGGGCGACGGGCGTCCTGCATCATCGGCGGCACAAATCGTCCATCAATTCCTGCTTGGGCCACTGACCATAGCGAAAGTAGCTTCCCGAAATGACCTCCCAGGTAATACCTGGGAGACGAGACAGCATCGAATGGGAACGCGACTCGCGTCGCTGTAGATAGTCCAACTTGCCCTGAATGACTTTGCAGAAGTCGCCTCGGCAAAGGCGGGACTGGAAGCGTGAGAGACGATCAAGAGCCTCCGTCAACCTCTCCCGCTCTCGCTGGATGTGTACAGAGCGAGCAGGCAGCCACGAGGGACGTAGCTCTCTGTCGAAACTTGCGGGGTCCGTGGCACCAACCGCCTGACTCTGATGGCGACGATATCGGATCAATGATTCCGGTAATGAACGGACACGTGCGACGGCTGACATGATCAGCGAGATCCACTCATCATGAAGGTACTGTGTCGAAAGGGGTAAGAGGATATCGCGAGAGTCGGCGCGGAACGACAGTGTACAGCCGGTGACCCGTGAGCATTTCACCAACTGATCGAGGGCATGTCCGGCGTTCATCGCGCGTTGCCGCCGCGGGCGGACGCCGAAGGCATCGTAGAGTGTATAGCCAAGCGGAGCCAGTGCATCGTCGACGACCTCTCCGTTACTGAAAACGAGTCCAATGTCCGAGTGGCGCTGGTAGACAGCCTCGTGTCGAGCCAGCTTCTCCGGCGCCCAGGAATCATCCTGATCGGACAGGAAGATCACATCGCCGCCGCAAAGGCCGACCGCCTGCTCGAAATTCTTGATGATTCCCAGGCGACGATCGTTCTGTAAGATCCTCACAGGAAATGGGGCCAGCTTGGAGAACTCGTCGAGAAGTGATGATGTCTGGTCATCGGACCGGTCGTCACAGACGACCAATTCATCGGGGCGCCGGGTCTGCGCGAGAAAGGAGTCAAGTTGGTCTCGAAGGAAACGTTGTCCGTTACAAGTGGCCAGGGCGATGGATAGTTTCATTGATTTTTTCTGCCGGAAGGTTGGGTTCCTTGGCCGGGTATTTCTGGGACCGTTCTCTCCGCGTCGCGGGAATCGCAATCAGCAGGTCTTGTGGGCGGCTGACACCCCTGGGCATTCCTGCCCTATGGTATGGGCGCTTGAGAGCTAGGCTGAGGATGAATCAATGCGCCCTGTCGGAGCAGAGGATTTCGCGTGAGCCGGCTTCATCTTAGCTTGTCTGAAATCCGAGCCACAATGCCGGTTTCTGTTGCCGATCCATCATGATTCGTGGTCGCACGATCAAATGATAGTATATTGATTTACGTCATCCAATCGCCGCAAATGATCATGTCATTGGGGGCCCCACCCACACGGTCTAGGCTCTTGCGCCGCAGCAGAACCGCACTGGCGTTGGGGATTATGTTATGCCAGAAGTTGTAGATTGTCCTGACCCGCGGGTCTGACGTGTAGGCTTGAATCACCTCACGGCTATTGTCGGTGGATGCATTATCCAGGATGATCAGTTCAGAGTCCTGATACGTTTGCATTAGCTTGCCCCTTGGTTCAGAGCAAAGGGAATGGTTTTTTGGGCATTGTCACCCTTCGGATCCAGCAAGCCGCAGTTGATTCGTTCGAGAAAAACACAATCACTAGAAAGCAGCATAGCATCCTGCTCCGCAACGATCGGCGGCGACCGGCAAGGATTGACTGTGTCAGGTCGCCAAACTGATTCCGAGAATCGTTATACCAGTCGGGAGCAGCCAGGGAAGCGAGAAGGGCGACAGACGCGCAAGGACAATTGGACCTTCGGTCGATCGCCATGTCTTGACCTTGCCGTCGGGGCTGTCAAAATTGGCATGCAAGTTCATGAGACTTTTGGCCGATGTGCGCCGCACGCGCCTCGGCTCGATGTTCACGATTTTGGAGCATCCGCGAAGCTCGGAACGAATCATGGACGTTGACAACTTAGTGGCTCACGTATCAGACCTATGAGGGAGCGACCAGATGACTGGTAGCAAGGCGTCGCTACAATCGGCTTGCAACAAGATCTTCCTGGTCTCCTGGCTGTTGTGCACGGCTGCCCCGGCCCGGGGCGACACAATTACACTTAAGAACGGATTGGTTTATCTGAGCCAGGGGGCTCCTGACAAGGATGCCACGTTGGTGTACATCTGGGACGGCCTGAAGAAGATCGTGATTCGCGACTCGAAGATTGAGCGGGTCGTCGGTGATAACACATACCGAACTGGCGAGAAGTTCTCGCTGGTTCAACCAATGGTGGTGCATGCCGGCTCGATGCCCAGGGAAGTACTTAGCGTCCAGACCGGTCCGTGGAACGCGAAGGGACGAAGACCGTTCCGTTACATTGGCTCCAAGTCGCCACGGCCGACTTCCATGGAGCAGGCCATCATCGAGATTGGGCCCCACGTAGTCAAGTATCGCGGCGTGGATGGGTTCTGGCTCGGCCAGGTGGCGACGACCCAGATTCCCCGGACGGTCGTGACTGGCCTACTGGCAAGAGTTGAGCAGCAGAATCAGTCCGAACGCGAGCGAGTCGTCCGCTTTTTGATGGATGCAGGCTACTATCCGGAGGCCAGGGAGGAGCTCGACCGGATCATCCACGACTTTCCCCGGACGGACCTGAGTGAGCGAGCCGCCGCGGCCAGGGGTTACATCATCCAGGCCCAAAGCAACCAGCGGCGCGCACGAGATCGACGCGCACCGCAAAGCCCAACAGTTCCGCCAGGCGTCGTCGATGCTCAGAAGTTTCACGGAGAAGGAAGTTTCCACCGAGCTTTTGCTTGAGATCCGCGAAGTGATTCGCCACGAAGACGATCAGCGGGCTAACGACCAGGTTCTGGCCGCCGATCTGGGCAAGCTCGAAGGAAAACTACCCTTCGCGGAGCGAGCAACCTGGAAAAAAAGAATCGCCGAGGCCTTGAAGGCGGTCCAGCAGGCGCCCGAGGCCGTCCGGGATCGGTTTCTCGCATGGCGCAAGGCTCGTGCAGGCGGCGCAAACGACCTGAGCCAGTTCGCCCTGGCACTGTCGGGTTACGTGGTGGGAAGTGACGCCGCGGTCAGCGACCTAAGCATGGCAGACATCTTATGGGAGGCTCGCGACCTCGTACACGATTACATGGCGGAAGCAGCGGCCACTGGGCGAGAGAACATCCTGGCCAAGCTCGAAGAGCTGAACTGGCCCGCCGACGAGGAAGCCTGCGAGGGATTCAAGAAGCTCGAGCTCGTCACCCGGATGGTCCAACTCATGCCGCCTCCCCTCTGTGACCCCACTGAGGAGGCGGAGAAAACCATCACGCATAAGCTGCTGGAGCAAGAGAACGAGGAGCCGACGGAATATGTCGTACGCTTGCCTCCCGAGTACCACCCTCTGCGTTCCTACCCCGCAATCGTAGCACTGCACTCCGGGCAGGGGCCGCAATCCGCGGTCGAGGTCTGGGCCGCGGAGGCAGCGCGGCGCGGTTATGTCTTGATAGCGCCGCAATACAACGTGGCCGGCCAGCCGCCCGACTACCGCTATAGTCCCAGCGAGCACGCCGCGGTCGAGCTGGCATTACGCGACGCGCGGCGGAGGTATGCGATCGACAGCGATCGAGTCTTCGTTGCCGGTCAGCTCACAGGGGGAAACATGGCCTGGGACATGGCGCTGGGTCATCCAGACCTCTTTGCAGGCGCGGTCGTCGTCTCTGGATTTCCCGCCAAGTACGTTCCTCGCTACCTTCCCCATCACGAGCGCCTCCCGCTGTACTTCGTGATCGGCGACCTGGCGCCTGCATCCAATGAGGTCGTTTTCGGCACCTACCTGAAGCCGCTGATCCTCAAGTCCTGGGATGTCACCTACGTGGAGTATTACCACCGCGGTCTGGAGGAATTCCCCGAAGAGATGCCAACTTTCTTCGACTGGATGGACCGGCATCGCCGCGACCCTGTCCCCAGGTCGTTCGATGCCGTGACGGCGCGGACCTGCGATGGCCGATTTTACGGCGTGGTGGTCCATGAATTCTTGCCGGGCCGGTCCACGGCTCCCGAGGCTGTCGAGATCCTCGGCCAGAACCTGAGCCCTGCAACCGTCAAGCTGAGAAGCAGCAGCCAAGGCAACTTGATCAGTCTCAGGGTGGGCGGAATCAAGCGGCTCGATGTGTGGGTCAGCCCCAGGATGATCGATTTCAAGCGCAAACTCGAAGTGCGCGTCAATGATAAGCAACGCTTCAAGGCGTCGGCGAAACTCACACTGGACAGTTTTCTCGAGGACCTTCGCCTCCGCGGCGACCGCCAGCAAGTCTACTGGCTGAAAGTTCCGGTCGTTTTACGGTGAAGTTGGGAGCGCCGCGGTGGACCCCCAAACCCCTGAATGGGTTCGTGACGCGATCTTTTATCAAATCTTTCCCGACAGGTTCGCGCGCAGCGTGGCCGTGCCCAAGCCGAAGCACCTCGACGAGTGGGTGCGCCGCCCACCTATCACGGCTACCAGGGTGGCGACTTGATCGGCGTGGTCGAGCACCTTGACTATCTCCAGGATCTGGGAATCAACGCGATCTACTTCACCCCGGTGTTCCAATCGGCCTCGAACCATCGCTATCACACGCACGATTACGAGAAGGTCGACCCAATGCTCGGCGGTAACGCGGCCCTCCGTCGGCTTGTCGACGAGGCCCATTCCCGGGGGATCCGGGTCGTGCTCGATGGAGTCTTCAATCACGCCAGCCGCGGTTTTTTTCAGTTCCATGACATCCTGGAGAACGGGCCTAACTCAGCATACCTTGACTGGTTCCACATCAATGGGTTTCCGCTCAACGCCTACGACACGGTGAAGAAGCCCAACTATGGGGCGTGGTGGGGCTTGCCGGCATTACCCAAGTTCAACACAGGCAGCCCTGAAGTGCGCGAGTTCCTCTGGAACATCGGCCGCCGATGGATCGACTTCGGCATCGACGGCTGGCGACTCGACGTGCCCAATGAGATTAACGATGATTCGTTCTGGCGGGAGTTTCGGCGGCGGGTCAAGGCCGGCAACCCAGACGCCTATATCATGGGCGAGGTCTGGACCGACGCGGTCCGCTGGCTGCAAGGCGATATGTGGGACGCCGTGATGAACTACTCCTTCACCCGGGCTTGCATTGCGTTCTTCATCGGCGCATTGGTCGACGAAAACGAGCTGCGTCAAACCAGTCTATTCCCGCCGGGACCAACCGGCGGACGGGCCTTCGCCAAAGCCATTGAACGACTGATCGGCTTGTACGCGCCTTCAACCACGGCCGTGATGCTCAACCTGCTGGGCAGCCATGATATGGCCCGCTTCTCGACGCTGGCCCGATCGGATTGTTCTGCTCTGCGGCTGGCAACCGTCTTTCAGATGACCTACCCCGGTGCCCCGTCCATTTACTACGGCGATGAGATCGGCATGCAAGGAGGACACGATCCGGCCAACCGTGGCGCCTTTCCGTGGCAACGCACCGAGAGCTGGAACATCGATTTGCTTCATGAATTCCAGCGCCTGATCGCGTTGCGACGGGCTCACCCCGCGTTGCGGCGCGGCAGCTACAAGATCGTGGCCGCAGCCACCGAACTCTTCGCCCATGCCCGCCAACTGGGGGATGAGACTTTCATCGCTGCATTCAATACCGGCCACTCCTGCGGCCACCTCGAGCTAAACGTCGACGGCCTGGTCGCCGATGGTATCGTAATGCAAGACGTCTGGACGCGTCGGGGCGTCCGGGTGGAGGGGGACAAGCTGCGCATCGACCTTGCTCCCCGTTCGAGTTTGATCGTGGCAACGGGTCATGGCTTTTGATCCGATCACTCCCAGACCAATCGGGCCGATCGCGATGAGCTTCCACCGCGCTCCACCCCCCTGGCGGCTTCCGGAAGGAGTGAACATGCCGCTCTGGGAGTACGTGCATACTCCGCGTCTGGCCGTTGAAGAAGATGCGTACTTTGCCGGACACCCCTTGTACGAGCAAGATGCGCGCATCCTTGACGCTCATTTCGCGGTGCCCGGCCGCTTGGTCGACTTGGGCTGCGGCGCTGGTCGCCACGCCGTGCGGTTCGCCGCCCGGGGATTCACCGTCCTGGCCATCGACCTGTCGCGGCCGATGCTCCAGACCGTGCGGCGGAAGGCGCTCGAGATTGAGAAGTATCCGTCACTACTGACCTTGGAGGCGAACCTCTGCCGCCTGAGTTGTCTTGCCGACGGGTCATTTGACTATGGGCTGTCGATGTTCAGCACACTCGGCATGGTCCGCGGCCGGGCCGCCCGCAAGAAGGCCCTGGGCGAGGCGGCTCGCATCCTTCGCCCTGGCGGCCGGCTGGCCCTGCACGTGCATAATCTCTGGCTCAATCTTCGCAGCCCGCAAGGCCGCCTGTGGCTGCTGGGTCAACTCGGGCGGGCATTGCGACTGAAAGCCGACCTGGGGGACCGCCGGATGACCTACCGGGGCATCCACGGCATGGAAGTCCACCTCTATCGCTGGAGCGAGCTGAAGCGAGAGCTGGGCGGAGCCGGTCTCCGGATCGACCAGGTCATTCCGCTCGACGACACATCCTACCAGCCGATCCATCGCCCCTGGGTTTTCCCCAACCTTCGCGCGGGTGGCTGGATCATCTTCGCGCCAAGCCATAACCAGCCAGGTCGGGGTCACGCCCGAGGTTGGAGGCTGCGCCCGTTTGAACCACGGTCTGACGACCGTGGTCAGCGAACGACGACAGTGGTCACGGGTTCGCGGGCGCATGCTTGCAGCAGCCCCAGTTCGTCCCGCACCTCCGTGAAGGACTCGATGGCGAATTGCAGATCCTCGCGCGTGTGAGCGGCTGAGACCTGAACGCGGACGCGGGCCTTGCCCTGGGGGACAACGGGGTAGGAGAAGCCGACGGCGTAAACACCCTTTTCCAGAAGCAAGTCGGCCATTCGACCGGCGAGCGCGGCGTCTCCGATCATGATCGGCGTGATGGGATGTTCACCGGGAATGATATTGAACCGGCGGCGGGTCATCTCGGCCCGGAAGAATCGCGTGTGCTCCTCAAGACGGTCGCGTAGTTCGGTGGAACGGCGGCAGATCTCGATCGCCTTGAGTGCGGCGGCCACGATCGCCGGCGCCATCGAGTTGGAGAACAGGTAGGGACGCGACCGTTGGCGGAGCAGCGCGACGATTTCGGCTCGGCCGCTGGCGTAGCCGCCGCTGGCTCCGCCTAGCGCTTTTCCCAGAGTGCCGGTGATGATGTCAATGCGATCCATCACGCCGCGATACTCGTGCGTTCCCCGACCCTGCTTACCCAGAAATCCCACAGCATGCGAATCGTCCACCATCACCAGTGCGCTGTGTTTCTCGGCCAGGTCGCAAATGGCCTTCAAATCGGCAATAACGCCGTCCATCGAGAAGACGCCGTCAGTGGCGATCAGCTTGAACCGCGCGACCTCGGGCCTCCTTCAACTTGGACTCTAGATCTGCCATGTCGGAGTTCTTGTAACGCAGCCGCTGAGCTTTGCAGAGCCTGATTCCGTCGATGATCGAGGCATGATTGAGCTCGTCGGATATCAATGCGTCCTCAGCGCCAAGGATGGTCTCGAACAAACCGCCATTGGCGTCCCAGCAGGAAGAGTAGAGGATCGTGTCCTCGGTGCCCAAGAACTCCGAGAGCGTTCGCTCCAGCTCCTTGTGGGGCTGCTGGGTCCCGCAGATGAAGCGGACCGATGCCATGCCGCTGCCCCAGCGATCAAGGGCCTCATGCGCCGCCTGCACAACCTCCGGGTGATCGGCCAGGCCCAGGTAATTATTCAGCGCACATGTTCAAAACTCCGATTCGGTCCCGGACGCTGACACGTGCCTGCTGAGGAGACGTGAGCACGCGCTCGTCTTTCCAGAGGCCGGCGGAGCGAATCTGCTCGAGCTGGCTGGCCAGATTCTGCCGCATGGCGCCGTACATTTTCGCTGGGCTCCCTTTTTGGTGTGCTGCGGCTTAACTTTCCTTCCAGGTCAGGATGACTTTTCCCGATTGCCCCGAGCGCATGGCCTCGAAGCCTTTTTCAAAGTCCTGGAAGTGGTAACGGTGAGTGATCACCGGTGTGATGTCCAGGCCTGACTGGAGCATCACGGTCATCTTGTACCAGGTCTCGTACATCTCGCGGCCATAGATCCCGCGGATCGTGATCATGTTGAACACGACGGTCTGCCAATTGATCGCGATATCCTGGGTCGGAATGCCGAGCATGGCGATCTTGCCGCCGTGGCAGATGTTGGCGAGCATGTCGCGGAAGGCGCTCGGGTTGCCGGACATCTCCAGCCCGACATCGAAGCCTTCTCTCATTCTCAGCTCTTCCTGGGTGCTGGCGATCGAACGCTCGCGGACGTCGACCGCCAGGGTCGCTCCCATCTTGCGGGCGAGCTCGAGCCGGAACGGGTTGACGTCGGTGACCACAACGTGCCGGGCTCCGGCGTGGCGGACAATCCGGGTGGCCATCACTCCGATCGGGCCTGCCCCTGTGATCAGCACATCCTCCCCAAGCACGTCGAACTGGAGGGCCGTATGGACGGCGTTGCCAAACGGATCGAAGATTGCTTGTACGTCGCAGGGAATCTGCGGGTCGTGCACCCAGACATTGGTCATCGGCAGAGAGAGGTATTCGGCGAACGCTCCCGGGCGATTGACGCCGACGCCCCGGGTGTCTTTACAGAGGTGACGCCGGCCAGCCAGACAGTTGCGGCACCGGCCGCAGACGACGTGGCCCTCGCCACTGACGATCTCGCCCACATGAAAATCCGTGACGTTCGAGCCAACCTCAACGATCTGGCCCACGAACTCGTGGCCCACCACCATCGGCACTGGAATCGTCTTCTGGGCCCACGCATCCCATTCATAGATATGAACATCCGTGCCGCAGATGCCCGTGCGCAGCACCTTGATGAGCACGTCGTTGATGCCGATCCTGGGAACCGACACTTTCTCGAGCCAGAGTCCGGGCTTGGCCTCTTTTTTCACAAGGGCCAGCATCGTTTCCATGAGGGCGATCTCCGAAGGCTGATTACGGTCGGCGATCGGCCAGGCACGATCCCGCTTCAATCCATGCAGCGTAACTGTGGAATTCCTGGCCCGCAATGCTTCGAAGCGGGGACGTGCCGGGTATTGCAGCCGGCCGGGACGATCGGGCAAGCTGTCCAATCGTGTTCTTTCCGTGTCGTGTGCAGCGCTCTGGCGGCTGACCGATATACCACGGAAAATGGCCGGTGATGGCGATCCCGGCGCGGATCCCTCTGCTTGGAGGCAGGCGATTACGGAGGCTCTCATGGCGATAGACCAGGCAGCGCTCAAGAAGTTGGTCCAGGACATATTCGGGGCCGCTGGAAGCAATCATCACGAGGCGGCGCAGATTGCTTACTACCTGGTCGAGGCGAACCTGGTGGGGCATGACTCGCACGGGGTGATCCAGGTGCCGCGGTACGTTGAGCGCGTGCGGGCAGGGACGCTCGTTCCCAACCAGACGGTCGAGATCGTCAGCGAGAACGAGGTTCTGGCCGTGCTCGACGGCCGGCTCGGGTTCGGCCAGGTCATCGGCGCAGAGGCCATGCGCATCGCTCTGGATAAGTGCGCCAAGTTCGGGCTCTCGCTCGTGGCCCTGCGCAACGCGGGCCACCTGGGACGGATTGGCGATTGGGCCGAAATGGCCGCGCGTGAAGGCAAGGTGTCGATCCTTTTCGTGAACACCAGCGGTGGGGGAATCCTGGTCGCGCCGCACGGTGGTACCGAGCGCAGGTTATCCGCCAACCCCATCGCCGCGGGTGTGCCAGTGGCCGGCGGCCCGCCGATCATTCTGGACATCTCGACCTGCACCATCGCCGAGGGGAAGATCCGGGTCGCGGCCAACAAAGGTGCCAGCGTCCCCGAAGGATGCCTGCTGGACGGCCAGGGCCAACCGACCACCGACCCCCAGGCTTTCTACTCGTCGCCACCCGGCGCCATTCTTCCCCTGGGCGGGCATAAGGGATTCGCGCTGGGCGTCATCGTCGAGGTCCTGGCCGGCACGCTGTCTGGAGGCTCGTGCAGCCGGCCTGGAACCAAGGCCGTATCGAACAACCTGCTGGCAATCGTCATCGACCCGTCGCGGCTCCGCGCACAGCCGCCTTCGACCACGATCTCGCCGACTTCACCGCCTGGGTGAAAAGCGCCAGGACGGTCGCGCCGAACGGCGAGATCCTCATGCCCGGCGAGCCCGAGCACAGGTCAAGGATCCAGAGGCTGCGCGACGGCATCCCCTTGGATGCAACGACCTGGAAGCAACTGGAGACAGTTGCCCGGAGCCTCGGAATCCCCGGACATGACGTCTGAGCGAGTGGCCTGATGAATTCTTTGGCAAGGAATGAGTGCCTGGATCGTCTCCGCAACAGCGAGACCTGGGACATCGTGGTAATCGGCGGGGGCGCGACCGGCCTGGGCACAGCCGTTGACGCCGCGTCGCGTGGCTACCGCACACTCTTGCTCGAGGCGCGCGACTTCGCGCAGGGGACCTCGAGTCGCAGCACCAAGCTGATCCACGGCGGGGTTCGCTATCTCTCGCAGGGGAACATCCACCTGGTTCGCGAAGCACTTCATGAACGAGGACTGCTGCTGCAGAACTCGCCACATCTGGTTCATTCACGCGAGTTCGTGGTCCCGGCCTATCATTACTGGCAATTGCCGTACTACGGCACGGGCCTCTGGCTCTACGACCGGCTGGCGGGCAAGCTGAGCCTGGGTCGATCGCGCTGGATCTCACGGGCCGAGGTCTTGACCCGTGTCCCCACAATGCGATCCACCGGCCTGCGCGGCGCTATTCTCTACACGGACGCCCAATTCGATGACGCCCGGCTGGCCATCGTACTGGCCCGCACCCTGGCCGACCTCGGCGGCTGCGCACTCAACTACTTGCCCGTCACGACACTGACTCGCCAGGGCGACCGGCTTGCCGGCGCGACAGCACGCGACTTCGAGACCGGTGAGGAGTTCGCCGTGAACGCGAGGGCCGTAGTGAATGCCTCGGGCGTCCACGCTGACGACATCCGGCGGCTCGATGAGCCCAGCGCACGAGCTTGATCGCGCCCAGCCAGGGCGCCCACATCGTGCTCGACCGATCGTTCCTGCCGGGCGAGACGGCCCTCATGGTGCCGAAGACCGACGACAACCGGGTCCTCTTCGCAATTCCCTGGTGCGGGCGGGTGCTTGTCGGCACCACGGACACCGAGATGGCGACCCTGCCGCTTGAGCCCCGGCCGCTGGAACAAGAAATTGACTACCTGCTCGATCACGCGTCGCGCTACCTGGAGAAGACCCCGACCCGGGCCGACGTCAAGAGCACCTTCGCCGGTCTGCGTCCCCTGATCCGACAGGCCGGAGCCCGGGGCATTGCGACCTCTCTGCTGTCGCGGGAACATCTGGTCGTCGTCTCCAAATCGGGCCTGGTAACGGTCACCGGCGGGAAATGGACGACGTACCGCGTGATGGCCCGAGACGCCGTTGACCAGGCAGTCCGGGTGGGCAAGCTTCCCGTCCATCCATCCGCGACAGCCTCGCTCGCCTTGCACGGCAGGCTTGAGGCGGCCGACGGAGTACCAGCTCATCTCGCGCTCTACGGCACCGATCTGCCAGGCGTGAAGCAGCTAGCGCGCGATCAAGCGGACCTGAGCCAACCGCTCCACCCCGCCCTGCCCTACCTCGCTGCCGAAGTTGTCTGGTCCGCTCGCCACGAGGCGGCTCGCACAATTGAGGACGTGCTGGCTCGCCGCACCCGCGCACTCTTCCTCGACACTCGAGCCTGTATCGAGGCCGCTCCCGGGGTCGCAGGCCTGCTTGCTCGGGAACTCGGCCGTGATGAAGCCTGGCAAGCGAGCCAGGTCGCCCGGTTTCGAGCGCTGGCTGAAGGATATCAAGTGCGAAAGTGGTAACAGCTTTTCTCCGCAAGATCGAGATGCGAATCGAGCGGACCTCCCTTGGTTGCGCCGTCTCGAGGAAGTAATAACATCAGTAATAACGACGCCAACAGTGCCAGTGCGGCACCGAAGTAAAACGGTGCCGAAGGCCCCCACCCGCGCCAGCTGCCGAAGCCATCCCAGAGCAAGCCCGCGACCGCAAGCCACTTTCGGCGGCCTATCGCGTCGGAGAGCCAGCCCGAGAAGACCTTCAGTAAGCTGGCGGTGGTCTCCGCGGATCCCTCGATCAGGCCGATGGCGGAAGTGGCGCGCGCCCAGGACGTTCCTCAGGAACAGCGGCACCAACCAGGTGAGCATCTCGCTGGACACGTCGGTCAAGAAGCTGGTGAGCGTGAAAGCCCAGACATTCAGCGGCAAATGCCGTGTGCCTCTCGGCGTGAGTGCCTCCGGCGGTCGGACCTCGTCATCCTCGAGTCGCTCAATGACCCTCGGATCAATCAGTCGACCTCCCTAGTAGTCAGCGCCAGAAGCAGTCCATTGGATCATTGGCTACAAACTCGAGCGCATCGAGGAGCGAGAGGACCATGCCTCCCAGCGTGCCGACAGGAAGCCAGCGCTCGCGGAAGGGGCTCCAGTACAGTACCTCGAACCGATCGCCCGGGCCCCGTGGGCGTAGCCGCGCGATCGGCATACCGGAGTCCTGATGCAACAGAGTGTAGCCATGTGCGTCCTTGCGAACGGTCACGCCGCCTCCTTGTTCCGCGTTGAACGCTTCGATCCGGCTCTGCACGAAGTCCAGAATCACCGCCCTGCCCCCGTCGAGCGGGCGGCCCGACGAGGCAGGACTGCGCCTGGCTCGTGGACTGGTCGGCTTCTTCGACTTCATCAATGACTCCCGGTTCGCGTCAGTACTATCTCAAGGAGGCTCAAGCGCCCGTTTGATGACGGAATGCCGAGTATCATAACCGATCGGGCTCGGCAGCGGAAAAGAAATGAGAAAGGCGACGCTCCGCTCGCCCGATCTCCTAGTCCTCGGGCCTACGAGCCGCTAGTGCATGAAATAGGGGACCGCTCTCGTGACGGGGCTGACACCGCGGAGCAGCCGCTCCACAATCCAACGCGAGCCGAGAATGTCCGCCAATTTTATCTTTGGGCGCCCTGCCGCGGCCGACAGAAGTCGCCCGAGGCGACTCGCAGTCTAGCAGGCAACAGGAAAGGCGAACGCCCCCTGTTCTTGGCGGCTCAGAAAGGCCCAGAAATTCTTGACAGGCTCCCAAGCGTGCTTCAAGTTTGGACTGCCGGCTTGGCGTCGGGCACTTCATTGGGGAAGCCCATCATTTCCGCGATCGGTCCAGACGGTATCCCCAGGAAAACCAACATTGTCGCGATGTAGATTCGCGCATCGAGAAACAAGCTGATGTGGTCTACATAATGGATATCATACCTCAACCTGCGGCAGACGCTGCCGAGGTCTGTATCGGGCGCCTGGAGCACCTGAGCCAGACCCAAGATTCCCGGGCGAACCAGGTGGCGATCGTGGTAGTTCGGCAAGGCGTGCTCGAACTGTGCGATCAGTTCCGGACGCTCGGGACGAGGTCCAATCAGGCTCATCTCGCCCCGTACCACGTTGATCAACTCAGGCAAGTGGTCAATGTTGCTCCGCGCAGAAACCGACCGATGGGAGCAACGCGCCGATGACCCGCAAGAGACCAGCTCGGACCATTGGTCTGGCTATCCACGTAAGTGGAGCGGATCCTGTACATCAAGAACTGTGACCCGTTTTGTCCAACCCGCTTGAGTCTGTAGATCAGCGGACCAGCCGACGTGATCCGAACGAGAAGCAAGACGACCAGGATGACCGGCGAAAACATGACGAGCAACACGCTCGCAAGCATGCGGTCGAGGATCGCCTTCGCCAACACATAGCGGCTCGCCCCAGTCATTTCTCGCGCGGAACGTGATCCTGGAACCGTCAGCTTCATGACTGACAGCACGCATTGATAAGAGTTGCATGAATCCAGGCTCCTTGGTCGTCAATCTCGGTTTAGATCTCCAAGTCAATCATTGGCATCATCGCAGCACACAGCCGTGAAAGCAACAACGAGTACCGGCATAAACTTAACCAATTCCATCGATGCATCAATGCAACTAACAAAGGCAGTTTGCATGATTGACCACATTAAAATCTTCGGGAATTCCCCTGTCAAGTGGTTTAGTAATAGATAAGAAAAGTACTGCGCCTAAGGAGACGCCCGAGACATCTTGGGGCTGTTCCAAGATCGACAGCCTGGATCGGGGCCGCTTGTCGACCAGGCGCAAGACCAAGAGTCGACTCGCGGCGGCCAGGGTTCAGGATTTTGGGGGATCGGGGCCGCTTTTCGGCCAGTCGGAAGACCAAGGCGGTCCTCTGTCTCCTCAAGGACGAGGAGCTCGGTCGTCCTGACGGTCGCTCTGCGAAGTGGGAAGGGGCAGGGCCACTCACTGTTTGAATATACTCAGCATGGCGAAGAGTTGGCCGACTTGTGAAGCATTGCGGCGGAGTGCTTCGGCAATGTTCGTCGCGCCCGTGGTCCGCAGGAAGCTGATGGTCGCATTTCGCAACGCAGCCATCACTTGGGGACCGGAACGCTTGCGGATCCGGCTGGAGTCCTCACTCATCGTCACGTCGCGTACGTAATGAGAGCGATTCTCGATCCACCAGTGCCCGCGGACCCATTTGAGCAACTGGCCTGCGTCCCCGACAGCCCTCGAGACACTGGTGATGAAGTAGCGGTTTTCGTGGGTAGTCTTGCCGTCCTTCACGACCTCGCTCGCGACCTGTCCAACCTGGGCAACTCGGGCGAGTCCAGATACTCGTTGAGAGCAGTTGTCGCCTTCAACGTGCGACGCTCGCGCCGACCGTGTCCCTTGTCGAGCGTCGTCGCCGTGTCCATGGCCTGATCCCAAATTCGTTGCTGCCGAGGGGAAAAAGCCCCTTCCGCAGGAGGGGCGAAGGCCATCTGGATGTCGTGAAGGAGCGTTGGTTGGTTGTCTTTGACGAACACGAGGTAGTCGCCTCCGGCATCGATCACCTGCTGACAAAAATCACGCTGACAGAACATGGCGTCACCGGTGACGAATCGCCCTCCCAGCACCAAATCCTTGAGCAACCGGAGGGCGGCTTTGTGCTCGTTGGTCTTCTCTTCGCCGCCGTTAGGGACAACTGCTTGCGCGAGCGTCAAACCCGATTCATGGGCTAGTAATGAGAGCAGGTGCACGGCTTTCTGTAGGCCATCGAAGCTACCTCGGGCGGACTTTCCATCCAGGGCAAAGGCCTCAGGCAATGATGGCTCGGCGCCAATAGGCCGGCTCAACAACGCCTCGGCCCACCGAGTCAAGGCCTGCTCGAATGCCTTGACGTTCAAGGCGATCAGAACCTTGCGGATCCCTCCGGCCTTGGGGGGTCGGCGAGTGAAACCCAGTCGGTGCATCAGCTTAATGTCCTGGTCCTGCACCCATTGACCGATGGCCTCGTAACTCTTCGTGCCGCACATAATAGCACAGCAGACAGCGGTTAGGATGGCCGGCAGGGGATGCTGCCGTCCATGACGGCTGCGAGGATCGGGAACTGTGGCAAGAAAGGAAGGCAGACTCCCTGCGGTGAACGCGTCCATGCGACTCCTCCATGATGTATTTCCAGGTGAAAATCGAATTTCCATGCCGACAAGGCTTTTCCTATTCCCCTAGGCTCAATCTGTCAAGTGCCCTGTGGGACGGGGGCTTGAATAGCGGCGGCTAGCCCACTATAGGTAATGGTCCGAGAAGAGGCGAGGACACGTGGCAAACCGGAACCAGCGTAGCGGCCGGCCGCGGGGCCCGAACCTCGCCGCGACAGCCACTCCCCTGGAGCACCCGCGATGAGCCTGCGACGTCCGACCCTCGTTGCCCTGCCGCTATCCACCATTGGCCTTTCGGCCACGGGCCCCGACGACTTCAAGCCCCTCGTCCGGGGCGACGACCTCTCGCAGTTCGAGCTCGTAGGGATTGAGGGGGGGATGATCAGCTTGAAGGACGACGAGGCATGACAGGTGCCGACATCCTCGTTGAGCGTCTGACGAGTCACGGCGTTGAGCATATTTTCGGCATGCCCGGGTCGCACTCGACGGCAATCTACGACGCTGCGGCTCGCAGCGACAGGATCGCGACGGTTCTAGCCCGCAACGAGCAGGCCGGGGCGTTCATGGCCGACGGCTACGCGAGGGTGACGGCTCGACCGGGAGTCATCTGCACCACCGCCGGGCCCGGAGCAACCAACGCCTTGACCGGGGTGGCCGAGGCCTGGGCCGACTCGGTGCCCGTGCTCCTGATCGCCGGCCAGGTCAACGCGAGCGATCTCGACAGCGAGCGTGGCAATTACCACGAGATCGATCTGGAGGCGATTTTCCGGCCAGTGACAAAGTGGTGCGGCACGGTTCGTCATGCAGAGCAAATCCCGATAATGGTCGACCGTGCCTTCCAGGCCATGACCCACGGCCGACCTCGGCCGGCGGCGATTTTTCTGCCCCAGGACCTGATGCGGCAGACCTGCACCGCGATTGTCCCGGCGCCAGAGTTGTCCCCGCCCGTGGCGGCGGAGTTACCCCAGATGGCAATCTCCGAGGCGGCGGATCTGCTTGCGAAAGCCCGGCGTCCGATCATCCTGGCAGGTGGTGGCGCCCTCTGGTCCGGGGCCGGGGAAGAGATCCGTCAGCTCGCTCGTCAGCTCTGCAGTCCGGTCATCACCACGCTCAATGCCAAGGGCATACTCGATGAGCGCGAGCCCCGTTCACTCGGCCACGCCCGTTCCGAGCGTGCCCGGACGGCCCTCGCTCATGCCGACGCCATGCTTGCTGTGGGTTGTCGCTTCACCGAAGTTCTGACTGACTGGCGCCGGATGCCCGTGCCTCGGCAGCTAGTTCAGATCGATGTCGACCCCGGCCAGATCGGCGTGAATTATCCAGTCGCGGTGGGAATCGTTGCCGATGCTCGCGCGGCGCTGGCCATGCTTCGCCAGCACCTTCCGGAGCTGCCGTCCGACCCAGGCTGGGAACCCGTTCGGGAACGGGCCCGGAAGCCCCGGCCCGAATGGCTGATCGAGACCCTTCGAGCCGAGCTTCCCGAGGCCACGCCTGTTTTCACTGACGCCTGCGAGATGGGCTACCGGATGCAGGCCGACTGGACGTCCTTCGGCCCTCGTGAATTCTTTTATCCATCGAACTACATTGCTCTGGGCTGGGCCTTCCCCGCGGCGCTCGGCGCGGCCGTGGCTACGCCCGGCCGGCACGTCGTCTCGGTCAGCGGCGATGGCGGCTTCTTGATGACCGCGCAGGAACTAGCCACGGCCGTCCGGCATCGTCTGCCCGTCATCGCTCTGGTCCACAATGACTCGACCTATGGAGCAATCAAGAACATCCAAGAGCGGGTTTTCGAGGGCCGCTATATTGACGTCGATCTGAACAATCCTGACTTCCTCGCCCTCGCATCCGCATACGGCGTTCCCGGCCGCCGGGTCAAGACTCCAGATGAGCTCGGCACCGCCGTACGCCAAGCCCTCGGTCACAAAGGACCCAGCCTGATCGAAGTCCCCGACCGCTGGCGATTCCTTCGCGACCTGGCCGTTTCAAACGCGGACCGGCATCCGGCGTGACCATTTATGAGCTGATCCGCATTCCCGCTATGCTCGGCTGCAGGCTCGGCCTCCCCGGAATTCATTCCTTTCGTGGTTCTTGGCCTTCAAGAACCGGTTGTCGTCGTACCTCCATTCTGGTAGCTTTGACAATTGTCACACGATGTTAGCTTAGGGAGCCCAACCGATGATTTCGACCTCTGCCGTCGTGCTGGCTGCCCTGGGCTTCTATGCGGCGACAGGTCATGAGCTGTCCGGGCTAGTTGAAGACTCCGCGGGCAAGCCGCTTCCCGGCGTTGTGGTCAGGTTATCCGCCGGCTGGGGACCGGATGGAACGACTCCCACGCTCGCACGCGCGACGACCGATGGCCGCGGCAGGTTCGCGGTGCTCATTCCTGAGGGTGTGCCAAGGTCGGGACCGTCGCTGGAGATGCTCTCGGTCTGGGCCTACCGGGCGGGAGCGGCCCCGGGGAGAATCCATGTGACCTTGTCGTCAGAGAGCGACCGCGAAGAGATCCGGCTTACCCTACCGCGGGCGCGAACTCGCAGGTTAATTGTGTCGCGGCCTGACGGCAAGCCACTGCAACGAGCGACTCTCAAACCCTCGTCGATGGGGCCCTCGGATCAGAAGATTGTCCGTTATTACCTCGGCGTACCGGACGAACTTGCCGACCAGCTTGCGTTGCGCACCGACCAGGAAGGCAAAGTGGACATCCTCTACCTCGGCGAGAATGACGCGCCGCTCATGACGCTCTACACCGAGGATCTGGGAACACAGCAGATCCAGTTGCAACCGAACCGCGACAAGGCACTTAGGCTTCGCCCCGTCGGGCGCGTCACGGGACGGGTGGTGGCCGACGATCCTACCGCGGTGCGCGGGATTGCTGGTCTACCTGGGCACTCAATTCGATGATAGGGATGCCTCCGGGCAGTGCCTACACTCGAACCGATGGCGAGGGCCGGTTTCTGATTCCTGCGCTTGCCGAGGGATCGATGCTTTTCATAGTGCCCGGAGCTCCGGGATCGCCCTTTCGCCCCGCTCAGAGTGCGCCGGCACAAATCACTGCGAACCGGGAGAATGTGCTCGAGATCAAGCTCAAGAGGGCAGTCCGTCTTAGGGGCACCGTTCGCGAGCGGGGCACGAATCGACCAGTTCCCGGCGCGGGTGTGCTGATCGGCGGCCAATACCAGATGAATGTCATCTATAGCGACTCCGCTGGCCGCTTCGAGGAATATGTGTTGCCCGGGACCATCGGCATGGGCATTTATCCCTGGATGTCGCCGCGGCCCTTCTTCCCGATCGCCAGGCAGCCCAACGAAGAGATCGTCGTCCCTGAGAATGTGCAGGAATTCACGCTTCCCCCGATCGAGCTGGCTCGCGGCGACACGGTGACGGGTAAGGTGGTCGACACCACGGGCCGTCCGGTTCCCGGAGCTCGAGTCGATGGCACGCTTTACATGCAGCAAGGAATCGAGGGCGACAAGGTCACCGCGACGTCGCGGCCGGATGGTGTGTTTCAGTTCCAGTCGCTTGACCCGACCCGGACCGGATTGAAGCTCGAGGCAGCCACTGCGGAGGCTCGTACCGAAAAGCCCTTCGACGTATCCCCCGCGCTCCGCACGCCTGTCACCTTGACAATTCACTCCGCCAACCTTGTGTCCCTGACCGGCCGCGTTGTTAACCGGTCAAGCCAGCCCGTCGAGGGGGCCGAGCTGGAGCTCTGGTCGCAAGAGACGGATTATTCTGACCCGACCAGGTTGAGCGTAACAACCCTCCGTACTGACTCTGAGGGCGGGTACCAGACACCTCGCCAGTTCCGAGTCGATTATCGCTACAAGGTCAAGGCCGGCGGCCCAGGACTATCTCCGAATTGGTCCGACTGGATGCGGTTTCGACCGGGAGCCGCGGCCACGTTTCCTGATCTGGTCGTCGACCGGCCGAAGCCAATCACCGGCCGGCTCATCGATAAGACCGGCCGGCCGGTCGCCGGAGCCGAAATTCGGCTCGTAAGCGACCACCCGCAGCGACCGCAGGCACGGTCGGATGAAGACGGCTCGTTTCGTATCGAGCTTCCTGCCAATGGCACGATCATGCTCTTTGCCGAAGCGCGTGGCTTCCGCTTTCAGGGCTGGCTCGTCGAACCGTCTGCCAACTACTGTGGAGCTGGTGCTGCGGCGAACGAGCGAGCCGGCCGCCCCGGAGCAAAAAGCCCTGCCGCTGACCATGCCCGCGAAAGAACAGCGGCAGATGGCGTTGCAGGTGCTCGAGCCGGACATCCTGCGCGGCCCGGACGGGTCCTTGTGGAGTCACGGAATACCACACTCTTCAACTGCTGGCCCGGATCGACCCGGCCCGCGCTCTGGAGATTGCCGAAAAGGCGAAATTCGTTGAGCCCATGATGCGCGAGGGCGTGAAGGCCTCTGCGGCCCGTAGCTTCTTGACAGAGACACCTGATGAGGCGATGGCGCTGATCGAGTCCCTCGAAGACCCAATCGGTCGTACCAATGGTTACCGACAAGCCAGCGACCTCTTGCCCGCTTCCGAGCGAGACAAAAAGCGGTCGTTGTTAACACAAGGATTGGTTCACGCCCAGGGCATCAAGGACCCGGCGCTTCGCTTGATTTTCCTTGGTCAGATTGCAGGTCGTCTTCTGGAACTGGGCGAGACGGACCGGGCGACGAAGATTCTCCGCGACGGGCAGTCCGTTGCCAGGGAACTCTCAACATCCGCCCTAGCCGGCTTCGGTCGCGGAGCCTTCGCTGAAGAGCTGACCCGTATCGACGTGCCCGCCGCTGCTGGCGTTGATCCAGGGGTTGACCGATGAGCAGGAATTCGACCGCCACCACGGCAACATCTCCCAGCGCCTGGCCGCAACCCATCCGGCCGAGGCCGAGCGCGTCTGGCAGATGCTCAAGCGGCCTATCATGCGCGACGGCTACGCCGTTCGCGTCTGCTACGCGATGGCACCCAAAGATCTCGAACGGGCGCGGCGGATTGCCGGCAAGATCAGCGACCCGTACATACAGAATTTCACCCTAGGCCAGATGGCGCTTCGCCCTGAGCCAGAGCGACAAAGCCGCCGCGATGCAGCTTGTGGATGAAGCCCTGACCTCGCTCGCCGCGGTTGCTGCTCAGAAAAAGGAAACATACGTTAATACTCAGTGTGCGGCCTCGACCGCGGCGACGCTTATAGAAGTCACCGAGCGGATCGACCCTCAGCGTGTGTCGGAAATCCTGTGGCGCACCCTGGCCTTGCGAGGCCCGCGCTGCGAGGAAGAACGTGAGGAGATCGGCCGGCTTGGGACCGACGCCGTGATCGCGATCCTCGCTCTGCCGTACGATCGCTCAATCGCTCAAGCTTTGCTCAACCCCATTCTCGTCCGCCTGCCGCGTCCTGGCCGCAGGTGGCGCGAGCTACTTCCCCGACCCACTTTTCGCCGCTCCCGCCGTCATCGATCCCCAGCGAGCGGTCGCGCTCATTGAAGGGCTGCCGACCGAGCCCCACCCCTTGCGGCGTCAGGGATGGACGAAACAGCGGCATCTAGTGGCTCGCGTCCTCACTTCCCATGGCGACGATCGCCGCCACCTCTTGCAGCAACTGACGGGGTTCTGGCGGCCCGACGCCTATGATCTCGTCGAGGACGATTGAACGGCGAGGTCGGGAATTGTGAATCGCAGCACTCAAGTTTTGAAAAGGCAGAATGGCTGGAACCGGCCGCAGTGCACCGGTGCGCAGCCGACACCGAGCCACCGCTGGAGCGCTGTCGCTCGAGGCGCGGGGCGTAGGGCCGACATGCTACGGAATGCTACGTTTTCGAGTATTTCGCAAGCGGCCTCCCGGCCTCGGTCTCTTGACCCAAGTTATTAGTCAGTATGTATTTACGTCTGATTTCTTATTGATTCTCATGGGCAGCGGCTCTAAGCTTCAAGCTATACTTATGTGTTTAGTGGGCCGCGACTCTAGACCTAACTGTATCGTGAAACACAAGTTGCGCCGGAACGATCCACGTGGCTGATTCCCGAAGAAAATGTCTTCTCGACCCCGGTTCGTCGCGTTTTCCTCCAGCAGGCCAACAAATCATCGCTGACGCGGAGGTGCCACCCAAGCTCTGGCATTAAGACCGCGGATGAGCGAATGAGGACACCCAAGTTCTTGCACCGGAGAAAAGTGGATTGCACCTATCAACCCCGGGTTCGACTGACGAAAGGTTCGGGTCGAACGGGAAGTTCAGATCATTGACTCAGCCAGGCCTGTTTGCGATGATGAACGCCTGTCAACGAAATGGCGGAGACGGCCATGCCTGATACGATCATCGAAAACCCGATCCTCAACTCGCCTTTTCGCGAACCCGACCGGCACTGGCGGTTCACCGACGAGGGGATCACCAATGAGATCGTCGCGACTCGCCGGGCCAGCGCCTACTTCGTGCCTATCCCTCCTCCCAAGAAGAAGGGCAAACAACTCCAGTTTGACACGGAATGGACCCGCTGGGGCCGATCTGTCACTCGGCTCCAGTTTCGATCGGAAGAGCAGCGCCATTCGAGTTGAACGGGCCGTGTCCGACGAGGTGGTGCGCACCCGTCACGGTCCTCGGCACCCAATGAAGTGCGCGGAGCGAGGCCGCAAGCAAGATGGGGCGTGGCGAAGCATGGCACGGACGGGCCAGCCAGGCGTTCGAGCTCGGTGAGCCGGGGCATGGTGGACGGGGCCACCGCCAATTCCTCGCCGCAGACCACCGCGGGCCACCACAGGATGACCAGGCCGTCAAGACGAAGCTCCTCACGGGGAGCTGCTTGCGGATTCTGGATCAGGGCCTGGGGCCAACGCGAGCCCGCGATTCAAGGAACCGGCCGCTTGAGCCGCTCTGCACAATGGCTCGGCTGGCTCAAGGGTGGGCTGGACATCCCTGCCACACACGCCGAATGCGGCTCACTTCAACGGGAACACCCGCTCAGGTCGTTGACACGCCGTGCTTGGTCACGCACTGGGCGAGTCGGAAATGTTCGAGTCGCTTCACATCGCTCACTCCTTTACAAAGACGCGCTGCCCGTGGTTCCTCAGCCCATCGAACAAGACCCTGGCCACAGAGCCGTTCCCGTCAGGGATGGTCGGCCGTTTTCCCGAAGCCCCAATTCCGTGATCAACACGAAAGACCGGGCTTTCCGACGGCTAACGACCATATTCCAACGACCTCCGGGCCGCGCTGGTTGATGAGCCAATGGCCCAACTCCACGAGTGCGCAACACCGCTCTTGTGGTTACCAGTTCAGGATACCGCCCGGGCACGCGGGCACAAGGCACTGCGATCGCAAACGGACGAGAGCTACGCTCCGAGAAGCCGTACCAAAGGCGTTCAGTAAAGTATAACATTATATTCTCACAAAGTCATTTATGTTCGCACATAGTTAGGACCCACAGACGCGTCGCGTAACGCGCCATTCACCACCAGTTCCTCGGGTTCAAGCGTTGCCAAAAGGTGAGGTAGGCATTCGCCGGGGTCACCGGCGGCGCCGCCAGGGGTCGCTGCGGCAGTCTAGACTCCCGGCGTTGCTTGGCCCGGGCACGCCGTGCCTCGGCCTCGAGTTGCCACTCCATAACGACCTTGGCTAGGGCGTCGTGGCCGAGGCCGAGGAAACGATCGTCTTTGCCGTCCGGCACCCGAGTGCGGAGCTTCAGCAGCCGCAACTTCAGCGCGAGCTCGACGAAGTCGTCGAATGACGCTCCATTCGGGTTCTTGGTATTCCATTCGTTCCTGAGCTTGGTCTCCTGAAGGAAGGCCGTCGTGCACAGGCCGTCGAGCTGCTTGACGTGGAGGAGAATCAAGACCGATCGGATGGTGCTGGCGTTGCGGACCGGAGCTTTGGCCCGCGACCGGTTCTTTCGAGCCGACCTGCGGGCGGTCTTGGTCGTGAGCTCGCTCTCCAGACGAGTGACGAGACTCTCGACGTGGCTCCTCAGCCCACTCTGGGTGCCTCCGGTTGAATCGAACATTGCTTTGGTGATCTCGCGGACATCATCTTCTCTGGCACGTGCAAGGGCTTTCGACCGGAGTTGGTCGCAGACCACTTGGAGTAGTGGCAGTACGCTGTCCTGGCTCAGAACCCGTAGCTTCGACACTTCATTTACGATGTATCCAGCGACCCGCGGGGCGAAAGAGAACCTGAAGCACTCCCGGGGCGACAGCGTAACCTCAACATCGGCCTCGTCCTTGAACCGGATCGGCTCGGTTGAGGTCGGGCGTTCGACCACTCGGACGAGGTCCTCGTCGCCTAATTCCGTGAGCAAGTATTGGTTGAGCCCCTTGACGACCTTCGATCCGCCGCGGAGACGGTCGACCAGCCGGCCGTAGTACTCCGTCCGGAGCGAGATGACGACCTTGAAGTCACCTCTGGCATCAAGGAGGCTGCGGAGCATCGCGAGATGAGACTCGCGGGGGTCGGATGCCCGTTTCCTCGGTATAGTGAAAACCTCTTCAGCCTGGTCGATCACGAGAACAAGAGCGAACGGCAGTCGATCCGACAAGGCGTGGAGAACCCGGCCCAGCGCTTTTGGGTCGCGGAGTAGGATCTCGCGGAGCGATTCCGGGCTCGCCTCCTTCCTGCGGATCGCTTTGGCCAGAACACCAGCAAGGTCGACAACCTGGTCCTTGTTGCCAGGGTCCTTGTACGTATAGGGCGACCCGGCGTAGCTACAAAGGGTCTCGGCCAAGTGGCCGGCTAGATCGCTGCCGGCGTGGACGAACATGAAAGGCCCCCTCTTGTCGGGTTCTAACGACCGGTCCATGGGCGCGGGTGGGTTCGAAAGGTACCCCAATGCATTCCTCTTCGAGGAAGGGAATCACAGCCGCCTCGAGGAACGACGACTTGCCGACGCCACTCTCACCGTGAAGGACGAGCACCCGCGTGTCGGTCTCGTCGAGAACCCTGCAGAATCGGACAACAATCCTGCTCGCGGCCGACGAAAAGGTAACGGTCCTCGCGCCGGTACGGGGACAGCGAGCGGTATGCCTCGTCCTTTTTCGGGACGCTAGGCAAAGGACGTTCGCGGCGAGCACGCCCCAGTTCGAGTACCGTTCCCTTGGAGGGCCAGCCCTCGTCGGGAGCAGAGTCCAAAGGCACGGGAGTGGGGCGATCGGACAGACCCTCAATCATCAGTTCCGGGGGACAATAACCGCCGTAGCAGAGCCCCAGAGGAGATTCCCTGCAATGAATCTCGTGAAGGATCGCGCCGACCGACCGACCTCCGCGAAGGAACTGCCTGAGGAAGTCGAGCCCACAATCGTGGGCGAAGTGGTCGATGACCGCTTCCACCGTCGCGATCACGCCGCTGAACTCATGCTCGTGAAGGGTCTCGATGTATGATCCGCTCGGTCCTTCTAACGCCGTGGAGCAGCTGTTCAGGAATGCCAGTGACTGCCAGGGGTCCTCGGAGCTACCATCGAGGTTTGATTGGCCGTTGAGGATGTAATTGAGTTCGTGGGGAGGGATAACATCCTGACCGATCTTCAGCGTGCCGCGCTCGCAATGGCAGAGGAAGTAGAAGATGCGCGGACGGAACCACTTGACCGTCTTGCGCAGGCTCGCACTCGTGCGAACTATCTCAAAATTGCAGAGGCTCTGCGACTTAGCGTCTTTCAGAAAGTCATCGAGCCGCGTCATCCCGTTCGGGGGGAGATGGTTCTCGACGACCGGATCGATAACCACCAGAACGTTCGGGCGGTTCCTTATGGGTTCGCGCTTTAGCGGCTCAACCCTCCGGGTACAGGCGAGTAGGAACCGGCGTCCCCAGAATGGCAAGAGGTGATCCACAGGCCGGACGGAATTTGGAGGGCGCGGTCAAGCTCGCCGGGGTCACGATCGTAGACAACGTTCCACGGCACACAAGCGGCCGGCTCTACCGCCGCTCGGTTGCGAACGACGACCAGTTCCAGTGTCGCGACCTGCCCCGCCCCCTCCACGATATGAGCCAGCCATTTTCGGACACGGTGAGCAATCCGATTCTTGTCCGGGAGGATAAGCGTGTGTAGCCGGTGCCCGATCTCCATCAACGCGTCGAGACGCTGCGCAGCAGCTTCACTTATTCTACCTCTCGTTTCGCGGATCTCCTGGACTAGTAGAAACAGGCGGTCGTGCCCTAATTGAGACTGCTTCTGGAAGGCCGTCAGGTCATCTCTGGTCAGGGAATACGCCGGAAAGCTCCCGCCCCCCAACGACCAGGTAAACTTGACCTCGTCGGACTCCCAAATCACCTCGCAGACGACGTGTTCATTATTCATAGTTATTCTCATTTCGAAGGCTGGTCGGAGTCCTTCGTCCGTTCGCAGTCCCTTTGCGACCGGCGAGCCTTGGGAATGTCGCGGTCCCGAGGCACCCCGATGGTGTGCGAAGTTTGCTTACTCCATCGGCCAGATGCCATCAGAACGGAGATCATCGAGCTTGAGCAGCCGAGCACTGGAGCGATCGGACCACCTCTGGTAAAGATCCCGGCCACAGGCGTTGGCTACGATGAAGTCGTGGGTGCCGATCATCGTCGTCTCGAGATAGTCCCACTCGTCGCTGCCGCGCCATTTCTCCCATGCTACAAAGGCATGGCCAGGGACCAGCACGATACCGGCGTGAAGTGAGGCCGTCTCAAGCAGACTGGCGAACAACACGGTTCCGTCAATGCAGTTGGCAGAGCGATGCTTCAGGGACTCACGGGGCAGGCGGGTTCGCTGGGTTAGCACACCCGGACCAGCCCCGAAATCGATAATCGAATTGACATACACAATCCCCGCGTTCTTCAACGCATCGTACAGAGTTTCGACCTGGCGGGGCACGGCCTCGGGTTCCCCTTGATAGCCCCAAATCTGGTGCTCCGGGGTCAGCTCGGCCGCGCGTCTAAGCAATGCCTGGATCGGTTCAATGTGCGGCGTGACCCACGCGCCATAGTAGGGGATTAGGTCGGAGGGCAGCCCGGTTTGAGGGTCGATCACCGAATTGAAGCTGGAGTTACGCGACAGCAGCACGACTGTCTGCGTGTCGTGAGATTCGACGAGTTGGGTCCAGGAATCACGGGTCGAGCCGAAGATGGTGACGATGACATGCAGAGTGCCGCGCTGCACCTGAGTGATCCGTCGTGTGGGGCCAGGCAGCAGGCTTGGGAGCAACGGGATCGTCTGGCCCTTGTCCATCCGCTCCAGCTCGATGGTCCGGATCGCTCGTGCCGAGAGTCCTTCGAGATAAGCCGAGACGCTGACCCGGCGTGGCTCGTGCGACTCGTTCTGCACGGAGACGCTCAGGAGGGGGTGGGTGGCGGGGTCAAGCAGTTGGTAGATGCCAGTAGGGATGGGCTGGAGACGTAGGGCTGTGGTGACTTTGAGGCCGGTTGTCGGCGGAACCGAGAAAGTTGCCAAGGGCTCCATCTTCGGTCTTCTGGGCGAGACGCTCGGTTTCCTCGCGATGCTTTTGCTGTCGGGCTAGTGCCGTGTCGATGGCCTTCTGCGTCTCGGCTAACTCGTCCCAGACAGTATCGCTTGTGGTAGGGCCCGGCGCTTGTACCGCGGCCAGGAGAGCACGGTACCGCCGGCCCAGGTCTTCGGTCTCGCGATCTAGCAGGCTGTGAGCCGTTTTGTGACCCATCGATGATCTCCTTGTGTGAAGATAAGAGTTCGCTCTCAAAGGGGAACGACATCTACCACAGCCGCACCGTCCAGTCGTGACTCGCTGAGGCAAGGGTCTTGCCGTCCGGACTGAAGGCCACGGCGGACACTTGGCCCTGATGTCCCCTGAGGATTGCACGAGGCTCGCCGGTCGCCGCATCCCACAGCTGTACCGTATGGTCGCCACCCGTGGAGGCGAGGGTTTTGCCATCGGGGCAGAAAGCCACGGCGCTCCCCAAGTGTTCGTGTCCCTTGAGTGCGGCGCGGTGCCTCGCCGGTCACCGCGTCCCACAAGCGAAACTCGCCAGGGAGTCCCCGATCGAATATGTTCCCTGGGTTCCAGCCCGCTGAGGCAAGGGTCTTCCCGTCGGGGCTGAAAGCCACGGACATCACCCCGCCCTCATGCCCCTTGAGTGTGCGCGAGGCTCGCCGGTCGCCGCGTCCCACAGCCGCACCGTCCGGTCGTCGACTCGCGGAGGCAAGGGTCTTGCCGTCCGGGCTGAAGGCCACGGCAGACACTGGCCCTGTGACCCCGGAGGATTGCACGAGGCTCGCCGGTCGCCGCGTCCCACAGCCGCACCCTGTCCAGCTCGGCGAGGCAGCGTCTTCCCGTCGGGGCTGAAAGCCACGGACACACCCCGCCCGTCATGCCCCTGAGCGTGGCGCGAGGCTTGCCGGTCGCCGCGTCCCACAGCCGCACCTCTTGTCTCGCTCGGCGGAGGCGAGCGTCTTGCCGTCGGGGCTGAACGCCACGCGGACACCCGGTCCGTGTGCCCCTTGAGGGTGGCCGGGGCTCGCTCGTCGCCGCGTCCCACAGCCGCACCGTCCTGTCTCGACCCGCTGAGGCCAGCGTCTTGCCGTCCGGGCTGAACGCCACGCGAGCACCCAGCCTGGTGCCCCTTGAGGGTGGCCCGGGGCTCGCGCGTCGCCGCGTCCCACAGCCGCACCGTCCCGTCCCCGCCCGCTGAGGCCAGCGTCTTGCCGTCCGGGCTGAAAGCCACCGCGGACACCCGTTCTGGTGCCCATCGAGTGTGGCGCGGGGCCCGCCGGTCGCCACATCCCACAGCCGCACCGTTTTCGTCGTAGCCCGCGGAGGCGAGGGTCTTGCCGTCGGGGCTGAAAGCCACGGCCAGCACCGCGCCCTCATGCCCCTTGAGTGTGGCGCGGGGCTCGCCCGTAGCCGCGTCCCACAGCCGCACCGTCCCGTCGTCGACTCGCTGAGGCAAGGGTCTTGCCGTCCGGACTGAAAGCCACTGCGGACACCCAGTCTGGTGCCCATCGAGTGTGGCGCGGGGCTTGCCCGTAGCCGCGTCCCACAGCCGCACCGTCCCGTCGTGACCCGCTGAGGCAAGGGTCTTGCCGTCCGGACTGAAAGCCACTGCGGACACCCAGTTCTGGTGCCCATCGAGTGCGGCCGGGGCCCGCCGGTCGCCACATCCCACAGCCTCACTTTTTCGTCGTAGCCCGCGGAGGCGAGGGTCTTGCCGTCGGGACCGAAAGCCACGGCCAGCACTGCGTCCTCATGCCCCTTGAGTGTGGCGAGAGGCTCGCCGGTCGCCGCGTCCCACAGCCGTACCGTCCCGTCGTGACTCGCGGAGGCAAGGGTCTTGCCGTCCGGACTGAAAGCCACTGCGGACACCCAGTTCTGGTGCCCATCGAGTGTGGCGCGGGGGCCGCCGGTCGCCACATCCCACAGCCTCACTTTTTCGTCGTAGCCCGCGGAGGCGAGGGTCTTGCCGTCGGGGCTGAAAGCCACGGCCTGCACCACGTCCACATGTTTCAGGACACGTACTCGATCGCAAAGGCGTTTGTAGTGCCTCCAAGTGAAATCCCGCTCTGACAGACTAAAGTTGTTCGCGTCCTGGAGCAGTTGCGCCCTCTCTCGGGCCAGGTGCGCCACAAGCTCTCGGCCTGGTCGAACACATTCCGGGCCAGCCGGGCCCGTGCGCGTTGCTGCTGATACACCGCGTTTTCACGGGCGATACGCAGCTCATGGTTCTTCTGATCGAGCGTACGGTTGCTTGATAAATCTGCCACATTCCCAGCGCAGGTCCACGACCAGCGAGACGGATACGACCAGACCACCGATAAGGGACCGCCTTCGCTTCCGTTCGTATTCGAGTTGATCCTGCTTCTCGCACTCCGCCCGCCAGGCCGCCGCCACTCTTGCCAGCGCGTCGGTCCAGCCGCACGTAGTCTTGCGGTTCCTCGCCCTCGATTCGCAGATTGTCCATGCGAAGCAAACGCGTTTACACGCCGCTTCGATGACGATGCTGAAGGACCTGGTACCTTTCCAGTCCCCTCGAGCTTGGCTAGAGGGGCCATCCATGTGGTCAGAGTGCCGTCCGCCTGATGAGTGTAGAGCCGCGAATATATTGCCTTGAAGGTGTCCTGATCCTCGGGCTCTAGCCCCATTAACCGCCCCAGCGCTCCTCGGCAAACGCCTTCAGGCCGCCTTCCACCCCGTCGATCGCTTCAAGGTCGACTTGAGTCACTACCCGATCCGAGTCCGGGTCAGCCACTTTCCGGTCGTACAGCCGCTTGCAAATCACCTGCACTAGCGGCAGGACGCTGTCCTGGTTCTCCGTACGCAAACTTAAGACCCCATCGGCAATCTCCTGGGCCACACCAGCGCCGTAGGTGAAGAGGTACTGGTCGCGCGGGGCGGGTTGGTCCTTTACTAATGGTATCTCCAGGGTTGGCCGCTCAATGGCCTCGATCAGGGTCAGCTTGGAGAATTCGCGGAGCAGGTCGTCGCGGACGCAAGTCAGGTCGCGGTGGCCGGCCCTCAGGTGGTCGAGCAGTCGGCCGTAGTACTCGGTGCGTAGTGAGATAATCACCTTGACATTGGCCCTCACCTCGGCCAACCACATGAGCGACTGCAAAACCTGGTCCCGCCGCCTTGATCTCTTTCGGCGTCTTCGCCAGGGTGAACAGCTCGTCAGCCTGGTCGAGCACCAGCACCACCGCATGCGGCAGGTGGGCCGACAACTGTTCGAGCAGCATCGCGAGCCGGCCTGAATCGGCCATCAGGGCCGGGCGCAATGCTGCCGCGTCCGCCTTCGTCCCCAGCGACTCGCTGAGCACGTGGCGAAGGTCGATCGTCCGCACGTCCCCGTTCGGCGTCGGGTATTCCAGGGGACGCTCAGTCATCTCCAACAGCCCACTCACAAGCCGCCCCACCGGGTCCTTGGTCGCCTGGATTATTACCACCTGGCCCTTGTCATTACGAAGGAAACGGTAGCCGACACACTCCTGTTCCAGGTAGGGAATCACCCCGGCTCGGAGTAACGAGCTCTTGCCGATGCCGCTCTCGCCGTGCAGGACGAGGATTCGAGTGTCGGGCCGGTCGAGGGTCGCGGCAAACCGGATCACATCAGCGTTGCGACCCGTGAAGAGCAGCCGGTCGGCCTCATCGTAATAAGCCAGCGAACGGTAGGGTTGGTCAGGCAGCGTCAACGACTTGACCGAGGCTGGGGCGGGCGGAGCGACTGCGTCATCCCCCATGATCACCCCAGCGGTAACGGACGGCTCGTGGATCTCAATAGGAGCTTGTGCCAGTGCTTCGGGACCGACGACACGGATCTCAGGAGGGCAGTAAGCACCGTAGATAAGCCCAGAGGGGCATGTTCGAGGCGAAGCTGGTGCATGAGTTCGCCCACCGGACGCCCCTGGTCGAGGAACCCCTCCAGGAAGTCCAGCCCGAACTTGTTGGCAAAGTTGTCGATGGTGTGCCGCTCTGTGACGATAGCTCCCCGGCAGAAGTCCAGGTGCTTCAACACCCCCAGGAAAGATCCTTCCTCTTGACCGGACCGCCGGTCTGACAGGCGTTCAGAAAAATCAGCATTCCCTGCGACCGATCCCCCTTGGCGGACCTGATCAACTCGTCTTCCAGCGTCCGGGGCGTGATGATCTCGCGATTGCCCAGTAGGAGGCATTCGGGTCGGGAGTTCCCGAACCAGTAGAGCAAGCGAGGTTGGCCCTGTGTCAGCCCCTGTTTGAGCTCGTCGAGGGATTCAACCTTGTTAAGCCGCTTCCGGGCCAGGTAGTCCTCCAGCCTCTGCTTTTGGTCGTCGTGGAGCTTATTGTACGCCACGGGGTCGATGACCATGACCACCCGGGGATTGGTCCAGGTCGCCTCCCGTCGCAACGGTTCCACTCGCCGTCCGCAAGTCAGGTTTTACCGGATACCCCAGAACGGCCGCCAACGCTCTGGGTCGCCAACTTGCAAGAACGCTTTCTGGGATGCTTGGGATCGGCGTCGTACACCGCATTCCAGGGGATCGTGGACTCATTTGCGGTAATGCTCGAGCCATCCTCGATCACGATCTCGAGGCTGGTAGCGGTTGATCATCTTTTTCCCGCTCGTTTAGCCAGTCTCGGATCTTATTGGCCGTCTCGCTTTCGTAGAACGGAACGATGCGGTTGAAGAGCTGATAGCCTGCATTGGCCAGATTCAGAGAAGAGGCCGAGACTGCCTCCTCCGATCCTAGAGTGTTCATTACCCTAACGAGTGCTTCCAAGGCATCTCGGCTCGCGACCGCTTTTCTCGAAGAGTCGTCAGAGCCGGTCCCTTGATCAAGTATGGGTCGAAAAACCCACCGTGCTCGACCAGACGAACGCCATCTCATTGTCCCGATTGATCACCTGGCAGACGATGTTGGCCATGGGTGTAGTCTTTAATAAAGCATCGACTCAGTAGCAGCGAAGGAATCAATCGTAATCATCTCGTCAAGCTTCTGCGGTATGATAACCGACCGCGATGGTGAACAGGCCTGTCTGGTTTGTGACGAGTCATAGGAAACTCGGTGATTCACCCATTCGCCACGCCGACAGGACAACCCAAAGACCCGAGGCTCGTTCCAATCGGACGGGGTCCATTGAGGAGGGGCGAACTCCGGGTGCGTCTTCCGACGTGTGTCAGGTATTCCGGCACTCGCCCCTGGGACAGCACGAAGCGGCCGTTCGCCTTGTTCTCACGCGTAAGCCACTTCCGCGACCGTGCGGTGCCGGTAGCCTGGCAGTTGGAAAGGACAGCGACTGCGTATTTCAACCTCTGCGATACGCGCTTGTTGACAAGCCAATAGCCCGACCCCACGTGTGAGCACTGCATTTGTGAAGCGACTCGGTTCAGCATATCACCCGCGCCTGCGTGCACAAGCGGGGCGAGCAAGAAAGCGGAAGGGGTTCCATACACTTGGTTCATTTCGGCCAGGTGAAGACCTAGTTGCTCTCGCAGCGGGAGCAATGCTCTCGAACGAACCGAGGAAGAAGGGGGACAGGCAAGGTGGCAGGAACCGATATTCGACAGATTGGTTGAAGAAAGTTGTCCTCGGTCTCGACAACGCGTTGGGGCGTCGAAGGTACAATCGGTTATCTTCGGCGGGTTATTCCAGGAGTCGCCCCTAAGCGTGATCGCGTTTCTTCCTACTGTGTGATCGGCCGGTTCATCTCGGGATGTCCAAATGGATAATCCCCTTTGATCGATTTGGCATGACCAGAGTCACCTTTGATGGAGGTCGCCATGCCCCACCTCACCGTTTCGGAAGACACCTTTCGGCGTCTCGCCGCAAGAGCGGTCTCCCTCAAGATCTCCGTCGACGACCTCGTCCGGCCGGCCCTTGACCGTTTTTTTTTTTTTTTTTTTTTTTTTTTTTTTTTTTTTTTTTTTTTTTAAAAAAAAAAAAAAAAAAAAAAAAAAAAAAAAAAAAAAAAAAAAAAAAAAAAAAAAAAAAAAAAAAAAAAAAAAAAAAAAAAAAAAAAAAAAAAAAAAAAAAAAAAAAAAAAAAAAAAAAAAAAAAAAAAAAAAAAAGGGGGGGAAGGGTAGCGAGAAGGGAGCTTGCACGACCACACTGGTTGCCCCTGCTCCGTGTGTAAGATACGTTGGAACGCTTGTCTACACACCCACACTTGCCCTCGTAACTAGACTTCTGCGAATGGAAGAAATGTAACACTGCCTCAAGGGAATTCCCGTGGTTCGACTCCCGCTCAAGAACTGTTCCCTGGGAGGGGCTCGAGCCCTCATTGTGGGTGTGCTGTCGCCTTGGGTCTTGCTTGGCATTGCCCCACGATGGCGCAAGACTCGGCGAGCCGCGGGTCAACCGGGCGGCAAGTCGCAGACAACCTCTTCGCCCGCGACAACCTCATCGCCTGGTGCATCGTGCCGTTCGATTCCAAGAAGCGGGGCCCGAGAAACGGGCGGCGATGCTCCAGCGGCTGGGCTTCCAACACTTCGCTTACGACTGGCGGGCCGAGCACATTCCGAGCTTCGATGCCGAGGTCGAGGCCCTGAAGCGGCACGGATGGCGCTCGATGCCTTCTGGGTGCGCCCGGCGAACTCAACCGCGAATCGCGGATCATTCTCGACCTGCTCAAGCGGCACGGAATCAAGGCCCAGCTCTGGGTCTTGCTCGACTTGGGCAGCGACCGGGTCAGCGGTACCGAGCAGGAGCGGCGGATCGTGCGGCCGTGGGGAAGCTCCAGCCGCTGGCCGTCGAGGCCGACGAAGATCGGCTGCACGCTCGCCCTGTACAACCACGGCGGCTGGTTTGGCGAGCCGGAGAACCAGATTGCGATCATCGAGCGGCTCAAGGCGGCGGGTGTGCAGAACGTCGGCATGGTCTATAACCTGCACCACGGCCACGATCATCTCGACCGTTTCCCGCCTTGCTCCAGGCCATGATCCCGTATCTCATGGCGCTTAACCTCAACGGCATGGACAACGGCGGCGACAGGGTCGGCCGAAAGATCCTTCCCCTGGGCCAGGGCGAGCGCGACCTGAGCTTGTGCGGATCATCCGCGACAGCGGCTATCGCGGGCCGATCGGCATCCTGGGCCACACCGAGGACGACGCCGAGGCCCGGCTCGCGCGACAACCTCGACGGGGTGGACTGGCTGCTGCCCCAGCTCGACGGCAACCGCCGGGACCGCCTCCGAAGCCCCGCACGCCGGTCGCCTCCCCGGCCTGCCTCGAAGGCCGAGCTTCCCGCCGAGAGAGGCGACGAGTGGCCGCGCTGGTCGCCCAGGCGAGAAAGGAGGGTGATTCTCGGCGCGGAGCCGAGGTGTTTCTGGACCCTAGATTCAGTTGCAGCTCGTGCCACAAGGTGGGCACCGAAGGGGGCATCGTCGGCCCGGAGCTGACGACCGCCGGTACCTGCCTGTCGCCCGAAGAGATCGCCGAATCGGTGCTCTGGCCGCGCCGAAGATCAAGGAAGGCTACGAGGCCATCGCCCTGGCGACCGACGACGGCAAGGTCATCCAGGGCTATCCCCTCGAGAAGACCGAGCGCGAGATCGTCGTCACCGAGGCCACCACCGGCGCAAAGCTTCGGATCCGCCAGGTACCGTCGAAGAGATCCGCGAGGTCGGCACCCTGATGCCGGAGGGTATCGCGGCAACCATGTCGCCCCGGGAGCGGCGCGATCTGGTGCGGTTCCTGATGGAGCTGGGCAAAGCCGGAGAAACGCGTCGGCATTCCTGCGCCACCACCCGCATGGGGCCGCGACGTTCCCGTTCGATCGCGGCCGTCCATCCCGAACGCTGGCCCAACTGGCGGCAGCCCGTGAACCGCGAGCGGATCTATGATTTCTATGCCAAGGAGGCCGAGTACTTCCGCAAGCAGTCGCCCGTCCCGTTCTTGCTGCCGCCCTTTCCCGGCCTCGACGGCGGGATCCACGGCCACTGGGGAAACCAGAACGAGAAGAGCTGGGCCGACGCGCCGCTGGAACCAGACGGTGCTCGGCTCGGTCCTCTGCGGCGTCTTTCGAGGCGCCGGAGTGACCGTGCCCAAGGGCGTCTGCGTCCGGCTCGGCGATCACAGGAGATGAGCCCTGCTTCAACCCCGAGACGCTCTCGTACGAGGCCCTCTGGCGCGACGGTTTCGTGCAGTTCTCGGCAACCCGGCACGGATTCCTGGACGGCCTGATCATGAGCGGAACGCCACTTCCCCGCCCGGAAGGCGCCAGGCCGAGAAGCCATTTTCCTATCGCGGTTTCTACCGGCACGGACCGCAGGTGATCTTCGCCTACCGGATTGGCGACAAGGACTATCTCGATACAGCCTGGGTCGAGGGCGGGAAGTTCACAGCGACGGATCATACCGGCCAGCGAGCCAAGCGACTCGCCGAGCTGACCCGCGGAGGGCCGGGAGTGGCCGAGGTGCTGATCACCCGCGGCACCCTCGGACGGTCGGCCCTACGCGATCGACACGATCGAGCCGCCGTTCGAGAATACGTGGAAAGCGCCCCTGTTCTTCGGCGATCATGACTTCCTGCCCGATGGCTCGGCCATGCTCTGCACGATGCAAGGAGACGTCTGGCACGTTGAGGGGCTCGACGCCGCACTGGGACAGGTGCGTGGCGGAGGTTTGCCTCGGGTCTGCATCAGGCCCTCGGGCTGGTTGTCGCCAATGGCCTGGTCCACGTTCTGGGTCGCGACCAGATCACCCGGTTGCACGATCTGAATGGCGACGGCGAGGCCGACTACTACGAATGCGTGAGCAACGCCTACGAGACCTCGCCGGCCGGTCACGACTTCATCTGCGGGCTCCAGCGCGATGCCGCGGGCAACTTCTACACCGTCTCGGGCAAGCAAGGCTGCTGCGGATCTATCCCGACGGCAAGCGGGTCGAGGTCGTGGCCACGGGCTTTCGCAATCCCGATGGACTGGGCCTCTCCTCCGGCGGCGTGCTGACCGTTCCCAATTCCGAGGGGGATGGGTGCCGGCGTCGATGATCTGCGAGGTCCGGCCCGGCGGCCACTACGGCTACGCCGGACCGCGCAAGGCCAAGCTCCCGACCTGCCGCTCGTCTATCTGCCGCGGGGGCTGGACAACTCGAGCGGCTGCTCAGGTGGAAGTGACCTCCGACCGGTGGGGGCCCCTGAAGGGTCAATTGATTCACTTCTCGTTCGGCGCGGGAACACACTTCCTGGTCCTGCGTGAACAGGTGGACGGCCAGCCCCAGGGAGCCGTCGTACCCTTGCCGGGCGACTTCCTCTCGGGCGTCCATCGTGGGCCGATTCAACCCCAAGGACGGTCAGCTTTACGTCACGGGGATGGCGGGCTGGGGAACGTACACCCCGCGGGACGGCTGCTTCCAGCGGGTGCGCTACACCGGTGACCCGGTGCAGCTTCCCCTCGCCTTCCACGCCGTCGAGAACGGCGTGCTACGTCACGTTCAGCCGGCCGCTCGACCGCGCGGTCGCCGAGCAGCCGGGCAACCAGTTCGCTCAGGCGTGGAACTACCGTTACAGCAGCGGTTACGGCTCTCCCGAGCTTTCGGCCCGCCACCCGGGCATGCCCGGTCACGACCCGCTGGCCATCCAGTCGGCTCACGTCCTGGCCGACGGCCGGACCCTGTTCCTGGAGATCCCCGAGATCCAGCCGGTGAACCAGCTTCACCTCCACCTGCGGGTCGAACCGGCCAGCTCAGGAGCTTTTCGCCACCGTTCACAAGCTCGCGCGCCCCTTCACCGGCTTCCCCGAGTACCGTCCCGCGAGCAAGACGATCGCCGCCCACCCGATCCTGGCCGATATGGCGGCCCTGAGCGTGGTCAAGTGCCGAATCCCTGGCGCAGGTCGATCCGCGGTGCCCGCGAAATCCATCTTGCGGCGGGCCAGAACCTGACCTTCGCGCCGGCCGCCTTCACGTCGCGCGGGTGAGCCGATCAAGCTGACGTTCTCCGACCCCGACGTCGTGCCCCACAACTGGGTGCTGTGCGTCCCGGGACGCTCGGCGAAGGTGGCGACCTGGTCAACAAGATCATCGCCGAGCCCGACGCCGCCGCGCGGATTACATCCCCCGCACCGACGACATCCTCTTCTACATGGACATCGTTCCCCCCGGCAACGATTTCACCATCTCTTCCGCGCCCCCTCGACAAGGCCGCTACCCCTTCCTCTGCACCTTCCCCGGCCACTGGATGGTCATGAACGGGTGATGACCGTGGAGTGAGGCGGGCTCGGTGTTGCGGCCAACAAAGTTCCTGGAACGACGCCTCAGGGAACGAAGCTCCGCCGGTAGCAATCAGTATCATCATCACTAATCAAGTTACCGTGGCCCGTTGCCCAACGAGCGATAAACGGACGGCGAATTCTCTGGCTTAGGACGGGACCGAGCCGTCTCCGAAGAGAAAGTGCGCTCCTCCCGAACGGTTGTTCGAAAAACCGCCAGTGGCCGGCGGGGATCGAGCCATCCTTGCCAGCGCAGCGAATCTGGCAGCTCGCGGGTTTCGTAGACGAATCCTGGAGCAGGTGCAGGCGAAGCGGGGCCGAAGAAGGGTCGTCAGTGTCCATCGGCCACCTGTGTTCCGGAGCGAACCATGGTGCCGACGGCCCATCCCAGGCTGGTCCGCCGCCCTGGATTCGCCGACAAGGATTGTAAACGCCGGGCCATCGCTGATGTCATCGTACGAAACTGGCTGTCGAGAAAGAAGACGCCGTGGTTGTCGGCGGCGATCGGGGCCTCGACGTCATGATGACACGCGGCGTAACTGGTCAGACCGGTCCATGGGGTTGAGGGACAGAGAAAGCTCTGGATTTTGTGTCCGCGCGCGTCTCGTTGCGGGCGCATAGACGCTCTGCGAGAAGTCGAACTCGCGATAGACGGGCATCTGCTCCAGGTACGGCAAGATCTGTACCGCCCAGCCGAAGTGATAGCCCGCGGGCACGTTCGAGATGGGCCCTTGTCATTGACGACTCCGGGGGGAAGACTTTATGAGATGACGCGTAATTCGCCAGGGCGACACCGATTTGCATCAGGTTCTTCAAACACTGCATGCGCGCGCGTTCTCGCGGGCCGACTGGACAGCCGGCAAGAGCAGCGAGATCAAGACCGCGATGATGCCCACAACCAGCAGGAGCTCAATCATGGTAAAGCCCCATGCGCGCCTCCGGGATATCGGGCCATTCCGCATCGGTTCACTCCGCCCATAGTTTTCACCATCGATGAGCTCTCCATCAGACCGATGGCCCAGGTGTTGATACACGGCCTGATGGATCTTCGCGCTGACGAACCGGACCGAACCGTCGCCAAATGCGAAATGGGCTCCGTCGCGATTATGCGGCTGCCAAACCCGCCCACGAATGTCGGATTGACGGGCAACATGCCGGTGTTGATGCTCTCCTCGATGTCCTCGGCCGCGGGCTCATCGCCGGGTGAGGAGGACCCAGGAAATCTGCCGCCCAGGTAGGTGATGTTCAGGCGGTTGATGGGGTGTCCGGTGTTGCGCGGGTCGCTCGCGTACCTGAAAACCAGCCCAGCGGATGCGCTCGCCACTTCGCCGACGAAAAGCGTATACGACAGGCCGTCGGGAATATCGTCGAATTTCACATGGCTATTCAGGAACAGTACACCGTGGTTGTCGCTTGCAATCGGCGCCTCGACGTCGTGATGGCAGCCCGCGTAACTGGTCAGGGGGTTCCGGTAACGGGGTTGCGGCGGCCGGCGGCGTCGCTGGGGACAGGTCAAGATACCGAGCGATGCCGCGTGCGCGGAGTTGTTGCTCGGATCGTAGGCTCCGCCGTGAAAGTTGATCCTTCGGAACAGTTCGCGGTTATCCAGGTCGGGGAGAATCTGCACGATCCAGCTCATGTGATAGCCCGAGGGCGCGGTGACTGATCGGGCCGGAATCGTTCACAACTCCCGGAGGCAGCACGGAGTGACTTGCCAGGTACTGTTGCATGGCCAGGCCGATCTGCCCCAGGTTATTTGAGCACTGGACCCGGCGGGCTGCCTCGCGGGCGCCGTTGAGGCCGCGGGAAGCAGGAGGCCGACGAGAACGCCAATGATCATCAGCACCAATAGGAAGTTCCAGCTATGGTGAAAGTGCTTGAGCTCGGGTTCGAGAAGCCTCGGCATGACGGGGACCGAAATCATCAGTACGCCTCGTCATCGATCGTTTCTCCGTCGCACCGATGACCCAGCCGACGAAACACAGTCGGATCGAGCGTCTGCTTGAGAAACCGCACCGATCCATCGCCGAATCCGAAATTTGCCCCGTCTCCCGGGTGTGAGCTGCCAAACCCACCCACGAACGTCTGCGCCACTTTCAGTTCGTTCAATTCGATCTTCTGGTCCAGCTCCATGGGGTTGGCGTTTCGAGCAAACGGGGGAAGCAGCCCCGAGCAGCGGAACTGACTCGGCGGTGACGCCGTTGATCGGGTGTCCCGTATTGCGGAGGGTCTCGCGCGGGTTCCCAAGGCCCATCCCGCACTGGCCTGCCACGGCACTTCGCCCACGAAGATCGTCTGAGACAAGCCCATCCGCCACATCGGTCACACGGACATGGCTATTCAGGAAGAAGACGCCGTGATTGTCCTCGTCGATCGGCGCCTCGACGTCGTGATGGCAGGCTGCGTAGCTGGACCTGCCTGGCTCACTGCCACCACCGGCAGTGTGGGCCCCACCCTCCGTACCAGTTATGCCCGGCCGAGCCATCGCTCGGGCAAAGCAAGCTGTTGATCCAGCTCAGCCGGGGGGTCTGGTTGGCCGGGTCGTCGGCCCCATACTGGAAATCAAACGCTCGGTAGACCCCCGATTGTTCCATGTAGGGAAGGATCGAGACGATCCAGCTCAGCTTGAGTAACCGCCGGGCTCGCTCGAGACCGGGCGGACCGTGTCATAGCTGCCTGATGGGCACAACGTCGGGGAGGTGTAACAGATAGCTCTGGAGGGCCAGCTCGATCTGCTTCAGGTTGTTCATGCAATTGATACGCCGCGAGGCCGCCCTGCGCCCCGACCATAGCCGGCAGGATCAGCGCCACCATGACGGCGATGATCGCCATCACCACCAGGAGCTCGATCAGCGTAAAGCCTCGCCTTGTACTCATGAATAAGCAGCTCTGAATCGCATCAACAAAAAATAGATCGCCAGCCGCACCGGGGATGGCACAGTCTAAAAACTGGTCCGCGTCGATCACCTCGCCATCGGCCCGGTTGGCCAGGTGCTTGATACACCTTGGCGTTGACACTAGACTTGAGGAACCGGACCGAGCCATCGCCGAAGACGAAGTTGCTGCCGCCGGGGTGCCGGCTGCCGAACCCGCCCACGAACGCCGTCCTGTCCCAGCTTCGCCAAGCTCGCGGACTCCTCCGCAGAGAGGGACACACCCGTCATGGCACCCTTCTTGCTGCTGGCGGGCATGCGGTTCACGTTCAGACCGGTATTCCTCAGGCTGGCCCGCGTGCCCGAAGCCCATCCCAGGTCCAGGCCGTCGTTCAGCTTCTCGCCCACGAAAAGGGTCATGGAAGTACCGTCGGGCACGTCCTCATAGCGTACCGCGCGATTGAGGAAGAGCACGCCGTGGTTGTCGGCCGCGATCGGGGCTTCGACGTCGTGGTGGACCCCTGCGTAGTTGGTCATGGCAATGCGGTTGCTATCCCGGG
>CAVXCB010000015.1:0-29729 GCA_963760085.1 uncultured Planctomycetaceae bacterium
GAGGTCAATGGCGCTAGAAATTTCTGCACCGTGTCGCCCGGCTTCTTCACTCCCGGACCAAAAATTTGGATTTGCGATGGCAGTGCACTGTAGGTACCGGCAGGCGAGAGACCGGTACTATACTCAATGAAGCCGAGTATCTTGAACGGCATCGAGGTGATCGTGGTACCATTCGGGCAGTAGAAGACACCTGCGCTTGTCGCGCCATTGCTCATACCCGTCGCCGAGGCCAACTGGCTCTCGATGAGCGGGAAGATTCCGGTCGCCGTCAGGCAGTTGATCAGCGCAAGAACGACCGTGCCGCTATTGTTAAAGGCCACGAGCCAGAAGCGGAAGGCTACGTTATTTGATGTGCCGAGCGTCGCGCCGGTGGCGTTTGTCGTCAACGTGAGCGCTGAGTTGATCGTGACGGATACTGGATCGCCGTTTCCAATCGTGGCATCGCGGAAGGTCAAGAGGAATGGATCGGCAGCCGTCGCCGCTACCCCCGTGCGTGCATTCAGCAGATTGACGGTCAGGATGCCTGCATTTATTGATGTCGAAATGGTATAGGCCGAGGGCACGAACGACATCGCCTGCCACTCGGTGCCATCAAAGCCCTCATAGCTGTCTAGTGTCGAATTGAAGCGGATCGTATCGGCGACCGGGCTTCCGGGACGCTGGCCTGTTGTACCGCCAGGAATCTGGATGCCCGCGGTTCCCGTGAAGGCGAATGTACCGCCGACCGTCATATTCCCAGTGACGGCGAGATTGCCTCCAACAGATGTATCGCTGCTGACTGAGAGGGTGCCCGTGAGCACCTCTCCGGATGCCGTCCAGACGACAGTCTCAGTTCCACTGATGGCAATCCCGGCGGTAGCGGTGTCGACAACGAGACCGGTGGTGTCATCGGCGATGGATGTGAATGCCGGGGTAGGAGACGAGACCGATGTACGCAGGGCACTTGTGATCGGCGTCTGTCCATCGGAGGAGACGGACATCGTCAGCGCGGAGGCGATATCGGAGAAATCCGAATTGACGGCAGCCGAGGAGATCGTCGTTCCTGGAACGAACGCCGCCTGCGGCAACGAATACACTCCTTCTCCGTTTCTTGGAATTTTTGCCTCCTATTGAATTATCCCAGTGCCAGTCGCCAATACTATTTGAAAAAGAAGGCTTGACATCCAGATCGATTTAGACTATGGCCCGACGCCAATGAGGATAGTGTTGTGTCTCGCGCTCTTCAGCGCGGGAATGTATCTGGTCTACACGGCGGTCAACTGGGGTAGCAGCAGCTGGGGACTGATATTTCCCGCAGGGGTGCTTGCTCTTGAGTATATGATCGCGCGGTGGCTCATTACTGCAGATAGGGTATCTGCTTCTGCTGTAGCATGGGCTGGACGGTACTTGGAGCCGCACCGGCCGCGAGCAGCTGCGTTATATTCCCGACGGCTGGGCCGATGGTGTTGCTCGGACGGTTCGCATCATAGGCCAGGAGGGCCTTCGCGAAGTCGGCCGCGTCCGGACCCTGCTTGGTGATCATCGGAGCCAGAGCCGCGCCGGACCTGCCGTAGGAGGCGGCCTGCTTGGCCGCAGACTGGTCGACAAGCCACTGCGGGATGATAAACTTACCCGGCATGACGTGAGGGCTGTAGGCGCTCTGGGCCCAGCCAGGCGCGTTTGCCTCTGGGACATAGTCCCAATGCACCACTTGTAGCCATTTGTTGGATCATTGGCGCTTGATGGGAAGGTCGTGCCGCCGATCGCCGAGATCTGCTGAAGCAGGCTGACCGAGCTGGTCAAGGTCGACGATGGCGTTTCGAAGATGCCACCGAATGCAATACACTGAATCGTCACCGGCTTGCCCAGAGAGCCAAAGCCCGCATGGCCCAGGTTAGGAGTGAACGGCGTGATTCCCGGTCCAGTCACGGGATTGCCGTTAAGGTCGTTGCAGATATTCTGCACCGTCTGCAGTAGGTTGGTTTGATCGTAATTAGCCGAAGACAGCGGCTGGCCGGGCTGAATCTGGTAATTGGAGTTGTAGTAGCTGCCAGACTGGAATCCGTTGTTCGGAGTCGACCCCTGGTTGGCCATGCCGTCGGTTTCATAAATGAGTAGCCGCTCGGCGCCGACCCTTCCCTCGCCTCCCGTCCCGGGAGCAGTCGATTGGTCGAGGGCCTTCAAGGTGCTGCTGGCACTGAACTGGTTATATGCCAGCATAAACCCATAACTAGAGGCCGTATTCGCGGTCCAATCGCCGAAGGCGCGGGGAGTTTGCGACCCATTGGGATCCCAGGGTGAGACATCGTTGGTGCCGCTGTTGGGGGGAACCCAGAGAGAGTTGATCATGGGTTGCATGTTGTTGGTCAAGCTGTACTGGGCGAGGTTGAACGCACCCGTCCCGCTGGCACCCCCCGTGTAGAGCGGGCGGTTGAAGAGAATCATCGACACCAGGTCGTTGGGATGGTTGTTCTGGATATCTTGCAGAGCCTCGCCGATGCCCACCTTCATTGGATACATCGATATGTCGTGAGCAGTGCCGGGGAGGATTCCTGTGTCTGACATGAACTGCACCATGGTCATCGGCCCGAACCAGAGACGGTGCCGCGGACGCTGGGGATTGTCATCGTACGCCATGTAAGCGGCGCCAGTTCCGGTCGGCGGTCCGGTTACCTTTATGGTCCCAAACGTGTAGTCGTTGCCGTAACTCATCGAGGGATTTGCGGGCGTCTGCACGTTGCCGGACGGATCACGCCATACACCCACCATGTAGTCGATATATTCTTTCCAGAATCTCTGGTTGGAGTCTGTGATGGTGGAGTTGAGGTTGGTGTGCGTGTACGCCGAGGCCGGAACATCGGTGGGAATCTGGTCATAGTACAGAATGTTGCCAGATCGGAGCTGGCTCGGGAAAGGATTCGGGCCTGTGTTCTGGATCCAGGCCAGAATCGCCTTGTAATTAATCGTGTAGTTGCCCGAGGGTTGGTTCCACGCTCCGGATGAGCTCCAGAGCTGGGTGTTATTCTTGGTGCCGAAGAAGTTCTGCCGCCAGTCGTTGGTCGGGTCAGGTGGCCAGATGAAGAAGGTCTTGCCCCAGTAGCGAGGGCCCTGGATGTAGCCCTGAAGGGCCGTTCCCTGAATCGACTGGTAGCCGCTGCTCTCGAACGCCGCGTTCTTGGTCGTGCTGCCAAGGGCATCGGACAGAGTCGTGGCGAAGAGGCTTGTCGAGCCCTGCTTCCAGAGATAGCTATCCCCGCCGGCGCGGTTGTACGAATCAAGCGAGGAGTCTGGCACCTGTGTGAAGGCCGACCCGGCCGTCGCACCTCGGTTGTTGGACCAGAAGTCGTTGACCATCGCGGGGACGCCCAGGGCCGAGATCGAGGCGTTGCACTTGCCGATGACCGCGTTTCCCGACAGAGGATTTGACCCGTCGGCCACGGGACACAGCAAATTGGCGTAGTTGGTGTAGTTCGAGTAGTTCTTTTGGTTCGAATAGTGGCCGAAAGTGGGATAAACCGTCTCTTGATTGTTCGAAGTCAGGTTCGTGTTGTTAGGAGCTGCCTGTCCGTTGTCGAGATAGCTCTCGTCATTCCAGAGGTCGCTCTCGTTGTTCATCGATCCGGAATAATCCAGGACTATGGCGACATCGCGTGGGCGATGCGCGGCGGTCGCACTCGCTGTCACATTGAATGACGTAAATCCGAAGACCTTGCCGAATGTCGTTGGGCAAGGCTTATTGATTGTCACCTGGCTCAGGTTGTAGTTCTCGCCGGCACCCAAGGTCATGGAGGGCACGAATGCCATCGCGGTCGGGTCGTAGTGATAGGTTCCGAGCTGCACCGTCACGTCGGTGGACAAAATCGGATGACCCATGACCGAATAGGTCTCCGCGGCGGCCAAGGCGTTGGACGTTGCCTGGGCAAGGTTCTGAGGCTGAATGCCGTTGAGCGAACGCGCCGCGGCCATTGCCGCCACATCGGCGGCGCTCTGGCATTCGAGCTTGGCCACGGCGACCCGGCCCACATCAACGGCCAGTGCCACGGCGCCACATAGTGCCACCAGACTGACCGCGATCACAGGCGCGACACTCCCTGGCCGCCGATCCCGTTTGAAAGCGAACATCGCGTACTTATCCTTTCAGGCTCCAGAGAAAGCTTACTAAGGGACGGAGAGACTCACAGGAAATCAAGAGAACTGAGGAGATTAGTTGGCCTCGGAAAGCATCATCGAGACGACCCTCATGGGTATTGGGTTGGGCACAATCCCAAAGGTCGAGGGAATCAGCGGCGTGTAATTCCCGTCGATCTCCACAGCGATGGCGCCTCCATAAGGTGTCGTGTTCCAGGCGCCGATGTTGGCCCAGGTCGTGGGGTTCGCCTGGTAGACCTGGATCGTCATGTTCGCGAGCGACTGGCCAACGAGATACGAAGTAACCGTTTGCTGAATCTGCGCCGTCGTCGTCTGCGGGTCGGACGCTGTACCCACAACCGCCAGCCGAGCTCCTTCACGAGCCGCGTTGAGCATCATTTGTCGCAGCATCACGATGCGACCATACTCGAAGATCCCCAGTAGCCCTAACAACAGGACGTTGAGGATTAGTGCTGTCTCGGCCACCGCCGCACCGCGGCTGGAGCGAGTTCTCTTTGGTGACAATCGCATCATCTTGGTGAACCCCTCTTCTTGCTCGAGGCTTGCTCAGCCCGTCGGCGGCTGGGGCGCAGTCGTGGGAAACGGGTAGTCTTTGAGGCAAACCCAGGTAGCCTGAGCCTGCAGCGACTGCGCGCCGGTGATGGTGGGTAAAGCGATCCAGCGGACGTCTTGATAGGGTATGGAAACGGATACCACGATCAGGTCGAGCGAGTTCGCCTGGCTCGCATCGATGTTCTCTGGCGTGGTCGGACTGCTGGCGGGATAGACCGTGACCGTCACGGCGAGGTTTCGGGTCAAGTTGCCCGTCGCATCATCCAGCGCGTTACGGATGTAGTCGATCGCGACCTGCTGTACCTGGCTGTCGGTGAGCAAGCCAGATCCCGCTTGCCGGGCCGCTTCGCGCCCCCATGTTGAGAATCTGCTGGATCTCGAGAATTCGTCCGACTTCCCAGGTACCAATCAGAAGCGTGAGCACCAGGGGCAGCGTCACAGCCATCTCGACGGCCGCGACGCCTGGGGATGATATCCGTTTTCTCTTCGACCCGACGATCATCATTCAAGACCTCGAAGTCTGCTCTAGCGGGTTTGTCGGCCAGTACCTTAAGAACCTTAAGCCACGTTCCGATGCCATACCTGGCGAAGGCGGAGCAGGACCTCTCTTGTGTATCCAAAACAACCGAGACATGGCCTTTGATCTTCAGTCCGCGATCGTGTGTCGCAGTTCTGCAACACCGTTGTCCTAGTCGCTTTTTTTCAGGACCATTTCGATCTCACCGCGCGGCAGCGTTCCTGCGGTCTTATCGAAAGCCCCTGATGGACCGGCAGTTGACGTGCTCATTTCCCGCTCGCAAGCGCAGGAGGGGCAGACACGCAACCGTTTGCGCGATTCATCGGGCAGGTGACCAGGACGCTTAAAATACTCACTGGATAGCGAGGTGAGACGACGACTGCCAAAAAAGACCGTCGATGATGCGCCAAATCAACTTCCCAGAGTCCTTGCTTCCTTGCTACGGCTGGGGAAGGTCCGACGCACAGCCGCCTTGCGAAATGGTGGCCAGGGCGTCAAACTCGATCCAAATCAACGGCGTCTGCACGCAGGTGCAGCCATCAGGCCTCGACAACGAGTCTTCGAAAAGAAATACAAAGCGCCATGGAAATGCCGCAGGTTCGACCCGGTGCTGTCCAGAGCCCGGAGAGCAAGCTACGCGTTGTCGCCTTCTTTCACAACGCGGCCGAGGGAAATCTCGCCATCCAGGTCTTGACCACGTTGGGAACGCCCAATGACCGGTTGGGTGTCACGCCCCCCGACCAGATCGAGGGCGGTCAGGGAATGATTCTGTCCATCGGTTGCCCGGATGAGCGCTCACTCGCCAAGGTCGAGAATGCTTGCCGCAAGCTTGGCGGCCAGCTCCATCGCCAGCGGGTTTGAGAGTTGAAGTGATTGGCCCGCAGCCACTCGTTCGTATCCTCGGTCCGCGTTCAACACCCTTCCTGGGCTCTGCCTCGAAGACCGGTGTGAATCATCATGCCTCAGCACCAGACATCGAGCAGAGCATTGTTACTTCCCGCCGCACTCTTTACCCGCCTCGGCTCCGGGTCATAGCGGGGCAGAATCTCCAGACATCCGCAAGATCGAAATCAAGCCGCTGATCAAGATCTCGTGGAGACGGACCAGCCCCGAAAGTGAAGGGTGAACTGGACTATCTCACGGTTAAAGGATTCCGAAGCATCAAATCAATCGAGAAGCTGGAGCTTCGACCGATCAACGTGCTGGTGGGAGCGAACGGGTCCGGGAAGTCGAACTTTGTGGGGGTCTTCGCGTTTCTTGGGGTCTTGAGACAGGGACAACTCGTCGCATACACGGACGCGGCGGGAGGAGCTGAGAGAATCCTTCACTTCGGGTCAAAGGTGACCCAAGCGATAGAGCTCGAAATCTCCTTTCGCGACGGCAGGAACGGGTATCACGTTGCACTGTCACCGACTGCCGAAGATCGTTTCCGGGTCCACAATGAATCGTGCTGGTTCTGGAATAAGAGCAGAGTACGAAGGGAAGGGGCCTCACTATCATTCGCTTGTGGGCAACGGAAAAGAGGCTGGGATCAGTGAGCCCCAAGGCAATGGTCGGATGTCCGTGGCCGATTGGGTGCAATTGCGGCTGGACAGCTGGCGACATTTACCACTTTCATGATACTAGCGATACTTCGTCGATGCAAGAAGACCGCCGATGTGGATGACAATCGATTCCTTCGCTCCGACGCATCGAACCTAGCTGCCTATCTTTATCTGCTGCGCGAACGTCACCAGCCTGAGTATCAATTGATCCGCAAAACGGTTCAGCGGGTAGCGCCGTTTTTCGACGATTTTCACGTTGAGCCGCTTAGACTCAATCCGGACAAAGATCAAGCTAGAATGGATTCACAAATCCTCTGACGCGTACTTCGACGCCTCCTCTTTATCCGACGGAACGCTTCGCTTCATGTGCCTGACCACGCTGTTTTTGCAACCCCTAGCATATCGCCCGTCGGTGATCATCGTAGATGAACCTGAACTCGGTCTGCATCCATACGCGATAACGATGCTCGCCAGCCTCATCAAGGCCGCCGCCACCGAGACGCAAGTCATCGTATCAACTCAATCCGCCTTGCTCCTGGATCATTTTCAGCCGGAAGACGTGCTGGTGGCGGATTTGGAACAGGGAGCGACGACACTGAAGCGCCTGCAATCTCAAGACTTGCCCGGCTGGCTTGAGGAGTACAGCCTGGGACAACTTTGGGAAAAGAACGAATTAGGGGGGAGGCCTACGCGTGGCTAGGCTGCTCATTCTCGTCGAGGGCGAAACCGAAGAAACGTTCGTCAACGAACTCCTCGGACCGCACCTTCTGAGAAAAGGGTTCGAGTCCGTCAGTGCTAAGCTTATGGGGAACGCGCGCTTGCGTAGTCAGCGGGGCGGTGTACGCCCCTGGCCGTCGGTGAAAACTGAAATCGTCCGGCATCTGCGAACAGACTTGGCTGTATTCGTGACCTCGATGGTGGATTATTACGGCATGCCGAGCGATCCCAAGAAAACGAGTGCCTGGCCGGGCCGTTTCGAATCCTCAAAACTGGAGTATGCCGAGAAAGCTTCATTGGTAGAATCAGCTCTAAGCGCGGAGATTCAAGCTGAGTTTGGAGACGCGAGGCGCTTCATTCCGTTTATCGTGATGCACGAGTTCGAAGCCTTGCTTTTCAGCGATTGCGGCAGGTTCGCGAACGGCATTGGCCGGGGAAATCTCGCCAAGAAATTCCAGGCGATCCGTGACGCCTTCAATTCGCCGGAAGAGATCAACGATTCACCGCTCGCACACCCGTCTCGCAGAGTCGTTGACCTGGTCCCGGCCTATCAAAAGCCAATTGATGGGAACATCGCCGCGCTCGAGATCGGCTTCGATCGAATTCGCTCCGAGTGCCCTCACTTTCGAGGATGGATAGAGCGGTTGGAGAGCTTGTCGTGACGGAAGGCAGCCGCTTTCAGTATCCCATCGCGCACCCGTCCTTTCTGGGGTCCGACCCGCCAATCAGCACGTGGTGCTCCAGATCGATCCGGATCGCCTGGTAGCCGCCGTACCCGCCCGGGCTGGTCGGGGCCAGGTGATGACCTTTCGCTTCCAACGACCCGCGCACCTGTGCCGAGATGCCTGATTCAAACGCCACCGAGCCCCCACCCGCCGCGGCCTGCCCGGTCGGCTCCGAGGAACCAAAATGGCGGAACCTCGCGGCATCACCGGCTTCTTGCACGTCCATGCCGAAATCGATGAGGTTGCAGAGCACCTGCACGTGCCCCTGAGCCTGCATGTCGCCTCCCATCAAGCCGAAGCTCAGCCAGGGCTTGCCGTTTCTTGTAACAAATCCAGGGATGATCGTATGAAACGGCCGTTTGCGAGGTTCCAGGCGGTTGGGATGTGTCTCATCGAGGGCGAACAGACATCCCCGGTTCTGGAGCGCGAAACCCAGCCCCGCGGGAACATGAAGTGAGCCGAACCCGTGAAAGTTGCTCTGGATCAGGCTCACGCAGTTGAAGTCGTTGTCGACCACGGTCAGGTAGATCGTGTCGGCCTGAAGGGGATCTCCCGCAACCGGGTGCGGGTTCGCTCGCTTCGGATCGATCAGCGCCCGGCGCCGGGCCGCGTAGGTTTTGGAAATCAGCTCCTTCACGGGTACCTGGGCTCTCTCCATGTCGGCGTAGTAACGCGCCCGGTCCTCGTAGGCTAGCTTCTTGGCCTCGATGAGAAGGTGCAACGCTTCAGCGGATCCGAACCCCAGGCGCTTCAGGTCGTAATGCTCGAGCAGGTTGAGCATCTGAAGTACCGCGATGCCCTGCCCGTTCGGAGGCAGTTCCCAGATGTCGTAACCGCGGTAATTGGTCGACACCGGCTCGACCCACGTCGAGGTGTGCTCGGCGAAATCGGCCAGCGAAAAGAGGCCGCCGACGGATTGCGAGTAGCTCACGATCGACCCTGCGAGGGGACCGCGGTAGAAGGCGTCTCGTCCATCGTCGCTGATCATCCGCAGCGACCTCGCCAGATCCGGGTTGCGGAAGACCGCCCCGGCGGGCGGAGAATGTCCCCCGGGCAGAAAGCAGGCCGCCGAAGTCGGAATAAGCCCCAGGGCGGGGGCGGCGGCTTTCCAGTCGCCAGCGATGATCTCGCTGACGGCAAAGCCATGCTCTGCGTACTGGATCGCCGGCTCCAGGAGCTCGACCCAGGATCGCGAACCGAACTTCCGCCGCAGCTCGTCCCAGCCGTCGACGCACCCGGGGACTGACCAGCTTAAAGGACCTTGCACAGGGATCTGCTTGAGCCCCTGCTCGCGGAACCGCGCCAGGCTCGCCGCCGCGGGCGACCGGCCGCTGGCGTTGAGGCCGTACAGCTTGCCGGACCGGGCCTCCCAGACGATTGCAAACAGGTCGCCGCCCAGGCCGCAGGACATCGGCTCAACAACCCCGAGCACCGCGTTCGCCGCGATCGCCGCATCGACGGCATTGCCGCCATTCTGGAGCAACCGAATTGCCGCCGCCGTGGCCAGCGGCTGACTGGTCGCCGCCATTCCCTGCCGGGCTATCACCGCCGACCGGGTTTTGTGCAAAGGCCCATACGGCCGGTCGGCCGCCGAGACTCGCTTGTCACTTCCCATGCCAAACCACAGCAAGCAAGTTAGCAACAGAAGACTGGGAGCCATCGATTCCAAGCGGGTGATCATGATGGTTGTCCTGGGGGTCCTGTACCACAAGCAGTGCCCACTAGAGCCCGTCAATTTGAACGCGGAAGGGCAGGGCTGACTGAGCGCCCGGACGGGTCACGGCGAGCGCGGCCGCCTTGACGGCCCAAGCCGCCGCATCGACAAGTGGACGGCGCTCCGCGAGCGCGACGGCCAAAGCCCCGTTGAAGGCGTCGCCAGCCCCGACTGTGTCAACGGCCTGGACACGTGGTGACGCGACATGGTGAATCTCTTGGTCGTGTGCGACCAGGCAACCCTCCGGTCCGATGGTGATCACGACGGCCCTGGGCCCCAGCTCGAGCAAGCGACGGGCACACGACGCGGGTTCCGGCTTTTCGCCCTGCCGAATTCCCGCCAACATGATCGCCTCGACGCGATTGGGAGTGATGATGTCGGCCTCCGAGAGCAGCACTTTGACCTCGTGCGCCGACAGTGAGGGAGCGGGCGCGGGGTTCAGGATCACGGTCATCCCGTTCGATTTTCCGCGCCTCATCGCCCGGATCGCGGTGGGAATCGGGATCTCCAGTCCTGCCAGCAAGATGTCGCCAGGGCGAAAGAGCGCCTCGGGAAGCCGGTCGATGTCGGAGGGGCTGAGCCGCTCATTGGCGCCTGAGGCCACGCCGATCATGTTATCGCCATCGTGCGACACGAATATCAAGGCAACACCGGAGGAAACGCCCTCGACCGTGCGCACGTACTCGACGTTGATTCCCTCCCGTCGGTACCGCTCGATCGCCTGCCGCCCCAGGTCATCGTCGCCCACCGCGGCAACAAGCACGACTTCTGCGCCGGCTCGACGAGCCGCCACGGCTTGATTGGCACCCTTGCCACCGGGAGTCGTCGCGAACGAGTCCCCCAAGATGGTCTGCCCGGCCGCCGGCAGTGCGGGCACGCGCACCGTCATATCCGTATTACTCGAGCCGACCACGATCACCCGAGGCATGAGCAAACCCTCGATCCCGCATCACAGATAATCTTCGCGGATGGGATGGAATACATCGAGCGCCACCGCGGGTTCCTCGAGGGCACGAACGCCGTGTACAACGCCACCGGGTATCCGCCAGATGTCGCCTGGGCCAAGCACCCGGGTCGTGTCGGCCACGGTGAACTCGAGGCGGCCCGAGATCATCATGCCCATCTGCTCGTGCGGGTGGTGATGATGAGGAACGACCGAGCCGGGCTCAAACCGCACCACCGAAAGCATGAGCTGGCGTCCGGCCGCGGTTCGAATGTCCACACCGGGAAAGATCGAGTGGTGCGAACCTGATCCCGCCGCAATGAAGTAATCGCCCACCCGGCCCGGGCCGCCCGAATCGTGCTGTCGATCGGGCTGGCTCATTGGTCTTGTCCATAGCGCTCGGCGACCCAGTCGCCGCTCTGATTGAGAAACTCCTCGCGATCAGCGCGATAGACTTCTTTGAGAACGTCTTCAAGTTTTTCCTTGCCCTTGCTCATTCCTTGTGCGAAGGCGGGGAACGACGAGCGAAACGCGGGAGTCATCAGGAATTCGACCATCGCGAAGCCGACTGCGTGGATTTCCTCTGCGCTGACCTCGTCTGCTTCGTCCAGAACCGCGTTTGCCTTTGAGATCCAGCCCTGGCTGAACTTCTCTCGAGCCAGCACGCGGAGCTTCCTATAGTAAGGGACTGCGAGGCTCGACCTGTGACGACAGGAAGGCGCCGACGCCGCGGACCAACCAACGTGGCGAGTTCCCCTGCGCGGCAACTGCCCCCGCGCCCAAGTTCTCTGTCAGCAGTCCTGCAAGTGTCCGCTCGGCGCCTGGTGCTTCCTTCTCCTCACCCTTCTTGGTGTGCGGCTTCCGCCGGGCCGCGGCCGGCTCTTCCTCCTTTCCCGCCAGTGGGTCAACAACCACGACGTACGGTTCTGAGACGCCCAGATTACTGCTCGAGGAAGTGTTCGCATCGACTTCACGGTTCTCGATCGTCCTGGCGAACTCGACGAAGTCTTTGCGAGTGTTGAAAACATAAAGGCTCACCTTCTCGACCCAGTCGGCCGCGGGCGCGCCGAGCAACCGCTTGACCTGGCCGTGCTGAGCCTCCGCGACTTTGATCACGCTGGCCGCGCGGTTTCTCGGCAGGTTGCTAAAGAGGACAAAATGCTCGCCAGTTGTGATCTCTGGCTTCAGCTTGGGATTGGTCTGCCGCCAGCGGTCGCGGCCCACGCGCGCTGACTTTCTGCTCGCGCTCGGTCGGGCTCATCTTGGCAATCTGGTTACGCCGCACCTGATCGGGGGATGAGGCATATGTTTGCATCGCAGCCTTGGGGTCAAGCCCCGCATCCAGGCTGGCCCCGGATTTGATCCATTCTTCGATCTTGCTGATTGCCTCTGGCGAGAGCCCATTATTGTCGCCGCCCTGCGGCATCCGCGGTTCTTCTTCTCCTTTGACGCGTAATACAAGGTGGCTCTGGTCGGGCTTCTTCGGCTGGATCACCTTCTCCTCGGGCGTTCCGTCCATCAGCTTGGCAAACGAGGTCATGTCAAGCTTGCCTTTGGTCAAGCCCGGACGCCCCTGCCTATGGCAGCCCACGCAGTTGGCCACCAGGATCGGCGCCACGTCGTTCCGAAAGCTGATCCCCGTCCCGGTTGAACCACCCTTCCCGCCCTCGGTTTTCTTGCCCGCGGATGCAGCCGAGGCACCCTTTTTCGTCTTGTCCACCGAATCAGCCGTTTCCTTGGCAGTGGCACGGCGAGTCATCTTAGCGGCTGCCGGCTTGGCACGCGGCCTGCCGCCTGGCGAGGGCATTTCGTCGTCGAAGAATGGAACTTGCACGTCAGGTTCTGGCTGCCCGTAGATATCCTGACTCGCTTGATCGGTCGCCAGGAATTCTTCAGGAGCGAAATCTCGAGCCCGACTGGTCGACTGGTTACCATACGGCAGGGCGGTCAGACACAGCCACACGCCCACGAGCAGCAGACTTCGCACCACCTGCGACCGGAGGTTCAGCGACATGGTTCTCACCCCCTAGCGGCCTCGAGACGGGCTGATTGCATTTATTCTTACCCCTGCGAGGTGGTTTGGCAAGGAGCGCAATCCAACAAACCAGAGTGGTTTCCTGCCGTCACGAAAGGCCATGGGAAAAACCATAGGCACTCTCCACTTTCGGCATCGGCGGAGCATGCCGGCCACCTGCCCGTCGTCCGGACTGAGAAGGGGCCCGTCTGACCGCTCATGAGCGTGCTGGAATTCCGAAGATGATCGCCAATTTGGGTTTGATTTGCATCAACAAGTCGCGACCATCAGTGCGCGAAATCGTTTGCGGACAGGAAGTTATCCACTGGTTTCCGTTGGCTTCGTTTCGCACTTTCTTGACGATCGCGCCGTCCAGCAGCGACTTCTCATGTCGATCAAAGATGGCTCCGGCCGCGCTATGCACTGATTGCCCCGCTGTTGGTGCCTTCACCGGGGAATTCCGAAAAATCAGTGGACCTCTCACATCGGAACGACTGATTCTCAAGAGTCAAACTCCACCCCGTTCGCGCGGCTTCTCCGCCCACCGCCCTCCGTGTTGGTAGCTGACGGCCGCGCCGCAGTTTCAGTAAATCGCCAAGAAAAGTGCGCAGTGTGCCTCTGTAATAATTATACGATTAGATCTGCGGGCTCTTACGAACGTCTCTGGAATCTCCAATTTCCTTGGCGCACGCAAGTCGATAGAGCCGGGTTCGTTTTCGCGGAGCCGACACGATGGAGGGATCTCGATACGACCTTTGTCGAATGCCCCATGCGGTTGGTCTTCGTGGCGATCCGAGGCTTCCTCGACCGCTTCGCCGCCGCGGCGCCACCGACCGCCTTCGACCACCGGTCGTTCAGGTAGTGAGCTGACCTCCCCCAAGCGATCGCGTGCGGTTAAACTGTGAGGAGAGGAGCAACCCCATGAACCGGACCGAAACCATTGCCGGAATCCCCGAAGACGTCAAAGCCCAATTGCGGCAAACCCTTGATGATCTCGAGAAAGGTATCCGTCGTCCCGAGAAGATGAAGGCGGCCTGCGAACGCATGGACCGGATGCGCGAGGAAAACCGAAAGCTCTTCGGCGAGCTGAAGATCGCCGTCGATCTGATCCGTGAAACGCGCGATCACCGATGAGGTACGTCCTCGACAGCAGCGTGGCGCTTCAAGTGGGTACTCCCCGAAGCAGACTCCGCCAAGGCGATTGGACTGCGCGATGAGTACCGAAGCGACCTTCATGAACTCCTCGCGCCCGACATCTTCCCTTCCGAAATTGCGAACGGCCTAGCCTCTGCCGAGCGCCAGCAGAGGATCCGGACCGGAGAGTCGGCCATCTTCCTGAACGACATTCTCAGCGCAGCACCGGCGCTGCATCACTCTTCACCCTTGCTGATTCGGGCGATGGAGATTGCGATCTCCACGAAACAAGCTGTTTACGACTGCATCTATCTCGCTCTGGCGGAAGCCGAGGGGTGCGTTTTCGTGACTGCCGACGACCAGTTTGTCCGTGGCGTCCGAAGTTCCTACACGTTCATTATCTCCCTGGCATCGCTGCCCTGATGCCCCCGGGCCAAGCAATAGACGGTCGGCCGGTGTGCTCACCCTCGTCATCAACGGCCACCGAATGACGAGCGTGCCAACCGTGCACAGCCTGCCGGAAGGCTCGCCTGACACTCACCAGCGGCGGATTTCCGGACTCAGGAAGAAACGGGCAAAGACGAGTGTGCTGTTTCCAGAACTCTACGCAAACAGAGGGCTTTCTACTTCCCGAGTGTCCATTTGGCTGCAAGCAAGGTTTCTTCGCGGCTTTTGGCAACGAACCGAGTGATGACGCACGCCACGATTCGACAATACTAGCGCCTGGATGTCGTTGATGCAATGACTGATCATAGGCAGGCTCGAAGTGGTCGTCGTTCCGCGATGTGCCGCACCCAGCGCAGGTAGATCGAACTTTCGTTTCTGCCCGATATCGGAGATTCGTTCATGGCACAGTCCACCACGGACCGTAACCTGCTGTTCGGGATTCTGGCGATCCAGATGGACTTCATCACGCGCGACGCACTCATCGCCGCGATGGAGACCTGGGTCACGGTGAAAGACAAACCCGTCGGCCAGGTCCTCCAGTCGCAGGGTGCCCTGGCCGAGGACGATGATGCGATTGCTGGATTCTCTGGTGCGCAGGTCTGGAGAAGCACGGCGACAATGCCCAGTGGAGCCTGGCGGCTGTGTCCGCGGCGAACGGGATCCGGGAAGTACTTGAGCAGATCGGCGATCAAGAGCTCAGTCTCAGCGTGGGATTTCTGGCGAACCACCCGGGGAATACCGAGGCGGTCTGGCCGCCTCCAACTCTCCTCCCTCTGGAGCCGCAACTGCCGGGGAAGCCCGTTTCCGTCTGTCGAGCTCCACGCCCGAGGCGGTCAAGGAGAGAGTCTGGATCGCCGAGGATACGGAGCTCCAACGGAAGGTGGCACTCAAGCGGCTCCGAGCCCATTGCGCCGACGATCCCCGCAGCCAGGTCCGGTTCGTTCACGAAGCCGAGGTGACCGGGGCACTCGAGCATAGGGGCATCGTCCCCGTTTACAGCTCGGCGACTTGAGAATGGTGGTCCCTACTATGCCATGCGATTCGTCGCAGGGACCAGCCTGAAGGATGCGATCGAGCGAGTTCCATAAGGTCAAGGCCGCGGAGCCGGCCGCCATCGATCGCTCGCTGGAACTGCGACGGCTGCTCGGTCGGTTTGTGGATGTGTGTAACACGGTGGCTTACGCCCACAGTCGTGGAGTTTTCCACCGCGACCTGAAACCGGGCAACATCATTCTCGACGAATATGGCGAGACACTGGTGGTCGACTGGGGATTGGCCAAATCGGGATGCCGAGAAGTCGAGTCCGCATCTGACTGAGGTCCGCTGCCCACCGGTCTCGGCCAGCAGAGCTGCCCTCGACCATGGCCGGGATGACCATGGGCACTCCCGTCTTCATGAGCCCCGAGCAGGCAGCGGGCCGGACCTCCGAAGCTGGCCCCGCGACCGACGTGTACAGCCTGGGGGCAACACTCTACTGCCTGTTGACGGGAAAGCCCCCGTTCGACGGGGCCGGACCGGCGGTCATCCTGACCAAGGTTCGCGCGGGAGACTTTCCCCGGCCCCGCCAGGTCGATTCGAGCGTGCCCGTCGCGCTCGAGGCAATCTGCCTGAAGGCAATGGCGCTCGACTCCGCACGGCCGCTATTCCACTCCCCGGGCGCTCGGCGACGACATCGAGCGGTGGCTGGCCGATCAACCGGTCCTGGCATACCCCGAGCCGTTCCCGGCCAGGGCCATTCGGTGGGTTCGCCGCCGCAAGCAATGGGTCGCGGCCGCGGCCGCGATGCTCATCCTGACCGTGCTCGGGCTGGCGATTCACGATTGGCAGAATCAGCAGGGAGAAAGCCAGGACGACCGATCAGCTCGCCATGACCCGCGACGCACTCCGGGAGCTGCTCAAGGTCTCGGGGGAAAACCTGGCCTTCATTCCCAATACCGAGAAGCTGCGCGAATACCTCGCCCAGCTCGTCCTCGATCGGTATCAACAACTTGGCGACCGGTTCCCGACCGACCCGGGCGTCCAGCTCGAAACGGCCCAGGTGTTTCGCGTGCATCGGCGGGATCGGACGCATCACCGGTCAATTCGCGAAATCGCAAGCATCTTATGAGAACGCAATCAAGCGATTGACGACGCTCTGCGAGAATGACCCGGGCCAGGCAGAGTACCGACGGTGGCTGGTGGAAGCCTTCATCGAACGGGGGGAGCTCAACCACATGAACGGTCGGACGATCGACGCGGAAAGCGATTTTCACGCGGCGATCAGTCATGCCGAGAAGCTGCCGTCGCTGCCGATCTCTCGCGTGACCACCGACGCGCGAATGGCGATCGGCCCTGATCAATCTTTCCGAGATTCTGGTCCTGAAGAACCAGCATGCGGAAATGCACACAAGGCCGCTGATCAGGCCGTGGAGTTGCTCAAGCCGCTCGCGCGGCCAGACGCGAAGTCCGAGTCAGACGACCAGGGATCGATGGCTCCTCTCCATGGCTCTCACGGACCGGGGTATCGCATTCAGGGAAGCCGGCGATCGCGACCGACGCCAGCCAGTGATTTCGACGAGGCGGCGCAGGTCGCGGGGTCGATAGCCCAGGACGACGAAGTCTATCGACGACTCTCAATTCCAGCTTGCCTGCATCGCGAACCAGCGCGGGGAACTGTTGAGCAAGGACCAAGTCGAAGCTCGCGGAATCCGAGAGCAATTACGAGCAGGCGTCTCAGATCCTCACAGCGCTGATCAAGAACCATAAAGTGATCCCACACTACCGCGAGGAGATGGCGGTGACGCTCAGCGGCCGGGCCGCCGTCCGCCTCGCCCTGAGCCGCATCCCGGACGCCCAGCGCGATTGCCAGGCGGCCCTGGACCATCTTGCCTGGTTGATCGGAGAACAGACGCGCAAGGGTGCTCCGGAAAACCCCCAGTATCTCAGCCTTCTTGGCCAGGTCCTGGCCCGGCAGAGCCGGATTCATTTCCTCCAGGGACGGTCGCCAGAGGGTCGGCAGACCCATGCCGAAGCGGTCGAAAAACTGAGCCGGGCCATCGAGCTTGACCCCGCACGGGCGGCGGACAAGGCGAGGCTCGAACAGATCAAGGCCGGCCCGGCTCAGTCGAGAGAGGTGAACGATCAAGACGTGATGATGATGATTCCCTTCCCGGTGCCACAGGCGCGAACGTGCTCCTGCTGCTGCCTGGGATCGACACCGGTGCCGTGGCCTGCACGAGTGCCAGCCGCCCCGTGGGTCGGCAGGCCGGCCGACAGGAGCTGCTTGCGCTCGAGGGCCTCGAAGGCGGGACGGTACTTTCGCTTGATGGAATTGCGCGAGATCATGGAACTTCCTCTGGGCGATTGCCCGGATAGGGCGCGCACCATCCCCGACCTCCGAACGGCGTACGGATGGCTGCGAGCCCGGCCTTGGGTGGCAGCCGCCGGGGTGTTGCCGCACCCCGGTGTGCTGCGAAAAGAGTCGAGCGATGATTGAGCGACGTTCGTGAGGGTTTGCAGACTGATCAAATGGCGGGACCAGTGTTTCGGTCTCGAGGCACTATCTGACCAGGTTGACCCAGGTAAGATCCGTCTGGGCGTCGTCAGGAGGAACAGTTTCGCGGCTTTGCCGGGCCGCGGTAATCAGACGGAAGATCAGGTCGGGGTTGAGGCGTCGCGCGGCGGCCACGCCGTTCCGTTTCAGCATCCTGGCCTGCTCGTCGGTGATGTCGTAGCCGTGGACCGCCCTGGGATGGGCTGGTTTGTCGCGGCTAAGCCCTTCGAGGAGCGGCGGACCGCTCGTCTCTTGGTACCTCGTCCAGGTTGTAGAGGACGGCGTCGAACAGACCGTCGGGGAATGGCTCTCCGGAAAGCAGTTTGCAGATCACCGCGCCGTACTCCGCGGCCATCCTCTCGGCCAAGTGCTGATTGACTTCATCTTTGTTCAAGTACGCGATACGCATTGTGGTTCACCTCTCAGGTGAAAATCATGGTTTGCTGTAGTTATCATGGAACGCCGACCGCGCGCACCCGATCGGCGTCCCTGAATCGAAAGGATCAGATCGAAATCGCTGGATCTCGCCCCCGCCTCTGTAATGTCATAGTCGGTAGACGGGCGATTCTCGGCGCCGTTCACCGAAATCCTTGGAGATTTCTCGGCGGTCTCTGCCGGGACGATTCCCGCAGCGAACAGCCTCTGTCGCATCACGAACACTTAATGATACGAATGGGATCCTTTTCTCTTTCACTTCGACCGCAAGAACGTTCGCGATCGCCTCGCTGAAGCAGGGCCGAACCGGGTGGACAGTCGGCCAAATGGAAAAAAACCAAGTTTTGTGTAAGCAAATGCCCCTTCTCGCGTATATCCAGGAGATCAACCCAGGGTCCGCATTATGTTCCCGGGGGAATCATGATGAACAACCTGAGCTCGGACTCGACACGGACCGATTCCCGCCTGCTGGGGGAGGTCCGCGACCCGCGGAACCACGCGGCCTGGGAGAAATTCATCGCCCGTTACGGGCCGATGATCCGGGGATGGTGTCGTCACTGGTTCCCGCACGAGGCCGATGACAAGGCCTGCGACGTGTTGCTCGGAGTTGATCTTCAGGATGATCACGTTCGAGTACGACGCGGGCAAAGGACGGTTTCGCGGCTGGCTCAAGACCGTGACGCACAACCTGATGGCCGAGGCTGAAGAAGGATGTGCTGTCCGCAGTGCAGGCGATGACCACAATCCCCTCGACCTGGTCGAGGCGGGTGAAGACCTGGCCGCGCGGCTGGCTGCCGAGTTCGATCTGGAGCTGCTGGAGCAGGCCAAGGAGCGGGTGCGCGGCCGTGTCGAACCGCAGACCTGGTCGGCGTACGTGGCAACCGCCGAAGAGTGGCGGAAGCCGGCCGAGGTCGCCCGTGAGCTCGGCATGAAGGTCGGCGCGGTCTTTCAGGCGAAACACAGCGTGATCGCCCTGTTGAGGCGGGAGATCGAGATCCTCCAAGGTCCCGCTTGAGATGAGGTGCCGTCATGGTCGCTTGTCCGGCCCGCGAGGAACTCCGCCGGTACTTGATCCAGGACGATTCCCTCAGTCCCGAGCAGATCGAGCGGATCGTGGACCACGTCGAGACGTGTCCGTCGTGCCAGGAGCTCCTGGACGGCTTGACGGAAGACGAGGTCCCCCGGGCACGACGATGCCCATGCTGCCCGGCTACCGCGTCTACAAGTACCTGGGAGCCGGGGCGTTCGGCGAGGTCTGGCTGGCCCAGGACTTGAACCTGCCGCGGGTCGTGGCGGCCAAGACGCTCAAGCTGGGCGCGAGCCGCAGCGGGCACGCCAAGGCGCTGGAGGCCCTCCGCCAGGACGCCCACCTGCTTGACCCAGGTCGAGCATCCCAACGTCGTGCGCGTGTATGCCTGGCTGACCGTCCACGATCATCATTACCTGGTGATGCAATACGTGTCGGGAGGATCGCTGGGCGACCTGCTGAAGAGCGAGGGCCCGCTCGACTGGCAGCGCGCCGCCCGCTACGTGGCCGACGTGGGCGAGGGCCTGCTGGAGGTGCACGCTCGCGGGATCGTCCACCGCGACGTCAAGCCGGCCAACATCCTCTGGGACCCGCGCAGGGACGAGGCCCTGCTGACCGATTTCGGCGTGGCGGCGCGCCTGGCCGACCCGGCGGCCGTCGCCGGCTCGATCCCCTACATGGCACCCGAGGCATTCGACGGCCGGGTGTCGCCGTCGCTCGACGTCTACAGCCTGGCCGCGACGTTCTTCCACCTGGTCACCGGCTCGCGCGCCGTTCCCCTCGTCGCGGATCGCCGACCTGAAGGAGGAGATCGGCCGGGGCCTGCCCGATCCCGACCCGCGGTGCGTCGGACTTCCCGAGCCGCTCGAGCGGATCATCCGCGCCGGCCTGGCCGCGGACGTCGGACGCCGGCCCAGCCTGAAGGAGTTCGTCTCCGGGTTGCGGGGAACGTTGAATCAGCTCATGGTCGACTACGTTCACGATGAGCCGCCGACCGGCCGCGTCCGGTCCCCTCGACCGAGCGTCTCGCCGGGAGCCGGGCCGAAGCCGTCCGGCGAGCCCACCACCGAACCCGAGCCGCCGCAGCGGCCGGCCCCGGTCGACCTGCGGCTGATCGTCAGCCGCCAGGTCGGGCCGGATCGCTTCGTGCCGGTGGCCGCGACCCACCCGCAACAGCCGGCCGGCCGCCTGACCCGCGACATGAAGAAGGTCCCGCCGTCCCCCGATCAGGTCCGGCTCCGGACCGGCGACCGGGTGCGGGTCGAGGTCGTCCGCGACCGCCCCGGGTACCTGACCGTCTTCAACGTCGGCCCGACGGGCACATCTGAACCTGCTCTACCCCGAGGCCGATGCCGCAGCACCCCAGCCACCGCCCGATCGCCGGCCAACCGGCCGCTGCACATCGTCGACGTCGAGATGACGCCGCCGGCCGGCCGCGAGCGGCTGTTCGCCGTCTGGACCCGCCAGCCGCTCGCACTCCGCCTCGATCAGTTGCACAGTCTGGTCGAACGCAAGAACGGAGATCCTCCCGCCTCCCGCCCCTACGTCGCGACCCGCGACATGAAGCGCGTGCAGCAGTCGGTGCAGCAGTTGCGGCCCGAAGACTGGCACGCCGTGGTGCTGGAGCTGGATCATGTCCCGTGAAGGTTCCACGAGGAGGCGAGACCGATCGAGATGCACCAGATTGGTGGACGAAGAAAGCCCATGGCCGTCAGGAGCGCACTCCGACGACTCGCTCAGCAAATCGACTCGTTGAATCGAGCCGTCAGCTCTCTATGACCAGGGCCGCTATCAAGAGGCGATCGCCCTCGCCAACAGGCCGCGAGATCTGGCTCGTCGCCATCTGGGCGAGGACCACCCGGACTACGCCGACTAGCCTGAACAACCTGGCGGGTCTGTACCGAGGCGATGGGCGACCACGCTGCCGCTCTCGCCCCTCTACCGCCAGTGCTGGCAGATCTATGCACCGCGCGAGCGGGAATCACGCCGGCCAGTCCCTGCGTGCATCAGGCATGGTGGAACCGCCGCACCACTCTCGGAGCGAGAGATCCACCCTACGCCACCAGCCTGAACAACCTGGCGGGGTTGTACCGCGCGATGGGCGACGACGCCGCCGCTCTGCCCCTCTTCCGCCAGGCGATGGAGATCCTCCGCACGCGCTGGGCGAGGGCCACCCGGACTACGCCACCAGCCTGAACAACCTGGCGACGTTGTACCAAGCGATGGGTGACCACGCCGCCGCTCTGCCCCTCTTCCGCCAGGCGCTGGAGATCCGCCGCGCGACGCTGGGCGAGGACCACCCCGACTACGCCGCCAGCCTGAACAACCTGGCGACGCTGTACCAGGCGATGGGTGACCACGCCGCCGCTCTGCCCCTCTACCGCCAGGCGATGGAGATCCACCGCGCCAGCGCTGGGCGAGAACCACCCCGACTACGCCACCAGCCTGAACAACCTGGCGGTGTTGTACCGAGACGATGGGCGACTACGCGGCCGCTCTGCCCCTCTACCGCCAGGCGCTGGAGATCCGCCGCACCGCGCTGGGCGAGGACCACCCGGACTACGCCGCCAGCCTGAACAACCTGGCGAGGTTGTACCGAGCGATGGGTGACCACGCCGCCGCTCTGCCGCTCTACCGCCAGGCGCTGGAGATCCACCGCACCACGCTGGGCGAGGACCACCCCGACTACGCCACCAGCCTGAACAACCTGGCGGTGTCTGTACCGTGAGATGGGCGACTACGCCGCCGCCCTGCCCCTCTACCGCCAGGCCCTGGAGATCCGCCGCACCACGCTCGGCGAGAACCACCCGGACTACGCCAACAGCCTGAACAACCTGGCGGTGTTGTACCGCGAGATGGGCGACTACGCCGCCGCTCTGCCCCTCTACCGCCAGGCCCTGGAGATCCGCCGCACCACGCTGGGCGAGGACCACCCCGACTACGCCACCAGCCTGAACAACCTGGCGGTGTTGTACCGATGACGATGGGCGACTACGCCGCCGCTCTGCCCCTCTACCGCCAGGCCCTGGAGATCCCCGCACCGCCCTGGGCGAGAACCACCCCGACTACGCCACCAGCCTGAACAACCTGGCGATCGTTGTACCAGACGATGGGGGACCACGCCGCCGCTCTACCCCTCTACCGCCAGGCGCTGGAGATCCGCCGCACCGCGCTGGGCGAGAACCACCCCGACTTCGCCACCAGCCTGAACAACCTGGCGATGTTGTACCTAGACGATGGGGGACCACGCCGCCGCTCTACCCCTCTTCCGCCAGGCGCTGGAGATCCGCCGCACCGCGCTGGGCGAGAACCACCCGGACTACGCCACCAGCCTGAACAACCTGGCGGGGTTGTACCAGCGATGGGTGACCACGCCGCCGCTCTGCCCCTCTACCGCCAGGCCTGGAGATCTGCCGCACCGCGCTGGGCGAGAACCACCCCGACTACGCCACCAGACCTGAACAACCTGGCGCTGTTTTACGCGGCCACGGGCCGGGCCTCAGAGGCGCTGCCCCTGATGGAGCAGGCCGCGGCCATCGATGACCGGATGATCGGACAGATCTTCGCGATCGGCTCCGAGAGGCAGCGAATTGCGTTCCTCAGCAACGTCTCGTAGCAGATCTTTATGCTTCTTGTCTCTGGTGCTGCACCACCTCGCGACTCTCCCGATGCGGTCCACGCCGCCCTCGACCTGGTGCTGCGGCGCAAGGCCATCGCGGCCGAGGCGGTGGCCGCCCAGCGCGACGCCGTGCTGGGAGGCAAGTATCCCGCTCTGGAGCCCAGGCTGCGCGAGCTCGCCGCCCTGCGCATGCAGATCGCCCGCAAGACGCTCGCGGGTCCTGGACCTGAAGGTCTCGAGGCTCACCTGCAAGCAACTCGCCGAGTGGGAGGCCCAGAAAGAGCGGCTGGAGGCGGAGCTGGCCCGCCAGATCCCCGAGATGAACCTGGAGCAGAAGCTCAGGGCCGCCGACCGCCGCGCCGTGGCCCTGAGCCTGCCCGAGGGAGTCGCCCTGGTCGAATTCGTGCGCTTTCCGGTTTTCGATTTTCAGGCCGTGCCGGCCCGGGGTGAGCCGCAATGGAAGCCGGCCCGCTACGTGGCGTTCGTCCTGCCGGGCGGCGAACCGGACGATGTGCAGATGATCGACCTGGGCGAGGCCGAGCCGATCGACCGGCTGATCGCCGACTTCCGGGCTGGGATCATCGCCGAAGCCGAGACGAACGACGGCCGCGACATGGCGAAACGGCGGGAGGAAGCCGCCCTGTCCGTCCAGGGCGAGCGCCGGCTCGGACTTGCGAGCGGCCCTGTTCGACCGGCTGGCTCCGGCACTCGGGAGTCGCACCCGGCTGCTGATCGCTCCCGACGGCGACCTGACGCGGCTCCCCTTCGAGGTCTTGCCCACCGCCGACGGCCGCCGCCTGATCGACGACTATCAGATCAGCTACCTGAGCTGCGGCCGCGACGTGCTCCGCTTCGGGGCCGCCGCCACCGGCCAGCCCGGCGCAGCCGCTGGTCGTCGCCGACCCGGATTTCGACCTCGAGAGGCGACCGTCGCGAGCCTGTCGGCGCAGCCCAGAGCCGGCTTCTGGTCCCGCCTGCTCGGCCGCGGCAAGAAAGCCACGGCACGCCGAGCCAGCCTGTCCTCGCAGACCACCGCTCCTCGCGCATCGGCCGCCACTCGCGCGACCTGGACCGCGACCGCGAGTGCCTACCATTTCCATCGCCTGCCGGGCACGCGGGCCGAGGGCGAGCGGGTCGCCGCCCTGCTCGACGTATCCCCCTGGCTCGATGCCACGGCCCTGGAGGGCCGGCTCAAGACCGCTTGCCGTTCGCCGCGAATCCTCCACCTGGCCACCCACGGCTTCTTCCTGCCCGACCAGCAGCGCGACCTCAATCGCGAGGGCCGGGGCCTCGGTTTCGACTTCGGAGAGTTCTCCGGCGCCAAGGACGGCCTGGCCCGGCTCTCGGGCCCGATGATGGAGAACCCGATGCTCCGCTCGGGCCTGGCGCTGGCCGGGGCCAACACCTGGCTCAAGGCCGGCAACCCGCCCGAGGAGGCCGAGGACGGCCTGCTGACCGCCGAGGATGTCACCGGCCTGGACCTGCTGGCCACCGAGCTGGTCGTGCTCTCGGCCTGCGAGACCGGGCTGGGCCAGGTCCACGTCGGCGAGGGGGTCTTCGGCCTGCGGCGGGCGTTCGTCCTGGCCGGGGCCAAGACGCTGGTCATGAGCCTGTGGAAGGTGCCCGACGAGCCGACCCGCGAGCTGATGGAGGACTTCTACGGCCGCCTGCTGGCCGGCGAGGGCCGCGCCGAGGCGCTGCGCCAGGCGCAGCTCGCGATGAAGGCCAAGTACCCCGACCCGTTCTACTGGGGCGCCTTCATCTGCCAGGGCGATCCCGGCCCTCTCGGCAGCCCTGTCCAGCCGCTCCGTCAGCCTGCTGGAATTTCAGACAAGCTGATCTGAGGCCTCGGAGTGAGCGGAAACGATGAGACGACACAGGGCTAAGAAACCTCCGAAGAGCGAGAGGTGGGGCAACGAAGCGCTACCGAAACACGAACGCCTTTAACAACAGAGATCACTGAGATCACCGAGAGAATTCCAGGTAGGTCCGTCAGAGGAATCCATGCCCATCCAAGCCCGTTTGATCCCCTGGGTCAACAGTTGGACGTTGATCTCACTCTCCTCGGTCGTGCTTTCCTCTCCGTATTGTTGTCTCCGTGATCTCAGTGCTCTCCGTGGTTCCAAGATTTTCTTATCGTCCCGAATCATCTCCGGGGTTGAGTACCCCGGCTCGGCCCTGCGATCGCGGCAAGCCGGCGCAGTTTAGTTTACCGCAAAGGATTGCCGTGTGGAGGGTCGCGCTACCATGCCCGTTTCTCCTCGTGCCGGCGGTGCTCTTATCCCTGTGTCGTGCCGTTGATCGGAAAGGCCCACCCATTTTCCGGCATCCGGGAAACCTGGGCGGCCCGTTTCGCGCTGTCTCACTCGAATCGGATCTCGTCGATCTGAAACGCGAACGGACCTGGCTCGATGCTGCCTCCGAAGAAGACTCCCATGAGTCCACTACCGTCGCAGCCGTCGAAGTCGTTCAGATCAAACCGGTAATGCTTCCATTCCTTCCCGGGTTCGAACCGTTTCATGGCGGGCGTGAAACCGTTGGACTGGAAGAAAAGCAAGAGCGACGCGGGCTTCCCATCTCCCTTGGCCCAGAAGCTGATCGCTTTCTTGGCCGACAGATTCGCCGGGGCCATCGGGGCCGCTCCGGGTGAGAACATGACGCCGGCCCAGCGGCTCGGGGCCTTGCCCTCGACCGTCCCGGTGACTCGAAGTGATCCCTTGCTGCCTGAGGCACCCTCCGGGGCGAGCTTGAACTCGGCCTTCGACTTGCCCCCGATCATCGTGTCGGTGGAGACGCTCCAGCCGCTGCCGAAGCAACTCGTCGGCATTGTGTCCTCGAAATCGCTCACCAGCCCTTGTTCGGAACCCTTGGGCGCGGGTGTGTTCCTCGCCTTTGCGAGCGACTCGAGCTCGCGGCGGACAGTGGCTTTTCGCGCCTCGCGATCGATGGACTGCCCCTGCTTCCAGACTCCCACGATGGCCCGGGTCGCCTTGATCTCGGTGCAGGGATCGCCCGTGACGAGCAAGAGATCCGCCCGCAGGCCCGGCGCGATCCGTCCCCGATCGGCGAGACCGAACCGATCCGCGGCCAGGGAGGTCGCCGCGGCCAAGGCCTGCGATGGGCTCAACCCGGCCGCGACGAGGAGCTCGAGCTCTCGGTGCAGGCTTGCTCCATGAGCCGTCCCGGGATTGATGGCATCGGTACCGGCCAAGATCGGCACGCCGGCGGCATGGAGCTTGCGAACCGCGTCGGTCGGAATGCCTCCCCGGGTCGATCCGATGCGATCTCCGGACCGTGGAAAGCCGCTCTTCAAGGCGCGCCGGTCCGCGGGAGTAAGGTAAGGCGAGCGCGGGATCAGCAACCAGCGAAGATCCACTGCCGTCTCCGCCAATGCTTTCGAGCACAGTCAAGGTCGGGATTACAAAGGCCTTCTTGTCGACGGCCAGCCTCACCAGGGCATCATCTACCGACTGATCCACGAAGAGGTGTACCAGACCGTCCGCATCAGCCTCGAGAGCCTGGCGGGCGAACTCCCGGGCCAGAACATGGACGATCGCTATTTTCTTGTGAGCATGCGCTGACTTGATCACGGCGGCCAACGTCAGGCGATCGATGGTTTGCCAGGGAAGCCCGATTTCCTTGCCGTCATCGAAAACGATCTTGATGTAGTCGGAACCCTCGGCAACTCGATCCGCCACGAACTGCTCCGCCTGATCGGGTCTGGAGATTGTGGGAATCTGCAGTCCATACTCCGTTCCATGCCCACCAGGCGCCGTGACGAGAGTGCCCGCGGAGACCAGGTCTGCCCGATCGAGGGCCGTGCCGGCTTTCTGTTCCGAACGCATCCTGGCCGCGAATTGCTGGCTGGTGAACATGTCGAGCTCGGTGGTGACGCCGAAGACCACGGCTTGCTTGAGATGATCGGCGGTGAACGCGTGGACATGGCAGTCGATGAGCCCCGGCAGCAGCGTCCTGCCTTCGCCTTCGACGATCGCAGCTCCCTGGGGAACCGACGAGACGGTTCCAACCCGGCTGATCCGTCCATCGGAGATCAGAACGTCGGTTCGGGGAAGGCTTGAGGAACCATCGAAGACAGCGACATTGCGGAAGAGAATCACTTCAGCGGACCTGCCGCCGCGAGAGCCGACCAACACTGCGGCGACCCCGGCCAGTCCGGCGAGTAGGAAGCGTGAGCGATAGCGTCCCGAACGGGTGATCATGGTCAATTCCTCAGATAGCCGGTCTCAATGGCGTCACCTTTTACCTCAGAGCGTTCGTTGGCTAGAACCCGATATTCAGCGTTCCCTTGATTTTCAGAGACCAAGCTGAAATGCGTGCCTCCAATGTTTCGGGCAGATCAAATTGGATTCCCATCATCTTCAGGTCATGGCACGCCAGTCAGTTGTTCGCGCACGCTCGTCTAGAGCTCTAACTCGGCTCCAAAGGCAGATAGATCTCGGTGAGCAGGTTCGCTGGAGGCACGTCCTGCGGGGTATTGAGATAGACCTCGAAGGGCGGGGCATCACGGGGCTCCCGACCGCTGGTGGGCAGCCATGCGCTGTAGAGCCAGTCATAGGCCTGACCGAGCTGGGTGTAAGGACCCTTGTGGGTGATCACGGCGTGGGGGCCGCCTTCGAGTATCGTCACGCCGACGTCGCCCTCGGGTTGGATGTGGTCGGAAACGGTGAAGCAGCAATCGTAGCGAAGCTTGTCGGCGGGCGTGACCTTGGGATCGTCATGGCCAATGCCCAGCATCTGCGTCTGAGGTCCGAAAACTCCGCGGGGACCGGCCCAGCCGCGAGCCGTCCGAACGTAGGCCCTACGTCGATGTACGGACCAACGTGCCGCAGGAAGGCAACCCGCTGGGGAGGACGATCGACGAGGCGAACTTCGTATCCGTTCATCGTTGTTGGATTGGTCATGGGAGAAATCTCCATGGCGAGGGCGGGGAATTTCACGAGCCCTCGCTTGTGGTTGCGAAAATCGGTCGGCGAGACGCCAAAGTGCTGTCGGAAGGCCCGCGAGAACGCCTCGTGGGTGCCATAACCGGCATCAAGCGCCACGCGGACAACGGGACGGTCGGTGCTGCTCAACCGCAAGGCGGCTCGCTCCAACCTCAGCCGGCGCACCTGTTCCCCGACGGTCTCGCCGACCATTGCCCGAAACACCCGATGAAAATGATAGGGAGAGAAGTGAGCCAGCCGCGCCAGCTTCTCCAGGACCAGCTCCTCGTCGAGATGATCCTCGATGTAAAGCTGCACCCTCAGAATGCGGTGCCGGTAAGTCTGCTGTGTAGCTGGTATGCTCATGATGCGTAGCCTATCTCATTAAAGGCCCGGTAGCTTGATTGTTCTTGCTCATCCGGCCAAAACGCCTGGGGGAATGTCAAGCATGAAAAAAACCCTGAGCGACACCGGGGTCTTGGACTCGATCCTCCAGTTCAACCGGGATCGCAAGCCGAGACTCGTGCGACTCAAGCTGCGGAGGATGTGTGCCGATCCGTTCACGTTCTTCCGGGGGGCCGATCACCTGTATAGCCAGGATTGGCCGGAGCTCCGGCCCCTGGATGTCGGACCAAGCGTTTTGGTCTGCGGCGACCTGCACCTGGAAAACTTCGGCACCAACGGACCATGGAGGGAGATTTCCGCTACGACGTCAACGACTTCGATGAGGCGGTGGTCGCCCCGTGCAGCTTTGACGTCGTCCGCTGCGCGGCCAGCATCATCCTGGCCTCGGAACAGTGGAAGCTCAGGCCGAGCCAGGCGACCGGCATGGCCTTGGCGTATCTCGAAAACTACCGCGAGGCCGTGCTCAAGGCGGTCGAAAGCGGTTCCATTCACGAGATTGCTCCCCACGGCGGCCGTGGCCCGATTCAGGAGATTCTGGGTGCGACGGCCCTCGCCACTCAGGCCCAGCTCCTGAAGGCCAAGACCAGGCGAAAGGCCAACGGAAAGCAGCTGATCCGACGGACTGCCATGTTAATCGACATCTCCCGCAAACGGTTTGACGAGGTCGCCGCAGCACTCGAATCCCACGGCGAGCACCTGGGCAAGACCGATGCTTTCAAGGTTCACGATCTGGCCTTCCGGATTGCGGGAGTGGGCAGCCTCGGAGTACGGCGCTACGTGGCATTGGTCGAGGGGGACGGTCCCCCTGATGGCTATCAATTGCTAGACATCAAGGAAGCCAGGTCGTCCGCAGTGGCCTCGTGTGCCACGGACACCCTTGTCGGCATCGAGGACGACGAACCCGACGCGTCGTCAAGTCTCAAACGATTCTCCAGGGGCACGTGGCGGTCGGCCTGGACGCCGTAAAGATCAATCACCAGTCGTTCCGGATGCGAGATGATTCCAGTCGAGAACCGCTCCAGCCTCGACCGGTTCCAGAAACAGCCTGAGAGACTGTGCAAGGCCGTCGAACGAGCCGGCAGGCTGACCGCTTCGTCGCAACTCCGCGGCGGGCGGTTCAAGCCGGGCGCGACGCTCGCCCGACCTGGTCGCGGCCCCAGGGAGCCTCGCTCGACGCAGTCCTCGCTGCCGCGGCGCGCTTCACCAGCGTACCAACCGTCAGCACGCGGAGTTCAAGGCCGCCATTCGCAACGCCGGAGGCAGATCGCGCTCTACAGGCATTCTCCGGCTAGAAAACAATTGGTTTCGGTTTAGAATCCGATGAAGGCTGAGA
>CAVXCB010000016.1:0-37978 GCA_963760085.1 uncultured Planctomycetaceae bacterium
GGAACCAGGCCCGGGCCGATTAAGAGCGACGTCGAGTCGGCTTACAGTTGTCATAGTGAGAGTAAGAATCGTAAGGCACGGGGCGCAGGTTCACCGGCGCCTGCTCGCACTCGCGCCTATAGGTGATGCAGGTTTCAATGACGTCCTTGGTGAACACGTCTCCCTTGAGCAGGAACTCATGGTCGTGTTCCAGCACGTCGAGCACTTCGCCCAGCGAGCCGGGAGTGCTCTTGACCTTCTCGGCCTCCTCGGGCTCGAGGTCGTAGAGGTCCTTGTCGATCGGGTCGCCGGGGTCGATCTTGTTCTGCACGCCGTCCAGGCCGGCCATGAGCATGGCGGAGAAGGCGAGGTACGGGTTGCAGGACGGGTCGGGGCAGCGGAACTCGATCCGCTTCGACTGGGGCTCTTGGAGTAGATCGGGATGCGACCGGCCGCCGACCAGTTGCGCTGGGAGTAGACCAGGTTGACCGGCATCTCGTACCCAGAACCAGCCGGCGATAGGAATTGGTCGTCGGCACCGCGGAGGGCCAGCAGGGCTCGCACGGGCCAGTGCTTCAGGAGGCCGCCATGTAATGGCAGGCCATCTGGCTGATCTGGCCGTATCCCTTCTCGTCCCAGAAGAGGTTGGTCTCGCCCTTTCCAGAGGCTCTGGTGGCAGTGCATGCCCCAGCCATTGTCACCGAAAATCGGCTTGGGCATGAACGTCACGACCTTGCCATGCTTGCGCGCGACGTTGCGGATGATGTACTTGTAATACATCAGGCTGTCCGCCAGCTTGGTCAGCGGGCCGAATCTCATGTCGATCTCGGCCTGACCGGCCGTGCCAACCTCGTGGTGGTGAACCTCGATCGGAACGCCGACTTTCTCCAGAGTCAGTATCATCTCGGAGCGCAGATCCTGGAACTGGTCGGCCGGAGGGCAAGGGAAGTAGCCTTCCTTGTGCCGCAGCTTGTAGCCCAGGTTGGGGCCCTCCTGGCGTCCCGTGTTCCAGACGCCCTCGATTGAGTCGATATGGTAATAGCCCGCCTGGGCCGACTGGTCATAACGCACGTCATCAAAGATATAGAACTCAGCCTCCGGACCCCAGTAGCTGATGTCCGCGATGCCACTACTTTTGAGGTATGCCTCGGCTTTCTGTGCGATATGCCGGGGATCGCGAGTATACCGCTCCCCCGTGACGGGGTCCTTCACGCTGCAGATCATGCTGAGCGTGGGAACCTGTAAGACAGGGTCAACGAAGGCCGTCTCGGGATCCGGGAAAAGCAGCATATCGCTCTCCTGGATCTGCTGGTAACCCCGGATGCTCGACCCGTCAAATCCAAGGCCGTCAGTGAACATGTCATCCGAGAGCTCCCGCGCAGGCAGCGAGAAATGCTGCCAGACTCCAGGTAGATCGACAAACCGCAGATCGATGATCTCGATCTTGGCGTCCTTCGCAAGCTTCTTCACGTCATTGGGCGACTTCGACACGATGTCCCTCCCTCATTAAAACGTCGCTACAGCGACCTTTGCGGACGGCAACAGGCCTGAGCCGACTCACGAGTGATAGTGGCTCGGAACACGAAATGCAAGTAGCAAGCCTCGCTTCGGCCTCCGATCATCCACCAACTCACTCGCAAAGGAAGGAACTTACTATTTGGCGTTGAAGTTGCACGTCAATTGTCTCAGCGTTCATTACCTGAAGGTGTCTGCGTTGTCGATTATGCCGTCCGAGGACTCGACGTGATCGGCTCGCTTGCCGATCGGATCCTCAGCGATGAGCTGCTCGAGGCGACTGGTGGTGGCAACATTTCTGTGCAGGAGGGCAAGCCATGTGGCGACAAGCATCCGATGCATTAGCAATCGTTCCCGGAGCGAAGGACGAGGGGTGGACAGAGCGATTTCTCGACGACCGGCGTGAACGGCCGCTCGGCGCACACCCTGGATTGATGATTGCGGGGCTCATCGCCCTTGGACTAGGCGTGCTGACGTGGTGCTACGTGAGAAATGACGTGAGGAGGTATCTCAGGATCCGCAGCATGTGACGTCGATCACGCGGGAGCGAGATACCCAAACTGTCGATCGCCCTGACCATCCTGGACATGGCTGCGGAGGTTCCCGGCCGCCATCGATGGGGCATGCTGGAGAACCCAATGAAGGTTTCAGCTCGTGAGCATCCTATCCCGCACTCTGCCAAACTACCCCACCAATTTGCCTGATCCTCTTATCTTGCCCAAACTCCGTCCATGTTGTAAGATGGAGTTGCTGCATTTCACCCAGCCCTGGCAGGGCGCATTGGCAATTGAAGGGGACGTGTTCGATGAGCTCCAAATCGGTGGTCGGGATGGGCGCGAGGACGGCACCCCTCTCTCGAATCTCATGGACTTCGAGAAAAAGCCTCAGAGCTCGAGGCACATTGCTTCGTCAGGATGGCGTACCTAGTTGGGATCCCACGGTGCCCTGGGATGTGCTTTGCCTTCGTGATGCACCCGATCTCAGAGCAGACCAAGAATCTGTTGGATTTTGATCGGGGAGGCCGACTACGGAGAACTTGGGGGCAGAGTGACCTGCTCCGATTCTGTGCCGAGTGCAGGTGCGATGGAGGCTTGTTCTGGGCTGATGCGGCAGGGAGAAGCCGAGGGACCGCGGGTCGCCGACACGTTCGCCGGACTGGTCTCCTCGACCGGGGCGCGGGCGGAAGGGCGGCTCTACGAGATCCCGATGGATGCGCGGTCGATCCTGAACGACCCGGACCCGGCGCTCGAACTCACGGAGCAGGCTCTCGAAAATGCGATCGACTGGGGGGGCGGATCGTCGGCCTCGGCTCGATGACTGGCATCATCGGCAACCACGGCTCGTACCTGGATGACGCGACCCGATCGCCGTGACGACGGGCAACAGCCTGACGGTCTACGCGACCCTGCGGAATCTCGAGGATTATGGTGAAGCCCTGGGTCTCGACCTGGCCGACGAGGAGATCACGGTCGTGGGCGTCCCGGGCAGCATCGCGACCGCCGTGGCCGCGCTGCTGGCACCGCGAGGTCGTCGGCTGGTGCTGGGGGCGAGGCGGACTTCACCCCGGGCTGTCCAGTTGGCCCAGCGGCTGGGTGCGCAGCTTGAGGTGCGGCTACCCAAGGCAGTGGCCGAGGCCTCGCTTGTGGTGACAGCGACATCTTCGGGAAACTGTATCGATCCAAGCTGGCTCCGCCCGGGCTGTATCGTGCTTGACGTCGGCGTTCCCAGCGACGTTCGCCAGGCCACGCCGGTCCGCGACGACGTGCTGATCCTTGCCGCCGGTGATGGGCGTGTGCCCGAGGCAATGCCTCGCGACTCGTTCTTCCTCCGGTTTTATCAGGGGATTGTGCCTTCCTGCCTGGGCGAGACAATGGTTCTGGCACTGGCAAATCGGGCCGACTCGTTCTCGATCGGACGGGATCTCGGCCTCGGCCGGGTCGCCGAGATCGGGCGCTTGGCGGAATCGCAGGGCTTCACTTTCTCGGATGCCCTGGCCGGCGGCCTGCCCCTGAGGCCGCAGGCCCGATCTCAGTTTCTGAAGGTGCTTTCGAGAGCCTGGCCCGGTGCGCTTGTGCCGATCGCACCCAAACACCGGCCAAGAGGTCGGCCTCGGCGCCGGCGAGCAGGCCGGCGGTGAAGCGATCGACATTGCCGGCCTGGCGAAGCATGCGGCCGATCGGCATGCAAGGCACATCAACCCAGTGCTGATCGGCGTGGGCGGCCCCACCGGGTTGACACGTACCTTCGTCCGGGGCGAAGGGCGGAGCTGTTCGACGAGTCGGGGCGTGCGTACCTCGACTTCGTGGCAGGCTTCGGCTCGCTTAACCTGGGACACAACCACCCCGAAGTGGTCGCGGCGGTGACCTCGGCATTGAGCCAACACGCTGCCGGTTTCTCACCGGCGTCGGTCAATCCCTTGGCTGCGGCCCTGGCCGAGCAGCTCGTGGCCATCACTCCGCGGGGCCTGGAGATGGTCTTTTTCACCAACAGTGGGGCAGAATCGATCGAAGCCGCGTTAAAGCTGGCGCGGGCGGCGACCGGCGCAGCGGGTTGCTGTCGTGCCTGGGCTCGTTTCATGGCAAAACCTTCGGGGCTCTCTCGGTCACCGGGAACCGGACTTATCAAAAGCCATTCGGGCCGCTGGTGCCCGACTGCCTGGCGATTCCTTACGGTGACTTGAAGGCACTCGAGCTGGCCCTGGCCATGCGCTACTATGCCGCATTCGTTGTCGAGCCGATTCAGGGCGAAGGCGGAATGGTCCGCCGCCGCCGGGCTATCTGAGCGAGGCCCACCGGCTCTGCCGCCAGGCCGGTACACTCTTCATCGCTGACGAGGTGCAGACCGGCCTGGGAAGAACGGGGCCGCTGTTCGCGGTCGAGCGTGACGGGGTCGAGCCTGACATTCTGACCCTGGCCAAATCGCTCGGTGGCGGCCTGATGCCTCTGGGGGCGATGATCACCGGCCGCGACCTATGGCTCAGAGCGTATGGTTCGTACGAGAGCTTCGCCCTCCATTCGAGCACCTTCTCGGGCGGCAGCCTGGCCTGCGCCGCCGGCTTGGCGACGCTTCGGGTTCTACGCGACAGCCCATGCCTGATCCACGCCGCCGCCCGCGGCATCCAGCTTCGCGACGGCCTGGAGGCGATCGCTCGCGCCTCTCCGATCCTCAGTAGGGTCAGAGGTCACGGCCTGATGCTCGGCCTGGAATTCCACGAGCTGTCACCGTCGCTGATGGCAAACTTCAAGGGATTCAACCAGTCGGGTGAGACATGGTGGCTGGTGCCCAGTCATGAGGACCTGTTGCGAACGATCCCGGCGCTTTACGTCCAATCGACCTTACTTCATCAACACGCCATCTACACCCAAGTCACTCGCTCCAACCCCCATGTATTGAGGGTCCAGCCTCCATTGATAGTGAGCGCCGCACAGGTGGAGCGATTCCTCGAGGCGCTCCGGTCGACCTGCTCGGAATGGGCACTGCTCAGCGGCTGCGCCGAGACGATCCTGAGCAAGTCGGCCGGAGAGATGGGATCGTGATCACGCCCGGGTCATCCACGCGGCGGCTACAAGGTCGCCGCGACACCACGCACGCCGCATCAAAGTGGCCCGGCTCGAGGAACTATCGAGTCAGATCGCGTCAGCCTGGGTGGCGAGCGCGACGTGGCCGCCCCATGGGGAGGACGTCTATGCCCCCGCAATCCACCTCGCTCCGAGAAACGATCAGCCAGTGTAGCGCCGACGAGTGGGATGAGATCGTCCGAGTGAGCTGCTCCGGCATCCTCTTAAGTCATGGCTTCGTAACCGCGGTCGAGGAAGCTTTCGAAGACCAAGCCGGCTTTGCGCACGCTGTCGTCAGCGACCAGGGGCGAGCCGTGGCCTGCGGGAGTTTTTGCACCTTCCCGATTGACCTCAACCTGCTCGCGGACGGCTTCTCGCGACGGATCACCGAGATCCTGAGCAAGACAGTGCCGTCGCTTATGCGCAAGAAGATCGTTCTCTGCGGCCTGCCTGTCTCCGTCGGAGCCAAGCACCTGGCGATGGTGCCGGGAGCCCAGCATAAAGACGTTCTGAGAGCCATGCATGAGATGGCTGTCTCGTTGGCGCGGCGTGAGCACGCTCCTTACATCGTCTTCAAGGAGTTTCCCGATGGGGATCGCCCGCGGATCGACTTTATGCGCGAGCTCGGGTACCGGCGCTTTTCGTCCCCCGCCATGAACACCTTTGGTCGCCAGTTTACGGACATCGACTCCTACCTCGCCGCGCTCCGGAGTCGGTATCGTCAATGTGTACGCAAGTCAATGGACAAGTCTCGTGCCGGCAACCTGCGATACGAACGACTGACGGATACTGGGACGATCATAAGTCTGTATACCCCGTCACTCCATCGGCTTTACGAGGCGGTGGCTCTTTCTTCAAAACATCGCCTCGAGCTCCTTCCACTTTCGTTCTTCCAATGCCTGGCACGGCGCCTGCCTGGTCTGGTCGGCCTGACACTCGTCCACTCTGGCGACAGTGTTGTCGCATTCAACTGGAACCTTTTCCACGGGGGAATCTATCACTTTCTTTTCGCCGGGTTGGACTACGAGTTGAACTCAAGGTACGACCTCTACTTCAACCTGATGTACGCCGAGATGGACTATGCCTTTCGCGCTGGCTCGGAAAAAATCGAATTCGGCCAGACCGCGGATGACTTCAAAATTCGCCTCGGATGCATACAAGAGCAGCGATATTTTTATATTAAAGCGGTGGGCCCTGTCGCCTCCTTGATCCTCAAAGTCGCTGGGAATCTATTGCTCCCGGAACCGCCGCCGCCACCGACCCACCACGTGTTTCGCGACCCCGACATCCCTCATCCTGACGGACGATAGAGCACGGCGAGGCCGGTGACTTGGTAATCTTCATGCACACTCAAGCTGGAATCGTCGGATCGTTTTCATGTTCTCCCTCTTATCCCGCTGCGTGATTGGCCATCCTTGGACCGTGGTCTGGGGATGGCTCGTCCTGACCGCCGGGTTGTACTGCGTTGCCCCGCCGTGGGACCGAGTCATCACGGACGATGATGTTCGATTCTTTCCGACGGATTGTCCCAGCGTCGTCGGGCAAGAGTTGTCGGAGCGAGGCTTTCCCGAGTTTGCCTCGAGCTCCCAGCTCGTGCTGATCTACGAACGCAACAATGGACGTTTGACTCCCGGCGATTTCAGTTTTGTGGACGGCGAGGCCTCGGACCTCTTCCGGTTCGCCCAGAAGCATCAGGAACTCGGGGTCATGAAGATTGAAACTTACCGCTCGCCCGTGATCGGTCCACGGCTGATTGGTTCGAGCGCCGATGGTCTTGGTCAGGCGATGTTATCGATCATCTCTCTGAACAGCACTTATCTCGCTCAGAAAACGCAGGTCGCGGTCGACCAGATTCTGAATCGAGTCTCCGCGAACCAACCTGATCGTCCGCTGGGGCTGCGTCGGGAAGCCACAGGTTCCGCGGCCGTGGGACATGACACCAACGCGGCGACCAATGACAGCATCCAGAGTACGACAAGCACCACAATCGCCCTGGTGATCGCGATTCTGCTGCTTATTTACCGATCGCCACTAATGGCGATGGTACCTCTGGTCACGATTACCCTTTCGGTGTTCGCCTCGCTCCGGCTGATCGCGTTGCTCACCGCAGTTCCGGGCCTTGGTTTACAAGTGATCAACTTCACGCAGCTCTTCGTCGTGGTCGTTTTATTCGGCGCGGGAACCGATTACTGTCTCTTCCTCGTGGCGCGGTACCGGGAGGAGCTGGGGCGCAGGGAATCGCGGGTCGAGGCGCTCCGGGAAGCTATAAGCCAGGTGGGCCCGGCGATGGTCGCCAGCGCCGCGACGGTGATCGTCGGGCTGGGGATGCTTGGTTTCTCGAGCTTCGCCATGATCAAGTATAGCGGGCCAGCCATCGCTCTGAGCCTTGCAGTCGCGGTGGCTGCCGCCCTGACGTTGGCCCCCGCGATGATGTCCCTGCTTCGAACGACGCTATTCTGGCCCTTCCCGGTCCCCACTCAAAAGGCAGGTCAGCATCACGAGATACCAGGTCCAGAGGCGCTCCCCCTGAAGGGGTTCTGGGTCGAGGTCGCAGACCTGGTGGTCAACTATCCCCTGAGGATCTCGGCGGTCTGCCTGATCGTCCTGACACCCTTGGCCCTGGCGGGCGTACACACCAGGTCGAATTACAGCCAGCTCGCCGACCTTGATCATGATAGGCCAAGCGTGGTCGGTGCCAATCTGGTCCGGCGTTACTTCGCCGTGGGTGAGCTGAGTCCCGCCGTGGTCCTGATCGAGAATCCCACACTGGATTTTTTCTCGCCGCAAGGCATGGCCGCCGTCGAGGCGATCAGTGACCGGTTGGCTGCTCTTGGCGGCGTTGTCCAGATTCGCTCGGTGACGCGGCCCGTGGGCAACCCGATGAGCCTTGCCGGCAGCAAGGGGTTGTTCGAGCGTCTGGCTGAGCGAGTCATGCGAATTGCGGCCCAGCCCCAATATGTTAGCGCCAGGGCGAGCCAAGTGACCGACGTCAACCACATAACCCGCCTTGAAGTCGTGTTCAAGACCGATCCCTTCTCGCAATCGAGCCTACTCGCGTTAGGAGAGGTGCGCGCGGCGTTACGAAGCGCCACCGCGGCGGGTCAACCCCTCGAAGGTACGACAAAGCTGGGTGTAACCGGTTCCACGTCGGCGGTCAACGATCTGAAGCGTGCGACCACCAGTGACCAGCAGCGCATGTATGTACTGGTGACACTCGGGGTTTACGCCATTCTGATCACCTTGCTACGTCGGCCTGGATTCAGCCTTTACCTCGTCGCCACGGTGGTGCTGAGCTATCTCGCATCGCTGGGACTGACCGACTCGTTGTTTCACATCCTGCACCGCGGTCCTGAGCCCTGGGAAGGACTGGATTGGACCGTGGGCTTATTCCTGTTCGTCATCTTGGTGGCGGTGGGAGAGGATTACAACATCCTGTTGATGGCCCGCGTGATCGAAGAAGAGCGAAAATTCGGACTTACCGAAGGAACGCGAAGGGCAGTGGCCCATACCGGCGGCATCATCAGCTCGTGTGGCCTGATCATGGCGGGTACGTTTGGATCCATGCTGACGGGAAGTTTGACCTCACTTCGCGAACTGGGGTTTGCGCTGGCACTTGGCATCTTGCTCGATACCTTCCTCGTCCGGCCGATCCTGGTTCCGGCCTGCATCATTCTGATCGATCGATCCTGGCCACGGAACCGGCACTCCTCTGTCTCCTCGGCAACCGCCTGAAACCGAAGGATCAGCGGTTGACGTGGCTCGCACCAATTAATACGAGCATCATCATGTGATTGTCCCACTGTGAGCTATGGTCGGGCCAGGTGGCAGGAGCGATGGAAGCTCTTCGGCGATGGACTGAGTTTCCCTGAGCCAGAGCTCCAGGTCAGACCTCAGGGTCTCCGGTCCCGCCGGCGCATCCGGCGTGACAGAAGCATGAATTCGTCGGTGCCGAATCCTGGCACGGTCAGGTCCCTGTGGTGATCGCGTACCACACGGAGGGCGTCGATCAGCAATCGGAAGAACCGATAGCTGGACCGCAACGTATCCACCTGGACGGCATTCAGACAATGCGCGGCCCCTAGAGCGGTCAAAGCCTCAAGGGTGTTCGGCGAGCGCAGGGCGGGGTTCCGGGATCCGTGAGTGATCTGCATGGCTTGCACGATATACTCGACCTCCACCAGTGCGCCCGGGCTGTACTTGGCGCTGACGGTTCCCGGCGGAACGAGCTGTTCGACCTGGAGCCGGCGCATTCTCCGCAAGCTCTCAACGTCGACAGGCTCCGGGCCGTAAACGAACCGGTCGCGATGCTTTTCGACCTCGCGACCCAAGGCGCGGTCGCCGGCGATCGTGCGGAGCTTGATCAGGGCTTGCCGCTCATAACCCCAGGCCGGCCCCCCGGCGCGATAGTAGTCAAGAAAGGTGGAAATGGATGTGGCAGGAGGCCCCCCCCGGCCGTACGGGCGGAGGCGGAAATCGAGTTCGAACGCGTGCTCTTCCCGGCTTCCCAGGATGGCGCGCAGCTCCGCGACCGCGGTATCGAAGAACCCGAGCGAGCCGTTTCCCGTCCCGGCCCCCAATCTTTTCCGATCGTCGTAGACGATCATGGCCTCGAGGTCCGAGGCGAAGCCCAGTTCCCGACCGCCGAACTTGCCGAGGGCGCAAGGACCGACGGCGGAATTCGATCCATGTTGCCCTGGAGGTGGCGTACAGCGGCTTGCCGCAGCGCCATCCCGTAAGCCGCGCCGAGCAGCACTTCGGCCACCGCGCCAAGCTCTGCGGAGAACTCGTCTTGCCCTTGGCTCAACCCCAGAATCGAGCGCAAATCGGCGCGGAAGATCTCGCGATCCCGGAACCGTCTCAGGGCTATGCCCTGGAGTTCCGACGTGTCTGCGCCTGCCAGTGCAGAGGCCAGGTCGGCAGTGAGCTGCTTCTGGCCGGGGTGACGCGTCCACTCGGCCGGGTCGCAGATCATGTGCAGGACATTCTCCGGCTGAGCGTGCAGGTAGTCTTCCCAGAGAAACTGGCTCTCGCCCAGCATCCGCACCAGGGCATCGAGCACCTCGGGCTTTTCTAGCGCCTCGTATTCCTCGGCCCAGTCCGGACGGGCCATCGTCTCGGTCGCGAAACGACTGAAGTGAACCAGGGCGGCCTCGGGGTCGGTGGCGCGGGGAAGCCGTCTGCTGAAGCGCTCGATCAGCAGCAAGGACAGCCGCAGCTCGCGCAGCTTTGGCTCGGAGGTGATCTTGTGGCCCCACCGGTCCGTGACCCAGAGCACGTCATCAACCTGATCGTCAATCGTGCGGATTTCGGACTGAACGATCCGAATTCCACAGAGCGCCAGCGCGCTAGCCGTCAGCGAGAGGAAACCGAAACTGTCTTGCACACGCAGCCGCACCGCGGTCACTGCCTCCGGGCCGTCGACGTCGATGTTCAAGTCGATCGGTTCCGAACGGTCCAGCGCACCACCCAGCGGGCCCATCGCGGCGACAAAGCGGCGAATCAAGCGATGGTTCACCTCTTCGTATTTGTCGTTGCGTAACAGCCTTGTCAGATCGCGTAGCTCGTCCTGAAACAGCACCCAGTCCGGCTGGTCCTTCTGCGCGCGGACCGGGCGAACCCGAAAGACATCGACGATCCTGGGCCGACGGTCCGGACTGCTTGGGGCCGATAGTCGACCGGCACGCTTGAGTCCCGCTGCTCGCCTGTGAACGGGAGCCGTGGAATCGGCGGGCGGCTGGGACGTGAAAACCCGCCCATCGATTATCGACAACCCTGACACCGCAAGTAGGGTGCACACCGTTGAGAGAAACTGAAATGCGTCGTAGCCGACGACATCAATTCTCCAGAGGCCACCGCGCTGGGGCTCGGCCCGAACGTGAACCGGACGATCGTCTGAAAGGTTGAGCATCGCCTCCAAATGGCGGCTCACCTCGGTGCAGTCGAAGACACGGAAGTAGTCGACCGGAAATGACGCCAGGTGATGCCGGACCCACCGCTCGGGGTGGTGGACCAAAAGCTCACGCGCAAGTTGCTCCATGTCTGCCATGGCAGGAGGACGACTCTTAAGACACAATGAAGGGGGATCTTTGAACAGGCGGCTACCTCTCTTTGGCTCGAACTCAAGGCAGCCGGGTGAAACGGCGCGGCGGTCGGGTCAGGCCCCTCGACTGAAGATCAGTCTACCACCAACCCCTGAACCGACTCAATTCCATGCGGCTCGGACTCATCGCTGACATACACGGCGACATCCGCGCGCTCGAGACGACGCTCTCCCGGCTCGAGCAGCTCGCCGTCGATCAGATCGTTTGCCTGGGTGATCTGGTTGGCTACGGCAGCGAACCGGATGGCGTCGTGACTTTGTTGCGCGATCGAGAAATTCCCTGCATCCGCGGCAACCATGACCGCTGGGCCATCGAGCGGAGGCAGATCTTGGGATTGCGGGGCTGGAAAGCCGCTAGCCTGCATGACGACTCGTGGGACTTCTTGAGCCGGCTGCCAGAGAGCCGCCGGATTGAGCACGAGGACAGGATCATCGATCTGTGGCACGGCTCACCCGCCAGCGACACCGAGTATGTCACGGCCTACAAGCCAATGCCGCCGTCGATCGAGCAATTCTGGGATCAGAGCCGACGCTCGAGTTCTGTTGCTTGGCCACACCCACATCCCCATGATCGAGCGGGGGGCACGCGGTACGGTCATCAACCCCGGCTCGCTCCTGGGGGTGCCCGGTGTCCAGACTTCCTACACCTTCGCCGTGCTCGATGTCCCCAACCTCGCCGTGCGGATCCTCGAGGTACGCACGGGACGGGAAATTCGGCGCGATCCCATCAACTTGGACTGGGAATAATTTCGCGCCTCCGGTTCCGAGCGCATCACTTCAGTTCTTGTGCTTCTTGTACACGCAGAACAGAAACGCCGTGCCCACCTTGGTCGTGAACTCCTTGGGTCGTTCCTGCCCCGGACGAGCAAAGCAGAGCTTGAGGGTATCGCCCTCCAGCTCGTAGATGCCCGGCACGGTCTGGTCCTCGTAGGGTCCATCCTGATCCCACGTATTGATCGCCTTCGGCTTGCGATCCTGGGCCAGCGTAATAATCCCCCGCCGGCGGACCCGGTCCCCGACTCGCAAAGCCACGTGGTTACGTTCATAGACAGCGGTCCAATCCTTGAAGTCCTCGGCCGGGACATCGTGGCCCTCGGTCTCCATCGAGACCAGAACCCAGGTACCCTGAAGCTTGTCCAGGTCGGTCGGCGCAGGGTCTCCACCGCCCAGCAGGGCCGCTGTCAAAAGCACCAGAACCATGTTCATGAAAGTGTTCCCTGGAGGGCAACCGGGACGATCACCAAGCTCACCAGACTTCATGATACCAGCCGGCCGCAAACCGAGACCATCAAGTGGGCTCGCCTGGCCGCCATTTCAATCGGACCCTTGAGACCCCCACCACCGCTTCAGTACCGAGTCATCAGTCCCGAAGTAGTTGCCCCCGAAACTTTCTCCGCCTCCGTCCGGGTAAAAACTGACGTGCGGCCAGCCGCGGCAGGACATCGGCAAGAAGAGCGTGAATGTCCCTTGCCCCCGATTGACGTTCGTCATCTGGGATCGCTGCGACGCGCCCCTGCCGTTCTCGGCGTCCTTGGCGGTGACGTAGGCAGCCAGCATGGCCTGGTGGTGCGAGGCCAGCGTGTAGGTTCCCTTGATCATGTAAAGATTACCCGGCGCGAACCGATCGGCGGTTCCACGGACTTCGGTGATGGTGATCCTGTCGCCACTCACGAAATTGGTCGCGCCCTGCTCGAACCGAACCGCGGTGGGCAAGCCGGAGCTCTCCCGCGTCTCCGGCTTCTCGCCGGGCGCGATGCGTCGACCTGCACGTCCGCCGCTGCGCCTCGCCCTTTGATCCGTGTGACCACCATCCCACCACCGCTTCAGCACCGAGTCGCCGGACCCAAAGTAATTGCCGCCGAAACTTCCTCGGCCTCCGTCCAGGTAAAAGCTGACATGCGGCCACCCGCGATACGACATCGGCAGGAAGAGTGTGAATGTACCCTTCCCGCGATTGACGAAAGTCGTCTGGTACTTGTGCGAAGCGCCAGTCCCGTTCTCCGGGTCTTTGGCGGTGACGTAGGCAGCCAGCATGGCCTGGTCGTGCGAGGCCAGCGTGTAGGCGCCCTTGATCATGTAAAGATTATCCGCCGCGAACCGATCGGCGGTTCCCTGGACTTCGAGGATCGTGATCGAGTCGCCGTTCTCGAAGCGGGTCGCCGCCCTGCTCGAACTGGACCGTGTAGGGAAATCCGGACCGTGCCGCGGCATCTGGCTTCCCGGCCGGCGGCTGGTCCTCGTGACCAAGGGCTCCCCCAGCTTCCCCATAGGTCATTTGCACGAAGGGGAACAGGATCAGACATCCCAGGAGCGCCAGAACGAGCGTTGATCTGGTGGAGACCCACGGCGCGGAGCGGCTTTCGAGAATCATCTCAATCCTCCCTTTCAATGAACAAGAACTCAGAAAAGGACTTGCCGGCAGAAGCCACGAGCCGAGCGGCCAGGAGCTTGCCGACTCCGCGGTCTTGAGCAAAACCTCGGCGTACTGTTTCCTGCAATCGGGGTATGCCCAGCGGACCCAAGCGTCGCAGCAGAGCTCCTCTGAGTTGCGAAGCTGGCGACGTATCGCCCCGACCAGGGGATTCCACCAGTAGAGCGCCGACACCAGCAGCTCGAGTCCGCGCACCCAGTGGTCGCGGCGTCGCAGATGGGCCAGTTCGTGGGCCAGAATCAAGGCCGAGCCCTGCTCATCGAGCTGTCCGCACAGCCGCATTGGCAGGACGATCTTGGGGCGGTGCAGGGCGCACCAGAGCAAAGGAACGTCGATACAATCGGCCGAGCACACCTCGGGCATCCGCCGGACGCCGAGGCTCTCAGCGATCTGAAGCGCTAGCCGTTGCAGCCGCAAAGGCGCCGGCAGAGTGCCTCGCAAGAGCCGCTGGAAGCGCAGGATTCGGAATCACGGCGACTAGAGCGCACACCAAGGCTCCCCCGAGCCAGATCCACAGCACGACTGGCCAGCCTCGATTCCAGTAGTGCCGCAGCTGGGAGGCGAAGACGCGATCGCTGACGGTGGTTGCCGGGGACTGCGGCCTTGTTCGGATCCACCTCCGATCGACAAAGGAAGCGGCAGCCGTCAGCCTTCTGCTCCTTGATCAGCAGCACGTCGGCTCTCAACAGACTCCCCGCGGACGTCGACTCAAGCGTCCGGAAGTCGAACCAAGCAACAGGCACAAGCGGCGGAGCCACCAGCTTGAGAAGCACCAAAAGCCAGAGCACGTGAGCGATCGGCGGGTGGCGCCAAACGCGCGTGAGACCGGAAACCAAGATCGCCAGCACGAGCGCGGCGATTGTGTTGTGCGCGGCAAGCACGAATAGATTGCTCATAAAGGCATCCGCTTCAATCTGGGTACTTCTCCAGCAGCCTGCGAATTTCCGCGGCCTCTTTCTTGCTAAGCCGTTTCTGATCGATCAACTGCATGATCAGCGGAGCGATCGAATTCGCCCCCAGGCGACCGACGAGCGTGCTCAACTCGAGTCCCAGCACGTCGTCCCGAGAAGCCGTCGCTGAGAAAACATGCACGAATGAACTGCGGTCGCGCGCGACCAATCCCTTGCGCTCCAGCCGCTGCAAGAAGGAATGAACCGCGGCGAACTCCGACTCAGCGCCATCTGGGTAAAGCACCTCCTTGATGGCCTTTGCCGGCAGCGGCCCGCGCGCCCATAGCACCTTCAGAACCGCCATTTCGGCGTCGGTTACACGCACTGATTTCCGGATCATGAGAGAGCCCTTGCACCGGTCATAAGCAGCACGCCTATGATCATAGGCACGGTGCTTATGAATGTCAAGCCCGGCTCACGCCCCGGTGGGCTGGACGTCCTTCGCCGGCCGCTTGGCGGCCAGCCAGCGATTGCCGAGGGTCAGGCATGCCGGCAGGAGCACGAGGTTGCCGAGCGTGCTGCCGGCCGTAGCGATGCCGACCATCGTGCCGAAGTTCACGAACGGCTCGAACTCGCTGGCGCGCAGTGCAGTGAAGCCGATGGCCACGGCGAGGCTCGAGAGGAAGACGCCCGGGCCGGTGACGCGTAGCTGTCAAACAGACCTGCGGCGGAACCGCATTGTCTTCGAGTCGCGGTGGAATTGCAGCAGGCAATGGAACGTGTCGTCGACCGAAAGCCCGAGCGCGACGCTCGCCACCAGCGCCGTGGCCATGTCGAGCTTGATCGTGAGCCAGCCCATCAGACCCAGCACCAGGACCACCGAGAGCATCGTCGGCAAGATCGCCAGAAGCGCCAGTGAGCCAGGATCGAAACGCAAGCGTCAGCATCACCAGGATCCCGATCGCCGACCAGAGGAACGTGCCCCACTGGGTGGCGATGACCGCCTCGGTGGTCCGGGTCATCAGGCACGGAGAGACCGGTCAGGTAGGCCGACGGGCCGAAGCTCGGCGCGGCCGCGGCCTCGGCGTCGCGGAAGATTTTGGTCTTGTCGGGGGCCGGCTGCTGTTCCGTGAGGCGAATCAGGAACCGGGCCTCGCCGGTTTCCGCGGTTCCAGAAGCTGCGCAAGAGGCTGCCCCTGAGGGAGACGCGGCGATCAAGTCGAGCTTGTCGGCGAGGAGCTGATCGGGGCCGTCGCCGGGAAGGCCGCGACGCGGCCGTCGGGGTCGAGCACGGTGGCGAGCGAAAGCACCTGCGCGACGGCTTCCGGGTCGGCGACCTGGATCGCCTTGATCCGATCTTCAACCGCTTTCAGCTCTTGGAGCGCTGGGCCTTGATGGTGTGGCCGAGCGGAACGACCAGCTCGACGAGGCCGATTCCGCCGAGCTTCGACTCCACCTTGTTGTAATCGCCGACGACGCGCGTCTCGGGCCGGAACAGGTTGATGTAATTGGTCTCGTAGCGTCAGCCGCAGCATCCCGCAGCGACGAGCGGCAGGACCACCAGCGTCACGACGATCGATGCGCCGGGATGGCGAAAGACCCAGAGACGTCAGGCGGTTCATGAATCCGGCCACACGCGAGCGTGAACCATCCGCACGGGGATTTCCAGTCCGAAACGGCGGCAGCATGGCGATCGGCGAGATCGCCATCACGAGAATCGCCGAGCGCAGAGGGTGCAGATCGCCAGGATCGCGCCGAACTGGTGGATCGGCACGACGTTGCTGGTCACGAGCGCTCCGTAGCCGATGGCGCCGGTGATCGCCGTCCAGAAGATCGGCGACGGCGACCGCCAGCGCAGCGTCGACCGGCCGGCGACGGCGCGGGTCGGCTTCGCGGCGGCGATCGTCTCGAAAGTGGATGGCCAGGTGGCTTGCCGCCGGCATCGTCAGCACGATGATTTGCGCGACCGAGCGGACCGCCCGAGAGCGACAGCTTGATGTGAAAGATCGGACAGCATGGCCTCGGTGGCCAGCCAGATCACCCAGCCGGCCAGCATCGGAACGATGGCCCACCACAGGCTGTGCACCGCCGAGAGGGTGACCACGCCGATCAAGACCATGCCCACGACCGCGAGCCGCCGGCCGTCGACCTCGATCGCCGCAAAAGCCGTCGGCCAGGAGCACCGGCGGTCCAACCACGGCCGGCTGGCCAAACCCGTGCCGTGCCGCGAAGTCGATCGGCAGATGCGCCGAAGTGCGGCGGTCGTCTCGATCACGTTGTGCTGATGCGTCTTTTTCAGCCGCGCGACACGGCGGCGATCTTGCCGGTTCGATCGATCAGCGTGCCCAGAAAGAGCGGGTGCTGGACCAGGCGGTCCTTGAGCGCCAGCAAGCTGCGCGGGCGTCCGGCCGAGCGCACGGCGCCGCCGACCGTCATCGAGCTTGATTTCAGATCGACGTTCTTCACGGTCCGCTTGGCTGCCTTCATGGCCAGGTTGCGGGCAAACGCGGGCAAGCTTGTCGAGCGCCAGCAGGGCGTCGTCGATCGCCCAGACCAGGGGCATCTGCGTCAAGCGATTCGACCCGCTCGACGCCAGGACGCATGGCCGCCATCGAGCGCCGCAGCCAGTTCTGCCACGCGATCCATGCCCGCCGGGCGTGAGCAGATCCGGATCGTCATAAACGACGAACACGAAGTTGTCGTCGCCGAAGATCGCTGCCGCCTTCTGGTAGATCGCCATGTCCGGGTCGTTGTCGGCGAAGAACGAGCTGATCGACTGGTCGTACTCACTCGCTTGCCGGACCAGGCCAGCAAGACGAGCAGCACGACGACCGCGGAAAACGGCCGACAGTAGCGGGATCGGAGCAGCAGTCCATATGCACTGCAGGAAATCAACCATTATTTGAATCACCAGGAAGTAACGTCTTGATGCCTAGTCTCGAAGAGGCCCGGAAGCTGGCCGCAGGTGCTGTAGATCGCGACCGCCGAGATCGCGAAGAAAGCGATCCAGGTGAGGATGTCGTGAAAGGAACGAAGGTCCGACGCGGCGGTCGGCGTCGCGCTGGCGAAGGTAGAGCGTGGCGCCGGCGATAAATGGAAGCATGAGCGCCTGCGGCGATGCCCCCGGCCACGATGAACCCCTGGGGCTCGCGGAAAGCGTAATAAAGCCCGAGCGACAGGGTCGGATAGATCACGCAGAAGACCTTCACCAGACATCGCGAGCCGCGGGGCCCGTGGTCTTCCAGAGGCCGATCTGATGGAGGAAGTCAGCCGTGAGCCGGCTGTTGGCGGCCGTGGCGACGTAGAGCGTCTTGAACAGGACGGCCCAGGCGCCCAGCAAGAAGCCGACTCGCGAGTCAAGGGGCGAGCCAGGCCAGCGGCGTTGCCTTCGAGCGGCTGAAGATACAGCTGCGACAGCGTCGGGATCATCTCCGGGCCCTTGGGGTCAAGCCCTTGAGGATGCAGCACCGCCGCGCCCAGAAAGTAGAACGCGACCGTGGCCACCGTGAAGACGAACATGCTGAACCAGGCGTCGAGCTGCATGACGCGGGTCCAGCCCCGGCGCGGCGGGCCCAGGCGTCGTCGTCGGATCGGCTGCCGGCGAACCGCGCGTAGCCCTTTTCGATGCACCAGTACGGGTAGGCGAACAGCTCCGACGCGCCGACACCCGTGATCCCGAACGCCGAGAACGCCAGGGCCATGGCCGCGGCGGGGGAACGGCCAGGTCGAACCCGTGCGTGACAGTCGGCGGCCGTGATGCGGAACTGTGTCCACTGGAGCACGAGCACGCTGGCGACGGTGAAGAGCGTCACGGCGGCGACCAGGAAGGTCGTGATTTTCTCGAGGCGGCGATATCCGCCGGAAAGCAGCAAGCAGCGACGCCGCCAGGGTGGTGACAGCCGCCCAGAAGTGTTCCTGGCTGCGTGGCCATGAAACGGGCCCCAGGCTCGGACCACGAAACCGGCCGACGCCCGGGCGATCGGCCCGCGAGGCACCGGGAAAAGCCATGTGAGCCGCCTGGCCGACGGTCGCCTTCCATCGCAGCGATCTGGGCCTGCGTGGTCAGCATCATGATGAGCCAGAGCCAGCAGAGCCAGGAGAACGCCAGCGCGGGGGCCGGGCAGCGTAGTCGAATGCCGCCAGCGTGGTCTTGCCGTGCGTGATCGCGTAGCGGCCCAGCTCGACCTGCACGAAGACCTTGATGACGCAGCACAGCAGGATCAGCCAGAGCAGGCTGAAACCGGCCTTGGCCCCCAAGCTCGTCGTGTTGATCAGCTCGCCGGTCCCGACGATCGAGGCCGCCAGGATCAAGCCCGGCCCGATCTGCCGGATCGATGCCGGCCAGCGAGCTTGGTGGCTCTCGCTGCGCATCGGCCGGCAGCGCGTACAGATCTTCAGGTTCGTGAGTCGAGTTGCTCATGCCGCCTCGCCGTTAGTGCCGCTGGCCGCGCATCGGTGGTGAAGATAAGGCCCGCTATCCTACGCATCGGCGAGCACAGGTTCAAACAGCCTGGCATTTCGCGCTCGAGAATCCATGCTTGATTTCCAGTGCGGGCTACGAAACCAGGGCGATTCCCGGATCGCGACGACGGCTCGAGCGCTGGAGTTTTCTCATCCCTGAGCACCCTCTCTCCTCGATTGCCTGGTGAGGTTAGCGCCGAGAACGCATCAATTCGTTGATTCCCGGAAACGGCCGTGGCACTTACACCGAGTCTGCTTTCAGCCTGGCCTAGCCTTGATTGTGTGCCACATTCGAACGCAGAACCCTGGACGACGGAAGATCGTGCGTATGTTTGCAGCGATACCGCGCAGGAAGCAGACAATGACCCGCGGTCAGCAGGACCGGATGCTTGAAGGCTCCGATCCGAGTTCCGGTTTCCGCACCGATGTCACGTGTGTCGTCGGCACCGCCACAACGCAAATCGGCGGCAACAGTCCTGTTCCGCCAATGCCGGGCCACATTCCTCCCACGTCCTCCCCGGCAATGTTGGATTCAGTGCTGCAACCTGGCGTACGATTCGGCCCGTTCCGGCTCATCAGACGCCTGGGGCGCGGTGCCCAGGGAGATGTGTGGAAAGCGCGGCGGTACGAGCCGCACCTCGACATTGTTGCCCTCAAAGTCCTGAGCCCGGCCATGGCCAAGCAGCCTCACCGCCTCGCCCAGTTCCGTCGCGAGGCCGAACGGGGCAGACGGCTAGCCGGTCCCTCACTGCTGCCGGTGCTCGAGTTCGGCGAGTTCGACGGGTTCTCGTACATGGCCATGCCTTACATCGAGGGAACCACGCTCCAGCAAGTGATCAGGTGGCGTCAGAAGTATCTGAAAGGCGAGGCGGCCGATCTCGTGCATCGACTGATCTCGATGAACGAGGGCCTCTACCTGTCGACGGCAGTGCGCGTCATGTCAAACACGGCGCGGGCGCTCGGCCTGATTCACGCTAGCCATGTGGCTCACCGCGACGTCAAGCCCGCGAACATCCTGCTCGACGGACATAATGCCTTTGGGGTCTATCTCTGTGATCTGGGTCTGGGGCGTGACTTGCAGATCGCCACCTGCGAGCAGATGCGTGACGGCGCCGGCACGCCGATGTACATGGCCCCCGAGAGGCTGCTCAAGGCACCTGCCAACGAGATCCTCTGTGATCTTTATTCTCTGGGCGTGACCCTCTTCGAAACCTTCACGCTCGGTCGCCCCTTTGACACGAGCGGAGAACTTCCGCTGGCCTGTCTCTCCGCCAAGCTGGCCCGCGCAGAGCCAAAAGCACCCAGAAAGCTCAAGCCAGAGCTGCCGGCCGATCTGGAGGCAATCATCCTCAAGGCCATGTCCCGAGATCCCCAAAACCGTCATCAGTCCGCCCAGGAAATTGCCTGCGAGCTCGATCAGTTCCTGGCCCGCCGATGCAGCCGTGGCGTACGATTCGCCCGAACCGCGCGACAAATAGCGGTGCCGCCGCCCCCAGCATGACGAGCCTGACCAGCCCAGCGGGCAGGATTGCGGCAGTCCAAGGCTTCCGCGCCGGCGTGTCCGGGATCTGATCGGCCCACCAAACCCTCCAAGGCTCCCGGGCACGCATTCAGGCAGCACGAAAACGCCATGACGCGGTTCGGAACGACCGCCTTCGGATCAAATGGCGACTCCGGGAAATATCGCCGCGTCAAGTTGCCAAGCCCTTCTCCACGGCCTAGGTTTGCTTTGGCTGGCAGCAGCGAGCTTTCCGGCCCTCGTGCCGCCGCTGTCCTGGCATTCGGCTTTCTTCCTCGTCGAGTCGCAGGGGTGCAGACATGTGGGTTCTTTTCGTCAAATTATTCTCTCCCCTGCCATGGTGGCTTGAGCCCAAGCCCGGCCAAGTTCGCCAGGTCATCGAGTACCCATCCACCAAGCGCAGTCCCACCCGAGCCTCTTGACTGATCGCGAATCGGGCCCCCTGGGGCTTTCCGGCGCCTGCTTTGCTTTGCCACTGCTTGAACATTCGCCTGGCGCATTCGATAAGACGAGGTTCGTGGCGCTGGAGCAGACACTGCAAAAAACTGCATGCTCGGTAGATACAACCGGATCAGGGTTCACGATGCCTCTCTGCCTCTGGGAGGCAGGTATGGCCATCCTGCGGTTCGGCTTGATGTCACGAAAGTGCGCCCGGTAGGATTCGAACCTACAACCTTCGGATTCGAAGTCCGCGACTCAAGAGATCGAACTGTTATACAAGGCAATGGGTTACGTCAAGTAATCGACCTCCCAGCCCACTATTTGCCCACCGACAAGTGTAAAATCGACCCCGAGTTAGCTGCGGTTGCTGAGGCTTGGCCCGCCTTGCCTGAAGCGGTTAAAGCCTCGATCCTGATACTCGTGAAGGCTGCAAAGAGCTGAGCGGGGGGCTACTGATTTCCTAGGGGGAGACCGCTAACCGAGTCGAGTAGTAAGTTGCCCCAAGGCATCGTGAAGACAGTTCCGCACGTCTTACACTTGCCGCTTTTCCCTCAGCGGCCCTATTTTCGTCTTGATGGTCTTGGAACACCCGGGGCAATCGGCTCGCCACTCGGCTGAGTCCAAACTTATCGCTTGCACGTCAATCCCGTTCAAATTGTCCAATGGAACATCGGAATGATCGATGGTTTGAAGAATTCGCCTATGTTTCTCGCCCGATGGCGAGTTGACGATACGCTGCGACTGACGGGAAATGACCTCCTCGAACACGTTTCTCACATATCTCGCGTTACCGAAATGCTCGTCTCTCTGGAGGTATTTGAGCGTGAATAAAAAGCGATAGGTACGCCAGGGCATTAGTCTGAACAACGTATTCATTATCCTCGCACAATTTTTCGAAGATCTTGCATAGTTCTGGTACTGTGTAGTCCTCAAAATGTATTGTGCGGGTGAAGCGACTTTGCAGGCCCGGATTTGATTGTACAAATGCCTTCATTTTATTAGTGTAACCAGCGACGATCACTGTCAAGCGATCACGAGAATCTTCCATGAGCTTCAGTAGTGTGCTTATTGCTTCATGACCGAAGTCGTTTCCATAGGCGTCAGGGGGGCTAATCGAGTAGGCCTCGTCAATGAACAAGACTCCATCAATTGCTGACTGAACCACTTCATATGTTTTGAGAGCAGTTTGACCAATGTATCCGCCTACAAGCCCACTACGGTCAGTCTCGATAAACTTGATGGTCCTGAGCAGACCGAATCCGAAGAGTACTCTGCCGACAATACGGGCTACCGTCGTCTTGCCGGTACCTGAGTTCCCTGTGAAGACGAAGTGTAGAGTCTGAGCAGGGACTTTCATGCCTTTCTTTTTCCTCATCTCTTGAACCTTGAGAAAGTCGGCTAATCGCTGGACCTCGTTCTTAACGCCATCTAAGCCAATCAAGGATCGCAACTCAGCGAGAGAGTTCAGCAAGACCATCTCTGGGTTCTCAGGTCGCTCTTCTTCAACGACGGTGAATTGAGCTGCGGGCTGAAACCTTGGGTCTTGGAGAGAAGGATCTAGCCGTCCGGCAGACTGAAAGTCGGAAGCTTTCACGTCTTTGTCGCGATCAGTGCCAGAAACGGGGCTTATTGGCGTTCCTCGTCGACTACGCTCAGTTGGTGACGCATCTTGTGTCTCCTCCATAATCCCCTGCGCGATTCTCTTCGAGTAGTTGATTAATTCCAGCTCTTGCTTAAGCACTTGTCTTTCTTCTTCGCAAAGAAGACCTTTTACCTTCATTATTTCAGTCATGATCGTAATTATGATCTTCTCGTATTGTTGAAGAAGACTTGAATCTTCCGATAAATATGAAATTGCGGTACAGAGTTTGAGACCGCAATACTCGGAACCCTTACAGTTCCCGCCGAATACGGATTCGCTGGCCGAGAAAGAGTTGAGAAAATCCGCCAATCGCTCATATGAGAGGTCGCCGTAAACCGCATATTCCTCGAGCGTGCTGCCTAGGAATTTGGCGAGCGGACAGGCTAGATAATACGCTATCTCCAACTCTTCTGAGTCAGCTCGGTTATCGGCGAGAATTGCTTTGACAATCGCCCTCAAGCTATCGCTTATGAGCGCAGTCAGCACGAACTGAGATAGACCGTTGATAGTGAACTTACTCTGGACTAAGCGTCCTCTCAGAGATTCAGTTCCGTCAAAACCCGATAGTACGTTGGCTGTAGCATAGATCAGGTTTTGGTTGTAAAGTGCCTCTGCTAGCTTGCGTGCAAGGTCGCTAGTTCTTGGCACAACGAGATCCAATGCATTCGTGCTCAAAGCGGGAGGCGGGGTTCCGACATCACTTTGCCTCCTTTCCTCGCCACGTAGCGACTGTTGATTAGAAGGTATGGCAGTCAGATTTGTGCCACAATTGGGGCACCTATCCGCCCGCGATCGCCTCTCTATTGACTGCTGTAAAATGCTTCCCACAAGACGAGCATTCGAGCAAAATTGGCATTAGTAAACTCCTAGCGGAAGGTGGGTTCGTCAGACAGGCCGAGAAAGCGATCATAGAGGAGCTGGATTATCGGATATGGCAATCCCGGCCAAGCTTAGAGGGGCTCTGGAAGCGTCTCGGATGAATCAGGAAAAATCCTCCGAGGTAAGGGCGGAGATCGCTTGGTGGGGGCGGGGGATCTATTTCCAACTGCCGGTCTGGCGATGCCACTCCTCGACAACACGCTCGGCCTGAGCGCGGCTCAACTTCGGGTACAGTGCCTGGGTTACACGGATCGACGCCTCACGATCGTGATCGTCCTGCCTCAAGTGGATAGCGTTTTGAATCATCCGCAGGGCATAAGCGTTGTCGTCTTCGTTCTGGCTTGGTCGGTCGGCCGGCGGTGACGGTTGCTTTTGAACGGCGACCGGTGATGGTTGTCTGGGAGATTGATATTGGATATCGATCCCTGGCTGATAGTCACAACCGGCCAACGAGGTAAGTGCGGCAAGGGCAATTAGCAGAGTCTTCATAGGAGTGTCGTCTCTGTAGAGTCTACCGTCTCGATTGTAGCCGGAGAGCTTCCTCCTCTTGTCGTCGAGCTGCGGCTGCCCTCTTGGCTTGAAGGAACAGCTTCTTTTGTCTGGCTAGCTCTCGCTCCGGATCGATGGCCACTTTCCTGCTTGGTGCTTTGCCGGATTGTGGTTTCTTGAATAGCCGGCGCCAGGTAACGAAGAGCACTAGGCTGGCAATCAACACTACAAACACATTGAGATTAAAGTATACCGCAGCATAATTCACAGCATAATTCACAGCATAATACAATGCATAACACAATAGCATAAGTATGGGAAGGATGAGACCGAACAACAAAAAGACGCCACATACAAAGGAATTCTTTCTAGTCAAGGCTAGTGCGAGAAGAATTGGAATAACCAGACAAGCACAGGTCAAGAGATCTATCAATCCCGAGCCGGTCAGAGTCGGGATTGGGATTTCCACGGTGTCAGCGAGCCGAGCTTGGAGCCAAAAATAAAAAACGCCGATACCCGTTACCAAGCACCCCAAGCACCCCAAGATCTTGACGCACCCGACCACCAAGTAAGCGAAACCAGCTGCTGCCATTTCCTTTTCTGTGAGCTGTTTCGTAAGCGAGACGTTCATATCGGGAATGCCATCGTTATTTAGGTCCAATGGCATGGAGACGGTAACGTTCGGCTGTGCGTGATGCATCTCTTGGTACTCCACGCTTCGGAGGCGAGTTTCATTCCGACGGGCCGATCCTAGAAGCCTCACGAAAGCGTTTAGCGTGAATCAGGAAGAATCACTCCCCTCCCGGGTAAGGGCTGGCGCGTCAGCGGTCGGCACGACATCAAGGTTCGACAATGAACCCATGGCTGCCAATATTGTCCGTAAAGTAGCCGACGACGCGTCCCTCTTCATTAATCCCATAGGCTTGGGTGCCTTCTGGCCCCTTGCTAGCGAGTTTTTGCACCGATCTGGTTGCGACCCTATTTACCGTCATGGCGGTGGTGGAGAAATGCGATGTCCGTGAGATAGGGGAGGTCACTTGCGAACAATGACATTGAACCATTGTTCAAGTCGATTTTCCAAATCTCCTGCTGTGGCAGATCGGCCGGGTTTGTGAGTGCATATAACTTACCATCGTGTCCGACCGCCAGCTTGTTGGGGTTGCTGAGATTCGCGAAGGGGATGGGAGTTGTCGTTCCAGCGGGTACCTTGACGATCGTGTTCAGATCGGAAAGGCTGAGGTACATATTTCCCTTCTTGTCAAACGCAATCCCCTGTGGAACGGTTATTCCCGTCAGAACAAATGTCACAGCGCCAGTCACTGGATCAATCTTCGCGACATTTCCCGTTGAACCTGAACCTGGCCCGTAATCCAAACCCTGGATCGTATACAACTCGCCTGTGGGAGAGAACTTAGCATCGCGTCCCCACCAGAGGCCGTAAACGTAGCCAGTCCAGTCAGAAGCAACCCCATTCGGAGTCACCTTTGTGGCCCCAGGAGAATTCCAGGTTGCGACGTAAGCATTCCCTTGGGCGTCAAATGCCAGTCCCGTTCCCGCCGGCCATTAGGCCATTGGTTCGTTACCGGAATGTTCACGGTAAACACTACGCTTCCATCCGATTGGTAAGCCACCATCGGCGCACTTGGAGAAGGCCAGTTCGGGCCATCGGCTGTCACGTAGACAGTGTTGGAATCGCGAAACGCTAAGCCATTGGGAAGGTCAACCACGCTCAAAACCGTTGACCATGTCCCATTCGGGTTGATCCGAACCAACTGGTTGAGGGACTGAGCGGTGCCATAAAGGCCGGGTTTGAAATCGGAAGGCGGATTTCCTCCCAAGGTGAAGACCATAGTCATGGCCAGAATCACCATCATCCAGGTTCGTCGCAACATCTCCGTTGCTCCTTAATAAAGCTAACTGTTTGCGTACCTCTTGGAACGGGAACATCCCCGTACAATGTCAAATGTGCAGGTACGATTATGTTTAGTTTATGAGGCCTGAGAAGCAATCGCAAGAATTAAATTGGGGCTCGCATCGTTTTGTGCGTGCATGCAGTTGTGGCATTTGCAAGGCGAGAAACCGGGGCAAGAAACCATTGAGGCACGGTCTTGACTCATGGCGTCCGAGGGGTAGAATGGAATAGCGTGCACATTAATGGATACATTATATGCATGTAAAAGATTATGCAATAAAACTGGTGTAATTCCGCAAAAAGACTATGGTTACAAAGAAAGCCAAAGAAGTAAGTGACAATTTGTCAGAGACAGGGCGGCTTGAGAAAATGGTCGGGGGGCTTGACAAACTCAATCCCTATATGTTATAATGTAGGTGTACTTTTATATTGCTGATAACGTGTTATAAAGGCGTCCGTACAGCAAGAAGGGCTAAACCTCGGCTGTCGCTTAAGCCGCTTCTTCCTGGTTATTAATTTACTGAAACAGCTTATAAATAACTGAGCCTGTGGATGGTTAAAAAATTATCGAGGAAAGGGGAATCTGTAAATGCAATCAAGATTATTTGACCTGAGCGGCATCCCGAATGAGCTGAAGGAGCTTTCGGCCTGGATTGCGTGGCATTGGGCGTGGAATCCAGACAAGTCAAAGCTCACGAAACGGCCTAGAGCAATAAATGCGCGACCCCGCGACGAACAAAGCAAGTCACGCCAACCCGAAGTGCTTACGGCCGCTCAACGAAGTCTTGGATTTCTTAGAGGAACGTCCAACTTGGGGGATCGGGTTCTCGTTTCACTTCGACAAGCCATGGCCTTTGGTTGGGATTGACTTGGACGATTGTCGGGAGGCTGAAACTGGCCAACTCACTGAGTTTGCTCGCGGGATCGCCGACAGTGTGAACAGCTATGCAGAGACTTCAGTAATAAGTGGAAGGATTGTTATGTACGAAAATATAGGCTATTTCGTATTCACTTAAGAGGAGTGCTTTTGTTTAGCAATATAGCGCGTCCAATTGGGTGTCTCTTGGGAAGCCCATCGGATGCATAATAAGAAAAAACGTTATGTGTAAATAGATAAAACACAATAATCGTGAAACTAAGGACCTGAAGTGGAGCAAGTAATAATGCCTGAGCCAAGTGAAATAAAGACTACCATTAGTGTGAATCTAGAACAAATGAGGGTTAAGGAGTTCTAACAAACTTAAAGAAAATGCAGATCCCTCTGCCGGCGATGTCCCATCGCTGGGGATGCTTCCAGCCGAACTCACCCGCCCCTTTTTTTTGAGCATACATTATCACGGTCCCGTCAACAAGATTGAGGGTAATCAGGGCTGTGCCATCGCGACAAATGAATCGCGCATCAGTTCGTCAACTGCCAAGTACGAGAGTGAGTCCAAGAAAAGATGGCTGCGTGACATCTCTTTTGGAATCACCGGAAGCCTCATCGCTACGGGCATTTGGGCATTGGCCAAGTACACGATTAGTTCGGATAGCCGTGGGCAAGCCCTGCCCACCGAGCACTAAACGGGCAGAGCAAACGAGCCAATTCAGATGACAGCGTCGTTGATTTACTGTTGAAGATCAAAAGGACCGGCACCTCCTTATTCGATGTGAGGGTGGGCGGCCCAAGGTCCATCGAGCTTGAGTAGAATACGTGAGCGCTCGGCGGTCACAGAACCCTCATGGAAGCTTTTCGGTCATCTGCTCTTCTCTGGCAGGCCCACTGAGTTTGGCTCGCAAAATCTCTAGCAGGACGCGCTTGCACTTATTCGCCAGCAGATCCCACAGCCCCACGATCAGGGCCGGATACGGTTTCGACGTCGGATGTGGGTAGGGCGTGGGCAAGAGATTCTTGATTGGTGCCCGATTCGCCGTAAGTCTGTTGGTACACGAGGGCGGCCCGGTAGGATTCGAACCTACAACCTTCGGATTCGAAGTCCGCGACTCTATCCGTTGAGCTACGGGCGAGGCGTAAGGCCCGCATGACGGACCTGACCAATTCTCAAGTATAGCGATACTGGGGTGCGTGACAAGGCTCCGCACAAGGACTCGGGGCTGTTTCCTTCTCCGATGGGAGCCAACACGAGTTCCGCCGTTTTCTCGCCGCGCCAGAGGTCTGCGTTGGCTTCGCTGCTCGCGGAGGAAAGAACCTCAATGGACGCGAACTCATGCTCGGAATGGTCGGACGCGAACCCATGTGGGGAATGGTTTGCTACCGGCATCAGAGAAAAAATGCCGAACGGCGATCGGCAACGGGCGGGCCGTGCCCCTGTTGCCCTGGCCCAGTACACCACGGATTCCAGGAAATCAGAACCAGCCACGGATGAACACGGATTTACACGGATGGGAGTGAGGCACTAAGACCGATCCGACTGAGACGACCAGTTCAACCTCTACCAAAGGATTCGATAAGTCTCTTCCTGATCCGTGTTCAATCCGTGTTTCATCCGTGGCTCAAGTATCCTCGACGCGAAGGGCCACTACATCGCTCACGGTGATTGTGATATATAAAGATACCACCATCTCAAAATGCTTTTCATTCGTGGCCGGAGTGTTCGACGAGAGCGTGCGGTTTACGAATCGGTGGACGGGCTTGATGAGCAGTTTGGGCTGGGGCACTTCGACGACTACGACGTGGCCAAGCGAGCGCCAGACCGGCTTTGAGCTGGCAGTGGCGCGTGACTTGTTCGTCCACGGATGACCTGATCTCATGAAGGCTTCATGAATGCATCTTGTCGTCTGCTTGACGCTTTAGCACGAGAAGCACTATCCTAAGGGATCAACAGAGAAGTGCTTCACACCGTGGTTGCCAGGCCGCGAGATTGTCGCGCAGTGAGGCGTTCGCGGCTATCATCTCCGTTGCACCGGCTCGAGCCGTCTGCCCACAGGAGAACACCTCGCATCCAAACGAGAGAGTCAAGTTCGTGGGCTGCCTCCGCTCAGTTACCGCCAGCCGCTCGCAACCTTGATGCACCGGAACTTAGTTCGATGATGACCTCTAAAGAAGTGTTAAACCATGTTACCGCCGAGCCGTTCCGCCCGTTCCGAATCCACACCGCCAGCGGTCGGTCGTTCGAGGTCAAGCATCCCGAGGTTGTCCAGGTGGGAAAAACCACGCTCACTCTTTCCGTTCCGCTCTCGGACGATATCCCCGACGCCCAGGGCATGTGGTACAAACTCTCTCTTATGTTGATCGAATCCATTGAACCACTAGATGCTGCGGTCCATGAGAGAAAAGACTAGACCAAGGATCTTCGGAAGTCGCATGCCCAAGATATCAACGCCAAAAGGGACGGTCTCGTTTGTCAGCCTCGGCTGTTCCAAGAACCTGGTCGATTCCGAGCGGATGCTCGGTTTACTGGCGCAGGACGGGTTCGTGCTGGTGCCCGAGGGACAGGAAGCGGACCTGGTCATCGTCAATACGTGCGGCTTCATTGAGGCGGCCCGGCAAGAGTCGTGCAGTGTGATCGAGGAATTGGTCGATCGGAAACGCACCGGGCTGGTCAGAGGGGTGATCGTGGCCGGCTGCCTGGCCGAGCGGCACAAGGAGGACTTCTCGATCAGTTTCCCGAGGTCGACCAAGTGGTGGGGCGTCTTCGGCCGCGAGGAGATCGCGTGATTTCCGAGCGGGTGCTGGGCGGGCTGCGTGAGCAACGTTCAGTCTTCCGACCTGCGCCGGTGCGGGCCCAGGACGATCGGGCGGTTGAGGATCACGCCCCGTCACCTCGCCTATCTGAAGGTCTCCGAAGGATGCGACCGCCTCTGCACTTTCTGTGCGATCCCCTACATGCGGGGCAAGCATGTGACCAAGCCCATCGAGCTGCGGGTCGAAGAGGCGCGGGAGCTGGCCGGCGACGGCGTCCGCGAGCTGATCCTCGTGGCGCAAGATATGACCTATTACGGCGTCGATCTCTACGGCCGGCCCAGGGTTGGCCGAATTGCTTCGCGAGCTGGACCAGATTGAAGAGCTCGACTGGATCCGCATTCTCTACAACTACCCGAACCACTTTACCGATGAACTCTACGAGGTCCTGGCTGGCGCCCGGCGATCATTCCCTATCTCGACATGCCGCTGCAACACATTAATGACCGCCTGCTCAAGATGATGAACCGGCGGCACACCCGCGCCGAAACCGAGGCGATCGTCAACCGGTTGCGAGCAACCCTGCCGGGCCTTGTGCTGCGAACGACGCTGATCGTGGGGTTCCCTGGCGAGACCGAGTCCGAGTTCGCCGAGCTGCTCGATGACGTCGACTCAAACCCGGTTTGAGCGACTGGGGGTCTTTGCGTACTGGTTCGAACCCATACCCCGGCCGCGAAGCTGCCCGACCAACTGCCCGAGGACGTCAAAGAGACTCGGCGAGAGGGCGTGATGGCCGTCCAGCAGCCCATTGCCTGAGTCGTTCAACCGGACACTGGTGGGACCGGACGCTCGACGTGCTGATCGACGCTCGCCGCGCCGGGCCGTGACGACCTGTGGGTGGGCCGGACCTACGCCGACGCCCCCGACGTGGACGGAGTGACGCTGGGTTCCCAGGCAGCGACTATCCAGCCCGGCGACCTGGTCTCTTGCCGGATCATTGACTCCCAGGGCTACGACCTGGTCGCTCGCCCGGTTTCTGACTCCGTGCCGCCGCGCGGCAGGCGGGCCCGACCCCGGCCCAGAAAGAAGCCGACGGCCTCCCTGACCATCCTGGACGGGATGCCATGAGCCGAAGTCCAAGACAGCGGCACGACGACCGCGGCCGGGAACCGCCGCCGAAATCGCCCGGCCCGCGGTTTTGGAACGTCCCCAACTCGATGACTGTAGCGAGGCTGCGCTTGCCGTCGGCGTGTTTACGTTCATGGGGCTGGGCCAGTATGCGATCGCCCTGGCCGTGTTGATTCTTGCCGCACTGTCCGATGCGCTCGACGGCTATTTCGCGCGGCTGCTCAAGCAGGGCACGCCGATCGGCCGCCAGCTTGACCCCCTGGTCGACAAGGTCATCGTCTCCGGCTGCTATATTTACCTGGCGTCGATTTCCGAAAAGACGGGTGTTTATCCCTGGATGGTGACTGCCATCGTGGTCCGCGAGCTGCTGATCCAGGGTTTGCGCAGCCTGCTTGAAGGGCAAGGAGTCGCGTTCGGCGCCGGACTGGCCGGCAAGCTCAAGACCGCGGTGCAATGCTTGTCGATCTCCGCCGCGCTGCTGGTGCTCTCCCTGACGTCACCGCCAGTCTGGCTGGTTTGGGTTCGGGACATCTCGACCTGGCTGGCAGTCGGCACTGACGATTTACAGCGGTCGGCCATGTTACCTTCGAAGCTAAAGGGCTAAGCTCCGGGTCCTGCGGGGCAGGTCCCCGGACCTCGAGGGATTACATGGAATGGATTAGAGGCTCTGATCCTCGGCGTGGTGCAGGGCATCACCGAGTTCTTGCCGGTCTCCAGCGACGGCCACCTGGACCTCACGCCGGCGGTCTTCGGCGGCTCAGCGGCAACCCCACGAGCGGTGAAGCGAACCTCTTTTTCGAGGTGATGCTCCACGTCGGGAACCCTGGCGGCCATCCTCCTGCATTACCGGGCGCGGTCGTGGCCGGTGCGCGAGGGTTCCTGCTGGGAGCGAAAGACGTCCCCCCGGGCGTACCGCCGCCCCGCCGTGTCGCGCGCGGGGCTACTGGCATCGCCGCCACCTCGCCCTTGATTCACTAAACTATTCACATCCACTGAATCAAGGAGACTTTCAAGAGCAACCACGCGGCCGGGGTCGGCTTCCTGATCACGGCGCGGCCGTCTTGCTGCCCGTTTGGTTCAGCCTGCGGGACGGGGGGAAAAAAGGGCCCGCCGAGACAACTTACCTGGACGCCCTTTTGATCGGCCTGGCCCAGATGTTCGCCCCGCTGCCCGGGGTGAGCCGAGCGGCTTGACCATCGCCGTCGGTGCTGGCACTCGGGTTCTCACGCTACCTGGGCGGTCGGCTTCAGCCTGTTGTCGCCGTCCCCGCGATCTCCGGGGCTGACGCCTTCCGAAATCAAGGATGCTCTGAGCGGCCCCATCGCCCTTCCTGACGCCCGACCGCGTGGCGCAGACGCTCGTCGGCGACGACCGTCGCAGGTGTCGTCGGCTACGGGGCGATCATCTGGCTGATCCGGATTGTTCGTTCCGGGCGGCTGTGGTATTTTTCTGTATACTTGATCGTCCTGGGGATCGTAGTCCTGGTTGTATCGTCGAAGACGGGAGGATCGCTCGATGCCCGCCAACCACAGGCTATGGACCGGCCCGCCGGGAGCCGCGCCGTGGGACTGTCTGTTGACGGAGCTGGCCGGCGAGCCGGGAGGGCTTTGGATCGTGCCCACTCCGCTGGCACGCGACCAGCTTAGCCGCCGGCTCTGCCTGGGCAATTCAGGTCACGGCCCGGCGCCGCGGGTCTATTGCTGGAGTGATCTTTGGCGGCTGGGCGCTGCGAGGTGGAGGAAGGTCCCGCCGGTCTCTCGAGCGCCGCGATCCGGACGGTTTTCCAGGAAGCGATCCGGCAACTTCTGGATCAGGGCCAAATCGCGGCAACAGATGAGGCCGCTATTGGGCAGTCGGAATATCAGTGCCGTCTGCAGGAGCGTTTTCAGGCCTGGACAATTGCGGAGTGCCACGTCGCAGCCACCGCCGAGCTCCCCGCTCAGCGCCGAGGCGAAGCCTCTTCGAGGCCGCCGAATGTCGTTTACTTCCGCTATCGACAACTGCTGGCCGAACTAGACCGCCGAGGATGACGCGGATACGCGGTCTGGGCGTCGCAGCGATTGGCTGGCAGTCCACGATTCTGGCGAAGGGCCGTGACACCGGGCCAATCATCTGCTCGACCTCGAACAACCGGTACCAGCACAGGGGCGCATTATCGAACGATCGCTGAATACCCAGCGGCCGGTCCATGTCACGATGGCTTATGAGCCTGATCCTGGGCTGGCGGAGGTTTACTTCGCCACGGAGGCTCTTGCGCCCGCTTGCTGGAGCTGGGGCTGGTCGAGACGGCTGTAGCGGCCTCGTCAGATCGGCCCCAGGGCTTTGGCGAGGCGGAGCGGACGCTCTTTCGGAACCAGGTTCACGAGTCGCGGATCACGATCCCGTCAGGGCTGAAGATTCGCGGGGTGCCACGGGACGATGGACTTGCCCGGGCCGCGGCGGCGAAGTTCGGGAGCTGCGTGAGCGGGGGGTCGAGCCCGAGGAGATCTTGGTCCTGTTCCGGCACTGGAGCGACGAGGGCGACCTGGCTCTCGAGACGCTTCGGTCATGGGGAATCGCGGCTCATTCCAACGATTCCCGGTCGCTGACCTTGAGCCGGCCGTGTCCGCACTCCGGCTGGCGATCTCGATCCCGCTTGAGGATTGGGAAACCGAGCGCATTGTCCGCCTGCTCCGCCACGGCATGGTCGGCCCCGCCTGGCCGGGGTCGACCGGCTTGCCCTGGCGACCGCGGCCTCTACCATCAAGGCCAGCCTGGTCTTCCGCGGCCGGGAGAAGTTGCTCCACGGCCTGGATATGCATCTGGCGCGGCACGCACAAGACGAAGTCGAGTACAAGCAGGCAAGCCAGGCCAGACACGTCGCAATCGCTTACTCGCTGTGCTCACCCCGCTCGACCAGCCCCGTCGCTGGGTCGATCAGGTTTGCGAGTTACGTCGCGTCGCCGGCGAGCTCGGCATGACGGCGGCGATCCCCTGCCGGCTCGACCCTCTCTGGGATGCCCTCGACGACCAGGCCGACGTGCTCGAGCGGCTGGGAAGGGGAGCGAGGTCTGGTCCTGGTCCGACTTCACCGCCCAAATTGAAGCCATCGTTTTCGAGGCCGGCGTACCTCTGATCCTCCCGAACCCGGGTCTATCTTGGTAATGACGGTCGACCAGGTCGAAGGGGCGCGGTGCCCGCCACGTGATCCTGGCCGCTCTGAATGAGGGAACGTTCCCGGCCCGCGCGGCCGTCGAACCGCTCCTGGTCTGGCCCCCCGGCGAGGAGCCGGACCGACGAGACCGTCTGGGATCTTGCGCGAGATGCTCCTCGGTTCCTCCGCGTCCTGGGGTCCACGGATCGCGGAGTAATCCTGACCTACCCCACGACGGACCCGAAAGGCCAGGAACTCTTGCGGGCGGGATTTCTGGAGGATCTGCTGGGTTTGCTGGCACCGCAGGCCGGAGCGATGTGCCACGTCGCTTATCCGCGGCTCCATCCGGCGCTGATTGACGAGCCCAACCTCGTCGGCGCGGACAGCGACATACGGATCCGCGCTGTGGCCCTCGCCAGCGAACAGGGAGAGCTCGGCACTCTTGCCCGGCTGGCTAGCGACCCAGCCCATCGCCCGGCCCTCGACGGCACCGCCGCCGCCCTCTTGGCACAAGAGCGTCGCCTCCGCGGCACGCCGTTCAGCGAGTTCGAGGGGAAGCTCAAGGACGAAGCGGCGGTCATGGAGGTGGCCCGGGCATTCGACGCGAATTATCGCTTCAGCCCCAGCCAGCTTGAGACTTACCTGAGCTGCCCGTTCCAGTTCTTCAGTAAATATGTGCTCGACCTCAAGCCTGTCGACGACCGCGATGAGCTGGATGAGGACCTCACCCAGAAGGGGAGTCGGATCCATGACATTCTCGAAAACTTCGAGACTTTCGTCCAGCAGCAAGCGGCCGATTCCGACCTGACGCAAATCGCCGCGTCCCAGATAGATCACGCGCTCGAAGGGCAGCTCGCCGTGGCAACGGAGCTGGACCGCGGCTTGTGGGAAATCGAGCGTGGTCGATTGGGTCGCACGATGGAACTGTACGTCCTTCAGCGCCGGGACTATCAGCAACACGGCGGGGGGCCGTTCATCCCCTACCGTCTGGAGTTCGCTTTTGGCGAAGCTGGAACGGATCATCCGGAACTCGAGATTGATCGGGGCGGACAAACCTTCAGGCTTCGGGGTCGAATTGATCGCGTCGACCTGGCCAAGATGCCCGCGGGCGCGTGCTTTCGCGTAATCGACTACAAGAGCGGATCGGTTCCCAGCTCGACGCAAGTGAAGCAGGGAGAGATGCTCCAGCTGCCACTTTACGCCATGGCTGTCGAGCAGCTCCTATTTGCAAGTGAGGGCACCGAACTTCATGACATCGGCTACTGGAGCCTCAAGAAGGACGGTTTCAAGTCCATCACCTTCGAGAGCTGGGTTCGTGATCAAGATTTATTGGTGGCACACGTGCTGGCCCTGATCGATCGGCTCCGCCGCGGAGTGTTCGTGGTCCAATCCCGCAAGCCCGGTTGCGAGAATTACTGCGAGTACCGCGGTGTCTGCCGGATTCGCCAAGTCCGCCAGGCCGAAAAACGGCTGGACCTTAGCTTGCCGGAGCTGAGCGTCCAGTCGCGGCGGAGCCGCGGCAGCGGCAGCTCGTCGCCTGGTGCGACAGCCGGAGCACGCAGCGACGCGGCGGAGCGGCCGCCCAGCAGCCCTGAGGCCGACTCATGAGCGAACAAAAGATTCCGGCCGGCCGGTTAACCGCCGAGCAGCAGCGGGCCCTGGAGGTCAAGAACCAGAGTGTGGCGCTGGGATCGGGTGCGGGGTGCGGCAAGACGACTGTCCTGACCGCACGGTTCCTCGACGAAATCGGGGCGAACCGGGGACGAGCGCTGCGCCGATCGTCGCGCTGACGTTCACGGAAAAGGCAGCCCGGGAACTGCGGCAGCGAATCCGCGCGCGCTGCCGGGAGAAGCTGGTCGGTGGCGAGAACGTCGATCGCTGGCGCCTCGTGATTCGCGCCCTCGAGGCGGCGCCGATTGGTACTTTTCACGAGTTCTGCGCCGGTTGCTGCGAGCCCATGCGCTCGAGGCAGGGATCGACCCGGAGTTCGCGATCCTGGACGCGGCTGTCGCCTCCTCGCTTCGCGACCAGGCGATTCGCACCGCTTTGCGGCGGCTTATCGTTAACCACGATCCAGACCTTCTCGAGCTGGCTGTGGATCATGGCCTGAGCCAGATTCGCGAGGCGCTCAATAAACTGCTCGCCTCCCGAATCGCCGGCGATCTGCTCGACTTCGGCAGACTCGAGCCCGACGACCTGCTGCACCGCTGGACGGAGGTCTGGAATGAGCGCGGGCGGCCGGCGGTGTTGAGAGTTCTTTCGCCGCTGGCACGGTGCTGCCGAGAACTGTTGCTTGGAATCGCGGCAAGCCACCCGAAATTGCAAACACGGCGAGCCGATCTGTTGGAGCGACTGCCGAGTTTGGAAAGCGGCAACTGCTCTGAACAAATACTCGAGGACATCCGGAAGCTCGCCAGGGTGAGCGACCTGGGGGCGAAGGGCGTTTGGCCGGATCCCGAGACGAAGGAAGCTGTCAAGCGCGTGTTCGAGGAGTTGCGCACGAAGATCGATCAGGTGGTCCCAAGGCTCGCCGAGAACCCGTCGCAAAGTGCCCTTTCGGCGGCGAACAGCATACGTCTACTGCGACTTGCACTCATGGTGCGCGCACGAATATGAGCAGATCAAGAACCGTCGCCGCGGGCTGGATTTCGACGATCTACTGGTTCTGACCCGCAACCTGTTTGCCAGCAGCTCCAGACCCACCCGGCCGGAACTCGTAGCAACCGACGCGATCGAGTTCGTGCTCGTGGACGAATTTCAGGACACCGACCGAATTCAGAGTGAAATCCTCACTTTGCTGGGCGGGGATGCCTTTTTTCGGGCCCGAATGTTCGTGGTCGGCGATCCCAAGCAGTCGATCTACCGGTTCCGGGGGGCGGAGCCTGCCATCTTCGGGCGCTGGCGTAGCGAGTTTCCCGCCGAAGGGCGGCTGAGCCTGACCGAGAACTTCCGCAGTGTTCCGGGCGTGATCGATTTCGTTAACGCACTTTTCGCCGAGTGCTTCGCCGAGGTCGATCCAGAGGGACGATCTAGAACCGACGGACACCGGCTGAACGCCGTGCGTCCGGATGAGACGGGCCAACCGGCGGTGACCTTGCTCTGGGCCTTGCCAGAGGCGCCTTCAGAACCAGAAGGCAAGGTCAAGGCCTCGGCCGGGGAGCGCCGCAGGAACGAGGCTCGCAGCTTGGCCCACTGGATCCGCAACCGGCTGAAAGCCGGCTGGACTGTAGTCGATCGGCAGACCGGGGAGCGCCGGCCGGCGCACGCCGGGGACGTGGCGTTCTTGTTTCGCGCCATGACCGACGTGTGGCGTTACGAGAACGCCCTGGCCGAGCTGGACTTCGATTACCATACCATCGGAGGCTCGGCCTTCTACGCCCAGCAGGAGGTTCGCGATGTCGTGAGCGTGTTGTCGGTGGTGGAGGACCCCCTCGACGAAGTGGCACTGGCAGGCGCCTTGCGAAGCCCCTTCTTTAGCCTCAGCGACGACGGGTTGTTCTGGCTGGCACGAAAATTTCCCGGTGGTCTGACAGAGGGCGTCACTCGCGCCGGGGAGATTTCTGAACTTGGCGAAGGCGACCGCCGGGCGGCGACCCGGGCCCGTGACCTGCTCAAGCGGTGGCGGAGCATAAAGGACCACGTCCCCCTGGCCAGTCTGGTCTCTTCGGTGCTGGACGACTCGGGCTTCGAGGCCGCGCTAGTTTGCGAGTTCCTCGGTATTCGCAAGCTGGCCAATACGCGCAAGCTCGTGTCACTAGCGCAATTTCGATCGCCAGGAGAGCTTCACTCTGGCCGATCTGGTTGCCCGGCTGCGGGCCGATCTTGACGACCCTCCAACCGAGGAACAAGCCGCCACGACCGACGAGGACAGTCACAGCGTCCGTCTGATGTCGATCCACCAGGCCAAGGGTCTCGAGTTTCCGATCGTGGTCATCCCTGACCTCAACCGAAATCCCAATCCGCCTGAAGCCATGATCGGGCTGCATCCGGAGCTTGGCCTGGTCATTCGCCCCGCCCAGTTAACAGTGCAGAGCGCCGCTGAGGCAGAGTCCCACGCTGGAGAGAGCCTGGGCTGGTTGGCCTACCGGGCCCTCGAGAGAGACGAAGATCGGCAGGAAGCGCTGCGCCTGTTCTATGTCGCGGCAACCCGGGCGCGGGATTACTTGATCCTCTCGACGGGTCTGGAGTCGGAGCCGCAGACGGACAATCCGGTTGGGCGGGGCCTTGCCGGCCTGGGATCTTGCCGCGCCCTGAACCCTGGCAATCCCCGGCCCGCATCC
>CAVXCB010000017.1:0-92327 GCA_963760085.1 uncultured Planctomycetaceae bacterium
ATTTGGGCGTCACCGCTCGCCCTTTCTGTCCGGGCGTACATGCTACGGAATGCTACTTTTTCGCATTTTGGCAAGATTCCGCGAGCCTAGACTTCGTCGCAAGTTAATATGCAATCTTAGTTTATGTACTTTTCTTTGTTGACACCATTGTGACACAACTTTAGACGTAACTGTATCGTGACACAGGAGTTGAGCCGGAGCAACACACGTAGCCAGTCCCCGCATGAAGTGGCTACGCCGCCCTGTTAGGGAGGTTCACACAGCTGGGCAACGACTCATCGCGTAGGAAGGACGCCAAAGCAATGAACTCTCTTCGCCGGATGGTTGCCGTCGGCTACCGGAATGCGATTGAAATCCAGATCGAGTTGGCCCTCGACCCGCTCCGCTCGGCCCCCGACTTCCGGGACCTGATGAGGGACCTGGCCTTCCCGGCCGAGCCGTTTGCGGCGGTGAGGTCAAGACGCCTCCGGCCATGGGCGATATAATGGTGGCCAGAGGAGGTGTTCCATGGCCCAACTTACTCGGGCGAAGTCGCAATGGCGTCGTTGTCTTTGAAGGAACACCACCTCCTTTGCCCGAGGGGACGAAGGTGACGGTGGAGCTGGTCCAGCAGCCGACTCGACCAAAGACGCTCGCGGAACGCTACGCAGCGATCATCGGAATCGCTGAGGGCTTGCCGCCCGACCTGGCAGAGGAGCACGATCACTACATCCACGGCACCCCCCGTCGCGCCGAGAAATGATGGCCCCGGTCTTCGCCGATGCTGCTTACTATTCCTTCATCGTCATGACTGACCGCGGCCTCACCGACGCCCTGTCCGGCGACCACCATTTCGAGCAGGCCGGCTTCCAAGGCGCCGTTGCTCACAGGGTTGAGACTTCGATTTGTTACTTGAGGATGACAATGCGCATCGTTCTCAGTTAGATCATCGGGAGAATCCACCGATGGGCGTCGTCGCGGCTGAGAGAGAATTGTTGTTCGGCCTGCTCGCCTTGCAGACCGGCCTGATCCAGCAGGCGCAGCTCGTCGCCGCGTTCCACGCCTGGACTTGCGACAAGGCCGGCGAGCCTGGCCGCGCCTCGTGGGGCACGGCGATCTCGACGCCGACGAGCCGGCCGTCGAGGGCCTGGCGGCCGACACGTCGAGAGGCACGGCGGGGACGTGGACGGAGCCTCGCCGCAGTCCCCGCCGAAGCCCACCTGCGACGGCCTGGCCGCTTGGCGACCCCGAAATCAAAGCCACACTGGGCCGCTTCGGATCGGCACTCGGCAAGACGCGGATGGGAACGACCCCAACCGCACCGCCAGCATTTCGGTGGGCTCGGCCACCTCCGACGGCCAGCGGTTCCGCATCCTCCGGCCGCATGCCCGAGGCGGCCTGGGGGCCGTCTTCGTGGCATTCGACTGCGAATTACATCGCGAAGTGGCGCTGAAGCAGATCGATGAGAAACACGTCGACGACCCGTTCAGCCGCGAGCGGTTCATCGCCGAGGCTGAGATTACCGGTGGGCTCGAGCACCCGGGCGTTGTCCCCGTCTACGGCCTGGGCGCGGATGCCGACGGGCGTCCCTACTACGCCATGCGGTTCATCAAGGGCGATTCGCTGAAGGCGGCCATCGTGCAGTTCCACGCCGATCAGTCATTGAAGCACGACCCGGGCCGCCGGTCTTTGGAGCTGCGCAAGCTCCTGCGTCGCTTTACCGACGTCTGCAACGCCGCCGATTATGCCCACTCGCGCGGGGTGATCCACCGTGACTTGAAGCCGTCGAACATCATCGTGGGCAAGCACGGCGAGACGTTGGTGGTGGACTGGGGATTGGCCAAATCGGTGGGCCGAGCCGATCGGTCGATTGGCGAGCAGACCATCGCCCCTTCATCATCCGGCTCATCCGAGACCCAGCCCGGCAGCGCGCTGGGCACGCCGGCCTACATGAGCCCCGAGCAGGCACGGGGCGAGCTCGACCGGCTGGGCCCGCGGTCCGACGTCTACAGCCTGGGTGCGACCCTCTACTGCCTGCTGACCGGCAATCCGCCATTCGAGGGGGACGACATCGGGGCCGTCTTACACGCCGTGCAGCAGGGGCAGTTTCCGCGGCCGTCCCAGCTTGAGCCAGCGCTCGACACGGCCCTGGAGGCCATCTGTCTCAAGGCCATGGCCGCCGTGCCGGAAGATCGTTACCCGACGCCCAGGGCGCTGGCCGACGACCTGGATCGCTGGATGGCCGACGAGCCGGTCACGGCCTGGCGCGAGCCGTTTTCGCGGCGGGCGCGGCGCTGGGCGACGCGGAACCGGACGGCGATGACTGCCGTTGCGGCGGCACTCCTCGCCGGCGTGTTCGGGCTGTTGGCGGTGCTGGTCGTGCAGACGCAGGCCAAGGCCGAGCTGGCCGCAGCCGAACGGCGACGCCAACGGCGAGCTGAGCCGTTCCCGGGCGGCGGTGCAGGCCCGGTACGACCTGGCCGTCGACGCCATCCAGACGTTCCACACCGGCGTCAGCGAGGACTTCCTGCTCAAGGAGGAGAAGTTCAAGGAGCTCCGCGACCGGCTCTTAAAGTCGGGGGCGGACTTTTACAGCAAGCTGGGCGGCCTGCTGGGAAAGGAGACGGAATTCGCCGCGCGGCGGGCGCTCGCGGCCTCGAATTTCGAGCTGGCCGAGCTAACCGCCAAGGTCGGCCGACTGGATGACGCGCTGGCGGCACACCGGTCGGTCCTGGCGGCGCGCGAGGCGCTGGCGTCCGAGCCGGGCGCCGACGTCGAGGTGAAGGTCGAAGTCGCACGAAGCCTGATCGCACTCGGCTCGGTGCTCGAGATGGCAGGGAAGAACGACGAGGCGCTGACGGCCTGCCGCCGGTCGGAGACGCTGCTGGCGGGCCTGCAGGCCGGAATCCTTCGTCGCGGGCGGCTCTGGCGTTCTGCCGCGTGCGCCTGGTACCCTACTTCTGAACGCAGGCCGGTTTGCCGAGGCGCTTGCGGCCTTCCAGCAGGCGCTGGCCGATCAGGAGGCGCCAGCCGCGTCCCCGGGGCCACCGACGAGGCCCGCGTGAACCTGGCGGCCGCGGGCAACGGCATCGGCGTCCTGCTGTGGCGGACAGGCAAGCCGCCGGAGGCGGAGGCCGAGCTCCGAAGGGCGCTGGCGATCTGTCAGGGGCTGGCCGACGACAGCCCAGACGTTACCGAGTTTCGCCGCCATCTGGCGAGACCCACTTTCACCTTACCAAGGTGCTGGCGGTGACAGGCAAGCCGTCGGAGGCGGAGGCCGAGCTCCGCACGGCGTTGGCGATCCGGCAGAAGCTGGCGGACGAAATCCCGCCGTCACCCAATTCCGCAGAAACGCGGCAGTCCACCGGACCTTCCTCGGCAACCTGCTGATGTGGACGGGCAAACCGGCGGAGGCGGAGGCCGAGTGCCGCACAGCGCTGGCAAGCCTCCAGAAGCTGGTGGACGACGACCCCGCCGTCCGCGACTTCCGCTTCTGCCTGGCGATGGGCCACTTCAACCTTGGCATCCCGCTGTTGCAGATGGGCAAGCCGGCGGAGGCGGAGGTGGAGTGCCGCACGGCGTCGGTGATCATGCAGAAGCTGGTTGACGAAAATCCCGCTGCCTTCATATTCCGTGGCCGCCTCGCCAATGCCCTCTGCTGCCTCGGCGACGCGGTCCGCTCGCTGGGCCGAGCAGCCGAGGCCAAGGGAGACTACGAACGATCGATCGCCCTGTTGCAACCGCTGGTCCAGGAGGATCCGACGAACATAAATTACAGCTACACCCTGGTCTGCTCGATGCGGCGGCGCGGGCTAACTCTCCGCGATCTCGGCGATCCTTCCGGCGCGCGGCAACCGACACGAGGCGGGCGCTGGGGTTGTGCGACGGGTTGCCGCATCGGTCGGGTGTGCACATCTTCGAGACGGCCTGCTGTCACGCTGCGCTGCGGGCCTGGGCGGGCGGGCGGGATCGGAGGTGTCGGCGGACGAAGGGAAAATTGAAGCCGCCAGGGCGATCGCTTGGCTGCGCCGGGCGGTTGCCATGGGCTACCGGAATACGAACGAGATCCAGATCGAATCGGCATTGGACCCGATCCGCAACCGGCCCGACTTCCGGCTGTTGATGATGGACCTGGCGTTCCCGTCCGAGCCGTTTGCGCTGTGACGCTCCGGTTGCGTCCACGAAGCAGGAATCGCCAGACTCTTGCAGTCTGCGCACCGCTCCCGAGGGCGAGTCAAGTCCCTCCAATGGGCGTCGCCCACCGGCGCCCGGCCGGGCCGAAGCACGCACTGACTCGCCTCCTACATCAATGGAAAAGAATGCGGGACAGTCTTTGGTATCGATCGGTGACGTTTGGGAGTCGTGAACTGCGTCCAGAGAGGATTTGCTATAATTGGGTCTGAACGTACAACATCGGAGAAAGGGAGAAGATTTCATGGATACACTGACTCCGGAACTCAAACAGGCGGTCGAGCAGGCTGGTGATTTACCTGTCAGATTGATGGACCCCCAAACGAACCGGGCCTACGTTCTTGTGAGCCGAAATCTTTGAGCGTCTGCTCTCAGACGAGGAGGACCGGCAGGATCAAGCGGCTTTTCTTCGGGCCGCGAAAAAAAATGCGAAAGCCCGTCTGGTGGAGGATGCATGATTCGACCCGGTGAGATTTACCTCGCCGATTTCGACGAGATGGAACCGCATCCGATCGTTGTCGTATCCCGAGAAGAATTGAACCGGGGCAACTGGGTCGCTGCCGTCCTGATCACCTCCAAGCGGTTTGAGGCGCGGTCGAAGCAGCCGCAATGCGTCTCGATCCAAGCCGGTGAGTTTGGGTTGAGCAAGAACTGCGTGGCGCAAGGCGAATCTCTGTTTTCCATCCGCCGACAAGACTTAAGCGACCATCTCGGGACTCTCGACCAAGAGCGGTGGCGTGCTCTTGTCAAAGCGGCTCGGAAACATGATGGGCTCAGAGTGCGAGCCGGCATGAAATTCCATCAGGCAATGCGGGAACTTCATGGTTGGTCAGTACGTGACTCCCACCTCCAGCATTCTGTCCCTTCGTCAGGATCCTGCCGGATCAACCTCGCAGCCACTTCCCTCAAGGTTTATCAAAGTGGGGAACCCACCCTGGGATGAGGAACGCGTAGGCCGTGACGATCAATCCAACGATCGTGGCGAGGACCAAGCTGTGCTTGAGAACCGCCCTGAAGATCTCGGCCTCCCGGCCGACCTGCTGAGTGGCCGCGCCGGCGACAACGATGGACTGGGCGTCGATCATCTTGCCCATCACACCGCCGCTCGAGTTTGCCGCGGCCATCAGAACGGGCGAGAGACCGAGCCGCTCGGCGGTGACCTTCTGGAGGTTGCCGAAGAGGGCGTTCGAGCCCGCGTCGGTGCCGGTGAGGGCCACGCCAAGCCAGCCCAAGAGCGTGCCGAAGAACGGAAACGCCGCGCCCGTGTGCGTCATGCTCAGACCCAGAACGGTGTCCATGCCCGAGTAACGCGTCGTGAACGCAAGCCCAACCATGAAGCTGATGGCCAGCAGCGACGGTATCATCCGGATGACCGTTCGTCCAAAGATCTGGACGATCCGGACCGGCGACAAGCCCAGCCAGAGCGCAGCCAGGGCTCCTCCGACAAAAACCGCAGTGCCTGGCAGTGACAGAAGGTTGAGGTCGGCTATCGCGTCTTCCGGCGTGGGAGCGGCGACGACCGGCGGAACTCGAAGCACAACCTGGTGAAGCGAGGGCATTGGCAGCTTGAGCTCGGGGAAGTTCAGCCACCGCGCGACCACCGGCTGAGCGGCAAGGAAGATGAAGACCGAGGCGAGTAAGAACGGCGACCATCCCTTGAGCACTGCGGCAACTGAATGTCGAGGGGGGCCGCTCCCATCACCTGTGTCGACCTGATCATGGCTAAGGATCGTCGCCGGCCGCCAGAGCTTCAAGAACGCAACCATGGCCAGCAGTGAGAAGAGTGCGGCGATGACATCCACCAGTCCTGATTCCTGGAAGTTCGACCAGTAGAACTGGGCCAGGGCAAAAGACAGGCCGCTGACAACCAATGCCGGCCAGACGGCGAACGTCTCTCGCCAGCCAACCATGCTTCGAACCAGCCAGAACGGCAGAATTGCCGATAAGGGAGGCAAGATGCGGCCCGTCATGGCGCTGAGGGCCGCTTCGGGCAAGCCGGTGACGCCCGCCAAGACCCGGATCGGATTGCCCACACCTCCCCAGGCCACAGGAGCCGTATTGGCGACCAGACAGAGTGTTGCCGCCAGGAAGGGTTCGAAGCCGAGCCCGATCAGAAACGAGCCGGCGATCGCCACCGGGGCGCCGCCGCCCCCAGTCCCCTCAAGGAACGCACCAAAGCAGAAGGCGACGAGGATCAATTGCAGCCGCTTGTCCGAGGACAACGATGCGATTGACTCTTTCATCACCTGAAACTGGCCCGTCTCGACGGCGATCTCGTACAGGAAGATCGACGCGATGATGATCCAGGCTATCCGGAAAAACCCGAACTGGACACCCAGCGCACAGGACGCGGCGATCATCGACCCTGGCATGCCGAAGATCACCCAGGCTAGCGCGATCGCCATCGCCATCCCCGCCATCGCCGCAACCCAGACCCGAGCCCTCAGGACCAGGAGCACGAAAAAAAGCGTCAACACCGGCACGGCCGCGACGAGCGTCGAGAGCGGCCAGAAGTGCAGCGGGTCATAGTTCTGGGTCCAGGTCATGATTCGTCCGCCGCTTACTGCTCAGGGCCGAATCACCGTCCCATCCCGCCTGCGCGTCGTTCCCCAACGATGATCGAATGTCGGGTTGTCTGGATAAGGAAACTTGGCGGCGAGATTCTCATTGATGTCGATGCCAAAGCCCGGCGCTTCGGTGGCGTAGAGGTATCCGTCTCGGATTTCAGGGCAGCCGGGGAATACTTCCCGAGTACGCTCTGGGAAGACACCGCTCTCGTGGATACCAAAGTTGTACGTGGCCAGCTCCAGGGCCAAACCGGCCGCGTGGCCGACGGGCGAAACGTCGCCTGGACCGTGCCAGGCCGTCTTGACTCCGAAGAACTCCGCCAGGGCCGCCACTTTGCGGGCCATGCTCAGACCGCCTATCTGTGAGATATGGATACGTATGAAGTCGATCAGGCGGTTGGCAATCAAGGGAACGTACTCGTGCTGCGTATTGAACAGCTCGCCCATCGCGATCGGCGTGGCGCATTGTTGCCGCAACAGCCGAAAGTGTTCGTTTTCCTCAGGCGGCAGTGGGTCCTCGATGAAAAATGGACGATATTGTTCCAGGTCCTTGCAGAGCTTGATCGCCTGGCTGGGTGAGATGCGTTCGTGAACATCATGAAGCAGCTCGACGTCGTCGCCCAGCTTGGAACGGATGTGCTCAAAGAGTCGAGGTACTTCACGAACGTAACGTCCCGGTTCCCAGACCGATGGCGTACCAGCCGCACCAAACGAACCCTGCCCGCGTGGCTCTGCACGCTCATTCGCGGCACCGTAGGTGGCCATCCCTGGGATGGCCACCTGAACGCGGATGTACTTGTAGCCTTTCTCCATCGCCGCCCTGGCTCGCTCTTCGACCTCCTGGTAATTCCTGCCACTGGTGTGTGCATATAACGCGGCACCGAACCGGCATTTGCCTCCGAGAAGCTGATATACCGGCATGCCCGCGCGCTTGCCTTTGATGTCCCAAAGGGCCATGTCAACGCCGCTCATGGCGTTGAACAGAACAGGACCGTTACGCCAGTACGAGCTGACATAAGACGACTGCCAGATATCCTCAATGTCGTCGACATTGCGGCCGATCAGAAACGGCCTCAGGTACTTGTCGACCGCCACCTGCACGGCAAGCGCCCGCTGTGTGAATGTGGCGCAGCCCAAGCCGTAGAGACCCGGTTCGGACGTCATGACCTTGACCACGACCAGCCGGATTCGGTCCGGTGCAGTCATGATCGTTCGGACATCGGTGATCTTCAGCGGCGGCAGCCCCGGTTGCTGCGTTTTCTTCTCCTCGACGCCTTTGTCGTCACCAAGCCCGCGCCCCGCAAGCAGGCTGGCACAGCCCAGCGCAGTCCCCGCGGGGACCAGTCGCAAAAGTTCACGTCGATCCATGCTCGACTCCTTCAAGTTCTGCAGACGGAAGACCGGAACTCGCCACGTGCGATAACAGGAAGGTACAGGAAGGCCCGAAGGATTCCAAGGATCTGACGTTAAACTGGATAACCCGGATTTCGCGCCTGGTCTGTTTTTCTTTTCTGTTTCGCTGCCGCGGGCGGGGTTGTCTCAGATGCTAGTCAAGGATGCTTGGTCGGATCATCCACTGAACCCAACCGCTTCCGATCTCATTGAGGTAACGCTTGACGATCGCGCTGGCGTCGAAGACAAAAACGGCCATGTTAGCGCCGCTCGCGGACGATGGTCTCCGATAGCGGTTCCCCCTCGAGGGTAATCGGCTGGAAAGCCGGTCGCAACGCAGGATCGCAAGGTGTGGGCAGGCTCGACATCAGACCGGATCCCAACAATCGATGTTTGAACACTTCTTCGGTCAGCTCCGTGATGCGAGGTGCCAACGGGCCAGAGAAGGATCAGGCGGTTAGGTCAGTGCCCCGTGGAGGCGTCGAGGCGTCGCAGTTCCCTGGCGATCGACGGCGCGCTGGTCATTCGGGATTCGCTCATTCGCCACTGCTGAACGATAGAGCTGTCCGGCTGCGGAGCGGTCGCCATGTTTCTCGTACGTTAGGCCAAGCTCGAGGACGGCTTCGCCATCAAGTGGGTGACCGGCAAGCCACTTTCGCAGAGTGGCGGCTGCGCCTGTGAGGTCGCCACTCTCGCGCTGATAAAAGGCCAGAGCGTGGGCATATTTTCCCGATTCGGGCTCGATCGGTGTAGGCTTTGAGGCACCAGCGGGCGGCCTCGGCCTTATTGGTGGCCCCGGCGATGACGCCGAGGTTGTAGGCCGCGCCGGCCATGCGTGGGTCGAACTCGAGCGCGGCGCGGAGCGACTTCACGGCGTCGGTGGTCCGGCCTGTCTCGGCCAGCAAGAGTCCGAGGTTGAAGAGAGCCGAGGCGTTGTTCGGCTCAACCTTCAGGGCCTGGCGGAGAGATGCCTCGGCGCGGTCGGGCTGATTCAGGTTGCTATAGGCAAGCGAGGAGTTTACAAGTGGGCCAATGACCCTCGGCTCGAGCTTCGTTGCCGTCTCGAACTCGACAATGGCCCCAGCGAAGTCACGGCGCTCCATGTGGAAGTTTCCGAGATTCGCGTGCGACGCCCAGTCGTCGGGGCGGGCGCTCATGGCCGTGAGGAACTCGGCGACGGCTGCCTGGAGGTTCGCCTTATCGCGGTCGTCGTGCACGGCCTCCGGGGGCAGCGCCGCGAGCGCTGGGCGGCGCGGATGCGCACCAGGCGCGAGCTGTCGCGCGTGGCCGCGAGCAACGGGGGTAACGTTTCCAGCGATAAGAGCCCGGCCAGTGCAGTCGCCGCGCGGGAACGGACCAGGGGTGAAGGATCGCGGAGGGCCTTGAGGGTCGCGGGCCACTTCGCTGGGTTGGTCGCTCCCTGCATCAGGGAGAGCATCGACGCCTTCCAGACCGCATCGGTCGCCGGGGCGTCCAGTGCGGCAAGCATGGCCGGCAGCTCGTTCCACTGGTCGCGACGCGCGGCGTCGAGCAGGCTTGCCAGCTTGAGGGCGGGCGCCTGGTAGTCGCGGGCGTACCACGTGCGGACCCAGCCGTCGGCCCACGCAGCGTCCTTGTCGGCGTGGCAGAGGTTGCACGCGTTGGGAGACCGGAAAGTGCGGGTGGTTGCGGGAGTTGGCGGGAGCATCGAATGGTCGGTGCGGCCCATCGCCGCGAAGCGGGTGGTGGGCATGTGGCACGAGACGCACAGGTTGCCAACGCTACCGGGTGCGTGGTGCCCGTGGGCGAGCGGGTCGTCGACGGTTTTCTTGTGGCAGGGCAGGCACGACCGGTTCGACTCCGCCTTCTCGAATCTGGGGCGGCCGCTCCCGGTGTGGCAGTGGTTGCAGTCGAGCTTGCCCGAGGCGACGCACGGGCTCTTCAGCCAGGAAGTGAACGTATAATTCTCCCCGAGGTCGCGACCGTCGGGGTAATAGTCGGGGTGCTCGAGAGTGACGAGGTCGTAATGGTCGAAGAACGCGTCGCCCGGGCGGAAGCTTGTCGAGATGGGTACCATCTTGGCGTGGCAGGTGGCGCACATGTCGTTCATCTGCCCGGCGGTGAACTCCTTCGTGCGGATGATCTGGATATCCTTCGAGGTGTGCCCCGAGGTCTTCCCCTCGCTCATGACGCGGACGTGCCCGGCGGCTGGCCCGTGGCACGACTCGCAACTGATCCCCGCCTCGGCCCAGGTTGTGCGGTAGGTGTCGCTGGCCAGGTCGTAGTTCGTGGCGAGCTGGCTGACGTGGCAATTGAAGCAGGTCGTGTTGAACGTGAACATGCGGTCCGTCCAGTCGAGCGCAGAGTCAGTCCGATCGGGGAAATGCCGGACGCCGCTCGCCGCCGTGTCGTACCAGATCTTCCTGGGGACGTCGTAAGCGACTGGCAAGACCTGGAGGCGCCCCTTGGCCAGCGGGGTCAGGAAATAATACGCGTTCTTTCCGCCCAGAACGTGAACGATGGGATATGTCTTCTCCCCACCACCGCTCGTCTCGCGCACGACCCCGGCGTCCGGCCCAACATGGGCACGGTACGCCCGGGCGCCGATCGTGACCGGGGTAGGCTGCTCGGCCAGCTCCCGCGCGCGAAGTCGGAGCTGTAGGGCTGCATCGCCAGCCCATGTCGCGAGGTCGCCCAGAGCTCATGGAACTGTTGGTGGCAATCGCGGCAGGATGCCGAGCCCACATAAGCGGTGTCCGGCTTTTTGGTGTCGCTCGGTCGCGGTGGCGGAACTGAACGGCTCACGCCTGTCGCGGGCTCGCAGCCCGCGGCGGCGAGCCACAACAATGTCAAACCGAACGCGGCACGGACCGCGCGGGAGGTCACCTTGTCAAGAACGGACATCACTGCAACGATCCTTTGAAGAGGAGAGGGAGGCCGGATCCTTGGTGATCCTACAACGCGTTGCCCGTCCGCTGGTAGCTCTGCCCCATAATGCAAGTTTCTGGCAGAAGCGATCGATAAGGGATTTCTTAAGGTTTATCGAGGTCGAATTCACTGGACCAAGCGATCTTGGCTGACGCCTACACTCGTCGGGTCACTACTGCGCGCTGCGAATGCTTCTCTTCAGGGAGTTGCCTCGATGAAAAAGTTCACACTCGCTCTTCCCACTATTCTGTTTGCCTTCACGGCATCCGTTGGGGCCCAAACCTCCGCGCACGTTCCGACGACGGTCCGGAAGATCACCATTGGCGGTGACGGGGGCTGGGACTACTTGACCGCCGACGCCGCGTCGAAACGGCTTTACGTGTCGCGCTCCAATCGCATCATCGTTCTGGACACCGAATCCGAGAGAGTCGTGGGAGAGCTTGCTGGGACGCCCGGCGTTCATGGTATCGCCGTCGTTCCCGACCTTAACCGGGGTTTCACTTCCAATGGCGGCGACGACACAGTCACGGCGTTTGACCTGAAAACACTCAAGGAAACCGGCCGGGTCAAGGTGGGCGGCCGGCCGGATGCGATCATGTTTGAACCGACCACGAATCGAGTTTTCACCTTCAATCATGGCAGCAAGGATGCCACCGCGGTGGAACCATCCGGCGTGACTGTGGCCGGCACCGTCGCACTTGGCGGCGTTCCGGAGGCTGCCGTTGCTGACGGCAGAGGGCATGTCTTCGTGAACATCATGGACAAGAACGAAGTCGTGGAGTTCGACGCCCAAGCGCTGCGCGCCGTGAACCGCTGGTCGCTGCGCCCGGTCAGCACCCGACCGGCTTGGCCATGGACTGCGAGCACCGGCGACTCTACAGCGTTTGTGGCGGCAACCAGACCATGGTCGTGCTCGACGCCGACAGCGGGCACGTGCTCGCCACACTACCGATCGGCCGTGGTTCGGACGGCTGCGCCTTCGACCCCGCTCGGGGCCTGGCCTACAGCTCCAACGGCGGTGACGGAACACTCACCGTCGTGCACGAGGAGAAGCCCGGCCAATTCCGCGTCGCGGCGACGATTCCGACCCAGCCGAGTGCCCGCACGATCGCCCTCGATCCTCAGGCGCCACCGGATCTACCTCTCTGCGGCGACCTACGCCCCTGCTCCGGCCCCAGCGGCCAAGACAGAGACAGAGACAAGAAAGCCCCCGCGGGGGCCACCAAGGGAGCTGGCCGCAGGCGCAACATGGTTCCAGGATCGTTCGCCATTCTGGTGGTGGGCGATTGAAGGCCCCTGGCGCTTTCCTGCCATTGGGTCTTCAGTTTCCTCGCACTGGATCACTTATCGCGCGAGACGTATTACTCCTGCCTACTTCTGCGTATCAGTGATCGTGCCGAGGTCAAAGTGATCCCATTTGCCAGTCTGGATGCTGAAGGTATAGAAGTGCCGACCGGCGTCGTAAGCGACCGTGCCGTGTCGCATCCACTTGGATCGCAGCTCCCCGCTCACTGGCTCGCTCAAGTCGAGAGGAATCCAGGTTCCGGCCCGGTGGTCGTAAACGGCGGTCCGCGTGATTATTGTCCCCTTGAGGTTGAGCCCTACAAGCTCATCAACAGCAAGGAAGCTGACCTCAAGGGGATTTTCTCTTTCCGCGTTCAGCAAGATCGACTGTTCCTTCTGTGTAAGAGCGTCATGGGCGATCACTTTGTTGCCGGTGGGCGAGGCGGCGTAAAATCAAGTCTCGAAGCTCTCAACGTCGGGGTTGTTTCAGTAGAAGTCTCCCGAAGGCCGCCTATTGTTCCGACTTTATTTTTACTGATCGCCTTGGCTCCCTCCGAGGTCTACGCTATGCTCCTCCTCAAAACCAGAACTCCCGACATGCTTCGCCAAAGCGCCGTGGCTGGCCTGGAAAACCAGGAGGTTTACTGGTAGGAATCCGAATCTCAAATCGGTAATAGGCTTGTTGGGATTTGCCCTTTCGCAGTGCATCTTGCATGCAACATTAACAGATCTCCTCTGACTGGTTCGGAAATGGAGGGCAGGAGATGGCGCAATTTCACGGGCGAGGACCTTTGGATAAGGCTGGATACCGCACCAGGCGATTTCAGGGTTTCATGGTCGAGCCGCTGGAGGATCGAGCCTTGATGAGCGCCCTGAATCTCTTGTCGTTCTTGACACCAGCCGGCCCGGCGGCGAAGCCGGTCCTCTCCCCTGCAGTGGTCTCCAGCCAGCTTCCTAAGGATGTTTCCGGTCGAATCGCGGGCCTCTATGAGCTCAGCCTGAGCCAACATCCCCAGTACCAGAGCCTCGTCGGTAGCCGTGTCCTGAAAGCGCCTATGTTCGAATCGGCCTACACCGGACCCAAGCTTGCAGACCTGGATGTTGTAGGCGCCGATGCCACAATTAACCGTGATCAAGAAACCGAGTTCACGGGAGAGGTTCTGGGCCCCATCAATGTCTCCCAGTCCGGCATCTATTCCTTCCTTGTCGATCGTGGCGGCGCCAGCTCACCTGGTCCCATCAAGGGGCAGCCTGGGATCAGGTTTGACGCAGTGGTTCAGGTCAGCACTGGCCCGCAAGGGACTGATGGAACGGTTTCATTGCTGAACTCGCAGGATCTACCGATTTCCACGACAACCCTTCCCGCAAGCTCTATTCAGATCGCGGGTGGGACACTCAAGGTCACGGTACCATCGAGCCTGCTTCCTTCAACTGCACCTCCCGGCACGCGGCCGGCAACCCACGGCGAGTCCTACACGTTTTCCACAAGCTTGCCCGGCAACTCGAAGAGCGACGTCGCCGGCTTCGCGACCGAGTACACAATGATCACGGTCGACGCATCCGGACCGCGCCATCGTTGACGAGCGGGCTTGGAACCGCCCTCCGCCGCGGACCTAGAACCTTCTTACCGATGGCATCGTCCAGCTTCTGTCCACTCCGAGAGAGGTCAGCACGTTCTGTCGCGCGAACCGCGTCCCGTCGCCTCGGCGCAACGGAGCCGTTAGACTTATCTCATGGAGACGTGGTCGAACCGAATTTCTGGCGAGATGGTGATGGCAAGCGGCCGGCGCAGACCTGGTCGTGGGAACGGCAGGGCATATCGACCACGGCAAGACAGCTTTGGTCCGCGCTTTGACGGGAGTCGACACCGATCGTTTGCCGGCCGAAAAACAGCGGGGGATCACGATCGACCTGGGGTTTGCCGCACTGTCGCTGGGAGCCCATCGCCTGGCCTTGGTCGACGTTCCGGGCCACGAGCGGTTCGTGCGCAACATGCTGGCGGGTGCCTCGGGGCTTGACCTGGCGATGCTCGTGGTCGCGGCGGACGACTCGGTGATGCCCCAGACGCGTGAACACCTTGAAATTCTCCGCCTGCTGGAGCTTGCCGGAGGTGTGATCGTCCTGACAAAGTGCGACCTGGCCGAACTGTCGTGGATCAGCCTGGTCGAGGATGAGGTGCGCGAGCTGGTGCGGGGTACATTCCTTGAGCACGCGGCCCTGGTGCGAACTTCAGTCGTGACGGGCCTGGGCATCGACGAGCTAAAAGTCGAGCTGGCCCGGCTGTGTGACCGAGTCACCGTCCGGCAAGACTCCGGGCTCTTCCGGATGGCGATCGACCGGGCCTTCACGGTTGCCGGGCATGGGACGGTGGTCACGGGCACGGTGGCTTCGGGAAGCGTCTGCCTTGGTGACGATCTCGAGTGGCAACCCGCGGGCAGCGCCGTGCGGGTGCGCGGTTTGCACCGCCACGATCAGTCGGTTGAGCGGCTGGGCCGCGGATCACGTGGAGCGATCAACCTCGTGGGCGTGCACCACGGCGAAATCAGCCGGGGACAGGAGCTGGCCGCGCCTGGGTATCTCCAGGCAACGCGCATCCTTTCCGTGGACGTTACAATCTCGAAAGACGCCGATCGTCCCCTCCGGCATCGGGGCCGCTACCGACTGCATCTGGGAACGGCGGAGGTCACGGCAACCCTGGCCCTGCCTCGAGGGAAATGACCTAGAACCGGGAGCTCATCAGCTTGGCCAGTTCTTCCTGGCCCGGCCGGTGGTTGCCGTTTACGGCCAGCCGCTCGTGGTCCGCCAGGAGAGCCCCCCCGCGACGTTGGGGGGCGGACGCGTGCTGCAACCGCTGGCGCACCGAGTCCGCAGACGAGATCAAGCGGCCCTGGCGCGATTGAACCGGCTACGATCGGCCGACCCGCTTGAGCGACTGGCCGCGGTCTTGGCGTTCTTGGGTCTTAAACCCTGGACCGAGCGCGGACTGTCTGCCCAGGCCGGGCTGCCCATCGATCAAGTCGTCCCGATGCTTGATCAACTGACTGCAAAGGGCGTTCTCGTCGACGTGCCAATCGGTCCGCGTCGGTCGGCGCACATTCTGGCCGAGTTCGTTGTTGACCTTGAGGATCGGGTGCTGCGAGCCCTGGGCCGGCTGCACGCGGCTCGGCCTCGGCTCTCGGCGATTCCGCGGGCTCACCTATCCTCCGAGCTGCCCGACCTGGGCAGTGACGCCTTGATTTCCGGTATCGTCGATCGTCTCAAGGCTCGAGGCGACGTGATCGCCGACGCCCGCGCGGTGTCCGTCAAGGACCACGAGCCCCAGCTCAGCCAGGGAGAACGACGGCTCAAGAGCGAGCTGTTGGAATCGATTCGAAAGGGGGGCATGAGCCCACCCGAGGTCGCCGACCTGGCTGCCAGTGCCGGGGCTAGAGCCGCTGTTGTTCCCGATCTTTTGGTCCTCCTTCGCGATGAGCAGAAGCTGGTCGAGATCTCGTCGCGTCTCCACATTGATTTCGACGTTGCAGCCGAGCTTCGCCGCAAGGTGGTCGAGCGCCTTGCCACCGGCTCGACCATCACCATGGCCGACCTCCGCGACCTGCTGGGAACGACCCGCAAATATGCGGTGCCGATTGGCGAGTACCTCGATCGCATTGGTCTGACCAGGCGCGAGGGTGATGTGCGGCAGCTCGGGCAGATAGACCCGCAAGAGCCGAAGAGCTGATCAAGATAAGCTCCGGAACCTGACCCAGGCTTACACGCCTGCCACCAAATTTTGATCAGGCCCGGAGCTGTTCGATGCAGAGATACCCGGAAGACGACGGTATCCAGCTAGATGAAGATCGCGGGTCTCGGCCATCGTGAGTTCTAGCGCTTCTTGAGCGTAATACCCACACCGGCCCCATCCATCAGCACGAACGAGGTGTCAAGCTCGGAGCTGTCGGTAATGGCCTTGATGTATTCGGGATCAGGAGGCGGCATGTGCATGTTATGAGCTATGACCAGGCCTCCAGGCCGAACCAGCGGCAGCAGTTCCTTGAGGTAGCGCGCGTAGCCTTCTTTCTCGGCATCGATGAACAAGACGTCGATGGGTTCGTGGTTTCTACCGGCAGTCTAGTGGGCGTCGCCTTCGGTGATGATCACGATGTCATCGACTCCGGCCCGCTTGAAGTTGTCGCGGGCGACCGCGATCCGGCCGGGATCGATGTCGTGGGTATAAAGTTTACCCCCCGTCTTGCGCAGAGCCAGCGAGAACCACAGCCCCGACTCGCCCGTCGATGTACCGAGCTCGACCACGCGCCTGGCCCCAAGTGACTCGGTAAGCTGACGCAGCAGACGGCCATCGGCCTCCGAGACATTCGCATAGCGCTGGCCACTGCGAGCCGCGGCGAGCGCGGCCAGGATTCGCTTCTCTCCTTCATCCTTGGGCAGCGGTGGTTTTTGCAGGCTGCTGCCACTATCGACCAGCGCGGGGCCTCCTCGGCCACGGCCCAGGCCGCCTCGAAATGCGGGTCGGATCTCATCGGCGGACAGTTTGCCATCGCGGTTGGCGTCACGCTGCCTGAGCTTGGCGGACGCAGCATCAATCTCTAAGGCTGAGAGGATCCCGTCACGGTCGGTGTCGAACAACTGGAGCAGCGGGTTGCCCGGTCCGGCCAGCCGATTCTGCCCCTCCGGCGGCTGCGCCAGGCCAAGACTAGCGTGAACCCAAAAGGCCAGCCCGGCTGTTCCCATGATGATCATTGCTCGCCACATGGTGGCTCCTTCTCAAAAGCACCTCAAGCTCCGAGACTGGCGGCGACCTTCTTGGGATCCCCACCACTCCATTGATTCTTTCCAAGGCACGCCTGGCACATGGTCTCTTTTTCCCTAAAATCCTCTTCATCGATGTCCTGCGACCGCGGATGCAGAGATTGCAGCCAGTGTCACGGCCGTCAACCTAAAATCCTCTTCACGTGGCTGGTCGCCCTCGCTCTCCGGCACTCGTTGTGCTCCAATTCTTAAGAGGCGTGAGCCGTCCCTCGATGTACGGCACAAGAATCAGCGGCGGGCAGCAAACGACGATTGGAGAGCACCGTGCCAGCCGGGCCAGCAAGCCGGATCTTGGTTGTCGAGGATGACGCGAGTCTTGCCGAATCCATTACGACCGGGCTCATGGATGAAGGTTTCGCCGTTGGTCACGCCCCCGACGGCGACTCTGCATGGCAGACCATCCAGACGGCCGGATGGGAGCTGATCATCCTTGACTGGTGGCTGCCCGGCGATGACGGACTGACGATCTTACGGCGTTATCGCGATGGCGGTGGTAATGCCCCGGTGCTCTTTCTCACGGCCCGCGATGCGGTCAGCGATCGCGTGCGCGGACTCGATGGCGGCGCTGATGATTACCTGTGCAAACCCTTTGCCTTCGGGGAGCTGCTGGCTCGTGTTCGAGCCCTGATCAGGCGTCACAGGGACGACGAGAACATGGTGCTCGCCTACCAGGATGTGCGCGTTGACCTGGTGGCCCAGCGTGCCGAACGTGCCGGACATGCTCTTGAGCTGACAGCCAAGGAACTGGGGTTGCTGGCATTCTTCTTGAACCATCCCGGCGAGATTCTCTCACGGACGCGGATCTACGGGCAGGTTTGGGGCCAGGATTATGACTTTGTCTCCAACACGCTCGACGTCCATATCAAAGAGCTCAGCGCAAGCTCGAGACGAGGGGATCACGCTTGATCCAGACCTTGCGCGGCCGGGGATATCTCCTGGCTGATTCTCCACCCCTGGTCACGGAGGAAAGGCCATGAGCCTCGTGACCCGGTTTTCGGTCTTTTTCCTGGTTGCTTTGGCCTTGGCTTTGGCTTTGGCCGGCTTCTCGGGATGCTTGTACTACTTGATTGGTTTGCAGCTCAGCGTGGCATTGGATGGAGATCTTGAGGCGACTCTGGATGGGTTCCCGAGTGGGCTCGCATCTCGAAGCGAGCGCGTGAGCTGGGCCGTTTACGCTGATCGGGGACAGAGGTTGGAAAGCTCAGCGGACGACGGTCGTCCCATGATTCTCGACGGCCGTGATCTCACTCCCCTGGCCGTGGACGTGGCGATGACAATCAAGGGAACTGACGGAGCGCGCTCGCGCGTACTCGGTGCGCCCATGGGCGGAGGCGGACGTCGTCGCCGCGGACCGCGCGAAGGCCGGCGGCCGGGTTTCGGCAAGATGGACGAGGAAAGAACGCGTGAGCAAGGCAAGCAAGAAGCCGAACCACCGTTGATACCTCGCGACAGTCGGCCGGGCTTCGCCTTATCGCCGAGGGACCACAGAGCCGCCTTCCTTACTGCTTGGTCGTCTCTCGCACCTGTCGAGGGGGAGCTGCGAACGCTCGCGGCTGTTTTGCCCTTGATCTCCATCGGTCTTTGGACGCTGTCCGCGGTCATTGGCCAGCGTTTTGGACGCCGGGCACTGGCTCCGCTTTCACGAATGGCCGAGGCGGCCCGGTCCATGCCGTGGACCGACGGAGATACGCGACTTCCCAGCCCGGGAACCCGCGACGAGCTCGAAGATTTTGCTGGTAGTTTCAATGGCTTACTGGATCGGCTGCACGAGGCGCTGGAGCGTCAGAAGCAGTTCACGGGTCAAGCGTCACATCAGCTTCGAACCCCGCTGGCGGCCTTGGTAGCTACGATCGACGTCGCGCGCCGGCGGCGGCGGACAGTCCAGGAGCACGAGCGCGTTCTGGACCGCCTGCACGCCGACGCCCAGCGGCTCTGGCGCATCGTCGAGGCGTTGCTCTTCCTCGCTCGCGCTAATGCGGAAGCCGGGATGCCCGACCTCGAGCAAATTGATCTCGTCGCCTGGGTCGGCGACCATCTTCAGGGCTGGCGTGGCCATGAGCGTGCAGCCGACCTGCACGGACCGGAAGCTTGCGCGGAACACGTCTTGGTCCGGGCACACTCGGCCCTACTCGGCCAGTTGCTGGACAACCTGCTGGAAAACGCCTGTAAGTACAGTTCTGCCGGCAGTTCAATTCACGTCCGTCTCCGCGTCGAGCCAGCCGTCGTCGTGCTCGCGGTACGAGGATCACGGTTGCGGCATCCCCGCCGAAGACCTTCCCCATGTCTTCGAGCCATTCTATCGCTCCCGGCAGGCATGTCTCGGTCATGGGGGAGTTGGGCTGGGCCTGGCCGTGGTCCAGCGGATCGCCACTGCTCTCGGCGGCACCATCGATGTGGAAAGTCAGCCAGCCCGTGGCAGTTGCTTTATGCTTCGGCTACCGGCCACCGAGCACTCAGCTATTCCCTACGCCCAGGCCGACTTCGAGACCGTGGCGGTGAACAGCGGTGAGGGATGAGATGCCAGCTCCTTACCCGGGCCAGTGCCGTTGCATTCTTAGATAAATGGCTTTGTTTCGTATCAAGAACCACGGATCAATTGAAGGCTAACTCCCGGTGCGATAAGAGCTTGCGGCCGAAACCAAATGGGTTTGTTCTTGCGTTTTATAGGACCCCGTTGGCCTGCACCACATGCTCTTCAATCAATACGGGGTCAGCTTGGTGGCGCTACGACCGTCAAGTCCTCGCCAATCCCCGCAGCCAGGTTTTTTCGCAAAGACTGCACAACCCACGAAGCAGTAGGCTTGATTTGCGCACACAAGAGAATTTCACCGCGCGCCGCCCTGCCAGTTGGGCGGTGCGCGGACTATCTGGCGAAGCGAATTGCCAAAGACGATGTGCAGTATCTTCCTTCTCTATTTACCTATGAATGGACCAGACCCGCGAAACGAGGCCGGGGTCCCCAGATCGATCAAGTTCCAGACGCGGCATGAGTTGGCTTGGCAAGTGGATGACAGGTTCGCTTCTGCCTCACGCGTGGGTGGCGGGGGACGATGAAATGGGCCGTCCCGCGAGTTTTCGCCAGGCGTTAAGGGATCGGGGCGAGCGATACCTGTTGGCGGTCCCGTCGAACACGACGATCCGCGACCTGGAGGAAACGCCGCCGGAATACGCGGGACGAGGGCGACCCCCAAAGTCTCCTTTCGTGCGCGTGGATCGTTGGTGTGCAGCTCTGCCGGAATCGGCGTGGACGAGACTCGACGTCCGCGATGGCGAGAAGGGGCCGCTGGTCGTTGATTCCCTCAAGCGGCGCGTTCAATCCCGATTGCCGAACAGGTGCAGGTCCTGAGGAGGTCCTCTTCATCAAGAGCGAACGTCAGGCCGACGGAGCAGTGAAACATGATTACTATTTATCAAACGGTGAGTCGGGAACCCCTTTGATGGAGTTCGGCCGGGTGGCCAAGCTAGCGCATCGGATCGAGGAATGCCTGAATACGCGGCAAAGGGGAGGCAGGCCTGGCCGATTACCAGGTGCGGAACTGGATCGCCTAGCACCATCATCAAACCCTGTCGCTGTTGGCCGCGTGGTTCCTGAATCAAAAGACGCGGCGGGGAAAAAATCCAGACACCGGCACTGACGTCACCACGTATGCGGCAACTGATCGCAGGGATCATCGAGGAACATCTGAACGTCAACGCCCCCGAAGTGATTTGCCGCTGCAACACGCGATGGCTGGCACGCAACCAGTGAGCCCCATTCTTCCAGTACTACTCTCGCAAGCTATTCCCCTTGAAGAACGAATAACCTAGGGATACGATATAACCCCTCGGCTCTTGCTAGCGTTTCTGGAAGTTGCTCTTCACTTGTGCATGAGCGTACTGGTGGTGGCTTCGTTTCTCCGGAGTCATTCCCATCGAACTCGTCAATCGGGTCTCTTCCCCGGTATCCCATGCGTCTTCTTTTCTCCTCGATCCATTGTTATCTCGATCCCTCGAGTGGCGCGGCGATGCGCTTGCGCGAGCCGCTCGAACTGCTGACCGTGCGAGGGCGGATTGCCGCGTGCTCACGACGGGGTATCCTCGCCCCCGAGCGGGAAACGTCTCTTGACGAGGTGCTCGCTGCCTTGGAGCTTCCCGCACGGCGGTTTCAGGCGGAGCTGCGGGGGCGCGGAACGGCCAAGTTGATCGACCGGAGCGTCAACGGCATTCGCGTGACGCTCATGCCCACGTCCTTCAGCCGCGCCGAGCGGTCGCCCGATCCAAAAGAGTCGGCGAACTTTCTGGACCTGGCCGAGCAGGTGTTCGACCGGTTCGGGCCCGACGTGCTGCTGACCTACGGCGGGCATCCGGCCAGCCTCGAGCTGATGCGACCGGTGCGACGGAGAGGGATTGCCGTCGTCTTTCACTTGCACAACTTCGGCCACAGCGAACCGAAGGGGAGCGGCAGCGAAAAAGACCGCAGTGCCTTTGCCTATGTCTCGGCCGTGATTTTCCCGGCGGAATACTCCCGCCGCCGCCATGCCCGGCTGCTGGGTCTGGATGGTACGGTCATTTCGGACGCGATCCCGCGCGATCGAATTGTCGCCGCTGACCCCGAGCCGAAATACGTCACGTTCATCAACCCCCAGCCGTCCAAGGGCATGGCCGTCTTCGCGCGGATCGCCGTCGTGCTCAACCAGCGCCGGTCGGACATCCCTAATCTGGTCGTGGAAGGCCGCGGGACGTCCGACGCCCTGGCGCGGCTGCCGATCGATTTCTCGGGCCTGACCAATCTGCACCGGACGGCCAATACGCCCGACCCGCGCGATTTCTATCGTGTCAGCCTCGCGGTGCTCGTGCCGTCACTCTGTCGTGAGTTGTCTCGAAGTCCCCTTCCCCCCGGAAACCAAAAACCAAGGCTGACTCCATCTCCTTCATTACCGGCGAAAGCTCGGAAACGGGGCTGGATAAGTGGTGGAGGTAAGACGTCCAGGTTGTTGTGTTCGTTTCGAGTTAGCAGACCCCTTCATCCCTGTCCCTTTTATCCCAGCATGACCTGGCTCAACGGGGGGACTGGAGTCGGGCCACCCGGAAGCCTAGGTCGGAAGCCGGTTGACCGGGCCTGCCCCTGCCGCGGCCTCCGGAATAGCCGGAATGCGGGTGACAGAACCAACCCCCGCCGCGGAACACGCGCAACGCCGCCTGGCAGGCCCGGGCGGATCTTCCTTCGGGGATCGCTTGTAATATTCCCCGTCAAACCCATCGTGACACCATTCCCAGACATTCCCATGCATATCGAACAACCCAAACGGGTTCGGCCGAAAATGAGCGACAGGCGCGGTGTAGACAAACCCATCTCTCGCGACGATTGCCCAGGTCCAGTTGGGATACTTCGTCTTTGCAGTCCCATCCGCGACGTTCGCGACCGATGCCAGTGACTCCTCGTCATCGCCGCTGAAATATTTCGTTGTCGTCCCGGCTCGGCAGGCGTATTCCCATTCCGCCTCGGTTGGCAACCGGTAGGGCGGCCCTCGACCCGCGTGAGCCACTCGCAAAACGCCACCGCGTCGTTCCAGCTCACGTTCACCACAGGGTGCTCGTCGGTCTGCTCGAATCCCGGGTTGAGCCAGGTGAATTTCGGGTCTTGCTCGAGGCTGTTCCCTTCTTCATTCCAGCCCCAGCCGCCCTTGCCGTCCCTTTCCGCCTCCGTCCTGTATTTGGTCTCCTGGACGAACTGGCGAAACTGGCCCCGGGTGACCTCGGTCACGCCCAGATAGAATGCGCTGATTCGCACCTCGTGCTGGGGCTTGTGCTCGTCGTCAGCGTCCTCATTGGGCAAGCCCATCCGGAACGAGCCGGCCGGGACAAGGGTGAGCCGGATTCCGGCTGCCCGCGATATGATGAGGTCGGGCAAACGTCCGGCTCCGGCCCAGGACCAGCCGAGGTATTACTCCGGCCGAGATCGGATTTTGTTTGGAATTGATTTCGGCGACCCGAATGGCATAGTCGGTGGCGTTCTGGTTCGAGGGGATGCCGTTGCCTTCAGTCGCGAACAACCAGCCCGGTGGAGGCGGGTATTCCTTAGCCCCTTGCTTTGGCTCATCTGCCGCGAGAAGTAGTGCGGCCGCCACGACGATTAGAATACAGGATTTCATCCAGAGCTCCTTGGGATTACAATCCGAGCGGGTTTTTCGCCCTGACGACAATTGACCACGCAGGAGCTTGGCCGTCCACCTCGGCGATTTCATAAACCCGGCACACATTCGGATGCTCGATCTGTGCGACAACCGAGACTGGCCCAATTCCAACGTCTTAACCACCTGCCGCAAGACGAAGGAATAGATTATTGATTAATAAATAGGGTCATAATGCATTACATATTGTGAATCCTTAAACATCAATATGTCCGTATAATGTGTACCCTAGGCTGACGTCAGGGAAGGCACGCGAAAGTCCTCAAAATTGGGTCGTTTTGCATTTCTCTGACAGTGTGGGCAACAACCTCTATGAGCCTAAGCTAACAGTAAAACCGCCGTAACTCCGCCTTTCCAGACAGAACAAAAGTTGGTCAGTGTTTGCAAAAACATGAATGGCTTAGCGACTCACTTTGCGGCTGTTTGGGACCGATCAGCAGAACGGCGCTGTTCTCGTTCGTGTGGTGAGCGCCACTGGAGGTGTGTTGGTTCTGGCGTCTCCTTCGAACTGCGCTTCTGAGATTGTTTTGTTTTCTGTCTTGTTCCCGGGAGAGCGATAGACTGGCAAGCGATTGTCTTTTTAGCGTTTTGATCGCGCCCGGGGAGGATTGCTCAATATCCTCCCCGAGCTTTCCCTTGGGAGAAAGCACCTCCCATGGGTGCTTGTCAGGGTACGAGGAAACGCGGCTGTTCCGCCAGAGGTGGCTACCTGCGCCCCCGGACCTGCCTGCGCAAAGGGTGTGGCCGCCAGTACCTGCCGCGTGCTGGAACCAACGCTACTGCCGGGAACCGGAATGCCTGCGGCAAGTCCGCCAGTGGAGGCCACCAGACCCTCGACTCCCTGTCCGAGGGTCAGCGCCACTTCCGCGGAGGACAATCGGTGTCAGATCATTTTTTGTCGGAAAACTGGACTGTCACAAGTTAAGAGTCAATCAATCGCTCTCTGATAGCTCCTAAGTATAGAGATCTATGCTCATAAATTTTAGATGGTCCTTCTCCTTTTCCGTGAGAGGTCTCTCAAGAGTATTGAGAAAGGTCCTGAACGAATTCTGGACTTGCTGAGTAAAGGCGAACAGCAACGCCTTAGCGGCCAACTCAATTGCCCGGCGCTGGTCCGAATCCTCGTAATGCTTTCCAGCCACCTCTTGGAGCGTCTTGAGCACGCTCTCCATGTCAGCAATGTCGCCTTGTAGCGGATTGAAATCGTCCGGCATCTGTATAACTCCCCCCGGTTCTCGTATCCCTTTCCACCTAGAGGCTTCTTCAAGGAACAGTCGCTGTCTGAAACAGCCCTGGCTCTAGGGCTTCCACATGTTGCTCCCCGATAGCGGTGCCTTACTCAATCATGTATACGCGTAATCTGCCTCGATCGGCATGAGGTGAAAGGGAATTCCGACAGGAAGCAGCTTCTGGCGGTCGCGGATCATAAACTCGAGAGCGAACCGGGAACTGAATCCTGATCGATGCAAGGCCTCGGCCATCCAGGGTGTGCTGGCGAAGGTCTGCGCAAAATCGGCTCCCTGGCACCCCAGCTCCTGGGTCAAAGCCAGGATCGCTCCATGCCAAAGCCGGACATCCGTATCCACGAGCAAGCAATCCACGATCTTGCCCAGTCGCACCCGTCCCCCGTGTTGAGGGATGAGATTCAAGACGGCAAAGCCGCAAAGTTGCTCAGGTGAAACGATGAGCTGCCAGCCCGACATAGCTTGCCGTGGAAACCGGAGCAAATGGTTAAGTCGCTTTGGGTTGTGACCGGTCAGAATGACATGGGTCTTGGCCCGTTCCATGATCGGTTCAATTTCCACGCCAAACGAGCTTACTTGGCGGAGCTCAACGCGGATTTGCGACAGCCGAGCCGGCGACAGCTCCTTTCGTACCAGATCTCGGGCCAGTCGCGATCCCCTTGCAGCGAAGCCCAGTGCCGGAACCCGCAACCAGTGCAAGGGACGGAGCACGCGCTCATAAACTGGAACCGGATCCTTCATCGCGTATCCGGTAGGTTTGCCGATTACCCGCGCTGCGTCGGATCCCCCCAGGCCAAACTGGGTCGGAACCTTCTCATAGGCTTTGCGCATCAAGCTGGCGCCGACCGAGCGATGCTCGGGCGAACCCAGCCAGTCGATCATGTGTAGGGTCGCGATGCGTACGCCAGGCATCGCGACTCCCTCGAACGCAGTACGGCAAACGCCCACGTGGCCAATGATACGACCCTCCTCGTCGCGCGCGAGATAGCTGCGAGGCGCTTCATCGTCCTCGCCGCGCGGCTCGAGGTACTTCCACCGCAGCACTTCGGGCGCTGCGAAATCGGCATCCGGCGGCGCGTGAAAGCCGGCGACCAGAAAGCGGCCAAGATCGCTCAGATCCTGCAGCGCCAGGGGGTGGATCTCTCGGGTCATGATGCTAGACATGATACCAGAAGCCGCGATGATGACCCGGCAGCCGCGCATTTTGAGCTCGGCCAGCATTCAGTCGATGCACCAGGAATCAACACCGCCCTCCGCCAGCGGGCTGCTCCGCTCGAAGCGTTTTTCTATTTGACCGATCATGGCGGCGAAGCCTACTCTGAACAAGCCGTCGCAGGTTGCGCCGAGGATTGAAGGGTAAGACAAGCCTGTCCGGGGACACTGCAATCTGCCAGAAGCTTTTTTCCAAGAAGGAGGAGGATCATCATGAGAAAGCCGGGCCAGGTCATGGCGATGCTCAGTTTGGCTATCGGGGCCTTCTTGACACCTGCGTTTGCCCAGGACGATGCTCGGGGCACAAGCTAATGGAGGAAGCCTTCAACCGACGATATCGCTGGAACGAGAGCCTGAAGGGGTTCTCGGCCGATTTCAGCCTGACCAGTGAGGGTAAGACGGCCAAGGGATCAATCAAGGTCGATATGAACAAGCCACATGGCGGTGTCGAGGTGACTTGTGACGACGAGCAGGTCAAGAAGTTAGTCCAGGAGACCGTGTCAAGCACCGTGACACATACCCGGGCCGCCAGCTTCGATCACGGATTTGGCGCGTGCGGGTTCTCCCTTGCTGGAGATGGAGCACTGGGCGGTACAAAGATCGCAGTTTCGAGTCATGGCTTCTTCAAGGATTTCACCGTCAAGGACGGTAACATCGTTGAGAATCACGGCAGCCGGGGCGAGATGTCAAGCGAGGTCAAAGTCCGCCAGGTTGTCTGGATCGCCGACAGCGGCAAGACGCTGCCGCGCGAGTACGCCTTCAAGATCAAGACCGCCAGTGGTGAACAAAGAGGGCAGACGACTGAGACCTGGCGCAAAATCGATGGGGTCTGGGTGCCGACTTGGTACCGGATGATCCGCGATGAAGGTAGTACACCGGTGGAGAGCATGCTCAGGCTGGAGAACATCAAGGTTGAGCAGGGCGGACACTGAAGCACGCCGTACCGCGGCTCGAATCCAGAATTTGCCTCGTCAAGCCGCTGTTAACCGGTGACGCGAGGCTGCCTGGCGGCGTAGTGCGCGATTATCGCCCAATTTGCCTTTCCGCGTCTTGATGTCATAATTCGGCTGACAGAAAGACACTCCCCCGGGTGGGCGAGGCGCCAAGGATCCAGGTGCGCCACGCCCACCTTTTTCTATTCTCGGGCAGGTGAGTTGCCATGTGACTCACGGGCGGCTATGATTGTATTGATGGATTTACGAAAGGTTGGGATTGTCAACGCGTCTGTCACACTTGCGGGTTTTGTTCTTAAAGTTGTGATAGATCGGCTGCGGATTGAGGGGGCGGGCCGGTCATTGCACGGTTGCCACCGAGATCCGGGGATCAGGACGGCTCGTGGTTCGGGAGCGTTCGAATCGTGCGGGCCAATCTGTTGCGAAAACTCGATACTCAGGCACCCTGGTGGGGAAATCTGCTGGGAAACCGGCTTGACCAGGAAGTTCCCGCCTACCTGGTCAGTCTCACGGTTCATGCTTTGTTGTTGGTCATTCTGGGGCTGGTTGGTCACCATGTGCACCAAGTCGTAGAGCGCGAGCTTCACAGCCAGATTCCGGACAGCGCCCTGAGCGGTTCGGATTCCACCTACCAAGACCTTGACCAGAGCGCTGAGCCGCCGTCAATGACCCCCGCGGCAGGGTCGTTTGCGCCGAACCTGGCGACGATTACCTCGGCGCCTGCTTTGGTAACTGCCATTGCAATGGCCGCCGACCCGACTGCTGCAGGCACCGTTTCGACCGAAGTTTCCCGCCTGGACATCCGCCGGGCCACGGAGATTGTCTTGCCCACGGCAAGCATGCTGAGCCAGGCCGTGTCGATCAAAGGGACCGGTGCCGAGCATGTTGAGGGTGTGGAGGGGGCGGTGGACCGCATCGCCGTGGAAATCCTCCACCGGCTAGAGCAAGGGCGAACCCTCGTCATCTGGGCTTTTGACGCCTCGGGCAGCTTGCAGGCCGAGCGACAGCGGCTGAGCAAGCACATCGAGACAATCTACACCCATATTTCCCAGCTTGATGAGAATCACCTGTCGATCAACCAGGACCTCTTGACGCTGGTGGTCGCGTTTGGCCAGGACCGCAAGGCGATGACACCCAAGCCCACCGCGGAGCTCTCGGAGATCCTCGAGGCGATCAGTGAAGTTCCCACTGATGAGACAGGCGTTGAGTCTACCTTCACAACCGTCGCCGAAATCATCCGCCACTGGGGCCGATACAAGGATTCGACGGGGCAGGTCTACCACCCCATGATTATCGTGGTCACCGATGAGGTCGGCGACGACGAGAACCGGCTTGAGGAAGCGATCGACCTGGCACAGCGGAGCAAGATTCCAGTGTACGTACTGGGCTCGCAGTCGCTTTTTGGCCGGGCTCAGGGATATATGGACTATGTTGATCCCAAAACCAAGAAGGTTTGGTACGGCCTTGAAGTTCGCCAGGGCCCCGAAAGCGCGATGCTCGAGCAGATCCGGCTCCCCTTCTGGTATTATGGTCCCCAGTTCGATTTTCTCGAAGCGGGCTTTGGCCCCTACGCTCTGAGCCGCCTGGCCAAAGCCACTGGCGGGATCTACTTTGTGACCCGCTTTACCGGTCGCCGGATGGGGTTCGATCCGGCCCGAATGAAAGAGTATCAGCCCGACTGGGCTCGACGCGACCAATATGAGGCGGCAATCGCCAAGTCACCGCTTCGTCAGGCGGTCATCAATGCCGCGCAGATTACCCAGCAACGGTTGCCGGGAATGCCGACCCTGGTCTTCCCAGCCGTCGATAGCCCGGACTTCAAGGATGTCATGGCCGCCAACCAGGCCAAGGCCGAGCGAACTGTGTACACCGTGGACGAGGCGCTCGGACCGATTACCGCGGCCGCCAAGTTCCGAGACCGCGAGACATCCCGGCGCTGGCAGGCGCATTTCGACTTGATCCGCGGCCGATTGCTTGCCATGAAGGTCCGTTGCTACGAGTATAACTGGGCTTGCACCGGCTCAAGAAAGACCCTCCCAAGTTCAAAAACGCCAGGGCCAACGCATGGAGACTCGTGCCCGACTCGGCCGTCCAGTACAGTGAAAAGGCCGTGGCCGCCGCGGGTGAGGCCGACAGGCTGCTACACCGTGTCATCGCCGAACATCCAGACACTCCCTGGGCTTTACTCGCTCAGCGCGAGCTGCGGGATCCGTTCGGCTTCAAGTGGGCGGAGACTTACTTGCCTCCCCCCCATCGCAATGACAACAATACCCAGGCTGCTCGAAACAAGAAACGCAACACGCCCGAGGCCAGGCCCTTGGCCCCGCCCAAACTCTAGGTCTTCGGGGAGCCGCCGAACTGGCAATTCGAGTAGCCGGGACAGAAGTCCGAGCGGTTCTTTGACCCAGAAGGGGATCACCCGACATGGAACTGCGCTTTCCTGCCCCCTCAGCGGACGACCCGATGCCGCTTGATAACTCCCAGCCAGGCAAAGCGCCAGCCTCTCCGGAGACCTCGGCAGCCAAGAACGCGGCTGAACCCAGGTTGGTAAAACCGTTTCGTCGCATCCCGGTTGGACCGACGATCACATCCATGACCGCGGCATACCGCACCAATAGCGATCCGCACACCGGCGATTTGGCCCCCAGGCTGAGGGATACCGAGGAGGACGGAGATCTCGGCGGCAGTGCCGCTACCAATGGAACGGCCGTTCCGAACAGTTCAAATTCAAATCCAGCCAGCAGCCCGACGGGCGCCACGCCTGCCAGTTCCGAACCTGTCACGCGGGTTCCCAGGCTGCGACCCCGGCGGCGTCAGCGTGTCCGGCTTCGTCACCTGCTGCCAGCCTGGAGCGTCTCTCTCCTGGTTCACGTCGTGATACTCTCGGCACTTGCCGCGGCGACATTTTCCGCTCAAGACCCGAATAAGAAACCCATCAGTTTCAACTCCGCCCTGGCAGGTTATCGCCATGGCAAACTCGAGGAACTGAATATCTGGGCCGACCCGGACACTATTCCTCGCGACCAGGCCGTCGGTAAGGAACACGGCGGTGCCGGCGCTGAACCGGTTGTCGAGATGTCGGACGAGGCCGACGGTCAGGGCGATGATAATGACGGCGGCGGAACGGTGGTTGCCGCGGCTTTCGGCGGCGGAGCACCCTCGGCCACGCCTCGCTTCCGGGGCACCGGCAAGCGGCAAATTGATGAGGGCAACAGCCTTCCCAACTTCAAGATCGAGGGCATGGGAAGCTCTCCCCTGGGCACGCTGTCCCCCACTCCTGCCGCCGATCTCTACGGCGGCGGCAAGATCGCCGGCGACCCGGTTTTCGACGTCCAGGAGATCGGCGTCGCACTCGATCAGCTCGCGAGAGAGATCCTTCGCCACCTCAAGGCCCACAAGCTCACGGTCGTCTGGTTGTTCGACGAATCCATAAGCATGCAGGACGATCAGCGCACCATCATCGAGAAGTTTGACCGGGTCTCCTCCGAGCTTAATAAGAACATCGAGCCGGGCAAGAAAACATCCGGCGCGCTCAACCATGCCATCGTCGGCTTCGGCCAAGGCTTCGATTTCGTACTCAAGAAGCCGACGGTCGAAATTGATGACATCGGCCGGGCCATCAAGAAGCTGCGGACCGATATGTCGGGCGTCGAGAACACCATGCAGGCCATCATTCAAGACTGTCGACGGCTATGCCGGGGTGGTCGGCAAGGATCGCAGGATGCTCCTGATCCTGGTGACCGACGAATCGGGCGATGATGGAGCCGACATCGAAGAGGCTCGACAGGCACTCAAGAAACACAATGTGCCGCTTTATGTGATCGGCCGTCAGTCACTCTTCGGCTACCAGTATGCCCATCACCGATTCGTTGATCCGGTAACCAAGGACGTTTATCACCCGGTGATCAACCGGGGTCCGGAAACCGCCGAAGTTGAGATCTATCAGTGGGATGGTCTGTATGCACGCTGGGACGAGCAACCCTCGGGGTTCGCTCCCTGGGAGCTTGCCCGACTGACCAGGGATTCCGGCGGTATCTATTTTCTGCTCCCCAGCGAGGAGTTCATGCGAACTCGCCAGCGCGAGCAGGCTTACTCCATTGACCAGCTCAGAGAGTACATGCCGGAGTACGATAACCGCATGGTCTACGTCGGAAAGCGAGCTGCTTCCGAGCTGAGGCGCAGCATCTACCAGATCATTACCGAGACCAAAAACTTCGTATACCGCCGCGAGTTTCCTATAGACCCTGCCGAACTGGTCCAAGCCGCCATACAGGAAGGCGACAAGGCGACAGAGAAGCTGAATTTGCTACTCAAGGTCCAGGATCATTTGGAGAAACTCAAGAATCTCCGCGACCGAGAGCCGGAAAGGCGCTGGCAGGCTCATTATGACTTGATGCTTGGCCAAACGGTCGCCTTTCAGGTCAAGGCCTTCGAGTACCGGGCCCTCATGGCCCAGATCATTCAAAAACAGCCCGTGCCCAGTAAGCTGCCCAATGCGGATCTGGCAATCACCTGGGTAGTCGATCATGCCACGGAGCCGTTGGCCGCCAAGGATCAAACCGCCAAGAAGTATGCCGAGGCCAGGCGGTTGCTCGAGGAGGTCATCGCCAAGCACCCCAAGACCCCCTGGGCGGACTTGGCCAAGGACACCCTCGATCGCGGCTTCAGCGTCAGGCTCAATGAGTGGCACCACAACCCCAAGTATGCCGAGCGCGGCCAGTATGTACCGAAATACTGAGTGGTAATCATCTGCACTTATCAAGGCGCGTCGATCCGCGGATGACGCCCGCCGAGCTGAAAGCGTCATGCCGCGACAGTCCCTTCTCAGGCCACGAATTTCTCGAGCAACCGGCGCGGCAGACCAATGTCGATAACGGCGACCTCGCCTGTGTAGGCAACCGCGCCGGGAGAGCCAAACCCGAGCTTGGGAGCGACGAACGTTGCCGTTGCACGGGCGGCAACGGCAACGCCCAGCGGCATGCCCGTGTCGGCATCCAGCCCTGATGGAAGATCCAGCGCCAGGATCGGCTTGGTTGATCTGTTCATGGCCTCAATAACTGTCTTCAGCACTCCTTCCACGGGCCGGCTAAGGCCGGTGCCGAGCAACCCATCGACTAACCAGTCGGCACCCGCAATCAGTGAATCCAGTTCGGCTGGCCGAGGATCATCGTTTTGCGTTTCAAGCCAAGCCTTCTGATGAATTCCAGACCGCTCCAGGATGACCCACTGAGTCTTGGCATCACCGCGTAACTGTTCGCGGTGAGCGAACCAGACAATCCGGACCTCAAAGCCCCAGGCATCCAGGTGTCGAGCAACAACGGCACCGTCGCCGCCGTTGTTACCCGGCCCACTCAGGATCAAGACCCTAGGCAAAGCCAACTCGCCAGACGGTCCCATCTTCGCCGCTGGCGGAGTGGAAAATGGGCGTACCGCGGACTCAGGCTTCACTCCAGCAGCCAGTTCGACCAGCCATGCGGCTGCGCCGCGGCCGGCGTTCTCCATCAGGATCAAACTTGGTAGGCCAAGCTGCTCCGCGGCCTGGACATCCAACTCCCGCACCTCCCGCCGCGATAGTGGACGAAGCCGGCAGTTCATTGCGACATTCTCCCTCTACGGTTGACTCAACGTCTCGCTGTGAAGCGGGTTAACCCGAACCGGCCAGCATTGACAAGGGTTCTTGAGCGGTCCAGAATACCAAGAAGGTGCGCCCAGCGAAGCGATGGCCCACCAGAGTGTTCTCGCTGATTCGCGGTAGATCTTATTACAGTTGACCCACCCTGCCTGCACGACCCGCATGGGGGCTTATCGAGTTATGCCAATCTACGAATATCATTGCGAGCCTTGCGATCACATCTTCGAAACCTTGGTTCGCGGCTCGAGTGATGTCGCTCGTTGCCCGAGGTGCGGCAACATTGACGTCGCCAAGCAATTTAGTGTTCCCGCCTCTGTCCACTCCGGTCACGCGAGTTCCTTGCCTGTGTGCGACAACCTCGGCACATCGAGTTTCGGCTGTGGACGTTCCGAGTGCGGGGCCGGGCGCTGTGCCTTTGAATAAGCTCAGTGAGTGGAGGGCCGAGGACCAAGAACCCGTTCGCCAAGGGATAACGAGAATCATTTCATTCCCTCCCGCGTTCTGACGGCGAGCTGCTCTTACATCGCTAGATTCGCCAAAATCGCCCCAGAGCCTCAGGTCATATTCCTTCTACCCAGTCTTCTTTTTTGACAACATAACCCCCAGAGCGCATAAGTTCCTGGCTGGTGAGTATCATGGCAGCCCTGGCGATTGTGCGCCGCCTGGGAACGCGATCTGTCGACGATCCGAATTGTCCAGGTATTTCTCCCAGCCGCCAGAGCGGGCGTCAAGCGCACCAGCGTGTGCTCACCCGGACAAGGGCGCGGGAGAAAGGGCAATGTTGGCACATCCTGGCCAGGTGAACGATGGATCTGCTGGTTCGCAAGCGATGGGCGATCGTCTGGCCTTGGAGTCCGCATTGCGAGCCGCGATCGCTGAGCGCCTGGGCGAGCTGCGATTCGGCCTCTGGTTTGGCGAGGAGGTTCATCTCGGTTTGAGCGGTAATGGTGACGCTCTGGAAGTTAAGGTACCCAACGCCTTTTTTGGTGAATGGATCAGGGGTCATTTCTCCGCCAGCCTCGTGGCTGCCGCCCAAGCGGTGACAGGCCGGCAAGTACGGTTGAATATTGCTATCCAGAATGAGTCAAGCCCCGCTTTCAGGGACGTTGTCGAAACCGACGCCGACCGCTCGGAAAAACAGTCAGACGATACAGTCACCCTGCCGATACCTGGCAATCCGAAGCTGCCGCTCCCCGTTCTCTCCCCTTATCCACGCTCTCCCGATCGTTCACCGGCATCTCGTTCTCGTCCTTCCGCGACGAACTGGACCCAGGGACGCAATCCTGTACAACGTCAAGCGCACGGCGAGACTTCTCAGTTGGGGCCTCCTGGAGTGGCTGCCGCTCCCCGTTCTCTCCGGCTCCTTGACGACTTCGTGACTGGTCCCAGCAACCAACTCGCACATGCCGCGTCGAAAGAAATGATTCATACAGCCGGCAGGTCGTTCAACCCCCTGGTCATTCATGGTGGCGTTGGGCTAGGGAAGACCCACCTCTTGGATGCGATAACCCAGGGCTTGCGGGGGGTTCACCCCGGATTGAATGTGTTCTCGATCACGGCTGAGGCGTTTACAAATAGCTTCCTGGAATCCATGCGAGCTGGAACGCTCGGTGGTTTTCGTGCTCGTTACCGCTCGCTTGGGGCGCTGGCCATGGACGACGTCCATTTCCTGGCGGGAACACGGGCCACGCAGAACGAGTTTCTGCACACGTTTAACTCGCTGCTCGACCGGGGCGCCCCCATCATTCTCACCGCCGACCAGCACCCCCGGCGGATTTCCCGCCTCACGGAGGAGCTGGTCACACGCTTTCTCGGCGGAATGGTCGTCAAACTCGAGATCCCTGATCTGGCGACTCGGCGAGCGATTGTTCAGGCACGTTCGGCAGCCCGTGGCGTCAGTGTTCCCGACGCTGTCCTTGACTACATCGCCGAGCACCTTCGCTCTAGCGTGCGAGAGCTTCAAGGAGCCATTCACAGCGTGATCGCCCATGCTTTACTCACCGGTAAGCGCCTGGACATGGGGCTAGCCAAGGCCGCGCTGCGCGACACGATTCGCCATACCGCGCAGGCCGTTGGTCTGCGCGATGTCGAGCGCACGGTATGCCAGCTTTTTCAGATCGACCCCGAGGCACTGAAATCGGACAGCCGCACCCGCGCCCTGGCATATCCCCGGATGCTGGCGATGTACCTGGCGCGGAAGCACACTGGCGCTGCCTACAGCGAGATCGGCCGCTATTTCGGCGACCGCAACCATTCGACAGTCATTTCGGCCGATAAGAAGGTACAAGGATGGCTAAGGGACGAGCAGCAAAACGGCCTGCTGCCCGGTTTTGAGACCATCGCCGACGTCCTCGCCGATCTGGAGCGCACATTGGGGGCCTGAGTGGTGCGGCAAGGGGTTTCGCTCTCGAAAGAAAACTGGTCAGGCATTAAGAACTATGGGAAACTTGAGTGGAGACAATCTGGCAACCTCAGCCCGAGATGACTCACTTCCATGAACGTCTTCCTCAGTCGTCAACGATCGGCGGCGATCGAGTACCCCGAAAGCGATGGTCGTCCCATTGCGGAAAATACGCTTCAGTTCGAGTGGATCGTCACACTCAAAGGGGGCGTGGAAACCCTTTTTCGCGATGATCCGAGCGTGTTCGTCGCGGGCGATCTGCTCTGGTACCCGGTGGAGGGAAAGCCCACCCTGCGGACCGCACCCGATGTCATGGTGGTTTTCGGACGGCCCAAGGGCCACCGCGGCTCCTATCAGCAGTGGCACGAAGAGGGAATCGCACCCCAGGTGGTTTTTGAGGTGCTCTCACCAGGCAACCGCGCCGGTGAGATGGAGCGGAAGTTTCAGATTTACGACCGCTTCGGAGTTCAAGAATACTACATTTACGACCCCGACCGGGGCGACCTGGTCGGCTGGCGGCGCGGCGACGACGGCCTTGAGCTGATTCCGGAAATGATGGGCTTTCAGAGCCCCCGGCTGAAGATCCTATTTGAACCCGGCGAAGGCCCGAATAACCTGAGAATCATCGGCTCGGATGGGCGCCCCTTCGCCACCTACTTGGAGGTGGTTGAGCGGGCTGAAGCGGAACACGTGCGGGCCGAAGCGGAACACGCGCGGGCTGAAGCGGAACAGGCGCGGGCTGAAGCGGAGCACGCGCGGGCCGAGGCGGAGGCGCGTGCGGGCCGAGACCGAGCGACTTCGCGCCGAGCGACTGGCCGACAAGCTCCTCGAGCTTGGCGTCGATCCCGCGAACTTGCTCAACCCAAACGAATAGTTGTCCGAGTTGCGACTGCTTATCGTTCCTCTTCCACAGACGCCTGAGCTCTTCTACCTCGAAGTACAACTCCCAGATCGTCGGGGTTCCTGGCAGCGCGTCCAATCACGGAGTTCGCGCGGAACTGGCCTGGCGTGGCTCGCTCGGGGATACTGAAGCTGGGGGTCGCTCGAGCTTCTCGAGTCTGCGCTCCATTTGCTCAAGCCGATCAGCAACGGCACGGGGAAGAATGAGCTTGAGTTCTTCTGCCTGCGGCGGAGGCACGGCCGCACGTAACGGGCTGCGCACGGGCCCGGGGATTGAAACCGCGGCTGGCGCTTCGCTCCAGAGTTGTGACTCGGCCCGGCCAACCCTCGAATCTGCAACAACTGGCGCAGCAGGAGCTGATGAACTGGGCTGAGACGCTACGGGCCATGGCGCTGAAGGGTCGGTCGATCTGGCCGCGGTCGGTGCGCTGATTGAGACTGTTGACAGTGACGAAGGCAAAGCTGGCGGCCTGGATCCTGGCGCGGTGTTTGTCGTGTCCGGCTCGGTCACAACGGTCACGGACTGCGCCGGCTGGCCCGCGGAAAGACCGGAAGCAGGCGACAGACCGGCTTGCGTGCCGGCGTCCGGCCGGTTACTGGTTCGTAGCGTCAGCGTCATCTCCCGGCGTTGCGGTCCGCGACCGCGAACTCACATCCAGGCGGATCATGGATTGCGCGGGAAGCCGATCCAGCCAGTCGGTCAGGTCTTGGGGCGAACGGACGGGCTGACCATCAACGGCGACGATCGCGTCTCCCGCTTGCAGACCGGCTAGGGCGGCCGGCGTACCCGCCACCACTTCGAGCAAGAGAGCGCCTTCGAGAACAGTCTCGGGCTCACTAGCCAGTTTCGGGTCGGCTTCAGGCTCCTGGTGAGGTGTCGCTGCCGCGGCAACAGTCTCCAGACGAACTCCCAGGTAGGCTCGATCAACGTGGCCGCCTGCGCGAAGCTGGTCAGCCACCCACCGGATGTCACGAACTGCGAGCGCGAAGCCGAAATCATTGTCGCCCGCCGGTGCGGTCTTTGGCCGTGGCCGGGATCGCCAGGCCGCTACGGATCAGGCCTAGCAACTGGCCGCGGAGGTTGGCCACCACCGCGCCGCTGTCGCCGGGGTAGAGCGGAGCCTGAACCTGAATCAGCCCTCCGAGTTGACGTGACCCCAGCTTGAGCCCGATCCAATCCCGCAATATGACCCCGGCTGACGCTATGGCCCAGCCCGAACGGGTTGCCCACGACGAATACCTGGTTACCCAGGATCGGCTCCTCGGCCGCAATTTGAATCGGCCGTACCGCTCGCGGGGCGATCTGCAGCAAGGTCAAGCCGGTTTCTATGTCGGCGGCCACCCAGTGGGCCAGGTACCGCTTTCCTGAAGCGTCATGTGCAACGATCGTGGTCGCAGCCGAAGCAGCGCCGCCTGCCGTGCCAGGGCTGGAGTTGGTGGTGGTGGTGGCTGATGATGGCCGATCGATGCGAACTGATAGCACGTCGCCATGCGAGTTGATCACCACACCAGTAGCCAGGCGGCGCGAGCCAGGTGGGCCTTCTCGAGCGGTGTACTCAAGCGCGACGACAGAATCGCGAGCGCGAATCATGCCGGCCGACATTTGCCGCTCCAATTGCTCGAGAGCCGCGAACAAGGCCGACTCGTCGCTCTCTTTTCGATCATCGTCTCGCCGCGCGTCCGGACGACTTGTCGATCCCGCGCGGACCTCTGGTCTGGCCGTGCGATCGCTTGTTTCTTCTCCTGAGAGAGCCGATATTCCGGCCGCTGGTTCTGCCCCCCGCGTCGATGGTTCGCCTGGTCAGGCCCCGCGGCAGACCATGCCGCTTGCCGACCAACTTCGGCGGTTTGCCTCATCTTGTTCGAAGAGCCGGGCACGAAAAATAACCCTGTCGTCCCGACGAAGACCATGCCGCTGGCTAAACCCAGGGCAAGGCGCTTCCGAAGCGAGGACGCAAGGAGTGACATCGTTCTTTCTCACCGTTCCAGGCCGCGGCTGGGAGAAGTTGAGCTGTTCGGGTACCGTAATCGTAAGTCTCAGGGGTATGGCAATGGCCCTCGGCCGGTTCCCATGATGAGACCCACGGCCCCGCCTGAAAACCACACCGCGGGAACCGAGTAAAGATGCCCGCGACTAATAGGCCGGCTTGCTAGTACGCGTTTCGGGCGGCATGGGAGTTCCGTGCTCGAGGTCAAAATCATAACTAGGCGCCGAAGTCTCCATGGCTGTCGCGGTGGTCGTCGTTGAGGCCTTCTTTGCCGGGGCGGCTTGCCCCATGGAGGCCGCGGCCGGGGGTGTCGTCGGAGTTGCCAGGGACAGCGAGTTCGAGACACGCGACACGTGGCCGAGGAAGTTGCGGCCACCACGTCTTCCGACGCCTCCGGCAACTCGGGCAGTAGCGACTCGATGCGGGGAGGGGGAACCGTGTCGGCCGCGATTCGGGCCACGACCTGGTTCTGCTGGCGCTGTGCCGATGCGAAAAGCAAGAACAGGATCAGCCCGGCCGCCGCCAAGCTGAAACCGAGGCCAACCCGCGGAGTTGCTAAGCTGGAAACTTTGCCAGGCCCAGGCCCTTTGCTCTGGAAGACAGGCCAGACCTGATTGGTCAGAAAATCGCCAAGCGAGTCTCGAGTCCAGGCAAGCTGAAGGGGCATATTACCGCGGATCTGGCTGCAGCCGCAGACCAAGCGGTCCGCAATGATTCGGATTCCTTCTGGGCAGGTTGCATGTAGGAACCGTAACCACTGGGATCGGAATTGCTTCTGATGGCGCTGGATTCGCTCTTCGAGCTGGGGCCAGATCGATGGCGTGTGCTGTCTGGTCGTCTCCGTGGCGGCAATACTTAGAACCGAAATGGCTTTCCCCAGTTCGGCCTGATGTTGCCGGCAACGGGAGCACTCGGTCAGATGCCCTTCGATGCGACGCCGATCTTCAGCGTCCAGGTCGTTGTCTTCGCAAGCTAGACCATCGCTGTCTTCCACCAAAAGTGGAAGCCATCCATGCACCCAGCCACACGAAGGTCGACCCATGAGTGTGCCTTTGCCATTATCAGCCATCCTTGAGCTCCCGATGCGCCCCGTCCTGGCGGCGCTGCCAGACTTCGCGGAACTTGTCACGGGCCCTGGAAAGACGCCAGCGAACGGTTGCCTCGCGTCTTCCGATAATCGCCGCAACCTCTGATGAGGAAAATCCTTCCAGATCTCGAAGCACCAGGATCGTGCGATACGAGACCGGCAGTTGCGCCAGGATGTACTGTACTTCCTGGGCTAGCTCGGTCTGAATTCTCGGGTCGGGATCAGGCAGCTCGAACGGAAGTTGATCACAACCATAAGGCCGATCAATGGATGCTGGGCTGGGGGCCTCGCTTCTGCCGCGGCGCAACCTGTCCAGGCCAAGGTTCACGGCCACTCGAAAAAGCCAGGGACCAAATCGCCGTGCGGTATCGAAGCGTTCCAGCCGGCTATATACGCGCCAGAAGGTTTCCTGTGCCAGGTCTCGAGCAAGTTCGGGGTCGCGGACCAGTCGAGTCAGCACTCGAACCAGCTTGCGTTCATAACGTCGAACCAGAACGGCGAAGGCGGCATGATCTCCGTGCCGGGCCCGCTCGACGAGCCAGGCATCATTCAGGCTCGACTCGTCGTCAAGGCCGGTGCTCGCCGCAACGGCAGCCGGCCCAGCCGAAGAGATGACAGTCGACACGGCTGGCGTTTCTCCCTTCCCATCGCGCTTGCGGCTCACATCCTTTGCTTGCTCAACGTCCGCATGATTTTCGCCCCGGGCAAGGTTTCCGGCAACTGGAGTGGGCTCGGTCGCGACCGGCTTCCGCATTCGTATAACCTCCCCACTTGAATTATGATACGAATGAGCTGCACTCGGCGTTGGACTTTTTCCAGGCCCCTGCCGATCTCTTCTCCCCGGCCTCGTCCTTGCTGCGCCGGGACTTTGGCCCGGTCGAATCGACCGAACCTCGCTCTTCAGTTAAGGTAAGGTGACCTTATGGGGAATGCAGCTCGGGGTCTTCCGGGAATCTAAACCTATCGAACGCAGCAGATTGGTCTCGCAGGTTTGTTGATCATTGGTGAAGCATCGTGGTTTTGTCAACCGGCGTTCCCCGGTGTGAGCCCTCAGGTGGCTTCAGCTCCGGAATCAAGGGACGCCAGTCGGGGTACAAGGGTGGCGTGGACCGGATGGACCCCACGAGTGGAGCCTTGCCCACCCGAGGTGCGTGAAGCGGCACTTCGGGTTCTTTACCAACACGTTCCCGATTCGATGCGTTCACGTTTGGTCATCGAGGTCCTCGAGGAAGCTTCCAGCGGCCAGATCGATCTCTCGGGTCTGTGGGTGGCCTGGGATCGCGTTCTCGGTTTGGGAACCAACCGGTTCCGGATCGTCGGAACACTCTTGACTCAGGCCCTAGCCGGCCGCGCGGCTGCAATCTGGGCCCCAGAGGTCTTGCCATCATGGCGACGATCCAGTACGGCCGCCGCGCTCGTGCACTCAGCCTTGGCTGACCTTCAGGCGCGGGGGTTCCGCATCGTCCAGGCCGTTCTTGACGAATCAGCCAGCCACCGTGGCGCGATCGATTTGATCCGCGGCGGGATGCCCTGGGTCACGGACCTGCTCTACCTCGAACGCGATACTCACCTGCCCTTACCGGCATGGGTAAGCTCTGATCACCCGTCGAGCACGGACGTAACACCACCCCGGCTCGTCTGGAGCCCCTTTGAACCGGCTGGAGGAACCGAGTTTCGCAGCTTGTTGCAGGCAACCTACGCCTCCAGCCTGGACATGCCCGAGCTGGAGGGAGCCCGATCCCTCGACGATGTCATCGAGGGCCATCGCTCGGCGGGCCGGTTCGTCCCGGACCGCTGGCGGCTAGGCCAAGTGCCGGGCGAACCCGACACCGCAGTGATCTTGCTGCTCTCGGAGATTCCCGATCGTGACGCCTGGGAAGTGGTCTACCTTGGCTTGACCGTTTCCGCGCGGGGCCGTGGCCTCGGACTCGCCGCGATCGCCCATGCCCTGGACCTTGCCCGCCCCCATGTCTCGCGTCTTGAGCTGGCCGTGGATATTCGCAATCTCCCCGCCTTCCGCCTCTACGAATCGGCCGGGTTCGTCTCTTTTGACCGCCGCTCGGTGCACCTGGTGGTGTTTCCCGAACGGGGCGAATAACTCTTCCTGCGCCGTCGGCCGATTCCCTTCCGCGGCACTCTTGTCTATCGGGGCGACCTGGGGCGGGCTGGGTCGCCGGAGGGCCTGTGGCGAAGGATCTCACCTTCCTTCAGATAGACAACCGCTTCGGCGATCTTGGAAGCATGGTCGGCGATGCGCTCGATGTTCCGCGCCGTGTTGACCAGACGAAGCCACGTGTTGATGCGTTCAGGATGGGAAACAATCTCTTGCTTCAGCAACTTGAGCAAGGAGCGGTAGTGGCGGTCGACCCGTCGCTCGGCGGTGATGACCGCCTCGGCCTGGCCGACGTTGGCCTGGACCAGAGCGTCAAGACTGTCGTGAACCTGGTTGAGGGCTTCCAGTCCCAAGTTTTCCAGCGGCTGGGGGATGGGAAACGCCAGGGGATCGGCCGCGAGCTTCTTCACTCGCTTGGCAATATGGCGGGCAAGATCGGCTAGCCGTTCGAGGTCGCCATTGATCTTCAGTACGGCGGCCACGCGCCTCAGGTCCGACGCCACGGGCTGGTGCAAGGCCAAAACCCGCACGCACTCGCGCTCGATCTGGACTTCCCAGCGGTCCACGGCCGGTTTCTGAAGCTTGAGCTGCTCTGCGAGTTCGATCCGACCGTCACATAAGGCGTGGATGCTCTGATTCAGGGCATCTTCAACGACCGCGGCAAGTTTGAGTACCTCGGACCACAAACCTTCCAGATCGCGAACGAAATGGCGGCCAACTGTGACTCGCTGCTGCCCCCAGTCCCAAGCCGAGGGCGTCACCGTGTTGTCAATCGGCATCAGGCGGATCTCCGGTTGCGATCCTGGCCAGGCTCATCCTTCAGACACTATGCAACATATGTTTCAAAAGCACAACACCAGGCGCCTTCAAGCGGCGGAATGAACTGACACATCGCACATTCTGGCAAAGCAACCAAGAAAAAGTGAAGGGAATACACTGAAGGAGAGCCAATTGCAACCTTGGTTCGCGATGGCCGACAAGTCGGTTCGCGGCCATCGTAAGCGCAATCAGCCAAGAAGTCTGATCGACCATTCGGGCCGGTCTCTCGGTCCCGTGTCGTCTTAGCACCCTTTAATCACTTTTGCATTCGCCAGAAATTACCAACTCTATTAACCTTAGAGAAACGAGCCTGGGGTTACAACATCAAACCGCCAAAATACTCCGGAAATTCACAGTTGCCTTGAGCAACAAATGTCCGGGATATTGCGAGTTTATGAACAGTGACCGGTCGGCCCGAGCACGGTTCGAGCATGGAAAGCAACGGTCCACCGCTCCAGGTGGACCGTTGCCTTTGATTGCTGTTGTGAATGCGGACCCGCTCCGCTCAATAGTTTCTGCCGGCGAGCGGAGGGCCAGTGCCATGCAGCGGCTGGTAATAGAGGTCTGTCGGGATCTTGTCGCCGGGCCGCCAGTAGCCCAGGTCATACTGTGATTCCCAAGGCGGATCGACAACCAGAGCGTAGGGCCAGGTGATAATTTGCCAGGCGAAGAGACCCACAGAGAAGAAAGGCTGAGCCATCTGCATTCGCTGGGTGGTCTGCGTGTGATTGTCAACCGGATAGGCCATGTACCGCCCCAGTGGTCCGAAGTACTGCTCGACGCTATGGCCGTAGCGCTCCAGCATGGTGTCCTGGAAATAAAGGGGCATGTGGCACGTTGCAGCGGCGGCCCAGTATTTGCGTCTGGGCGCTCCACTCACGGCGACCCAGCGGAACCCAGTCTTCGGGGACGGGAATGGCCCGGATGGGCCGGGCCTCGGCCGGGCTCGGAGCCCGGCTGATATCCACCTGGGTTTGGGTCTGGGTTCGCAGATCCGTGATGCTGTCGGCAGCTCCCGGGACGGGGGGCTGGGTGTCGGGAACGGGACGGGCCTGCTGGTTGAGCAGATTCTCCTCGTCTTGCTTGCGAGCGATCTCTTCGACTTGCCGCTGAAGTTCCGGGCGCAGAGTCGACGGAGGATTCGCGCGCTGGGGAATGAAGGAATCGGCCGATGGGGTCGTGGGGCTCATCACGGCACCGGTGACCGCTGGTGCGGCAAGTGACTCCGCGGTGGCGGCTTGGGAGTTGAGAGCCTCTGTATTGGTAGGCGCGGGGACGGCAACCGCGGCCTCCGCTCCGGCAGCGGAAGCGGCCGTTTCAAGTCCCGGCCCGGTTGCGCCGGCGCTGACAGGTTGTGAGGCTTTCACCTCCACCGGGCTTACTTGCTCATGGGTTTGAGACGCAGCCGGAACTGGAACCTCGGGCTGTATGGGAGTCGCTTGGGGCAGAGGGTTGGTGATCGAGACCGCATCCGGACCTGCCGGTGCATTTCCTGCCAGGCCTGCGGGTAACGCGGGCAAGTCCTCAGCGGCTGGAGGCAGGGTGTCTGCCTTGGTCCTCGAACTCTCGCCGCCGGTTGCACCCTGAGGGAGAGGTGGCAGATCATCGGGAGCCAGAGCAACAGGAGAGGGAGCGGCGTCGCCGGTTGGCGGCAATGGTTGGGCGGAGGGTGGATTGGCTCTTGACTCCGCTTGCTTCAGCTCGGATTCAGAAGCTGACTGCCGTGGGAGTGGAGGGAGGTCTTCAGACGTTGTTTCCTGGGATGGCACCGGAGTCATCGCCGGCGGCGTGGCTGGCATCTGCCCCTGATCGGCCGTTGGTGCCGGAGTGTCCCGGACCGTGGGGGGCGACGAACCCTTGGGCTGGTCTGAACTGCTACCAAGTGGTGGTAAGGGGACGGAATCGGGATCACTCGCCGCTGGGTTGGGTGCGGGCGCGGGTCTGTCACCTGGGGCCGATGGCTGTTCCGGGCCGATCGGTGCGGGAGCGGACTGACCCGGCGGCGTGGGCGCCGGTTGCGTGGATTCGCGGGTGGACGGGACGGGCTCGGCAGCATCCGGGGAGGGGGCCGGAAGCGCGGCGGAGTTTGTAGGCGAAGGTGCAGGAACACTTGCGTCGGCCGGTGCTCCACCGGCTTGCACCGGCAGCTCGGCCGCGACTGCCACCACCGCGACGGGGGCGGCGGCTTGCTCGCCGTCGTGTTTTTGAGTCCCTGCTTGAGCGTCTCCCGCGGGCGTCACGGGGGGCTGTGAGAGCAGGTCGGGCTGGGCCACTGCCGCTCTGTTGGTTGTGTCGGTGGGAACTGAGGCAACGGTCGTCGCCGTGGACGCCGGCTCTGGCAGCGGGTCCGCGATCTTCGTCGGCTCGTCCGCAATTGGCTTGGGCAACGCGGTCGCGCCTGCCAGCTTATCCTTGCCGGAGAGCTGAGCTGGTTGATCTGACGCGATCGCTAGAGGCTGGGGCAGCTCGCCCGGCTCAAGCGCGGAGCGGGAGGAGAGCTTGCCGGCGACTGGGAAGGAACCGGGCTGGCAACCTCGGCGCCAGTCAGGCGGATCGGCTGGCCCTGATCATCACCTTCACGGTTTGTGATCTGCGCGAGGGTGTCTTTATCCTGGGCGGGAGCGATGGACGGCCTGGCGGCAATCTGGGTCTCCGGCCGGGCCGCGGCGAAACCCCCAGGCCGCCGTGTTCGCTGGCTCAGCGCGTAGGGAGTCTGGCTGCCCACTGCCTCGCGAAGGCCGCGCTGGGCTCGCTCGATTGCCTGCTTCAGGGTCAGCCGCTCGGAGTTGCTCAGCTCCTTCTGGCGGGTTTCCGCCTCGCGAAGGTATTTCAGGGCTCGTTCATACTCTTGATAGTTTATGTAATCGATACCGTTGCGCAGCAAGTAGCGGGCCCCGCGAGCGGCCGCCATGCCGACGAGGGGATCGGCGCTGGTGCCGGCCTCGGTCTCGGTGCTGACCGTGGATGTTGAGCCTGGCGCGGTCGTGGAATCGGCTGCAGGCGGGGCGGAATCGCCACGTCGAGCGCCGGACGACGGCAGGATCTGCTGAGCCGAGACCACTGAGGCCGCGAGCGCGGCCCCAAGGATCGTCGTGGTCAATGCCGAAGTTGTGCGACGCACGCCACGCCTCCTTGCTTTGCTGGGACATGCCTTCGAAACTGTTTCCGCGGTCTTCGTAAAGCTCGCTCAGACCGACCCGCGACCGATTTCGTTCTCACTGCTGAAGCTCGAATAGTTCGGAGCTTCATGGGTAATGACGATATCGTGAGGATGACTTTCCTGGACCGCGGCGGCGGTCACCTGGATGAACCGCGCCTTGGTGCGCAGCTCATCGATGGTTCGCGTGCCACAGTAGCCCATGCCGGCTCGCAGGCCGCCCATGAGCTGGAAGACGAATTCGGAGAGCGGGCCCTTGTAAGGAACGCGACCCTCCACGCCTTCGGGTACGAGTTTTTGATTGGGCGTTACCTTACTATCAACCCCCTTGGTTCCGGACTCTTGGCGATATCGTTCGTGCGATCCCTTGGCCATGGCCCCGATGGACCCCATGCCCCGATAGGTCTTGAAACTACGGCCGCGGTAGATGATGGTTTCTCCGGGGCTTTCAGCCAGGCCGGCAAAGAGTCCGCCGATCATCACGCAATGAGCCCCTGCCGCGATGGCCTTTGTAATATCCCCTGAGTAGCGGATTCCACCATCGGCGATGATTGGAACTCTGCCCCCAGCGGCCTTGGCCGATTGGTGAATTGCGGTGATCTGCGGTACACCGACACCGGAGACAACCCGCGTGGTGCAGATCGATCCGGGTCCAATGCCCACCTTCACGGCATCCGCCCCGGCCTCTATCAAGGCCCGGGTCCCATCGCCCGTGGCCACATTGCCGGCGACCAGTTGAATGTCGAAGTCGCGTTTGATGCGACGCACGGTCTCGATCACGTTTTTGCTGTGACCATGCGCCGAATCAACGGTCAGGACATCGACACCGGCTCCCAGCAATGAGGCAATCCGCTCGTAATCGTGAACACCGACGGCTGCCCCTACACGTAATCTTCCCCGCGCATCTTTGCAAGCATTGGGATAACGGTGGAGCTTATCGATGTCCTTGATCGTGATCAAACCTTTCAGTCGGTATTCATCGTCAACCAGTAAGAGTTTCTCGACCTTATTTTTCGTTAAAATCCGATCTGCTTCCTCAAGACTCGTATTCGCTGGCGCCGTGACCAGGTTTTCTTTGGTCATGACCTCATCGATGCGTAGCTCGTTGGACTCGAGAAACCGCAGGTCTCTGCGCGTCAGGATGCCGCGCAGATAGCCGCCAACGGTGATGGGCACGCCCGAGATATTGTGCCCGTTCATGATATTGCGAGCCTGGCCGACCGTGGCGTCGGGGGGAAGCGTGATCGGATCAACGATGATTCCATTTTCCGACCGCTTGGCCTTGTCGACCTCTCGAGTTTGCTCCTCGATCGACATGTTCTTATGGATGACCCCCAATCCCCCTTCTTGCGCCAGTGCGATGGCCAGTTCGGCATCGGTGACGGTATCCATGGGAGACGAGAGGATCGGCAGGTTGAGCGCAATCTTTGTGGTCAGATGTGTGCGCGTGTCAACTTCGCGTGGCAGGAACTCGGAATAGCCGGGTTCAAGCAGGACGTCGTCAAACGTGATGCCTTGGTAGGCGATGCGGTCGAGCATCGGGAAAAGCTCCGTTCTGGGCCCCGACCGAGAGACCGTGACGACACCACACGACGTGAGGCGTGATCTGATAACCGGCAAACCTACGACAGGACAGGATAAGATCGAGTCAGGCCTGGGGTGCCGGTCATGGTCGGGTAAGTTCAGTAGCCTTTCCTGGACCATTACACCCGGCGTAGGCAACCCTGGCAAGGCCAACTGACTTGCGAAGTAAAGCCTCGAGGCACGTTTTTTCCGGCCTAACTTTCTCCAGAGGCTTCCCTTAGGATTCCACCGTCGGAGCTTGATTCCGAAGTAGGCTTCAGACCGGCACCTTCGTTTGAGTAAATGTGGTGCGTGGTCCAACGAGATGCCCACCCTACCAAGGAACGTCGGTGACGGATAACATGCGAGGCAGACTGTTCGTTATCCAGTTAGTTAGAAAACTGGTGCGGGACTTTCGAAGGAACTCCTCCCATGCTCAAGGTCTCAATTGATCGATCGGTTTTGACCTTCTTTGGAATTGGCGCGATTGCTCTCGCCGCGGCCGGGATGAGTGCTCTGCTGGCGGCCGATGACAAGAATACCGATGCGGGCACCAATACGACGCAGCTTGCAAAGGACATGATCGGCACGTGGATCCGGGCCGGAACGCCGGACAAGATCGAGGATCCGCCGCCAAACAAGAATCACCTCAAGCTCCTCATGGGCAAGCACTGGACGTTCACCCAGGCCGATCCCGACACGGGCAGGGTTGTCTACCACCAGGGAGGCACCTACACGCTCAATGGCGACGATTACGCTGAGACCATTAACTTCGCCAATGAAAACACGGCCAATAATATTGGCCAGACCTTCAAGTTCAAGCTCCAGGTCGAAGGCGATACGCTCACCCAGGTGGGCATCGGCAATCCTTACACCGAGGTCTGGAAACGGGCGAAGTAACAAGCCGATCCATCAAAATGATTGCTCGCCATGGTACGCCGGGGAGACGCTCCAGCAATGCCGCCCCTACTGCGTGTTCACCGACCCGCCATTTGCAGGGGTCGCCTTGAATGAAAGGGAAGCGCGGCAACGGGAAATCAGGGTGCGGGTCGCCAGCCTCCCGTTTAGCCGCGAGAGGACGCAGCCTCGCAAGGTCGTGGAGACTTCGTGCACGCGGTGCTTGCCGGCCGACTCGTCGTCGCGACGACGCCAGGCGCTGCTGGTCTATTAAGAAAGGGATGGAGTAGGGACAAACCGTCCGAGGAGCCAGGTCATGAATCCGAATCGACGTGCATTCGTGAAGCAGACCGCCATCGCTGGAGCAATCGCAGCGGCGGCACCAGGAGAGTGCAACCAGGGCCTGCGCTGCTCCCCCGAACCGAGACGGACCAGCACCGCGATATCGCAACCCTATCGGCGTCTCGACCTACTCATTCTGGCAGTTTCGCGGCCAGCCCGTCGGCATCGCCGAGTGCATCAACCGGGCTGCCGCCCTTGGCTTCGAAGGGGTCGAGATTCTTCACGTCCAGATGCAGGACGACTCCAACGCCGCCCTCCAGAAACTCAAGCGCCAGGCCCACTCACTCGGCCTGGCCTTGATGGGCTTCTCCACACACCAGGGCTTCGTCAGCCCGGATCCCGCAGTCCGGCAGGCGAACGTCCAGAAGACGCTCACCCAGATCGAGATCGCTTATCGCCTGGGGATCCCAACCATGCGGATCAACACCGGCCGCTGGGGTACCATCGCCGTCATTCGACGACCTGATGTCCAAGAAGGGGATCGAACCGCCACTCGCGGAACACACCGAAGAGGAGGCATTCGGGTGGGTAATTGGCTCCATCGAGGCCCTGCTGTCGAAGGCCGAGGAGTGCGGAGTGGTCCTGGGTTTGGAGAACCACTGGGGACTTGGCCGGACCGCCGAGGGGTTACTGAGGATTGTCGAGGCGATCCGGTCGCCTTGGCTGGGGATGACGCTCGACACGGGCAACTTCCTGGAACGCCCCTACGAGCAGATGGGCCAGATGCTGGCCTCCAACGTCCCGATTGCGTTGGTCCAGGCCAAGACCTATTTCGGGGGAGGCCGGTGGTACACGCTGGATCTGGACTACGGTCGGATCGCCGGCATGCTGCGGGAGCATGGTTATCGGGGATGGATCTCGCTTGAGTTCGAGGGCAACGATGACCCGAAGTCGGCTGTGCCCCAAAGCCTGGCCTTGCTTCGGAAGCACTTCTCGTAGACCGGTTCCTCCTTGATCACTCCCTTCCTCGCGGCTTCAGGACGTGCTCCAGGAAGAGGTAGAGCTGCTCATTCGACTCAATCGTCGGCGCGTGGCCCGGACGATTGGTCATCGCGACACGTTGCTCATAACCCAGCAGCCTGTTAACCGCGATCGCATGGTTGAGGGCCTTCCAGCGCTCGGGTGGGTCCTCCGAGCCGCCAGAGACCAGGAACGGCCGAGGGGCCATGAGCGCATGCAACTCATGCAGGTCGTTCCCGGACTCAACCAGTCGTTTATAGGCTCCGGTGCGCGGGTTTTCTGAGGTCAGCACGCCCGGCTTGCGCGTCCGACTCGGGTCCCAGCCTAGATACCAAGGTTCCCAGTAATTGACGTTGGGCCGGGACTCGTCGAAGACGATGCCTGGGTCAGACCACACCCGCAGGCGAAGCGATCGAAGAGGCACGAGGCGAACATTGCCCACTTGCCACCGTACGAGTGCCCGAGAACGCCAATACGGCGGGAATCTACCTGAGGCAAGCTCGCCAAGGCCTTATATGAGTTGGCGGCGATGTATGCGTGGAATGAAAGCGGCTGGAGCTGGGGCTTTTCCTTGTCCGGATAAGAGGCGCCCGGATCGCAGCCCAGAGACAAGGTGACGAAGCCGCGACGTGCGAGTTGAAAGGCAAAGTCCAGGTAGCCCGTCCTGCCCCGGCCGATCCCTGTCTTCGCGTCGTAGAAAACCACAAGCACCGCTGGGAAGGGCCCGTCGCCTCGTGGAAGAAGTAGATAGGCGTCCTCCGTTGTGCGCCCGGGGGCGATTTCGAGCCGGACATGGTACTGGGCGACATCGTCGCGCTTTTCCTGCTCAAGGTATTCGATTCGGGGCTTATCGATGAGCGGCGGCCAGCTTCCCATGTGCTCGTGCCAGGTCTGCATGATCTCCCGGCGCGCCGGTCCCAGTCGTTGGCAGTCCGAACGGGAACACCATCGGGGAACAGCAAGGGTGAGCGATAGCCGCCCACGGTCGTTGGCAAACCTGGCGGGTGGGTGGAAGAACAGGCGCGATACGCTCGTCGAGGGCTTCCCGAGCTCTAGGATGATCGGGCTCAGCTTGCTCCTCGTCGCAAGGCGTGGCATGCAGGGCCTCCTCTAGGGACAGCCCCAGCGCGGTGGATCGGGTTATGGGGTCCGAGAAAATGGCAGGCCCTTGTTCCGCTCCAAAAGCTCGGCCTATCAGGGCAGAGGTCACCACAACAACAAGAAGTGAATGTACCACCATAGTTAGCTCATTAAGTCGATCTGCCACTGCGCCGTTCAAGCACCGAGGCCAGGAATCCAATGAAGGGCGTTTTCGCGAAAGATCTTCCGCAAAACATCCCCCGGGAGGTCCAGACCCCGCGTCGCATGCCCATCGTAGTCCATCGCGTCGCCATGGGCGAAGAACTCCCAGTCCCGGTCGTGCGTGGCCCGTAAGGACCGAGCGGCAATTGCGGGATCGCCATCGCGCAGGGAGAAGTCGGTCGCGTAGAGAATGCGATCTTGATACCGGGTAAGGAACTCCCTGACCTGCTCTCGGTCGCCGCGGGCGAAATAGCGGATGCGCGCCGCTGTGTCCACCGCGAAGTTCGGATAGGTATCGAGGCGCTTCGCCAGTTGCTTCAGGTCATCTTCATCGCTCCCCAGATGGCACCCGACCACGCGCAATTTCGGATAGAGAGCGAGCTACCCGATCGCGAGCCTTCAGGATGGCGTCCTTGGTAGGCGCTTGGCCTTCCCGTACATGTGCCATTGCGGGTTCTTCGAGTAGTACGCGAACTCCGGATTTCTGGCATCCAGCGGCATCCACGCTCCGTCCGGCTCCGCAAGGTGCGCGATCAGCGTCTTGTCCGCCCGCTGGATCGCCTCGTAGATCGGCAGCAGGGCGGGGTCATCTGGAAGGAGATACGCGCCGGATTTCGCCTTGATCGCCATGCCGATGTTCTTCCAGATCTTGACGCCGACGGCGCCTTCCTCGAAGGACTGGTGGAGGCGGTTGATCGTGCGGTCAATGAATCCTGGGCTCTCGAATCCGCGGGCGTCGAAGGTCGACGCCCAGGCGACCATGCCGTGACTGTCACGATGGACCTTGAGAGTGGCGCGGAGCTTTTCCTCGAGGTCGAATGGTTCATCACCGCTGGCCGGGCAGACGACGATGTCCAGCCCGCGCCACTTCGATTCCTTGAGGGCGGACAGGAGCGGCTTGGCGTCTCGGTGAATGTGGACATGGGTGTCGATCCGCTCGAAGTCCGACCCCTGCGCAGCATGAGCTGTGGTGAGTAGAGCATGGGCGGGGATCAAACGCAGAACGTCTCTCCTGGTCAACATCCGGTCACCTCATCACGAAAGAGCATCCCGTCTAGCCCGAGCCGTCGGCCCACTAGCCACGACCTTCAAGGTCTTTTGTCTGCCGCCCTCGGTCAATCGGCCATTGTATGCAGTGTATTCACCAGGTTACCCGAACACGACGCTACCACGCAGTCACAGTCACCTGGCTTCTCTTGCCATTCCTCGCTGAGCTGTCATTCTGGTCCCAATCGGCTCATGGTGCGAACGGGTGGGCCGGGAAGATCGGGTCATACAGCATCACGGCCTCGGCCTCGCGGGTCAAGACAGGCAAATCAACACGTTCCAGAACTCGCTCGGGTCGGTGCTTGGCTCATGCTCCCGCAGCCGGGCGAGCCATTGGCGGGCTTGCTCGCGGTGCCCCAGGCGGTGGTGGGCCATCGCCAGGAATACCCAGTCAGCCGGTACACCCACGCCTGCCCCGAGCTTCAACGGCCTGCTCCAGCCGGCGGGTCGCCTCCTCGTATTGGCCGGCCCGGTAGAGCGCGCCGCCAGCGTGTTCAGGTAGGCGGGAGTGAAGGGGTGGACGTCGCCGGAACGGCTGCGCAATTCCGGACCGCGAACTCGGCCAGCCCGACGGGCGTGAGGATCGGCCGCGCCAGGTCCCAGTGAGCAAGCCCAGGCGACATCGTTTGCGCGTTCGATGTCGTTTGTTCGTCCGAAACGGTCGAGCAACTCGCCGCTGAGCTGCGCCAGCCGGCAAGATCACCCATCCACAGTCGGATGAGGCCAAGGTGTGGCCCAGCTCAAAGTCCTCGGGCATCATCCGGAATGCTTCTTCGAGCGTCGCGGCGGCCCGGTCGGGATGGCCGCGATCTGTATGGAAGCGAGCGACGGCATCCCGGAGCGATCCTAGGGCCAGCGGCACTTTAGGCGGTCTTGGCAATTTGCGATGCTTGCGCCCTGATCGGTTTATTGGTATACCGTTCTCTGTGTTGCTACATTCACGACGGCGCACGGAGAACGACCGATGGCAGACAGTCGACATATTTTCTTGGACGAGGTCGTAGCGCATTTTGCGGACTTGGAGGATCCGCGTTCCACAATCAATCTGCAACATCCGTTGGTCAGCGTGGTCGTCATCGCTTTGATGGCGGTGCTGGCCGGTGCAAGCGGACCAACTGCGATTGGCAAGTGGGCTGCTTTGAAAGAAGAGTTCCTTTTGAACACGCTGGACTTGCCCAACGGGATTCCCCGTAAGGACGTCTTTCGTCGCGTGCTGATGACGCTGCAACCAGGTGCCTTTCGAACCTGTTTTACGAACTGGTTGAATTCGTTGCGTGCGACAGCGGCCGAGGCGACTGGCGTGGAGCAACCCGTTCTGGCGGTGGACGGCAAGACGGCACGGCGGAGCCACGATCGCAAGAACGGCCTGGGCGCCTTGCATTCGGTCAGCGTCTGGGCCAGCGAGTTCGGCTTGTCGCTGGGGCAGGTGGCGTGCGCTGAGAAATCGAACGAAATCACGGCAATTCCTGAGCTTCTGAGGCTGGTGGACATCAAAGGGGCGATCATCACCATCGACGCGATGGGAACCCAAAAGGCGATCGCTGCTCAGATCATCGAGGGCAAGGCCGACTATGTGCTGGCGCTGAAGAGGAACCAGGAGACGCTGCATCAAGCGGTCATCGATTATATCGACGAACAGCTCGAGGGTGACTTGTCGAACGCTCGGGAGCACGTGACGACCGAGAAGGGTCATGGGCGTGAGGAGATGCGAACTTACCTTCAACTCCCGGCACCCAAGAGCTTGCCGGGGTTCACGCTGTGGGAGGGACTGAAGACGATCGGGGTGGTGACGTCCCGGTGCCTTCGTGACGGCAAAGAGACCATCGAGGTCCGCTACTATATCAGCAGTTTGGCCATGGGCGTGAAGCAGTTTGCCCGAGCGGTCCGGGGTCATTGGGGTATCGAAAATACCTGCCACTGGGTTCTCGACATGACGTATCGCGAGGACGAATCACGAATCCGAGATGCGGCGTTGCGGGAGAACTTCGCATGGCTCAATCGGTTCACCTTGTCACTCCTGAAGCAGCATCCCGACCGCACAAGCCTTGTCATGAAACGGCGAAGTTGTGGTTGGAACGATAGCTACCTGCTTAAAGTCCTTGCTGGAGCAACGCTTTAGTGGCGCTGGCCCTGGGAGCGATCCGTTCAGCGGGCGGGCGTGAATCGCCTCGGCGTAGGCGGCCTCGGCCCGGTCCCAGAACCCCTTTTCCTTCCAGCCATCGCCGCGGGCCTCCGGTTTGTCGCCGAAGAGGATCGGGTCGGAACGCGGCGCCGGATCGGCTGGCGGCGGCCCACCGAGATCTTCCAGGCGGCGGCGACTTTCCTGCCAGGCAGTGCGGTCGAGCACGCGGATCGAGCCGCGCTCAGTCAGTTCCATGCCGGTGACTCCCTTGACCCAGGCGGACAGCCTGGGCAGATCGTCGGGCAGGGGCAGCGGCAGCTCCCGCAGCCGGGCTCCATCGCGACCGGCTGTTAGCAGGAATCGACCATCCGGGCTGAAGCTGGCACGGAGCCTAAAGCCTCCGTATGAAGAATATGCGGCAATGAAGGGCCGACCGGCAGCCCCGTGGCGGCGTCCCACAGCCGCGCCGTATTGTCCACGCAACCGGTGAGGATCCACCGGGCGTCGGGGCTGAACGCAACGGTGGCAACGGCGCTCGGGTGCTCCAGCGGCGGACCCAGCGGCCGGCCGGTGGCGGCCTCCCATAGTTTCGCCGTGCCGTCGGAGCTGCCCGTGAGAATCGTCTTGCCGTCGGGGCTGAACGCCACAGACTGAACCCGGCCCGAATGCTCCAGCAACACGCCGAGAAATTGGCCGGAAGCGGCATCCCACGTCCGCGCCGTCTTATCCCAGCTCCCCGTCAGAATGGTCTTACCGTCGGGGCTGAACGCCACCGACTCGACTAAATCGAGATGCTCCATTGGCTTGCCGACGGGCCGGCCGGTGGCGGCGTCCCATAGCCGCGCTGTCCCGTCGTAGCTCCCGTGAGAATCGTCTTGCCGTCGGGGCTGAACGCCACCGCGTAGACCCGGTCCGAATGCTCCATGAACAGGCCGACGAGGTTGGCCAGAAGCGGCGTCCCACAGTCCGCGCCGTCTTGTCTTTGCTCCCCGTGAGGATGGTCTTGCCGTCGGGGCTGATGGCCGAGAGCTAGAAATCGCGGCCCAGCTCCACTGGATGGCCGAGGAGCTGACCCGACGCGACGTCCCACCGGCGGACTACACTGTCCTGCCCACGCTGAAAATGGTCTTACCGTCCTGCGCTGAAATGATCCATGACCATCCGCCGGCTTCCGTGTTCGAGCACTCGACCGACCGGCTGCCCGAACATGCCGTCCCACAGTCGCGCCATGCCGTCGGCACAGCCGGTAAGGATTGAGCGGCCGTCGGGGCTGAACGCCACGGCTTGAGACCGCCTCTGATGCTCGAGAGACCGGCCCACTCGCTCTCCGGTAGCAGTGTCCCAGAGCCTCGCGGTCCTGTCTGCGCAGCCGGTAACGACGGTCTTGCCGTCGGGGCTGAACACCACCGACGTAGACATCGGGATGCTCCATTGGCTTGCCGACGGGCCGGCCGGTGGCGGCATCCCAGAGCCGCGCGGCCCTATCTGAGCCCCCGGTGAGGATCGTCTTGCCATCCGGGCTGAAGGCCGCACGAGCAGACTCCGTCCCGAATGTTGCATCGGCTGTCCGAGAGGCCGGCCGGTGGCGGCATCCCACAGCCGCGCCGTCTTATCTCGGCTCCCTGTGAGGACAGTTTTGCCATCGGGGCTGAACGCCACGGAGGATACGAAGCCCGAATGCACCATGGGTTGGCCGAGCGAGCCGGCCGGAGGCGGTGTCCCAGAGCCGCGCTGTCACCGTCGACGCAGCCGGTGAGCGAGGGTCTTGCCATCAGGGCTGAAGGCCACGGAGCAGAGCCCGGATGCTCCAAAGCCGGGCCGACTTGCTGGCCGGTGGCGGCATCCCAGAGCCGCGCGGTCTTGTCATCGCTGCCGTGGCCAGCAGCCGGCCGTCAGGGCTGAAGACCGCCGATCTGACCCAATCTTGATGCACCATCGGACGGCCTATGGGCTTGCCGGAGGCGACATCCCAGAGCCGCGCGGTTTTATCGTCGCTTCCGGTGAGGATCGTCTTGCCATCCGGGCTGAAGGCAACCGCGGTCACTGCGTCGCCGTGGGGGAAGACCTCCTTGAAATGAAGGTGGCTGGCGCGCGCCAGGCGGCCAGGTTGGCCAGGGCGACGCGCCGGCCGGCCTCGTCTCCGGCCTCGGCAGCCATCCGCATCGACTCTACGGTCCAGAGCATCCCGACGCCGATCTGCCCCTTCTCGAAGGCGATTTGACCGCGCTCGAGATCGAGCCGGGCCAGCCGGCTCTTCGACTCGGCCAGCGCGGACTTGAGCTGGCTGCGTTCGTTCTGCGCTGCTCTCCTGCTTCAGATCGCTCGCTAGCTCGCTGATCTGCGTGTTCGTCGCGGCTTGTTCGTTGGCGTGCCGCGCTTGTCGCCGGGCGTAGACCAGGGAGAGCGCAACGACGGCCACCAGCGCCGCGGCCGCCACCGCCAGCGACGAGGCCAGCAGCTTGTTCCGCTTGCACCACCGCGCCAGCCGCTCGGCCGGTGAGACCCGCCGCGCCCGGATCGGCCTGTCCTCGATGAACCGCCGCAGGTCATCGGCCAGGTCCCCCGCCGTCGCGTACCGCAATGCGGGGTCGCGGGCCGTCGCCTTGGCCACGATCGTCTCCAGGTCCGCGGCACTCCTGGAGCCAGCTTCTTGAGCCGCTCCGGCTCCTCGTGCAGCACCCGCTCCATCAAGCTGTGCCGGTCGGCCGCCTCATACGCCGGCCGCAACGCCACCAGCTCGTAGAGCGTCAAGCCCAGGCTGTAGACGTCCGACCGCGCGTCGCATTGCCCCGAGAACCGCTCCGGCGCCATGTAGCGGATCGTGCCCAGGATGTCGCCGGTGTGCGTCAGGTCGTCGGCCTCGGCCGTCTTGGCCAGCCCGAAGTCGGCCACCCAGACGTTGCCGTGATTGTCCAGCAAGAGATTCGACGGTTTGACGTCACGATGCAGGACGCCCTGACGATTGGCGTAGTCCAGGGCCTCGGCCACCTGCACGCCAATGCGGGCCACGCTGCGGTAGAACTGGCGGTCGGGATCGGACGACGCCGACAGCTCGGACGAGCCCGGCAGGATCACCTGAGAGGAGCCGGAGTCAGCCGGGGGGCCGTTCGCGGCGGGGGCCGCGTCGTCTAAAGGCTCGGTCACCGACGCGTCCTCCGGCGGCCCATCGGCATCGAAGCGGCCGGTGAGCAGCGAGCGGGCCACGTCGGCCCCCGTCAGGCCGGCGATCCGGCTTGCCGCCGGCGCTGGCTTCGCCTCGGACTTCCCACCGCGCAGCCGCCGCAGGTCGTCCAGCACCATGTCGAGCCCCAGGCCGGAGATGAACTGCATCACGAAATAGTGGTGACCGTCCTGCCGGCCCACGCCGAAGACCGGCACGATGTTGGTGTGGTGCAGCTTGGCCGCGGCCTTCGCCTCGCGCTCGAACCGCCGCACTTGCTTGGGGTCCAGCAGCGAGCCGGCCGAGAGCACCTTGAGAGCCACCCGGCGGCCCAGCGATTCCTGCTCGGCCTCGTAGACCACGCCCATGCCGCCGCGGCCGATCTCGCGGAGGATGCGGTAGTCGCCCAGCCGCTGCAGCCGCACGCCCACGGCCGTCGCCGTTGTCCGCGGCCAGCGGGCCGGTGGTGCCGCCTGAGCTTTCGCCCAAGTCTTCCATCATCAGCAGGGCCGGGAAGAGGTCGCGGATCTCATCGGCCAGGTCGGGATGGCGGTCGACATACTCGCGCAGCGTGGGCTGTTCGCCGCGGCGTTTGCGATCGAGGAACTCCTCGGCCAGAGCCTCGACCGGGTTGCGTTGCGTCGCTGGAAGTGGACATCGATGGCTCCCTTCTTACTCTGTGGACAAACTTGGCGCGGGCATGTTGGAAGCCCGTCGCCAGCGACAATTACAGTTCCATACAAGGCTCAATCGTCTTCCTACGAAACAAGAGGGGATATGACAAACAACAAGGAGGACAGGAGGTATAGGAGGGAAAAACTTTATGGAGACGAGGAATGCATGAGAATTCGGATCCCCATTCCTCCTGTTCCTCCTGTCCTCCTTGTGGGCCTTCCAGTTTCCCAGCATTCTAGGCTTTGATTGGCGGTTGAATTACAACCGTTCCTTCAGCCCCGCAAGGGGCGAAAGTTCATAGCCTGGCGGCGTCAGCCCCAGGAATCCTGCGCAGACCCATGAGAGGATTCCGAGCCCCCGAAAGGGGGCGACAGAGGGGACTGGCCTGGTTGTGTCTGATCGCAAACCGGCGATTGCCCAGCTCACTTTCGTATGTCGCCCCCGTTGGGGGCTCAGGTCAATAAGACTGGAGGACTCCTGACGATTTCACCCTACCCTGGGGCTGACGCCGCCAGGCTATGAACTTCCGCCGCTTTGCGGCTGGCAAACCCCGCGACCCAGGCTACAGCTGTTCCTTTCGGACATCCTTCGGCTCCCCTGAATAGATATCCGGGAACCGCCCGCCATTGTCCACAGGCCCAGGTGATTTTCTTCCACAGAAAAGCACACCGGCCACTTTCAAAGGGCCGGGGTGTCTCAGTCCCGGCGTTCAGGTGACTATCCAGAAGGCCGCTGTGATTGCACTTCGTCGGCGCCAGTCCGAAACTTGATAGAAGAGGATGATGAGCCAGAGATCCATCATTGCCGGATTTATTCTGCTGCTTGTTTCGCCGCTTCGGGCTCAATCACTCAACCTACCGGCTCGGCAAGCAACGGCTCCAAAGGGGACGGCCTTTGCCCACTCAATCGCTGCGTTGTCACTCAAGGAGCGGGAGGAGAAGATTCTTGCCGAGGTCAAGGCAGGGAACGTCCCGCCATTCCTGCGGAAACTCGTTCCTGTGTCGGTCTCGACGAGGAACGTCAGGGCAACCTACTTCGTTGCTCCTGACTATCTCGCGATAGGTTCGGACGATGATTTCTTTATCACGCCTCTGACACCGTACATGGCCCAAGCGATTGCAGATCGGCTCGACTGCGTCCTTCCGACTCCCAGAATGGTTGATGATATTTACGCGAATGCGACGGTGAAGCTAACGCCCGCCCCTATTCCTCCGTCGCCGGCGATGACAACGGTGGCGGTATTCCTCCATCACAATGAGATGGTGCGCGCGCATGCGCGGAGAAAGGCCTCTTGGAGCACTCGTCGCTGGCCACAAGAAAGATGTCGTGATTGCGAACAAGCTGTTCATGACGCCGGGAAAGGTTGCCATCTACGGCTGGCACAAGTCTGATGGAAAGCCGATCCAGCCGCTCTACACGGGACATGGAGCCTCATGGGTAGACTACAGTCACGGAATCCGGCTTGTGAGTCGCCGGATTCTGGTGAACGGCAAGGCGAAAACGATCGACGAAGTTCTCGCTGACCCGGCGCTGGCGATTCTCCTGAGCAACGAAGGTGTCATGCTCAGAACCCGCTATCCAGACACAAACATCGCTCCCTCGCTCAAAGCCGCACCGGGCGCAAGGTCACTCGGCAAATAACGCTGTCGTTGTTCCTGCGAAAGGGGCTTGAGCGTGCCGATTGCCATCACTTTCATGGTCTTCTCCGGGTGTTGAAGGTAAGGCGAATGCCCTCGAGAGAATTGTGTAATCGTCTTGTCCGCGTCTCTCGTCTCCGCAAACAGTTGAGGTGGAGCAGGCCGGGGGCGGGCTGCCCGTCGCCTCGCTGACGCTTCAGACGAAAGCCGCGCGGTGTTTCTCGATGAACGCCTCGAGCGTCATGGGGGGACGGCCGCCGAGCTTCTCGACGAGGTCGTTGGTGCCCTCGAAGACGCCGTTCTGGTGGTCGATCACGACCTCCTTGATGTGCTGGATGAAGAAGGAATCGCCGTATCCCGGCTTCCGCTCCAACTCCCCATACAAGGTCATGGCGGATTCCCCTGAACCCGGCTTCCGACCTCCGGACTTCACGGTTTTCAAGTACTCCTCGAAGTCAACCTGTTTGTACCGGATGTCCTTGCCGAGGACCCGGCTCAGGAGCTGCGCAGTCTCCTGGTAGGTGTATTCCACCGGCCCGAAGAGCGGGTAGATCCCGCCTTTGTGAGGCGCGGGGTCTTCGAGGATGCCAGCGATCACGCGCCCTTGGTCCTCCGCCGCGATCGGGGCGTGTTTGCCTGTGCCGAATGGCACGTGCAGCAGCCCGGCCTTGATCATCGGGGCGAGGTAGAGCAGCCATTCAGCGAAGTAGGTTGGGCGGATGTGGGCGACCGTGAGGCCCGACCAGTCGAAGATCCGCTCGGAGAGCCAGTGATCGGTCGCCGCGTGGCTCCTCGCGTCCTCGCGGGCGGACTTCTGCGACATGTTGACGATGCCGTCGAGGCCCGCCTCTTTCGCCGCCTGGGCGAAGTACGCCGTCGCCTGCAGGATGCCGGGGCGGATGGGGTAAACGAAGTAGGCCCGCCGCACGCCGTCCAAGGCGCCACGCACTTGGCCGAAGTCGAGGAGGTCGCCGAAGACGACCTCGACGCCCCGATTCTCGAGATTCCTCGACCGTTCGTCCCTCCCGTGAGCCAGCGCCCGCACCTTGTGGCCGCGGGCCAGCAGTTCGTCGACCGTCGCCCGGCCGGTGTCCCCCGTCGCGCCGGTGACTAAGACCTTGCCCTGAATCATTTGATTTCTCCAAAGGAATCGAGTAAGATTGTGGTTGACATCCGAATGGTATGGGCCGCAATTTTAGATGTCAATCGCTATCTAAAATTATCCAGAAGAGGCGGCGGCGTGAGGAAGTCGAGAGAAGAGGCGGCGCAGACCCGCAAGCGGATCGTCACGGCCGCAGCGGGCGAGTTCCGCAAGTATGGGATCGTCGCAAGTGGGCTCAACGACCTGATGAAGGCCGCTGGTCTTACCCACGGCGGCTTCTACAAGCATTTCGAGTCGAAGGACCAGCTCGTCGCGGAGGCCTGCGCTGAGGCCGTCGAGGCGCTGATCGAGAGAGTGTCTGCTGCGGGTTCAGGAGCCGCGGCGACGTATCTCTCGACCCGTCACAGGGACAACCCGGCCGACGGATGTCCACTTTCCGCGATCGGGAGCGAGCTTGGCCGAAGCGACGAAAAGACGCGAGCGGTGGCCACGGAAGGCTTCCTGAAGCTGGTCAACATCATGGCTGGGCAGTTGGGCAATGCGAAGCCCGCCGATGCGAGGCGGAAGGCATTGGTGGCCGTATCGACGATGATCGGTGCCCTGACGATGTCGCGGATGGTGACCGATCCTGATTTGTCGGAGGAGATTCTCAAGGAGGCTGTGAAGGGCTTGATCGGGAAGTGATCTGGCGGCGGCTTTCTTGAGGCCGCGTTCCTTAAGCCGGGATCGAGACGACGGACGCAGGCGCTCTTGCAAGCCGACAAACCAGCCTCGCAGTGCATAACACTCTTGCCTGCCGACAAATTGCCAAGGTACAAAAAAAGTCCACGGCCGGGGCATCGATGGCCCCGGCCATGTCCTTTGCATGAAACCGTCTTCCGAACTCGACCGCACCTGTTGCAGCCCGGCTGATTTGCGTCCGTCGGACGGGACCCGGTTTACTTGTGGGAATGTTCGTGAGCGGTCTTGGTGTGCCCGTGGGCCTGCTCGCTATGTTCGTGGGCGGCGGTGGCGTGGTGCTTGGCCTTGTCATGCTCGCCGACGGAATGGTGGTGCGCCGCCTGGTGATGATGATGAGCCGCGGCATGGTGGTGAGCGGCGGCATTATGGTGGTGTTCGGCGGAGGGGTGCTTTTGCTTTTCGGCCATAATCGTTCTCCTGACTGGCGTTTAGATGGGCCAAGATCGATGCTGGAAATCGGCATGCTTGAGCCCGTCTTCTTCGCATACACAAGTTTCGTGCCGTCGTCATTCAGTCGGAAAAGAGGGACAGAGCTGACGGCAAGTAATCTGAAAAAGGGACCGAGAGTTTTGGTAATCGCGCGGCCTGTGTGCCATCACACAGATAGAGACCTGTGCGGGCAGCAGAGTTCGTTGCTTTGGTGGCCGTCACGGCGGCCAAGTTCCCAAGGCGAAGCCCCTGTCGCGAAACCACGCGCAGGCGGTCCCGCGACAATCTGTGACAACAAAACGACGAGGTTGATTGTTGTCGTCGACGCACTCCGGTTGCTCAAGTACGACCCGGGTTTCTTATAGATCGCGCTGATCTTCACCGTCAAGAGGCTCGTGTCGGTTTCTCTAAGCTACGGCGGACGTGTGCGATACCCCCGCTGGGAGTTGAGAACGTCAAGAGTACTCCTTACGCTGTGAGCAACGGGATTCTCACCGAAGAGCAATCAAACGCGCCGGGAGCGCACTGGGAGTGCTAGCTATGAGTCGTCTCCAAAGGGCCTTCGTCGCCGTCGTTATCCTCGCGCAGGTCTTCGTCTGCCAGTTGTCCGTGCGGGCTTGCACCGGGATCACGATCAAGCCGAGGGACGGGTCGATTATCTTCGCCCGGACGCTCGAATTCGCCGTAGATATCAAGTCCAGGATCATCATCATTCCAAGGGGCAAGGAGTACGTGGGTACCGCACCGGGTGAGCAGCCTGGGTTTCGCTGGAAGAGCAGGTACGGCATCGTCGGAGCCAATGCCTTTGGCCTGCCGGTGACTGTGGATGGTCTCAACGAGCAGGGGCTCCACGTCGGTCTTTTCTACTTCCCCGGCTTCACCAAGTACCAGGAGATCAAGGCCGACGACGCCGGCAAAGCTCTGGCACCTTGGGAACTTGGAGTGTTCCTCCTTGGCACCTGCCCGAACGTGGAGGCGGCGATTGCCGCCGCCAAAGAAGTGCAGGTTGGCGAGGTCGTCCAGAAAGACATGGGCTTCGTGCCCGGCGTGCATTTCATCCTGACCGACGCCGGTGGCAAAAGCGTGGTACTTGAGTATGTCGGCGGCGAACTCAAGGTTCATGCCAATCCGCTCGGCGTATTGACGAACTCGCCAACCTTCGATTGGCACATGACCAACCTCAGCAACTACGTCTCCCTGACCGCCAAGAACATTGAGAAGACCGACCTTGGCGGGAAGGAGATCAAGGGCCTCGGCCAAGGCAGCGGCATGCTCGGTCTACCCGGCGATTTCACGCCGCCGTCGCGGTTTGTTCGGGCGGTTGCTTTTTCCCAGACGTGCCCTGCCGGTTGCAAAAGCCAAGGATGGCGTCCTCCAGGCGTTCCACATTCTGAATCAGTTTGATATCCCCATGGGAGCCGCTCGGGGCATCGAACACGGGAAAGAAGTCTCCGACTACACACAATGGACAAGCGCCGCGGATCTGCGGAACCTACGGTACTATTTCCGCACCTTCGACAACAGCCGCATCCGCATGGTCGACCTGAAAGCCGTGGACTTCGACGCCAGAGAGATCAGGACAATCTCGCTCCAGGGGGAGGAGCAAATCGAGGATGTGACATCAGCGGGCAAGTGATATCTCGGAGACGAGGTTCACGTAATTTTATTTAATGCAAATGTTTTGACATTGACGATATTAGACGATTACACTAGCATTTGGAATACCGAGAGCCAATGAATCGGATAGACTTTGACACCGGGATACTGAATCGGCTGCATCGATGATCTGTCCGCCCCCTACCTCCCCACTCAGATGCCCTCTTGTCCAGTAACTCCCCGGCGAAAAGGGTGATGTATCCCTCTACCTCCAGCCGGTCAACCTCTTTCGGAGACCGATTCCAGTGACCACAGCCATTCTTAAGATGAAGAAGGCGACGAAGGCTGCCAAGGTGAACTCCGAGACCTTGCGCCGAACAGCGATTCTGCTCAAGCAACTCAGCGACCCGACCCGACTCCAAGTCGTGACACTGCTTACGAACGGGGAGTGTCACGTCGGGGGGCTCTGCGACCAGTTTAACCTGAGCCAGCCTGCCCTGAGCCACCACCTGGCCCTGTTGCGGCACGGCGGAATCGTGGACCGCCGCCGCCAGGGCAAGAACAACTTCTACAGCCTTACCGATACCGGTTATCGGCTTTCCAACGTCGTCAAAGGCATGGTCTGCTGAACTCTCCACGAGACCAAGCAACGAGTCACTCGTCGAATCCGAACGGAAGCGACGGGTGGTTCTTTTTCCGTGGGAAATCCACTTGAAGGGACCATATCCCAGCGACCAGGAAAGTCAGGAAAAACCTCATCTATTCAAATAGAAAAGTTCTCCAGAATAGTGATTTCTTTTTGCATCAACATTGGTTATACTTCAATAGGTTGGTCTGACGACTGAGTGAACACCTAGGGTTCTCATCGAATCTCTTTTTGCTTCCCCCTCTCGCCTTTCCCACCTCCTGGGCTCCATTGTGTGCCCCTTTCTCCTCGACCCAGAAAGCATTTTCAAGGGGTCGGAATGTCTTAACGACAAGGAAAATCTCGTGGGAAAGAAATTGCATGTTGGAAATTTGACTTATTCGACCACTTCCTCCGATCTACAAGGGTGGTTCACTCCGTTCGGGACCGTGCGGAGCGCCCAGGTTATCTCAGACCGAGAAACGGGCCGCAGCAAGGGGTTCGGTTTTGTCGAGATGGACACCGACGCCGAAGCTCAAGCAGCCATCCACGGACTCCATGATCAAGATCACGACGGGCATCGTCTCACGGTGGACGAAGCCAAGCCTCGGGTAGCCCGTACCAACGGCTTCGCTGGAGGTAGCAATGATGGCAGTGGTCGCACCGGCGGCGATGGCGGTTATGGACAAGGTGGCGGTCGGCGTTATTGACCGTCAACCATATCGGTGGGTTTCGAGGGGTTTACTTATGCGGTCCCTCGATCCTTCCGATTCCACGTTGGTAGTAGCGTCTCCTTCAATGAGCCATCAATGAAGAGTTGCTTTTACCGCTGTCCATGGTTCGGAGCCTCAAATGAACAGTTATCCGGCTAGCGAACGAACTTATCCGGCTAGCGAACAAATGATATTGGAGGTTGAGAGAGGTCGAATCTGCAACGCAATCCTTCCGATGCCTCGTGCAAAGACGCTTTCCGTCGGCGATTCCATCAATTTCGACCTTGCTTACTCACATCCGGGCCAAGAGACCTGTTACGTCAAGGGTGGGGACTCGGTCTGTGTTTCGCTCACGGAGGTCACTGATCTCGGAGCAACTGATCCCGCCACTGGCCAAGCCCTTTTTCGACTCTCCTGGACCCCGCTCGGTCAAAGTGACTCCCCCAGCAATATTGTCAAGCGTGTCGGGAAGTCCCGTAGCTCTCATGGGAGGGGCTAGCCGGGCACGCCGCTCGATCTGATCGAGGAGTCAGAGAAGCCCTTTGTGTTTGATGTCTGCTGCCCGATCCTGGTAACCGGTGGAACCGTCTGGGCGGGCTCATCGATGCTCGCGCCGGCGTGCTCACGTACCAAGGGGTTCTGATGTTTCCCAAGTACCGCCATACGCCCATCGTTGATGCCAACCGCAAACGCTGTCCAGTCTGTCGTCAAGCCGTTTTTTCGCTGGCCGGTGTACATCCTCAATGTGCGATCAAGCGAGCTATTGCTCTGGAATCAAAAAGCCAAAGGGAGCCGGCATCAGCCCGTCGAACCGAATCATCCTCATACTCGGGACATTTTCAAGAGCACATCCTGCTTGTACCTCGTCCAACCACGCCTGGTTCATCGAACCGCACCCGCACCAAATCTTTGTTAGAAAGTTAATATATTAGTACATAAATATATTAACGATCCAGTGAATGTAATCAACAGTGTGATCGTGCCGGAAGCACAAGATTTCGGCGCGTGAGCTGCTTCCCTGTTGCAAGGGCCTTAATTGGCTTGCGCTCATGTTCGCTTCCATTTCGGAGCTTCGCACAAAACTCACCTGGTATACATGAAAATTTCACGCACTTCTGGTTCATTGTGCGTACTGATTTCAAGACAGACGAAACACCCACCCAAAAGCTCTTCCTCTTACACAGGCACCCAGATGAGAAGACACGAGAAACCCGCCCGGCGGGGAGGCTTTACGCTCATTGAACTCCTGGTTGTGATCGCGATCATCGCGGTCTTGATTTCCCTGCTGCTACCCGCCGTTCAGTCAGCGCGCGAGGCGGCACGCCGAATCCAGTGCACCAACAATCTGAAGCAGATCGGGCTGGCGTTCATGAACTACGAGAGCGCCAACAGCACGTTCTCACCCACGACGATCCTTGTTCCCACGCCCAGCGGCGGCCACCGGCGAACCTGGACTTATCAATCCTCCTGGAGCGCTTTTGCGCGGTCCGCTCCGTTTCTAGAACAAGGTGCTTTCTTCAACGCTATCAACTTCGATTTCACGTACAGTGACGTCTCGAATACGACGCTCACGATGACGCCGCTCTCATTCCTCTATTGCCCGAGCGACCCTGGTAACCATTTTGACGACGCCAGCCTCGGCGGAACCGGCGACGCCACGACCAGCTACGGAACGTGTGATGGCGACTGGTATGTCTGGTCAGTCAACTGGGGCCGCAGCAACTCCGTGGGCCCGATGAACCGGTCGCTGTTCGGGCCGAACTTTTCGCGGCGCATTTCCATGATTACCGACGGCACAAGCAATACGCTCATGGCCTCGGAGGGATACATTGGCCATGCCCAGATGCGAAGCTGCAGCGGAAACGCGGGTTCCTCACCGAGTGACCCCGTGACCGGGACCTATTCCTTCACCAACATCCCGGCCCCCGGACCAGCCTCGACCGCCGCGCTTGCCTACCAGATCACCAACTGCGGCACGGCCACCGGCAAGGTCAAAGCAGGAGGACCGATCGGCCACACCCGCTGGGCCAACGGTGGGGTATATTACTCAGGCTTCACAACCGCCATGCCCCCCAACCAGACGGTGTCAACCGTTAGCCGGGCGACCGGTTACAGCAACGCCGGCCAGAATCTGCCGATGGACTGGGACTGGATCGACGAGAACGATGGCGGCCCGACCTATATGTCGCTGTCGGCCAGCAGTTGGCATCCCGGCGGTGTCAACGCGCTTTTTGCCGACGGTAGCGTCCACTACGTCAAGAACACGATAACCCCCTCCACCTGGACCGCCCTGGGCACCATCGCCGGCGGCGAGGTTGTCAGCGCGGATCAGTATTGATCGTGGCGGATGCGCTGCGATCTTCCAGAATTGTATTCTGCTCATGGCGATAGAAGAGGGCCGGCCCCGGCCCTCACCTCTCGTCCTTGCTCACCACCCGCCGCGAACTGCCCACCTGTCGTCAACCATTCGATAGTCCAGGAGTCGATTCATGCGGATGAAGCTTGCCAAGCTGGCCGCACTGGCTGCCCTTATTGGTGGTCCTTGCTGGGGTTGCGGCACTAGCAGCGGCACTCCCGTCTCCCTGATCCAGGTCAAGGGAAAGGTCACCTACAAGGGGCAACCCGTGACCAAAGGTGTCGTCGAGTTCGAGCCGGAGGGCTACGGCCGCTCGGCCAAGGGCCAGCTTCAATCCGATGGGACCTTCGAGCTCACAACCTTGAAGCCCGGGGATGGAGTGGTCGCTGGCGCGCATCGGATCTCCATCGGCAATTTCGACAAAAGCCTTGCCAAGGATCGCGCGCTGAAGAAATATGAGAGCCCGAACACCTCGCGCCTGACGGCAGAGGTCAGTCCGGAGAAGACCGAGTTTACATTCGATCTTAAATGAAATCACACATTTTAAATAAAGAAGTAAACATGCGAGTTTCCGGTTTTCTCGTGGTTGCGGCGATTGGTCTGACCCTGGCGGCAAGGCCGGTCTCCGCCTCATGGGCCGACGACATCGCCGCCGTGCCGGTGACACTCCCCGCGCCGTTCTTCGAGGCGCCGGAATCGGGCGGGACGGCATACCGGCTGGACAACGTGCTCGAAGCCTCGGGGGTAGAGCCCATCGGTGATGGCCGTCTACTCTTGGTGGCTCATGACAAGAAAGTCCCGCTCCGTGTGATCGAGACGGCGACGGGACGGCAGATTGGCCCGCTCCTGACCTGCGACAAGTTTCCTGCCGAGACACCGAAATCTTCCAAGTGGGAAGGGATGGCCCGCGATTCCGAGGGCAACTACTACCTGGTCGGATCGCACTCGGGCAAGACGCAAGGCGAGCGCGACGAGCACGCCAAGCTGATCCGCTTCCGGCTCAAAACGCAGCCTGATTCAGGCGGCGGCTTGCGGCGCCGTGGCCATCGACGAGGGCTCGGTCATCGCCTGGCGGCTGGCTTCGCCCTTGATCCAGTCGCTCCAGCACGAAGGACTGAATGCGAAGACCGTCGATGAGCGTAAGATCGAGGGCCTGACGATCCGCGAGCTGTCGGCCGGTCCTGATGGCAGGGTCCGCCGCGAGCTGGTGATCGGCCTGCGTCAGCCCGACGATCTGGTCCGCGCCTTCGTCTCCGACATCACTGTGCCCCCTGCTCCGAACGCTGAGCTCCCGCTCTCTCGCCTCTTTGCGTTCGATGGCGGCGACCGCGAGGGCGTACGCAGCCAACTGACGTCGCTGGAGTACCTGGGGCGCCTGGAAGGGCTTTCTGGTCGTCACCGCGACCGAGGACGAGCAAAACGCGTTTCATGGGAACACGCTCTGGTTCGTGCCCGACAACCGCATCGCGCAGAGCAATGGCTCACCCCTTCAGGCGGACAAGATTTGGATCTTCGAGCCTGCCATGAAAGCCGAGGGGTTGTGCGTCTTGCCGCAAGCCGTCGCCAGCGAACCCGGAACGGTTCGCCTGGTGGTGACCTATGATAACGACCCCCACGCCACCCACATCCCCAGCCGATTGCAGCAGGTTAATCTGATCCGCCGCTCGTCCGCCGCTCTCGCTCCGTAAGCGCACAGCGACAACGTACAGCCGGAACCAAGGTTCTTGGCAAGGCGAAGGGCAATGCGGAAGGCCGTCATCACGGCCCCCGCATTCGATTTGGCGACCGATCAGGCTTTTAGAAACGCGATCGCATCGGCGGTTCGCTTGAGCAGGTCGTCGATCTGCCCGGTGTTCTCGAAGCCGATGATGAACGCGTTCACGGTGCCAAGGCCAAGCACATAGCGCAGCGTAGCATCTTTGCGTTCGGGTGTCTTGATCCGGCCCTCGCCCAGGATCTTCATGCCCACGATTCCCTTGCCCGCGTTGTGCATCTCCTCAAGGACCGAGGCAACCTCGTCGGGTTTGCGGTCGTCCATGATCAGTCCCTCGGGATTGATCCGGGCCAAGTCGATCTCCACGAACGGATTCTTGGCGGCCGTGCGCAGCGGATCCATGCCATGACAGCTTGTCCCATGAGCGCGGATGAGCTTTTCTTGCTTGGCCTGCATCAGGTACTCCATTGACCCTCGATTGTCGGCCGGCCAGCCTTCCTTCGTCATGCAGTGCAAGAGAAGAATGTCGATATAGTCGACGCCCAGCTCCATGCGATAGCGCTCCAGGTGGCTGCGCGTCGGGGATGTTGGTCGCATGGGTCTTGGTCTGGATGACATACTGCTCGCGGGGAACGCCCTTGAGAGCTTCACGAAGGTACGTGTGCGACCCGTATTGATCGGCGACGTCGAAGAAGCAGATCCCATGGTCGAGCGCGTGGCGGACGACCTTGGTAAATTCCTTCACGCCCAGACGGGTCTGGTTGCTGGCCTGTCCAGAGCCCACGCTGCCGGTCCCCATCCCCATGAGAGACACCTGGATGCCGGAGTTGCCCAGGGTGACCTTCTCGGTTGGGGTTTTGGGAAGGTTATTCTTGGAACGGCCTACACCAGCCATGGTGGTTGAGGCCGTTGCGGCCAGTGCGCTGGTGGCCGTCGCCTGTGCAAGGAATTCGCGGCGATTCAGGGGGGGTTTCATGCGGTCGGTCTCCCCGGTGTCTGGAGTCATCAATAAGAGGTGAGAGTCGTTCGAGTCAGGGTTTAGACCCGCTCTGAGTTCCGTAACGAAGGGCGGTCATGCCTGATCGCCTACTCGTTGCCGGTACGCATAGCCGGAGCCGATTCTACCCGCCCGGCCGCGATGCTACCATAGACAGATCCTCAGTTTGGTTCGATTCGCGGCGGGTTGACTGGGAGATAATCGTCTCGCCGATCCGCTGCCGTTCTGGCCATGAGATGAAGGAGTGTGGCGTGTTCACGGGGTTGGTCGAGGTTCTTGGCCGAGTTGAGCGAGTAGCGAAGGAGAATGCGGGGCGACGATTGACGTTAACCTGGCCCAACTTGACCAGCTCTCTGGCGATTGGGGAGAGTGTGGCGGTGAACGGTTGCTGCCTGACTGTCGTTGCCAGTGACGGCGAGCAATTCGATGTGCAGGCTGGCCCAGAAACCTTGCTCCGCACGAACCTTGGAGCATTACACCCCGGGGATCGCGTCAATTTTGAACGATCGCTGCGGGTTGGTGACAGGCTGGGCGGGCACATCGTGCAGGGGCACATCGACGCCAAAGCCATACTCCGCCAGCGCCGTCCGGAAGGTGAGTGGGAATTCCTGGAGTTCGCTGTCGACCCAGTCTGGACAAGGCTCTTGGTTCCCAAGGGATCGATCGCCGTTGACGGTGTGAGCCTCACTCTCGTCGATGTCGGGACCGATGGATTCTCGGTCATGCTCATTCCGCACACCTTGGCCGTCACCACGCTCGGGCTGCTCAAGCCGGGCGACCGGGTCAACATCGAGACCGACATCCTGGCCAAGCACGTGGCCAAGCTGCTCGGGAAGTGAGGAGTTTCTCAAGGCCGTGGAGAGTGTCGATGCCGCCTCGTCAGACCCAATCATACTTGCGCACTCTTCGCGCAGCGGGGCATCGCGCCGCGGCACCGCATGGGACAGAACTTCCTCATCGATCTGAATATCCATGAACTGATCGTCGAGGAAGCACGGGCCGGTCCCGATGATGTCATCCTGGAGGTGGGTCCCGGAGCTGGAGCTCTCACAGCATTAATGGCCGGTCGAGGCGCCAAGATCGTCGCCGTCGAGCTCGATCCGGAAATGGCGAGGCTGACTGAGCAAGCCGTATCTGGCTCTCCCGGGGTTCGCGTGCTCAATACAGACGCATTGGCGAACAAGAACACCCTCAGCCCGGAACTGATCGCGGGTGTTGATGAGGCGCTGACCGGTTCTCCGTCCCGAGTTTTCAAGCTAGTGGCAAACCTACCGTACAGCGTGGCGACACCGGTCATCATGAATCTACTAGTCCACCCCGTGTTCTGCCCCGCCTTCATGGTTGTGACGATCCAGCGCGAGCTCGCGGAGCGGATGATCGCCCCACCAGCCAGCTCATCGTACGGCACACTCTCCGTGATCATCCAGGCCCTTGCCGACGTCTCGATCGTGCGGATTCTACCGCCGTCGGTGTTCTGGCCGCGACCCAAGGTCGAATCCGCCATCGTGGCAATCCGGCCAGAGCCTGCGCGTCGAGCCGCTCTCGATGTCACATGGTTCCACGACGTGGTGCGCAAACTGTTCTTGCATCGCCGCAAGAATCTCCGGCATGTGCTGTCTGACCTCCGGCACGACCAGTGGACCAAGACCGAGGCCGAAGCCTGGCTGGAGGCGCTTGGCATCGACGGCCGGCTCCGCGCCGAGACCCTTGGCGTGAGTCAGTTCCAGACCTTGGCAAATGCGCTCAAGCAGCGCCTGCAGATGTAGGGTCCGCTGTATGGACCATCCGAATGAGTCTTTCCTCCACTTTCGAAAGGGCATAAGGAGGGGTGAGCCACAGCGCACGCAATGCCGTTCGAGACCACACTAGTGCCCGTTCTTCAGCCGGCCTGTGAACTCTGAGCAGGCGCCGCATAATTCTCGCGAAGCGGGGTCAAAGGATCTGGCCTGGCACCTCTTCCCCTGAGCGGCCGTGGCGGCAGAATCGCGGGACGGGGATGACCCTTGCGCCGTCCGGAAGTCCCCTCCTGGAGCACGAACTCGGCGCAGTCGGCCATGGCGGTCCAGACGCTGCCTAGCTCCTCGCGCACCGTTTCAGGGTGTAATCGCACCCGCTCGACTGTCTGCTTCAGCTCTTCGCGGAGTAGCTCCATCTGCCTGATATCGAGCAGGTTGGCACTCAGCACGGCCACTAACATGTCATGAGTCTGCCCGACTGCTTGGTGCCAGACGGCTGGACCAACTTCAGCCGGGATGATATCGGCCAGGGGATCGATCACTGGCGCAACCTGGATCACGCCAAAGCTGGTCCGGCGCGATACCGCTCTCGCCAGTCGTGAAACGCGAGGTACAGGGCTCCCCAGAGCACGAGGATGGCAATGCCGCCCAGCAGCACCAGTCTCCGGCCGGAATGCCCGGGAGTGAGGTCGCCGGAGGCTTGAGCCATGGTATCGACGGCGGTTGAGGACACGCCATCGAACCGCAACCGGCGGAAGACGGAGTCATTGTGGTGACCGTTGGAAATTGCTCGCCATGATCACTCGCGGTTTACAGATCTGCAATCAGCTTCTTATTCTATTCAGTGTATCCCTGGCGGTGACCACCGAACAGCCGCGGTGTCGACGGTGGGCTCTTCGCGTTGCACCTTCGCAAAACCTCGACTTCGACCTCTCCGGCTCGCCCAGCAGCAACGTACCGAGACGGCGGCCCTGCGCAACCTCAAGAGCTTGTCTCAAGCGGGCCAAGGAAAGGCTTGGGGTTGAGCAGTGGAGAGAGCAACTGCGGACGGGTTCCGGAGGAGTCCGCAAGTGTCATCAGCCGGACCACATCCTCGAAATTGTTGGTCCGCGCGAAAGTCTCGATCTGAGTCACAGCGCCGTTGCATCTGCGGGTTTTCGGCCTGAGATTATGCAGGTATTCAGCGCAGCCGAGTTCTCGGCCGACAGGAATCAATTGGTCGATCAGTTCACGTGCAAGCACTCTGGCCGGTGCCTTGCGACGGCTGAAACAATCGATCAGCACGGCGTCCAGACCGTCGCGCACTGCCAGCCAGCGGTTCTGCTGGAGAATTATGAGGCGGGTTTGATCGGCTCCCGTGGCGTCCGGGCCGACGTCCGAATTGAGCTCGCAATCCTGCTCCCGTGACAGCAAATGGACCAGACACTCGATCAGGGCGGTCAAACCAAGTACGGCCTGAAGGCCTAGCTGCATGTCGCAGATGCGCACTTCCACCGTTCCAAGTGATGGACTGGGACGCACATCCCACCAGAGATCTTGGGGCGATGCGACGAGTTCGTTGGCGGTCAGGTGGTCGACAAGCTTCTCATAGTACTCCCAATTGCCAAGGCGTGGAGGAATACCGCCAAGCGGCAGACTACGCATGATCTCGATGCGATGGGATTGCAGGCCAGTGGCTCGACCACACCAGAAAGGACTGTTGGCAGAGAGCGCCAGCAATACCGGCAGGTGGTCGTGTATCCGGTCGCAAGCCCTGATTGCCGCATCAGCAGACTCAACTCCCACATGGACATGAAGCCCAAAGATGAGCTGCCGGCGCAACGTCTCCTGGAACGAGTCCGCCAGAGCTCGATAGCGCGGATCAGTGCTGACTTCCTGATCCTTCCAGTGCGAGAACGGATGGGTTCCACCCCAGGCAAGCAACAGCCCCCGCTGCGCGGCGGCTCCCGCAACCCAGAGCAATTTCGCCTTCAGGTCTCGCCGGACCTCATCCACGTCTATGCATACGTCTGAGGCGATCTCGACGCAGCACGCATAAAACTCACGCCGCAGCCAGTTGCTCAGCTCAGCCGGGATCTCGGCGAAGATCGCGTCAACCCCTTGTCGCAATGCCAGGGTGCTGGCATCGACAAGTTGAAGTTCCAGCTCAACGCCCACAGTCGGCAGGCTGCGTGCTCCAAAACGGTTCTCGAGCATGGGCTCGGTTCTTCAAGGTTTCGAGGTGCTGGTGATGAGCCGATGCGTGGTGACACGGTTCCGGAGTCATCGCCAAGCAAGATTGGATGCCGCCCGTTTAATGCCGGTAAGGAAGACATTCAAAGACAGCAACAAACGTGCCGTGGGTTGGATTCAAGTAGGTTACTCGGGTTCCCCGGGGGCGTTGTCCAGAACAGGTCGCCCATTGCGTCGATCATGAGTTCTGTGCAGGTTGAGACTCGTTGGAGCTGAGCCGGATGGGCTTCACGAGCGACGGGCTTGAATCGGCACGGGCGCGGCGTGTGGACGTGGCCGGCGCAGGTGTGGGCGAGCGCCTGCTCAAGCCGGCGTTGTGGTCAAGCCGGCATCCCAAATCAGTTACAAGGCCCACGGCCGGCAAGGCGGTCACGCTGTCGCGCCTTGCCAACGAGGGCGCAGCGCAAGAGATGCGCCAGTCCCGTAAGTGCCTACTGCTTTTCGCCCGCGCTGGCCGTTGTTGGAGACGGCTGACGGGCTGGCGCGGGCTCTGACTTCTCACCGGGTTGCTGGAACTGTGGTGCATCGAACATGCCCGGAGGCGCAGGTTTGGGATTGCGGGGCAGGCAGTTCGGCAACATGGCGACGTTGTACGCCCAGGCCGCCAGGACCTTGGCTCCCTGGTTGATCTCGTCGCTGTAGACCTTGTCGAACGTGTCGCTTTCGGTGTGATGGGTCTTGCGATACTCGGCCTCATCCTGGATCACGGCAAACGCCGGCACCCCATGCGGCACGAATGAAGCATGGTCGGTTCCCCCTGCCATCCCGCGCAGGCTTAGCTCGTCAAGCTTGACCGCGTCCTTGAAGGGCTCGACCACCTTGTCCATGATCTCGCGAAGATCGTAACGCCCCAACAGGCCGATGCTCTTGACGCGACCCGTACCCATGTCGTGCACCAAGACCGCCGAGATCTTGGCCAGCTCCTGCTTGTGCGCTTTGACGTAGGCCCGCGATCCATGGAGACCTTGCTCCTCGCCCGAGAACATCACGAAGCGAATTGTCCGCGTCGGTTTAATTCCCACCGCCTTCAGCGCGCGGGCGGCCTCCAGAACAGCCATGATCCCCGTGCCGTCATCCGTGGCGCCCGTACCCAGGTCCCAGCTATCAATGTGTCCGCCCACGATCACGACCTCGTCGGGCTTCTCGCCGCCGGGAATCTCCGCGACGGTGTTGTAAACCTCAACGGGTCCGTCGCTGAAGCTGTTCTTCAGATCGATCTCGATGTCGACCGGTCCTCGCTTGAGCAATCTCCAGATCAATCCGTACGATTCGGTCGTCAGGAAGGCCTCGGGGAAAGCGCGCCGTTGTGTAGTTGCCGGTGGCCCCGGTCATGTTCACCAGGCCGTGCTCCTTGTTCGAATCGCGCAGCAGACCGGCGGCGCCTTCGGTCGCCAGGAAGGTTTTCAGCTCCTGGTAGAACCGCATCGTCTTGGGATAATCTCGAATCCTTCGAGCTAACTCCGCGTAAAGAGACGGCGGGCCGGGCTGCTTGGGCGTGGGCTGAACCGAGACGGCTTGTAACAGAACCCATGCGCCCTTGAGCTTACCCTTGTAGGGAGACAGTTCCTCGGCTGACTCGGCCTTGACGTGAACCACCGGACCGCGTCGCGGGCCCCCGGTCGAAGGGCTCCATCCGGCCGATTCCAGGAGCAGCCGCTGCATCGTGGGTTCGATCACCCGGCCCCTGGCCTCGCCACGAGTCCAGGCCTGGTGGATTGTCCAGGGTTCGAGCCGGACATTTGCCAGCCCGTAGTTTTTGAATTTATCCCGGGTCCATTGGCTAGCCTTGGTCAGGCACGGTGAGCCAGTGAGCCGGGGACCGATCATGTCGCAGAGATACTCGATATTGTCCATCAGCTCCGAGTGCTTGTCGATCTCATCGAGTATCGCCTGCGTGACGGCCTTGACTTCGGCGCTCGGCTCCACCGCCGGTTTGAAGGTCGTGGCGCTGGGATTTGCTTTCTCATTGGCTGCCGGCGGTTGGCCCGGTGACTGCTGCATTGACGGCCGGAATGAGAGATGGTGTTTCAAGCCCAAGCAGCGCGCTACAGACCAGCACGGCAAAATGATGCGATCTCACGGTGCAACCCCCGACTTGAAGGGCACAATTTCTCGTTGACAGAGCGAGTGAGAGGGCCGCACTGTCGCCTGGATTTTCAACGAGAAATGAGTATGACGGGTCGCAGTGAGTTCGGCAACGCGCAGGTGGATCGCGCCTTGCGGTTTTCGGGCCCCCTTATCGGGGCCGCAGCTTGCCCCATAATTCCGTAAGGTCGCCACGGCCCGATGGGGCAAGGAGGTAGCCGGCGGCATAGGCCGACGTGCCGACCGCAAGGTGAAGAAGAAGCGGAAACGCACGGCTATAAAGAGCCGTGCCCGGATAGTTGACCGGAGCGACCTGACGAAGCAGCCAGGTGGCCAGGATCAGTGCCGCGGCACCGGTCAACGGCGGACTGAGCGTGCGCTTCAAGTAAGTGCGCGGGTCGATTTCAAGCACATGAAAAACATAAAGACCCGGTACCAGCAGGTTCGAGAAGAAGGTTGTCAAGACGGTGCCCCAGATCACCCCCGCCACGCCAACGCGGTAAGTCAAGTAGCAACTAATTGGCAAGTTGATCAGTGACCCCGCTAATGCGGCAAGGGCGATGACCTCGATCTTGTTGATGCCGATGGCCATTTGGACGGGAACCGAGAGGATCAGTGGAATCGCCGCGGTGAGGAACAGTTGCATCAGGTAAGCCTCATTGGCCGCATCATAGCCAAGGCGGTTGCCAACCCAGAGCGACAGAAAGGGCCCGGCGTAAATCCATCCCAGGAGACCGATCGGCAACAGTGCGCCGATGTGCAGGCGGGTGCCGTCGTACTTGACCCGTTCCAGGCCCCGAAGATCACGGGCGGCCGCGAGGCTGGCCACGGCCGGCATCACCATGTAGGCCAGCATCCAGCCCGTCTGCCGCAGTTGTAGAAAGGGCTTGCTGACCACGTCGTAGACGGCGTTGGCCTGCCCGGGGGTGGGATGCAGGAAGCCCAGGATCGTGGTGTCCACTTTATCGGCCATGATCACGCTGATCTGGATCAAAGCCATGTAGAAACTGATGTGCAAGAGCGCCTTGTAATCGGTCAGCCGAGCGCCCCGAAATCTCGGCAAGTGGCCCAGGTCGTGAACCATCACCCAGAGGCCAGGCCCCAGCGAGAGCAAGACCTGAACCGCAGTCTGGGCAACAACCACCCAGAAAAAATCGACCCCGCTGCTGACTCCAAGCACGAGCACGACGAACCGGAGAATTGTGATCGCCACTTCAAAGCGCGGAATAAAGTCATAGCGCCGCGCCGCCTGAAGGACACTCGAGATTACTACCGAAAGCCCATAGCAAGGCGCCGTGAGCACCTGCAACCAGAGCAGCTTGACTATGAACGCGTACTGCCGCTCCTGGATGAAACCCGCTACAGCCGCGGAGATCCCATGGCTTGGATCGGCCAGAATTTGCTGACCCAGAATGCTCGCGACCAAGCTTTGAGGCTCGATCGCGAACTTGGAGTGAGGCAAAGCCCAGTATGCTACCCCTAGCAACGCCGCCACTTGGACCAGAGCCATCGCCGCATAGAAGTTCAACCCACAAGCGACGGCTCGATCAACTCCTTGGCGGTCACCACGGGTCCACGAATCGGAGATCTGCCGCTGTAACGCGGAACTAATCCCGAATTCGAAGAGCATCTGGAAGAACCCGAAACCCCAGGCAAATTTGTAGGCCCCGCTGAAGCCGGGCCCAATCGCCTGCAAGATTAGGCGGGTTGTCCAGAGCGCGAAGACCACCTGCAGGGGAACCCGCAATGCCAGCCAGAACGTGCCGCTAAGCAAGCGACCCAGAACCGGCGGCAATGCCCGGGTACCAGACCCTGCGGTGGTGATGGCCGTACTCACAGGATCCTTCCCCGACGGCGACGGCGTGGACACTCCCTTTTCGCTCCGCGACAGTGGAGGCGTTATCTTAGCGGCAGCTTGCTCCGCTCGAAAGCCCAATAGCCTCGGGGCGCACGTGGGTTCAGTACAACCACACGATTGTCTTGGGAAACCAGCCCGGGATGCAACCAGAAGCTGGAATCCACCCCGTGGCGCCACGAACAACACGCTGCTGGGTTGCGGCCTGTGGCAGAGCAAGTTGTCACGCCGTGCTTGGCCGCTGTTGCCACTCAACAGGGTCGAGAATGCACGTCCATCGAGGTGGCGCTGGAAGCTCGGTTTGTGGGCGTGGTCGGTTCGGCGGCTGGCGGGAGAGAAGGATTTAGCTTCGCTCGAAAACATCGACCGGGTCGCCACGTCGTGAGACTGTGTATTACCCGGAGGCCGGGTCACTTAAGACGGGACGGGGCCAGGGCCAGCGCCGGCACACTTTAGGCGGTCTTGGCAATTTGGGGTGCTTGCGCCTGATCGGTTTATTGGTATACCGTTCTCTGTGTTGCTATATTCACGGCGGCGCACAGAGAACAACCGATGGCAGACAGCCGGCATGTTTCCTTGGACGAGGTCGTAGTGCATTTTGCGGAGTTGGAGGATCCTCGCTCCACCGTCAATTTGCAACATCCGTTGGTCAGCGTGGTCGTCATTGCTTTGATGGCGGTGCTGGCCGGTGCAAGCGGGCCAACTGGGATTGGCAAGTGGGCTGCTTTGAAACAGGAATTTCTCTTGAACACTCTGGATTTGCCCAACGGTATTCCACGTAAGGATGTCTTTCGTCGCGTGCTGATGACGCTGCGACCGGGTGCCTTTCAAGCTTGTTTTGCGAACTGGTTGAATTCGTTGCGTGCGACAGCGGCCACGGCGACCGGCGTGGAGCAACCCGTTCTGGCGGTGGACGGCAAGACGGCACGGCGGAGCCACGATCGCAAGAACGGCCTGGGCGCCTTGCATTCGGTAAGCGTCTGGGCCAGCGAGTTTGGGCTGTCGCTCGGGCAGGTGGCGTGCGCTGAGAAATCGAACGAAATCACGGCAATTCCCGAGCTTCTGAGACTGGTGGACATCAAAGGGGCGATCATCACCATCGACGCGATGGGAACCCAAAAGGCGATCGCTGCGCAGATCATTGAGGGCAAGGCCGACTACGTGCTGGCGCCTGAAGGGGAACCAGGAGACGCTGCATCAAGCGGTCATCGATTATATCGACGAACAGCTCGAGGGAGACTTGGCGAACGCTCGTGAGCACGTGACGACCGAGAAGGGGCATGGGCGTGAGGAGATGCGAACGTACCTCCAACTCCCGGCACCCAAGAGCTTGCCGGGGTTCACGCTGTGGGAGGGGCTGAGGACGATCGGGGTGGTGACGTCCCGGTGCCTTCGTGACGGCAAGGAGACCATCGAAGTCCGCTACTACATCAGCAGTCTGCCCATGGGAGTGAAGCAGTTTGCCCGAGCGGTCCGAGGTCATTGGGGTATCGAAAATACCTGCCACTGGGTTCTCGATGTGACGTATCGCGAGGACGAATCGCGGATCAGAGACGAGGCGCTGCGGGAGAATTTTGCATGGCTCAATCGGTTCACCTTGTCACTCCTGAAGCAGTATCCAGACCGCACGAGTCTCGTCATGAAACGTCGCAGTTGTGGTTGGAACGAGAACTACATGCTGAAAGTCCTTGCTGGAGCAGCGGTTTAGTCGAGCGCTGGCCCTGGGGACGGGGCTGGCTGTCACTCGGCGCGGTGATGAGAATGTGACAGACGCAACGCAATGCTATGGTCCGACCCGCCAAGTGGCGTGGGCTGGCTGTCATTCGACATATATTCGGCAAGCTTGGGTGTGAAGTAAACCACCACAAACAGGACCCCGATCATCGCGAACCAGACGAGTAAATCTTTTAGCTGTCGCACGATTCCGTTCCTCCTCGCTCAAAACAACGCAAAACCCCCTGAAATAGATCGATCAACCCAACTTGTTGTCGTCTTCATGTCATAGCAACTGTCACGCCTATCTTTTTCCTTCTGGCTGCAGGCCCTTGCCATGCAGGTCGCTGACCACAGCCCTCTACTAGAAAAGATGGCACAAGAATGAAACTCCGGGCGCGTTTTTCTTGTGACTTTCGTGGTGGGAAAACACAACATTCCAGACCGCTGCACGGCGATGGTCGGCAAACTCAGCAGAGCCAGACTGAGCTTCGATGCAGTCTGAACTCGGCGGTTCAGACAGTTGAGCAACTTTCACCAAACTTCACCTTGAAGCCGGCCTGTACTCCAAGAGAATCGCTAATGTCCTTCGCCCTCAGTCAGTTACTTCAGAACGGGTTCTACGGTTTGAGCAATCATGCATGGATGGATGGATCTGCTGTTTCGCGTGGTCGATTCGATGTAAATCGCGTCTTATGGCCACTGTTCCACTTCATGTCCAGCCCAATCCAGCTCCACTGGCGTTTCACGGATCTCACCTCCAAACGGATCTTGATCTCAGGTTCGCCCTCGCGATCGGAGCCCGGTTCACGTGATGGAAATTGCAAATTGAAAGCCTCATAACTAAATATCGAACGCAGGGCGGCGCCGATTGCAGCATGACAAGAGGAGTTTCCCATCGCGGGGTTCATGCCTAGAGAGTCGCCGCTACTCTGACTATCAGAACCGTCGCTAAATCTGGCGCGATTTCGCCTTCATGAAAAAAACATTGGTTTCCGATTCCGCTTGATTGTAGAGTCATGCAGGGACGATTCGGTTTCACTTAGAAGTCGCTTGATGAGCACGCGCGATGTCGCTGTTTCTTTCCCATATCCGGGAACGATCCGGCTTGTATGCCCGTCTGTATTTGGAGATCCGGAGCATCCAAACTGCCGGAAGTTCCTGGAGCGCGTGTTCTTGGCTCGAGAGATCAAGGAAATCAGCATTGGCGGTACAGACGTCCCGGCGGCCGAACTGCATTATTGCCCGCGGACATTCCGGCTCCGGGATGTTGTCAAGGTTGTCACCAGCCTGCTGGCCCCGGAATCGGCTCGGCCATCCTGCGAGACTCACCTGACGGAGGCTGTGGAAACGGCCCGCTTCCCCGGTCCGCAACCGGCGGCTCCGACCGACGGGTCGTTGCGTATCGCCCCCCTGCGGACGGCTCGCGACTTCAGGGGAGTGGTCCGCTATTTTCGTCACGGCTCCAGAGTTTGCGGATGGGAGATCGTTTCCGAATTGCGCGGCCGACTGCGGCTGCGCAACCAGGTACTGCTGCGGAGAAGTCCCCTTTGCCGGGCGCTCGAGCGCGAGTTGACAAGCGTGCTGGGGATCGGACGCTTCAAGACGAACCCACTGACTGGCACGGTCCTCTTGCATCACGACCCCCGGCAGTTGTGTTCTCAGCAAGTGATCGAGATTCTCGATGCGGTCCTCGCTCGCGTGGAACTTCCGGCGGCGCCCGATCAACCCGATACAAACCTGCCGGTCTGCACGGTCTCGCTGCCGCTGGCGGCTGCAGCCCAGTTTGCCGCGCCCGCGCTTTTGCCCGCTGCCGCGGTCTTGTTCGTCTATTCCTCAGTCCCCACATTCAAGGAAGCCCGGCGAATTCTGCTGGAAGAGAAACGAATCGGCGTGGATGCTCTGGACGCCGTCGTCGTGGCCGGTTGTCTTGGGACCATGTCGATTTTCCCGGGAGCGGTCTGCTGCTGGTGTCTGAGCTTCGGGCGCAGCCTGGTGAAAAAAACGCGCGAAAACTCCCAGAGGATGCTGCTTGACGCCTTCGGCAAACAGCCTCGCCATGCCTGGCTGGTTCGCGAGGGCGGCGAGATTCAGGTCCTGGCCGAGACGCTCCAGAAAGGCGACATCATTGTCGTCCCTACCGGTGACACCGTGCCCGTGGACGGGCAGATCGTCAGCGGCATGGCCGTGATCGACCAGCACGCCCTGACGGGAGAGTCCATTCCCGCGGAGAAGGCAATCGGCGACCGTGTGTTCGCCTCGACGGTCCTGGTCGGCGGCAGAATTCACATCGCCGTCGAGCAATCGGGCCAGGAAACCGCCGCGGCGCGAATCAGCCGGATCCTCAGCAATACGGCCGGCTACAAGTTGAGCTCACAGCATAAGGGGGAACGGTTGGCCGACAAGGCGGTGATTCCGACCTTGGCCGTAGGTGCCCTCGGCATGGCCACAATGGGCCCGGTGGGAGCCGTGGCGGTGCTCAACAGCGACCTCGGCACCGGCATCCGCATGGCGGCTCCGCTGGCAATGCTCAGCTCGCTGTCGGTGTGCGCTCACAAAGGCATTCTGGTCAAGGACGGGCGAGCCCTGGAGCAAATGAGCGCCGTCGATACGGTGCTCTTCGACAAGACGGGGACCTTGACCCACGAGCGCCCGGAGGTTGGCCGGATCATCGCGACCACCGGCTTTTCGCGCGAGCGGGTCCTGCGGCTCGCGGCTGCCGCCGAGCGTAAGTTTCAACATCCGATCGCCCTGGCAATACTCCACCGGGCTCACGAGCTGGGGCTGGACCTGCCGCCCCACGACGACACGCAATACAAGGTCGGCTATGGGATCACCGTCGGGGTAGAGGGGCAAACGATCAAGGTCGGCAGCAAGCGGTTCATGGAGCTGGAGCAGATAGCCATCCCCGCCGCAGTCCAGGTGGCGATCGAGGAAGCACATCGGGACGGGTCGACCATGGTACTGGTCGGCGTGAACGGCCGACTGGGTGGCGCGATTGAGCTCCGGGCCGCTGTCCGTTCCGAGGCCCGTGCCATCATCCGTGGTCTGCGCAGCCGGGGAATCAACCACGTGGCAATCATCTCCGGAGACCATGACGCGCCCATGCGCAAGCTCGCCGAGTGGCTGGAAATGGACCGTTACTTTGCCGCAGGTTTTGCCTGCCGACAAGGCAGAGATCGTCGAACGTCTTCAGAAAGAAGGCCGCAAGGTCTGCTTCGTCGGCGACGGAATCAATGACTCGATCGCCCTCAAGAAGGCAGACGTGTCGATCTCGCTTCGCGGTGCCTCGACGATTGCAACCGATACGGCCCAAGTCGTCTTTCTGGAGGGTGGACTGGCGAAGCTCTGCGAGCTGAGGGACATCGCGCGCAATCTCGACCGCAACGTCAGCCGGAGCTGGTCGATGATCGTCGCTCCCAATGTCTCCAATGTGATTGGAGTCTTCACCATGGGGTTCGGGATCATGTCGTCGGTTCTCACCAACAACGTCTCCGCCCTGGCCGCTCTGGCGAATGGACTGCTTCCCCTGCGCAGAGTTACAGGCTCGCCGTCGGACCAGGCCCACGGGCTGCGAATCGCCCCTGGCGAGATTGCTGAGCGAGACCGGCTACCGCTCCATCCCCCCTCGGTCGCGCGGCGAACGGAAATGCCCGATCCTGCGCACGGACAGTAGTCACCCCCCCGCGGCGTCGGCTTGAAATCGGGGCCTCACGCGAATCGAAATATACTTCTCTCACAGGGTCCGCAGAAAAGCGACGAGATCGCGAATTTCCTGCGTAGTCAGCACGGAATCCCGGGGGTGCCGATCGCGTTGAAAAAGCTCTTCCAGTGTGCTGGCCCGGCCATCGTGGAGCAGAGGTTCCCTGCGGCTGACTCCGCGGAGCGACGGAGGGTTAAACTGACGGTTGCCAACCTCATCGGCGACCCCCACGTCAAACCGCTCGGGCGACGTGTACTCGGGAGGCACGTGGCATGCGTCGCATTTTCGCGATTGAAATACCGAGCGGCCAACAAGAGCTGCGGTATCGAAAGCCCGTTCGCCGCCGGTCAGCTCCGGGGACAATGGCCGCAGCGATTGAAGATACGCCGTGAGCGCCTCGACCTGTTCGGCAGTCGGCGCGGGCTTCGGACTGTGCATCGTGGTCTGGATCGACTTGCTGACCTGATCTTCGAGCCTCTTCATCGTGCCGGTCCAAGTCCACGGGCCCGTGCTGCCGACTCCCAAGAGCGACGGGATTCTTTTGGGAGCTCCGTAGGATCCATCGCCGAGCGTATCGCTCTTCAGTCCACACGTGTGACCGTCGGTGTGGCAGCTATGGCAGCTCATCCAGCCATCGTGGGAAAGTCGGGCGTCGAAGAACAAACGCTCGCCGCGGTCGGCAAGGCTCATTTCAGGACCAGGGCCAAGCGCGATGGTCGCTGAGAAGTCGGCCGCTGTCGATCTCGACGACCGAGATCGTGTCGTCGAGAGAATTGGCTATGCAGACGAACTTTCCATCCCGGCTGACTGCCATCGCCACCGGGGCGGCTCCCCACTGCGACCCGGCGCAAGGGCTGGCCAGGTCCCTGTGTGATCGCCATCTCGTTCACGCCTCCAAGGGCGACGACGAGGTGACCCCCGGAATCGACCACCAGTCCAGATGGATCAGCGGCCCCCTTGCCCACATCCCCGAGCTCGAACAGACGGCTTCCCTTTAGAAGATCGGCGTCGGGCTTGAGCACTGCGTCGAGCCGGAGCACGCGGAGATGATTGCTGATCAGTAGCCCCCAATGCAGATCGTCGAACGTGCTCCGCGCCAGGGGGTTGAGCATTTGATGGGCGACCACCAGGGTTCTGCCGTCGGCAGTAAGGGCCAACCCCCGGATGTTGTGGGCCGGTATCGATCGGACGGCTTCCAGAGATCGCCTCTGCCAGTCAACCAGGGCCAACTTGCCGCCGAACGCGTCGGCGACTACAAGTTTGGACCCGTCGCGTGAGGCGACCAGCTCGCGCGGGCAGAACGGCAGGTCCAAGGACGCGAATGATCTTCTAGCGACGGTTCATCCGCGGGCGATCGGTCCCGTGTCAGCTCCAGGAACGTCAGTTTGCGCGACCACCGTGAGGCCACTGCACAAGACGTACCTTCATTCGAGACGATGATCCGGATCGGGTCAGGGCTGACCTGAACTCTGGCGAGAACTCGAATCACATCGGCATGAAAATCCAAGAGCAGGATCTGATGACCGGCTTGGTCGGCGGCAAGCACACGACGGTTGTCGGGCAAGGCCGCTATGTCAGCCAGGCCGGAGGCGACATCGTATTCGGCCAGGACCCGACGCGTCGCGAGATCGATCACAGAGATGCTTCCGCTCTGCCGGTTGGCAGTCAGCAACCGCCCGCCGTCCATCAGCGCAACCGCCATCGGCCGACGGATGCGGGCCGTGAGCGCCTTCGCGACCGTGCCTTTCGTCGTTCCGTCGTGACAATAGCCCGACCGGCCGGGGAGCAGGGCTGGTACCAGGAGAATCCAGAGCGCAGTCGCGGTGGATCTGGCTATCGTTTTCATGTCGGCCTGGTCTGTCGGATTGGTTGAGCTCAAAAACTCTTCAGCCCCGCGCGGAGAACCTCGATGGCCTTCGCCAAGGCAGCATCACTCCAGGGGTCGACAGTGCTGTCTTCTGCGCGAACATCGCTCTGCGCCGGGTCTGCCTCTGCCCTTCGGGACGGGCATTGCGCGGGCTGACGAGATGCTCCGGCTTCACGCCTCCGTTCGCCTGCCGCTCGTTTCTTTCCGGCGACCGCCGCAAGACGATTGCCAGGGGATTGAGTGGTGCTGGTGAAGCCGCGAGTGGGCGGCCGTCGCCGTGCTCAAGCCGTGCGGTGATCAGGCTAAGATACCAGGCCCCGTCACCCACGGGTACCGAGGATCGGAGAACTGCGGTGTCAGGGAAGCCTGGAAGCTGCCCGGGCTGGCTCCACCCGCCTCTGGGTCGCGGTGCCGACCAGGACGGCCCGATGGTTGTCTTGCAAGGCAGCGGCGAGCCACTCTGCGGTGTTGGCGGTTTCCGCGTCCACCAGAGCGACCAGCGGCAAGTCCCCGGAACAAGGCATCCGGTGTCGCATCGTAAGTCATCACCCTCTCGGCTTCACGAACCCGACCAATCCGGCCATGGTCGAGCAGGCTATCCGCCAGCAGAACCGTGGGATGCAGGCTGGTCGAGGAGAGCCCCCGCAGATCGATGATCAAGACCCCGCAGTTTCTCGCCCTCGAGCTCCTGGGCAACCTTGCGGAGTTCGTGCGGTGTGCTGGCGGAGATCTCGCGGATGCGGAGGTAACCGATCGAGTCAGCGCCACCGACGAAGATAATCCCACTCGCCCGAGGTTTTCTTTTGAACCCCGGTGATCGTGGCGATGAACAAAGGCCCACGGGTCGCCTTCAAGGTTCTGGCCTCCCCCTTGGGCTGCCGGACCGTCACGCTGACATCGGTCCCATCCGCGCCACGCAGCCGATCAACGACTTGCCTGAGGGTCATGTCCTTGGTGTCAACCCCGTCGATCTGCTCGAACCGATCCTCTCGCATCATCCCCGCTCGATCGGCGGGGCCGCCCGGAACGATGCCGTCAATGATCGTCCGCTTCTCCTTTTCATCGTAACGAACTTGAATATGGATTCCAACATAGCGATTGCCCTGGAATTGCTCTTGAACCTCATGCTCCTTGGCCGAGGTGATCTCGGCGCCGCCGGGAACGCTGGCAAGCAGGCCGTTCACGAGAGCCTCTTCGAGGTCGCCTGTCCGGATGCTTTTCGCCGGCTTGGAAGGCCAGAGCTCCACGAGCAGCGCCGTGAATTGCTCGGGTGTCGTCAGTGCCGAGACGCGCCGGCTCAGGCCGGCTGGAATGGGCAAACCCGCGGCCTCGTACAGACCCTTGATCCCGGCCAGGATCATCTGCTGGCGTGCGGGGGGATCGAGGTGATGCCGCAGGACGGTGTCGGTGATGTCCTGAACGTGCTTGCCAAGCTCCCGCGGACCCGTCAGCTCGGTCGCCGCTGGCGATGGAGAATCCGCAGCGGCTTGCCGCAATGTACCGGCGATCAGAACAGCACCCACGAGACCACCCAGGACCGTCGTCAGGTTGCGACCCATGACAGAGACTCCACGCTCGAGGCAACGCGAGGCTGCGTACTTGGCCCACGCACTCAATCTAACCAGAGCCCGCATCGATGTCACGACTTCGACCATACTTGGAATATCATTCCAGACACCGATCTGGTGCATGGTGGAAAACCACGTGCAAGGGCAAGATTGAGGGAAGTGGTAAGTCAGGAAAACGCCGGACTCCCTAATGGTCGGGAATGAGGATCGGTCCTGGGCGCTGCGGCCAGGGACGAATCTGTGAATCAGATGAGCAAGCTGAACCCACTCGATCGGTTTGCAGATGCAGTCATTGCAGCCCATTTTGATGCAATCTAGAACGTGGTCGTCGCTTGAGTGCGCACTGAGCCCAGAATTGGGCCGCTATAGCCGCCAGCGCGGATCCGGCGAGTTGCCTCGTAACCGTCGATGATCGGCATTTCCAGGTCCATCAGAATCAGGTCGAAGGCATTCCCCGCCTGGCAAGCGGCCAGAGCCAGATCCACGGCGTCACGCCCATTGCCTACCCCGACGACTTCGAAGCCGAGCAAGTTGAGCTGCCTGGAGAAAATCGCTTGGAGATCGGAGTTATCGTCTGCCACTAGGGCACGCGGCGGCAACTCGCGAACTTTCTTCATTCCTTCCAGCCGCGGTAGATTTGACTCCGGCGGTGTAAACTTGTGCTGTCATCCGGCATGGCAGGAGCAACCTCTCATCGCATCCTCGATGAGAAACACAGGACCGTCATGCTCGATCTGGCATACCCGGGCGAGGGCCAAACCGTACGTGATTGACCCTCAACCACCGACAGCATTCTGCCCGGAAAATAAGCTCTTTCGCATGCCGCCATGGTCCAATCATTGCGCAAATGCGCGATGACAAATACACCCTTATGTTTAAATCACGATTGTCAGGATTTGTCAATATGCAACGCGGTGTGCTGGGAATCATGGTGTGATTTCACCTCGCGTTACTCGCTGCATGGGAACGTTGTCCTCGCATGTGTGGATGAGTAATAACCATTCTGAAAGCTTTATTTAATAAATCAATTTGAGATGGGGAGGCGCGGCCTTTGCGTGGATCGGGCATCGCCGCGGGCAATTCTAGAGCCCGGGGCAGGCGGCTCTACCCTAGTCAAAGATCTCGGGTTAAGATGATAGCCTGTTGTTTGTAATCCGCCACCGAGAAAGCCCCGCGCTGATCGGCTTTTTCCCCGCCCAGGACATCCGGTTGCCCGTCATGGTTCGCAATCGGCTCTCGACACCTCAAGCGAGTTTCTGCGATGAAGATTTCCAGGTTGACCCGGATGTCGTTGATCCTGCTGGCGGTCATGGGACTTTATGGGTCGGCTGTGGCCCGAGACGATCAGGCCTCTGACAGCACTCGAGAAAACGCGATCCGCGAATCAGTCGTCAAGATCTCGGCGACCTTGCGCTATCCGGATATCCTCCACCCCTGGACCAAGCAGAGCCCGCGCGAGGCAAGCGGTACGGGAGTCATCATTGACGGCAAGCGAATCCTCACGAATGCTCACATGGTGCTCTTCGCCAGCCAGCTTAACGTGGAAAGCCAGCAGTCCAGCGAGAAGCTGGCGGCCACGGTGGAAGCCGTCAGCCCGGGAATGGACCTGGCGGTACTGAAGCTCGAAGACGAATCCTTCTTCGACAAACGGCCTCCCCTGGTCGTGTTCAGACTCTTCCCGAGGTCAAGGACAGCGTGGTGGTCTACGGCTACCCCCAGGGTGGTTCCAGCCTGTCCGTAACCAAGGGGATCGTCTCGCGGATCGAGTTCGCCGGTTACAACGATGGAGTCAGCGGCGTTCGGATCCAGGTTGACGCGGCCATCAACCCAGGCAACAGCGGCGGGCCCGCTCTGGTGGACGGCAAGATGGTCGGCCTGATCTTCAGCAAGCTGACCCAGGCTGACAATATCGGCTACATCATTCCGGCCGAGGAAATCGAGCTGTTTCTCAAGGACATCGCCGACGGTAAGTACGCAGGCAAGCCTGCGATGCACGACTCGCTGCAAACCCTGGAAAACCCGGCGCTACGGGGGTTTCTACGTCTAGACAAGAAGTCTCAGGGGATGATCGTGCACACGCCGGCCGAGCCCAAGCCAGATTATCCCCTGAAGACCTGGGACCTGATTACGAGAATCGGGGACGCGGAAGTCGATAACCGGGGCATGGTGAAGATCAAGGAGAATCTGCGCCTCCAGTTTCAATACTTGATTCAGAAAGTGGTCAGGAACGGCAAGCTGCCTTTGTCGATCATCCGCCAGGGTAAATCCCAGAGCATCGAGCTGCCAGTTGTCACCCGCTGGCCGATGCTGATTGAGCCGCTAGAGGGCCATTACCCATCGTATTTCGTTTACGGCCCACTGGTTTTCTCGGCGGCGAGCCGCGAGTTTTGCTCGGCTCTCGAGCGGCCTGGAAGCGCGATGGCCGCGGCCCTGGCAGTCATGGGCAGCCCCTTGGTGACACGCCGCGGTGATCGCCCCGCCTTCGAGGGCGAGGAGCTGGTCGTGGTCACCTCGCCGATGTTGCCGAATGCGCGAGCAAGGGATACGACAATCCCTTCTCCAAGGTGGTCAAGGAAGTGAACGGAGTGAAGGTGAAAAACCTTCGCCACTTTGTCGAGCTGCTCCGCGATACCCAGAGCAAGTACACCACCATCGCCTTTGACGACCGCTTCTCAGAGACGATCGTCTTCGAGCACCAGGTAGCGCTTAAGGCCACCGAAGAGGTCCTCTCAGATAACGGCATCCGCGAGCAGGCCTCTGACGACCTGCTCTCGGTGTGGAGGAAGAAGTAGATTCCGCCTCCGTTCCTCAGGACAACCGGGTTGCGGGCGGAGCGAAAGAGTGGCCGGATCAGCGTGGCCTTCGAGTCATTTCGTAACGACGAAGCGGTCGACCTCCTCGCCGTCGGCTGTCAACTGGCGGATGGTCGCGTGGACCATCAACGTCGGCCACGGTCAGCGAATGGACCTTGGAAATGTGCTTGTAAGTAAATGCCTGCCAAGAGGCGGGGTCATCTTGCTGCTCGGGATTGTAAAGGTGCTGACCACCGGCGCCTGAGACGATGTAGATCACACCCTGCGGTGTCGTGTCGCTCTGGCCGTTGAACGACTTGTCCAGCGTGAACTTGCCGTCGACATGTCGATTCCTGGCGAGCTTTCCGTCCTTGCCCCTGACCGGCGCGGCGTTATTGGCTGCTGATGGTTCGAACTTGAGCGGGTACGACCTCTGATAGTTGTGAACGTGGCCGCTGAAGACAAGGTCGACCTTGCCTGCTTCGAACGTCGGGGAGAGGATCCGCATATATTGCTCGTCGAAGTGAGTCTTTGACGAGCTGAAGCCGGGCTGGTGGAAACTAACAAACCGCCAGGTGGCTCCGCTGGCGGCGGCCAGATCGTTGGCGACCCACTGCTGGAGTTCCCGGTTGGTCCAGTCGACGGTGGCGTTCGCGTCAAGGACTGTCCAGTGGGCATTTCCGTAGTCGAATGAGAAATTCGCCATCTGGGGGAAGGACTTACCGGAGGCCTCGAGAAATGCCTTCTTGTTCGGCTCCGGGCCGAGGATCGGTGCGACGAGCGGGCCACCCTCCTTGCCGATCGGGCCGTTCAGCGGCTGGAACCAGTAGTAGAAGTAAGCAAGGCCGTCGGGCGTCTTCCCCAGGTCGCGGGATGCGATGTCGTGGTTTCCCGGTGCGGCAACAAACAGAGTGGAACGCAAGAGCGGTGCGCCTTGCGACGGTGACGCGTTGTCTGCATTGTAAATGGGCCAGAAGTTCTCGCGGTATTCGGAAGCGAGGCCCTTATCGTAGACAATGTCGCCTGTGATCATCACGAAATCAGGCTTTGATAGAAATGCGCGGTAGGCAATCGAGTTTTCCTCCGGTGTGTCTGCTCCGCCGTCGCCGAAGACGACAAAGCGGTGAGGCTGATCGGCCGCTTTCGTCGCGCGGGCATCCGATTCGAAGACGACGACGCCTTCCTTGCTCACGCGATAGCTGAAGGCTTCACCCGGTTGCAGTCCCGTCAGGGCCAGGTGATAAACCCGGTGCGGTTCGATACCAGCCACCGCGACACGGCTGACAGACGGGGCTTTGGCGGCCTGCCAGGGCCGGCCGGCCCCGGTTCTGTAGTCGACGGCCCAAGCGGCGTCGGCGTCTGGGGCGTGCCAAAGCAGAACAAGCTTCCCCGGCGCCTGGGTGTGACCCGGTTGCAGATATGGCTGGACGAGGAACGGCCCCTGGGGCGCTTTTCTTTTCGGTTTGGCTTTTGCCTTTGGCGTCTTGGTTGAGGCGCCCTTGGGGCTGTTCCCGCTGGCCTTGGGCGGTGCATCCTGCGCCAAACCCAGTGCTGAAGAGAACACGAACACGCAAGAGACGGAAATCAGCAGGCGAGTGACTCTCATGGTGAAACTCCAGGGCCTGAGAAGAAAAACCGAACTTGGCTCGAATCCTCGTTTCGCTGGCACCTTCACAAACACTCGTTATTCTTAGAAGTTTTGCAACCATTTCTGACGGCGATCACCACGATAACACCAGGAGCCAGGGGCTGCTCATGAAGATGTCGAGAAAAACGTGCTGCATGCAAATGCGTGGCGGACTTGCGATAATCCAGCCGAGGCGACTCAACTCCCGGGCCGGCCCCCGATGCCGGGGCTGTCGCCAGATCGACCACCGACGATCGGAGACCTGTCATGGCCGCCGCCGCTGACCGCCATCTCCTGTTCGGATTGCTCGCGCTTCAGAACGGCCTGATCGACCAGGGCCAGCTCATGCTCGCCTTTCAGGCATGGACCCGCGACAAGTCCCAGAGCCTGGCCGATCACCTCGAAGCCCGCGGCGACCTGACGGGCGCCAGAAGCGCTGCTGCATGCGCTGGCCGAGGTTCATCTGGAAGCGCACCGTGGCGACGTGGAGAAAAGCCTGGCCGCCATCCCCGCCAACCGATCCACCCGCGCCGGCCTGGCCGACCTGGGCGAGCCGGAGATCGAGGCCACGCTCGCCCGGATCGCTCGGCCCAAGAACGGCCACACCACCGAGGCCGACGATGATCACGACCCCGACCGCACCGCCAGTTTGTCGGTCGGCGGGTCGACCGGCGACGGCCAGCGGTTCCGCTTGCTCCGGCCTCACGCGCGGGGCGGGCTGGGCGAGGTGTTCGTGCGCTCGACAGCGAGCTGCACCGCGAGGTGGCGCTGAAGCAGATCCTCGAGAAGCACGCCGACGACCCGGTGAGCCGCCAGCGGTTCGTCGTCGAGGCCGAGGTGACCGGCGGGCTCGAGCACCCCGGCATCGTGCCGGTTTACGGTCTGGGCACCTACGGCAGCGGCCGCCCGTACTACGCCATGCGGCTCATCAAGGGCGACAGCCTCAAGGAGGCGATCGAGCAGTTCCACGCCGACATCTCCTTGAAGAACGACCCCGGCCGTCGATCCTTTGAGCTTCGCAAGCTCCTCCGCCGCTTCCTCGACATCTGCAACGCCATCGATTACGCCCACTCCCGTGGCGTGATCCATCGCGACATCAAGCCCGCCAACATCATCCTCGGCAAACACGGCGAGACGCTGGTGGTCGACTGGGGGCTGGCCAAGGCCGTGGGCCGGGCCGATCCGTCGGTTGGCGAGCAGACCATCGCTCCGTCGTCGAGCGGGTCATCGGAGACCTGCCCGGCAGCGCCTTGGGCACGCCGGCCTACATGAGCCCCGAGCAGGCCGGCGGCGATCTCGATCGGCTGGGCCCGCGCTCCGACGTCTACTCGCTGGGCGCCACCCTGTACTGCCTTCTGACCGGCAAGCCGCCGTTGGAGGGCGAGGATGTCGGCGAGATCCTCCGCAAGGTTCAGCGGGGTGACTTCGTCCCGCCCCGGCAGCTCGAATCGTCGCTGGACGCGGCCCTGGAAGCCGTCTGCCTGAAGGCGATGGCGAACCATCCGGGTGACCGTTACCCCTCGTGCCGGGCCTTGGCCGACGACGTGGAGCGGTGGATGGCCGACGAGCCGGTCTCGGCCTGGGCCGAGCCCTGGACGCGGAAACTGTTGCGCTGGCTGACGCGGCACCGCACCGGGGTGACCGGCGCGGCGGCGGCCGTGCTGGCGGGGGTGGTCGGGCTGTCGGCGGTGCTGGCCGTGCAGGCCCGGGCCAACGCGACCCTCGCGGACAAGAACACGGCACTTCTGGCCGCCAACGCCAAGATCGAGGCCCGCTACAACCTCGCGGTCGAGGCCATCAAGACGTTCCACACCGGCGTGAGTGAGGACTTCCTGCTCAAGGAGGAGCAATTCAAGGAGCTGCGCGACCGGCTCTTGAAATCGGCGGCGGACTTCTACGGCAAGCTCGGCACCCTGCTCGGCAAGGAGACCGACGTCGACTCGCGGCGGGCCCTGCGCAGTCCAACTTCGAGCTGGCCGACCTGACGGGTAAGGTCGGCCGCAACGAGGACGCCCTGGCGGCACATCGTGCGGTGCTGGCGGCGCGTGAGGCACTGGCGGCCGAGCCGGGAGCCGGCGCCTGCCCAGGGTCGACGTCGGCGCAGCCTGGTCGCGGTCGCCGGGCTGCTCGAAGCGACCGGCAAGACGGACGAGGCGCTGGCGACGTACCGGCAGTCGGAGTCGCTGCTGGCCGGCGCGGCTGGCGCCGATCCGTCGGCACGGGCCGCGCTGGCGGACTGCCGGTCGCGCCTCGGCGGGCTCCTCTCCTGGACGGGCAAGATCGCCAGGCGTGGCGGCCTACAAGCTGGCGCCGCCGATCAGGAGGGCTGGCCGACGTTCCCGGAGCCTCGAACGACGCCCGCCGCG
>CAVXCB010000018.1:0-210963 GCA_963760085.1 uncultured Planctomycetaceae bacterium
TCGCGTGCGATGGATGACAACCCAATTCGGGGGGCGAATGAAACCGGGGCCCCAATGGCATTGCAGCTTTCGGGGTGGAGGAGTGCGTTGGCTCGATCGCATTCCGCTCTCTTGAGGCGAGCAATAATCAACAATCCCGGGCGAATCCACTGGCGAGAACGGCTTGCCTGCCGTGGGCAGGGCAACCGAGGATTGTGAATCTCGACGAGCGACATGCCATGAGCACTGCGATTGCGATCGAGGGTGTCACCAAGCGGTTCGGCAGCGTCGTCGCGGTTGACAATCTTGACCTGAGCGTGCCGCAGGGCTCGCTCTACGGCTTCATTGGCCCCAACGGATCCGGGAAAAGTACGACCCTGCGCATGATCATGCACATCTTGCTGCCCGATCAGGGAGAAGTCGAGGTCCTGGGTCAGCGCGATACTCGGGCAGCGCACGACCGAGTTAGCTATCTCCCCGAGGAGCGCGGGCTTTACAAGCGAATGAGCGTACGGCGGTTGTTGCGCTACTTCGGTTCGCTCAAGGGTGCCCGCCAGCCGGAGCTTGACCAATCGATTGACCACTGGCTCCAGCGGATGGGGTTGTCTGACTGGATCGACAAGAAGATCGACGCCCTCTCCAAAGGGATGGCCCAGAAAGTGCAGTTCGTCGCTGCGGTACTCAACCGTCCAGATTTGCTGATCCTCGACGAGCCCTTCACCGGTCTAGACCCGGTCAATGCCGAAGTGCTCAAGGATGCCGTCCTCGACCTGAAACGGGCAGGGACCACGGTCGTCTTCTCGACTCACGACATGTCGGTCGCAGAGCGACTCTGCGACCGGATCTTCATGATCTTTAAAGGACGCAAGGTGCTGGACGGCACGCTCGATCAGATTCAGTCGATCTACGGCTACGACACGATCCGATTGCGCACCGAAGCAGGCACATCCGCTCTCGAGGGGCTCGACGGCGTGGTTGAAATCAACGATCTCGGCAACCTGCAGGAGGTTCGCTGGCGTGGTGATCCCCAGGGGCTGTTACCCGCGCTGGCGGCCCGAACGCGGATCTACCAGTTCGAGATCACCCGACCCTCGCTGCACGACATCTTCGTCCGGATCGCCGCCCCTGATCAGGCCCAAGAAATGAAGAAGGCATCTTATGAAACTTAATATTCACAAGATTTACGTGGTCGCCACGACCGAGTTCGGGTCGGCGATTCGCACCAAGTCGTTCCTTGTTTCGCTGCTTCTCTTGCCCGTGATCATGGGGGCCTCGATTCTGCTTCAAATATTCGTGGCGGAACGGGTGGACACCAAGCCGCGGAAGTTCGTGGTAATCGACCAGAGCGGGGCCCTCTACCCCGCGATCGAGCAGGCGGCCGCGGCACACAACGCCAAGCTTCCCGAGGCACGGGGTAAGAATGCCCGGCCTAGGATGGAGCCAGAGCCGGCGGCCCACGCCGAGGATCTGTCGCTGGCACTCGATCTCTCCGACCGCATCCACCGTGGCGAGCTCGACGCCTACGTCGAGATCCCAGCGGGAGTGATCGAACCGGCGGCCGGCGACGCGACGTTAAGCGCTCTCGAGTACCATTCCAATAACCCCAATGACGACACCATCCGAAACTGGCTAAACGAAGTAGTCAATGGCGAGGTTCGCGCTCGTCGGTTCCGTTCCGCGGGGCTGGACCAGGCTTTGGCCGAACGGCTGAGCCGGCCGGTTCTAATCGAGAATCTTGGGCTGGTGGAGCGCAGCACCACCGGCGGCACGGCCGCGGGCATCAAGTCGGCCGAGAAGGTCGACATGATCCGAACCGCGGGGGTCCCGGCGGCACTCATGTTTATCATGTTCTTCGTGATCATGACCAGCGCGCCGCAGTTGCTCAACAGCGTCATCGAGGAGAAAATGAGCCGGATCAGCGAGGTGCTGCTCGGTTCGGTCACGCCGTTCGAGCTGATGATGGGCAAGCTGCTGGGCAATGTGGGCATCGCGATGGTGCTGGCCGCGCTCTACGTCGGCGGCGGCTTCGCCGTCATGGGCTATTACGGCTACGCCAATGTCGTTTCCCCGGGGCTGATCGCCGCTTTGGTGCTGTTTCTCTTCCTGGCGATCCTGCTCTACGGCTCGCTCTACACGGCCGTAGGAGCGGCCTGCAGCGAGCTGAAGGACGCCCAATCGCTGATGATGCCCGTGATGCTGCTGTCGATGATTCCCGTCTTCGTCTGGACGGCCGTGCTCAAGAACCCGGCGAGCCCGCTGTCGGTCGGGATGTCGCTCTTCCCGCCGGCCAGCCCGTTTCTGATGCTCATGCGGCTGGCCCTGAGGCCGGCTCCGCCGGCCTGGCAGGTCGTGCTCTCGGTGGTCCTGACCACCCTGACCGCGATGGCCATCGTCTGGGCCGCCGGCAAGATCTTCCGCACCGGCCTGCTGATGCAGGGCAAGCCGCCCAGCTTCGTCGAACTGGCCCGCTGGGTGATGGCGAAATGAGCCGCAAAACGTTCCCGGGCGCGATCCGTGAACTGCTCAGAAGAACGCAGCGCGGGGTTTGCATGTCACCGTGTTCAGGCCCCGTTCAATCGTGCGGATAATTCTCCAGAAAACGGGCCAGGCGGTGGAAATCGGAGCCCGTCTGGATGAAGCGAACGACGGTCACGAGCGTCTCGGGATCCACCAGCGTGTCGAATGGCACGTACGACAAATTGAGTTGCCCAGAGCACGAGATCAGCACACCGTCGAGGTGATTTTCGACGAGCGCGCGATAAGCCCCGACGCCAAGCTGGCTGCCAAGGATCACATCGAAGGCGTGGGGCAGAGCGCAGCGAGCCTCGTAGCCAAGCTGTAGACCGGTCAGCCGCTTGGTCTTGCCTGTGCGCTTCTTGTACTCTGCATCCACCGCTTTGACCATCGTACGGGCCACGTTGGTCTGGGCGAGTGAAATATGTCCATGGTCGTCGAACTTGACTCCCTCCAGGTAACTGGCGGGAAGGAACTGTCCCAGGCCCTCGGCGATTACGATCACGCCGAACTCCTTGCCCTCGGCTTCGCGGGCCTGCATGGCATTGACCATCACATTGACGACCTTGGCGATGTCCATAATCTTGCGGGAGCTGGTGACCCCGGTCTTGGGATCGGTCAGGGTTTCCTCGGTGCTCAGCTCTTTGTTGATATCCTCGACGCTCAGAGCCAGGCTAGCCTCGCCAGCGATCGCGGCCCCGTAAGCCAGCCAGCCCGCGCTGCGGCCCATGCACTCGGCGATGAAGTAGCCGCGAGTTGCTTCCGCATCGGCCAGCAGGTTGCGGATCTCGTTTGCCAGGGTCTCAACGGCCGTGAAGTAGCCGAATGTGAAATCGATGCCGCCGTAATCGTTGTCGATCGTCTTGGGAACGTGGACCACCCTGATTCGCCTCTGTCCCGGCAGGCAGATAGTCCTGAAACAGCTTGAACTTGTTGGCGGTCTTGAGAGTATCGTCACCGCCGATCGATATCAGGGCATCCACTCCAAGTGAAGCCAGGGCTTGGTGCACGGTGTGCAAGAGTTCGGTGCATTTCGGGTCGGTCAGGTGTTTGGGATGCAACACGTCCTTACCCGGGTTGGTACGGGCTGTCCCGATCATGATGCCGCGTGTGTTCCTCGTCCGGCGCAGCACTTTCTGATCCAGGACTATGTAATCGCGCCCCTCCTTCATGGGGTGGTCAGGCCCGTATTCGATCAGGTGAGCATAGCCGTTAAGGATGCCCACGACTTCGATGCCGTGGCGCAGAAAGGCGGATGCCGCTGTCGAGATCACCGCGTTGGCCGCCGGAGCGGGACCACCGGCAAAGAGGATGGCGACGCGGCGGATCTGGCGTGCAGTTTCGGAAGCTGGCGCAGTGGAGTCGGAGGCTGAGGGGGGGACATTCGCAACTCCCGTCGGGTGACTGTCGTTCATCCCTTCGATTCAGCGAATAGTGTATTTCCCATTGGATCGATCTCCTCAAGCCAGCGCTGGACCCGCTCTGCAAGGCGGTTGATCGCGTCCTGACCCGCGCTTCGAACCAGCGCGGCGATCCGACCATCGCCGTCGACGAGGAGATGAAGGGGAGGATCCGCCATCTCGGCGTCAAAGCGCCGGAGAGTTTCGGGACCGGCGATATAGGCCGGCACGGCCGCATGGATCTCGGCGAGTGCCGCGCGCACCCGCTCTGGCTGGTCCGAATTTACCGCCGCGGTCACCATTGCGAACCGCCGATGCGACTTGAGTCGCTTCCAGACACCTTCGAGCTTCGACAGGCCGGCTCTGCCCGACGGAGAGCCTGCTGACCAGAACACGATCCAGGTGACCTTTCCCCTGGCGCCGAGCAGAACGAGAGGTTCCGCGGTCTCGATGTCCAGAAGCCGAAGTGGAGGCAGCGCCTGGCCAACGACCGGGGGCTCGGGCCGGGAAGCTGGACCGAACCTCAGCCACGCGGTCCAGCCGACGAGCACGAGCGTCACCAGGGCCAGCAGAACGCTCACACGGTCCAGCCAGTGGGGCGATTCGTCGATTTCCTGGGGGTGGCTGGTCTCGAATTGCATCGTCGGTCGAAGTGAAGCAGGTTTGAAATTGATTCTAGCGGCCATAACCCAGCGGGCTCAGCACGATGATCGTGTCAATGGGCGTGCGAACGTTCTCGGGCAAAGTCAATTCCAGAGCATTATCGCGCTGGACCAGCTTCAAGGGAGTCGACTTGCCAAACGCAAAGGGCGTGAACGAACCGATCGACCTGGGCAGCGCGATCGATTCGGCCGGCTTGAGGACGTGCAGATAGACGTCAAGAGGCGTGGTCGCCTTGATGGTAGAGACACCCCAATCCCTCGGATCAATCGGGCCGCGGCGCGTGCCATAGACCGTTTTGCCGTTGGTCTCCAGCCATTTACCAACGGCGATCAGCCGCTCGCTGAACTCCTGTCCGATCGTTCCGTCCGGCCGCGGTCCGACGTTCAACAGCAAGTTGGCACCCGTCCAGCGGCCCCCACAAGCGCATGGATCACCTGTTCAGGGGATTTGAAATGGGTGTCCCGGGCGTTGTATCCCCACGACTGGTTCATCGTCAGGCAAGTCTCCAGAGGCAGTCTCGAGGTCACACCGGCCTTGTTGAAGCCGGCCGAGTTCTCCCCGGGCAAGTCCTGCTCGAACATCTGGAAATCCTCGCCGGGGAATGGGGCGACATGGTGATTGTTGCCGACCAGCGCCCCGGGCTGGAGATTGTGAATCATCCGGTAAGTCCCGGCCAGATCCCAGTCGGCCTCCGGACGATCCCACCAGCCGTCGAACCAGATTCCGCCAATCTCGCCGTAGTTGGAGCAGAGCTCGCGGACCTGGCCTTGGTAATAGGCGACGTATGTCTTCCAGTCTCCCTTCTCATCCCTCTCGGCCGTCTGACCGGTCTTCCCTCTTGGGAAGTAATCGGGATGGTGCCAGTCAAGCAGTGAGTAATAGAAAAATAGTTTGATACCCTGCCTGTGGCAAGCGCTCGCGAGCGCCTTCATGGGGTCTTTGCCATAGGGCGAGGCGTCGACGATGTCATAACGGGTGAGGCTGCTGTCGTACATGCAGAAGCCGTCATGGTGCTTGCTGGTGACTGTGATGTACTTCATCCCGGCGGCCTTGGCGAGTCTAACCCACTCGTCCGCATCGAACTTGATGGGGTTGAACTGGGGGGGCAGCTTCTGGTACTCGCTGATCGGCAGCTTGTCGTTGTTCATCACCCACTCGCCCTTGCCCAAAAGCGAGTAGACCCCCCAATGTACGAAGAGGCCAAACTTCGCATCCTCGAACCATCGCCTCGCCTCGGCGTTGGCTTTCGCAGCGGACGCAGGTTCATCGTCTGCTCGCCCATTTGAGGGATGCATGAGAACCAGCACCCCTGCGGCTGCTATGCCCAAGATCCGTACCCATGAGCTTCTGTGCGGCTTCCAATAGCGGCGAATCATGGTTCGTCCTCACGATGGATACTTCACGACGCACTGGCGGCGATATCGTCGGCCAGGCGTTCAAGGACTTCGCGAGTGAACTGGCAGGGGGTGCGGCGGCGCTGGCGGGTGACGTCATCGACGACATACCGCTCCATGCGCAGCATTCCCTGTTTGTACAAGCGGACTTCGTAGAAGCCGCGCTGGTCGGCGCGGGCTGATGGCGACTTGCTGCGGATCTGGACTTCTCCTCCGCCGGCGTCGATCTCGAGTACCTTGAGCGGCTCGAGCAGGTAGGTCACCCGCGCGGCAAGGCGCTCTCCCCAGGCATTGAGGGCTTCAGACGACCAATCCTGGCGGTCGGTGGTGACGAAGTCGAGATTATCGAACGCGACGCCGACGCTGTCGAGGGCCGTCAGGTTCAGAGTGAACCGGTTCGGTGGGTCCTCAACCGTGACAGGGCACGGCAAGGCGTAGGCTTTCGTGTTTTCATCAAGAGCGGCGGCGATCTTTCGGCTCGGAGTCATGAGCTGATCCTCCCAACGGTCGGATTGAGTGATCGGTTCCATCAAACGATAATAGCGTGGGCCGCCCATCGGCGACCGTTTCAATGTGCACCGGACGAGTCCAGAGGCGGTGGAGATGACGGAGTGTGTCCTGAGCGTAGTCTAGCTTCAGATCGACGCCAAAGTGCTCGTGAAGCAGATAGAGTTCCCCTCGATTGCGGTAATTCCCGTCCTTGACCCTGATGATCGGCTGCCCAAAATTGGTCAGGTTGAATAGCAGACGCTCCTTGATCTTCTTGAACTCACGGCTTTCGATCTCGTAGGTGTCGTTCTGATCGTTGTGCTTGTAACTGAAGAGTTGATGGCGACGGCAGAAGTCGACCGTGAGGAACGTGTCGATGAACGTCACATCGTTGTGAATGCGGCGAACTTCAAAGATCTTCTGCCGGCCAAGACCCAGTGACTTGTCCCAGCTCCTCCTGGTCTCGTAGTTATCGCATTCCTCCCATTCCGAACCGAATTGTCCTTTGTTCCAGCGCTCTTCGATATCTCGCAGCAACTCGATACCAAGCTTGTAGGGATTGAGGCGGCCCGGCTGGGTGGCCATTGTGCCGGAGTGATGGTCGGCGTAATCCACGAGCTCGGAGGGGTGGAGAGTCTTCTGGGTCATGATTGTCGAGTGCCAGAACGAGGCCCAGCCCTCGTTCATGATCTTGGTTTGCCCTTGGGGGGCGAAGTAGTAAGCTTCCTCCCGGATGATCGCCAGGACGTCATGCTGCCAGGGCTTCAACGGCGCGTGCTCGAGCAGGAACAAAAGTACGTCACGTTCTGGCTGCTCGGGAAACGACTGGGACTTCGCCTTTTCCTTGTCGGATTCCCGCTTGCGGGCCTCTTCCTTAAGAACTTCGGGCGGGTTTATAAACGAGTCCATGTACCCTTTGCTCTGGAACTTTGCGGTCAGTTCGTCCTGCTTTTCCTCGTTAGGGGGGAAGTCATACCGGTTGATGGCGTCACGGCGCTTGATCAGGGGCGAATAGATGTCGATCAGATTCTCCAGGGAGAGGCAACTGTCAATGAATCCCTCGACAGTATCTTCGCTATAGTGCTCCATGTAAGAGCGGATGCGGCTGCCGTGATTCGCCGTCTCATCCATCATCTTGCGGTTCGTCTGGCTGAACCAGATGTTGTTTTTGAAGAAGTCGTTATGGCCATAAACGTGGGCCATGACCAGCTTCTGGTCGACGAGCTGGTTGCAGCGCAGCAGGTAGGCGTAGCATGGGTCGTTATTGATGACCATCTCGTAGATCTTTTGGAGACCGTAGCGATAGCCTTTGGCGAGCTGCTGGTACTCCATGCCGAATCGCCAGTGCGGATAGCGCGTCGGAAACCCTCCCATCGCTGCAATTTCGGAGATCTCATCATAATCAAGGACCTCGAAAATCGTGTCATAGAAGTCCAGGCCGTAGGCGCGAGCGTGGTCCTCGGTCTCGAGCTGAATGGCTCTCAGATCGGCTGGAAGATTGTGGGTATTGACGGTCGACATGGATCCTCGTCTCATCAGCGTGGGTTCAGTGGCTTATTCTGATCCGTCAATCAACTCTGTCCCGGAGGCGGCTTGTTCCACTTCGATGGCCAGATCAGGAGGCGGTTCAACCTCTCCGATGAACTAGCGTCCGCGTCCCAAGAACTCCTTGATCGAATCGTATATTCCTTCCTTGTTACGGATCTCGGAAAGGGCGAGGTTCGGGATTTCATCGAAAGCTTCCTCGAGCTCCCGGTAAAACTCCCCCGAGCCGTAGGGGCTCTCGACCTGCCCGTAGCAAAAGAGGTTGCATTTGGGCAGGAGCTGGTCGCGCAGCAGGCTGATGCAGTTGCGGTTATCCTCGCCCCAGTTGTCGCCGTCGGAGAAGTGGAGTACGTAGATGTTCCAGTCGATGGGGGAATGGAACTCGTCGATGATCTTGTTCGCCAAAGCATAGGCCGAGCTGATCCTGGTTCCGCCGCTTTCCCGGGTATGGTAGAAGGTGTGCTCGTCGACCTCGCGAGCCACCGCGTCGTGAATGATGTAGCGGGTGGTCACGCCGTCATACTGGCTTTTCAACCAGGTGTCGATCCAGAAGGCCTCGGTACGGACGATCTCTTTCTGGTCGTCGGTCATCGACCCCGACACGTCCATCAGGTAGAGCACCACCGCATTGAATTGAGGCACGGAAACTGGGTTCCAGGAGCGGTAAAGCTTATCTTCGCGAATTGGGATGACGAGCGGATCGAGCGGGTCGTACTGGCTCGAGGCAATCTGGCGCTTGAGTGCCTTCTTGTAGGTTCGCTTGAAGTGGCGCAAGCTTTCCGGGCCGGCTTGGCGAATGCCGGTGTACTTGTCCTTCTCTTCAATGATGTTAGCGCGGCCCTTGGGCATGATCCGGGGTAGTGCGAGCTCCTCACCCAAGATCTGGGCAAGGTCGTCCATTGTCAGCTCAACCTCGAGAATATGATGCCCGGGGGCCTCGCCAGCCCCCTGTCCCGACTCACCGTCGCTGGATCGCCCGATCGGGGTTCCCACGTCGCCTGGCCCCTGCCCCACACCCCCGCGGTTCTTGGTCCCGTAACGGAACTCGGGGATTTCGATCTGCGGCAGCGGGATCGACACGAATTCGCCGCCCGACTTGCCGATCAGCTCCCCGTGGGTGATGTATTTGCGCAGGTCCGACTTGATCTTCCCGCGGACGATTTGCTTGAACCGATTGGAATCTCGATCGATTTTTCGCACCACGGCTACCCAGCCCCCGCCGTTGCGTGTATTGGATCAGCGTTCTCGGCCAAACCCCTGAATTCTCGATAGGTCTGCCGATGTTGCGTCCCTGTTTACTGACTGAAGTCCGCGCTCGTGCAGTCGGATTGGTCGACTCGCCGTCACGCCGAGTCGAGGTTTCCCGAGGGTGGCGGAGCACCGCGCAAGCGGCATCTTCCGCGGCCCGGAAGAATTGACGATCCGACCGCAGGTGAGATGGAAAAGAACAGAATGGTTCCCGCCGGCTCGGATCAGGATCAACGCTGTAGTGAGCATCCGAAAGGGTAGGTGGCAGCGAGTCTCTCGGGACGATCCTGTTCCGGGATGATACGATTCCACTAACGTACGTTATAGCAAATTTTAGACCCAGTCCCATCCCGGATTCAAGGAAACAATCGAGACTTTGCGCCAAGAAGGTCGCTGACCTCATCTCGATGATGCATTTGCCCAACTTTCCGGCGAGCAGTGCGCAGTTGCCGGGCGACCTCAGCAAATCGTCTAGACCCGCCGTATACCGTCGCGGGAACGACACATCTGCGTCTTTGTGCTCGTCATCGACCGGCCCGCCGGGCCGTTCGTTCCGATCGAATGCTAGTGGCTGCCTCGCTTAACGTCACCGCGCGCGAAGATGCTGGCGACGTAGTTCAAAACGTCGGTGGCCGAGTCCTCATCGTAGCCGTAATTGCGAATCAGCCGGGCTTTAACGATGTCAATCTTCTCCTGAGTGTCCTTGTCGACCACGCTCGAGACCAGGCTCGTAAGCTTGATCGTATCTTTCTGATCCTGGAAGAGTTTAAGCTCCAGTGCCTTTTGAAGCCGCTCATTGGTCCGGTAATCGAACTTCTTGCCGTCAAGGGAAAGCGCGCCGATGTAATTCATGATCTCGCGGCGGAAGTCGTCCTTGCGACTCTCGTGGATGTCGATCTTTTCCTCGATCGACCGCATGAGCCGCTCATCCGGCTCTTCGGTCTGGCCGGTGTACTTGTTCCTGACCTTCTCCCTTTGAGTGTACGCCTTGACGTTATCGATGTAGTTACCGCACAGGCGTGTCAGAGCGTCCTCGTCGGCCGCGATGGCACGTTGCACCTCGTTCTTCACGATGTCCTCGTATTCTTCCTTTACGATCGCGAGCAGGTGCCGATAATGCTTGCGTGTCTCCTCACTGTTGATTAGCGAGTGGTGCTTGAGGCCTGCCTCGAGCTCGTTGAGTACCATGAACGGATTGATCGAGCGCTCGTTGGGGTGAGCGACGAGGGCGTTGGAGATCTTGTCTTGAACATACCTGGGGCTAATGCCCTGCATGCCCTCGCGCTCCGCCTCCTCGCGGAGCTCCTTGATGTTGTCCTCGGTGAAGCCCGGTAAGGTTTTCCCGTTGTAGAGCTTCAGCTTCTGCATCAAGGTCAGGCCGGCGTTCTTGGGCTCCTCCAGGCGGGTAAGCACGGCCCACATGGCTGCGACCTCGAGGGTGTGTGGTGCAAGCCGTTTGCCACGAACCTTGCGCTCGTTGTAGTCCTTCTCGTAGATCCGCACCTCGTCATTCAGTCGGGTCACGTAGGGGACGTCGATCTTCACGGTCCGGTCGCGCAGTGCTTCCATGAACTCGTTGGATTGCAGTTTCTTGTACTCTGGCTCATTTGTATGGCCAACGATCACTTCGTCGATGTCGGTCTGCGCGAACTTCTTGGGCTTGATCTTGTGTTCTTGGCTGGCGCCCAGCAAGTCGTACAGGAACGCGACGTCCAGCTTGAGAACCTCGATGAATTCGATGACGCCGCGATTGGCGATGTTGAACTCACCATCGAAGTTGAAGGCCCGGGGATCGCTCTCCGTGCCGTATTCTGCGATTTTTCGATAATTGATGTCGCCAGTGAGCTCGGTGGCATCCTGATTCTTCTCGTCCTTCGGTTGAAACGTGCCGATCCCCACCCGATCCTGCTCGGAAAGGATCAGGCGGCGAACCTGGACATCCTCGACAACTCGCGACCAGTCGCCCCCGTACCGCTGCATCCGTTCGTTGAACATCTGACGGCAAAATGGGCAGAGATCGCCTTCGATTAACAGCTCGTAGGCGCGCGGTACCGTTTCGGCCTTAAGCAACCGTGTTACCTCATCTCGATTCTCTTGCGGAATCAGGTGCAGCGGCTCTTCATGCATCGGGCACTCGGTGACCGACTCTTCACCATCTGAGCCGATCTCCTTCCAGCCAAAGCTGAATAGTCGCCCCTCCTCGGTGCGAGAGTAGCGTTCTAGCCCCTTCTTGATGAGCCGAGCAATCGTACTCTTCGAGCTTCCAACCGGACCATGCAAAAGCAGCACGCGACGCTCGGTGCCGTAACCGTGCGCGGCACTCTTGAGGACGTTGACCAAGTTGATCATCGTCCGTTCCAGTCCATAAATCGCATCTTCGCCGCAGTTGTCGGGATCCTCGAAAAACCTGTACCGCAGCAACTTCTCTTTGTTGACGATGATTTCTTCGGCACCTTTGCTTGTCATCATGTCGTAGAGGCGCTGGTACGCGGTCCGCGTCACGTTGGCATCGCGTCTGACAATCTCCAGATACTCGGCGAAGCTGCCGGACCAGTGCTTCTTTTGATAGTCTTCTAGATTCTGGCGACTCGCGATGAGCGAGATTAGCTCTGATCCTGTGGACATGAGAAGTTTCCCTCCTGAAGGCGGCTGGATCTGTTTTCCTGACTTGGCCCTCGGGACAAACGTGGGCCAGGACCCAGCTTGATCCACCGCGTCGACGCTGAACTTTCTGCTATGGCGCGCAGAGTTGTTCTGTCCTCATTGTGCCTGAGGGCTCGGCCGAATTGTCAAGAAACCTTCTGACGGTGGGAACGCCCGTCGAGCCGCTGCCTTCGGGCCGAAGATAAAACAACAAGTCCGGGGAACGGACGAGATGGTCTCCACGCAAAATCGATTTTCAAGGACCGGCACAGCAGAGAGGGCCAGCGCCGTTCCTCATCTTATTACAACCCCGGCCTCGTGTTTCTGTCAAGCGAACCGGTGTACAACCTTCTCAGCGAACCGCGTTCCGTCGGCCGCCATCCTGTTAGCTTTCTAATATCAGCTTACGACAAGTTTCCGGATTTCCGCATGAACTCGGTTCTCCATGACGAAACAATCCAACTTGGTTGACGTATCTCATGCATACTCGATAGACCGCGGACGAAGCTCCGGTTAGCCGCTCGCGGCATCCCGCGATTGACGAAGGTGAGTAGCCGCCTCACCGGGCCGAACCCCGGACACCGAGCCGGAGCCATCCTCTGCTCCAGACTGACCGTCGGCAACCGATCTCGCCGGGTCAGCGACGGGGAGGGAGCGTTCCGCCAATTGAATCAGCGCGGCAAGCGTCCAGAGCCCAACTGGCAATGTGAGGTAGTGAGAATAGCTATCCGCGGCGGGAAGCACCCAGCCGGCCGGTGGCAGCAAGAACACCAGGGGGTAGATCAATCCAGCCAGCAGACCGGTAGCGGCTCCTGCCATGGCAAGAGTGGCGATCAAGTGGCCGCCATGATGCCGCAGGAGTCGACTGTAGCCACGGAAAAGATCGCCGATTGCTCCCCGGCTCCATGCCACGGCTCCGACCGAGCCCAGGAACACCAGCGAGGCGGATTGCAGGTCCACCAGGCCCCAGCCGAGTTGCCAGCGAATATATCGGCCCAGGGATGTGGCCCCGACCGAGGTCGGCAGGTGCTGCAGTGTCAGGAAAACCAGCGTCGCTACGTATCGCGCCGGCAGGGCCAGGACACACACAAGCACAACGGCAGGCATCAGTTCGAGTGTCTGAGCCGGGTGGAAGCGATCCTCTCCTACTTGGTCGAACCTTGCATTACGCAGCTCAGTCAAGACCCACGCCAGCAAGAAACCATCGCACACCGACATCATGAGCGGGACCACCAGCGCCTCGACGACCAGGCACCCTCCCAGTGGCAGGTCGACGCTGCCGGAGACTCGTGCGACGAGGCGGTACAGGAGATATAACGAGCCGCAACCCCAGATCAAAGTCGACCAGCCGGCACCAGCTCTCCGACGGCTGGTGAATCCAGCGCGGAAGGAGCTATCACGCGGCCGCCCCGCGCTCGGGCCCAGCCGGCGGCAGCATTCCTGAAGAGGCCCGAAATGCAAGATACACCGCACAGATCAGAAGCGGCAGGTTGTCTGCCAGACCCACCAGATCGCGGAGCGGCGTTAAACCGCCGAGAATTCCCTGTTCAAGAACCAATTCGAACCGCTCGCGCGGAACGGGTAAGCAACGTGAGCTCCGTCTTTCCCCTGTCCGATTTGTCTGCCAGAAAGGCGAGGGTCTGGCTGCCGGTCCAAGCAAGTACTGTGAACGTGATGAGCGCCGAGACCAACCGCCCCGCGCCAGACTCTCCGGGTGGCCTGACGCACCAGCGCGATGTGCCCGGGAATGTCGATAAGCTGATGCAATGCCAGCAGCGGACCCTGGAACAGGATCGCCACTGCAAGAAGTACCGCAAGACCAGTCAGGAAAGCCCAGAAACCGTCCATGCCGGGTACGACTTCTGGAGAGGATAGCGTCAGTCCCGAACACCAGCGACGAAACGCCATCGATGCCATCGCGGCGGGATTGCCCACCCCGGCAGCCGATCCGGCAGATGCCGCGGCCCCACTCGCTGACCCGGCAGCCTGCGCCCAGAGAAGTGGCATCGTCAACCAGCCCATTCTACACCCTGATCTTTCACCGTGACCAAATGCCCGTCCCGTGACTCAACGCGGAGTCGCCTCGATCCAGGAAAGCTTATCCCGGCGCAAGCTTCGCCCGTTCAACCTACGACGATTGTACTCGGTCCACCCGGCCAGAGCCATGTGAAGCGATTCCGCCGGTCATGTCCGGCGATGGACCTGGAACACCCTAGGGCGGCACCTTCGATGAGACTGGAGAGCAAGCCTTTTAGAAACGCCCTGTCTGCTTTCCCTTAAATAAACTCTAGACATTCTGGTCCGCCAACAGAAATCTGGGTCGTCGAGCATCGAATTTCGAGAAAAGGAAGCGATAAAAAGAATTTCATTTCCTTGTATTGAGGGATAGTACATACTAGCTTAGCCTGGAACCGGGCGCTCTCGAAGGATTAAAGGGCAACGCGGATCCTAGGAATTATTAAGAAAAAATAGGACTCGGCCGGGCCCACTTAGCTCAAAACTCGGCCATGTTTGCTCGGTCGGTCGTCGCGCCTGCAGATGAGCGACGCTTTGCCGGCTAAGTCGGCTTGCAAATCGATGGTCGAGAGGCTCACACGGCTGACTGATTCTTCAGGTCGGGCTTAACACGTCTCGAAAACGAATGTTTATAAAGGTGTGAATTTCCATGTCTTCGCCCCGCGAACACTCCAGTGAATTGTCTTTACTGATGGAATTGCGGCTGGCATTTGGCCCTGGAACGCGGCTCTGGACCTACAGGTCTCGGGAAGACCTTTGTTATGATTGGCTATACTTCAAAGCGAAAAGAGCCCATGCAAGCTTCCGGGAATTTGCCCTGGCACTCTATATACAAGAGAAAGAACAGGGCCTTCCATGCGCGAACCTAGGCGCCATTCGAAGACGCGTCAGTGCGATCTTGAAGGCGTACCGGGTCAAGAAAGGATATCGCAGTGGGTCGGCCGTCGCCATCGCGGCGCGGTCAAACAGTGGCCCCATCGCTCGCGACGATCAAGGCCGGCAACCACGGTCGCGAAGTGAACCACCAATCGCGCAGGCGCTGATTCCAATCGCAACCAGCCGCCCGCACTCTCCGCCACTCAAGGATAGGGAGGTGGCCCGCTGAACCTGCGACCCGCGAATCAGCTTACCGGCGAACAGGGCACACCGCTCTTTTCCCAAGACTTCACTTTGGCATAGGCGAGCACTGGCGGAGGCGGGGCCTCGATTTGCGACCGTAACGGGAAACGCTCCAGCCCCGCTTGCGGCCCTTGAAATCGCGGATCGCAAGCCAGTAGCCGGCGCCGGCCAGCGCGGCGGCGAAAGCGAGGCGTGGACCTGGGCTCGTATCTGACGACTCGTCTTCACTGCCACCTTCAGCAACGAGCGGCGGCGGTTCGGTTCGGGTACGCCAGATCGGCACCGAAAAGCTCGTAGCCTTGCTCGTTGTGATCAAAACGCGGCGGGAACGGCAGGCTTTGACGAGGAACCATCACGGTCGCCCCGGTCCGGTAGGGAGTCGCGGCCTTGTTGGGAGCGTTGGCGGGAACCGGAGCCTGGAACGGCTCGACAACATCGATGAGCGCGGCCACCTCGGGCTCCGATCCGAACCGGCTGATACGCCCAACCAGGCTATCTACCGTCGCGTTCTGGCCGAAACTGTTGAGGGTGCTCGTGGGGGCTGCCAGACTGACCAGCGAGGGGGCCTCGGGCTGAACCGGGTGACTGTTCGAGGCGAACGGCGAGCGGCTGATGTTCGGTGTCGGGACGATCACCACGACCCCGGTTGGTCCAAGCGGGAATATAACTACCGTGATGGGCGGAAACGGCGCCGGGAAGCTCGTTGACGACCCGGACGATCCTGGTGCTGTGGCCGTGTTTGTGCCAGAAGTCACATCCAGGCTTGGCCGCGCGGCAAGACCCCGCAGGGCGCCGGGCAAATACGGGGAAGGGGAAGCGAAACCTGTCGCATTGTAAACACCTTCAGTGGCCAGCAGCCCGGCTACCACCCGGTTGGCGATTGGAGTTCCCAAGCCGGTGACCAGGTCATAACCGCTCGTCGCGGAGTATCCGTTGAAACCCGACGTCACGTGGTGGAACGAGGACGACGGGATCGCGTAGAGTGCCGCCTGGGCATTCGCCAACGAGCCGGCGTCGGCCAGGCCCAGACCTTGATCGGCTACGGCGATCAATCCCGCCCACTGGGGTGCTGCGGCGCTCGTGCCGCCCACGGAGAACCAGCCAGATTGGCCTGCGTAGCGAACTGAGTCATACACGGATACTCCGGTAGCCGGGTCGCCGACCGCCGCAACGTCCGGCTGAGTACGCAGCCCGTAGCCCAGACCCGAGGCGGACTGGGCGTTGATCTGGTACGCCGGAGCCAGTTCCAAAGCACTGAAGCCTCCCGTGCTGTCGGTCCAACCAAGCTCTCCGGCATAACTCAAGCCCGGGCCCACATCGAGCGCCGTCGCGCCAACCGACAGAACGTTCGGAGAGGCCGCGGGATACGAGACCCCGCCCCAGGCGCCGCTGTCTCCAGCGGCCGCGACGAACGTCACTCCTCCCGGTTGCCCGTCGCCACCGATATGCCCGGCGGGCGTCGTGAAGAGGCTGTCGTAAGCATTCTCGCCATAGAACTCGCCCGTGCCCCAGCTCATCGACACGGCCACCACGCCATTGAGCGACCTTGCAAAGTTGACCGCGTTAAAAAGGTCGGAAATATTGGCCGAACTGGCCTCCACCAGCACCAGCTTGGCCGCCGGGTGCCATGGCGTGCGACCACTCGACGTCGAGCGCCGTTTCCAGCGACCAGCCCGGATTGGATTGAGTCAGTCCCGTCTCGACGTACTTCGTGAACGATGGCGGACTCGGGAGGCCGTACTCGAGGTCGAACTGCCTCAGGTCGCTACCTATGTTGGGGTCGTCATAAGCGACTACCAGCGCGATGGTCTGGCCGGACCCATTGCCTGTAATTGTGCCGTTCTGGAACGAAATTTGGTTGATACCGTAAGCCTGTCGGACCTCTAGGGGGGACAGGCCCGATGGGTAGAGGCTGGAAAGCGACGGCGTCGGGTTCGCCGCTACACTGGGCTGAGCCATGATCGGGTTCAAACCCACACTGCCGGCCGAAAGTAACTGCCTGGTCTCCAGCATTTCGAGCACCAGGAAAACCGGCCTGCGACGGGAACGTCTGCGAACTGAAAAGGTTCGACTGCGCGGAGGGCGAGTGGCCGAAGAGTGAGTCACCTGGTACCTCAATTGTAGTAGGTGCAAGAAGCTTCAGGTGTGAGAATGATGACAGTCTCAGTTTAGACCACCAACCCAGCATCTTGAAAGAAAAAAAATGCCGATACTCCCCGCTTGATTTCTGCTTCTGGCTGAACCGCAAGTGCCACGATGGTTGCCGCAATAATTGCTTGCATTGGCGATGTTCGCTCGACGCTGGCACTAGCTAAGATCCGGGCTAGGGGGGAACCGCAACAGGCGACGGGGACTTGCATTGCCCTTTCAATTCCGCGTCGGTGTCTGGTGCGCCATAAATCTGCTATGCTGGGAATGTGGGCAACCCACTCCAGTACATCCTCGAGAACAAACAAGCCAGACCCATGCTCCACCCTTGGCATGATGTGACTCCCGGCCAGAGGTTGCCGCTGGAGTTCAACGCACTCGTGGAGATCCCCATGGGGTCAAGCATCAAGTACGAGCTGGACAAAAAGACGGGCTTGCTCCGGCTCGACAGGGTGCTCTACTCGGCCGTTTACTACCCGGCCAACTACGGGTTCATTCCGCAAACCTATGCCGAGGACGACGACCCTTTGGATGTTCTGGTCTTGTGCCAGGAAGCTCTCTACCCCTTGACCCTCGTCACCGCGCGAGCGATCGGGCTGATGACGATGGTCGATAGTGGTAAGCATGACCATAAGATCCTGGCGGTTGCGGTCAACGATCCCGAGTTTAATAGCTTTCGCGAGGCGACGGAGCTGCCCCCTCATCGCCTCATGATGTTGCGGCGTTTTTTTCAAGATTACAAGCAGCTCGAAGGCAAGTCGGTCGAGGTAGACGAGATCGAGCCGTCGGCAAAGGCGCTGCCAATCATCGAGGACTCGCTGCAGCGGTACAGCGAGAATAGGCGACGAGGATTTCACTGAAGATGATGCCAGGCACACCGATTTCGGACGATTCAGGGGCAGTTTCCACAGCCCAGATGGGACGATCCGCCGATCGTCTTCGCGCCGTCGTGATCGGCGGTTCAGGTCAGATTGGCTGCTGGCTGCTGCGAACGCTGGCCCACCGCGGCCACTCCGCCACTGGAACATTTGCAAGCGTGCAATTCCCGGGCCTGGTCAGGCTCGAAGCCGGCGAGTTGCAGATTGCGGCCGACTGGATCAAGGAGCAGGCGGCTGACGTTGTATTCTACCCGGCCGGATTCACATGGGTGGACGGGTGCGAGCGAGACCGGCGCGGGCCTATGCGGCCAATCTAGAGCAGCCGCTGAATCTGGCACGAGCGGCAGTCTCGGTCGGAGCTCGATTCGTCTATTTTTCCACCGACTACGTGTTCGACGGCAAGGCCGGTCCCTACACCGAGGAATCGGCCACGAATCCGCTGTCGGTGTACGGACGGGCCAAGCGCGACGCCGAGCTTGCTCTTGAGCGGCGAGCTCGGCGCCAGGCAGCTCACCATCCGCACCTCCTGGGTCTTCGGGCCCGAGCGGCAGGGCAAGAACTTTGCTTATCAACTGCTCCGCAACCTGGCCGAGGGAAAGCCGACCGTCTGTCCGTCCGACCAGATTTCTAGTCCTAGCTACGGGCCAGATGTGGCTCGCGCAGCGGTTCTTCTGGCTGAAGAAGCGGCCAGCGGCTTAATTCATGTGGTCGGTGCGGAAGTGATGGATCGCGTCGAGTTCGCACGGGCTATCGCCGCTGCCTTCGGGCACGATTTCGGCTTGATCGTCGGCAAATCGACCGCTGAGCTCGGACAGGAGGCGCCCCGTCCCTTGAACGGCGGGCTCAAGACCCCCCGCCTTGACTCTGCTCACCCGGGAATCATGAGGCCTTTGGGAGCGGCACTGGAGGATTTTCGCGATACGCTGCTGGACCCGGAACTCGGCTCCTGGGTCGAGCAGGTTGCGGGGTTTCCGGTGCAGCGTCCGCGGCACCAGGACTCAAAGGGGTCGGCCGGAGGGTAGATGTCTTGGACTCTCATCGATCCCAGAGTCCCCGATGCTGAGGTAGCTGCTCCGCGGATCGGAGTGACCGACATGGAATCCAAGGCCAAGTCCGTCGGCGCCGATATTGCGCCGCGCTTCGAGCCTTGTCGGCCTGCGCACCCTGACCTTCGTGCTGCTGATCGCGGCCACGAGCCTCTACCTGCTCGAGCGGCTCGAGCCCGTCCTACGGCCGCTGCTGATTGCGATCCTGCTCTCTTACCTGTTCCTGCCGGTGTACGCTCGGCTGCGGCGGCATATGCGGCCGATTTTCTCGTTCTTGATCATCGCCGTCGGCATCAGTCTGGGCCTTCAGGGCCTGGCCAGAATGGTTTACCGGGACGTCGTGCTGATCAACCAGCACTTGCCGCGTTACCTGCTGCGCGAAGCGGAGCTGGAGAGCCAGGCGCGGCAGCTCTCGAAGTCAGTACTACCCTGGCTTCAACGTCCCAGGTCGGTTGAACCGGCCGGCGAGTCGGCAGATTCACTGACCACCGAGCTCTCCCAGCGAGTTGTCCGCAACGCCGCGTCCGCGTTCATGACGGTTTTCTCTCGAATCGATCGTGGTCGCGTTCTACATGATTTTTGTGCTTCAATCGTCCTCGCACTTGCCGAACCGGATCCGATCCAGCTTCTCGTCGGAGCGTGCCCGGGGGATTCTCGAAATCACCCAGTCGATCAACCGGGCCATCTCTGAATATCTGGTGGTAAAGGTCAAGGCGAGCTTGCTCGTCGGCATCCCGGTGGGGCTTGCCTGCTGGGCGTTCGGGATCACAGGTGCGGTCACCTGGGGCATGGTCACCTTCTTCGGCAACTTCGTTCCTTATCTGGGGGCCCTGGTCGCGATCGTTCCCCCACTGGTCCTCGCCTTCCTCGAGTACCCCAGCTTCGGGGCGCCGATCCTCTTCGCACTGATACTCCTGTCGATCCACGGTGTCACGGCGAACCTGATCGAGCCGACGATGACCGGCAAGGCGTTAGGGCTCAGCCCCTTGGTCGTGCTGATCGGGCTGGCATTCTGGAGCCTGCTCTGGGGCTTCGTGGGGATGGTCCTTGCCGTGCCCTTGACGGTGATTTTCAAGATCGTGCTCGAGCAGACGCCGGCCACTCGCCCGCTGGCCCTCTTGATCTCCGAGGATCGACTGAGGTTCCCGAGACCTCTCCTTCGGTGTTGCTCTGCGCGCCCGGTTAGACTCAAGGGTAAAGAGCAAGGCTTCTCGAAATCGAATCCCGAATCTGGGTGATGCTGCGTCCTGCTAGTCTTGACGCTTGCCAGGGCTTGCTCTACAACGACTTGCGGATTGCGGAAAAGGTCGCAAATCCGCACGCGATAGGCAAATTCCTGTCTCGTCGGAATTAGGCCAAATCCGTGCCGCAGACCGATCTTGCAGCCAGGAGAGAGGCTCGTTTCCGGTTCGCTCGCGCAGCTCTTGGTCAGCTCCGCCTCCTTGCTGAGCCCTCTCATTGAGGCCACAGAACACTACCGGAGTTCGATCCACGTCATGTCCGGAACCAAACGGGTTGTCATCATCGGTGCGGGACCTGGTGGCCTGGCCAGTGCGATGCTTCTGGCGGGGGCGGGTTATGAGGTCACTGTACTAGAACGTCAGCCGCGGGTTGGAGGCCGGACTGCGACGATCGGCGAAAATGGCTTCCGTTTTGACCTCGGGCCGACCTTCTTCCTCTATCCACGAGTCCTCGAATCGATCTTCGCGGCCGTGGGCCGAAATCTGCGTACGGAAGTGCCGATGGTTCGGCTCGATCCCCAGTATCATCTCGTATTTGGCAGCGGCGGGGATCTGAAGGCGACGCCCAATATCGCCCGCATGGAACAAGCAATCGCAGCGCTCTCGCCTGGCGATGCCAGCCAGCTTCAGAGGTTCATGGACGATAATCGCTCCAAGATGAACGAGTTCCGCAGGATCCTCGAGTCACCCTTCCTGGGATGGCGCGATCTGCTCTCGCCCCAGCTTCTCAAGGTCCTTCCCTTGCTCCGTCCTTGGCTGTCGCTGGACGGCGAATTAAGGCGCGATTTCGAGGACCCGCGGATCAGGCTGGCGATGACGTTCCAGTCGAAATACCTCGGCATGTCACCCTTCAACTGCCCGAGCCTTTTCTCCATTCTTGCGTTTCTTGAATATGAGTATGGAGTTTTCCATCCGCTAGGCGGCTGTGGGGCGGTTTCCAAGGTAATGGCCCGGGCTGCCCTTGACCTGGGTGCCACAATCTGCCTGGATGACGAAGTCCAGGAGGTTCTCTTCAACGGCCGCCGGGCCGTGGGCGTGCGTTCCAAATCAGGCATCCACAAGGCAGATGCGCTGGTGATCAACGCTGACTTTGCTCGTGCCATCACCCGCCTCGTGCCGGACCATCTCCGCCGCCGTTGGAACGACCGGAGCATCGACCGTAAGAAGTTCTCCTGCTCGACGTTCATGCTCTACCTGGGAATCGAGGGTCGGTACGACGACCTGGCCCACCACACCATCTACCTCGCAAGCAATTACCAGGAGAATCTCCACGACATCGAGTCGCGCCACGTTCTGTCACGGGATCCGTCATTCTACGTGCAAAATGCCTGCGTTACTGATCCTTCATTAGCGCCATCCGGGAAGAGCACGCTTTACGTTTTGCTACCCGTGACCAACCAGCATCCCAACGTGGAATGGGCCAGGGAAGCACCGAAGTTCCGGGAAACGGCGCTGGCACAACTGGCAAAGGTGGGTTTGTACGACGTGGAGTCGCGGATCGTGCATGAGCAGATGATCACGCCAGCCGACTGGGATCAAGGCTATCAAATTCATCGTGGCGCGACGTTTAATTTGGCCCACAACCTTTCACAGATGCTTCACCTGCGGCCGCGCAATCGATTCGAGGACCTGGAATCGGTTTACCTCGTAGGGGGTGGAACGCACCCCGGCAGCGGCTTGCCAGTGATCTACGAATCCGCTCGGATCACCTCGCGCCTGCTGGGCCAAGACTTGGGCCTGCCCGTGCGGGTTGACGCGGCAAACACATTTCACCGCCGTAGACAGACGTCGGGTCCAAGAGACCGCCCGGGGGAAGCAATTGATTGAAGTCTCTTAACGGCGATCCAGGTGTTGTCGAATCGACAAGGGATGCGGCAGAATGGGCAAAACCAGGGCGGGTCGGATCGGTGTGATCGGCGGTGGTCTCGGGGGTCTGGCCTCGGCGTGCACGTTGGCGGCCAGAGGCTATGATGTGATCCTCTTCGAGAAGAACGCCTGGCTTGGTGGCAAAGTAGCAGTACTTTCCGAAGGCGGGTTCCGCTTCGACATGGGGCCAACCATCCTCCTCATGCCGTCGGTACTGGAGCGAATCTTCGCCGAGGCGGGACGCGACTTGAGGGATGAGCTCGACCTGATTCCACTTGATCCGCAATGGCGGTCTTTCTTTGCTGACGGGTCGGTTCTCGACCTGCACGCGAATACAGAGCGGATGAGCGCCGCGCTGGATTCCCTGGCTCCAGGCGGAAAAACCAGTCAGGGATATCGTCACTTTCTCGACCTGTCCGCTCGACTCGCCGACATCTCGCAACGTTACTTCTTCTGGCGGTCGGTCGGCTCCGTCCGCGACATGTTTGATGTGACGACCGCGGCCCGATTATCAACCCTAGCCGATGTCCGGCGAATGCGGCCCTGGAGCACGGTCGGGGCAACGATTCGAAGCTTCGTGCAGGATCGCCGCGTCCGCCAGATGCTCGATCACTTTACTCAATATGTCGGCTCGGCTCCCGATCTTTCGCCGGCCGTGCTGTGCGGCATCGCCCACATGCAGACAGGAGAAGGCGTCTGGTATCCGCGCGGCGGAACGCGCGCGGTGGCCGAGTCCCTGGGCAGACTAGCCGAGGAGCTTGGCGTGGAACTGCACCACGGCAACGGCGTGCAAACCATTCAGATCGGCAGCGACGGGGCGGTCTCGGGGGTCACGCTTGACGACGGTCAGCACGTACCTCTCGCGGCGGTTGTCTCCAATTGTGATTCCGTACTCACGCATCGCGAACTGCTTGCTGGAACGCCCGCGGCGAAACGTTTCGAGAACCGCCGCGGCTATCAGGCGGCTTGCTCGGGCGTCGTCCTTTATCTGGGCCTTGACCGCCGTTACCGCCAACTCCTGCACCATAATTTCGTCTTCTCAAGAGATCCCCACGAAGAGTTCGACTTCATCTACCGCAAGGGAGAACCGGCCCCTGACCCGACGTGCTATGTTTGTGCCCCAGCCGAGACCGAGCCCGAAGTCGCACCTGTCGGCGGCGAGGCGCTTTATGTTCTGGTCCACACCCCGTACTTGCGGCCGCATCATGATTGGACGAGACTCTATCCGCGCTACCGTCAGTCGATCCTCGACAAGCTCAAGACAACCGCCGGGCTCGACGACATTGAAAAGCGGATCAAGCTCGAACGCTGGCTGACTCCGCAGGACATACAGGACCGCTATCGCGTGCTGGACGGTGCCATCTACGGCCTGGCCAGTCACGGCCGGCTGAACGGCGCCTTCAAACCTGCCAACCGCAGCCCGGATATTGAGCGGCTCTATCTGGCGGGCGGTGCCGCTCACCCGGGACCGGGGATGCCCATGACCATGATGTCGGGCTGGATCGCCGCCGATTCCATCGACAAGGACGATGTCGTGGAACCGGTCCGCGATTCGCGGACGCACTCCCGGTCGGCCGCAAACCCGGCAGGAATGCTGCAGTCTCGTCCATAGAGGCATCCTGGAGCAGAGGTCGCTTTGCTGGCGACGGGACGTGGCATGAAATCGTTCCCAATCGATTTGCCGAACCACAACGCAACGAGCGAACTTCCAGTTCGGGCGAACTCTGCGCCCTCGCCTCGTCGCTCAGCCTGGCAGTTTGCCCTCTTCCGCAAGTACGTTCGCCGTTATCTCAGGCACCACTTTCATGCCGTCCGAGTGTCGCAGGCGGGGCCATTGCCCGGTCTCCTGGCGGGTCCGCTTGTGGTGGTCGCCAATCACCCCTCGTGGTGGGACCCGCTCGTGGGTCTGGTCTTCACGGAGTTGATGCACGAAAGCGCGTCCATTACTGTCCGTTCGATGTCCACGGTTTGCGCAGTATCCGTTTCTGAAACGACTGGGGTGTTTCGGTGTTGAGGTCGGCACCCCGCGCGGAGGCCTCGCCTTCTTGCGTCAATGCCAGGCCATCCTGTCGCGCCCCGAATCGGTGCTATGGATCACGCCTCAAGGTGAATTCGTTGATCCTCGGCAACGACCAGTCGGTCTCAAGCAGGGTATAGGCCACCTGGCATATCGGCTGTCAGGGGCCATGATTTTGCCCATGGCTCTCGAGTATCCGTTCTGGAACGACCGCTGCCCCGAAGCCCTGGCAAGGTTTGGCGAGCCGATCAAGATCACCGCCTCGGGCAGCGAGACGCCCCGGGCCTGGACCACCCGGATCGAAACAGCCTTGGAGAAGACTCAGGATCAATTGGCCGAGGAAGCCCGGCGCCGCGATCCTCGCGCATTCCTTTCAGTTGTCGAAGGGACTTCTGGAGTGGGCGGAGTCTACGACAAATGGCGGCGCTTCGGCACGGCGATTCGAGGTGAAACATTCCATGCCGAGCATCGGACCCATTGATATTGATTTTCCTATTGATTATTGTCTCTCTCGTGTCTCGCACTCGTGCCGGCCTTGGTGTTTTCGGCCAATCTGCGGGCTTATGCTCCACTTTCCAGCTCTTCGGCCGGACTGGAAATTCCGCCGGTCTCCGTGCTCATCCCCGCTCGAAATGAGGAGAACGCGATCGGCGACGCCGTGCGCGCCGTCCTCCAGAGCCAGGGAATCAAGTTCGAGGTGGTCGTCCTGGACGACCACTCTGAGGACCGGACAGCCGCGATTGTTGAGCAGTTGATCGCGACCGACGAGCGTGTCCGCCTGGTCTCGGCACCCGCACTGCCAGCGGGCTGGTGCGGCAAGCAGCACGCCTGCTGGGTTCTCGCCCGAGAGGCACGAAATTCCTTGCTACTGTTCATCGACGCCGACGTCCGGCTTGCCCCCGCGGCGCTGGCGAGCATGGCCGCATTCGTCTCGAGTTCGGGGGCCGATCTGGCCAGCGGAATTCCCCGTCAAGTGACTTCTAGCCTGCTGGAAAAACTGCTGATTCCCTTGATTCATTTCATCCTGCTCGGCTTTCTACCGATTCGATGGATGCGGCGGAGCCGGCAGCGGTTGTTCGCCGCGGGCTGCGGTCAAGTCTTCATCGTCAGGGCACAGGCCTATCACCGCTGCGGGGGCCATTCGGTAATCCGCGACTCACTCCACGACGGCATCAAACTCCCCCGCGCCTTCCGCGCCGCCGGCTTCAAGACTGATCTTTTCGACGCGACTGATCTGGCCACCTGCCGGATGTATCGAACCGCTGCCGAGGTTTGGTTTGGCCTTGCCAAGAACGCCTGTGAGGCGCGTGGCCGCGCCAACCATGATCGGACCCATGACGGCCCTCCTGCTCGGCGGTCAGGTCTTGCCTGTCCTACTGCTCTTGCTCGCTCTATACTCCTGGCCGGAACCCTGGCCGAGGTGGCAAATCCTCATGGCGTTGGTCGCGACCTGCGCGGCTTATTATCCTCGCCTGGTCGCGATAGGGCGTATCGCCAATCTCTTCTGGGAGCCATCGTTCACCCTCTTGGCATTCTCATTCTGCTGGCCATCCAGTGGTTCGCCTTGCTCTCTAGCGCACTGGGACGCCCCTCCTCCTGGAAAGGGCGCCCTTATCCCACTCCGCGAGTTCAATCAAATGGGCTCGCCGCGCGCGAGCTCGAACCCACGACATGACTGGGACCTCTGCCGAGAGTAACCGAGCGGATTGGCCATGCCCTGTGCACAGAGAGAATCGGTAGAAGAATGAATGGACCCACGATCGTGACCGGCGGAGCAGGTTTCATCGGCAGCCACCTGGTGCACCAGTTGGTCCAGTCTGGCCACCAGGTGCGGGTCGTAGAAAAACCCGGTGCACAAGTCGGCCACCTGGCACCCGCCGTCGAGGTGGTCTTCGCGGACATTCGCGATCGTAGGACAATCAGGGCGGCGATGGAGAAGGGCCGCTGGGTGTACCACCTTGCCGGCAATCCAAATCTCTGGGTTAGAGACCGCAATGAGTTTGAGTCGGTTAACCACCACGGAACGGTCCATGTCCTGGAATCCGCCCTCGAGGCCGGGGCCGAACGTATTCTGCATACCAGTACTGAGAGCATCCTGACTCGATCGAACGCAAGCGGCATCATAGACGAGAACATCGTGATTTCCGAAAGTGATGCCGTTGGTCCCTATTGCCTCTCGAAGCTGAGGGCAGAGGATGCAGCGATGAAGCTGGCTCGCGCGGGACGGCCGGTCGTGGTGGCCAACCCGACGATGCCAGTAGGACCCGGGGACCGGGGGCTGTCGCCCCCTACCCGCCTGATTCGGGACTTTTGTCGCGGCAAGCTTCCGGCCCTTATGGATTGTACGCTCAACATGATCGACGTGCGTGACGTGGCGAGTGGACTGATCCGCGTGCTCGAGCGGGGCCAGCCCGGCCAGCGCTATCTATTGAGCGGCGAAAACCTCACGCTGGCGGGTTTCCTCAGCATGCTTTCGGAGTTCTGCGGAGTGCCCGTGCCGAGATGGCGGATACCTTACATTGCAAGCCTGGCCGTGGCACACATCAGCGAGTTCTGGTCTGATCACATGAGCGGACATTCTCCTAAGGCCACGGTGACAGGTGTCCGCTTGGCGCGTCGGATCTTGCACTTTGATGCCTCGCGGAGTCGGGCCGAACTCGGTCTTTCCCCGCGTCCCATCCGCGAGGCAATCGCCGATGCGGTGCAATGGTTATATCAATCGGGACTGGTTACGGCACCGGCACGCGGTCGATTCGTGCCAGGTCGGACAGGTTTTTGGGACCAGTCCTCCACCAATTTGTGAAAACCAAGGGCACGCCACGCCCGGGGCCGGCGGGTTGACGCCCGATTTGGCGATCATGGGAGTGAAGCTTGACTCATTGCGAGCCTGGGCCGGGAAATGCGCGGAGACTCGCTTGCGATCGACTAACGGACGGCCGAGACCTTGCTCCGGGGCTCCGGCCCGCGAATATTCTTGAATGATTGTATCCTCGGTTTTCGGTTTGCTATTATTGTGAGGTCATGTTAAGAACGCACGTTATACCGAAGCCCCGTCCGGACGCTCCTGACCCGGCATCGCGGCAACCTCCACGTGTTAGGATACCAGCGCTCGGTAGCAAAGACCTGAGACCGACGCACGAAAGCATCGACACGATAAGATTTCAGTTCAAGCGGAGCGAGTCGGTTTCAACCTGTTCCGTTAGCCGACACCTCTTGTTGGTTCGGCTTTCGTCCTGCTTGAGATGTGGCCACTTCCGAGGCATCGACCAAAGCCGGTTACTTTTTGTGTCTGTGCCAAGGTCAGGGCCAACTCGGAGAGTTCCGGGAATGACGGAAAGAAATACACAAACGGGGTTTAGCTTAGTTTGGCGAAATCTATCCGGCGGACTGGATTATTCACAAGGTCAATCCTGAATCGATTATTGGTTCCGACTGGGGTCCAGGCGGGGTTCGCCACCTGGACGGACTCGCATGCAAAGACATGCGAGTCATCAGTGATGGTGGTAGGAGTCGAAAGGCAATCGGGGGATGACGACTTTTGCCGCTTGAGGGGGTTTGCGGAGGCGATTCCGGAAAACTCCATCTCCTTTACAGGTTCTCCATATTATATTTCTTAGGGATGGGCAGTCGGCAGCCCTTGCTTGATTACAGGAAATGTTGATTTGTATATACGGAGCGTTCCTCTTCCAGGCAGGCTGATTTTCGAGAAGAACTGAAGAATTCGTGTTTGAATCATGGGAGCGTTCTTGACTATAATTGACTTACGACCTGGCAGTGCATCTAAACCAAGAGGCTGCCACTGGTTTCGTCCACGGGACTTGTCGCTATGACCGCACGACTGGTGGCCGTCGATGAAGGTCCGGACATTGTTCTGGACCGCGCCATGGTCGTCGTGGGCCGCCATCCGGCCTGTGATGCCCGACTCGATTCGCTCCGAGTCTCAAGGCATCACTGCTGTATGATGCAGGAAAGCGGTGAAGTTGTCGTGCGCGACCTGGGTAGCACCAACGGCATTCGGATCAATGGGCAACGCGTGGAGATGGGAAGGTTAAAGCCGGGAGACGAGCTTTCTATAGCTCATATTCGTTATCGCCTAGACAACGGGATGGGGCATGATCAAACCTTGGCTGATCCGGGCGGGTTGCTTCCTCCTTCGCCGGGTGCTTTGCCTGGGCATCCACCCCGTTCTCATCATCTGGACCTGAAGAACGAGCACCACCCGCCTGAGCATCCGCCGCTGAATCCATTCCCTACTGATGAGAACGCCCTGGCCGCCGCGGTTCGCAAGATCCTGCCTTCGGCGGTTGCAGAGAAGTGCCAGATCCAAGTCATCGTCCAAATGGCCGGCGATAAGCAAGCCAACGGCGAATCACCCATGTCGGCCTCCGAGGTTGGGGCCCCGGAGAATCTCGTGGAATGACCTATCAGTTGATTCCCGCCGATAAGCCAAGCCGTCCTGCCATCCCCGTTCATCGTCCCGTCTTGCTCATCGGTCGTCATCCCGAGTGTGATTTTCGGATCGATCTTCCCAAGATCTCCCGTCGTCACTGCTGTGTGGCACTGGCGTATGATAAAATCTTCGTCCGCGACCTGGGCAGCCATAACGGGGTGAGAGTCAACGGTCGCGTCGTCCAGGAAGCCGCACTGCAAGCGAACGACGAGCTGGCAATCGGCCCCCTGATTTATCGACTGGTCGCCGAACCCGCGATGCCGGCGCCTCTGGCTGCCGGCGGGCTGCCGCCCGAGGCCGGCAGCCATGAAACCCCCCGACGCTGCGCTGGCGGGAACGGCACCTCCCTCGGCTGTACCCGGGCAATCGGAGGATCTCGATCTAGTTCCCCTCGATGACATCTGATTCGATTTGGCACGCGGCGTGCTTCGCATAATAGTGTTCAGCCGTGGACCAACGGCGGCGAAACGTCGACATCGCTATCAGGTGCGTTGGACTTGCGAGCACTTAACTCCAGTATCCCGAGTCCTATGATTGTTGATGGGCGGGGATCGGAGGTTCCCAAAATTGGCCGCGACCAGGCCGTAAAACAAGCACCGCGAGCCGGTCACAGGGTGAGCGTTCCTTTCGTGTATACCGCGTTCATGATCAATTTAGACGGAGCAAGACGATGCACCGTAGATCGACACTGGCGTTCGCGATAGTCCTCTCGCTGGCTGCCCTGTCTGGCCCGGCTCACGCCCAGTGGGGTTATGGTGGATACCCTTATGGATATGGTGGTTACGGTTGGGGTGGCTGGGGCGGAACGGCCCAGGGTGATATTGCCCGGGGACTGGGTTACTTCGCGATAGGTGCCGGCATCTACAACCAAGAGACAGCCATCGCCCGCTCGATCAACGTTGATACCTTGATCCGCTGGAACCAGTATGTATACCTCTCGCAGCAGGAGGCCACTCGCGAATACTTTGCCCGCCGCAACGCGGCAATCGCCAAGGACAAGAACGCCTATGTCGCCCTGATGAAGCGTATCCAGGAGAGTCCGACAGCGTATGACATCGAAAACGGCGACGGTCTCAATGCGGCGCTTGACCAGCTCTCGGACCCTCGCATCCATTCTTCGGCGCTGCGGACCGCGGATACGCCGATCTCCGCCAAGTGGATTCGTGATATCCCATTTCGCCACGCCTCGGAAGCCGTAACTTTCAGTCTCACGCAGCTCAAAGCTTCGGCACAGTGGCCCGCCGTCCTGCTTGAGCCCCGCTTTGCCAGCGAACGGGCGGAGTTCGAGACTCTGGTCGACGAGATTCGCAAGGAGAACATGGAAAGCGGTCAGATCTCTCCAGGAAATATTAGCAAGTTACGCGGGATCATCGGCCGCCTCAAGGACAAGCTGTCCGCGATGCCGCTGGAGGACACGGCGGAAAACCAAGAGGCGCTGAAGTTCATCAAGACCGTGACGGCGCTTGCACGGCTACTCGAGAAGCCAGAGATCGACGAGGTTTTAAGTGAGCTGACGAAGATCGAGAAAACCTCGATCGGCAATCTCCTGGCCTTCATGCACACCTTTAACCTGCGATTCGCTCCAGCCACCACGCCGCGACAGCGGATGATCTACAATGAGTTGTACCCGATTTTGGATCAAACGCGCGATCGAATTATCAGCGAAGCGAAACTTGATAACAACGTGACCGACACAGCCGGCAAGGGGAAACTACACGACTTTTTCTCTGCCATGGATATCGACCACATCGAGGGCAAGAAGAAGGTGCCTCCTCCTCCTGCTCCTCCGACACAACAGCCTTGAAAGTCGACCGCCAGCACCTGGCCTTCGCCGGTCTCCTGACCAAATCGTCCTGCGTGCTGCTTCAGGCTCAATCTGAGGAACAAATTCGATCTAGTTTCGAGCTGCCAGGGTTCAATCGCCCACCCCAAGCAAAACCGACGGCAGCTCGCGCACAGACGGAATCAAGTGAGTATGAGGGTGCGCCTGGAGCTGGTCGCGTGTATGAGTGCCCTCAGTGACTCCGACGATCAGCCCACATCCGGCGTTCTTTCCCTCGTGCAAATCTGCAGGTGTGTCCCCTACCTTGGCCACTTTGGCGGGATCATCGATCGCGAACCGCCTGATCAGCTCCTGGATCATGTCGGGGTGCGGGCGACCACGCGGCACCTCGTCACTGCAAATCGTGTCGTCGATGAGCGAGCTGGTTGACCAGCCCAGACGATCGAGGATGGTCTGCGTGATGGCGCGATTGAACCCGGTGTTGAGGGCCACTTTAATCCCGGTCTTTTGCAAAGCCCGAAAGGTCTGCTCAGACCCGAAAACCCCGCGCACCGAGGCATCGGTCTGATAAAAGCGGATCGACCGCGCCACGAAGTCGCGGTAGATCACGTCGACTTGGTCGATCAGAGAGCTGTGGCGGGGCGACTCCTCGATCAGGATGCGCAGGGCCTCAGGCTTGGGAATGCCCATGACGCGATTCACGTCGGCAACCGTGACCATCACCCCTTCAGCGGCCAGCGCACCTTGCACGCATCGGCTCACCGAATCCTCATCGTTCACAGTAGTCCCCGCCATATCGAATACGACTAGCTCAATGGACATATCGAGGTACCCATTGTTATCCAAGGTTCAAGAGTCAACTGCGTCTAGCTCCGCCCGCACGACCTGTTCCGCGAGCCCAAACGAGAGCGTCATCCCTGCGCCGCCCACGCCGGTGACGACGGTCACACGCGGTGAAGGATGAAGGACCACCGCATACTGGTCTTGATGTTTCGCATAGACACCATTCCAGCGCGAGGCGATTCTCAACTCGGGAGCGCTCAGGAAAGTTCGAAGATATTCGAGAACAAGGTCGTCGATCTCAGTCTTGTCGAACGGATTCAAGGCGTCGTCGTGCTCGTGAGAATCGCCCAAGGTCAGCTCACCGGTGCTATTCTGCGAAACCAGGACGTGAATCCCATGACGATCGAACCAGGGCGATTCCCTGGCGATGCGCGCCTTCAGGCTCGTCAGAGTGGGACATCCCTCGAACGACCGGTAATGCCTGAGGGTCAATCCAGCCGCCAGCATCGGACCAAGCCGCCAGTGGCTGCCCAGCGGCTGAGATCGCATCATCTGGAGTTTGCAACGGACCATCCCTGTGGCGGCAAGCTCCTCGGGAAACAACGACTCGAAATCGTGGCCGCTGCAAACCCAGACGCGTTGTGCCCGCCACGACTTGCCTCCGGCCCGGACTGAGGGAATTTCGATATCGGTCACAGCGGTGCCGAACTGAAAGGTCACGGCGTGCTGTTGATCCATCCAGAGCGGCAGTTGCGCGAAGACGGTGCGAGGGTCGATACAGGTTTCCTGGGCACTCCAGAGCGCGGCTCGAAGTCCTTCTCGTTTCACTGCGCGGCTGCGCCCGGTGATGCCGGCGGAGTCGATGATTTCGACCGGCTCGCCAGCGCTCTCCGAGAGCGCCGCATACTCCCGCAGCACCTGCTCTTCGTCCTCATGGTAGGCCAGGTGCAGCGAGCCGCAACGATCATGCGGCAAGGCCGCTGCGCGAAGCACCTCCAGCCAAAGTTCCAGGCTGCGCAAAGCGAGTGCTCGCTGCTTTCCGAAGGGCTGACCGATTGGCCAGAGCATTCCGAAATTCCGCACCGAAGCGCCGACGGCCTTCGGACTGCGTTCGAAGACCATCACACGCCGGCCCCGCCTGGCCAGGTGGTAGGCATGAGCCAGCCCAAGAATTCCGGCCCCAACCACGATGTCATCATAAGGTGCCGGTTCCACCGCATGGCCTCCTCTTGGCGGGACAATCGCGGAGTTCGCTGTGCTGTGCAGCAGAGAGGAACTCTCGTCATTCGGTGTTGTTCAGGGTGTCCGGCTCAACTTGACTGCCGACTCGGCCGCATGTTTTTCTGCCCTTGTGGCTTCCAGCGATCTTTGGACCAGGCCGGGCAGATACTTCACCGGAAGTGTGCCGTGGGCCAGTACGGCCTGATGATAGCGGGAGAGATCGAACCGGTCACCCAGGGTCCGCTGAATAGACTGGCGCAGTCGATAAAAGGCCATCCGGCCGACGAAGTAGGTGGAAAGCTGGCACGATGTCTGCTTTGCCCTGATGATTTTGCCGATCGCTTCGCCCTCGGTCTGGAAAGCTCGATTCATCAGCAAGTCGAGTGCCTCGGCATCAGTCATCGCCCCGGCGTGCATCTTGTGATCGAGAATGGCGTTGACCACAGCCCGGAGGTAAAACTTGAGCTGATGCAACCGCAGGCCCAGATCGCCCTGGCCAAAGCCCTGATCAAGCATCATCTGCTCAGTATAGACCGCCCAGCCCTCAGCGAAGGTTCCCGACGCCAGAATCTTCCGGATCGGCGAAGGGCAGCGGTTGCTGTACTCAAGCTGGACGTAGTGGCCAGGATAAGCCTCGTGGATGGTGAGGATCTTGAGCATCGATCGGTTGTATTCCCGCAGCAGACTAAGGGCGCGTTCCTTGGACCAGTTGGCTGGGGGCGGGCTGATTGAGTACTCGCTCGAGCCGCGGGTGTCCAAGGGCGGCGCCGGGTTCAGGTACGCCACCGAGTTGTTGCGCATGAACTCGGGCATCTCGATGATCCGGCACTGGTCGGGCTCGGGAAGAGGGATGATCTTTTTTGCGGTGATAAACTCCCTGATCGCAACCGCCGTGGCTCGAACATCGCCAACGAGCGTGCCGGCCTCGCCATGGTTGGCGGCCAGGGCATCCAGGACCCGGCGAATCATCTCGCGACGCCCCGGTACGTCATCGACAGGAATTGTCACTCCGGGAAAGAGTGTTCCCCACAACTGACGGGCGATCACGCTCATTGCCATCTCGACATTGTCAGCTTCGCGCTCTGCCTCAGTGAGCACCTCCTCGGCCGAGACCCCGGCATCGAGCTCGAGGTCGAGCTTCTTCACGAAGCGATCCCGGCCGATCCGCCATGAGTCGGTGGACCGGGGAAGAACCTCGTTCTTGAGAAATGCCAGGTAATCTTTCAGTGCCGCCGCGATGGCTCCAGCCTTCGCGCCCAGCTTTTCCTTGTCCGACTCAGGGCCCGCCAGAGCCAGGAGCTCACCGGAATAAAAGCCGATAGCCCCCTCTGTCTGCATGATGGCCGTCTCGACCTTGACGCGGGGAGGATTGGCGATGGTTTGGCGGGCAATCGCAATCACTTTGGAGATCTTTTCCATGCGGGCCATGGCGTTCTTGAGATTCACCGTGCGCGGCAGCGATGACTGGGTCAGCAGCAGGTAGACGCTCTCGCTGATGTAGTCGCCATAAACTCGGGGGTCGTCCTCGAACGGACGGAAATTCTCATCAAGCCAGATTTCCCGCGTCAGATGGCTCTGCAAGATGTCGTGATCGATCTGGCCGTCGCGCGAGAGCTTTTCCCTGGCGATCTGCTCTGGCAACCGTTTCAGGGTTTGGCGTTTGAACTCCAGCCTCTCGTTCCGAGCCGCTTGCGACAGGTCGTCGAGCTGATCATCGAAGGAGTGCTCGCCAAGCCGGGTGGCCGTGAGCGGCTCGCGCCGGAACAGCTCTTTCAGATACTCCTGGAAGAGGGCATTCAGTTTGGAATCCTCCTCCTCGTGACGCAGTTCCTCCGCTCCGTGAGCTACTACGCAAGCCATGAGCATTGCCGCCATCATCACGCCGACGCGTAGGAACAACATCGATTGATCACTCCTCAGGAGGCAAATCTCAATGAACGGATTAAAGTCAAGCACGTCGAGTCCGCGGGGCGAAGGAGAAGCTCAATCTTCCAGCCCGAAAGAACACTCCCTCCCGGGAAACTCGCTGGACGATCCTGGGCGAGGCCTGACGGCTAGGTGGGACCGTTGCCATCAGGGTCAGAGTCGGTCGGCGACCGGACTGGCTCGATCGCATCGACGAGGCGCATTCAACGTGATGAAGACCCACGTCGTCAAACACCACCATCTCCCCTCCCCTGGAGTCGCATACCACGTTTTCGGGGTGCTCTACAGTGAAGACCCGATCGCCGGCGAGCTTGACTCGAAACGGCCGAAACGGTTGAGCGGTTGTCATGAGCCGAACTTGCTGGGGAGTAGCCACAGGAATCCTTTCGTCATCTATCCTTCGGTCCGACTATCGCCCAGGAATGCCTTTGCGTGGGACACACGCCAAGTTCCACCTCGAAAAGAATTTCTGTATTTGCAAGTTAACCGGTGGCTCGACCGTTCTACAATAAGCTCCCAAGGGAGCCGACTTCCTCTCGAGTCGCCGGACGGGCGTTGTCGACAACGGGGTTGTTTGGGATGATAAAATTTTGGCCGCGGAGCCCGACAGTGCCGATTCTCAAGCCAGGGATAGTATTTTCGGGACTGCGGAGTCTTGGGTACTTGATGTCCGTTTCGATGGTACAAGTCACACTTATCCGGCCCGGCGCAACGCTCTACGACGAGCAGAACCGTGTTCAGGGCATACTTGATCTCCCCTTGAGCGACCGCGGGCGTGCAGAGGCGGCACGCCTGGCCGAGGTGCTCGCCGCCGCTCAGGACACCGAGCCACTCTCGGCACTTTATTGCGGTCCGGGAGAAAGCGTGATCCGCACCGCCGAAATCGTGGGCAAGGCACTGGGTCTGCGTCCCAGGAGGATCGACGAGTTGCGGAACCTTGATCAAGGCCTTTGGCAGGGTCTGCAGATCGAGGAGATCAAGCGGCGCAACACCAAGCTCTTCCGCCAGTGGATCGAAGATCCTCGAACCATCTGTCCGCCGCAGGGCGAGACTGTCGCCGACGCGATCGATCGGGTCAAGACGGCGTTCAAACCTCTGGTTCGCAAGCATCAAGATGGCGATTCCTTCGCACTGGTCGTCGGTGAACCACTCGCCCGCCTCATCTCGTTCATCCTCAAGCGTGGCCCCCGTCCGCAAATGGACGAACGCTCGCCCTGCTGCGGGTTCGAGCGAATCGAGATCCCGCCGGACTGGCTGGTCAATGGCTTCTCTTGACAACCCAAGGCAAGAACGTGACTGTGTCAGCGGACGTCGAAAAGCGCGTCCGCCCTCACGGAAACTATAGTCGAAGCTGAGAAGCGTCCGAACCGGTTGTTCCTGGCGAAGAAGGAAGAGTCGGCCCATGTCCAAGTTAGGAGGAGAATCGCTCAATTCCTGGCATGGGCACTCGGAATCAAAACGGGTTCCGGAGGGGCTCTTCATGCGCTGTGATGGATGCAGCGCCACCCTGATCCGTAAGCAGGTGGACGAAAATGACAAGGTGTGCCCTGAATGCAACCACCATTTCCCTTTGACGGCTGTCGAGAGGATTAACCAACTTCTGGACCAGGATACCTACGAGGATTGGTTCTCCGACATGCAGTCAGCCGACCCGCTCCAATTTGACGACAGGCGTCCTTATCCCGAGCGAGTCATGGCCGAGCAAAAGCGCACTGGCCTGAACGAGGCCGCACTTGTCGGGCAGGGGTTCATCAAGGGAATCCGGGTCGTCTTCGGAATCACTGACAGCAACTTCATCATGGGGTCCATGGGCTCGGTGGTCGGCGAAAAGTTAACCCGGGCCGTCGAGTCGGCCACACAGCGAAAGCTTCCCCTGGTGATCGTGTCGGGCTCGGGGGGCGGAGCCAGGATGCACGAAGGAATATTTTCCCTGATGCAGATGGCCAAGATCGCGACGACTCTGGGGCGTTATCGGCGGGAGGGCGCCTTTTTTATCAGCGTGCTCACCCATCCCACCATGGGGGGGGTTGCGGCCAGCTTCGCCTCGTTGGGTGATATCATCATCGCTGAACCAAAGGCCTTGATCGGCTTCGCCGGTCCTCGCGTCATCGAGCAAACCGTACGCGTCCAATTGCCCCAGGGTTTTCAGACTAGTGAATTCTTGCTGGAACATGGCTTTGTCGACCGGATCGCGCACCGCCGCGATCTGAGAAGCACGATCGCCCAGCTCATCGATTACGCCACGCCCTGAGCCTCGCCCTCACGACGGCTTCGAGCCTGTGGATGGGCGGCCACGTCCGTCCTGCCCGACCAGCTTAAGCAGCAAGTTATCCTGCGGGTAAGGATGCCCCTTGTACTGACGAAATGCCTCGGCCTTCTCCACTCCGATTTCCTTTCCTCTGTGCGCGCCCCACCGCGCCTGACTATCGAGGTATTCGTCCATTCCATGCTGCCGTTGTAACCACGCGCGCTGACTGCCATGGCACGCCAGCATCCGCGCCTTGGTCTCAAAAAAACTGGTCACATCAAGATGAAAGTCCATCGCCACTGGGCGGCCATCAGAGTCAACTCCCTCCATTGAATCGACAAAATATAGATGCGGAATACCTTCCAAAGGAGGGGCGGGGTCCCATTGCCGGGTGGCGTAGTTCGGACACGACGCCCCGAAACATGCATCGCGAACCAGTCGACTCGTCGCCTCATGGTCGCAATGATAATCCACAGGCGGAGCGGTCAAGACCAGATGTGGTCGGGTCCGACGCAGAGCCTCGACAACCCGCCGGCGTGATTCGTCGTCATTGAATATGGCCAGGTCACGAAATTCCAGGCAAAGATAGCTGGCTCCGATCAACGCAGCCGCGGCCCTCGCTTCTCCACGTCGGATCTCGGCGATGGTTGCGCAGTCATGCTCGGCGCTGCCACAGTCTCCAGGGGTCATCGTCGCGATCGTCAACTCGGTTCGCCGTTCCGCCAGCAAAGCTAGCGTACCGGCGCATTGAAACTCGACATCGTCGGGGTGGGCGTGGATGGCCAGGACATGAATCGTCGCGGACATGGCAAGTATGCTCCCCGTCACAGAAGAACTCATCAATCCACTTCTCGACATCTACTCTCTGGAGGGCCGGGACTCAAGCCCCATGCGTCGCCTGGCCGAGCCCAGCCAGATGGCTTTCGGTCAAAAAATCTGAACGCCCAGAAAAAATGTTCTCGCGTGCGCTAGACAACCTGTGTACATTAGCAACCAAAGACTCAGTTACTGTTCGTCCGTGTGCCAGGCGATTCGGATGCGCCTGCGCTGGCTCTTCCCGACACAGAAACCCCATCCAACAGGAGTTTTCGGATGGCCGACATCGATTCACTGACACCCAGGCAGCGGGAGATTTACAATTTCATTCGTAGCAAAATTCAGGGGCGGGGGTACGGGCCGACAGTCCGTGAGATCGGCTTGAACTTTCAGATCAAGAGCCCCAACGGCGTGATGTGCCATCTCAAGGCGCTCCAGAAGAAAGGGCTGATCCACCGCGAGCCCAACATGTCGCGGGCCATCCAGTTGCTCGAGGACTCACCAACCGGCCACCCCATCGGCGTGAAGATGGTCGGTCGGATTGCCGCGGGCCCTCCCTTTGAGGCGGTCGAGCAACAGGATGAACTTACGTTTTCTGAGTGGACGGAGAACGGCGATAAGTTCGCGCTGCGCGTTTCCGGAGATTCGATGATCGAGGAGCACATTACCGACGGCGACTTCGTGATCATCAAGAAGCAGGAGCAAGCGCGCGACGGCCAGATCGTCGCGGTGCGGGATGAAGAGGGCGAGGCGACGCTCAAGAAGTTATACCGCGATAAGAATCGGTTCCGGCTCGAGCCGGCCAATCGTGCCATGAAGCCGATTTTTCGTGATCACGTGAACGTCCTTGGAGTCCTTGTGGGAGTGGTGCGAAAAATCTGAGACTCGCGCTTGACGGTTCCCGGCGAGAACCTGATCATGAGCCGGCGATCTTCGAGCAGTACCGGCTTCTCCGATGGGCCGGTGGAAGTGGCCCACCCAGTGGGAGAAGGCTCCCTGCCCCGCTCCCTCTGAATTTGAAGGATCAGCCATGGAACCGGATGCTGCGGGCTCTGCCGACTTGGTTCGGCTCTTCACGGACGGTGCCTGCAGCGGCAATCCGGGCCCCGGCGGTTGGGCGTACATATTGCAGCACCCGGCAACTGGGCAAACGCGCGAGGCCTCCGGCGCCGAATACGAGACGACCAACAACCGCATGGAACTTGCCGGAGTGATCGAGGGTCTCGCCACGCTCAAGCGCCGCTGCCGAGTGGAACTCGTCACCGATAGTCAGTATGTGGCCAAGGGCATCCGCGAGTGGTTGCCCAACTGGAAACAACAGAACTGGCAGCGCAAGGAGGGGGGCAGGCTGAAGCCAGTCATGAACGCCGACCTTTGGAAGCGGTTGGACGAGCTAATCGCCCAGCACGATGTCCACGTGAAGCACGTCTTGGGCCATCGTGGCCATCCTGAGAACGAAGCTTGCGATCGGATGGCCGTCGAAGCGTACAAGGCACTGGGCGACAGAAAACGAAGGTCCTCGTTGTAAGCTCGACGATTTCACAATCCGGGAATCCCCCGCTTGCGGAGATTCCAGGGCTTGCGATGGCCTTCCATTCCCAGGAATTGGCGATGCTCCCATGGTGAAAGACCCGCAGTCAGCCGGCCATCCGAATCATGGGCTCCAATCAAAGACTCAACTCATCACCTTGCCCACCGCCTCTCGCGCCCGAATCATGAGCGGACTATCATCGGTCTTCGACCCCGGTAGATTGAACATTGCCGCGGCGGCGAGCGGCGCATGCCAACGGGGCTCGGCAACCGCCAGAGACTCTTCCCAGATTGCCGCGCCGTACTTGTAGTCGTGACTGTCGGTTCCCTTGTGAAAAATCATTCGCCGGGCCGCATCGAAAAGCCGGCTCGTCGATCCGCCATGGTAGAGATAATCCAGAGTCTTGGCCGCAGCCCGGCCACGATTGTCGTTGATTGTCGCAAAGATCTCACCGATGGTCTCATCTCCCACGGTAAGCTGTTCCGCGCTTTTGAGCAGATCGATCTCGACGGTACGCTGAGCCTTGTTGCGGTCGCGGTAAAGCGGTTGCCATCCGACGGCCTGAAGCAGTGCAAGCCGACGAGTCAGATCGTCGCCGCTAGCGTGGAAAATGTAGTGCAGCGAGTTTGCGGCGGTCGTGGCGTGGATGCTGACGATGCCGGGATTGCTCATCATCAATTCACTCGCTGAAAGCACCACTGCATCCCACAGTGAACCCGGCGCGATTCCTTCATTGATCAATTTGGCAGCTTCGGCCGCGGCGGCTTCCGGGCTGGACTGGCGGATCGTCTGAAGTAACGACCGCGTGGCGCCGGGATCCAGACGTCCGATCTGCCAGTCCTCGCGGACCTTCCGCGCGTTTTCCAGGTTGGCTTCATAGGGGCCAAGCGGCCGGGGCCGGTCGCCCTGCAGATCGAGTAGTCCGAAGGTCAACGACCGGAGCACCGGCTCGGCATGTTCCCATCCGATCGCCTGCAAGGTGCGCCAGCTCTGGGCCGCGAAGATTGGCTTGTGGCCGATGTTGCGCTGGTCGCGAACGGCCATCCGCCAGATCGGCTCCATTGTCTCGGCCGCACCGGCGCCTCGGCAAAGACCGGCGACCGCCGCGTCGGCGGCATCGGCGTCCCAGGCTTCCATCGCGTGAGTGAATTCGGCTCTTGCCTGGTGAGGCGGAGGAACGCGGGACTCGTCGACACGGCCCAGCACCCAGTCACCCTCGCGGACGTCCTGCACCTGCGAGGCCTTGAAATTGTCGAGGGCCCAGAACATGGGAAGGAGCCGCTCGGAGACGGCCGAAGTTTGACCCAGCAAGTGGGCCGAGTTGATCACCATCACCGCATGGAACTTGAATCCGACCGGACGCGGCTTGATGTTGCGAATGCCCGCCAGGAAGAGCCCGGCCAGCAGTGAGCGGTAGGACAACCCGTCCTTGAGCTCAGCCACGGCCTTTTCGAAGATCTGGTCGCGTGGGGTCTCTTCAATCCAGCGCACAATCGGCTCGGTATCGGGGCGGTAACGCACCATTTTTGGACTCACCTTTGCCTCATCGGCCGTGGCGGGGGTGATCGCGCTCAGGGAATCCCAGGGCGCCAGACCCGCACCCAGACCGAAAGCCGAAGCCGCTTGCAGAAACTGACGGCGCAACAGTGGTTCGCTCATCGGTGATTCTCCTTCGGGCTTGTGGTTGATCGGCCACCGGCCCGCCCGATCAGAACGGTTACTCGCACCCGTCCCACCAAGCCGGCGACGCGGAACTCTCGAGATGACAAGGAGTAAACCTTGCACGAATCTTACGCCGTCAGGACCGCTGCCGGAAAGCCCCCGATACCGGGAGGACAACGCATTCGTTGACTAGGGAGATGCGATTCGCTTTCGTTTACACGGCCACCAAGGCCATCCAATCTTCCGAAAAACTGGTCGAGTCGATTGTCTGGCCACGCAGCTTTTTCCGCAGGGGGATGTACACCACGTCACAATCTCTGAGAAGGGCGCCGTAAGGCGTATGGAAACTGGGCTCACCTAGATAAAACAGTTCGAGTGATTCGATCAGCGAGACGATCTGCGGGAGAGTCCGCGTGTGTTTTCCCTGGTCTAGACGGCGCATCAGCTTCTGAGACCACCCGTCTTCAGCTTGTCTGACCAGGTCGAAAACATGGATCACACCGCCGGGTTTCAAGCAGTAGTGCAACTCCCTGAGCAGACGCCGCAAGCGCTCGTCGTCAAGGTGATGGATCGTGCAAGCAAAGAGAATCTCGTCAAACTCGTCTGGAGGAAAAGGACGATCGCACAGGTCCGCCGCGATGAAATGCATGTTCGGCCGATCACGGAAGCGTCGTTTGGCCGCTTCAATCGCGACCGGGTCGATATCCAAACCATGGTAGTCGAACTCGATAAAGGCATCGGCGATGTGCCCGTCGGCGCAGCCGAAGTCAAGCAGCTTGCCTGGTGGGCGGAGTTTCGAGAGATAGAGCTCTCGTTTGAATCGTGTCGCACCGAGAACACATTGGACAAAATCCCAAAAAACAGGAAATGAGAGTAAACCATTGATGACGGGCATGGACGATTTCACCTCGACGACCATTTCCGACATAAGAAGTTCATGTGTACATTTGGAAGTTTACTGCTGGGAGACCACCAGTCACGAAGACGGGAGGAGAGCAGCCGATCGGGAGGCGATCACCGTATAGCCAAGGCAATCATCTCCTCCATCGAAGAATAAAGAGACATTCGCAATCAATGCCAGCACGATCAGGATAGGAAGCGTCAAGGCGCCAAGAACCCGCAGATGGATGCTTTTCCAGAAGGACTCGGCTTGCGGCATGAGCAGCCTAAGCGACAAGGCCATGATCTTGTAACATGCCACCGTCACCGCGTTCCCCCGGGCAAAAACCGCGATATCCGTAAATCCCGTGGCTGAGAGCAGACGCTGTAATCCCGACGGGGTGAATCGCCAATAATCGTGGGGAATGAAGTGCCAGCGAGCCGAGAAAGGGACCGTGAGGATCAAGGTTCCGCCGGGCTTCAAGCACCGGAATGCCTGGCTCAAGTATACCGGGGGATCGGATACGTGCTCCAGCGCCTCGGTGCTCAGAACCACATCGACCGATGCATCCGAGACTGGCCAGCGATCTCCCTCGTAGTAGGTGGTGTCGGACACGGAGTAGCCAAAGTGCCGTCCTGCGTCGGCGTGATCGATCCCCTGGTAGGATGCCTCGGGATTCATCAAGGATCGATAGGGCTGGGCGCCGCATCCCGCGTCAAGGACGACCCCGCGCCTCTCCGGCAAGAGTTGGCTGAGATCGGTCCAGATCGAACCTGCTTGCAAGTCAAGGAAGCGCCTGACCGCGGCAACACAACGATCGGTGCGCGTCTTGAGGGGTCGGAACAGGGGTGGTCGCCAGCGATCGCCTACGCGCTCCAGTTGATTGCGGCGGCGTGATAGCACGTTGGCCATAGTTCTCTTATCGCCCAACCTTTCCTCGATCTTCAACCGCTGATCGCACTTCGCCATCGCGGATCTCGCTGCGACGGATGAAATGAGGGCGTTGCTTAACTTCCTCGAAGACCTTTGCCAAGTACTCGCCCAGGACGCTGATTCCGAAGAAGTTCAGGGAACCGAAAAACAAGATGAGCAAGAGACTCGTCGTGATGCCCGGCGGCACCAGATAGGGGAACAGGATCCGTCCAGTGATTTGCAGAAAAGCCAGGGCGCCGGAAATGCCGAGCAGGGCCACGCCTGCAAATGTCATGATGTTCAGCGGTGTGTGGCTGAAGCTGAGAATCCCTTTCTTGGCCCAGCCAAGGTTCTTGAGCAGGTTGTTGGTGCTGCGGCCGAACATGCGCTCAGGTCGGACGTAATCGACCCCGGTCTGCTTGAAACCGGCGTAGGCTCGAACGCCACGGAGAAACAGGTCGCGTTCGGGGAACTGCAGGATCGCCTTGACCACGCGCTTTTCAATGAGCGAGAAATCGCCCGCGTCGTGCGGGATCGTGATGTACGAGAAATAATCGAAGACGCGGTAGAACGCCTTGTAGGCGAACTGCATAAACAGTGTGGCCTCGCGTTTTATGCGACGTCCGTAGACCACGTCGTAGCCCTGGCGCCAGAGCTCGACAAATTTCTCGATCAGTTCCGGTGGATCCTGGAGGTCGCCGTCGAGCAGCACGCAAGCGTTCTTGGTGGCGATCTCCATCCCACTGCGAAAGGCCGACTGGGAGCCGAAGTTCCGCGAATGGCTGATCCCGACCACACGTCGATCATTGCGCGATATGCCTCGGATCACCTCTTCGCTGTCGTCGGGACTGCAATCGTTCACGAAGATGATCTCGAAATCGATGTTCAGCCTGGTGAACGTGGCCTTGAGCCGCTCGTACATGATCGGAATCGCCAGATTGTCCTTGTAGCACGCGACGATCGCGCTGACGCTGTAGACGGTGTCCAGTCCGTATTTCTTGGAGGACTGCTCGTAACGCGGCTTGTCGGGAAGTGCCTTGTACCACGCGATGGTCTGCAAGAGACCCTCCTCGAACGTGGTGCGCGGCTCCCAGCCCAGGCGCCGTGCGCCTTCTCGACATTGGCGTACCATTCCTGAACGTCCCACTGGCGCTCGGGCATGGTGAAGGATGGCTCCGCAGCGATGTTGAACAGCTTGCGGGCAATCGCGGCCACCTCGCCGATGGTGGTCTTGCGCCCCGTGCCGATGTTGAACGACTCGCCGTAATCGGCCGCGTTCAGATTGAGCGCGGCATCGACGAACGACTCTGTCACATCGTCCACATAGATGAAATCGCGTGAAACCGATGGATTTACCAGGTCAGGGTACTTGGCCTCCAGCCCGTGGCGAATCAGGTTGGGAATCAGTCGCGACGCGTCCTCGAGGGGCCCGAAAACCGAGTAGAGGCGCAGGTTCGCGCAGGGGAACTGCTTTCGTTTGCCGTAATAGTAGATCAGATTGGCCGTGGCAACCTTGGACACGGCGTAGTCGCTGTTGGGGGCGGTCGGGTCAAGCTCTCGCGGTCCGGCCGCCTTGTCGCCGTACTCGGAAGAACTACCCGCGTGCACATAGCAGGCGATCGCCTGCGCTTCCAGGCGGGGAAGTAGGCGGGTGATGAACTGGAAGTTCGTGCGGTAGATGAGCTGACTGTCGGTCTCGAACGAATAGGCGCCGTAGGCGACGCAGTTGAATACCGTGCGGGGACGGACCGAGTCAAGCAAGGTGTCCAGGTTGGAATCAACCAACAGGTCGACGGTCATGACGTTCTGTAGCGGCAAGCCTTCGAGCCGCCACGAAGGCATCCGGGTCGTGGTGCCGTGCACGTCACCGCGCAGGCCGATCATGGTCCGCATCAGGTTGGCCCCAACGAAACCGCTTGCGCCAAGAACCAGGATCGGCCCCTGCAGCCGCCGGATCTTGTCGGCCACGCGGGATGGCGGCCCTGTGCGGGGCTCGGGCATCGTTAGCTGTCCTGGGCTGCGAGAAATTCGAGGATGGAGGCGGCGTCGAGGCCGCACTCGCGCCGGTGAAACTGTTGCGAGCCGAACCGACCTGTAGGATAGCCCTGGGCAGCCCGCAAGACGAACCGCTCGGGAGACTCGCCCGACTCCAGCAGCAGTGTCGCCAGGCTCTCAGCCACTCCGCCGTGCGCGATATGCTCCTCGATTACCAGAAGGCGTCGGGATCGAGCGAGGTCCAAGCGGAACTCCTCGGCAAGTTGCCCTATGGGAAGCTCGCTGATCAACCAGCAGCAGGGCCGACTGGGCCCCTCTAGGTCGCGCATGGCACCCCAGAGGCTGCCGGCCAGGGAACCAATTACCACGATCACCCAACCAGGACCATCCTGGAGCTTGCGCCAAGGAGCATAGGGCGGAACGGTTGCATCCTTGGGCTCCTCGGAGAGACCCAGCCGGAGGTAGGCAGGGTGTCCTACCGAGAACAGGTCGCAAGTCATGGCCCCAACGTCGGTGTCGAAGGCCGGCACATACGCTCGCATGTGAGGCAGGCAAAGGAGTGTCCCATAGTCTTCCAGCGCGTGATGGGTGGCTCCCATGACGCCGTAGCCATAGCCCCCGCCATTACCCACCAAGACGACAGGAAGCCGATGCAGGCAAAGGTCGTTGCGGATCTGCTCGAACGGACGGGCGTAGACAAACGGAGCAATGCTGTAGACCCAGGGCCGCAACCCCGACCGCGCCAGCCCGGCGGCCACCGAAACCATGTTCTGCTCGGCGACGCCGGCGTTGATGAAACGCGACCCCATTGCCTCGCGCAGGGGCTCGAGCGCTTTGTAACCCAGGTCGCCGGTCAGGAACACGAAATCAGGCCGGCTCGCAGCCTCAATTAATGCCCGGCAGAACGCGTTGCGCATGCTTGCTCAATTTCCTGGACTGCTTGCCGATACTGAGCCTCGTTCATGGGCAGATAATGCCACTCCAGCCGGTCTTCCATGAACGAGACCCCGCGGCCCTTGCAGGTCCGCGCGATGATGACCTGGAGCCCGGCATCTTGCGACCTAGAGCGCCCGTTGCAGCTCGTCGCATTCATGTCCATCGACTTCCATGGTAGGCAGCCCGAAGCAACGGAATTTTTCCGCCAGCGGCTCCAGGTTTGCGACTTCCCGCGTCGCGCCAAATCCCTGCAGACCATTCAGATCGACCATCAGTGTCAGGTTCTTGAGCCCTTGCTGCTTGGCGAATATCAGCGCCTCCCAGCAGGAGCCCTCATTCCACTCACCGTCTGAGGTCAGGCAGAATACCCTGCCGGGCTCTCCTTTCAAGCGCTTGGCCAGAGCGAGCCCGGCCGCCAGCGAAATCCCGTGCCCCAGACTTCCCGTTGAGAAGAGGATCTCCTCGATGCCCGTTGCCGGCGGATGCCCACTGAGCCGCGTGCCATCCTTGTGGAATGTGCTCAATTCCGGCTCGTGTAGTTTGCCGAGCGTCCAGAGCGTCACATAGTAGGCCCCCGCGGAGTGGCCTTTGGAGAGGATGAACTGATCGCCAGGAAGTAGGACGCGGTGGTGCAGTACCAGCAACAGATCAAGACATGACAGATTGCCTCCGATGTGCCCCACTCCACTTTCAAAATGCATCCGGAGCAGACGCAGCTTGGCGCGAGTGTGCAGATCGTCCCAGGTTCGGGTCGAACTCTCCATGAGCTATGCTAAGACCCTGGGTGGAAACGAGCAGAATCTTGGTTCGCAAGACATGAGCGAGAACTGCAGGCGAAGTAAAGTAAGTTGACGAGGTTGCTTAAGTGTCGCTCTAGTAGTGCCGTACGGCTCGGCGACACCCCACTTCGATGCTACTTGAATCGGGTCGGCATCGTCAACAGGCTCAAGTCTTCCCTGGATGTCGAATCATATCCCTATATTGGCGATAGGCGGCGAACCCCCGGCGTCCGACCACGCGAACTACGAATCCAGGGAAAGCCGACCGGTCCCTTCGTCGTTGTTCCCTCGCCTTCGGGAACATGCGTTTGGTCCCAGGATTTCAAAGATTCATCCGAATAGTAATTAGTGCCAACAATCGTCGATTTTGCTGAGAAATAGATTAGAAAAATCCGGAGCCGCCGGATATTTTTGTTCCCAGAGCTCTGCGGATCAGCCGACCAAAGCGGAGGACTGGTTTGCTCTTTAACACCCTCGAATTCTTCATTTTTTTTGCCATCGTTTACACGATCTACCGCGTGCTGGACATGCCGGCACAGAACCGGATGCTCCTGTTAGCCAGCTACATCTTCTACGGCTGGTGGGACGTTCGGTTCCTCTACTTGGTTGTGCTCTCCACCGGGCTCGACTTTTGCTGCGGGCTCTTGCTGGGCCCTGGTCGGATTCTGCTACGCGACCGGCTGAACGTGTCGGCTTGCCTCGTCCTGGCGGCCCTCTGCTTCGTGACCGTTCGATGGGACCGCGTGAATCTGTCCGCCTCGGCTACGACTGGCTGGTCGCTAAGCTGCCTTCTCGAAGCTTTCAGGGTCGACCTCGGAGAACTTTCGGGCCTTCTCAGACCTGACCGCTTCGGCTGGATGGTGCTGGCTGGGACGATCGTGGCGGTTAGCCTGGCGAACCTGATCTACTATCCGCTCTCGAACCTTCCGGAGACGCGGCGGCGTCACGTAGGGCTTATCTTAACGATCACCGCCAACCTCAGCTTCCTTGGCTTCTTCAAGTACTTCAACTTCTTCGTTGACAGTGCCAATCAGCTGCTGTCAGGACTCGGGCTGGAGGCAGGGAGGTACCACCTGCACATCGTCCTGCCGGCCGGAATCTCCTTCTACACCTTCCAGTCGCTAAGTTATACGATTGATGTGTACAACAGGCGGACAGAGGCAGTTCGCAGCCTGGAGAACTACCGCGCTGTTCGTGATGTTCTTCCCGGTCCTCGTGGCCGGGCCGATCGAGCGAGCCGGGCACATGATGCCCAAGCTCACAACCCCACGGAGCATCACACTCGACCAGAGCACACGGGGTCTTTTCCTGATTCTGATGGGCCTGTTCAAGAAGGTCGCAATTGCCGACGGTCTCGCCTTCGCCGTGAACACCATCTACAACTCAACGGGTCAGCCGACTTGGGCCGACGTGGTGTCGGCCACCGTCCTCTTCGCCTTCCAGATCTACTGCGACTTCTCCGGGTATACAGACATCGCCCGCGGGACGGGTAAGCTCCTGGGGATCGACCTGCTGCTCAACTTTAATCTGCCATACTTCTCGCGCGACCCCGGCGAATTCTGGCGGCACTGGCACATCAGTTTATCATCATGGCTCAGGGACTACCTGTACTTCCCACTGGGAGGAAATCGCGCCGGGAAGGCCCTGACCTACCGCAACCTGATGATCACAATGGTTCTTGGTGGGCTCTGGCATGGGGCCGCCTGGAGCTTTGTCCTCTGGGGATTCTACCAGGGCAGTATCCTTTGTCTCTACCGGGCCATACAAGGGGATGGGAAGCACGCCTCGAATCCGGAGTCGTCGGGACCGGGGCGTGCCGGCTGGATCCGTTTCGTCGTTTCGTTGAGCGTGTTCTTCGCCTTCACCTGTTACGGATGGTTGCTCTTTCGAGCGAATTCATTCGGGCAAATCGCGAGCTTCACCCGGACACTGTTCCTCGACTTCGGCAACCTTGCCCTGACCATCAGTAAGCCGACGCTGGCGTCGATACTCGGCCTTCCCGTCCTGCTGTTCTTCGAATGCCTTGAGTACGCGTCGGGCGAGCGGACGCACTACCGCTGTTGGCCGGCCCCCCTCCGTGGCGCCCTTTACGCGACCATGATCGTCATCCTCTGTATGGGCTTGAGCAATGAACCAGCGCAATTTATCTACTTCCAGTTTTGAGGCCGAGCTGTCGGATGTCGACGAGATTCGGCGTCCGATGTGGGACGTGCTGGCCGTCTCCGCGTGGGTCCTCGGCTTCCTGGTCGTATTCGAAGTGGCGGTGAATATTCTCTTCCCCTATCCAAGCGACCCGCGGAAGCGGCCTTCCGGCCGACTTGTGTACTACTTCGACTACGGGCGGTCCATCGAGGGAAAGATTCGGCGGCTGGTCGGACCGACGGACGAGACATCCGGCCCGGCGGCGAGCGCCGGCTGGATCGACGGCGACGACATCGCCAAGATGCCAAACAGCGCCTCGCGCAGCGACGGAATGCTGATCACTGTGTATGGCATGTCGTTCGCCGATCAGGTGGGGAGGGCCATGGCGGAGCTCGACCCCAGGATCACACCCCGCCTCTTCGGGGGTCCCGCGGCGCTTCCGAACCATTCCTACGCCTACTACCTGCGCGACCGCGGCGGGAACTCACGCGTCGTGATACTCGGGGTCCTCGCATCGAGCGTCGTGGGACTGGCGACTAACAACGGGATGACCTGGCGATTCGAAGGGCCGGCACCCTACACCTACCCTCGGTTCCGATTGACATCCGCAGGCTTGGACGCACGCTGGCCGTCTGTCCGGACGCTTGGGCAGATGCGTGAGGCCCTGGGCGATCCCGACTTGTGGCACCATCTTATGGCCCAGATTCGAGACGACGACGACGTCTACGACCCGTTCCTCTTCACCCAGAATGTGCTTGACCGCTCGTCGCTGGTCCGCCTGGTGCGGCGGGCATGGGGCCAGCGGGTGCTCGGGCGGGTTCGCAGACGGCTTCGCAATTCCTCAGGATTCATTCAGGATTCCGACGAGATCAAGATCTTGGCGCCATCCTTGCCGCCTTCGCCGACGAGGTCCGGAAGGATGGCAAGCTGCCGCTCGTCCTGCTCCTCCACGACCGTGACAACCGCGATCACCTCTACCAGGCTGTTAAGTCGACCCTCGAGGATAAGCAAATCCCTTCAGTCAGCACCCACACAATCTGCCCAACAACCGATCCCAGGAATTTCCTCCGCGACTCCCACTTCACTCCCGCAGCCAACCGGCTGATCGCCCGGGCCGTGCTGGAGGAACTCGACCGCCATCTACGCCGCGGCAAGGCCGAATCCCGCATGCCTTGAGCGCGAGGTGATCGGACTGCTACACTCGCAATTCTTGACCCTCCTACTCACGCTCGGCGGGAGCCTCGCCCTTCTGGGAAGATGAACGAGCCGGCGCCGGCAGAGACCACTGTTGACCTCGCTGCCGATTGATCAGAGACTGCCCGAGATTCTCGCCAGCCTCCGCGAGCACCGCAGGCTGGTGTTGGTTGCGCCGCCGGGAGCGGGCAAGACGACCCGCGTTCCGCCAGCCTTGGTGCGGTCGGGCCTGCTCTCGCAGGAGCACCCAGGGGTCATCGTGCTCCAGCCGCGCCGGGTCGCGGCGCGGACCACGGCGGCCAGGATCGCCGAGGAGCAGAACTGGCGCCTGGGCGGCGAGGTCGGCTACCAGTTCCGGTTCGAACGACGGATCTCGCTGACCACCAGACTGCGTATTCAGACAGAAGGGATTCTCAACCGCCAGTTGCTGGCCGATCCGTTCCTCGAGACCATCGGCGCCGTGGTGCTTGACGAGTTCCACGAACGCAGCCTGCACTCCGACCTTGCTCTGGCACTCTTGCACGAAATCCGTCGGGACGTTCGCTCCGACCTCATCATCGTTGTGATGTCGGCGACGCTCGATGCCCAGCCGGTCGCGCAGTTCCTTGACGATTGTCCGGTGGTGCGGGTCGAGGGTCGGACTTTCCCGGTCGACGTTTCCTATCACCCGGCGACACGTCCGGCCACTCCAGAGGCAATCGAGCCGCTGGTCCAGGATGTTCTCGCGAATCGGTCCGCGGCCGGTCATGTTCTTGTCTTCCTGCCGGGGATGGCCGAGATTCGCCGCGTTCAAAAGGCGATCGAGCCGTTAGCCGCGGGATATGGGGCGCAAGTGCTGCCGTTGCACGGCTCACTGCCGGCTGAAGATCAGGATCGGGCACTTCGTCCCACGCCCCAGACGAAGATTATCTTGGCGACCAATATCGCAGAGACCTCGCTGACCATCGACGGCGTCACGACCGTGATCGATAGCGGCCTCGCCCGGATCGCCCATCACGACCCCCAGCGCGGGTTCGATCGTCTCGACCTAACCCGGATCAGCCAGGCGGCGGCGACGCAGCGGACAGGCCGCGCCGGTAGGACCGGCCCAGGGCGGTGCATGCGGTTATGGTCTGAGCGCGAGCATCGGATGCTGGCACCGTTTGAGATTGCAGAAGTGCATCGCGTGGACCTGTGCGGGGCCGTTCTGGCTCTCCATTCCTGGGGAATTCAGGATGTTAGTAAGTTCGCCTGGTATGACAGGCCTGCCCCCGAGCGGCTCGATGCGGCCCGACGCCTTCTGTCGAGCCTGGGCGCACTTGACCCCGACCAAAGTCGAATCACGCCGCTAGGCCGGCGGATGCTCGAGCTACCCGTTCATCCGCGGCTGGCCCGGCTCCTCATTGCCGCCGGCTGCGAGGGGTCGGTCCGCCAGGGTGCTGCGCTGGCGGCCGTGCTTGCCGAGAAAGACATGGCGTTGCGCGACCTCGACAGAGGACCGGCCGCGGCCGGTCGCCGGCCGACGTCCGCGCGTGGCCTTTCGGACCTCTTCACGCGCCTCGACCACCTCGCCGAGGCGGAGAGGGCGCGCTTTGCATTGAGCCTGCGGGCTCGGGGAATCGATCCGGCGTCTGCCCGCCAGGTGGCGCGGGTTCGCGATGACCTGGTTCGGTTGGCCGCAAAGTTTCAGGGCGAGTCCGGCCATTTGGCGGAGACGTCGGAAGACGAATCAATGCTTAAGTGGCTGGTCCTTGCCTATCCGGACCGGGTTGTGCGGCGTCGGGGCTCGGAGGAGACCGGGGTGATGGTCGGCGGACGGGGAGTACGGTTGGCGCGCGACTCCATTGTTCGCGACAGCGAGTTGTTCCTTGCTCTCGATCCACGGGAAGAGCGCAGGCAAGGGACCCTCGAGCTCCAGGTGAGCCTCGCCAGCATGGTCGAGCTGTCCTGGCTGGAAGAGCTGGTGCCCCAGTTGCTGCGTCGCGAGCGGACGACATCGTTTGACCCGGATCGCGAGCGAGTCGTCGGCGTGACCAGGCTCTGGTACCAGGACCTCCTGCTTCGAGAAGACGCCGGCCAGATAATGGACCCTGCCCTTGCCTCCGCCGCTCTGGCCGCCGCGCTGCGGGACCGTGCGGGGTTGCTTTTCCGGGAAGATCCAGCCGCCTCGACCTGGCTGGCGCGGCATGAGTTCGTCAAGCGGGCCGTTCCCGAGCTCGGCTGGCCAGAGATCGGCGAGAGCGACTTCGCGGCGTTGCTTGAACAGGTCTGTCAGGGCCGCACCGCCACGCTGGAGGTTCGCCAGGCCGACAAGGTTGCCTGCCTCGAGAGCCTGTACAGCTCGGCCCAGCAGCGGGAGCTTGCTCTCAGCGCCCCGCAGAGTCTCCAGGTGCCCAGTGGTCGGCAGGTGCGCTTGATTTACGAGCTTGAACGGCCGCCGGTTCTCGCAGTCCGGCTGCAAGAGCTATTTGGCTGGACCGAGACTCCCCGGCTGGCGCGGGGGCGAGTGCCGGTCCTCCTCCATCTGCTCGGCCCGAATTCTCGTCCCGTACAGATTACCGCGGACTTGAGAAGCTTTTGGACGACGACCTACCACCAAGTACGCAAGGACCTGCGCCGCCGCTATCCAAAGCACGCTTGGCCGGAAGACCCGCTGACTGCCCAGGCCAGCGGGGGACCTCGGATGAAGCCTGGTTGAGTTCACGCGTTTCTCGCCTCAGAACGACACTTGCGGCACCTGGCGTTCCTTCTCCACTTCGAGCTCGAATAGCTGGGCGGGTGCGAAGCCCATCGCGTCGGCGATTAAATTTGTGGGGAAGGTCTCGCGGGTGGTGTTGTAGTTCATCACGGTGTTATTGAAGATCTGTCGCGCCGAGGCGATCTGGTTTTCGGTAGCGGCAAGCTCCTGCTGGAGGAGAATCATGTTCTGGTTGGCCTTGAGGTCCGGATAGGCCTCGGCCACGGCGAAGAGGCGGCCAAGCACGCCGTTTAACTGCGACTCGGCGGCGGCCAGACCGGCCATGGCCGATGCGTTGCCCGGATTGGAAGCGGCGGTGCGCGCCGCGGTGATGGCCGCGCCCTGCGCGGCGGTCACAGCTTCCAGGGTCCCTTTCTCATGACTCAGATAGCCCTTGGCCGTCTCGATCAGGTTGGGAATCAGGTCATGCCGACGCTTGAGCTGCACATCGATCTGACTGAACGCCGCCTTGAACCGATTCCGCATTGCCACCAGGCCGTTGTATGCCCCCGCCAGCCACAGCAAGGCGACGACCACGACCAAAGCCACTACGCCCAGAATAATCCACATGGATGCAATTCCCTCGGTTCGAGCCAACCACCCGCTACCATGCCCCGCGATATTGATGCTTTTCGTCCGGTCGAACGTTTCCCGATCTTGCGGTCTGGAGAATCGGGTATCAAGCGGGAACAGGATGCCGAGGAAAAAATGTTTGAGCAGGGTTGGCTCTTTCCTAGTTTGTGATACCCGCCCCATCGCTTGTTCAAGTCGTCCGGAATTTGCCCCGACCAGGCCATTCTGAACGAATCGTCGGGAAAAATAGGTCGCATTCCCAGAATCGTACCTCTCGAATAGAATCCGCTCTCGCCGGAAGGTAAGGATGCCTGAGGCTTTGTTTTTCGTCGAAAGGACTCAACGGCCCCCATGCACCGAAGCGGGCGTGAGTTCTGGGCCGCCTTCATGATTTGCGCCAGCGTGTCGGGGTGTGCCAGTATGCGGCAAAACGCCCCCTCGCCCGATCTTCGTCCGTGCACTGATGGACATACGTACACATCAGATGGGTGGCGGCTGGGCGTTCGCCATTACCGCCCGGCTCATCCGGATCCTGGTAAGCTGCCGGTCATTCTGTGTCATGGATTAGGGCTCAACGCCACGTTCTGGACGATTACTGACAACCATCTCCCCGCTCAGCTCTGTGAACGCGGCTACGAGGTCTACGTCTTTGACATCCGGGGCTCTGGAGAAAACGGCCGGCCGGGCCGCGATGATCGGGTCAACCAGATCATCCGGCAGTCGCCGTTGCGGGAGTTGGGCGAGTCGTCATGGACTGTCGACGACGTGGTCCGTTACGACGTGCCAGCCATACTCGATTACGTGCAACGTGAAACCGGGCAGAATCGAGTGAACTGGGTGGGGCATAGCCTGGGCGGAATGATGATGTTTCCGTTCATGGAACTCAGCACTGAGCCGGAGCGGATCTCCAACTTTGTAGGGATGGGGTCCACAATCATCCAAGCCAGGACGCCCCAGACCGATATGTTGCGAGCCAACCTGGCAATCCGCGGTCTGCTCAGTGTTGCCAGCGCAGGGCGCATGGGACGCCCGCTGACCTATGTTCGGCTGCCCGGTATGGACATCATCGACAGGTTCTATTACACGGCAGAGAACGTGGATCGGCGGACCATCTCCCGGTTTTACGGCTACACGCTGGAAGATCCCGGTCCCGGTGCCTTGCGGCAATTTGCGCCTTACCTGAAAACCGGCCACCTGCTCTCGGTGGACAAGAAAATAGACTATTCGGCACGGCTGGGTGAAGTCACGGTGCCAGCCCTGATGGTCGCCGGCGCACGCGACCTGATCTCCGACGTCCCCTCGACCCGGATCACGTTCAACGCGCTGGGTAGCCGCGACAAGACCTTGTATGTCTTCAGCAAGGCCAATGGCCACGTGGCTGATTATGGCCATTGCGACCTGGCGTGGAGCCGTTACGCTCCCAAGGAGGTCTTCCCGGTCATTATTGACTGGCTCGACCGTCGCCAGCCGGGCGTCTCGCCAAGCGGTCAGCAGCCGACCAGCATCACGGCGAAAACGCCACGGTCCTGGCCGTTATCGAGCCAGCAGAAACGCATCGATGCAGATTTGTGACCAGGTCTCGAACTGCTGCTTGACAGTGGGCAGAACGGCGATTCGAATGAATTCGGGTTCGGCCAGTCCATCCTCGCGCGGGTGCACCTCGGGTCGTTCAAGATCGCAAACGTGAACGACGCCCAGGTGGACCGAGCCCACGGGGCTGGAATCATCATTGATTAGGCCGACAAGCCGCATTGTACCAGGGCCAGCGACCTTCACTTCCTCGTCCAGCTCCCGGCGCATTGCCATCTCGTAAGCTTCAATACTGCGCCGGCCCTCGGCGTCAGCCTCGGCCACATGCCCTCCCACCCCGAGCGACCGCAGGCGATGCAGCCGGGCCTCGCCCTGCGACTTGCCCCGCGTGTAACAAAACACGGCATCTGAGCTCCGCAAGACGACGTAGGGGATGATCTGCTTCCAGCCTGGGTCCTCCTCGACCTCGAATCTGGGCCGATACTCCATCAGATCGGGAACCAGCAGGGCCGACAGGTAGCGCTCGGCATCAGGGTGGAAACCCTGAAAGCGGCCCAGCCTGTCCAGTTCGGAACCGGGAACGACAAGAACGCGCTCGTTTGAAAGATGGCTCACGTCTCGGCCTCGAAAACGCAAGGAATTAGCACGACGCTCTGACCTCATTACCTTTTGACTGCAGAGGGACCGGTTCATCATCTTAGCTTGGCTGGGCCAGTCGCGAAACCAAGACGACATATTGTACGTCGCGGATCGGCTATGTATTGTTCTACGGTTGCCAGAGCCATCCGTAGAGCTCTCTGACCACCGCCGGCCATCGAGACCCAGAGGATACCTACGTCAAGCTGCCCAAGGTCCGGTACAAGCCGCAGGATGTCGTCGTCCATCTCCGCGGATGAGAGATCTGCGAGAGCCGGCCTCGAGCGTCCTCGGGCGGGCTCTAGACCTGCGATGTATCGAGAAGCCTTCTAAAGAAAGGAACAGACGCGATGAGCGGCTCAAGAAACTGGATCAAGATCGGGGGCTGGGTGCTGCACGTACTGATCGCAGCGCTCATGATCTTCGCCAGCCTAGGTAAGGTCACCGGCACGCCGCCGGAGGAAGTTCTCGAAATGCTGCGCAAGACCGGCCTGGAAGAACAGCTACGCTTGATTGGCTACGGCGAGTTGTTCACGGCAATCATGCTGATCCTGCCGTGGACAGCTTCCCTCGGCGTTCTCTTGGCCTCGGCATTCTGGGGAGGCACTATCTGCACGCACATGGGACTACATTCGTCCTACGTGTTTCAGTCGGTTCTTCTGGCTCTGACCTGGGTCGGAGCCTATCTGCGGCTTCCAGAGATGTTTAGCAGCTTCTGGCGGCCCTGGGGAGAGACTACCGGACTCGTTGATACTGTCAAATCGCATATGGATTGAAGACTTCAATCCCCCGATCAGAGTGCGAGCCGGTTCTCGAACTCCGCGCCAGACGGCAGCCAACCTCGCCCGGTGCCTCACGGCGTCGTCGGCATCGTTCACGGGCCGGGGAACTGAGCCGTCGGACGTCAACTTATGTGAGGATTGGTCGGACGCATCGAGCTACTTGAGGCTCCGGTTCACGCTTGAGGGACTTCTTTTGCTCTTGTGTGGATCGAGCGAGCGGCTCGGCAATCGCATTGGGCGTCTCATGCTCTCCGCGCAAGCTCCGTATCACGCTCCGAATACGCGCCCGCACCTTCCTGTAATCAACAGGCTCCCAGGCCTCGAGAGCGGGAAGGTAGCGGAGATCCCCGCTAGCCTCGATCCTCTCCAGCAACAGCCAGGCCACCTCGCAGTTGCGGTCCCTGAGGTCGCTCATGTCGAGCGGTGTCTGTCTTGATTGCAGCGCCTGGTTGATGTGGCGGAGATACTCGTCCGCCATGGTCTCCTTCTCGATCTCCCAGCCTTTCTCCGTATAAATGAGCAAGGGTAGCCGGTAATCATATTCGATCGCCAGGTAGCCGTGGCGGATCACCCAATCGACTCGCGCACGTACTTCCTCTGATGGCAGCTCCTTGTAGAAGCCATAGGCGGGGCTCTGGTCGAGGGATCGGGTGAGCACTTCCTTGGCTCGCGACCCTTTGAAAGGGCGCGGCAAAGTGGTCTATCTGGAGAGATTGCCGGCGATTAGGCTAGCTAGAGCTATGGATCTCGTCTTCAATTCGGAGCCTCGGCATGGACGCCACGCCACGCAAGCCCTATCCCAGCGATCTGACGGATGCCCAGTGGGCTCTCTTGGAACCGATGTTGCCTCCTCCGATCCCGGCGGGGCCCCCGCGCAAGACTGATTTCCGGGACGTCCTCGACGCGATCTTCTATCTCCTGACGACGGGGTGTGCATGGTCCGCCTTGCCTCATGACTTCCCTCCCGAGGGCACTGTCCGCTACTACTTCCATAGGTGGCGTCGCAGCGGATTGTGGGAGCACATTCACGGCACGCTCCGCAGCTTGGTTCGGCAACAAGCGGGAAAGGAACCGCAGCCCAGTGCCGGCAGCATCGATAGTCAGACGGTCAAGGCAACCCGTACCAGCGGAGCAAGGGGGTACGACGCGGGGAAAAAAAATCAACGGGATCAAACGGCACTTGTTGGTTGACACGATCGGCTTGATCTGGGTGGTGGTGGTCCATTCGGCCAGTATCCAGGACCGTGATGGGGCCAAACTGGTATTCACGAAGGCCAAGATCAACGCCGACTGGACGCGAATGCAACGGGTATGGGCCGACGGAGGCTATGCGGGGAAACTGATCGCATGGGTCTCTGCCTTTTGTCAGTGGGTCCTGGAGATCGTCAAACGAAACGATGACGTAAAAGGATTCAAACTCTTGCCGAAACGCTGGGTCGTGGAACGGACGTTTTCGTGGCTGTCGAACTATCGCCGCCTGAGTAAGCATTACGAGTTCTGGAACGAGACCGGGGAGGCGATGATCCATGTGGCGATGGTCCACCTGATGGTGCGTCGCCTTGCAAAGAAAAACACCAAACCGGCAATCCCCTAGATTGCCGCGCCCTTTCTTTGAGAATCAAGGTCAGCAAGTGCCGCCCCCCGCGCATGATCAGGTCGTCAGCCCCGCGGAGGATTATCCGAACCTCCGAGTGCGGCAGAGAGTGGATTCCTTTCGTGTCCAGGTGATAGGCGACGCGCTGGACCCGGCGGCTCAACTCCCCGTCTCCCCGTGCTCTGCACGAGATTGGTTACAGATTCAAAGTCGCTTCGGCAACTGCTATCGTCGGGGTGCGGAAGCTGGTGCGTCCGCGCGGACTTCACGGATTCCGCGGCCTCTCAGGGCCCAACCACCTCGGTACTTTAGTGATGACACGGACAAATAGCCAGTTCACGAGGAAACATCCACACCCTCGGTTCTGCAAGGAAATGGTTTTCGCGGGCTCGATTTCGACTTTTCGACAGTTGTTCGACCAGCACTATCCACTCGAGGAGCCACAGCTCAATGCCTGAACAAGAACTCCTTGGAATTGATCAGCACCCAACCCAGGTCTTCGATGGCGGCGCGAAGCTCGGTGCCGTTTTTCAGATGTTTGGTGGCCGCGGCGAGCTCGGCGGCAGTAGGACTGCGGGAAAGGGCAACGAGGTAGAGCTCACGAGTGATTTCCTCGAGTGACTTGCCGCTTTTGGCTAGCTGAGCGATCCGACCGTTGTCGTCGTGCAGCTTGCCGTTGACGGTCGCACCGCCAATGAGCTGGAGGGCCTGCGACAGGTTTGAGTCACTCTCGCGCTCGCACTCGCAGGCTAGCTCCCGAGCAGGGCGGCCGAACGTCTTGAGGAACGGGTTGTCCATCTTGCCGTCGGGCATCTGCGTGGCACGCGCCCCGCGGGGAAGGCCCTCGAATGCCGTGGTTGTGCCGGTAACCGCTGAGATGGCGTCAAGCAATACCTCGGCCGGCAAGAGCTTCGTCAAGGCGTGCGAGAAGTACAAGTTGTCGTCGGCGTTCAGTTCGCTGGTGTGCGACGAGAGCTGGTAGGTTCGGCTCCGCAGGATCGTCCGGATCAATCCCTTGAGGTTGTATCCATCCGCGACGAATGCGGTGGTCAGACCGTCAAGCAGGGCGTCGTTCGAGGGCGGGTTGGAGTCGCGAAAGTCGTCCACGGGCTCGACGATCCCGCGTCCCAGCAGGTGGAACCAGACGCGATTGACCAGGCTCCGTGCGAAGAACGGGTTGTCCTGGCTCGTAAGCCACGAAGCCAGCCGGACCCGCCGGTCCGAGGTGGCGTCGTCGAGTACCGGACCGCCAAGTGCCTTGGGCTTCATCACCTGGCCGCTGCGCGGCTGCCGGACGTCGCCGGCATGGTTCGAATAGATGACTTCCTCCCCAGGCTGATTCCCCTTCTTGTGCTTCACCTGGGAGAAGAAGGCGGCAAAGCCGTAATAATCATCCTGGGTCCAGCGCTCGAAGGGATGGTTGTGGCATTTCGCACACTGGATTCGCACTCCCAGAAAGAGCTGGGCGGTCGTCTCGACGGAACTCTCCGGATCGCGGCTGATCCGGTAGTAGTTGGTGGCGGGGTTCGAATAGGTCGAGCCGTCGGTGGTCAAGAGAGTGCGGACGAACCGATCCATCGGCATGTTCTGCTCGAGTGCCGTGTGAATCCAGCGATGGAATACGTAGGCGCCCTTGGGCTGGATCAGGCGTCCATTGGACCGCAGGACGTCGGCAAACTTGAGCGCCCAGAAGTCATAGAACTCGGTCCGGACCAGAAGCCGATCGATCAACTGGTCGCGGCGATCGCGCCGGCCAGAGGTTACGAACTCGTCGACCTCCAGTGGCGTCGGCAAGATTCCGATCGTGTCGAGGTAGACTCGCCGCACGAATTCCTGGTCGGTGCAAGGCCCCGACGGGCTGATCCGCATGTGGTTGAGCTTGCTATAGACCGCGTTGTCGACGACGTTATCCCGCGGAACCTGAGCGGGTCTGAATCCCGGCACTTCGACCAGATGCGTGAGCCTGATAGTGGCGACCAGGTTCAGGTAGTGAGCAATCACCGCAACCTCGCCCCGACTCTTGAATCGAACGTAGGCGGAGGGATCAACCTCGGCGATCTCCGGACTGGAAGAGTCGTAATAGCAAATCGAGGTAACGTCGCGGATCGACCCGTCTGCCAGATGAAGCAAGACCACCAACTGCTGGTGTTTTGCCGGTGCGTTGAGCACGCGCGCCTCGGGCACGATCTCGAGCTTGATCGGCACGGGTGCCGCGGGATCGTCCCGACCGCCCTCCTTGATCCAGTCGCGCAGATACTCATAGCTCTTGGAACCGCGGAAGAGCCGCATCCCGCCTTCGTGGGCGACCTCTCCCAGCGGCTTGGCCAGTAGCAGGCTACTCTCGGCGACCATGATATTGATGCGGCGGCCACCCGCCTCGCGAGTGAGGGTCAGAAAATCCTGGTCCGGCAGGTAGCCCCTCAGACTGAGTCGAAATCCCCCTTTGCCCGTCGGAGTACCGTGGCAGGCACCCGTGTTGCACCCTGCCTGGCTGAACGAGGGAATCACGTCGTGGCGGAAGCTTACCGGGTCAGGCTGGTCCATCTGCTGGACGGTGACGATTGCGCTTGATTCGCTCGACCCTCGGCGAGCCACGATGGTGGTTGATCCATTGCCCCTGGGGAAAACCTGGCCTCGATCCGAGACCGTCGCCACGGCAGGGTCAAGGCTTGTCCAGGAAAGCAGGCGGGTCAGGTCGCGAACCGACCCGTCGGCATAACGGCCGGTCGCGATCAACTGGCGGGTGGAGTGCCTACCGCGAAGCAGAGGACTTTCCGGGCCGATGGTGACGGATGCGGGCGGCTGATTAAGGCCCTAGCTTCCGCATCTTCGCCGGCCCGTCCAAAGCTCGAACTCAGCATGGAAACGCAGACCAGCACGACGATCAAGACCCGGCAGCCGCCACGGCGTTCTGTCCCGCGATGATCCATGAACGACTCCTCTCATCCCAATCGGCCAGAGCCGGCGGGAGAGTGGAACCGGGAGCCCCCAGGCTGGCCGATTCCGGTTCGTTGCGATGCAGAGCAAAGAGTGTCTTCGGGCGTGGTCGCCAAATTGTTTAATAATAGAGTAACAAAGGCGGTACCTTGAATGGAAGTAAACAATTCTAAGAAACACCAAAATGAGACGCGGCGGAAGGCTGATGAGCGCGAAAGGCAGGCGAAGGTGACTGTGTCGAGGGGTGGGTGTGCCCAGTTGTTGGGAGCGGTACTGCCGAGAATTTCATTCGGATCGGACTTTGTTGTTCACCCCGCTGGCAGGCCGGTTGGGCGGGAAACTGTCGGGTCACCTCTGCCGAGCATCGCCCGTCGCGCGCGGAGGCACATCGCGTCGCGCATCGTGAGACGCCGACGCGATTACCTTGTGCCCCACACGATCCTCGCCTGAAGCAGGAACCAGGTTTTGCGGATTGCGTAAGGAAGGGCGAACCCTTGGCCCTTGCCGCAGATTAGCGCCTCCTTAGCCGGGTGAATCCGCGGAACCCTCGCAATCGAGAGAAGTGGGTGACGGTGCCCGCCGTGCTGCTGGTGGTGCTGCTACCCCCGCCGATGCCGCTGCTTCCGCTGGTGCCGCTGCCCGCGGTGCCGCTAGAACTGGTGACCGAGGTTCCCGAACCGTTGTGGAGATTGGTTCGATCAGTTTGGATCGCTGCCTGATCGGCCGAAAGGGTCGTCAAGTCGGCAGCCGTGATCTTGGAATCCTGAATCGTCTGAACCAGGTCGTTGAACGTCTTGTCGATCGAGGTCTGCGCCACGTTCGGCCCGCTGAAGAGCGCACTAAAGTCGGTCTTGGCCTGAGTCGTGTCGGTGCCAGTGGCAACAGCCGTGACCAGCTCGTTGATCACCTTTTCGAGGCTTTGAGGATCGAGCCTCAACCCTGCTCCCGCAATTGTCTGGCTATCAGTGACCATGTTGGTCAGATCTGATACCGTGACGCCCGACTTGGCCGCCAGAGTCTGTCGTTCAGTTTGCAGCTTCTGAGTATCGGTATTGAGCTGTGTAAGTAATGTGTTCTGACTGGAGGCCCACGGCGCAAAGGTGCCCTGGGCACCGGCCTGCGCAGGAAGGGTGGCGATCCCCGCACTGGAGAGGCTCGTTGCCAGGTTGCTATTGAGGGACGCGGTTCCCCCGAGCATAGACTCAGTTCCGGCAAACCCGCGACTTCCACCGGGCAAGCTGTTCAGATCACTTTGAACGGTAGCCTGGTCAGCGGCGACGGCCGAGAGGTCGGCCGCAGTGATCTTGGAATCCTGGATCGTCTGAATCAGGTCGTTAAACGTCTTGTCGATCGTTGACTGGGCGACGTTTGACCCGGTGAACAGTGCAGTGAAGTCGGTCTTTGCTTGAGTCGTGGCAGCACCGCTAGCCACGGCAGTGACCAGCTCGCTCACGGACTTCTGCAAGTTCTGAGGATTGATCCAGAACCCGGCGCCCGCAATGCTTTGGCTGTCCGTTGTCAGGTTGGTAATGTCGACAACTGTGACGCCGGACTTGGCTGCCAGGCTCTGAAGCTCCGTCTGCAGCTTCTGGAGATCGGTATTGAGCTGTTCGATTTGGGTATTCTGGCTGCCCCACGGCATGATCTGAGGTCGGACTGCCCCACCGAAGTCGCCACCGGTGACAACTCCGACCCTGGCAAGGCTTCCCAGAAAGTCATTACCACCGCCCCAGCTCGACAGGACCACCCGCCCCTCGAGCGCTTCACACGAGGGACCATGCCGACGCGGCGATCTATTCGCATGGCCATGATGAAGGCTGATCGTCTCATCACCGCCAAAGATCCGGCGGACGGGAATTGACAGCCGGTACTTGACACTCGAAATCATCATATCCCCCTTTGCCGAAAGCACTAAAGGATTCTCGCCGCGCGATGATCATGCTCTCGGTGCCCAGGGGATCTGATTGCGCGGCCCAAGGAAAAACGCAAGCCTGCTCGGCCAACGCGCGCGAATTTGCGGATTGGTCTTGACAATCAAGGTCAGCGACGGCCAGCGCAAGCCGACGGCGGAGGCCGGGGTGAAGGGGACTTATCACCTCTTTTGTAGACATCCAAGGGAATCGCACCTAGTATGAATCTCTGAGCTTCGAGGGGCAATCAAGAGCAACGTGGAAACACCTCATGCGGCGATATGCCTTCATCCCGTCCTCACCGGACCCCCTGGAAGAGCGGTTCATGCCCAGCCTTTCGGGCCCGGCCGTTGCCGCCCCTACCTCACCCGCGATAACGCAATCGCAAGGCTTGAAGCTCTACGGGTTTGCCCTCGGACACGAAACGACCCGCGGAATCGTGCACCTGTGGCGAGCGACCGATGCAACGATCTCCCCCCTGGGTACGGTTTCGTTGACCGGCTTTCTCGTGATCCCGAATAAGCGTGTCGCGAACAGGCCGGTTCAAGGAACCGTGACGATCTTAAGCGCGCACGGGACGATCACGGCCAGTCTCAAAGGGGCGGTAACCGTGTCCAATGGCTCCTTTTCTTTCGCCTCGGGTAATTTGACTTACACAATAGTTTCCAGCACGAGGGCCGATCGCGGCGTGACGGGAACCGGCCCGGTTTTGTACGGCCCGGGTCCGGTCCTCTTGCCCGGCAGATTCCTGCTCGATTTTGGAAACTTCCCCCCGCCGCCTTGAGCAAGTCACCAACAGCGGCGGTTGGAGTGCCGTGGGGTTCTACCCGCTCAGACAGGCTCTGGTCCCCGATCGCGGGCGAAGACCACGAAGCCATTGGCCGGGATGACGACGGTCGCCGAGCAGGGCAGGCCGTGCATCGGGGGGCCGTCGGCGTTCACGCCCGATCCGTTACCAGCGGCGATGGGGTTGACCCAGTTGTCGTAGACGTCGCTGTTGAACACTTCCAGCCAGAGGCCGGGACCGGGAAAGCCGAGGGCATACGACCAGTAGGTCGTTTCGTTGAGGCTGGCCGCCACAACGACGTCACGCCCCGCGCCTACAACCCAGGCGCTGGAAGGCGATCACCCGGTTGCCGTCGTGCACGTGGAACACGTTGAGGGCTTCGCCCCGCAGCGCGGGCTGATGATTCCGCAAGCCGATCAATTCGCGTGTGAAGCGTAAGAAATCCTGCATGATTTTCTGGGTGTTCAGTCCGTCCCAGTAAATCAGCAGGTTCTTGTCACTGTCGCTCCATTGCTTGTCCTCGAGGAACTCCTGGCCCATGAAAATGAGGGGGATTCCAGGGGCGGTCAGGAGCAGGCCGGTCGCCACGCGCGCACGGCTGCGGGCGTACCAGGAACGGCTATCGTTTGAGTCGCTGAGCCTGGTCACCCGGGGACCATTTCCGGCGAAGACGATGTCGTGATTCTCCACGCATTGGACCGAGCGCCAGGCTGCGGGGAAACCCGCGGGGGGGTAGAGTCCGTCGCGAACCGCGTCGAGAGAGACAAACGCTGCGGCCCCGCCGGCGGCCTGAGCGATCGCCCCGCGCACCCCATCCCTGAGCCGCGGCGACCATACCCCATCGAACCCCGCCCCACCGGCCGATGTCGGCCGGATCACCCAGGATTGATCGTTCATCCAGTACTCGGCGATGTGAATACTCCGATCCTTCAAGAAATGGACCGTGTCCGTGAGGTTCTGGCAGAAGCCCCAGCCGCCATGCTCGTCGATCACTGTCACCTCGTCGTAACGAAAGCCGTCAACGTGGTTCTCGCTTAAGTAAAAACATGCGTTATTGATCAGGAACTCTCTGACGCCGGCATTCCAGTAGGCGAATACCAGGCCGCCGACATACCCTTGATCGGTGAAGAACAGGCTGCGGTTATTGTCACCCGTCGGCTGGCGGTCGAAGAAATAGATGCTGGAGTCATCGAAGCCTCCCCCGGCGTGGTTGTAAACGACGTCAAGCAAAACTGCGATCCCGTAGACATGAAAGACGTCGACCAGAGCTTTCAATTGGTTGACCTGAGTGTCGAGTGTCCCCGGCATGAGAGGCTCATGGCCGTGCGCCTGGAGGAGCCGGTTGATTCGATTGAAATAGCGGTGCAGCCCAGGCCCGGGGGAGATCGTGTACGCCATCTCGGGCGAGAAATAGTCCAGCCCGTTGTATCCCATGCTGGTCTCGGTGGGGAACTCGACCACCGGCAGTGGCTCAATCGGCGCTGACCCCCAGGTCGACCAGGTACTCGAGCCGGTCGATCACGTCGAGGAATGTGCACATGCGGCGCTGACGGTCGTCGTTACCCTGGGCGTCGGTTCCGTAATACGTGCCTATGTGGAATTGATAGATGATCAGGTCGTTGAACGCCGGCATCTGAAACCCCTGATCATGCCAGGGGTAGCTATCAGGTCTGCGGACCAGGCAGTTGCTTCGGGGGAACGGCGGGTTGAGCGTTAGCTCGCGGGCGTAGGGATCGCGCTTGTACCCCGTCGAGCCGATCCCTTTGATGTAAAACTTGTACTGGGCTCCATCCTCGACGACCCGGAATGAACCCCGTCCAATAACCCTGGCCATTATTGACGAGCTGACACGACGCATTTTGCGTCCAGCCGCTCCAGTCTCCGCTGACAAAGACCGCCAGCGCGCTGGGTGCCCAGACCCGGAAGGTCACCCCCTTTCCAGGTACGATGTTCGCTCCCATGGGGGTATCTTCAGTGATATGTTCCTGCGACGCTGACATGGCAAAGTCCTGGCCACAAAATGCTGGCATCGATAAGAACTACTGTGATGTCAGCATGCGCTTCCCGGCCCGGATTCTCAACGACTCTCTAGAGGTGGACATGCGTCGGAGCGATACAACCACTAAAATCAACATTGAGACTGGTGGCACAACTCAAGCGACCGGCCGCCTTGCCCTATCCCAGACTCGGATCGTGAAGTCGCCTGATGCCGACACCAGTCGAGTGCCATCCGGGGCAAAGGCGAGGGCATGGACGTAAGCCTTGCGGCCTTGCAATTCGGCCACTTCGTGGCGAGTGGCCACGTCCCACAAACGAATCGAATTGTCCTCGCAGCCGGCGGCCAGACGCGTGCCGTCCGGGCTGAAGGCGACCGCATAAACGATGCTGCCGTGCGGCAACGTATCGAGCGGCTGGAGCGTGTGGGTATCCCAGAGCCGGATCGTGCGGTCGCGGGATGCCGAGGCGAGGAGACGGCCATCCTTGCTGAAGGCGACGGCGGTAACCGTGTCGCCATGGCCGGTCAGGACAGCAAGCGCTTTGCCGGTGGCGGCATCCCAGACTCGGACGGTCCTGTCAAAGCCAGCGGAGACGAAGCGCCGTCCGTCGGGAGCAAAGCGAACAGCAAGGACGCCGTCGGTATGGCCGATCAAGGTGCCCAGTGTCTCACCGCGTCTGGCGTCGAGAGGTGCACGCTGCAATCACCGCCCAGTCCTGGATCGGTATTTCCGAGCGCCACGGCCAGCGCTCGCCGTCCGGACTGAACGCCAGCGATTCCGCACCACAACCGGGAAGCTGCACCGTGTGCCGCAACCTCCCGGCCTTCAGATCCCAGAACTGCACCTTGCTGTCGCGCGAGCCCGTGACCAACTGGCTCCCGTCCGGGCTGAATGCCAGCGCGAGCATGAAGGCTCCCGGATCGATAGGTACCGGGTCCTCGTCCGAACGCCGCTGGCCGTGGTCGCGGCGGCTGGTGCCTTTGAACAACTCCGTCTGGCGGCCGGTGGTCACATCCCAGAGCCGGACGCTGTGGTCCCAGGCGGCCGAGCCGATGTGGACACCGTCCGGGCTGAAGGCGACGTCGTAGACGAAGCTTTCATGGCCGTGCAACGCTCCGTCGCGTTCCACCAGTTCCGTGTCTCACAGCCGCACGGTGTGGTCCGAGGAGGCGGACGCCAGCCAGGTGCTGTCCGGGCTATAGCGCACGCCCGGACCTCATTGGCATGGCCTCGCAGTACGGAGATCGGTTCGCCACCGGCCGGGTTCCACAGTCGCAAGGTGCCGTCATACGAGGCAGAGACGACGTGCGTGCCATCAGGACTGAAAATGGCCTCAACGGCATGACTGGTGTGCCCTTTCAGAACGGCGACCGACTTGCCGCTGGCCGCGTCCCAGACCCGCACCGACTGATCCTGGGAAGACGAAGCAATTCGCGTGCCGTCCGGGCTGAAGGCGACGGAGCTGACCCGGTTCCGATGCCCGGTCATGACGGCCAGAAGCTCGCCCTTGGCCAAGTCCCAGACGCGAACCGCGTTATCGGGATAATCCCATCCTGTGGCGAGCCGCCGGCCATCGGGGCTCACGGCACAGCAAAAGACCGTTGCGTTCGCGACGCTGCGGTGCCATGGTCTCCTTGACGGCGCGTCGGGTCCACCACATGGATGGCCTCGTTCCAACAGCAGACGATGCGGGTGCCGTCAGGGGTGAAGGTGAGCCCGCGGGTGGTGGCCCGTGCGGGCAACTCCGCGAGGAGATTGCCCGTGGCCGCATCCCAGAGCCGGCAATGATCGTCCTCCGACATGGCAGCCGAGACAAGCCGCCTGCCATCCGGGCTGAAGGCCAGGGCCCGGACGGGCCCCGAAATGTCCCCGGCACACGCCGAGCGGAGCGCCGGTGTGAGCGTCCCACAGTCGCACGGTACCGTCTTCGCCGCCGGAGGCAAGACGGCGGCCATCCGGGCTGAAGCCCACCGCTTCGATGTGGCTGCCGTGTCCGCGATCAACGGCAATCTCCCGCCCGGTCGTCGCGTCCCACAGACGCACCGTTTGGTCCTGAGAGACGGAGACAAGCCGGCCCCCGTCCGGGCGAAGGCCACTCCGGCGACCGGCCCCTGGTGTCCAGTGAGGACCCGGGAAGCCTTGTCTAGTTGGCCGTGGAAGTGGTGCCACTCCCACTGGCGATACTCCTCGGGCGCCGTTCGAGACTCCGCCGGGCGGCCAGGCTGTTGTTCGCTTGCAGGGCCGCCGCCGCCGCGACCATGTTCGCCCGGTAGGACTGATGGCGGGCGGAATCACGCTCGGCCACCGCATTCCGCCATTGCCAGACAATCCCTGTGAGCCCCATCACGGTGACCACCAGCACGGCCGTCGTCAGGGCAGCCTCCACCGGCCGACGCTTGGCCCACTTCCAGACCCGCCCCCAGACGCCGATCGGCCGAGCCACAATCGGCCGATCCGAAAGGAAACGGTGCAGGTCATCCGCCATGGCCTTCGGCGGACGCGTAGTGCTTGCCTGGCTGCTTTTCCAGGCACTTCAAGCAGATGGTCTCCAGATCGCGGGGAATTTGCCGCTGAAATCGGCTCGGCGCCACAGGTTCCTGGGACGCCACTTGCTCGAGCGTGGACAGCAGCCGTTGCACCCTTGAAGGGCGGCCGGCCCGTCAGCATCTCGTACAAGAGCGCCCCCAGGCCGTAGACGTCGACGGAGTGAGTGACGTCAGCTGGCTTACCCGACGCTTGTTCCGGGGCGATGTAACTGGGAGTGCCCAGAACCAGGCCGCTTTGCGTGCGTGCGTCGCCCGGCTCCAGGCGTTTGGCCAGACCGAAATCGGTGATCTTTGGCACACCAGTAAGTGGCCAGCGGCGGGGGGCGAGAGGAAAGTGGCTCGGTCCGCTCGTCTCCACTGGACCTCTGGCCACTCGCCACTCATGAGGATGTTGGCCGGCTTTAGATCGCGGTGCAGGATGCCGCGCTGGTGGGCATGATGAATGGCTCGGGCGAGCTTTTCGGTGAGTCGGGCCGCCGCCCGCGGATCCTGGGGTGCACCCGCGAGTTGCCGGTCGAGGCTGCCGCCGCTCACGTATTCGAGCGCCAGGTAATACACGCCTTCTTCCCCGCCAACTTCATGGATCTGCACGATGTTGGGGTGTTGCAGGCGGGCCACGGCTTCAGCCTCGACGCAAAAGCGGGTCACCTCCTCGGCGGTCGCGTTGACGCCGTGCCGGACGACCTTCAAAGCCACCAGCCGTTTCAGGTTGGCCTGCTCCGCCAGGTAGACCACTCCCATGCCCCCGTGTCCCAACTCGCGGATCACCGTGTACTGGCCAACGCGCGACGGCAAGCGATAGAGTCTTTTCCCGTCTGCATCTGCCGGCAAGGTGTCGGCACCTCCCACCCGGGATAGCGGTGTGCCGACAACGGGACTGGCCGTCAAGCTCTCCAAGATCTGTTGACAAGCCGGACAACGCTCGAGATGCGTCAAGTACTTCGGCTCTCGCGGTCCCCCGGCAGACGGTCGGTCAGGAATTCTTCGAGCTCGGAATGGCTCGGGCAGTCACCCATATCGGTTCATCCTTTTCGAGGCGCTCGATTTCCTCCCGGATCATTTGCTGCACTTTGCTCTTGGCCTTGAAGACGGTGCCGACGTGCATGTGGAGCAGGGTGGCAGCCTCCGCCCCGGACTTGCCCTCGAGCGCCGTCAAGCGAAAGGCTTCCAAGGTGTGTGGCTCGACGCGTTGCCGGACACGCGCCTGCGCCACCTCGAGACGTTCCAGATCGAAGGCCTCCTCCAGACGCTCGGCGAGATCGACTCGCGCCTGGACCGACCCTAGCACGGCATACACTCCCATCTCGGCGCTGCCCGCCACCGTGCGCTGTTTGCTGCCGAGGTAGTCCTTGCAGGCATTATGGGCCATCGTGCGCAAGAAGCCGCGAAAGCGGCGGCTCGGATCGTACGCGAAGCTTCGCAGATGGTGGGCCAACTTCAGCAGGACGTTCTGGCTCACGTCGTCGGCGTCGGCCGGCTGCAATCCCCATTGCTGACACCAGGCCAAGATCAACTGCCCGTACCGATGCCACGAACTCGTTCCAGGCACCCTCGTTGGCCGGCTCCTGCCGCAGGCGGATCAACAGACTGATGCGTGTGCTTAGGAACCGCGAAAAAATAACTTGAGCAATTATTTCTTGGGGTCGGATGGTGTAGTTCCACTCCCCATGAAACTTGGCTGGGGTCATTTTAACGCGGGCGAGTTGCTGCATCGCTGACCTCGACCCCCGTCTCATAGGCTGAGTATCCAGGGCGGCACGAACCGTCAGGCCGGTCTTCGTCGTGGTGTTTCCTATCAGATTCACGATCACTTCGTAACTCGTCAACGGGCGGCCCCGCCAATTCTTGGTGATGAAACAGAACAGGCGATGTTCGATCTTGTTCCACTTGCTCGTTCCCGGCGGAAAATGACACACCTGAAGTCGCAGCCCCAGTTCGTTCGCCAGATCTTGGAGAGACACCTTCCAAAGGCGGTTGCGGCTACTGTTGCTCCCACCGCCGTCGGCCGTGATCATCAACTCGGTCGCTTTCGGAAACCGTTGCGAGCCCCCATTTCTCGCCACCAGCGAAGGATGCTGGCGGTCGCGAACTGGGCCGTGTCATGGTCGATCCCGACACTGACCCAACCCTCGTTGCTCGCCAGGTCATAGACCCCATAAGGGATCGCCTTGCCGAGCTTCTTGTCCGGGAAGTCATGCACGTTGACTTTCTCAGGCTCACCCGTCGGCTGCCATTCCTGGCCCGCGTTCTTGAATTCCCCCACCAACTCCTTCTTTTTCGTGTCCACCGAGACGACCGGCTGCTGTCGCTTCTGAAATTTGAGCACTTGAGCGTTAATGTGCTCGAACTGGGCGTTGCGATCGGGATGCCCCGAGCCTTCCTTGGTCTTACGATTGGCCTGCAAACTGTAACCGGCGAGTTTCAAGAGCGTGGCGACCGTGCGATCCGACACGGGGTGGTGCTGGCGTTGAAGTTCCTCGGCCAACTTGCTCGTGCTCTTGCACGTCCAACGCAACGGCGACTCCGGATGACCGCGCGTCGCCGGATCGACCAACGCATCAAGAGCCGCCCGCAATCCCGGATCGATTTCGGTCAACGTCTTGCGACCGCCGCCCGAACTGCGGAGCCGAGTGCCAACAGACCTCGTCAGGGTGTGCCCGGCGATGTTCCAGGTCGCGCATCCCCGCACTGATCGTGTTCCTTGCCAGGCCCGTAGCAAGGGCGACGGTCGAGACGCCGCCCCAACCCAATGCCATGGCTTCGGTGGCGGCCCATTGTCTCCGCATCCGCTCGTCCATCATCGGGGCCAGGGCGAGGAATTTCGCTCGAACCCGTTCCGTCGTGGTCGCGTCTTGCATGCAGCAACCATGGTCAAGCTTTCGATTCCTACAATACGAATTTGTCTGGAAGCGGCTAAGACTGCTTCGATCGAGCACACCAAACCTAAAGAGTTCCAGAGCCATGTTTCTGCCATTCCGACGACCGTTCGACCTCAAGCCTTACCATTTCGCTGCTCAGTCTCCCTCATCCCGGCGCTCTGCTCGCGCCAAGCGATCATCAGCTCCAACGCCACCAGCGATTTCAACTACATCGGCTTCGATATCCCTGGTAGTGGGGTCCAGACGATCGACTTGCTGTCGGCCTTGCCGACACTCACCCAGCCGGTGACGATCGACGGCACCTCCCAGCCAGGCTACGGCAGCCAGCCCCTCATCCAGATCGACGGTTCAAAGGCCGGGTCTGGCGTCGTCGGCCTCGACGTGGCGTCGGCGGCGTCGGGGAGCTCATTCCACGGGCTCTCGATCACCGACTTCTCGGGCGGCGGCATGCTGGTGAACGGGGCCTCAAACGTGTCCATCGTCAACGACGATATTGGGTTGGTGCAGGACAGCACAGGGGTCGTCGTGCACGGCAATGGCGTCTTCGGCGTCGAGTTTGAGAACGGGGCCAGCAACAACGGCTTGGGTAACGACGTCATCTCGGGCCAAGCGGGCAACGGCGTCTGTTCGCCGGCCCCGGGACCTCGAACAACCTGCTTGAGGACTCCCAGATCGGCACCGATCCCACTGGTAGCACCGGTGTCGACTCCCGAACGATTCACTGGCCAACGCATGGAGCGGTGTGGCCATCGCGAGCGGCGCGTCGGATAATACCGTCTCCGGCGACGTCCTCTCGAACAACGGCAGCTACGGCGTGTACATCGTCGACCCGGGCACCACGGGCAACGTGGTCGAAGGGAGCTTCATCGGCACCGACGCGACCGGCTCGTACCGCCTGCCCAACTACGACGGGGTGATCATCCAGAACGGTGCGGCCGACAACCTCATCGGCGGCACCACGACCGGGACCGGCGACGTGATCTCGGGCAACAACTGGGAAGGTGTCGACATCAGCGGCAGCGGGACGGACGGCAACGTGGTCGAGGGCGATGACATCGGCCTGAATGCCGCCGGTACCATGGCCCTGCCCAACGCGGAAAGCGGCGTGGGGATCTACGGCGGCGCCAGCGACAACATCATCGGCGGGACCAGCTCCGTCACCTCCGGGACCAACTCCGACGCCGCTGACGCGATCTCGGGCAATGGCTCCAACGGGGTGTATATCACCGACTCGGGGACGACCGGCAACGTCGTCGAAGGCAACTATATCGGCACCAATGCCGCCGGCTCAGCCGCCGTGCCGAACTACGGCAGCGGGGTGGTGATCCTGAACGGGGCGGCCGACAACATCATCGGCGGGAGCAGCACCGCCGCAGGTGACATCATCTCGGGCAACAGCGTGGATGGCGTCGACCTCGGCTCGGGCGCGGTTTCCAACACGGTCGAGAACGACTCCCTCGGCACATCCGTATCCGGACGCGAGATCTTCCACCTGCCCAACACGGAGAGCGGCGTGGCGTATTCTTCGAAGTGCCAGCTACAACGGGATCGTCGACGACGCCATCGCGTACAATGAGTACGGCGTGTATCTCACGAGCTCGGGCACGGTCGGCAACATGGTGGAAGGAGACTCCATCTGGTCGAACACCGTTGACGGCGTGTGTTTCACGAACGGGGCGTCCGACACCTTCATCACCGGCTCGTTGATCTCGACCAACGGCAACAATGGCGTCGAGGTTGACGCAACTCGACGAATAACACGATCGAGTCCGACAACATCGAATGCAATAAGGCCAACGGCGTGGACTTCGCCGGGGCTCTTCCAACAACTCGGTCGTCAATTGCACGATCATCTGGAACAGCAACAATGGCGTCCAGGTTGACGCAAGCTCGACGAATAACACGATCGCGTCCGACACCCTCGAAGGCAATGGGGCTAGCGGCGTGTACTTTGCCGTGGGCGCGTCCAACAACTCGGTCGACTATTGCACGATCGAGTACAACAAATGGGGCATCTTTGATACGGGCAGCAACGACTCCTACAACGGGAACACGGTCACGAATAACAACACCAACTGGGTCGTGTCCTACGGCCCGCGTCACGCAGGGGGCGTGTCGGAGACCCGTTCATCGCGGGTCTCCGACATCTGGGGATGAAGCGATCCCGCACCGAGGTGGCGACGGGCTTGAACGCGAGCCCGCCGCCGCCTCTGTCTGTCCCACCTTAACTCTCCAGGCTATCGTCATCTCGTTCAGTTCGCTGGCCGTCACCCCTGCCGGCGCGACGGCCTTGACGGGGAATCTTCGCCCTCGGGACCTTTGCGACACACACGTGACGCTCGAGGCGCGGCACCAGAACGGCAGCCGACTACCGCGGTTGGCACAGTGCCACACATCACGAGAGCCGCGGTGTCGCATCGCCTTCTTGATCTTTGCAAGATTCTTGACAATCGCGTTATTGACAAAATCAGAAGTGAGTAAGTACGTGACGGATTCGATGTAACTCCCCGATTCAATTACCTTTAAGCGGAGAGGGTGGGATTCGAGCCCACGTGGTTGATAGGGGCCACCCACTTTTCTACGATGCAAGATAACTTGGCGGGCTCTTTGGCCCTTCCGCACTCTTATTTTCAGAACTTGGGTGTCCCCTTACGCCTTAGCGATGATTCGTTGGCTGGCTGGGTGAAAACCGCCCTGAATAGGGTCGAGAAGACGATTCTCCCGGGGCTCAGCTACGTGGATCATTCCAGCAAAACGTGTATGGATTGGAGTCCGCGAAGCCGGACCTCGGATCCACGTTCAACGTAGCATTTCGTGGCATGTTCGACTGAACGGGTGGGGCGTGCGTGTTGTGACCGACTCCACGCGGCAGCGACGGCGGAGTCCGACGATTCACCGTGGCTCAAGGGCAGACTCAGAACCAGGCTTGTCAGAGAGGTGGACTTGCGTTGAGCGATACAACCACTAGAATTCAACAATTAGACTGGTGGCACAAGTCAAGCGACCGGCTGCTTGCCCTCAATTGCCAGTCCGTCGCATTTTTCTGAAATTGGTGTGGTAAACTGAAGACTAAAGAGGGCTTTGAGCCTGCGCTCCGGGGACGCAAGCAGTTGCGCCTTCGGTTCAGAGACTATCCGGTGGCCTTGGGGATCAAGGTCGTTTGCTCAGTCATGGAGGAATTGTCCGATGCGCGTTCGAATTAGCGGAGGGATTACCCGGTTCGGTCTGCCCGGCGTGGTTCTGGGAGTGGCGATCGCCTGGATGGCAGGGGCCCGCGGACCGCTGGCGGAGGCCCAGACAAGGGCGGGTGGAGAGGGAGGTTCACAAGCGGGTTCGCCGGTTCGAGGCGCCGATGCAAGCCGTGTTCCGCAGGGGCAGGGCCGGTTGCTCGCCGGCGGAGAGGCGAATGGAACGCTGGCCATGGTCACGGCGCCTTCTGGTTCGGCCCAGTGGCTCTACCTGATCGACACAAAGAGCCACGCCTTCGCGATTTACCGCCTGGATCCGTCCAATCCCAATGGCTCGGTGAAGCTGGAAGCCGCACGTCAGTATCAATGGGACATGAAGTTGCAGCACTACAATAACCAAGCGCCGGAGCCCGCCGCGATTGAGTCGATGGTCGGGACTCTGGCCCAACCGATGTCGCGATAAGCTGGAGACCGCCTGCCCGGCGCGTGCTGTCGTTCGCGGCCTCCTGCCTCCCTTGAATCGACTCCACCACGGCCGGCAGCGGCCGATTCTGACCGCGAGGACCACGTCTCATGGCTCAATTTTATACACTGGAAGAAGCCGCCCGCGTCCTGGGCATGAGTCCCGAGGAGCTCAAGTCGAAGGCCCAGCACCGCGAGATCCGCGCGTTTCTCGACGGCGGCTCATGGCGGTTCCGGGTGGTTGACATCGACGAACTGGCCCGCCGCCGCGGCCTGGGCAGCGACGCTGAGCTGCGGCTTTCCGACCTGGAGGTTCCCGCCGCCGGCGGCGAGGACCTTGACGATCTCGACCTCTCCGAGTTTCAGCTCGGTGTGGCCAAGCCCGACCTGGCGAATGAGACGATGGATCTCTCGGCGATGACGTCCTCCAGCGGCGAGCGACCCGTCTCGGATTCGTCCGCCGAGCACGCCATCTTGTTCGATGACCTGTCGGTGCCCCCGGGACCTGTGACCGGGTCAAGCTCGGTGATCATCGGCATGCAGTCCAGCGGCAAGCAGCCCAGCGACTCCGACGTTCGACTTGTGCCGGACAATGTCAAGGGTTCAAGCGATTCCGATGTCCGGCTCGCCTCGCCCGACCCCGACCTGAAACAGCCCAGCGACTCGGACGTGACCCTGATCAAGGATGACACCTCTGATCACCACTTGCTCACGCCCGCCTCCGGTTCCAGCGACACGGCCGTGCGCAAAAGCCCGCTGGTCGGTTCCTCGGCCGAGGTTCCGGCCGCCGAGTCGGACAGTGATTTCGAGCTCAATCCCTCAAGCGATCTCGTCGATGTGTTACAGCCGGAATCGGGCAGCGATTTCGAGCTCAGCGCCCTGGACGCCAGCGACGAGTTCGAATCGACGCCCTTGCGCCCGAGCGATTCGGACGTGACCGCGGCCGATCCGAACCTCTCGGGAATTAATCTCTCTCGCCCCAGCGACTCGGGAATCAATCTCCAGACGGCCGGAGCGTTTGACCTGGGGCATAACGATTCGATTGAGCTCGCGCCCCTGAGCGACGAGGAGCTCGGCACTCATAAGCCGGAAACCGGCAAGTCGGGCAAGCCCGCGCCAGCCGCCAAGCCTGGCAAGGCGGCACCCGGCAAGGCCAAGCCCTCGCTGGCCGCGACCCCGCCCCCGGTGGTGAAGAAGGGCCAGAAGGATATCTTCGACGACACCGATTTCGAGGTGGACGTCCCCATGTCGGAGGAAGACTCATCCGACGACAAGACCGTGCAACTTGAGGCGGTCAGTGATTTCGATCTGGAAGACAGTGATAGCGGGTCGGAAGTCTTCGCGATCGATGAAGAGGAAGTCGATCAGAACGCCGCCACTGCCATGGCCCCCTCGGCCTTCGCCGAGGAGGAGGACGAGGACGATGGCTTCGAAGATGCAGTGTCGAGCGAAATGGCCACCTCCTGGCCCGCCGACGAGGGCACGCCCTCCGGTGCTCCGGCCGCCATGGTCATCTCCCGTGAAGCCACGCCGGAATGGGGTGGCCTCTGGGTCGGACTGCTCTGCTTCACCACGGCCTGCCTCCTCTTCGCCTCGTTCGTCGCAGTCGACCTGATGCGCAACCTGTACGATTTCCGGGATACTCCCGTAGCTTCCGGAATGGTCCGTGGCATCGCCAGCATGTTCGGAGGCTGACGTCGCTTGCTGGGCTTGATCTTCCAGGCCCAATCCGCTATCAATGCGGCGAAGTCTCCGGATCAGCCACTTCGACGACCCGTTTTCGCCCTGCCCGGCGCAAACGGGTCGCGTCATATCCTCCCGGTTCGCTTCATGTTCCGTCCTGTTCCGGGCCGCTCTTGGCTGATTCTGTGCGAAAGGAGTCGGTAGGGATGGCTTGTGCCCTTCGTATCCCGGAGAGAGCATCTTGCATCCTTGCCGCAGTAGCCCTCGCGGCTCCCGGCTGTCACCTGGCGCCTCGCCAAGAGCTCGACGATTGTCACCGCCTGAGCCAGACCCTGCGTTCAGAAAACGCCAATCTCAAGGATCAGACGCTGGTCTTGCGCTCGCAGAACCAGGACTTATCTGAACGCGCTGTGGATGACGCCCGCCGTCTCGCCCAGCTCGAGGCAACCAATGAACAGCTCGTGACTAGCGTGCAGGCCTACCAGGATGATCGGACGAGGCTGGAAGCTGCTTACCAAGAACTGCGCGCCTCCCTGCCCGGTTCTCTACAACCGCTCAGCGCGCGTCAGCAAGACGGGGCGGAGCCATCGCGAACCCGACTCGCCAACGCGCTGGATCCAGTGGCTGAACCGGGGCCAATGCCGGATCACGATCCCCATGTCAAGCAAGCCGATGGGTCGGCTGCAGGTCCGAAAGCCAAGGCGCCTGCGCGCTCGGGCCAGGCCGCTCGGAAGAACCACGTCTGGCTACCCTCCCGCGCCGATGGTGCGCCTGAACATTCTGGTGAGTCTTCCTCGTCGGACAGGGCGGGTTCCGATTGAGCAAATTACCTTGGGTCGAACTCTTCAATCGGAGCATGAAACGGGCCTGATCACGCGTCGTTGGCTGAAACGAACACGATTAATTCGCACTGAATGGAGGAGGAAAAGGTCTGCGTAAGCCCTCGCCCTGCGAGACTTGCAGAAGGAGTGATCGGATGGTGTCCACGCGCCGATCCACGGAATTCTCCGCCAGGAGTTTTTGCTTGAGGACCGGCGGCAGATCGAGCGCATGGGTGATGATGTCCGCGAGTAGGCCCAGCGGCACCGGCTTGCTCAAAAGCTCGTCCAGGTCGGGGTCGAGTTTTCGTTGGCTCTTGAACAGCCGGCGAAACAAGCCGATCAGTTCAGCCCGGGCCGGACTCTCGGGTAAGGCGGCGGGTTGATCCTCGAGGATCTCGACTTCCGCGAGTCGATAGAGTTTTTCCGTAGAGATCTCGCGCAGCAGTCGCACTCGCTTGCGACCCAGCAGAAGGATATTGAACCGCCCATCAGCAAGCCGGTCGTGCTGTATGATCCTTCCCAGGCACCCAACCGACTCGAGGGGAACCGGCTCCCTCCAGTGTTCTCCCGGGGGGGGCGGGGTAATCTGAATTAGTGACATTAGACTGTCTGCCGCCAGTGCGTCCTCGGTCATTTGGCGATAACGGGGCTCAAAAATGTGGAGCGGCAATACGACATGCGGAAACATGACCAGGTTGGGCAATGGAAAGAGCCTTGTTACATTGGCAAAATCCCGGAGATCGAGGTCTTCGTTCATCATTGATGAAGCCAGCACTGTCGAGCTCGAATTCATATGTTCGGGGCGGCTCCGGGGCGGACCTGGAGCATGACATCGGCGATCAGAGAATAATCCCATCGGTTCGGTGTCGGTTTGGCGAGTCGTGCACGGCTATTTGGCCGATCCTCTAGACCGAGAGGCGACGAAAGGTATTGTAGTTTTCTGCGGCCTGACGGCAAGGCGATTCAATATCAGCGTTTGCAAGCACATTTCTGCGGCCTCTCGCCGTTCGAGTAATTGAGCCGGGGAAAGGAAACCACCGATGCCTCCAGCGCAGCGACCGAGTGCCGATCCCGACTTCCAGGCGCGGCAGGTTGTGCGCGGGTTAAAACGTCTCTATCCACAGGTTGTTTGTGCTCTCGTCCACGACAACCCGTTTCAACTGCTCGTGGCGACGATTCTTTCGGCGCAGTGCACCGACGCGCGAGTCAACCAGGTAACGCCGGCCTTGTTTCATCGTTTCCCTGATGCTGCAAGCATGGCGATCAGCGATCAGAAGGACCTCGAAGAGCTGATCCGATCGACGGGTTTCTTTCGTGCCAAGGCCAGAAACCTCAAGTCGATGGCGAAGCACTTGGTCGATGAGTTCGCGGGGAGCGATTCCGCGTGATGTGGAAGCTCTGACACATCTGGCTGGTGTCGGCCGCAAGACAGCCAACGTGGTGTTGGGAACCGCATTTGGGATCGCCACGGGTGTCGTGGTCGACACCCACGTCAAGCGGCTGGCGTGGCGGCTGGGGCTAACAACCCATCGGCTGCCCTTGCAAATCGAGCGTGACTTGATGGCCGCGGTCCCGCGACGTGAATGGGTGAATTTGAGCCATCGCCTGATCCATCACGGCCGTCAGATTTGCGTGGCCCGCAAGCCACGTTGCGGCCTCTGCGGCCTTGAGAAGATCTGTCCCAAGATAGGAGTCTCTGCTTCGGCCTGAAATCAAGGACTGACCTGACTGAAAGGATTCGCACTCCCGTTTTGGAACCGGCTGGGTTATGCTGATGACCACTCCTCTCAGGCGCCGGAACCGTTGCGATTCTGGGGCGAGACGAAAACGAACATGCATATACTTGATATCTTCCGCGAACATCCGACGACCTTCAGCTTCGAGTTCTTCCCCCCCAAGACGGACCGGGCGTCCGCCGAACTTTTCGCGTCAATCGCACAGTTGCAGGCGCTGCGGCCCTCGTTCGTCTCGGTGACTTATGGGGCGGGCGGGTCGACCCGGGAGAGAACCCATGACCTGATCGTGCGGATTCAGCGCGAGACCGAACTTACCGCGGTTTCTCACCTGACGTGCGTTTGCCATTCCCAGGAAGAGCTGGGGGCAATCCTCGATCGTTATGCGTCATCGGGCATCGAAAACATCCTCGCACTCGGGGGAGATCCGCCCAGCAGCATGGTGAACTATGATCGCTCCCGAGATGCATTCCAGTTCGCGGAGCAGCTTGTACGATTCATCCGCTCGCAGACTCGTGTTCTGGACCAGCGCGGGTTCGGGATAGGCGTGGCCGGGTTTGCCGAGGGGCATCCTGGCACGCCGAACCGTCTCCTGGAGATGGAATATCTCAAGAGCAAAATTGACGCCGGTGCCGATTACATATGTACACAGCTCTTTTTCAGCAATCCAGACTTCTATGATTTTCGTGACCGCTGCGAGCTGGCGGGTATCAAGGTGCCAATCCTTGCCGGCATCATGCCAATCACCTCAAGAGAGAACATGGTTCGGATGGCCGAACTGGCATTGGGAGCCAGAATCCCGGGCAAGCTCCAGCGGGCCATCGATCGCTGTGGCGAGGATACTCCGGCCGTGGCCAAGGTAGGAGTTCATTGGGCCACCGAGCAATGCCGCGACCTGCTGGACAACCAGGTTCGGGGGATCCATTTCTACACTCTCAATCGCTCCGATGCGACGCGGCAGATCTACGAATACCTGGGAGTCAAGGACTCGCGGGCACTCGAGGCCCGACTGCGATCCTGAGTCAGCCGTGCCCCTGACCACAATTGATTTGACGCTGCAGCTTAAGGCCGAGGCCTTCCGTCTCGGTTTCGACCGCGTGGGCATCGCGCCGGCGGTTTCACCCCCGGGCCATCCGCATCTCGTCGACTGGCTCGAGGCCGGTCACGCCGCGGGGATGAGCTATATGCAGCGGCACCTGGAAATCCGGCGGCATCCGGATGCCTTGCTCGAGGCCGTGCGTTCGGTCGTGATGGTTAGCCTGGTCTATGGGGAGCAAATCCCCGAGTCGTCCAGTCCGGACCGTGGAAAGGTCGCCCGGTACGCCCGCGGACTTGATTATCACAAGATCCTTTGGGACAAGCTCGATGAGTTATTGGCCTGGCTGCGCCTGCGATCGCCTGGGGTCCACGGCCGGGTCCTCGCTGATACGGCCCCTTTGATGGAACGGGACTTCGCCCAACTTGCAGGCATGGGCTGGATCGGCAAGAACACGATGCTGATCAACCGGCGCTGGGAAGCTACACCGTCTTGGGCGCGCTCTTGGTCGACTGTGAACTGGTTGCCGACCAACCTCATGTCGCGAATCATTGCGGGACCTGCACCCGCTGTCTGGACGCCTGCCCCACGAACGCCTTTGTCTCTGCCTATCAGCTCGACGCCCGCCGTTGCATCAGTTACTGGACGATCGAGCACAGAGGACCGATCGGTGAGGAATTCGCCGGCGAACTTCACGGCTGGGTGTTCGGCTGCGACGTTTGTCAGGACGTCTGTCCATGGAATCGCAAAGCGCCGGTGAGTTGCGTGACGGAACTTAATGGACGCCAGGAATGGTCCAATCCCGACCTGATCGAATGGCTGGATCGCGACGAAAACGTGTGGCGAACCGCGTTGCGAGGCACTGCGCTGATTGCGGACCAAGAAGGTTGGTCTCGTTCGCAACGCGGCACTCGTGCTGGGAGAGCGGCGTGTCGCGGCAGCCGTTCCGGCTCTGGCCCGAAGGCTGACTGACCCCGATGAAGCTCCCGCTGTGCAGGCTGCCGCGGCCTGGGCTCTGGGACAGATCGGTACCGAAACCGCAATCGAGGTTTTGCGGCAGACCTTCCAGTCAACTGATGCGGCGGTACGCGATGCCGTCGCCGCTGCCCTGGCGTGCGCGCTGCTGGAGAACGAAAGCGGGCAGCCTGGCTGAACCGGTTTGGCCCACCAGGAATGCCCGGAGTTTCGATTGCATTAGCCGACGCCCCGGGCTCAGCTTGCCTAGCTCGTGGCAGTCGAGGCCGACGCCGGAGTCGCTGTGGACGTCGAGGTGGTCGACGACGGGGGAGTGTTGACGACCTCTGGCGGATTGGCAGAGTAAGTTACCGGAGCTACCTGACCACTGATAATCTGGCCGAAGGCGTCCTCGGTAGAAACGTTGAAGGTATTCGATCCGTTGCCGAGCGGGACCATGATACTGTAGTTTCCCGAGGCGTCAGCCGTGGTGATCGCGCCGGGTGAGTTGTTGTTGATCTCGGTGAATGTAACCGTAGCGCCAGGCGTGACCGTGCCAGTGAAGTTCACTGTCTTGTCACTGGTGACCCGAGTGTTGAGGGGATCGTCTGCCGGGTTGAGATTGACACTGATGACCGGGCTGATCTTGGTGCTCGCGCCCAGGTTCATGGTGGCGAACCCCAGGTCGGCGGGGGCGATGATGCCGTCACGGTTCACATCGGCGTCGAAACTATAATTCGACGAGCCCGCCGCGACGCCCAAGTCTGCCTTGATGGTCTGGAGGTCGGCCTGGGTGACCGTGCCGGTGCCGGCAACATCGCCGGGGAGATAGAATCCGAGCAGATAATCGCCGGTCGTTTTGTTGGCAGCTCGCACCTGCACCGAGTAGTCAGCCGGAGCTTGACCGGCCTTGGGCACGGGAAGGCTGATCATGACTGCCGAGCTGATTGGATCGGTTAGCTTCTTGGCCTTGATGATGGCCCGTGTGTAAACCGAGTGAATTAGGGTCCCGGCGACGCGCCCACTGGCGTTCTTCACCGACACGATCTGAGGCTGGATTGACGTGGTGGGATCGGCGGCGACGTCGATGCCCAAAAGAATCCTGCCATTTCGGGCAGGAGTGAAGTCATTGGGGTTGATCGCAAACTGCACCGAGGAGACCTGCTTTGCCGTGGCTACAGTTCCGGTCATGATCGCAAACGTGCTGCCCTCGCCCGCGCTCAAGAGCTGACGATCCTCCAGCAACTCGAGCGCGAGATTCCGACCGCGCTTCATGCGCGGCTGCTTGTGTGACGGATTCATGGGCCCTCCTTGGCCTTCGGCCGAGAGTGAAGTGACGCGTCGGCCAATCTCCACGCGATTCATCGAACAGAAATGAGTTCTCGGACTGCGCCGCCGATGCAGGGATTTGCGTAATTGGTGCCCGCAATGAGCCTTGTCCTCACTCATTGAACGGACCGGTACCGGCAAAGCTGCGCGCTATTTATTTTCGTCCATCCGCGGTCTCCCACCCCAGTTCTTCTTGCCGAGAGCAGCTTTATTTCAATCGGATTCGTTCCGGAATTCCTTCCAGTAGGAGACATGGGGCGACAGTTCGGACCCAGGGGGCACTAGCGCCGCCGTCAACTCGCGGCCACGTGCCCGGAGCCTCCAGGCAACCGCCAAGTACAGCACGACGGCGGCCCAGAGAAACATTCCGTAGCCTTGCGCGATTTCGTGTCCCCTACCGCCGGCGAACAGACCGCCAAGCTCGGTTGAGGTGGTCGCCATGAACAGGAACGACAGCAAGAGCATGCCGACAATTGCCAGCCTGGTCCGCGACTTCGTCCCGGGGAAATAGAGATCCCAGACAAGAAATGAGTAGGGCAACAGCAGCGTGACGAAGTGGTGTTTCCAGCTCCGTTCCGAGACGAAGAGCATAGTCAAGGTGACCAGGGCGATCTCGCCGAGGTACCGCGGGTCGCGCCGATCTTGGGCTTGCGTCCGGCAGAAAAAGGCAAGCAGACCCACCAGCGCGAGCGTGACGCACTTGACCAGATAGCTGACCACTTGCGTGGGCCAGGACACAAGGTTCACGTCGAGGTGTAGGTCGTAACGATTCGTTCCTGGAGGAATCTCTGTGAGCAGACGAGTAAGCACGCCTACCATCGACTGGTTGATCTCCTGGGGACTGCTGTTACCCTCGACCAGGAACGGTGTAAGCATCCGGTGCCACCACATACTCAGGCAATCGAAATTGAATCGGGGCCCGACGATCAGGCCGGGCAAGACGATCAGAAAGAGCACCAACCCCAGGAGCGTTGATCCCACTGTCCGCCAGGATCGCTTGTAAACGAAATACGGAATAAATAGCGCTGGTGTCACCTTGTAAGAAATTGCTAGCCCCAGCAACAGCCCGGCCAGAGTATCATGGCCCCGCCGCCACGCCTGAAACATTGCCACAATCAGAAAGAGTATCAACAAGTTGATATTGCCGTGATGAAGGTCGCCTAAAATCGGTCGCAGACTCAGAAGCAAGATCGAACTCAAGAAAAACGGGGGAAAAGGGCCGTCCCTCACCTTGACGATGTTCAGACACATGATGAGCGCGATCGTTGTGAGTATGACCTTGATGGCGAACCAGGTCATGGCGCCGGCAACGGGGGGAAATGCCATGAGCGGGCCTAGTGTGATCGGCAAAATCGGAGGGTTGGGAAACAGCATCTTGTCATAGATATTGGTTCCCTCCCAGAACTTGAGTACTTGGGGTCTCCAGCGCACGAAGGCGCTGCGGTGGTCGGCTGCCTTTGGATAGTAGAAAGCCGCCGCGATCAGGACGATCACGGCCCAGAGACACCAGAAGACATGGTGCGAGAACCGACCGAGATCGCGACATCGCGGTGCGGAGTCGATCTCTAGCACGGCATACTCCCTCCCTGGAGAAAGCCACGCAGGACGTGAATTCATCCGTGCGCCGCCGCGATCTCACTTCGAGTGCCCGATTCATCGCTCAACGAATCAGAACGGGGCGACCATTTCCAGATCCACCTCCAGGGTGCCTGGGGGCGGTCGTAAGCCGATGAATGGAACGGGATCCCCTTCCTCAAATCGCGGAACGAGTGGGATGGGCGGTCGGGCCCGCAGACCTGGGACGGAGTGATACCGCAAGACAATCGATCCGTCAACCCCGGGGGACATCGCCCGTACGTGCAAGAGCCCCGTTTCGGCCGCCACGTGGGCCGCTCCGACGATCGTATCACCCTCGAAGCCTTGAACCTTGCCAATCAAGACCACGCCGTCGTCTTCGAGGATTGTGACAAGATCTTGGTTCGCTCGACAAAATCGCCGGGCACGCGGGCTCCAGCAAAGAATCGCAGTGGGCCGATAGAGCCGAGCATACTTCACGAAGTGGTCGCGATCCCAATCGGAGTTACCAAACAACGCACCCTCTCCAAACTGAGTAAAATTGGTCTTCAGGGCAGCATGAAGATAGGGGCCTCCGATGAGCTCTATACCTGTACGTTCGGGAAGTAGTCCGCTGAAGCGACCACGTTGGAACGGGTCGGTAATTCCTGGTAGGCTCTTTCCCCCCTCTTCGTAAAGCAAGCGGTCACCCCTATTCAGGCTGCGCCCTCACCCTATCGATGACCCACAGCAAGCGCGGCGAGGGACGACTTGACAAGAACGGCTCTCCGACCCAAAGCCGCTGCCGAAGAGACTCGAAGAGTGGAGGACCCAGCACGCGCAGGCCGATCAAGAGCGCGGCCGCCATCGCCCAGCGGTCGAGCCGGCTGGAACCTGCGCGGCTTCCCCGCAGCCGCAACAAGAAGGCGTCCAGCCCCGCGCCACCCGCGAGAGCGAGTGCGGTATAGCATGCGTAGGTGTGCCGGCCCGGCTGGAGAAAATCAAAAAGCTTGAAACCACCGGCCAGATATCCCCAAAAGGCTCCGGCGGCGAAGAACCCGGCAAGGGCGGTTCCCCGGATCCGGCTTTGTCGGACGAGAAGCACCAGTCCCGGCAAGCCGAATGCGAACAGCACGGACTGAATCTCCGCCTCGAAGGTAAGAATCTGTAGCAAGCGGCGAAAGACTCCTTCCGAGGAATGGGCAAACGCAAAATCGCTGGTTCCTTTGGTGGATGCCAACCACAGCCCCGGCAACCACCAGAAGACGTTGACCGCCAGCACGAAAAGTGGGACTAGCCAGACACCGATTTGCCGCGCGACGGTGAAACGCCGCGGGATACCTCGAGGATGCCGTCCCTGGAACTCGTCTGCCCGGCCAGCTTCCAGAGTCAGAGCCCCCCGGCGTTCGGGTCCTTCGCCGTCGAGGCGGCTAGATAAGCGAAGAAGGCCGCGGGAGCCACAACCATTGCGGCGGTGAAGTGAACCATAACGGCGAAGCTCATGATCAAGGTGGACATCACCCATCTGACGATTCCACCTTGAATCAAGTATTCGTTGAAGAGTCCGGTGGCGAGCAGTCCCAGGGGGATGGCCAGAAGGTAAGGTAGCATTCCAAAGGCTGCATAGTTGATCGGGAAATCGGTCCAAACGTAAAGCAGGAAGAGCAAGACAGCCAGCGCCGCTCCTCGGAGTCGAAGCCGCCAGCTTGCAGCCGCAAGGGCTACCAGCCATGGCGGGGCGATGGCCGAGACCAGGACATAGAGCTTGTAAGCCAGTTCCGGACGATCACCGCCAAAGGCCCAGACGACCAGTTCGGGAAGTGTCGATGACGCGGGAAAGACCACGCTCTTGGCATACCCCGCCATGAACGCGGGGTCGTACCCGGCTGTCGTCGCCGATTGCTGGAGAAATGTTCGCGTGACAAGAGCACTATGATAATACAGGGGATGGTCGTTGCGCCAGGGCGGCCAACCATTGGTCAGACCCTCGAGCCCCTCCTATTCCCCTCCAGATCGCCAAGCCATGGGCGATTCCAAAAGCAGTGAGCAACACGAACGCCAGCAGGGGCCATCGCGGTCCGCCGTCCGGGCGTTGCTGCATCCGCGCTTGCGCCGATCGCCCGGGCACCGTTGCGATGGTCTTGCCACGCTGGGTGATCGTTGCTTCGTCGGCAAAGGGGATCGGGTCGAGATCAACCATGGGCATACCTACCAGTCGGCTGTCCCACCTCTTCCCTCTGGCAATCGTGTCGGCGTTTACGGCATTTGCGGCCCGCAGGATTCGAACCAGCAACCAAGGGATTCAAGGGCACGTTTTCCGGACCCATAACAAGCCGTCGAAATCCTTTTGTCGCCGGGAATTGTAGCCAAGTGCCACGGGTTCGCAAAACCACTCATACCAGCAAAAAATACGGTAGTGTTTCGCGGTACCATCGTAGCAGATCTGATAATTACCGGCGCATGAAAAAACACGTCTGCCCGGCTGGCGGCCCTGACCGCCGTCACAATGCCGCCCTCGTCGCATCCGTGGATCTGTGGACCAGCGACTTGAGTCTCGACCGGTTCCAGTTATTATGGGCGGGTCGATGCATCTTCGGAGAACGCGGGGAGGGGGCATCACGCTCCAGGGCTTCCTGACCCGTTAGGTGAGGCTGATCGGCTGGTAGATCCACATCGTCCCGCTCTGCAGGTCGCTCAGGTCGTAGGTCCCGTGCTGCACGGTATAGCGGACGGAGTCGGGTGTATTTGCGGAGCCGACGTTCTGCTCTAGCACGTCGATGGTCGATCCCGAGACCGATTCGACGATGGCCGTGTGGTGCTCCGCCGTCTTCGTCGTGGTGTACCAGGAGCCGTCCGGGTTCGTCGTCGTGTGGACGAGCGTCACGTCTAGGAATTGGATCACGTCGCCCGGGAGGACCCCGGCCAGCGAACGGTTCGCGGTCGTCACCGTATCGACCAGCGTCCCCCAGACATAGTTCGCGGAGGGCCCGGTGGGTCCCAGCTGGGACTCCGACTCCGCGCCGGCCGCCGCATAGGCGGCGTCGACAAGGTCGGTGCACTCGCCCGAGCCGACTTTCTGACCGAGGTTGGCTTCGGCGAATGCCACGACCTTCTGGTTGGTCACGGGGACCTGCGGCGTCGGAGAGGGCGGCGGTGTAGGAGTCGGCGTCGGTGTGGGAGCCGGCGTCGGTGTGGGAGCCGGCGTCGGTGTGGGAGCCGGCGTCGGTGTGGGAGCCGGCGTCGGTGTAGGAGTCGGCGTGGGAGTCGGGGAGGGGGCATACACGAAGACAGGGGGCGAGATCTTTGGAGGCTTCGGGTGGGCCCTGGGGGCATGGGCGATGGGCTTCAGGGTGTGCTTGACCTTGGGCGGCTGGGCGATGGGCTTCGGGGTGTGCTTGGCTTTATGCGGGTGGGCGATGGGCGTCGGGGTGTGCCTGGCCTGCGCGGCCTTCAAGCTGTGCACCTCGATGGCGTGCATCGGCAGGTTGCCGACGGTTCCCGGTGACAGCAGGCACTTGTCTTCAAGCTCGTCGAGACCGGGCCTGAGCCGAAAGCGGCAGACGCGGCGTGAGTTGTTCATGATGCGCTCCATCCTCGCCTCGCGCCGCCACCCTCGACGGCACCCGTGAAAGGATACGTCACGAAGGACCGGCGATGCAAGTGGCCACGCCCGGACTCGTCACCGCGGTCGAGGGTGTCATCCACGACCTAGAGAACGGCGAGGGGAGAGGGCACTTCAACCCTTACCCGACCAATCGCCGACCGCCCGCGCCGGGCCGAACGTAGCACGTCGTACGGCACCAGGGTCACCCGGTCGGCGGTCCCGGCATCGCCGGCGAAGCGCGACAGTCGGTGGTCCGCCGGCCATTCGATGAGCCCAGCGTCGATGGGATCATTCAGTGTGGTGTCCCCGGAACTCCGCCGTCTGTTTCCTCTGGTAAACGTGTCGGCGTCTACGGCATTTGCGGCCCGCAGGATTCGAACCTGCAACCAAGGGATTCAAGGGCCCTCGCGTTTCCACGAGGCTTGGACTATCTCATCCTCCGCGGCTCGGTCCCGGGCCGGTTTGAAATCGAAATCGACTCCAGTCAAGCTCGAACACAAACGCGGAGGCCGGTGCTCTTGGGCGGGGATTATTGTTGGGGCTCACCCCGCTAGTCTCTGAACCTTCCTGGCCACCATTGCCCGACCAGGCTAGGCTGCGGATTGCCTTGCCCAGGCAGCCGCCTCGTCGTTCTCGTCCGGAGATTGAATTCGGCAATTCATCCACACGGTTGCGATCAGCGGCCCAGAGTTTAGGTTTCCCGCAATTCACCCGGTTCGCATCTGAAGGTCGCCCTTCAGTGCCACCTTTGATCCTGATGAGTCCCCTGCTCTGCCGTTGAGCTAGGGCCGCATCCTGAACTCTCATCTTCGTCGTTAGCGTCGCCGAAGGCAAGAGCCAGTGCTAGCCCGCAGATTCATCGGGTGAACCGGCGCGAGATCGCCGAGTGAATAGAGGTAGAAGCATCAATTGCGTTGCGAATACGATTCGATGCGAACCCTGTTGTCCCAGGATCCGGCCAGTGCAGTATGACGGCGGCTCAAACTTCAGGCTCCGCTGGGAACGAACCGGGTTGGATCATCGACCGGTTCTTCGTGAGTCCCGACGCTCTCTGAAACAGGCAAAATACCGTCGGTTGTCCTGGATATTCTCGGCAGCTTGATATTGCCCGCCAGACCGACCAGCGACAAGAGCCTGATCGTCAGATAGGTGGGGTCAACCTCCCACCAATTCAGGCCGTGCCGTGCGGAGGTCTGGAAAGCGTGGTGATTGTTGTGCCAGCCCTCGCCGTAGGTGAAGAGGGCGACCCACCAGAGATTCGTGGACCTGTCGCGCGTGGGGTGCGAGCGGTAACCCCAGATATGACTCGCGGAATTCACCAGCCAGGTAGTGTGCAGCACGAAGATCGTGCGAAAGAAACCGCCCCACACCAACCAGCTCATCCCGCCCAAGTAGTAAAGCAGTCCTAATAGTGCGATCGGGAAGATGATGTGATAGCTGTCGATCCAGCGGTGAACCGGGTCTTTGTAGAGATCGGGCGCCCATTTCTTGTAATAATCGACTGTATGCTTCGACGTGTCGTCAACCAGCATCCACCAGACCATATGTGCCCAGAAAAAACCCTGCGCGGGAGTATGAGTGTCGTTCTCGTCGTCCGAGTGAGCGTGATGGCGGCGGTGGTCGGCCACCCAGCCGATCTCGCCACCCTCCGAAGCCATTGTGCCCAGGATAGTCAGAGGATATTCCAACCATTTCGGCCACAAAGTGAAGCTACGGTGCGTGAGGAGTCGGTGATACGTCATACAGATGCCAATGCCACCCGTTAGCCAGTGCAAGAACAAGCATATCGCCAAACCAGACCAGGAAAAATAGGCTGGTACGAACATAAGCAAGGCACCAACATGCATGCCTCCAATCCAGATTACCGATGGCCACGCCACATGCAAGGAGGCCGGTCGAGCTGTGATGGTCGTCGTCATGATCAACCTTTTCTCAAGTCGAAGGTGTGTCTGTGAGGCAGAGGATGGTGTCGTCGGTTGAGCACCAACCAAGCTCCCGCGTTATCCGAAATTATGCGTACACGACATCGGGCGCTTAGGCTGGGCGGGATTAGTACGCTGGAGTCGCGTCAAAGCGCGCGGCCGCATCGCTGGTCTTCGTGCCAGGGTCTCGTCCACGAGTATAGGACAGCAACTTCGCAGGCTATCGCTTGAGTTAAGAATTTCCCGAGCAAGAGAGCTGCTCGAGACAACTCTCACGATGAAAGGCCTGGCGACCGGAACCTCAGGGCGGTAAGTGTACGCCCTGGGTGGCGGTAACACCACGGAAAAAGCGGAAAAGAGAAAAAAGAACCTGTGTTTGCTTGATCTGTACACGATCTGGTATCGTGCGGCCTCAGGCTTCGATTGAAAGCTGCCGTTGGGCCTTGGGTTTGAATGATTTCTTGCTTATGAATAACCGCGCGTCTCTTGACACCGGTGCTCGGTGCGAGGATTTTCAGAACGAGTTGACGAGTTGTGATTCGCGTGTGGACATATCTTTGGTCAGCTTCGATACATGATAGTGCATGACGAGATGAATTACGTAGGCAAGTAGAAGTCCTGGTCTGTGGTGAACCTTGAGGAACCCCCAGAGCCGATTGCGGTACTCTTTCCGCAGTGCGCGATCCGGGACGTGGCTGACGAGGCGGGCAAAAAGTCCCAGGCCTTCGATCGCGGACAGGACTTCTGACCGCAGCCAGCGCGGCGAGATCCTCCACCAGCGGCGCTTACTGGTAATACCGATTTCGAAACGGGGATCCAGAAAGAGCGCGTCGGTTCGGGCGAAGAACGCCTCGGGATCATAGAGTTCCTTGAGCACGCGCAGGTAGCCTTCCAGCAACTCCTCGCGCCCTATCTGCAGTGGGATCACGTTGGTGCCAAATTCCGGACGGTCGGCAAGATCGAGTCGTCCCTCGCTTGCCAGCCGGTCGTACAGGGGAGTTTTGGGGATCGCGCTGAGCATCCCACTCATGGAAAACGCGATCCGGCTATTCTGGATGAACTCGATTTGGCGATCGAAGATCCCCGAATCATCGCTGTCGAACCCCATGATCATACCGCACCAGACTTCCATGCCGGCATCTTGAATGCGGTGCACTTTCTCCAGCAAAGTCCCTCCGCCGCGGACATTCTGGAATTTCTTGGTCTCACGCAACGCGTCCTCGCTGGGACTTTCGATGCCCACGAAGGTGGCGATGAAGTTTGCTTCCACCATCAAGTCCAGCAGTTCCTTGTCGTCGGCCAGGTCGATCGACGCTTCTGTGAAGAGGCTCATCGGATAACCGTTGCGCTGCTGCCAGCCGATCACTGCGCGGAGAATTTGCTTGATCGCCTTCTTGTTGCCGATGAGGTTGTCGTCCACCACGAAGGCGATTCGCAACCCCGTTTTCCACATCGCATCGAGCTCGGCAAGCACTTGGGCGGCCGTCTTGATCCGGGGTCGCCGGCCGAAGGTCACGATGATATCGCAAAACTCGCACTGAAACGGGCAACCGCGCGAGAATTGCAGGCTGCCGAAAGCGTATCGTCTCATTTTCAGCAGATCAAACCGCGGCGTGGGGACCTTTGTCATGTCCGTCTTTTCTGACTGCTCATAGCGAAGCTGGTGCAGGCCCTGCGCCCATTCACCAAGAAACTGGGGCCAGGTCTGCTCGGCCTCGCCAACAAAGACGACATCCGCCAAGCCCTCGAAATAATCTTCCTGCACAGTCACCCACGCGCCACCCACCACGACGAAGCAGCCGCGGTGCTTCAGCTCGGTAACGATCTCGGTCATTCGGAACCGCTGCACACTCAACCCGGTCACACCCACAATGTCCGCCCGCGCACAGCGGTTCCAGTCGATCGGCTCGATCATCTCATCCATCAGCGTGACCGTATGTTCCGCAGGCGTGAGGGCGGCCAGCAGGGGCAAGCAGGCCACCGGTAGGTTCCCCGACTTGCTCATGAACGGCAACGCGTGGTCCATCCCCCAGTAGGACGGCTCAAAGCGCGGATTGATGATCACAATATCAGCCATTGTACACTTATCTCTACACTGAAGGGTTTGTGTGATTGAGTACCGTTGATGGGTCGATGAGTAATCGTGAGATATCGTATCTTCACAAGCCCATTTGCGACAGCGAGAACCGCGAGAGTGCGGCCGATCACTTCTGGCATTAAGTTGATGGCCCAGTCGCGCACTACGCACTGGACCGCGATCTAGTCTTGACGAACTCCAGACTCGTGCAGGCAATAGCTGTGCCGATCAATTATCGGCGGGGCGCCACCTTGACTGCAACCTGCGGCTGGTTTAGTGCAGTTTTACCTTGGAATCCATTTGTGCTCCTCGAGATCAGGCGGATCATGCCCTGAGCAAGTGAGCTGTTGGCTCGCGCCAAACTCCGTCCTGGATTTCGAGCGATTCTCTGAGACTCTCCCATCCGTGCGACCCTGCCGATTTTCAAACTCGCGCCCGAATTGATATAATGCACCTCCTGTTCGCGATCACCGCGCCTCACCACAGAGATCACGCATCCATGACCAGGGCCGTTTGTGGGACTTCCGCTTTGCTGGAGCGCTCGGAATGGGCAATTCCTTCCTTCGAGCCTCCCGCCTGGTTGAGGAGCAGCCACGCCCAGACTGTCGCCGGACGCTATCTGGCCAATGGGGACCTACGGCTGGAATCCTCGGCCCACACGGTCGCGCTCGAGGACGGCGACCGGCTCTGTGTGCTGGAGTCGGTGCCGAAGGGATGGAGCCAGGGAGACCCGGCATGTGTCGTGGTTCATGGCCTCGCGGGCAGTGCCAGCTCGCCGTATGTCGTCCGCTTCGCGCGGCGGTTGATAGGGCTGGGCGTCCGTGTGGTGCGGATGAATCTGCGCGGGGCCGGCGCCGGGTTTGGACTGGCCCGAGAGATCACTCACGCCGGCCGCAGTGATCGATCTGCGCCGGGTAGTCGCCTGGCTGGCGCATCGAACCCCCGGACCGCCAATAGTCCTTGCTGGATTTTCGCTGGGTGCCAGTCTCAGCCTCAAGCTGGCGGCGGAGGCTTCCGAGCGACCCGTGGATGGGCTCGATTCCGTTCTCGCCGCCAATCCACCGATTGATCTGACCGCCTGCGCTGAAGCAATGAGGCGGCCGGAAAATCGCGTCTATGACTGGAGCTTTGTCCGCCGGCTCCGCGCCGAAGTGATGCGGCTTCATCGCCGCTTCCCCGAGCTGGGCCCGCCGGGCTTGCAACAAGTCCACTCGCTTTACGAGTTCGACGACCGCTACACAGCACCGCGCAACGGCTTCGCGTCGGCCCTGGACTATTACGCCCGCAGCAGTGCCTTGCCCGTGCTCCCGCGGATCAGGCTTCCCGGGCTTGTTGTTCATGCCGCCGATGATCCGTTCGTTCCCGCCGCACCGTTCCAGAGAGTCCGATTCCCCGCCAACCTGAGCTTTGAGCTGGTGCCGCGCGGAGGTCACCTGGGCTACATCAGTCGGCTGCCCTGGCAGGGAGACCGGCGCTGGCTGGAAACCCGCATGGCCGTCTGGCTTGCCATGCGATTCGGAATCTCGACTGTCACTCTTGAATATGCCTCGTCCCCACGCCATCGGACGAGGGCCAACCTGGGAGCTTGCAACCGCGATGCGTGACCTGCCCTTCAACAAGTACCGTGCCGCGATGGACATCCTGCAGCGAGGCCACGATCTGCTGGTCGAGGGTCTGGCGGAGGAGGTCCTCGATCAACAAGAATGCCTCCTCGAAGGGGGTTTCCAGCTCCACGAGTTCCTAGAGTCGCAAGGCGCGCGCTTACATTTCCTCGGCCTGATCATGGGCCACCTCGAGCAGTCGGCAGAGACTCTCGAGGAGGAAGCCATGAGACGGCATCGGCAAGCGGAACCAAATCCCTCCCGGAAGCGAGCCCGCGATCGCAGCTCCAGGGGTGCCAAGCCACGCCGCCAGCCTCCTCCCAACTCCGAAGAGGCCGTGGACGATATTCCGTTTTAGGGGCTTGGTCTGTCGCTCGAAGGACTGCCAGACCAGGTCCTGAGAATTCGGAATGCGGCGAGGGCTCATTCTTTGCGTTATGATCTCGATCAGGAACTCATAAGTAGTCTGAACGGAGCAATGGTTTTTCATATGTTGGGATGTTAGCGTGGGAGTTTTCATCGTGATTGGCGTGCTGGCTCTCGTCATCACTGCGGCGCTTGCCTTCATCGCGACGCGCCCGGCGAAATACCGCATCGAGCGAAGCGCCCAGATTGACGCTCGCCCTGATGTCGTGTTCTCGATCATCAACGACCTTCGCCGGTGGGATGAGTGGTCGCCCTATGACAATCGCGATCCAAACATGAAAAAGACCTTTGAAGGGGCTTCCTTGGGTCCAGGGGCAAGCTATTGCTGGAACGGAAACAACCAGGTTGGCGAGGGTCGGCTGACGACCGTGGAGGGCAAGCCTGGCGAGCTAGTATCGATGAAGCTCGAGTTTTCCAGACCGTTTCAGTGCGCAAACGAGGTGAACTTCAAGCTCGAGCCCTCCGAAAGCGGCACTCGAGTTAGGTGGATCATGGACGGAAAGAACAACTTCTTGACGAAGGCGATGTCGGCATGCGGGCAGATGGACAAGATGATGGGCAAGGATTTCGACGAGGGCCTCGCCAATCTCAACCACGTTGCCCAGGCCGCAACCGTAAGTACTCGAGAAGGCAAAGCAACTCGTGTCGCGACGCCCTGAGACTGAGAAAGCGGACAGTAAGAAGATCACACCAAGGCAATAGCTGTTCTTGGTTCTTCTGCCTATCTGCGAGCCGAAGAGTTTGTGGGAGGCTCAGGAAGTGCGATGACTAGGGCCGGTGCGCTGGCTTTTGGGGATCTCGCCACGGAGAAAGGCGCGTCAGCTCGTCTGGGTCGCCTAGGTCTAGCTCAAAAGAGATCCAGTCACCAGTTGATTCGTCGAGGAGGCCGGCTCGGGTCTTGCCCCTCAGTGCCATCCGGGGATCGCACCAGATCAGCCGATCGCTCTCGTTGGTGAAGCCGTGACCGTCCCATTGCCCTATACCCCCCACCGCATCATGTAACGCGGTGCGAACCGCGTAGACGGCGTCGAGTGCATCGGGGTGGGTAAGGATCGCCTCGGGATAGATGCGAATGGCGTAAATTGCGCGGATGGTTTCCAGGTAATCGCTCAGCCAGCGAACCGCCGAGGGCGGGCCGCCTGAGTCCAGGCTGTCGATGAATTCGGCAACTTCTTCAGCACCCAAGGTATTGGGCGCAACCGGATTGCGCTCGACCGTCGCCCAGACGTTCTGCTGTTGATTGGGCTCGGGACCGATCGCTAGATAATTGCCAAGCATCCCGGGGTGATCAACCGACCAGACGGCGCCGTAAGGGACAGCCCGTTGCAGAGTGGCCAGAGGAACATCCCGGTCATTGACGGTCAACAGGCGGAGATAATCACCCATCGGCCGGCTCCGTCACAAGGTTTCGAATTCCACCGACCGATCCTCGCACTGAGTGAGGCCGCGGGGCAAGCTCGGCCTTGGTCGCGCCGGCGCGGTCCACGGTCGAGACAGGCGATCGAAACCCCGTCAGGAAATAGGTTAGCATCGCTCCATCGATCACGCAAGGTACGAGGAACAGGAGAAGGTTATTGTGATGGCCCGAGCTGGCCAGCTCACCGGCCATCAGGTTGCCCAGCAGCGAGCCCAGTCCCGATGTCAGCATCAGAAACAATCCCTGGGCGCTGGCCCTCTGACGGATTGGAGCCCGGCTGTCTAGAAATACCTGTCCGCCCACGGTGAAGCAACCCACCCCCACACCGTGCAACAGGCCCCCGCCGACGGCGATCGCCAGCGAAGGTCGGAACAGCAAGCTAAGGAACCGCGCCGTCCACGCGCTAATCCCCACTGCGAGAGTTCCCTTGGTGCCGATCCGCCCAAGCATCCAGGGTAGAAAAGCCAGCGCGGCGATCTCGGGCCATTGTCCCAGGGTCATCGCGGTTGGCACCCACGCGCGGGGAAGCCCGCGCGACTCGAGATATTCGGGCATGACCTGATAGACCATGGGGGTCGTTAGGTAAACACCGAACGCAGCCACCAGCAAGACCCGGACGTCGGGCTCGCGCAATCGCGCCAGAGTCTCACCCAACCCGCCCCAGCCGTGGGAAGTGCTGTCACGAGCCAGCGGCGGGGTATCAGGCAAAGTCAGTGAGTAAAGGGCGACGCTGACTGCCAGTACCGTGGCAATGAGAAAGGCCTCGTAGCAACCCCCTCCGCTCCGATTCGCCCCGGTCCAGCTCATCAACAAGGTAACTAGCCATCCGGTGGCCATCCAGCCGATAGTTCCCCACAATCGGATCACGCCGAACTGGCGTCCTGGGTTCTCCAGATGACGCATGGCCAGCGAATTGCACAGGCCGTAAGACGGCGCGATGATCATCCAGAAAATAAGAAACAGCAGGAACAGGCAGCCTGGCCGAATCACCAAGCCGCTGGCGAGCAGTGCTAGCAAGATCGCCCCCAATGAGTAAGCGAGCGCCAGAAAGCGCTGGGTGCGCATCAGCCTGTCGACAAGCTGTCCAGCACCCAGGGGCACGAGTACCGAGCCCATCGCCATGGTCGCGAAGATCCAGCCTCGAGCGCGGCCGTTGAGGCCGAGATCCTGGAGATGAACGGCCAGCAGCGGCCAAAATGATCCCTGTACGGAATAGACGAGTGCCATCATCGCCGCCAGCCGCCAGCAAAGCTTCCATTCCATCATGGCTACCTCGGGAAACCTCATGTCTCAGCATACCAGACGCGGGAAGCTAGCCGGGAATCGTGGGGCTGCCAAGGTTCAACTCGAGTTCGCGGCCAGCGGAACAACGGAGCATCGGCAGGGTCGACCCGGCCCGTGCCGCTGTTCAGCCGTCGGCCGGCCTGTCATCATGAAGCTTAGGCTCGGTTAGGCGGCGATCTCCCGGCCTTGCTTCATGGGATCAACGTGACCATTCAGTGCTACCAACTACCGTACACAATCGCCGGCGGCCCGGCGAACATGGCTCTCGATGAGGCATTACTGGAGTGGATCGCTGACCGGCCGGACGCGGGGTGCTTGCGCACTTACGGCTGGGCTGAGCCCACGCTCACCCTCGGGTACTTCCAGAGCCTGAGCCAGGCTCTGGCCGAGCCGCGCTGGCGTGGGGTTCCGGTGGTCCGCCGCGCCACCGGAGGGGGAGCTATCTGGCACGATCATGAATTAACCTACGCCATCGTCCTGCCCTCGCACCATGCCCGTGCCCGCCCGAGTACCGCGCTATACCAGACGGTTCACGCTGCCATCACGGCGACTCTCCGCGCGAGGGCTAAACGCTTGCCAACGAGCCGCCATCGAGCCAGCGGCCCAGAGTAGCGCCGAACGACCGCTGTTTCGTCCCTTTTTGTGCTTTACCGACCGTGACCCCGAAGATATTGTGTCAAATGGCTTCAAGGTCGTGGGAAGTGCCCAGCGACGCCGCGCCGGTGCAATTCTCCAGCACGGTTCTTTGCTACTGAATCGTTCGGACCGGACGCCCGAACTGCCGGGAGTGTGCGACCTGGGCGGGGTCGACCCGGATCCTCGCTTTTGGTCCGGGTTAATGCGGGAGCGAATTACCCAGGCTCTGGAGCTCTCGCCGGTTGCTTGCGACCTGCCCGCCGCAGTCGGCCAACGAGCAATAGAGCTGGAAGAGAAGGTCTATCGGGTCACGGCCTGGACAAGACGGCGCTGAACCGTGCCAAACCAAGCTTGAGGGTCACGTGACTTTCGTGAAAGAGCAGTGCAAACGATGCGTTCCGAAAATCCGACTCTGGCAAGTATGCCAGGGATCTTGGAAGTCCGAAACATTAAGTTACAATGAGGGTGAAAGCTTGGGCGGGGATCCCCTGCAGAGCAATTCAATTTCACAGAAGATGGCGATCCACCTCTACTGTTGCGTACGGATTAGCTCGTGGGAAACAACATGAACTCCGGTCCCGTCGCAGTCAGGCGGGCGTCCGCCAACCGCGTCGTGATGGGAATCACCTGCGGACGAGCCGGCTTGATCCGGTTCTTGTTTTCTTCATGCAGCCCGCGCGGTGCAGGTTGGATGCTCAGACCCATGCTCGCGCCCGAGAGCGTGGGGCTGTTCGCCGTGGCTCGATACCGTGGTGCGAGTTGAAGCTGGCAATCATCGTTGTTGACCGCAAAGGTCAGGACGGTTTCCATGAAAGTGCAGCTAATCGTCGTCCGAGGCAAGCCCGAGGGGAAAGTCATCCCCCTGGCAGGCCCGAAGTTCAAAATCGGCCGCGGTGAAACGTGCCACCTGAGGCCAAATAGCGAACAGGTCAGCCGCGAACACGCGGAATTCACGGTCGAAGCAGGCGCCGTCATCGTTCGTGACCTGGGTAGCCGCAATGGTACTCTGGTCAACGGCAAAGCCTTGACTACCGAGGCTTGTAAACTCAAGGACCGCGATCTGGTCCAGGTGGGGCCGCTCACTTTCGCGGTCTCGATTCAGGACGCGCCCAAGGCTGCGGCCAAGCCCCCGACAGCTCCGCGGGTAGACCCGGCAGCAGCCGCGGCGGTCGCTCAGGCCAGGGCCAAGGCCTCACCAGACGATGTTCCCGCCGAAGACATCGATTCATGGCTTTTCGGCGATAGTGCCAGTGCCATGGCCGACCAGCCGACGGCCGTCTACGGCGGCGATACGATCACCATCACCGCCTTCAAGGATTCCCAGATCCCACCCGCTCAACCAAACAAGCCTCCCTCGGTTGCCGACGACGCGGAGTATGAACGCCAGACCGACGAGGCGGAGGTGATGGAAAATGAGGTTGAGCCGCCCGTTGACGAGGAGACCGTCGACGAAGACGCCGAGGCGGACGAGGACGATGAGGCTGAGGACGAGCCAAATCTAGAGGACGAGCTCATGGATCCATCCAATCCATTTTATGCTGCCAAGAAGGCCCAGAAAGAGCAGGCCAAGGCGGGGACGGTCGGCGGTGGTCACAAGCCGGAATTCAAGGACAGCAGCGACGCGGCGAACGACATTCTCCGCAAACTGATGGAACGGCGCCGAGCTTCCAAGTCCTGAACCATCCTGGCCGCGAGGGGTTCGCCGATTCATGACAACCGACGATCCCTCGCTGGCGGGTTCCTCGATCCTACCCGTGCAGGAGGGGCTAGAGCGGCTGATCGAGCGTCTTGAGCACATGGTCGTCGGTCAGCGGACCCTTCTCGATCGGCTCGTAATCGCTCTCTTGGCCGGCGGCCATGTCCTGATCGAGGGGGTCCCCGGCTTGGCCAAGACCCGGGCCGTACGAGCTCTTGCCCAGGCCCTCGATTTGCCATTCCGGCGAATCCAGTTCACTCCGGACCTGCTGCCGGCGGATCTGACGGGCACCCAGATCTACCGGCCGGCAACCGGCACGTTCGACGTCCGCCCCGGCCCCATCGTCACCAGCGTCCTGCTTGCCGACGAGATCAACCGGGCTCCTGCCAAGGTTCAAAGCGCGCTGCTGGAAGCCATGCAGGAGGGCCAAATCACGGTGGGAGACGAGACGATTGTCCTCCCCGAGACCTTCTGGGTTCTGGCCACCCAGAACCCCATCGAGCACGAGGGAACATATCCGCTCCCAGAGGCCCAGCTCGACCGGTTCCTGATGAAGCTCGTGGTGGGTTATCCGGATCGCGATTCAGAGCTTGAGATGCTCGAGCTACCCAGCGTGACCGAGACGACCCACAGCGAGTCCTGGACCGGTGATGAGCCTTCGCTGTTCGGCCCGCCGGACGTGCTTGCGTTCCGCAGGCTGACCGCGTCGATCCGGGTCGCGCCTGCCATCAAGGCCTACGTGGTCGATCTCGTCCGCGCGACTCGTGACCCGGCCGCCTACGGTCTGGGACTGGCTCCCCTGCTCGAGCTGGGTGCCAGCCCAAGGGCGACCATTGCACTGATCCGTGCCGCCCGCGGACACGCCCTGCTGGCGCGTCGAGACTACGTGACCCCGCACGACGTAAAGACCCTGGCCCGAGACGTCATGCGGCACCGAATCATGATCAGCTACGAGGCCGACGCCGAGGGCCTATCCGCCGATGATATCCTGGGACGCATTCTCGACCATATCCCGGTGCCTTGATTAATGGCCTCGGGCATCGAGCTCAGCGAGTACGTGGGCTGACCGTCCCACAATAAGCGGCACCAGGAAGCAATCCGGATTATCGATACTCACGAGGCGGGCGAATCGAGCACTGAGGTTGCCGATTCCCGCTCGGCATCGTGGTCGGCGTAGCGACCTTCCGGTAGCCGCGAGAGCCAGAACCAGTAGGCCGATGCGCCAAGCAGAAGCAAAAGGCTGATGTTTTGCGAAATGGTTAGTCCCGCGAAGAACACTCCTTCGTCGTTGCGCAAATACTCGATCAGGAAACGCGTGATCGGGTACGCAACCATCAGCAATCCCATCACCTCGCCATCACGCCGGCGCAGGGGATAGAAGGCCGAGAGCAACACCAGGATCACCAATGAGTCGAGTGACGAATAAAGCTGGGTTGGATGAAGCGGCAAAGACTGGGTGGCGGTAGAGCCGATCAAGCCGTGAGCGATCTCGTAATCCCAGGGGGGGGGAAAACTTGGGAAAGGAAACCGCCCAGGGCAAGTTGCAGACATCTCCATAGCAGCAGCCATTAAGGAAACAACCGAGCCGTCCGAACAACGTCCCGACCATGATCGCCGGGGCAATGGCATCAAGGTAGGGACGCAATGGAAACGGCCGGAAGTAGCGATAAACGAAGAAGGCGACCGAGCCGCCCAGTACGCCCCCATAGTAAACAATTCCACCCTTCCAATATTGCACCACATCAAGCAAGGTGTTGATGCCGCGGCCCCAGTACTGAACACAATAAAAGAGCCGGGCTCCCACCAGTCCGATGAAGAAGATCCAGAACGCCATGTCCAGGATTACGTCGGGGTCGAGCTTCTCACGGCGGGCGCGCCAGGTGGCAAGCCAGGTGGACCCGATGAAGGCGAGCACCAGCATGGCGCCGTAACCGAAAATCTTGACGCCGCCGAAAATCGGGATGGTGAACAAGACTTGTCGCATGGGCCGGCTATTCCCTTTTTGGCGGCCGATCGGCGGCGGTCCGGCTGCCTCAGTGTGGTTCCAGCACCGAAAAGAATCCCGGTTCGCACGCCTGGGCGATCGGAGGATAATCGATTTGCTCTACGATCTGATTGTGCTGATCAAGGGCGACAACCCGGGGCTGGTGACCCTCCAACTCCTCGCTGTCAAGTTCGGCGAAGGCCATTACAATCACGCGATCTCCCACGGAACCAAGCCGCGCCATTGCCCCGTTGAGCTCGATCGATCTTGAGCCACGCCGTCCTGGCAGAACGTAAGTTTGAGCCCTGAGGCCGGTTGCGACGTTGCTTACAAGGATCGCCTCGTACGCGACAAGCCCGACGGCGTCCATGAGGTTGCGGTCGATCGTCAGGCTTCCATGGTAGTGGAGGTCACTCCGAGTGACCGTTGCGAGATGAAGCTTGCTTTTGAGCAACGTGACCCGCATGGCCGTCACCGTCTCATTCCGTGAGGGGCAGGTTGTCGATAAGCCGGGTTGACCCGACCCGGGCTGCTACCAGAGCCATCGCTCGACGTTCGGGCTCAATCAAGACCAGAGACTCGAGTGAATCGCCGTCGGCCACCTCGGCGTAGTCGAGTTGAACCAGCCTCTCCAATGATATCGTCGTGTCAAGGAGCTGTCGAACCTGGTTGGCATCGCGTTGGCCGGCGGCGACCGACTCGTGCGCAAGCCCAAGCGCTCGAAAGAGCACGCAGGCCGCCTTGCGCTGGGCGGGGTCAAGGTAGCGGTTTCGGCTGCTCATGGCCAGACCGTCCCGCTCACGCACTGTCGGCACTACGACTAGCTCGACCGGCACATGCAAGTCTTCAATCATCCGGCGGATCACGAGCTGCTGCTGGTAGTCCTTCTGACCGAAAACGGCCAGGTCCGGCCGAACAATCTCGAACAGCGCGAGCACGACCGTGGCCACTCCGCGAAAATGGTCCGGACGGCTGGCGCCCTCCAAGACGTGGGAAAGCCCTGGCACCTCAACGAAGGTCGCCAATCGGCCGCGCGGATAAATGACTGCATCCGTCGGCACAAACACGACATCCGCGCCGGCCGCGGCGCACTTGACCAGGTCTTCTTGGAGAGTCCTGGGGTAGCTCGTCAGATCCTCGTTGGGGCCAAACTGTGTCGGATTGACGAAGATCGAAACGACGACCAGCCCCGCCTGGGCCCGGCACTGCTCGATCAGCCGGGTGTGCCCCTCGTGAAGTGCTCCCATTGTGGGCACGAATCCAATGCGCCGGCCGTCTTCGCGCGCAGTCGAGACGGCTGCACGAAGCTGCTGTATCGATTCTACTGGCTCGAGCACCCGATTGTCCCCGCGCTCGTCGGGCCGTGTAATTCGAATGACGCAAGCTCGATGATCAACTGCATAAGTTCGATCGCCCAGCGTAAATGACAAATGGCAGATCGCAAGGGCAGTATCCCCCTGTCACCGACGACCGTCCGATACTTGCTAACCACCCACGGCCCGCCCCGGCACTCCCGGATGAGGGTTCAACGGCGATGGGGGCAGTCGGGATTGTTCAAGCAGCTTTCGGGAATCAAGAGATCATTGAGGATCTCCCCTCCCAGTATTGTTTTTGAGACGATCCGGGGAACATCTTGAAGAGTGACACCGCCATACCAGATTCCCTGCGGATAGATCACCAAGTTCGGACCGTGCTCGCACTGGTCCAGGCAGCCCGCGTGGTTGGCCCGGACCAGCGAGCCGAACCCAGCCTTCCGGAGCTCGAGCTTGAACGCATCCTTGAGCGCCTGGCGGCCCGACGGGTCGCAGCAACGCCTTTTGTGACCTGGGTCGCGAACGTTGCCGCAGATGAAGATATGGTGCGTGAACGAAGCCATGTTAGCATTACGAATTAAATTCGATGAGTGACGTGGCGGCCCGGAATAAACGCGCCGCCGGGCCGGCTTTGTTCCCGACAGGATAGCATCTGGCTGCGTTCAGGGTCAGTCCATTTGCGGTTTTCGCTCAGGCTGTCGCGCCGGCGTCGCGGAGGATCTCAACGATCCGGCCATGTCCGCGCCGGGTCGCCCATGAGAGGGGCGTGGCCCACGGTCCATCGTCCGGCAGGCTGGTTGGCGCGCCGCGAGCAAGCAAGAGCTCGACCATGTCAGGCAGGTCGTTGCGGGCGGCCCAGGCGAGCGGGGTCGAGCGATAGTCTTCGTCCTGTGCCGAGATATTTGCCCCGGAATCGAGCAAGATCGATGCGCATTCGGTCCGGCGCGGATGCGCTCGGCCCCGGCTGTCGCGCCCGCAGAGGTCATACAGTGGCGTCGCCAGTTGCCAGTTGGGCAGGTCGTGGTTCATGCCGCCGGCTAAGAGCAGCCGCAGCAAGTCGGGGTCTGTCAAGAGATACGAACGGCAGGCGGTTAGAGTCGGTGCCACTCGTGCGCCGGCCTCCAGCAGCCGGACGACCAGCTCGCGCTTGCCCTGTTTACACGCCGCCGTGAATACGCCGCCGCCGCCGGTGTTCGCCAACCGAGGATCTTCCGACACGCGGCGAACCACCTCGTCGTCTTCATCCAACCACACCAGGTCGAAGGCGTCGAGCGTGCCGCCGCGCTCGTACAGCTGCCGCGCAGATCGTATCCCGCACGTCACACCCGCGGCACGACCATGGCCCGTGTGGCAGCTCGGATGCGAGTTCGTCGGGTTTGATCATCAGAGTCTTTCTGCTCAGAGGTATGGGACGGGAGAACGAACCAAAACTCATGGAAAAGGCGGCCTAGCCTAACGAGCATAATCAAACGCTTCAGATTAGTTCCCGGGCCGCGGAAAAGAAATCCCTATGGCACTCGTTTGCCTCGGTCCGATCGCCGCCGGATCGTGGACAGCAGCATGATTTTGACTCTACACTCGTGGAATGATTGTTTAACAGCAGGAGTATTGGCGATGACCAACCGCAACAGGGACAGAAGTGCGGATCATCACGACCTGACTCGACGCGAGGTCCTTGGTGCGCTCGCTGCCGGATTGCCGGTGGGTGCGGTGCTCGCGGGTCGCGAGGCCTCTGCTGTGCAGGGCCGCCGCGTGATCGCGGCGTTGGTCACCGTGTACCGCAACGGCTCCCATGGACAGGGAATCGTCGACCGCTTTCTTGATGGCTACGGCTGGCAAGGCCGGCATCATCAACCGGCGGTGGACGTCGTCGCACTCTACGTGGACCAAAAACCGCGGGGAGATCTGAGCCAGGAGCGGGCCTCACGGCATCCGGGTTTGACGGTCTATCCCACCATCGCCGAAACCCTGACTAGAGGGACCGGAAAGCTTGCCGTAGACGGCGTCCTGCTCATTGGCGAGCACGGAAATTATCCCCGCAACCCCCGGGGGCAGACCCTCTATCCGCGTTACGAGTTCTTCCAGCAGATTGTCGCAGTGTTCCGCCGCTCCGGCCGTTGTGTGCCAGTATTCAATGATAAACACCTGTCCTGGAGGTGGGACTGGGCCAGGGAAATGGTTGATACCGCCCGTCAGATGGGTTTTCCCCTGATGGCCGGCTCGTCGCTGCCGGTAACCTGGCGAATTCCCTCCATCGATCTTCCCTGGGGCGCGGAGGTGCGGGAGGCGGTTAGTGTTGGGTATGGAGGCGTCGATAGCTACGACATTCACGGCCTGGAGGCTTTACAGTGCATGATCGAGCGGCGACGTGGCGGCGAGTCCGGGGTTATCGGCGTGCATGCGGTGCGCGGCAGCGCCGTATGGGACATCCTGGCCGAGCAAGCCCGCGCGGAGCGCCGGGGGCTGCCCGAGCTGCTCGAAACCTGCCTCAGCCGCAGCTTCAGGCTGGCTTCGCCGCGGACCGGATATGGTCATATGCTGCCGGATCTCGCACAATTGCCGGGGCTGGTTCATAACCCGGTGATTTACCGGATTGAACACGTCGACGGGCTGAAGACCGCGCTGCTCTTACTTTCCGGACTCGTCGGCGACTTCAACGTCGCTGTCCGAGTCAAGGCGCAAGCCGAGCCGATCTCGACCCAGATGTATCTGCCCGGCCTGAACTCCGGTCAGACCTTGCCCAACTTCTTCAGCGCTTTGGCTCATCACATCGAGACCATGTTCCTGACCGAAAAGCCCCCCTACCCCGTGGAGCGAACGCTCTTGACCACAGGCATCCTCGCCTCCGCGGTCGACTCACTGAGCCAGGGGCAGAAGCGGCTTGAGACTCCCCACCTGAGGCAAGTGACCTACGAGCCGCCCCGGGACTCGATGTTCGCCAGGAGCTGAGACGATGAGAGCGGTGACGATCGTGCGATCGAGTGAGGCCACTGAGTCCGCGGCAGTGAACCCGCCCAGGAAGCTGGCGATCATCACGACCGTCTGGAGATATCTCTCGCACGCCCAGCATATGGGAGACCGATTTCTTGTCGGTTATCCCTTAGGGGGAAAGTGGCATCGCCCCGCGCTCGAGGTCGCGGCGCTCTATGTTGATCAGAAGCCTGCCGGCGATCAAAGCGCCGAGCGGGCGCAAAATTTCGGTTTCAAGGTATACCCCACAATTGCCGAGGCTCTGCGCTGCGGCGGCCCGAAACTTGCCGTCGATGGAGTCTTGATTATTGGTGAGCACGGCGATTATCCGCACAATGAGAAAGGGCAGATTCTCTACCCTCGCTACGAGTTCTTCCGTCAGACGATTGACGTTTTCGAGGCCGACGGCCGGGCCGTCCCAGTCTTCAACGACAAACACCTCTCGTACAGCTTCACCAAGGCCAGCGCCATGGTCGAGGCTTCAAAGCGCCTGCGGCTTTCCCTTTCTGGCCGGGTCGTCGCTGCCGGTGACCTGGCGGCTGCCGCCGATCGAGCTGCCGCTCGGCTGCGAGATCGAGCAGGCCCTCATGGTGGGAGTCGGCGGTTCCGACGCGATGGACTTTCATGCCTTGGAGGCCATGCAATGCATGGTCGAGCGGCGGCGGGGCGGCGAGACCGGCGTGCGGAGCGTGCAATTGGTCGAGGGCGATGCGGTTTGGAAAGCCGGCGACGCCGGGCAGTGGTCATGGGATCTGCTCGAATCAGCGCTGTCGCGATCTGACTCGATTCAAGGCTTGACTGTGATCGATGGCCGTACGCAAAACCTGGTCAAAAGCGGAGCCGTGAAGGGGCTCGTTCGCCATCCCGCCGCGTACTTCATCGACTATGTTGACGGAACTCATGCGACACTCTTGATGCTCGACGGGGCCCTGGCGATTACAACTTCGCCGCGCGGGTGCGAGGGTTGAGCGAGCCGTTCTCATGCCAGTTCCTGTTGCCGCCGAACCCCAATGTCGCCTACTCGACATGTTTGATGCACCATGTCGAGACCATGATCGAAACGGGCCGGGCCCCCTACCCCGTCGAGCGAACCCTTCTGGTCAGCGGCATTCTCGAGAGCTGCCTCGACTCGAAGCTCCAGTCCCATCGCCGCCTCGACACCCCCCACCTCGCCGTCCACTATCAGCCCCCGCGCGAATCGTGCTTTTGCAGGAGTTGAGCGAGCGGTGGCCGATAAGACCCGAAGACAAATGGGTCTTTGGCCGACGAGGGAGTATGATCACGACAAGGAGAACTCTGAAGGTCATCGACAGGGAGCCGGACCATGAGCACATCGGTCGCTAGCAAGACCCACTATACTCCCGAGGATCTGCTGGCCATGCCTGACGGCAAGAGCTATGAGCTGGTCGGAGGTCAACTCGAGGAGCGGCAGATGGGAATCGAATCCAATTGGGTTGCAGGTCGGATATTCTCACGACTCGATCGGTTTTGCGACGAACAGAAGAGCGGGTGGGCGTTGCCGCCCGACAGTGGCTATCAGTGCTTCCCTTACGATCCTGGCATGGTTCGCAAGCCAGATGCCTCCTTCGTCAAGACAGGCCGCTTTCCCGAGGATGTCCTGCCCAAGGGTTGGGCCAAGGTTCCCCCGGACCTGGTCGTCGAAGTCGTGTCGCCCAATGACCTGGTCTATAAGCTGGAGGAGAAGCTCGGTGACTACCGGAAAGTGGGCGTGCCTCTGATCTGGGTAATCAACCCCGAGTCGCGCACCGTCACTGTCTACCGCCGTGACGGCTCGATCAGCCGCTTGCAAGACGACCAGGAGCTCTCAGGCGAGGACGTCGTGCCCGGCTTTCGCTGCCCCATCCGCGAGATCCTTCCGCCCCTTGGTCAGCCCGAGGAAGCTCAACCGACCCGGACGAACGGACCTGGATAGGAAACCGGCCACGATGGACCAAGCGGCCCCGCGCCGCCGGTTATGATGTTCAGTCCGCTTGACCATTTCTTTCATCCAGTGCCCCCTACCCTCTGCGCAGTCCGTGGTACAAGCACCGTTCAAGCATCAAGTCCGAGTCCATTCTTCAGAAAAAAACTCCAAGCCGCGAGCGCCGCGACGACCGCGAGCGTCTTTCTTGGTGGGGTACGCATGCCCTCTGCGCCAGGGAGTTCAAACCGTTCGCTCGAGAGTTTTCGTGAATACCTGAGGTTGCTGGCCCGGCTGAACATGGACCCTCGTCTACAGGCCCGGATCGACCCGTCGGACCTGGCCCAGCAGACACTGCTGAAAGCTCACGAGAAACAGGACCAGTTCAGAGGAAAAACGGACGCCGAGCGCGCGGCCTGGCTGCGGACGATCCTGGCGAACCAGATGGCCGACGCCCTGCGCAAGTTTCGCCGCCAGCAAGGGGTCCGCGAGCTGTCGATCGAGAAGGCCCTGGAGGAATCGTCAGCGCGGTTGGACGCCTGGCTGGTCGCTGAGCGATCGTCACCGAGCCAGAGATTCGTGGATCAGGAGCGTTTGCTCGAGATGGCCGACGCGATGTCCAGGCTGCCCGAGGACCAGCGCACCGCGCTGGAACTGCGGCACCTCCAGGGTCTCTCGGTGCCGGCGGCCGCCCAGCGCATGGGTAAGACTCCGGGCTCGGTCGCGTCACTGCTCTATCGGGGAATGAAGACACTTCGGGCAATGATGAACGAGGACTGAGACGATGGACATCGAGTGCGGCAAGAACACGGCGCGGGCAAACCGCCTGGGCGAGATTCTCGGCGCCTATTTCGTCGCCGTCGAGGAGGGTCGAGCACACAGCCGGCAAGAGTTGCTGGCGCAGCATCCCGACCTGGCAAGCGAGCTGGCCGACTACTTCGCCGAGCAAGACCGCCTCGACCGGATGGTCGCCCCAATGCGTTCGCCCGGGTCGCCAACCTCGACAGTGATCAACGTACTGAACGCGTCGTCCGGGTCCTTTCCTCGCGTGCTGCTCCGTGACACCGAGCCAGGGTCCGATGGTGAACCTCTGATCCAGCCGCTTTCTCCCGAGATGCCCGCACTGGCCGACCGTCCGGCCCGGCTTCAGCTTTTCGGCGAGATCGCCCGGGGCGGCATGGGGGCGATCCTCAGGGGACGCGATGTCGACCTGGGCCGCGAGCTGGCTGTGAAGGTCTTGCTGGAGTCGAACCAGGGCCAACCCGAAGTCGTCCGCCGGTTCATCGAGGAAGCGCAGATCGGCGGCCAGTTGCAACATCCCGGCGTCGTCCCGGTTTACGAGCTGGGGGCATTCGCCGACCATCGGCCGTACTTCGCCATGAAGCTGGTCAAGGGCCAGACACTGGCGGAGATGCTGGCTTCGCGTCGCCTCTCCGTGAAGACAGACAAGCCTGAAGCGCCAGCGAAGGGCGATCCAATATATATGGATGAACCCCCTCCCCATGAACTCCCGCCCCGCGTTCCGGGTGTCGGTCGGCGGCGCCCGCGCTGTTTCTGCCTCGAGTGTTGGGCGATTCCCACAATCCCCCCTGGCCCCCAGTCTCGTCAACCGATGCCAGAGGATCTGGTTTCTTCAGCGTTGTGCATGGCCACAGGCCCGTCGCACGATGGCGACCGCCTCGATCGAGTTACCTACTGCGTGGGCAGGGGACTGAGTTGGAAGCCCATCGCCGCGGCCTTCCGCTTCAGCGCCTTGAACATATTGTCCTTCACCTTGGCCTGGTACTCTTCCATCGACTGCGTTACGTACTCTTGGCCGTACTTGAGCATCCGGTAGACCAAACACGCCAGCTTGTGCGCCGTCGCCTTGATTGCTCCGAGGCCGCCGATGCGGCTACGGATGCGGCGGTAGAACAGGCCCAACGGCGTCATTGTCCTGCCCACCGACTGCGCAGCCATCCGCAATGCGATGGTCACTCGGCTAGTCCCCTTCCGATTACGGCGGGATCTGTTGGTCTTGTTGCTCTCATTCTGCGGGGGACACAGCCGCAGCCAACCGGCGAAGTGCTTCTCGGTGGGGAAGCGGCTGACGTCCACGCCGATCTCGGCCAATATCAGTAGGGCCGTTCCCACGTCGATCCCCTCGATCAAGGTCAGGTCCACGCCCAAGGCCTTGAACAACGGGCCCGTCGCCTCGAACCGGACATCGTTGCTCTTGCGCCGCGCTTCCTCGGCTTGACAGTGCGAGTCTTCTCTCCGGCCCGGTTGGGGAAATTGGCTAGCTCTGCCTGGACTTGCTGGTCGCACTGGGTGATCTGTCGATGATGGAACAGGTACAACTCGTATGCCTGCCGAAGCTCGAAGAGATGTTCGGGCCGCCACGTTCCTTCCAACGCAAGGGCTATCTGTTGCTCACTGTGCTGACATCGCTCATCCCGCAATTGGGCCAGTTTGACCGGATCGCGTTGGCCCTCCAGGATGGCGCCGATGATCGACATACCGGTCACTCCCGTGATGTTACTGACGACTTCCGTCAGTTTCACATTCATTTGCTCCATGGCCTTCTGCATGTGCTGGACGTGACCGGCGGCGTAGCGCACCTGCATCTGCCGCTGCCGCCAGTAGGCACGCAGCGCCAGCACGGAATCCGGAGGCCGAAACGACGCACGCAAGAGACCATAGGAGTGCAACCGTTGGATCCACTGCGCGTCGAGTACGTCCGTCTTGGGGTGTGCCGCAACGCGAAAGCTGCCCCGGTTCGACCAGGTTGACCTCGAAGCCCTCCGACTCAAGAAGCTCGAACAGGGCGATCCAGTAGACACCGGTGGATTCCAAAGCGATCGTCTTGATGCGGCACTTCTTCAACCACGCGACGATCTCCTGAAGATCGGCGGTGTTGGCGCCGAACTGGCGGACTGGGTTGGCGTCGCGGTCCGCTGGGACGCAGACCATATGCATGTTGGAATGAACGTCGATTCCGGCCGCGTCTGGGTTGATGATCTGAAGCGCCGCTGCCGAAGCGGGGACGGGGACGGGAAATGACCGCTCACTTGACTTGCCGGGCTTGGCAAGTTTCTTTGGGTCGGTTGGCTTTCTTGGCTTGGCAGGCTTCTTCGGCTCTTGGTTTGGGGCGACCATGGATGCCTCCAGTTGGACGATACGGGTCGTGTAAGAATAAGGTGCCGCGTGCCAAGAGGGGTATCGGGGACGTTTGAAGTCTCCCCAACGGGATCAGTACCACGACGGGAAGTCCCGACATGGCAAGTCACCAAAGATAAGGTCGAAGCCTCTCGGGCCAAGCTTCGCTGCGGGCAAGGAGCACCAAAGGCACTACGGCCGCGGACACGCGTCACCAGACCCCAGAGTCAAGGATAAGAGCGATCCGAACCACGTCTCCCCGAACCAAAGTTCACGGGACGCGAGGGTGCCGCCGAAGGCGGCACGAAAGGTTTCGCTAGCGCTTCAGGCTTGTGAAGAACGAGCCGCGGACCTCCCTCGTTTCATGTCTATCTTCGAAACAAATCTGCCAGACCGTGGCCTATGCGCACGCCCGCGGCGTGATTCATCGCGACCTGAAGCCCTCCAACATCATGGTCGGGGCTTTTGGCGAGGTCCAGGTGATGGACTGGGGCCTGGCCAAGGTCTTGCCTCGGCATGACGCTGACACCGGAGGCCGCAGGGCTTGAATGAGACTGACGTGATGACAGTTCGCAGCGGTTCCGGCACCGACGCCTCGCATGCCGGTTCGATCCTGGGCACCCCGTCGTACATGGCCCCCGAGCAAGCTCGGGGTGAGCTGGTCCAGGTCGACGAGCGAGGTGATGTATTCGGCCTCGGCGCGATCCTCTGCGAGATCTTGACAAGCAAGCCGCCGTTCGGAGGCGAAACTCGGGATGAGGTACGCCGAAACGCCGCGCAGGGCGAGTTGGCCGACGCCTTGCACTGGCTCGACACCTGCGGCGCCGATTCCGAGTTAATCTCCTTGGCCCGCGATTGCCTGGCCGCCGACCGGCAGCAGCGGCCGCGCGACGCTGGCATTGTCACCGCTCGAATCACGGCCCACCTGTCTGGCGTCCAGGATCGATTGCGAAGTGCTGAGCTGGCGCGCGTGGAAGCCCAGGCCCGTGAGAAAGAAGAACGGAAACGGCGGCGGATTACCGTCGCATTGGCGGCGTCGGTGCTGGTCACGGCCGGAGTTGTCGGCGGCGGCTGGACCTACCTCGCGAGGCACCGGACTGCCAGGCTCCTGGCGACGACACGGGTGGTTTCCGAGGCGCTAGCCGAAGCATCGCGACTCAGTGGTCAAGCCCAAGAGTCGGCCGCTGGCGACCTGACAAAGTGGTCCGACGCACGAGGGGCAGCCAGGCGAGCAAGGCCTCTTGACTGAGGGAGAGGCGGACGATGCACTTCAAAACCGAGTTGCCGTCGTTTTGGCCGACTTCGAGCGCGAGCGGCAAGTAGCCGCTGAGCGTGCCGCCGAGGCCGAACGCGATCGAAAGCTGCTCGTTGAGTTGGAGACGATCCGGGGCAACCGTGCTGAGCACTGGGATAGCAAGCAGACCGACGTCGAGTACGCCGCTGCCTTCCGCGGCTTTGGAATCGACCTGGATCAGCTTGGCCCAGAGGAGGCAGGGAAGCGGATCGCCCAGCGGTCAGAACCGGTGGAATTGGCCTCTTACCTGGATGACTGGTCCCTCTTCCGTCGCGGGGTGCCCGGCACGAAGGACGAGGCATCGTGGCGGCGGTTGCTCGCTGCAGCACAGGCGGCGGACCCGGACCCTTGGCGTGTCAAACTCAGGGGCCTGATCGGCCGTAATGATCGAGAGGCAATGCGGCGGCTCGCCATGGACCAAAAGACTCTGGAAGCCCAGCCGGCTCGGAGCCTGGTCCTGTTTGCCTCGGCACTGATAGACCAGGGAGACCGGGACCTCGCCGAGCGGGCGCTGCGGCGGCTATGGCGACGGGAGCCAGGCGATTTCTGGGTCAACTTCTGTCTGGGACTGGCTCAATGTACGGGAAGCGACTTCGTGAGGCCGGAAGAGGCCGCACGGTACTTCTCAGCCGCGGTTGCGATCCGTCCTCGCAGCCACACAGCCCACAACAACCTCGGCCTCTCTCTGGGCGATCAAGGGAAGCTGGACGAGGCGATCGCCGAGTTCCGCGAAGCCATCCGAATCAAGCCTGGCCTCGTCCACGCCCACAAAAACCTCGGCCTCGCCTTTCGCCTGCAAGGCGCGTTTTCCGAAGCGGTCGGGGAACTGCGCAAGGCCCGCGATCTTGCAGGGGCCGATTCCCAGCTCGCTCAGATGCTCGACGGGGAAATGAGATTCGCGGAGGGCCATGCAACCCTGGCCGCGCGACTCCCGGCCGTGCTCCGCGGCAAGGATCAACCTAAGAACGCCGCCGAGCGACTTGATTTCGGCTTTCTATGCTACGACCTGAAACGCTACTCCGCCTCTGCCCGGCTGTTTGCAGAGGCGTTTCAGGCCGACCCCAAGATGGCGGAGGACATGCAGACCCAGAACCGCTACAACGCCGCCTGCGCCGCCGCTCTGGCAGGCAGCGGTCAGGGCAAGGATGAGCCCCAGGTGGCTGAGGCGGCCAAGGCGCTGGAGCAAGCAGGCAATCGACTGGCTGAAGGCCGACCTGGCGTTCTGGACCAAGCAAGTCGAGACCGGGCCGCCGCAGGTCCGAGAGGCCGTCGCGAAGACGCTTCAGCACTGGAAAGTCGACCCTGACCTGGCGGGCATTCGAGAGGACCCTGCTCTGGCCAAGCTTGCTGAGGACGAACAAAAGGCCTGCCGCGTGCTCTGGGCCAACGTCGAGGCGGTGCTCAAGCAAGCACAATCTCAGTAGAACGTGGCTGTTCTCTCGATCCGCATTCCTGCTCCTCGCCAAAAGTAAAGCGAGGGGTTCTTGCGATTGTTCCTCGGAATCGGGCCGGCAATCAGCTCCCGACTTGAAGCTCATTCGTGACCGGCCGAACGTTCGCTCGGGCTGCTTCCTTCGCCGGCCATCGAGCTCTCGCCCCTGAAGACAGTAAAGCCAGAGATCCTTGAGCCACGGATGAAACACGGATCGGAATTCAATGTAGTGTTATATTTCACATAGATGACTCTATGTATGAAAAGAAACATATACTTATAATAATGTGATTTATTGGTTGCGGAAGTTGTCCTACTTTCTTATCCGTGTTTCATCCGTGGCTGAGAAATCTTCCTCTCTGTTTCCTTGCGAATGCCCCTTCCCACAGAATTGTGAACGGGCAACCGTTCGGAATCGGAGGAACTCATCTCGAATGCTTGTCAAGTTCGAGGTGGTATTCCGAGATAGCTTCCTACCATTGGTCGAACAAGGAAGCGACACGAATAATCACCGCCGAATACTCGCCGCTATCCGATTGGCCGAAAAACACTCCCGCTCACGAATCCTGACGAAGTCCAAATTAATTCTCCGTCTCCCGCCGAGCGCCTTCTCAGTTCCGAGCGTCTGGGAATGAGGAGGACCAAGAAAGGGCCGCCGACCCGGCCAAGACATAACTCGATGACCCCAGCAAGAGGCCGCGATGAAGCGCATGGCAAGGTGGACTGTACTGCCTTTCCTCATGCTCGGACAGACGACCGCGATCGGTCGAGCCGGTTCCTTTACAGCGGACAGGTCGTGGAGTATGACTTCGACGCCAGCAACGCCGAGCACGGCTCCCTCGCCACCTCCATACCAGAACCTACACCCCGGTGCTAGCCAGCATTTCCAGCCTCATCTGCATGGGCCGCGCCTGGTGTCGTCGCCGCATCATGAAACCATGAGTCACGAGGCGACTCCGTTTCTCGCGCAAGTCTTGGCCATCGGATTCACGTCAGTTGTCGTCGCAAGGAGGCTTACGTCCCCTTCACCAGTCCGTAACCAGAACCTTGAGGAGAAGCATCATGAGAACGAAAAGGCGAATTCGCCCCCAGGTCGAGCGGATCGAGAGCCGCACCCTCCTGAACGCCGGGGCACTCGATACCACCTTCGGCGGCACCGGCATCGTGACCACGGTAATAGGGTCTTCGTCTCAGTCGAACGCGGTCGCAGTCCAATCCGAACGGCAAAGTCGTCGTTGCGGGCTCAGAGCAGAGGCAGCGGCGGTATAGACCACTTTACAATCGCCCGCTACAACACCAACGGCAGCCTCGATTCGACTTTCGGATCGGGGGGTGTCGCCGTCATTCCGCTCAGCACGAACCCCGTCCAGAATGCGGGGGATGGCGCGTTCGCGGTGGCCATCCAGCCCGACGGCAAGATCCTGGCCGCCGGTTATGATGACGGCGCCGCGGTCAAAATCAAGGGAAGCTCGAGTTTTACAACGACTGGGCAGTCGTCCGCCTCAACCCCAACGGAACGTTGGACAATACTTTCGGCGGCGGCAACGGTTACGTGACGACGAGATTGGCCCCGCCGATCCAGTGAAGCAAACAACCCCATATTTGGCGGTGGGGTGAGCTCGATCGCCCTGCAGGCTGACGGCAAGATCGTGGTGGGGGGGTTATCGCAGGAGCAAACCGAGGCTGGCTCTCTCACTGGCGTGGCCGTGGTCCGCTACAACACTAACGGTAGCCTTGACTCGACCTTCGGCACCGGCGGCGAAATTGTCGCCTCCAAATACGGCTCACTCAAAGCTTGCGACGAGTTCGTGGCGATCGACGGCTCCGGACGGATCTACGCTGCGGGCTATTATCTTCTGGGCCGACCCCCTGCCGTCGACACGATACATGCCCAACGGCACTCTCGACACGACGTTTGGCACCGGGGGAGTCGTCAACCTTCCCTCGTCGGCTTACGCCTGACGGCCTTGGCCTGCAATCAACGGGCGACATCGTGGTCTCAGCCAGTGGCCCTTACTCGCTGGTGCGACTCAACACGAACGGCAGCCTAGATACCAGCTTCGGCGTCGGCGGGTTCTACACCGACAGCCGGCTGACGTGGGGCGGCCCGATCGTCGTCCAACCGGGAGACGACGAGATCGTGATGACGGGCGAGCTTAAAGAGCCTTCAAGGCGTTGTCACTCGGGTGCTCGCGGATGGATCATCTTACGACTCAACCTTCGGGACTAACGGTTTGACCCAGGCCATCAACATCGTCCCCAATTCGGTTTGCCTCGATCCCAGCGGAAGGATCCTGGTGACCGGAGGCGGCTTCTCCACCGCCCGCTTCTTGGGTGACTCGTCAGAGCACATCGGCGATTCTCGCCAGCATTACGACTTCTCCGAATGCGGCAGTCACCAACAATCTCGATTCCCTGATCGTGCCGTTGGTTTGGGAGGACTCGACTTTCCTGAGTTCGCTAACAAGCACAAACATCGGCAGGCTAGGCGAGATTAAGTCTTTGGCCACGCACTTGCGGCTGGGACTAGTAATTGCCCCGATCTTGGTGGCCTCATCAAGGAGGTCGAGAAGACATCCCCGGCGGAGCCGAAGGGGGCGGGTTGGCTCAATTCGGGTTGCCAGGTACCTCCCGAGTAGCTACAATGTAAGCACACGAGGGCTTTCGCTATGAAGACACGCATCGTCCGCATCGGCAACTCTCAGGGCATTCGCATCCCCAAGCCGCTCCTGGAGCAAACCGGCCTGCGCGGCGAGGTTGAGATCAGTGCCGAAGATGACTCCCTGATTATTCGGCCGGCCAGACAGCCTCGGACTGGCTGGGCCGCCGCCTTCCAGGAGATGGCCCGTCGCGGCGACGATGGCTTACTAGATGACCCAGCTCCGAGCCTCTCGAGCTGGGATGAGCACGATTGGGAATGGCGATAAACCGCTTCGAGGTCTTCCTGGTAAACCTTGACCCGACGGTTGGCAGGCGAGATCCAGAAAACTCGACCCTGCCTTGTGGTGTCGCCGGACGAGATCAACCGCACGATCCGCACGGTGCTCGTCGCCCCCATGACGACCAAGGGTCAACCCTACCCGACGCGGGTGTCCTGCCGGTTCCAAGGCAAGAATGGGCAAGTGGTGCTCGACCAGATCCGTGCGGTGGACCGATCACGGCTGGTTACGAAACTGGGGCGGATCGCCGGCACGACAGCCACGACCGTGCTGTACGTTTTGCGGGAAATGTTCGAGCCCTCGGCGGCCGCATAGTCATTAACCCCCCTTCGGCTTTGCGACGTTTCTCCTGAACAGCCGGTGCATGACGCCTTGGAAAGGGTGCCCAAGACGATTTCGTGGGGAATGCTACGTGGATCGTCTCGTCGGAACTCCTGTATCAGTAGACAGTTAAGTCTACAGAAGCGGGCCACGAAAGCCAGAAACCGACAGTGGCGGGCCACGAAAGAGCAGAGAGGAAGTGGCGCAAGTTAGTATTGCGAAATTACTTGTGTCTAAGAACAAAGCTCGAGAGACATCTCTCAAAACTCAAGAAACGTAGCATATCGTAGCATGTTGGTTCCCTTGCGGGGGAGTTCCGTGCCCCGCTTGGCATGCGGCCTCGACGGGCAGACGCCCAACAATTCGCCTTTGATTCCCTTTCTGGAAATTCGGCGAATCCATCCGCAGGAAGGAATCGACCGCCCTGAGCCCGCGGCCTTTCTTGGTTGCGACGATCGCTTGTTAGCTGGTATGCTAAAGCAGGTTTGGCGGGCTGATCGGGAAGCAAGTTGCCGATGCGGGCCACGGCGATAAGTGACTGTTCCCCGGCTCCCCACGTCGCTATCTCTTTGCCGGGGTTCGAATGCATGTTTCCGATCGTCGAGGCCGAGTTTCTCGCACCTGATGTCAAACGGTTTGTCATCGAGGCGCCGCGGGTCGCCAAGAAATGCAAGGCCGGGCAGTTCGTGATCATCCGGTTGCACGCCCATGGTGAGCGCATCCCGCTGACCATCGCCGATTCCAGCCCGGATAAGGGAACGGTCACACTGATCGTTCAAGGGATTGGCAAAACGACAAAGCTGCTCAACATGCTGGGAGCCGGGGATGGGGTTCTCGACCTGGTCGGGCCGCTGGGAAAACCCTCGGACATCGAGCTCTACGGCACGGTCGTGGTGATCGGCGGCGGCGTCGGGGCGGCCATTGCCTACCCCACGGCCAAGGCCATGAAAGAGGCCGGCAACCATGTGATCTCAATCGTCGGCGCACGCAACAAGGAACTGGTGATCCTGGAGCAAGAGATCGGTGCGATCAGCGACGAGCTGCTGATCACGACCGACGACGGCAGCTACGGCCGCAAGGGGTTCGTGACCGACCAGCTCAAGGCCTTGATCGAGTCGGGCCGGCAGATTGACTACGTTCTAGCCATCGGCCCGCCGCGAATGATGCAGGCGGTCGCCGAGACAACGCGGCCGCGCAAGATCAAGACGGTGGTGAGCTTGAACTCGTTGATGGTCGACGGTACCGGCATGTGTGGCGGCTGCCGCGTGCTCACGACCCAGGGAGCCCAGTTCGCCTGTGTCGACGGCCCTGAGTTTGATGCCCACCAGGTCGATTTCGACCTATTGGTGCAGCGGAACCGCAAGTATTTGAAGCAGGAAGGCGAGTCACTCCAAAGGTTCCTTGAGCACCCCGAGCAGGACCTCGAACTGGTCCACGAGTCGTGCCGGCTGGAACAAAAGCATCCCGAGGTCCGTTGCGAGGCCCACTCGTCATGAGCGCCAATACGCCCACTCCTCCACTGTCGAACAAAGAGCGGGTCAAGATTCCCCGCCAGCACATGCCCGAGCAGGATGCTGACCGGCGGCGAAGAAACTTCGAGGAGGTGAATCAAGGTCTGACCGTGCTGGGCGCCACCACCGAGGCCCTGCGGTGTCTCGAGTGCACAACGCCCAAGTGCATGGCTGGCTGCCCGGTCGGAGTCAAGGTCAAGGAGTTCGTCGCGCTGATCGTCGCGGGAGACTATCTGCGGGCCGCGGCCAAGATCCGCGAGGACAACATCTTGCCGGCCATCACCGGACGTGTCTGCCCGCAAGAAACCCAGTGCGAGGGCTGCTGCATCCTGGGCAACAAGTTCGAGCCGCTGGGCATTGGTTACCTTGAGCGATTCGTGGCCGATTACGAGCGCGAGTCAGGCCAGATCGGGCTGCCCGAGAAAGCCCCTTCAAGTGGCAAGAAGGTGGCCATCGTGGGCAGCGGGCCCGCCGGCTTGAGCGCGGCCGGCGACCTGGTCCAGAAGGGGCATCAGGTCACTGTCTTCGAAGCCCTGCATGAGATCGGCGGCGTTCTGGTCTACGGCATCCCCGAGTTCCGTCTGCCCAAAGAGATCGTCCGCCGCGAGGTGGACGTCATGCGCTGCATGGGCGTTGATTTCCAGACCAACGTCGTAATTGGCAAGACCGTGACGATCGACGAGCTGATGAACGAAGAAGGCTATGACGTCGTGTTCGTGGCTACTGGGGCGGGTCTGCCCAAATTCCTGGGCGTTCCGGGCGAGCATCTCAACGGCGTGTACTCGGCCAACGAGTTCCTGACCCGGGTCAACCTGATGCGTGCCAACGACTTCCCGGAGTACGACGAACCGGTCTACGACTGCCGCGGAAAGGACGTCGCGATTATTGGAGGCGGGAACACGGCCATGGACGCCGTCCGCACGGCCACACGGCTGGGAGCCAAGACCAGCTACCTGATCTACCGCCGCTCCGAGGCCGAAATGCCCGCGCGCGCCGAGGAGTCCAAGCACGCCAGGGAAGAGGGCATCACTTTCATGTGCTTGACCAACCCCGTGGCCTTCCTCGGCAACAAGGACAATTTCCTGGAAACCGTCCGCTGCATCAAGATGGAGTTGGGCGAACCCGACGCCTCGGGCAGGCATCTCCCAAACCGATACTCGGCTCCGAGTTTGAGCTGCCGATCCAGGTGGCCATCATCGCCCTGGGAACGGAGGCCAACCCCCTGGTGCAGTCGTCGACCCCCGACCTCAAGACGACACGGAAGGGCTACATTGCCGTCGACCCGGAAACGATGAAGACCTCAAAGCGCGGCGTCTTCGCTGGCGGCGACATCGTCACCGGCGGCGCCACCGTGATTCTTGCGATGGGTGCCGGCCGAAAGGCCGCCGCGTCGATCGACCAGTACCTGCAAACCTGCCAGTGGGACTAGTAAACTGGAGAGGGCGCTCGCTTGTATCGAATTGATTCCCACCCTGGGGCATCGTTCCCGCCCCGAACGAGCCCAACGTCCTAGCACGGGGCAGCACCCCGTCCGGGCTCGGCGAGCTCCCGAAAGAGTTCGGCCCTCAGGCGCTGCATGATCGCCACGAACGTTTCGCGCTCCTGCTCCGTGCGTATTCGAAAGGTTGTTCTTTCGATGTACTGGGCAATGTGGTTCCAGGCGACGGCAAGGGGAACGCCGGCCGCGCCGGCGGTGCGGGCCAGACTGCGGCAACTCTTGACTAGGTAGCGCTCGTTCTGCCGGGTCATCCCGGGCAGCTCAACCACGAAGACCCGGGTCCTGATCTGGTCGACAAGCCGGAAGTCACTCATCTTGACTGCTCCACCGTCGCGCGCCGTCGCCGCAAGGATCTGCTCGCAGAGTCCATGACGATCCCGCTAGAAGCAAATAGTCGAGTTCATTCCGTTCCACCTCGGTCAATTCCGCGACCGGACGCCAACCACGATCGGGAGCCGCGAGTTCAATTACGGCAGTCGGCGAAACCGCTGGTTCCCTTGGCCATTGATCACCGCTGGATCGCGACACCGCCCAGGAGGGGTGGGGCTATTGACCGTAATCTTTTCAAGGCGAGTCGGTTATCGATGACTTCACCGCACCGCCGTGATGCAAATCGTGAGCTGCCGATTGACTATACCTGTTGATCAGAGGAGCGTCCACGGCAATCCGGAGGGCATTTTCTGATGCTGGCGGTGCTTGACGGCGAACCGGATTCAAGAGATCGCTTGGGGTGTCGGCACGTCGGAAGGAGCCGATACGAGTGCCGACTCGGGCAGCGGCCGGCCGGGACCGAGCGTGTCCATGAGGCCCTGGATCTGCAGCTCCAGCTTCTCGGTAAGGAGCTCGGCGGCGTCGTGAGATCGGCGCCGACCGGGACCAAGATATGATCGAACATCGATCGGTTCCCCCATCTTGACGATAACGCGTCTTGGACCTCGCGGCGCGGGTAAGCGACCCCCAGGGCGTCTTGCTCGAACTTGGTCATGATCTCGGCCAGCCGCTCGAGGGTCGGGTTCTCCCGCACGTAATCTCCCGGGTAACTGAAGAGCTGAATGGCTACAAAGAGGCTGTTCAGGTCGCGACGCAGGGTGCGCCGCTCTTCTCCGGTGATATCCGGCACGGCCAGCGCTTTGAGGCAAGCCCGGCGGAGCTCCTTGACCCGGAACGGCACCGGCTCATCGGACCGTCGGCCCAGGCGTCTGTCTTCCATCTCCTCGAGGATGTGGAACTTGAGCCGCGCGATCCGATCCTTGAGGGTTCCCGGCTGCGGGGCGTCGAGATACTCGAGCTCCTTGAGAGCCAGCATTCCCTCGGCATAGCGGTAGAGTCGTTCGACGATCGGCCGGCCGCACGGGTCCCACCAGGTGAACCGGGCTTCGAGAGTATCCATCAGCCGGTGCAGCTCTGGCAGCGGGTCATGATTCTCGAGGAAGCGGTATCGGATCGCCGTGGGGATGATCCAGACAGTTCGACCAGCCTCGGCGACCTTCCGCGCGGCCGCCAGCGCCAGTGCCGCGGCTCCCTCGCGCAGCGGGGTGAGGCGATCGCCGAGGAAGTAAATCTCGCCCTCGGGAAATACAACCAAGGGGTTCGTGGCCTTGGTCAGAACGTCAATCCCAGCTTGAAACGCCGACCGGTCGGCCCCTTCGCGATCGACGGGAAAGACACCCAGCCGGGGCAGAATGAACCTCCGCAGCCCGGCGTTGCCAGAAAAAATCTGATAAGCCGCCATGTAGCAGAACGGCACTCCGGTACGCCGGCTGATCATGAACATGACCGCGGGATCGGCCAGGTCGGGATGATTGGGCGTGATCAGCACCCCGTCCCCCTTGCCTCGCAGAGCCTTTATGTGTTCCAGCCCAACGTCGTCAATCTCCCGCACCACTTGCGTCCGGCGCAGCAGATAACTCACGTAAAGCCGGCTAGCTCGTACCCAGAACGGGCTTAACTTCGGAGGTTGAAACTGATACGGCAGCTCGTCGGGAAGTGGCAATCGGTGCATGACGCGGCTCTCCAGGGAGACACAACTCGAGGTGTGCTGAGTGCTCGATCAGGCAGACAGGTCAGCATCAAGCACTCTGACGGAGCCGGCCAGGCTAGCCCACCAGGAAAAGCGTAAATTACGAGTCCACCCGAGAGAATCATGTCCGTGACGTGTCGATCGGTGCCACATAAACGCCGTAATCTGGCGGATGGGAATCATCACGACCGGATCTCCGTCTAGCTCGTGGGCAGCGATCAGCTCGATGAGCAGGAGCCGCGAGGGGTCGTAGTTGTCACACCAGGCAGACTTCCATTCGCCTGGAGCCGGCCGCAGCGAAGCCCTGTTCTTTGAGGTTCCGCAGGTTGTCGAGCGAGACATCCATTGCCTCGTCGAACTCCACGCCCCAGCAGCGTGAGTTGCTGTCCGTTGATCTGCGACAGGGCGTGCGGCAGGTCGTAGACCGGGCCGGCACCATGATGCTCCGCAATCACGCGATGGCGCTGCTGAAAGCCGGAATCGCCCTGGCTTTCCATCAGAAGTTTGAGCAGCTCGTAAGTTGACCGGCCACGGAGCCCGGACAACAGGTCGTCCACGGCGTCGTCCAATTCGAGGGGTACGTCCTTGCGTCCTTCGATCCAGCTACAGATGAAACGAGAGAGAATATTTCTGAGCTCCGCGGTCAGGGCCATAAGTTACTCCTGGTGGGTGTTCGCCAGGTTGACTTGAAGACTCTCGTCGCCCTGAGAGACCAGGCAGAATTGCGGGGATCGTAGCGAAGCTCAGGCGGTTCGCCGACCTTCCGCAGCACTTCCGCGAGGAGCCGGGCAAACTTCTGCCGATTCCTGGGGGCCATGAATCGATCGAAGAGTCCCGAGTCTGTCGCTCCTGGCACACGTCCCGGACACTGTCGTCACGCGTGTCATCATAACACTCCAAGGCCAGATCCCGCCGACTCTATCGATTCGATCATTCGCTGCTTGCCGGCGGCGGTACGATGGCGTCGATGAGGTTCTGGATCACGCACCGGAGTCGTTCGGTGACCCGACGGCGGACCGCTTGCGGGATCCTGAAGGTAGCACGGGGTGAAACGTCCGAGGTCGATGGGATCGCCGATGCGAAGGAATACATCCCGATTGGCCAGTTGGTGTGGCCTTTTGGAACCGTAGACCTCACGCTCCAGCTTGAGAACCATCTCCGCGAGTCGTTCCTGGGATGGGTCCAGGTCGACGTAGTGCGGCTGCCAGCTTCCCATCTGGGCGATTCGCTTGAGCGCTGCCAGGTCGTTGCGGAATCGAGCGCGACTCTGGTCGCTGTATTTCTGCCCCTGCCTCAACAAGTTGCGTAGGAAGGAACTGAGCCGCCAGGTACGATCCATTGTCCCGGCCTGGGAGTGAACGTTGGGGCCCGGGTATTGGACATCCATCTGCGCCAGGACGGCTTGACGAACTTCCTGCACGCGCTCGCTCATCTCGGCGAGACGATCAGGGTCGGGCTTGAGACGATGGATCAACTCCTGGCGATGCAGCAGTTCCGCCACGATGAGAATCAATCGCCGCGGCAGCGAGCTACCTGAGATCCTCTGAAAGAGACGTTGCTCCAGCAATCGGGTCCGCCGCTCCAAGATGGGACCGATGGGTCGGCGGTAACGGTACTTGAGGGCCATCGGAACCAGGTACGCGGTCCAGGCCGGCTGGATCTGCTGCGCCTCGACAACGGCTTGCATCCCGATATCGACGACGCCGCTCTTGAACGGCTGCACCAGGTCGTTCAGGTAATAGATTTCTCCTTCCGGGAAGACGACAAGCACTTCCTGTCCCCGTTTCACCACCTCGATGGCGTAGCGTTTTGCCTGGTCGTTCTGGCCTCCGCGCTCCACGGAAAAAGCACCCAGGCGCTGAAGCCACCAGCCGGCGAGACCGTGGCCTTCGTCGAACGCCTCACGGTTCATCATGAAGAGGAACCGGCGGTCGCAGCGGCGGGAGAGTTCCATGCAGGCCTTGAAGTCTGTCTCATCGGCGTGGTTGGAAGCGAGAATGATGCCCGCCTCCTGGGGGAGATCCCGTAGCACCTCGAGGTCGGCGCCGTTCAAGCCGCAGACGGTTGCGCCAGGCCAGGTCAAGTCTGAGGTAAGTCTGAACGGGCCAGAGCACCCATCGCCGAGGCGTGGCCGGTCGAAAACTCAAGTTTTCCGACATGGCGTCCTCTTGTTCGACTGCCGATTTCCCCGGTCGGGGGTGATGCTGGTCCAGATCGCTTTTCTGTTTACGGTCCCGCGAGCGGTACTTCGAGCAACGCTGAAATTGTAGCGAAGCGCGGATCGCCTGTGCTCTGGCCATGTCGAATTCATCATACAAGAAGACACAAATAATTCACTTGTTATTTGCGTTTGGCGCCGGAAAATAGGAGGTGAAGGTATCCCAAACTGTCCTTCATTCGGGCTTCCGTCAGATCATAAACGCGAGTCGTCGCCGAGGAATATTCCGACTCTATGCTCAGCCTACAATATGCCTCCGGGTGGGTGCTCGATCGACCCATAAGCTTTCAGGATCGGGTCTGCACGCCCGGCAACGATCATCTTGGAGTTTGGGGTCACCCTTCCCGCTGACCATCTTTCCGCCTACCGACGTCGCCGATCGCAGCGTGCCCGACTTTCAAGACTGCCGACAGAAATGAGGGATGCCGACCTGCTTGTCACTTGTACGTCTCAATTGCATTCACAAGATATTCAAAAAATTTCACTTGCTATTCCCGATTGGCGCGCGACAATGACATTTGTGATGGAGCGGGTGCGGCCTGGCACTCGGCTCTAGCAATCAACTTGAATCCAAGTCGTCGGAAGACTAGATGAAGAGCAACTCGGCTGGTCCGGGGGGCTCGTTGACGGGTAAGCCGACGTGGTCGAATCGCTCAGCGTGTTCGGCCGCGTCGGCAATTTTTATTGAACTGTCTCGGATCGGTCGCAGTCAGAAGGGAGGCACCCAATGGAGAAGGTCGACGTCACCATGGTCCACCAGAATGAGCAAGAGCGAAGGCCTTTTGCACCACGCGGAAGAGACGACGTTCGTGGATGGACGGTGGTTCTGATTAAGGAAAGACTCGTGACCTGTTGGACGAGGCCGCCTCGGCACCAGATGAGGCACTCGTCGGGTATTTGGCCCGTCGTTTGTGTCCGTCATCCTCCGATTTGAAGCAATTTCGATCGTCAGACAACTTTTTTTCAAGGAGGTGCATCATGAATTGGGATCAAATCACGGGCGACTGGAAACAGCTCAAAGGCAAGGTGAAAGAGAAATGGGGCAGTCTGACCGACGACGAACTGACGACCATCGCCGGGAAGCGTGAGCACCTGGCGGGCCTCCTCCAGGAGAGGTATGGCTTTGCGAAAGACAAGGCCGAACAGGAAATCAAAGAGTTTTCAGACAAGCTCGAGCTGTGAGACCTTCTGAGCAGGTACGAACGATCACAACCCCAATGAACCTCAACGAGAATCGAACGATGGCAACAACGACTACGCACCCCGCAACCGAACACCATCACAGGGCCGCAGCCCATCACGCCGCCGCCGCTCATCACCACTTGGAGGCTGCGCATCACCACGAGGCGGGCGAGCTCGAGCAGGCCAAGAAGCACTCCGTGGCCGCGCACCGCCACAGCGAGCACGGTGCTAAGCACACGACCACCGCGCATCAGCACTCGCAGAAGTGAGTCTGCCTCACCAATGGCCCGGGGATTGCGAGCTCCGGGGCCTTACAAGTCGCGGCGTAGGGCTTGGACCCTGGTCGCCAGAACTTGCGGTAGCTTTCCCCGGTCTGTCCAGATCCAGGTCGAAGGTTTCACATCCATGAATCAGACTGAGCGTGTCCTGTCCCCCGTGTTCAAGACCTCCGCGTTACTGGGAGGCCGCCGATCGATCGACGAGCGTGAAACGAAATCCAGAAATCGTTTCGAGCCAAGCGAATTGCCGGACATTGGGTCTCCAGAGGAAGCTCTCGTTGTCGATGAACGTTCGCGGTTGCGGCCGGCTCAGGTGGTCGAAAGTAAACTGTGTCGCCTGCTAGGGAATACCTCACTCCCAGTCATTTTTCTCCTCACGAGAGGAATACAGCGAACTCGCTGAATCCAGGACTTTGTTTCTTGAAGCCGGTGGTAAGAGACCGTTCGGAAGCATCATCGACTTGACATTCTGTTTCAGTAAACTGACTCAAACTGGTTGATTCAACACGTCAAGAAGGAGAATCTGATGCAATTGCAGCGTACGCGCAATGACCTTACGGAACTAACCCGGTCGATCGTCCCTGGGACTGCTCGATAGTCGCCTTCGGGACTGCATTGACCTGCAAGCGCAAACCAGGCAGAAACGTTGTCACGTGAAGGGTCCGTACTTTAGCGGAATGCTCAGGCTCTTCGACGACATCAACGAAGAGGTCGAGCACAACCTGGACACCATCGCGGAACGCGCGGCATACCTGGGGGGACGCTCGAAGAGGCGACCCGGGCCGTGGCGTCGAAGTCTACCCTCCTCGAACAACCAGTGACTATCGGGTCGGTCCGCGACCGGGTCGCCTCGTTGGCCGAAAGCCTCGCCTTGTTCCGCAGGAGTGTCCGGGAAGCCATCCGTCAGGCGAACGAAGACGGAGACGCCGTCACGGCCCGCGTCCTCGCCCAGGTCTCTCGCGGTATCGACAGGTGGCTCTGGATGGTGCAAGCCTACATCCAGGAGGGCTGACTGGCCCCACTCCCAGAACCTCATGTGCCTCACTCTCGTTAAGTGAAATCCAAAGTCGGATCAACCTCTCAAGCCAGTGGTGCAGCGATGCGATACATCCAGGCCGTAATCTTCCTGATCTTCCTGTCGGCGATCGGAATCTTCGCCCTTCAGAACAACGACGTCATCACGGTCCGTTTCTTGAGGTGGAACCTCTCGGAACCCGTAGCTTTCGTGACTGTCGTCGTCTACTTCCTCGGGATGCTGAGCGGCTGGACCGTTGTGGCGTTCTCAAGAGGGTCGTTTCGCCGAGTCACGGAGCCCCCACGACACTGACCTGCATTCGGGCGGACAGGGCTTTGCCACTGGCCGGCGCTTAGAGTGACCACGAAGCATGTGGTAGGATCCCCTTGATGGAACGAAGACCGCTGGTCGAGGATATTCAGAACTACGCCCAGAACATCGTGGACACGGTGCGCGAGCCCCTGCTGATTCTCGACACCACGCCTGCGCGTCCGGTCCGCTAACCGCGCCTTCTACCAGACGTTCCACGTCTCGTCCGGGGAGACCGAGGGCCGCCTGATCTACGAGCTGGGCAACGGCCAGTGGGACATCCCCGACCTGCGCACCCTGCTCGAGGACATCGTCCCCAAGAGCTCCGTCTTCGACGACTTCGAGCTCGAGCACACTTTCCCGGCCATCGGCCGCAGGGTGATGCTGCTCAACGCCCGCAAGCTCCAGGCGGGCCACCACGGCGAGCTGCTGGTCCTGGCGATGGAGGACGTGACCGAGCGGCGGCGATCCGAGGCAGATCTCAAGGCCATCGAAACATACGCTCAGAACATCGTGGACACGGTGCGCGAGCCCTTGCTGATTCTCGACACCACGCTCCGCGTCCGGTCCGCCAACCGCGCCTTCTACCAGACGTTCCACGTCTCGCCCGAGGAGACCGAGGGCCGCCTCATCTACGAGCTGGGCAACGGCCAGTGGGACATCCCCGACCTGCGCACCCTGCTCGAGGACATCGTCCCCAAGAGCTCGGTCTTCGACGACTTCGAGCTCGAGCACACCTTCCCGGCCATCGGCCGCAGGGTGATGCTACTGAACGCCCGCAAGCTCCAGGCGGGCCACCACGGCGAGCTGCTGGTCCTGGCCATGGGGGACGTGACCGAGCGCAAGCAGGCAGAAGAGGCGTTGCTCAAGGCGGGCGCCTTGCAGAACGCCATTTTCAATAGCGCCAACTTCTCGAGCATCGCCACCGACGAGAAGGGCGTCATCCAGATATTCAACGTCGGCGCCGAGCGCATGCTGGGCTACGCGGCCGTCGAAGTGATGAACAAGATTACCCCGGCCGACATTTCCGATCCGCAGGAAGTGATCACGCGCGCCAAAGCCTTGAGCGCCGAGCTCGGGACCAAGATCACGCCGGGTTTCGAGGCGCTGGTCTTCAAGGCCGCGCGCGGGATCGAGGACATCTACGAGCTGACTTACATTCGCAAGGACGGCAGCCGTTTTCCGGCGGTCGTCTCGGTCACAGCGCTGCGCGACGATCAAAACACAATCATCGGCTATCTGTTGATCGGCACCGATAATACCGCACGTAAGCAGGTGGAAGCCGAGCGAATGCTGCTCGATCAGCGCGTGCGTGATCAACAATTCTATACGCGATCGCTTATTGAATCAAACATTGATGCACTGATAACCACCGATCCGCGCGGCATCATTACCGACGTGAACAAGCAGATGGAGGCGCTCACCGGATGCACGCGCGACGAGCTGATCGGCGCGCCGTTCAAGGACTACTTCACCGACCCGGAGCGTGCCGAGGCCGGCATCAAACTGGTGCTGGGCGAAAGCAAAGCTCACCGACTACGAGCTCACCGCCCGTGCCAGGGACGGCAAGGAAACCGTGGTGTCCTACAACGCGACTACCTTCCACGACCGCGACCGGAAGCTGCAGGGAGTATTCGCCGCCGCCCGCGATGTCACCGAACGCAAACGTTACGAGCAATCGTTGCAGCAAGCCAACCGCGCCAAGAGCGTTTTCCTGGCCAACATGTCGCACGAAATCCGCACTCCCATGAACGCCATCCTCGGGTTCTCCCAGCTGATGCTCCGCGACCAGGACCTCACCCCCCGACAATGCCAGTACCTGGGAACCATCAACCGTAGCGGCGAGCATCTCCTTGCCCTGATCAACGACATCCTGGAGATGTCCAAGATCGAAGCGGGCCGCACGACCCTGAACCCCTCCACGTTTGACCTGCCCGTCCTGCTCAAAGACCTGGAGATGATGTTCCGCGTCCGCACGGATGAGAAAAAGTTGTCGTTCTCGGTGGAGACGATCGGCGATGTTCCCCAATTCATCGTGACCGATATCAACAAGCTGCGTCAGGTCTTCATTAACGTGCTAGGAAACGCCGTCAAGTTTACCGAGCAGGGCGGCATCGGCTTGCGCGTGCGCGCGGACCGCGAGGGCGCGATGGGACCTCGCCTCCGGGTCGAAGTCGAGGACACGGGCCCGGGCATTTCGCCAGACGACCAGGACAAGTTGTTCCGGCATTTCGAGCAGACCAAGACCGGGCAACAGGCGGGGACCGGTACGGGGCTGGGCTTGGCCATCAGCCGGGAGTTTGTTCGCCTGATGGGAGGAGACATCACGGTGAGCAGCCAGGTCGGCAGAGGCAGCATTTTCGTAATTCACCTGCCTTTGAAGGAGGGGGAGGCCCAGGCGGTCCAAGCGAAAGACAAGCCCCGGCATGTCCTGAGGCTCCAGCCCGGGCAGGCGACGTGCCGGGTGCTGATTGCCGACGACATCGAGGATAACCGCCAGCTACTGGCGCAGCTTCTAGCCCCCGTGGGTTTCGAGATCCGGCTGGCGACCAACGGAGCGGAAGCCGTCCAGGAGTTTGAGGAATGGCGGCCCCATCTGATCCTGATGGATTTCCGCATGCCGGTGATGGACGGCCATGAGGCGATCCGCCGGATCCGGGCCATGGCCGGCGGCGAGGACACCAAGATTATCGCTGTGACTGCCAGTGCGATGGACGACAACCGCCAGGAGTTGATGGGGATCGGCGCCGACGATTTTATCGGCAAGCCGTTCAGGGAAGCCGAGCTGTTCCAGAAGATTCACGCCCACGTGGGGGTGGAGTACCTTTACGCCGAGGATCCCACGGCCACGGCCCAGGAGGAAGCGGCCGAGCTCACACCCGAGTCCCTGGCGGGCTGGCCGCAAGACCTCATCGACCCGATGCGTGAAGCCGTCATCACCGCGGATCTGGACCAGTTGCTGGCAAGGATCCAGGAGGTTGAAACCCACGATCCCCGGATTGCCCGGGGGCTGCGCCGCCTGGCCGAACAGTTCCAATACCAGAAACTCCTTGATCTGTTCAGCACGGGGAGCCTCCCATTGAACCCGGAGAAGCCGAAAAGTGGCGCCGGGCAACCCGCCGGCATCTTGGTAGTGGACGACACCCCCGCCAATCTCCAGGTGCTGGCCGGCATGCTCAAGGACCGCGGGTATAAGGTCCGCCCGGTTCCCGAGCGGCAAGCTGGCTCTGCTGGCGGCGCGGAAGAATCCCCCGGACCTGATCCTTCTGGACATCAATATGCCGGAGATGAACGGCTATGAGGTGTGCCAACACTTGAAGGCCGACCACCATCTCCAGGGGATTCCCGTCATCTTCATCAGCGCCCTCAACGAGCAGCTCGACAAAGTGAAGGCGTTTGCCATCGGCGGGGTGGATTACATCACCAAGCCGTTTCATATGGAAGAATTGCACGCGCGTGTCGAGACTCACCTGAAGCTCCGCCGCCTGCAAATCGAGTTGGAGGAGATCAACGCGCGGCTGGCGAAGGCCAACGGCCGGATGTCCCGCGACCTGAAGGCGGCGGCAAAGATCCAGGAGACGTTCCTACCCCGCGAAGTACCTCGCGTCCCTGGCACGGACTTCGCCTGGATCTACCGACCCTGTGACGAACTGGCCGGCGATGGCCTGAACATCATCCCACTCGGCGATGGCAAGGTCGGGCTTTACATCCTGGATGTCAGCGGCCATGGCGTCGCTTCGGCCCTCCTGTCGGTGACGCTGAGCCGTCTGCTCTCGCCGCCGTCGGAGCCGTCTTCGATCCTGATCCGGGAAGGAGACGTTCGGGATCGGTTCGACATCACGCCGCCCGCTGAGGTCGCCGCCCGCCTAAACCGGCTCTTCCCATTCGACCCGGCGACCGAGCAGTTCGCTACGATGGTCTACGGGATCCTGAACACCGCGACCGGGGAGTTCCGCTACGTCTCCGCCGGGCACCCCGGCCCGGTGCATCTGCCCTCCCGCGCCAATCCGGTGATACTGGAGAGCCAGGGGTTCCCGATCGGCCTGGCCGATGACTCCTACGAGGAGCGGTCGGTCCGCCTGGGGGCGGGAGACCGCCTGTACCTCTACTCCGATGGCGTCCCCGAGGCGATGGACCCTGCCGGCGAGCAGTTTGGCAACGCCCGGCTCCTGGAGGCGATCGGCCAAGGGAGATCCGAACCGCTCCAGGAAAGCGTTGCGACCCTCCTCGCGGAGATCGCGCGGTGGCAGGGATCCGAGAGACCTAAAGACGATATCTCCATCCTGGCGGTCGAAGTCTCGGTCGGATCGATCCCGGGGGAGCCGGCCGCCGAATCCGTCGATGGTGCACGTGCCCCTCCAATGAAGACAATGAGCCGCCTCCTGGATTCCCGGAGAGGCGGCTAACTGGCACTATCGGCTGGCCGTTACCGCCCTGGTGTCGAGGTCCTTATGTGCGTTCAGTACGTTTGGCCGCCTGGCTCTGACGGGTAGGTCTTCGCCAACGACATTCGGCTCTGAGCTAATCGAGATACCTTCCCAGGCCTTGTCTCTCGGTGTGGGATTAAATCTTATGAGGATGTATGGGATTCCTTGATCTTCGCGAGCCCGTCAGTACCTGGAGTCACTTTGCCGGCCTGATGCTGGCGTTTCCCGGTACACTTCTCCTCTGGCGGCGGAGCAAAACCGACCGTGGGAAGCAGCTTGCCCTACTCGTGTCTGGCCTCAGCCTCGCCTTCTGCTATTCGGCCAGCACCCTCTCCCATGGCGTCCGGCTTCCGGCCGCGCGGATCGCTGCACTTGCCCGCCTGGACGGCGTCGGGATCTTCGCCCTGATCGCGGGGAGTTACACCCCGCTGGCGTGGTTCCTGATGCGCGGCCGATGGCGGCGATGGACCCTTGCGGTCGTCTGGACCGTGGCGGCGACGGCCACGATCTTGATTGCTACTGGCCGCCACTTCTCACTTCTGTTGTCCACCTGCGTTTATTTGGGAATGGGGTGGGGTGCCGTCGTTTGCTATTCCCAGATTACGCAGGTCGTGACTCACCGGGCACTGGTCCCAATCGTGGTTGGCGGACTGTCCTACAGCGTGGGGGCGGTGCTCAACCTGTCACTGGCCCGCCTTCTGGCCCGGGGTCTTCGGGTCCCATGAGCTGTTTCACCTGTTCGTGCTCGCGGGTAGTCTGGCTCACTACCTGTTCATTCTCAAGGTGGTCGTGCCGTTCGCATGGGGGCCTGAGCTGTCGGAGTCTGTTGTTACGGGGTATGATCAAGCTCAAGTATCAACCAATTCTCTTTGGCGGGCTGGGATCGGCCGATGAAGGTTTCCCATTGCGGACATTGTGGCCAGCTCGTGTTCTTCAGAACAGCGCGTGCGTGAGTTGCGGGCGTTCGCTAGCTTATCTCCCCGACCGAACCGTCATGGGCGCGGCTCGAGCCGCTCATGGGGAATCAATGGCGTGTGCTCTCGGCGGGTAGGGAGAGCGCGGACCTACCGGCTCTGTCTGAACTACAGTGGGGAGAGTGTCTGCAACTGGGCCGTCCCCGTCCGACGACCCGAACCCTTATTGCCGGTCATGCCGGTTGACCCGGGTCATCCCCAACCTGAGCCGCCCCGGCACCTCGAGGCCTGGGCGCGACTGGAGGTAGCCAAGCGCCGGTTGATCTATAGCTTGCTCTGCCCCAACCTCCCCATGGTGAGCAAGGCCGAGGACCCGCAGCGCGGTCTGGCGTTCGATTTCCTCGCCGATCCCGACCCCGACACGCCGGGGGCGGTCCCCGTCCGACCGGGCACATGAACGGGGTCATCACCATCAACGTGGCCGAGGCCGACGATGCCGAGCGCGAGAAGCGGCGGCATCGATGCATGAGCCGTACCGGACACTGCTGGGCCACTTCCGGCACGAGATCGGCCATTACTACTGGGACAGGCTGATCCAGGGGACCGACCAGGTCGATGAGTTTCGCCGGCTCTTCGGCGACGAGCGGCAAGACTACGACCAGGCGCTCGATCGCCACCACGAAGGGGCCCCTGTTGACTGGGCGAATTCGTTCGTCTCCGCTTACGCCAGCACCACCCCTGGGAGGACTGGGCCGAGACTCGGGCCCATTACCTGCACGTGACCGACACACTGGAGACGGCCCGGTGCGGCCTTTCATTACAGCCGAGACGATCCGGCGAACCCGAGTGGAAACCCGAAATTGCCTACTTCGGTGAGCGGCCCTCGTCGTTCGACCAGATGGTCGAACGCTGGTCCCGCTGACCTACGTGCTCAACAATTTGAATCGCTGCATGGGACTGCAAGACGCGTATCCGTTTGTCCTGCCCACTCCGGTACTCAATAAGCTTCGGTTCGTGGACGAGGTCGTCCGGGGACCTGTGGCGTTTGCAACAAGCTGACCCAACAGCGATCGGAGCGGTCATGGTGCTGTTATTCTGGTTCTGGGTCGTGGCACTGGTGCTCCTCGGCGCTGCTGCAAATGATAGAACGATCGAGGCCGGCTGCACGAATGGCGGGTCCCCGGCGAGCTGATCGAGCTGACCGAGTGCCGCGACCACGGGGGGCGGCTGGGGAGTAGGATAAGCGTCATCGGTCTGCACCCGACGTTCGCGGCGTCAGGTCCGGCGGGGAGTCGCCCGGATCGCCGTCGTGCTCAGCCACTCGTTGTCACCATCGCCACGGTCATCGGAAGCGTCACCGCCGTCGCCGCAATCACGGTCGCCGGCGCAGCGGAAGCCGCCCTGGCCAGGATCTGGTCGCGGGCATCGGCCAGCGTGAATGCCACGTGCGTGGGCCGACTCCGGAGAGCCCTTCGGACGCCGCGTCGCTGCCGGACTCTCCCCAGCGCCCACCACGATCGGCAACGCGGGGAACCGCGCCCCGGAGCCGGCGGACCTGGTAGCGGGCTTGCGCCAGGGGCTCCGGTGGCAGGTGGGACAGGACGACCATCGCCGGGGACACTTCCGCCACGCGCTCCGCAAGTTGCATCGGCGTGCCTGCGCCTTCGAGATTCGCGAGTGTCAACTTCGAGGGAGCGAAATCTGCCCCAGCATTCGCAGGGTCAAGGCGTCGGCGCTGCCGCTCGCTGCCACGCCCGCGACCTTGAACTGTGGTGCGCGACCTTCCCATTGGCCTGGCCGGGATCCCCTTCGCCCGACCGGGGATTGGTACTCAAGCAGAGCTCCGCCATCCCTTCCAGGTCGTCGAGGATCTCACCGATGACTCGCAGGATAAAGGCCATGTCGCTCTCCTCCAGCTCCCCCGCGCCGCGTCGCGCCGGCACGCGAGAGGGCCGGGACCAGCATCTGATCGAAGACCTCGGCAAGCGGGCGTTCCTTCAGGGCGGCTTCGACGACGGCGGTAGCCCCGTCCTGGTCGAGCGAGACGAGCCGCTGGTAAAGCCTGATATTCTGGTCCAGCTCGGCCTCCTCGCCCAGGAGCGTTGCAAAGAAGCCCAGGCTCGGAACGTACTTGCCGAGAACAGCCAGGCAGAGGGTCAAGGGCGTAGACAGCAGGGTGCCAAGCAGCCCCCAGAGCCACGTCCAGAACATCGCCGCGACCAGGAGTCCAAGGGCCGAGATCCCCGTGGTTTTGCCGGATATAACCGGCTCGAGATAGCTCAGCCCACTTCGACCGCCCCGAAGAGCGCGACCACTTCCAGCGGCTGCCTCCAGCCGGGGAACTGGGCGACCGAGAATACCAAGGGCAGGAGAAACGCCACCGCCGCCCCTACGTAGGGGATGAATCGCATCATCGCCGCGAGACAACCCCAGAGCACCGCGTACTGCACGCCTATAGCCCAGAGCCCCACGCCGACGATCAGTCCATACCCCGCATTGACCAGCGTGATCATCGCCAGGTAGCGGCTGATCCGTTGGCCGATCTCGCCCATGGTCCGGGTCGTGAGGTTGATCTGGCGCTGGCCGAAGAGCTGGACGATCCGGTCTCCCACGTCCTCCCGGTTCATGAGCATGAACAGGACCAGGATGAGCACGAAAGTACCGACGCCGAGGAACTCCAGGGAGGGGCCGACGGCCGCCTGGAAGCGCTGCCGGAACGAGGGTTGCTCGACGACCCGCACGTCCATCGCCTGGGCCCCGGTACGACGGGCGTGTCGAGCGACTTGGCCACGTCGCCGGCGACCTTCTGTGCCCGAGAGAACACAGTGTCGTCCGATGGCTTCAGGAAGTCTACTTTCTTCTGAATTCGCTCCTGATAGCTCGGCAGTTGGTAGGCCAGCATCGAGAGCTGCCGTACGACGACGTAGCCGATCCCGCTCAGGGACCCGAGCGCGAGGGCGACCGTGAGGAGGACCGCGATGGCCCGCGGCACCCGACGCCGCTCGAAGAATCCCGCAAGCGGCGCCAGTGCGAAGCTGAGGAGGACCGCCAGGGCCAGGGGCTTCAGCACCTCGGCCGCCAGCGACATCGCGCCGATGACCGCCAGGATGAGGAAGGTCACGACGACTGGATGGTCCATCGGTGACTTGCGTTGACTGGCCACGGTGGCGTTCCTGTGCGGGTGACCTGGATCTCACAGGTCGGCGAAAAGGCCGGCGTACTGCTGCCACTTCCCGGCAATGCTCGCCCGGCGGATCGCTCATGAAGCGTCTGCCGGGGAGCCGTCAGGCGGGACTCAACGGGCTCGGATCGCCAGCCCGGCGATCAGTCCGGCCACCACGCCGATGCCGAAGGCCACTACCACCGTCTCCGTCGGGTGGCGGCGGACCAGACCCTCGGCACTATCGTAGCGTTCCCGGACCTGGTCGCTCACCTGGTGGGCGTACTGGCCGGCTGCCTCGGCCGCATGCGCAACGGCCGATGAGCCGCGCGAGGTCATCTCGGAGAAGAATGTCTCGATCGCCTCGCGCCCCTCGCCGGTCTTCTGCTGGATCCGGCCGACGAGCTGCTCGATATTCCCCTCTTGCACCCGGAGGTCATCCTCGGTCAACTGACTCCAGCGCCGCCTTGCCAGAGCGCAGAGGTGATTCCACTCTCCTTGAATCGTCTGCAAGTTGATCGCCATGGTCGTTGGACTCCATTTGTTGCGGGATCGGCCGGTGCGATTCCGGCTCCCTTGGTGGATTTCGATTCAACCTCAATGAGCCATTGGGAAATTCCGCGCCCTGCGTACGGCCGTTGTCACAAACGACGCCGCGGGTGCAAGCGCGCGCTGGCGCTGGTGACAAGGACGGTCCGGACCCATGCCAGGTTGAGCCACAGTTGCTTGCGCGAGCGGCGGAAGCTGTCGAAGCTGTGGCTGAGCCGCATCCCGGCCAACCCCGCCACCAGTCCCCCGAGGGCTATCGAGGCTCCGGCCGTCAGGAGCATCGCCCAACCGTGGTGGATCTTCAGTGCGGTGGCGAGCAGCCAGCCGGCGCCAAGGAGGGCCACCGGGACGCTGGCCACGATCACGGCGAGGCCCGCCACGGTCAGCACGATGGGAATCGCCGACTTCCGGGCGGCATCCCTGAAGTCGACGGCCGCGAGCTTGGCCTGGAGTTCGGCAAGCGACGCGAGGTCGTCGACGAACTCGGCGACACCATCGGATTCCGTCGAGCTGGAACCGGGCACACGAGCCGCTCCGCGACCGTTCACGGACGCTTGATCAACCATCCCAGGACGACTCCTATGCAAAGCGCGACCCCCAGAGCTTTCACGGGTTCTCTGGCCACATAGTCCCTCACCATGTCTCTCCCCTCGGCCAGCCGCTCACGAGCGACCGCCACGTCCTGGCGCGCCATCGCCCTGATTTCTTCCAGTTGGGGAGTAAACTCCGATTTCGTGCCTTGAACGCGGTCATTCATTGTCCTTGCCTCCCAAGAATTTGGTTTCGATCGCAGCCGTTGTTCCGACTCAGTGTCTTACCGCTCCACCCGGTCCATCCAGCCGCCCCGCTCCTCGGCCGACGGCGCGAGAGCGTTCCGGTCCACAGTCCTCGTCGAGTATTGTTGTTCGAGCCAATTCAGCATGTAATTCTGGCCCGCTCGAACAACCACGGGGAACAAGATGCCCAGGCGCCGAGCAGGAGATTCTGGCTGATCCTCGATCGTACCTGACCCTTGGCCATGGCTCCCGCGACCGGTTCACCAGCCTGGGTCCCATCGGCCAGGCTTGCGGTATCGGCCGTGACCTTCTGATGACCGCTGGTGTAGACCAGGTAGCCGACCGCGGCCGCCGCGCCCAAGGCGATCCAGGGATACGTCCACGTGTACCTTCCCCAGTCAACGACAGCCTCGGCGCCGGCGACTGATTCGCGCACGTTCATATGAAGCTCGCGGCGAATCACTGCCATTCGATGGTAGATCTCATCAACGTCATTCGATCCCGTGGCCACGGTTGTCTCCCTGCGGTTTCCCGGAATCTGCCCCGGATTTCTGGCGAAGGACGAGGTCTCCCATGGCCATGCAGTTCTTAGAAATCGGGCATGGCCGGTGAGACCGTCCCCTTGTACCGAGAGGGCGGTCGGTGTGAAGTCCTCACTTGCCGGTCTTGCCGGTCTCGCCCGCGAGTTCGGCGGCGGGTTATCGCCGGTTGATTTGACCTTGGTCTCCGACGTCGTGGTGGTTGTCCCACCCGGCGTCGTGATCGTTTCCTTCGTCCCTGTCTTCGACTCCTGGCCGCAGCCTACTAGCCCGGCGACTGGAAACAAGAGGAGGCCGAGAATCAGGCCTGATGACAGAATCCGTCTCATGAGTTTCTCTCTCCTGAAGCTACGAATCATGAAATCATTGGTGTCCGGGCGGCCCCACGATGAGCTTGGCCACCCCAACGAAGATCAAACAGCGGGCCCCCACCTCCTGCCAAAGATCAGCGAGATCACGAAGAGGGCGAGGAAAACGAACAGCAAAACCTTGGCGATCACCGCGAGAGTACCGGCAAGGCCCACGAAGCCAAAGATGCCGGCGAGCAGAGCGAGGATCGCGAATGTGATGGCATACCCAAGCATGGGACACTCTCGTTTCATGGAAAAGACTGGTGCTCACCGCGAGCTGGGTCCGCCCCAGGCCTCGCACCGAGAACGCTGTGGAATCGCGAGACAGGCATGTCGTGCCCGTTGCAGCCGCAACGGGCAAACCGGATCCAGATTCCTCAGATGCGCCCCAGGACCACGAGGATCAGGACGATCACCAACACCAAGCCCAAGCCGCCGCTGGGGCCGTAGCCCCAATTCCGGTTATAGCCCCAGCGTGGAAAGGCACCCAGAAGGAGCAGGATCAAGACAATCAGCAAGATCATACCGAGACTCATGGATTACCTCTTTCAGTGGTCTGAAACCTCGTGGAGGCCGGGGCCTTGAACGCCTCGGCAAGCGGCAACTCTGACTCGCGGATAGGCCCCTCGGAGTCACTGTCGGGTCGGGTGGCCATTCGGTGTCTCCCTCGTGACCGCGACCGTCCGGCGCCACCGCAAGCGAAATAAAAAAGCCGACGCGGCGGAACACCCAGAAGTATTCGACCACGTCGGCTTACTCGTCAACGAGCCCCCCGGCCAAGCCGGGTTGCCCTTTACCTAGTCATCCGACAACTTTGATTCAAGCTTCATCGGCGCCGAATGTGAATCCACACGAGGTCCGTGACTACCTTCATTGTCCGGCGCTGGAACAGAAAAGCAAGTGAAATGTCTTGCGATTTCTTGCGCCATGGATCTGTGCGATCCTCACCCGGAGGAGGCCGGCCCGCGGCGGAGGCGGGCCGACCTCGTTTCTTCGAATGCAAGGGCGTTCAGCGACCTGCGTCCTTGATCTTCTCGCCGACGTTGTACAGGACATCCTTGGTCTTCTCGGCAACGTTGTGCGCGGCATCCTTGACCTTCTTGCCGACGTTGTGCGCGACGTCCTTGGTCTTCTCGGCAACGTTGTGCGCAGGCATCCTTGACCTTCTCGCCGACGTTGTGCGCGACGTCCTTGACCTTCTCAGCGGCGTCGTGAATTCCTTCTTTCACCTTGTCACTCGTGTTCGACATGACCTGGCTCCTGCTTCGATAGTAGTAACAAACAAAAAACCCCCATTCCGCGCGAATCCTCGCACGGCGGGGCCATCTTGACCTTCTCCTCCCCACCCCATCGTAAGCGGGGAAGTTCTAAATTCATTTGATATCTGCCGATTCCAGATGTCAAGAGACTTCTGGTAAGTTCGCTTTTCTGTCCTCCGGCTCCAACACGGCTGTCGGCAATCTCCATCCTCGGAGTCCGGATCCAGATGGATCCACGAACCAGCGGGAGCTGTTCCAGTTACGACTCGGCGGCGAATTGATCTCGACCAGGAGCCCAACCGCGAGGGACTGGGGTTAGACCTTTCTGAAGCTGTCCCCGAATTTCCGTCAAGTCGGCAAAAATAAACTCGAGTCTCCAGATGAGAAAGGAGCGACGCACAGCCCTCTTTCATCGTACCCGCACGATCCTCGCCCCGAACGCCTGCACTTCAATCGCCGCATCGCTTCCGGCAGGCTTGGTGACCCCGCCACCGATCAAATCGTCAAGCTGGAAGGAACGCCAGGCACGATCCGCCGATCGGCATTGTGAACGTTTTCGGCTTGTCCGAGCCATTAAGCACCACTAAAATGCGGTCGTCGCCCAAAGTGCGGAGGAACACATACATTGCATCACGAGAGAAAACCTCGACGAAGTTCCCCCGCCGCAGTGCGGGCTCGCGCTTGCGGAGAGCGATGAGCGCCTTCACGTCCTTCAAGAACAAGAGTCTTGCCGATCAGCCGGGAACGCCGCACCCACGTCGTGAAGGCAATTCCCAGCTCATTTCCGGCGTAGAGCAGAGGGACGCGGTCAAGCATGAGTTGGTATGTCAGCGCAAGCTTGGTTCGCTTTGCCTTTGGCTCCTTAGCGATCGAGGCGAACGCTTTCTCGTAATTGTCGATCGGTGCCATCATCGTTCGTGGAGAGGGATAGAACTGCTTCGCTTCCTTGGCAATGAAGGAGAGCTTGCCGACGTCTTCATCTTTGCCAAAGACGTCGCGGACGGTCATGGCGCTGAAGTCGTAGGCGCCGTCAAAACCGGCCTCGGTCACGAACTCGCCGATCTTTTTCGGAATGATCGTGAGCTCGGGCAACAGCAAGAAATCCTTGCGTGGTGGTGCCGATTTCAGCTCGGAAACGAAGCGTTTCCAGAAGGAAACCGGTTGAAGATGAGCAGAATCGAGGCGGAAACCGTCGCAGTCCGATCGCTCCTTCCAGCGCTTGGAGACGCCGATCAGATAGTCCGCAACTTCGGGATTCTCGACCTTCCAGCGGTGGGCACCGTACTCGGTCGGGGCGGCGAACCAATCGCGCTTTGCGGGATCGACCAGGAACGGGTGCTCGAACCCGGGCATCGCCAGAGGCATGTCGAGAATGACATGCATCTTGCGAGCGTGGGCCGCGTCGACGAGCGCGCGCAGAGTCGCGTTGTCGCCAAAATTTTTATCGACGTGTTCATAGTCTTTCGGGCGATAACCTGTCGGTAGAAACTTGCCGACTGGATTCTCGTCGTTTTGCATGACGGGGTAGAGCAAGAGCATAGTGACGCCCAGGTCCGTCAGGTCATCGAGCTTCGCGATCACACCCTTCAGGTCGCCTCCCCAGAAACCCCCCTCGTAGCGTTTGCGTTCCTTGATAAAACGGCCGCGCATGACGTCATTCGTCGGGTCTCCATCGAAGAATTTCTCGATGATGACGACATAGACGATCTCGTCCTCCCAGCGCCGTGCGTCGCCGCCGGCAAAGAGGTAAGGCCAGAGTGCTGAACAACGCGACGGACATCACAAATCCTCCCGCCCTCGATCTTAGCCGGGATTTCCCAGACGAGGAGGTCCGACTCGCTTGGGTGGTGCGGAATGTGAGTAATAAGAGCACTTTTGCGGACCTTTGACTGATGACTCCGCCCCTTTGATCTTCGTTGCTCTCGCAGGACGTCGAGGAGGGCTTCACCAGACTGAATGCTTAACTAGTGGTCAGACAGGTCGCATATTATCGTCGACTTGATAACGTGCGACGACGGCTGTCACATTGTCGGGCCCACCTCGGCTGAGGGCCAGGTCCACCAGTCGAGTGCAGGCGTCTTCGGGGTCGGGGTTACTCTCAAGGACCTCGGCGATCGCGTTGTCGTCGACGGGCTGGGTCAGGCCGTCGGTGCAGTACAGAAGAGTGTCGCCGTTGAGCAAGGCGAGCTTGTGGATCTCGGCAAAGACGCCTTCGCGGGGGCCGCCGATGACGTTGGTCACGACGTTGCGCCGCTCGTGCCGCCTGGCGTTCTCGGGCGAGATCGCGCCGCCGTCGATCAAGGTCTGGACGACCGTGTGGTCGCTGGTCAACTGCTCGAGTTGGCCTTCGCGAAACAGGTAGGCGCGCGAGTCGCCGGCGTGGACGATGTACAGGTCGGTCGCGACGCTGTAAGCCATCGTCAGGGTAGTCCCCATGCCCCGGAGGGCGGAATTGCACCGGGCGCGCTCGATCACGGTCCGATCGGCGCGTTCGAGGCACTGGCGAAGCTCGGCCAGGAGCGCGTTCTCGTCGCGGCCGCTCAGGTGGAGGAACCATTTGAGCGTGTTCAGGACGAACGACTCGACGCTCACGACCGCCAGGGCGCTGGCGCGTTCGCCGGCCGCGGCGCCTCCCATCCCATCGGCGACGACCACCAGGTACCCCTCTTCCTCGGAGACCTGCGTCTTGCCTTCTTCGGGCAGGCTGGTCTTGCACACCTGCATGGACTTGGAAAGCCTGGCGATCAGGAAATGATCCTCATTGTTTCCGCGGACTTTGCCGGTCTCGGTCAAGCCGCCGAACTTGATCCTCATTCGGGGGGGATCGCGATCGGCGATAGCTTTGTGCTCGCCGGTCGAGTCGTCGAGCGTAGGACGAGGGTCTTGGAGCGACATCGTCGTGGTCCTGTTCCTGGCACACCAGCGAGTTTAGTGGAAAGTCTCATAACGCACGAATAGAAGGCATCTCAGCCTCAATGGCGTTGAACAACCGCATGACCCTCAGGCGCGGGGTGCCGGCTCGCCACGGCTCATGGAGCTGATGCCGGTGCTGCGATCGAGTTTGGCCCACGCGTCCATTAGCTCAACGGGCACGGCGATCACCACGGTATTGGAGGCTGACGCTCCCAGGCCATCGATGGTCTGGAGGGTGCGCAACTGCATGGCCCCGTGACTTTCGGCCATGGTCCGGGCGGCGGCGGCCAGGTTGACGGACGCCTCCTTATCTCCCTCGGCTTTGGTGATCGTGGCCCGCTTCTCGCGCTCTGCCGAGGCTTGCCGTGACATCATCTTCTTGAGCTCCTCGGGCATGTCGACGTCCTGGATCCGCAGGCCCGTGACGTCCAGCCCCCATCCCTTGGTATCACGCTCGACATGGGCTTCGATCGCCTTGGCGATCTGCTCTCTTTCGGTCAAGAGCTGGTCTAGAGTCCCCTGACCGATGACGTCGCGGAGTGAGGTCTGGGCATACTGCAGGATGATGTTGCGGTAATCCTGCACCATGATGATCGCGTCGGCGGGGTTCACCACCCGGAAGAACAGGGCGGCGTCGATCGTCACCGGCACATTGTCTCGAGTAATCACCTGCTGCTTGGGAATGTGGACTGCCAAGACCCGCGTGTCGATCATCCGGACCTGCTCGATCACGGGGATGATGAAGAAGAGGCCCGGCCCCCTGATGTCCTTGAACTTGCCCAGCCGGAAGACGACAGCTCTTTGCCACTGCGCGGCGAGCTGAATGGCAGAGGAGGTAACCACGTCAGCGATCAGCCAAACGATCCCAACGACGGCGGCGAGGACGGGGTTGATTGTCGTCAACGGTACGACGATTGCCACACCCACCAACAGCAGAATCACGAACACGAGGGCAGAGATGTAGTTGACCATGGTTATCCCTCCACGCCGGAAGTTCCAAGCCTACGATCGACGCTACTGCGGCGACAGCTCCGATCAGGTGAGAGGCTCAGGATTCAGAAGTTCGGCTAGTTCCTGGCTCCGCGGACCTGCGGTGCCTGGCTCAGAGTGAAGAGCACGACCTCTTCGCCGGTCACGGTGCTGATGTCGTGGTGCAGGCTGCAGCACTTTGACGCCGGTGATCTCCTGGACCATCGCCTCCATGAGCGGCCGGGCGGTTTCGAGCAAATGGGTCCGAACCTGCTTGAGCAAGTCTCTCCCCTTCTCGGCTGGAAGCGACTTGACCAGATGCTGTTCGGCTGCGGTCAGGACGCCCTGAAGCCGGACCACGAGCAGATCATCAATCAAGTGTGTCCGGATATCCTTGGGTCCTCGGCCCATGTATTCCTGCTCGAAGCGACTCATCCCCTGGCAGATGGCGGCTTCGATTTCTCCCTGCGTTTTCATGGTGACCTCCGACGCGTCCGATGTCGCCGACGGGAGGCCACACGCTCGGTCACTCCGCAGATGCGACCAGGCCCGGATCGCCCTTGCTCGGGCCATGTCGAATTCATCGTACAAGGAAACAAAAGAAGAATTCACTTGCTATTTTCGTCTCTCGCAGGACAATAGGAGTTAAAGGGAGCCCATGTCAGATTTGACTCGGGCTCCGGTCAGATCGTAAACAGAAGTTGTCGGACGACTAGATGAAGGGCAACCCGGCTGGTCCGGGGGGCTCGTTAACGAGTAAGCCGACGTGGTCGAATGCCTCTGGGTGTTCCGCCACGTCGGCTTTTTTTTTCGCTTGCGGTGACACCCGGCGGTCGCAGGCACCAGGGAGGCACCGGATGGAAAAACCCAATCTGACCATGGCGCAGCAGGTCGCCGAGGCGGCAGCCGCTTTCGAGAAGCAGCGAACAGGCCACACGCCCCAAGCGGTGACCGTGGTCCTGGGTGACGAGACGCTGGTCATCACCCTGCACGGGGCCTTGTCGCCGGCCGAGCGGGCCCTTGCCCAGACCCCCGAAGGGGCCGCTCAGGTGCAGGACTTTCACCGCCAGTTGTTCAACGACTCCGCCGACTCGCTGCGGCAGGAGATCAAACGAATCACCGGTGTGGAGGTGCGCGAAGCCAAGGCGGAGATCGAAACGACAACCGGCACGGTCGTGCAAGTGTTCTCGACCGGCACCGTGGTGCAGGTGTTCTTGCTCGCCGGTGGCATATCCGCGGACACCTGGAACGGCAGTGGGATTGTCAACTCGTCATGAGCACGGAGGTTCTTCCATGTTGGTCCTGTCGAGAAAACGACTGGAATCCGTTGTGGTCGGCGGAACGGTCGGCTTCGAGCGCCTGCTCAAGGTCACGGTACTCGAATTCAAGGGCGGCAGCGTGCGACTCGGCTTCGAGGTCGATTCGTCCGTTCCGGTCCATCGTTGGGAGGTGTGGGAAAAGATCCGCGCCGGCGGCCAAACCAGACAGTCCTCTGGAGGACCCCGCAGCGCCGGCTGGTCTGATCGAGGAACCGGAATTGCCGGACGGCGATCAGCAAAGCCCTGATGGCAAAGTCCTTACCAAAGACAACGTGTCTTGAAAGAGAACTTGATCATGTTGCGCTTCGCTGCGGTTTTCCTCGTGTTCGCACTGATCGCTGCGCCTCTTCGGCTTCATTGGGGTTGCTAGCTTATTCATGGGAAGGGGCGAAGATTCTGTTCTTCGTCTTCCTTTTTCTCGCGGTGCTGTCTTTCCTTGTGGGCGAGTCGCGAAGGCATACTTTCGTGGGCTGAAAAAGGACCTCCTGGGGATCGCCTCGCTCACGGGTGTGCATGAACAAGTTTCGAACATGGAATGATCTCGGGAGGTGACGATTGGCTACTGTGCGGCCCCTGTTTGTCTCGACCTATCCGCCGGAAGAATGCGGACTTGGCAACCTTCACCAGGGACTCGGCGGATGCGGTCGATGTGGCAGCGCGGGAGCCGGTATCCTCGATTGCGGCGATCCAGAAGACGGGCTCACTTCAATACGACGACCCCCGCGTGGTCCATGTCATCGACAACAACAGCCGGGACGCATACCGTCTGGCTGCGGAAATGGCGAACGACGGCCCGTGTGACCTGGTGAGCTTGCAGCACGAGTTCGGCCTTTACCCGGGCGAATGGGGCGATCGCGTGCTGGACTTCGTGCGTGCCTGTCGCAAGCCCATCGTCACCACATTCCACACGCTCATGACCCAGCCCGACTCCGCTGCCGCGGCGCCTGATCCAGAACCTGGCGGCCCATAGCCAGGGCATGGTGGTCATGACGAAAGTTGCCTCGAGGCTCTTGACCAGCGTCTACGCCGTGCCAGGTCTCAACGTGCAGGTGATTCCCCACGGAGTGCCGCAGGTTTCCTGGGAAGGTAGCGAGACTCACAAAGCACGGCTGGGGCTCGCCGGCCGACGGGTAGTTTGCACTTTCGGGCTCATCAACCGCGGCAAGGGACTGGAATACATGATCGAGGCCATGCCCCGGATCGTGGCCGCCTATCCGGAGGTTCTGTACCTGATCGTGGGGGCCACTCACCCAGAGGTCAAGCGCCGGGAGGGAGAAGTTTACCGCGAGAGCCTGGTCGAGATGGCCGTGTCGCTGGGCGTCGGCGATCATGTTCGCTTCGTGAACAGGTATCTCAGCCTGGCCGAGCTCATGGAGCACTTGCATGCCTGCGACGTTTACGTCACGCCCTATCCGGGAAAGGACCAGATCGCCAGTGGTACCTTGGCGTACGCCATGGCGGCGGGCGGGCTATCGTGAGCACTCCCTACCTGTACGCCAAGGAAGTCTTGGCCGAACGGCGAGGCCTGCTCGTCCCGTTTGGCGATGGCGCCGCTCTGGCCGACGCGACGTTACGATTCCTGAGCCATACCGAGTTCCGGGTTGAAACTCAGCGCAGGGCTTACGAATACGCCAGGCCGATGTTCTGGCCGAATGTGGGGCGGAAGTACTTGGAGTTCTTCCGCCGGATTGTGTTTGCGGGTCAGAGAAAGACCAGAAGTGACCCGGACATCCCGCTGCATTGACTTCTGGAAATGTCCACAGATTCCAGGACCTCTTAGTCCTCCAGCTTGATGGGGTTCCCCAAGATTTGGAAAAGACCCAACAACTCGCCAGAGATCCGGCGTTTGGCGAAGAGAATCGCGACATGCCTGAAGCATTAACGAAGGTCTTCAAAGGCATCGTCGGCACGGCGTGACCCTGGAATTGCTGCCTCGCCAGCACGTCTGGCTTGGATTCATCGTCGCATTCGCTGCCGATTCATCATAATCGAGCCGCTTGGCGTTTTCGGACTCGATGGGGATTGTCCGCTCTCGATCAGGGGCGATGGCGGCTTTGCGGAAGCGGGCTTTTGACAGAGCACGGGTCGATCAATCTTCGCTGTGACTGCCCCGCCTGAGCCAGCGACCTCGGGTTGCACCGCGACGATCATGACGCGATCCGCGCGTCGGGCCGGGCCTCCATGAATCCCACCTGGGACCGGACTTCAAGGAGTGATCACCGTACTGGTTCTCTGGCGATGCGGTCGAGTGACCTTCGGTTTCCGGCTCCGCCGGTGGTGAGTCGGGGTTGCGGCTTCCTGCCTCCCCAGTTTGATTCTCGCAACCTCTGGATGGAGCCGAGATGAGCTGGGCCAGAGCGGCAACGGCTTCCTCGGCATCGACACCATGGGCTTCGACAGCCAGCGTCGTCCCGTACTCGGCGGCAAGGCTCACTAAAGCCAGGATGCTCCTGCCGTCCACCATGAGATCTTTGCAGTAAACCTTGATATCCGAATGGAACGCACTTGCGCACCTCACGAAACTGCCGGCGACTCTAAGCTGAAGCCCCAGGAGGTTAGCAATAACGACCTGGCGACGGGCCAGATGGGTGATCTGAGCCATAGGAATTGACTCCGACTGGTCACATCCTTGCTCGTTCGGCTTCCAATAGCCGGACCGACCGTCCACAGAATTAGGCTCACGGACATCTCATTGTGCCAAATAAAACTTCAAATTCAACAACATTAAGCAGGTCTCGAATTCAACGTCTGATATAACGAGACTAACCTCTTGGCTTCATTGATCTTCGGGAGAATTGGATTGTTCGCCGGCCGGCGCGAGTAGACGTACGTCGCGAGGGCGTAGAGCTGCATCTCGCTCTTCAGTCCCCCTGGCGCTTTGCCAGCGGCGGGAGATTATCCAGAGCTTTGGACGGCCGCCACCGGACGGAAATTCGCGTGCTTCTGGATTCCGAGATCCGCACGGACGAGCTCTGGCCAAGCGCAACGGCGCGCTGGCATTTGGAGAACATGTTTATCTTATCACATTATGTGTCATGTCATTTGTTAATATTGTCGGTATGGTGCTCAAGAAGGTGACCGTGTAGGCGATCGTCTAACATCACGTGTGGCTGGTGATGAGGGGTCGCCCGAAAGAGGGTTTTTCAGACCGCGCATTCATCAGACCCACATTCAGAGGCTCTAGCGATTCGGCATGCCCCGCTCCGACCAGCCAACCAGCCTGATTCGATTGCGACAGTTACTTTCCTGGAGCGGAGGAATTCCGAATAATAATGGATCAGGGCAGACGAACACCGTTCCGAAGGAACCGACGTGCTGGCCCGAACCAGTCCGGAATTGGTGTCGGTGCGTGGTACCACAACGTCGACGACATGGCGAGCAACGGGAGCTCCTGACGTGGCTGACGCTGAAGGCCTCAAGAGGGTGTACGGGATCGACCTGGGAACGACCTACTCGGCGATCGCGTATGTGGACGAGCACGGCAAGGCGGTGATCGTTCCCAACCAGGAGAGCGAACGGATCACGCCGTCGGTGGTGCTCTTCGACGGCGACAACATCATCGTGGGCAATACAGCCAAGGAGTCGGCCAAGGTCGAGCCGCACCGGGTCGTCTCGCGGATCAAGCAGCACATGGGCGACCCGAACTTCGTGTTCCAGTACGAGGGGCAGTCGTTCAGCCCTGAGGATATCTCGTCATTCATCCTCCGCAAGGTCGTGGGCGATGCGCAGATCGCCACCGGCGAGAGCCGATCACGGACGTCGTGATCACCTGCCCGGCCTACTTCGGGACGCCCGAGCGGGAGGCGACCGCCAACGCCGGCCGGCTGGCCGGGCTGAATGTTCGCGCCATCCTCAACGAGCCGACCGCCGCGGCCATCGCTTACGGGCTCGAGCAAGGCGAAGACCAGACGGTCCTGGTTTACGACCTGGGCGGCGGCACCTTCGACATCACCATGATCGACATCAAGGACCGGCTGATCCGGGTCATCTGCACGGGCGGCGATCATCGCCTGGGGGGTGTGCTCTGGGACGAGGCGATCGTGATGTACCTTGCCGAGCAGTTCCGGCAGCAGACCGGCGAGGAGTCTGACCCGCTCGACGACCCCGAGGTGCTCAACGACCTGTTCCTCCAGGCCGAGCGCGGCAAGAAGACGCTCACCCAGCGCGAGAAGGCCCCGTTCCGCGTGACCCACGCGGGCAAGCAGGCCCGGGTCGAGCTCGACCGGCCCCGGTTCGAGGAGATCACCAGGCACCTGCTCGACCGCACGATCGAGCTGACCCACGAGATGCTCGCCGACGCACGGGCCAAGGGCCACACCACATTTGACAAGATCATCCTGGTCGGCGGGGCAACCCGCATGCCCCAGGTGCATGACCGTCTGGTTGCCGAGTTCAACCTTCAGCCCGAGATCTACGATCCCGACGAGGCCGTGGCCAAGGGCGCAGCGCTCTATGGACTGAAGGAATCGCTCCACGAGGAAGTTCAGGAGATCCTCGCCGGCCGCGACGGCAGTCACGATGGCGACACGAAGCCGGTCGACCTCAGCGACGTTCCCGAAGAACAGGTCGCGCAGGCGCTCGACCAGTCTGGAGAAGCAACTCGGCTTCACGTTGACCGGTCCGGTGCGCGAGCTGGTGGGCACGCGGATTGTGAACGTGCTTTCCAAGAGTCTGGGCGTCGTCGCCCGCGATCAGGAGAGTCATGACATCGTGGTGTACCTGCTGCCCCGCAACACCGAGGTGCCGATGGAGCGGGTGAGCGACTTCGGCACCGACGCCGACAATCAGGCCGCCGTGGACATCCGCGTGATGGCCGGCGAGCGCGACAGCACCGAGCCGACCGACTGCCAGGAAGTCGGCGTGGCCACGCTCAATCTTCCCGAGAAGCTGCCCGCGCGGAGCCCGATCCGCGTCAAGTTCGCCATCAACCAGGACGGCCGGCTGAACGTCTCGGCCATCGACCTGACCGCCGGCGGCTCGATCGACGTCGAGTTCCAGACCGAAGCCGTCATGAACGCGGAGCAGGTCGAGGAGCGATCGACGGCGCTCAGGCTGATGACGGTATCGTAAAGGAGAACCCTATGTCGACTGCTGTCTCGGAACGGCTCCAGTGGGCCGCTCAGCGATTCGTCCTCCACGACATCGACTGGCAGGGCTACCAGTCCCTCCTCAAGATCCTGGGAGATCGCCCCGTACGAGTGACCTATGACCGAGGAATTCCTTCCCAAGAACGTCCACCCTTGAGCTGAGGATTCTCGAGTTTCCATGTCCACCTTCGTCGGCATTGACCTGGGCACCACCAACTCGGTCGTGGCGTATCGCAATCGCTACGGGCGGCCGGAGGTGATTGCCAACCGCGAGGGGCAGAACATCACGCCGTCGGTCGTCTATTTCGGTACCGATCCGCCCGCGGTGGGCAGGAGGCCAAGGAGTGGGCGCGGCTGGGCGATGCGGAGATCGCCAGCTTCTTCAAGCCCCACATGGGGTCGCCCCTTTACCAGCTTCAGTTTCACGGCAAGACCTACTCGGCGACCGAGCTCTCGGCGCTCGTGCTCCAGCGGCTCAAGGCCGATGCCGAGCTGGCGCTGGGGCAGGATGTCGATCGCGCCGTGATCACGGTTCCCGCCTATTTCGGCGACGCCCAGCGCAAGGCGACGATCGAGGCCGGCAACGCCGCCGGCTTCCAGGTCATGCGGATCATCAACGAGCCCACCGCCGCCACGCTCGCTTACGGTCTGAACCGGGCCACGGAGGGCAGTGAGACCGTCTTGATCTACGACCTGGGCGGCGGCACCTTCGACGTGACGGTCGCCCGGATCGCCGCCGAGGACATCACGGTGCTGGCCACGGCCGGCGACCATGACCTGGGCGGCAAGAACTGGGACGACCGCATCGCCACGTTCCTGGCCGAGCAGTTTGCCGCGCGAGACCGGCTTCGATCCGCTCGACGACCCGGTCGCGCTCAACGAGGTGCTGGTTCGCAGCGAGCAGGCCAAGTGGGCCCTCTCGGAGCGGACGTCGACCCGGATCACTCTCCAGCTCGGCTCCCAGCGCGCAGAGCTTCGAGCTCTCCCGCTCCGAGTTCGAGGCCATGACCTTCCCGCTCATGGACCGCACCCGGCGGCTGACCGAGGAGGCTCTGGGCGAGGCCAGGCTCGACTGGCCCAGCCTCGACGGCGTGCTGCTGGTGGGTGGATCGACCCGCATGCCGATGGTCCGCTCGTACGTCACCGAGATGGCCGGCAAGCCGCCGCGGACCGGCGTGAACGTCGATGAGGTCGTGGCCCTGGGCGCGGCGATCCAGGCAGCCATCGAGGTGGGCGAGCCGATCGGCGACGCATTGCCCAAGTTCACGCTGCTCGGCCGGCCAGGCTCGGGGAGCCGCGGCACAGACACCCGCTCGCCGGGTCACGGACGTGATGTCGCACAGCCTGGGGACCGTCGCGATCAGCCCCGACGCGGCCAGCTACGTCAACGACATCCTGATCCGCCGCAACATCCCGATCCCGGCACGGAACACCAAGACCTATATTCACGCCACGCACGGCGGGGCCAACACCCGGCTGGAGGTCTACCTGACCCAGGGCGAGAGCAGCGTCGCCGCTGGACTGCACGATCCTGGGGAAGTATGTTTTCACGGGTATTCACCCCACCGATGCCGAGGTGATGGTCGACGTGGGCATCTCGTACGACGTCAACGGCGTGGTCCAGGTTCAGGCCGTCCAGCGCGACACGGGGCACAGCCTGGCCCTGGCGGTGGAGCCCGTCCCCGACGATCTCTCGTGGATGGGCAGGCCGCCCGAAGTCGCCGTCGCCGGGGAAGCCGAGCGGATCCGCGTCTTTCTGCTCATGGACGTCTCTTCGAGCATGATCGGCCTGCCCCTGGTCGAGGCCCAGACGGCGGCGCGCGGAGTTCCTCGACCGCTGCGACTTCACCACGATGGAGGTGGGCCTGATCTCGTTTTCCAGCCTGGTCGCGCTCCAATGCGCGGCGACGAGCAATGCCAGGCGGCTGCACGCCGCGATCGGCCGGCTCGAGGCCGAGGGGTCGCACGAACCTGACCGACGCGCTGGAGATGGCCCGCGGGCAGCTCGTCGCCAGTGACCGGAAACGGTACATCGTGATCCTCACCGACGGCTTTCCCGACGCAGCCGAGAGCGCCGTCGAGCAGGCGCTGGCTGCGCGCGAGCAGGGGATCGAGATCGTCGCCATCGGCACCGGCGACGCCGACCGCGACTACCTGGGCCGCCTGGCCAGCAGCGAGCGGGCGTCGATCTTCGCGCGCAGCGGCAGAGCTCGTTCAGACGTTCGGTCACATCGCGCGGATGATCGCCGAGGGAGGCCGCGGCTTGCGGGTGCTGTCATGACCCAGGCCGCCCAGGCCCCGCCGCGACCGAGCCTCGGACGTCGTTGCCCGCCCGCCTGCGTCTCGGGCGTGGGCCAGCCTGCGTCAGGCCTACGATCTGGCCCTGGCCGGGGCTATCGGTGCACTTTTCGGATTGTATCTTTATGTCGAGCTAGTGCAGGCGGATGGGTTTACGTTCGCGACGCCCTGGCGGGTCTGATCATCGGCGGGTCGATCGGTTTCTTCCTGTCCGCCTGGGGGCCGTTTCGCGACGGCGCCTGGCACAAGCTGGCTCGCGCGGTTGCGTGGGGCGTGCCGGCGGCCGCTCTCGGCGGGGCGCTCGGACTGGTGCTCGGGCGAGCTGGTGATCGGCCTGTTGCAGGGCGGTCTGCTGGGACGGGCCTGTTCGTGGTCGGTTCTGGGCCTGGGCATCGGGCTGGGACAGGGGCTGGCCGACCGGTCGCGCCAGCGGCTGATCTTCGGGCTGATCGGCGGCGTACTGGGAGGCTTCGTGGGCGGCTTTTGCTTCGAGCTCTTGCGAGTCGCCCTGGGCAATCGTTACGACCTTGGCCAGGCTCTGGGAATCGTGATCCTGGGAGGCGGGCTGGGGCTCTTTCTTGCTCTGGTCGAGCAGGCCCTGCGCAGGGCCTGGATTCAGGTGCAAAGCGGACGCCAGGAGGGCCGCATCTACTTGCTGGCGCACCGACGCTGCCGCCTGGGCCTGGACGAACGGGCCGAGATCGGCCTCTTCGGCGATCCCGAAGTCGCCCGCCGGCATGCCGAGATCGAGGCAACCGCCCAGGGCTACCTCTTCCGCCACCTAGCCGCGCAGCGGTCTTCCCGTCTCAACGGCAAGGCCGTCACGGGAACCGAGACCCTGCACGACGGCGACCGGCTAGAGCTTGGCAAGACAGTCCTGGTCTTTCGACAGCGTTAACGACTTAACACAGGTTGCGAAGCCGAGAAGCCATGCCAACCATGTCGGGACGGGAGCGATGGAGTCTTGAGGTTGTCCGCGGCCGAGAGGTCGGCCGGCGCTACCAGGTTGGAATCGGCGAGACTCCGATCGGCAACACGCTCGCCGGGGCAGCCCGGCCTTCGACCTGGCGGACCAGGAATCGAATTCGCCGAGCCGCATGGCCGGCCGTCACGCCTGCCTCACATGGTCGGATGGTGCGCTCAGTCATCCGCGACCTCGAAAGCCCTGGCGGCACTTTTGTGAACCGTCAGCGGCTGCTCGCGGGTCAGGCGCGGCCGCTGCAACCCGGCGACCTGATCCAGCTCGGCGGCGTGCAGCTCGAGGTCAAGCGCGAACGCCCGCTCGACCCCCAGACCGCGGTGCCATCGCAACCGCAGCCCGGCTCCCAGCCCCAGCCGATCTCGCGGCCCATGTCCGCCGCACCAGCTCCAATCAGAGCCTGCCGCGTTTCCGTCCCGTTTATGATCCAGGGTGGATCGACGTGCAGAACCTGGGACGACTTTATAATCCTGGCAGCCCAGCGCTGGACGTTGATCCGCGACGAGCTGACCTCGGGTCGTATCGCCGACCATCTTAAGCGTATTGGCCGGTCCGACTTGGTTCCTCGACCTGAGCCCACTGAGACCGCCGACGAGCAACTCGATGCCTGGCTGGCGCGGCTGCCGACCAGCCGGTCCAGCGACCCGGAACTCGACATCCATCCTCTACCTCTCGTGATTCGGGCCGCTACGCCCGGGGGTCTGATCCGCAAGACGGTGCGAATCAGCAACGTGGGCTATCGCCTGCTGAGGAGCACAGTGCGGGTCGAGCCGGCAGACGAGCGGGAGCATCCGGGTCGCGGCCGAGTTCTCCGCTGGCCCTTTCCTGACGATCGACCACACCGACATTCCCCTGGAGATCCAGCTTCCCGAGAATTCCTTGTCCACAACTCTGGGCACTGTGGTCGTGGAGAGCAACGGAGGCACTCGGCGGATTGAGATCTTGCTCGAGCAGCACGCTATGAATGCGACTTCCGCCCTTGAAGCAGACGTTGCGGGGCCGGTTAAGCCGGTCCGCGGCTACTGGCCGCTCGGCAAACTCGTTGCCGCGCAGCCAGTCGTCCGGCGCCTGATTTTGGCGCCATTGGCACTTCTGTTGTTTCGCTTGGTCATGCTGGTTGCCGGCTTGATTCCGCTGGGGTCGCCGGGAGCCAGCCGCTTCGAACCTCGACTGGGCTCGATGGCGCTCGTGCTCGCTGCCGCGGGCGCTCTCTGGGGCAGCCTTGCGGGCAAAGAGCCTCGCGATCGCGCGGCTTGCGGGTTCACAGGTGGCATGGTCGGCCTTTTGGCCGCCGCCGTCGGTTTTGCGCTCATCCGCAGCGTCGAGTCGGTACTGGACGGCTGGGCGAGCTCACCGCTGGCTGCCCTGCTGCTCTGGGCTTTGCTGGGGCTGGCAATCGCCCTGCTAACCTGGGTGGCACTGCCCCCCTCCCGACCGATCTCGACACCCCCTCCGGAGCCCACGAGATGACCTCTGCCTTGTCATAGCCCTCGGCCTGATATCAGCAATCGCGGCGCTCGTCTTCGCCGCAGGACCCCTCGTAGCTGCTCAGGACGAGGTCTCCGAACCAGAGGCGGCCGACAGGTCGGACAGTAGCACCGTCGAGGTGACGGGTGCCAGCCAGCAGCAGTTTCCCCGCATCTGAAGTCCAGTTTGAGGTCCGCCGGGCTGACGGGTCGTTTCTGCTCGATGCCAAGCGCGAGGAGTTCCGCGTTACCGAGGATGGTAAGGACGTCAACGTTCTTGAATTTCAGGCGCCTCGGACCACCCAGGCCATTCCCACTACGATCGTGCTTGTCGTGGATCACAGTGGGAGCATGGAGCAAGAGAACCGGATCGGATCGCTCAAGCAAGCGGTCGCTTCGTTCCTGACCAAATTGCCAGAGGGCTCGCGTGTGGCCGTGGTGGGCTTCAGCTCTCAGGTCGAGCGGCTTTGCTCGTTCACGACTGACCGCGACCGGGTGCTTGGCCTTGTGAACCGGCTTCGGCCTGGTGGTTCGACTCGCTTCTACGACGCCGTGGCGGAGCACTTGACCTGCTCGACGAGCAGTCTGGCCGCCGCGCGGTGCTGGCCCTGACCGATGGCGAGGACACCGCCAGCGAGGGGGCCAATCTTGACACGGTAATTGCCGCCGCGCGGCGGCTCGGCCTGCCGGTTTACACTCTGGGGCTCGGAACTGAAGAAGAGATCGCCAGCGACGACCTTCGCCGGTTAGCCTCCTCAAGCCGCGCCCAGTATTACCCCGCTCGCAATGCCGACCAGCTCAAAGCCATTTACGAGACAATCGCAGCCCGGATCGGCGCCGGCTACACGCTCGTTTACGAGAGCGATCGCCGTCTTCCCGACGGCACGCTTCGTCCGGTGCGAATCCTCCATCGCGGCAGCAGTCGAGGCCGGCGAGACCGCAGTCTTCATCCCAGGCATGGTCGTACCCGCGGGCGGCTGGTCCCCCTTGTTCCTTGTACTACTGTCGCTGCTCGCGGCCCTGGCGCTCTTGCCGTCGTGGCTCAACCGCGGTAGGCCCGCTTAGAGAGCCGCGCATGGCATTCCGGGTAGTCCGTTTTTCCGCCGGCATCGCATGGGAGGACGTATCGGGAACGGGGACCCGTGGGCATGGAAACAAGTGCGAAACTGATGCGTTGGCTGCGCCTGGTAACGGCAGCAATCGCTGTCAGGATTGGCGATCCTGGGGCTGATGATCCTGCCCGCGCTGGTCGGTTTACTGCCCCATGCCTTACGTGGCTATCCCTGGGAGTGGTTGGCGGTGGCGCTGGTTGTTGCTTTCAAGGGCGCCCATGCCTTTGTCGCGGTCCGTACGGTCGATGATCCGGCAGCCGTTCGCGCGAGACAACTTCTCGATTGCCTCGAGGTTGGCTCGCGCCGAGCCCTCGACGGCGGTCTCGCCATCGCGGTGGCAGTCTTCGCCACGGCCCTCTTGGCGAGCTGGGCACCCCATTATCTGACCTGGCCCTGGTGTCGCGACGTGGACACCTTCGCAACACTCGCCCAGTCCTGGGACGCCGGCATCCGACCCTATCGCGACATTCGGGCCTATAATTTCCCGGGCCATATTTATCTGCACTGGTTGATCGGACGTGCTCTCGGCTGGGGGCGGACCGTTCCCTTCTACGCCCTCGACGTGGCGGCGGTACTCGCATTGGGAGTGGCTCTGACGGTTTGGAGTCGGCGGCGGCTCGGTGGATCGCTGCCGGGCATGATTGGCTACGTCACTTTCCTGGGGTTCTATCTCAGCCAAGATTTCCATCAAGTCGCCGAACGCGACTGGCACGCAACCCTCGGCGCGGCCCTTGCACTGATGGCACTGGAGGCCTGGCCGGGGCGGATGGTGCTCTGGATCGCGGCAGCATTGGTGGCGGCTGGCGCTCACGATTCGCCCGCATGCTGTCTTCTTTCTGCCCGCCATCGGCTCTGCAATTGTCGAACGGCCGCGGCCGGGACGGGGCGTGGCCGAATGGGGTATCGCCGTCGCTCTGTTCACGAGTCTAGGCTTTGCGCCGCTGATGGCGCAGGGACTTCTCGATGACCTGTGGCGCGGCTTACACGTCGCGGTTTACGGCGGACCTTACAGCAAAGCCTCGCTCGCGGGGGCGATCACGATCCTCTTCCGCGAGTTGCGCAGCCCATGGACGATTGCCCTGGTTGCTTGCCTGATAGTGATCTGGCTTCACGACCGCCAGGATCATCGCGAGCTCGCGCGGACCTGGATTCTCGCCGTCGTCGCCGCGCTCCTTTATCGAACAGTGCACCCGGTCCAGCACGCGTACCTTGCCCTTCCACTGGCCGTGATCGGCTCGATTGCCCTGGCCCTGCCGACGGCGCGGGTTGTGTCGATGTCCTGGCTTGACCGACCGTTGCGGGTCCTGGCCGTCATGCTGATCCTCTTCGAGTCGATACCGCGTATTCCCAATAACTGTGCCGCCCGGGACAGCCTTCGGGCACTGGGCGAGCTCGCTCGCGGCGTCGAGCCTGATAAGCCACCGCTTGGTGTCCGATTCAAGTGGTTCGAGCCAGATCGATGCCATTACGAGTGGGCGGACTACTGTCGGACGCTAAATTACCTCCGCCGCGCGACCAGTCCGGCGACGGAGCTCGCCAATGTCCTGAAGCAGCCGCCTTTCCCATCCTTGAACGGCCCTGTCGGTCGGCTCTCGCCCTTCCGTGCGGAATCGGGAATCTGCTGGATGTGGCTGATTGACCTCGACCTCGATGTCCCGTTCGCCGAGGCACTGGAGCAGTCGCATGACTCGGTGGTCGTCTGGTCGCCGGCAGAGATCGGCGCCGAGCCGCGCTTGAAGCTCGAGCAGGTGACCAGCGTGATTCGCCGGCACTATCGCCCCGAGGCCCGCTTCGGCCCGATCGAGGTCTGGAGGCGGTCGCCGGATGCCGGCCCAAGATAATGGGTAATAGCCGATTTCTTTTACTCATGGAACGACAGTCGCGATCCAGGGATCTCACGTGGAGCTAAGGGTCGACTCGGTCTTCATGGCGGGAGCGTATGGGAATCGAACCCACCAGGAGCCTGTTTCCAGACCCCTCACCGGTTTTGAAGACCGGGCCGGGCACCAGCCACGGACACGCTCCCGGATGCGACCGAACACGTCAGGGCACGACGAGAACCGTCGAAACCATCTGCTTTACCGGGCGGAACGTTCATGCACTCTATAACATCCGATCTTGGCATCACGTCAGAACCCGACTCATTCCGTCTCGATCCGTCCCCTGCGCGCTTCCCTGCGCTGCCCCTTTGTGACACTCAAATGTCGCGGAATCCGTTCCGGTCGCGGCCAGGATGGTCGATTCGGGCCGGGGGGCAGGTTGGGTCAGGTCGGGCAGGGCGTCCAGAGCGGGGGCCTGATCGTACAGCCCTACATGGGTGTAGACTCCGAGCGTAAGAACGGGCGTCGAATGGCGGGCAAGTGTCTGGACGATCTTGACCGGGGCGTTGCTCTTGGCAAGCGCCGTGATGTAGGTGTGGCGGAGCGAGTGGAAATCGGCCGTCCCCTCGTCCGTCGTGTAGGGGATGCCGGCGGATCGCAGATCGGCCTGTAGGCCGGTCAGGATTGCCCAGCGGGAGACGGAGAAGATGGGTTCTCCCTTTGGCCTGGCGGCCACCCAGGGGGCGAGCATCGCGGCAAGAGCCGGTTGGATGGGCTGAACGTCGCGGCGTCTTCTCTTGCTTTTTCCGGCTTCAACCGTGATGGTCGGATAGGGGCCTTCCAGAGAGAACGAGTCGGGGGTCAGGCTTTGCAGTTCCTCGGACCGGTATCCGGTTCCGGCGGCGATCCTGTAAAGCATCGCCCGATCTGGGCCGGAGAGACGACATCTCACCGCGCCGTGTTCGGCGGCGTCGATGAGCAGGTGGAGCTCGGCATCAGTAAAGGCGCGGCGCTCGCGGCGGCGGTCCGACTCCGGGTTGTCCGGGGGCTGGAGATGCGCCAGCAGGTCTTCGCGAGTTCGACCGTCGCGCCAAAGCCAGCGCGAGAAGTTCTTGACCAGCCGGAGGTGATGATGAATCGTCCGAAGCGCCAAGCCCCTTGCCTCGGAGCAACGCCAGGGCGGCTTGCAGGCGGCCAAGCGTCAGGTCGTTCAGGCGTTCCGCCTTTGCCAGCGCCACCAGCTTGACCACCCGGGCATAACCCTCATCGGCATGTCGCTGGGTCACACCCTTGCCGAGTTGAAACGCTTTCCAGTCCGCGAGATGTTCGGCCAGGGGCCTGGACTGATGAATGCGGTACCCGTCGGCCTTGGGGTCAATGACGCCACGGCGGCGCAGCTCTGCATCGGATGCCAGCTTGCGGGCCAAGGCCTCGGTCGCGGTCTTGTCGGGACACCCCTTCGTGGTTCGCCTCACGCCATCGTGATCAGTGTAGGCGATGTACCAACAGGAATTGGGGCGCTTGCGGTCCTTAGTTTTCTTGAAGACACTGGACATGGTTCGTCTCCTGCTCATATCAGGGGTCGAACAGGGGCGGGATCGTTGCAAGCGGTCCCGTCCCCCACTCACCCCCCATCCTGACTCCGAGGTTGGGGCCGGTCAATGGGTTGATCGGTCGGATCTGCACGGCTTTTGACGAGATCGCTTCGGGCTCGATGGTGGGCGTTCAAGGTTCGTTTTCGCCTTGGATCGCCAGCCGTTGGGCCAGGGCCGGACGCGCGAGCGGCGATTTACCGGGTGCTCGGGTCCGCGCTTGCGGGCGCGGCTCCCGCGCGTGGATGGCGGCCTCGATGGTCGGTCAATCCTGTCCGGACGGTGGCGGTGGGCATTCTTCCACGGAGAGCCTGATTTGCGCCCCCCAGGACCGTCGCGTAGCGGAATAACGTGTCCAGGGTCGGGTTGAGATTCCACCCGTTTTCAAGCCTGCTGGTCGCCGCGCGGGTTATTCCCGATCGCTCGGATACGTCGGTCAGGGTTAATCCCTGCCGCTCCCGAATCTGCCTCAGGCGTACCGCGAGTTCGCGCAGCTCCATGAATTGACCGTGGGGAACCAGTTCATCGAGTTCCCCCTTGTCGATCAGCTCGTCCGGGCCGGGGCGCTCGATTTTCGATCGGGCGCGGATCGCCTCCACGGCGGCCTTCTGCTCCGGGCTTAGTTCGGGCTTGGAATCTGTCTGACTCATCGCTTCCTCCCTTGGGGCGGGGGGACTTCGTAGGCTGTGACAGGATATATGGTCCGGGGATCATCCAACACCTCTGCCCAGATGACCGTGATGAACTTGCCGGTCGACGTCGAGCCGAAAACTTGCGGCCGGCCCGTTCGACGGCTCCGACCCGTTCGGCTCCGGGGGTCGCGGAGAACCTCTTCGGCCTCCTCCATCGTGATGCCGTGTTCGGCCAGGTGTTGAACGTTTCCCTCTGTGTCGTCTTCCAGGTCCCAGATGATGGTGGCGTCGATCACCGATCCCTCCCATGGGATTTCCCCTGTTTCATTATAGTATAACAAAGGTCATGAGTCGAGCGTGTCTTTGCGATGTTCTCGATGACGGCAGCCTTCCGGATCGCTTCCCATTTGGCCGAGGGGCTTTCACCTGCACGCAGGTGAGTGCGCAGGTGGAGCGTTCTCCTGTTGGATTGCTTCGCGTTCGGCCACGGCGTAGGGGCCGGGGCGTTCCTCGTGGGCTTTTCTCGAGTTTGGCACCCCGCTTGCGCAATCGGTCCCTGGCACTTCGTGGATCGGGATTTCCCCCGGGCTCGAATGGTCGAACGGTCAGTCCACAAAGGGAGCAAAGAGCGCAGGCTCATGGCTCTTGCTCCCTTTGCTCCCTTTGTGCGCTCTTTGCTTGTCCCTCTCCGGTTGAGACATCCTCGGGCAACGCCCACACCCAGGGCCCTTTCTTGCCGAAACCCTTCTTGTAGCTCTGGACGCGGAGTCTCTTTTTGGCTCTCTTCGTCTGATCGGGAGTGAACCCGGCATCCTTGCAGGTCTTCAGGACTTCCTTGGAATCGACGGGACCGTCGGCCAGGGTTTCCTTCAACAGACGGTCAATCTCGCGGGCCTCGGAATGGTCTTCTCGAGCATCGGATTCCGCGGCCAGGGCTTCCTCGGTCGTGATCGGAACCGGATCGGTCTCCCACTCGACCCTCGGGCCGTCCCCCCTATCCTCGATGCGACAGGCCAGGGTCGGGACGGTGGGGGCCAGGTTGCACCCGTTGTCAAGCATCAGGACTCGGCGGCCGGTCGGGTCTTCCCGGTCTTTGAGGAACAAGAAATTCGCTCGGCACGCACCGACGTAAGCGATTGATCCCTGGACGCGGTACTTGCCGTTCGGTCCCCCCGCCTTGTTCGTATGACTGACGAGCACGACAGCGATGCCGAGACTTTCGGCCAGCCTCTTGAGAGGGGAAAGCACTCCTCGCAACTCGACATTGTGGTGATCATCGATTCCGAACAGGTAGGCCGTGATCGGGTCGATGATGATCAGCTTGCAATCCCCGAGACTCCCGGCGGCTTCCTCAATGCGGTCCAGGTCGGAGCGAAGACTTGGCAGCGCCTCGGTCCCATCTTCCAGGATGACGGATTCGAGGATGTGTACCTTGTCGAGATTCGCGCCGGCTGATCGGAGTCGGGGAACGATCGTCCGTGCCACGTCATCTTCGGCCGACATGATGATGACGCTTGCCGGGTTACGGGGTCGATCATCCATCGGCAGTGGGGCGCCGCGCGACACCGAGGCGGCCATGGCGATCATGACGAAGCTCTTCCCTAACTTGGGATCGCCTGCAAACAAGGACAGCATTCCCCCGGGAACGCGGGGTTCCCACAGGAATTCGACGGCCAGGGGCTCGATCTCGGACGCGCGACGCATCACGAATCGACGGGACGGGACAGCCGACTTGACCGCATCAAGGTCAATCTCAGGAGCCTCGACGGCATGGCGTTCTAACTCGGCCCGGCATTCGATGTCCGTCCAGTGGGCAGGCACTCCGTCGGCCAGCCATTCTTCGATGTCGCCTTTTTCGGGAACCGGTTGCGACGATCGCCAGAGATCGGCCAGCCTGACGATCCTTACCGTGGGGCGCGGATCCAGCTTGGCCAGGATCGCGCAAACCTCCCTGGCGTAGTCTTCTCCCTCGGGGTCGTGGTCGGGAAGGATGACGACATCCTTGCCGGCCAGGGGGCTCCAATCGCTCTTGTGGGCGGACTTCGCACCGTGGGACGATGTTGTGGCGACAATGCCTTGATGCCGGGCCAGCTCGCTCGTCTTTTCCCCCTCGGTCACGAAGATGCGGGCGGCGCGGGCCAGCTTGGGGAGTCGGTACAAGGGCAAGGGGCCAGGAGGATCGCCTACAACCCAACCCTCGGGGGTGGTGTGAACCGGGCGATATTCCTTATCCGTTCTCCCATCGGGTTCGACCCAATCGAATCGGAAGACGCGGAACGACTCGTAGCCGTCGGCATCATGGTAGGGCCACGATGCCGTCGGCTCACCGCGTTTCTCGATGAGCTTGGCCAGCGCCAACTCGGGAGACGGGTAGGCGCGGCGTGGGGGCTTCGTACTTGGCGGACTTGCCATTGCCCGGGGGCGGGCCACGGTGATCGGGCTTCGGCTTGGCGGCCTTGCCGTTTCGGCTTGTCTGGACGCGGACGGGATCACGCGGGAAGAGATCGGAGAGGGTCATCCCGAGGGCGGCCAGGATCGCGGCCGGGTCGCAACCGGGCTGGTGATGACAGTGCACGAGAATCCGTCCATCATCCCCGCGCTTGACCGAGAGGTTCCGGCGGCGGCCGTTGTGGGCCGGGCAGCGGGATTCCCAAGAATCGGGGCCGGTCGGTCCGGGGTCAAAGCCACCCTGTTCCAGCTTGGCCAGGATTGCGGCCGCGGGGTCGCTTGCCATCATCATCGGCCACCCCCCTCGATCCAGGATTCGACGCTCGATCTTCGCCATCTCGGGCACTTGCCGGCCATGAAATCAGGGCGGGGCACTCGGCCGGCGGACCGCTGGCGTTCAATCCATCGACGAGAGACTCCCAACCACGCTGCCACGTCATCAAGCGAGACCTGGGCCTCGATGCCGTCGGGCAGGGTCGCGTTTCGGCCTGGCGGCCTCGGTACGCGGATCCTCGGGCGGCTCGAAGGCATTGGCCAGTCTGACAGCGACAGGATCGACCACGGCGGGCTTGCGGCGGGGGGCTGGTGTCATGGCACTCCAGCCGTACCGGCAGCCTCGTGCCGGGCTTCCAGGGACTTCTGGCGGAGCGCTTCCAGTACCGTGTTCAGGTTGAACAGGTAGCGGCCACGTCCGTCCCGAACGTGGGGAATCTTGCCACGGCGAACCCAGCTCAGAACGGTGTCGTAACGCACTCCAAGCCGTTCGGCCAGGTCGCGGGCGTCGCAAAAGACAGGTGGCATCGTAGGTGTCTCCCGGCATGGGTTGTCATGCCAGGGGTCACAATACGATCAGACCCCTATGGGTCTTGAAGGGTCGCGTATCAGGTTTTGGTGGGTCGCGTATCAGGTTTTGGTGGGTTGCGCTTTAAGGGAGTAACCGCGGCGGGTCTTGCCTGACATGACGATGGCGTGAGGCCAGGGCTTGTGCTTCTGCTTGCGGAGTCGCTTCAGGGCACCAACCGGGTCTTCGACGACGTTGCCTTGGGAATCTTTCGTGCGGTTCCTGAGCGTTGCCTCCGAGAGTTGCTCCCCTTTGGCGTAGGCATCCACCAGCACTTTGACAACGCGGTACTCTGCGTTCGGCAACGGACCGACCGAGATTCCCCAGACGATCACCTCGTCATTGGAGCCACCCAGAACAAACGGCGGATCATCCGTGGCCTCGGGAGGCGCCGCGGTGGTCTGGCCGTTTGGCGAAGGGCTGACCAGATCGGGGGGTTTGGCCGGGGCGCGGCGGCGTCATGGCCTCTGCGGCCATTGGTCTCTGTCCACTTCCGCGGCATCGGACGGACCGGTGCTCCGTCATCCAGCATCCTCCACGTCTGGGCTAAGGTGCATCGCGGATAGCAGGACTTAACCGCGGCCAATTCAGGGGGCAGCGGGTCCACACAGACCAGCGTCCACTTAGACAGCGCGTTCCACCGAGAGATTTCGACGTAGCAGACGCGGCCATAATCGTCCCGCACTTCTTCGATCCAACGGTCGTCCGCGGTCAAGTAGAGCACTAGAGCCGGCGGCACGGAGGCGCCATTCTTCCAGCGGGGCCTGTGCCACGGACTTCTGCCCAAGTCGGGATTGGTCCGGCCCAGCACGAAACGTCTGCCGTCATCGAGGCAGACCTCGTACTCGCCACCCTCTGGGACGCGACTGTCAATCACCCAGATGCATCCAGGGCCCCGGGCCAGCGCTCGGCTTCGGCCATCTCGCTATCCCTCTGACTGATGCCGTCAGGTGGGACACGACAGTCAGAGGGTCGCCGCGCCACCCTTCGGCCATTCGCCAGGGTCATGACTCCCCGGCTTTCCCGAGTAGTGTACAGTCCCTGAGTATGGGAGTGAACATCGGTTTCAGCGAAAATCGCCAGCGCCTGATAATGGCTCTTTTACGGCGCTTCGTCATCACCCAGCAATCGGGCGATCGCGCCGGCATCGTCTCGCCGGTTATCATCGTAACGTAAAAGTGTCTCGATCTTTGCATGCTGTGAGAAGTGACGAACGCGGCGCACGTCGCCTGCGCACAGGTCGAGCGCCCGGGTTATTGCCTCATGCCTCAGACCATGCGGCCGGACTTCCCGGGAAAGGCCGGCCTTGCGACCAAGGGCCTTCACCAGTCGGGCCACGGCGTCCCCCGTCAGGCTGTTCCTCCCCGCCCTTTGGTAGTGGACCCGCGGGGCGGCGCGATCGAGCCGGATAAAGAGCGGTCCCGGGGCGTCCCCCGTCGAGGTGATCCAGTCGGCCAGGGCGGCGCGGGCCGGGCCACTCAGGGTCACGTGGGCCGGTTCGGTCTTCCCCTTGCCGACGATCCGGACGGTAAAGGTGGGCAAGTCCACGTCGGCCAGGTCGGATGCGTAGTGGGCGAAGCGTCCGGGGGTTTCGACCGGCCAGGAACGCCCATCATCCTTGGCTGTCTGACATGAGCCAGCTTGGGGGTGCTCCCTGCCGGTTCCTTGCGTGCGCCATGGGTGGCACGCGTCGGTGTGTCGGACCGAAGTGCCTCATGGATCGGCAGTGGACCACTCCGCTTCCTGACGACAACCCATCGCTCTCGTGACTCTCTCTCGATAGACTCCTAAAACAGGCTCCGCCGTGGTCGTTTTACCCTGTTTCTTGTGGAAAACTCGATACTGCCGTGCTAATAAACTTCACAGTCGATTACTTTCGCTCGTTCGGCGTGGAGCAGACTCTCAATATGGTCGCTACCCCGCTGAAGGACCACCCCGGCCATTGCGTAGAGATCCCGGGCACCGAGAAGAGCGTTTTGCAGATCTGGCGTCATCTATGGCGCGAACGCCTCCGGCAAGTCCAATCTCGTCAAGGCGATGCTGTTTGCCCAGCAAATGATTCTCGGGCGGACTACTCTCAAGGTGCTCGCCCAGGACCGCTTCCGCTTCGTAAAGAAGGAGAAGCCCGCCTCCTTCGAATTTCGCTTCCTCTCCAGCGGGCAGGTGTTCGTGTACGGCTTCACGACTACGCAGGAGGCCATCGTCGAGGAGTGGCTCGACGCAACGTCCGAGTCGGGCCGCGAAATCAACGTTTTCACCCGGAGCAAGCAAGACATCGACATCGGCAGGCTGCGATTCTTTCGGTGAGAACGGGCCCGCCTCGGAGAGCGCTCCGGGCACTCAAGGAACTCGGCGTCCGGAACGACCAGTTACTGTTGAACAAGATCGTCGAACTGCCCGACCAGCACCGCGGCGAACTGCTGAGCCGGGTTGTGTGGTGGTTAGCTGAGTGCCTGACCGTCGTCCTGGCCGAATCCCAGTACGCCCCGCTGATGGACATGATCGACGCGGACAAGGATTTCCGCCGGTTCTGTGGGGCGTTCCTCAGAAACGTCGGCACCGGGATTGATGACCTGAACATCGAGAAGGCGAGGATCGACGCGGACAAGGTACCCAAGACGTTGCTCGACCACTTGCAGTCGCCAGTAAGGAAGCAACGTCGCGTTGCTGATCGGTGGTCCCGGCGTCACGCTGGAACTGGACGCCGACGACCCGACCAAGATCGTTCGCAAAAACCTCAACGCCCGGCACCAGGTGAATAGCGAGGACTACTCGATCTCGTTCCAGGAGGAGTCCGACGGCACCCAGCGATGCCTCAACCTGCTTCCCGCGCTGTATCACGTCACGCGGAGTACAAGGTGTTCGTGGTGGACGAGATCGACCGCAGCCTGCACCCACTGCTCTGCCACGCCCTATTGAAGCTCTTTCTGGATGCGTGCCCGGGCCATAATCAGCAGATGATCGTTACGACCCACGAGACGCACCTCCTCGACCTTGACCTCCTCCGGCGGGACGAAGTCTGGTTCATGGAAAAGGACCGCCAACAACAGTCCCACCTGTCCTCGCTCGGGGACTGGAATGCGCGAAAGGATCTGCGAATCGAGAAGGGTTACCTACAGGGGCGGTTCGGCGGCATTCCGTTCATCGGCGACACGAAGAAGCTGATGGACATGATCCAGTGCCCGGTCAACGGAACGCGGGATGAGAAAAAAACGCCCTCTTGACCGCGAGGTGAAGCACGTCCGCGACGCAAGCCTGGTTGTCATCGCCTCCGAGGATAAGTACGCGGTTCGGCAGTACTTCGACTTCTTCGAGTCCACACGGATACAGTTCCGCGTGCTCGAAACGCCCGACGGAAAGTCCGCGCCGGAACACGTCCTGGAACGGATCAAAGAGTATATCAATGATTTTGAGATCGGTGAGGGTGACACGTTTTGGGTCGTCTGCGACTCCGACCATTGGGTGGAGCCGAACCACATCCAGAACTTGACCCTCGTCCTCCGGGAATGCCGCAAGAACCGACATCAAAGTCGCACTGAGCAAACCATGCTTCGACCTCTGGTTGCTCCTACATTTCGCTGAATTTCCCGAGAAAAACATGCTCACTTGTGACGAGGTGGCGGACCGGCTCCGCGCCGCCGCGGGCGCCTACGACAAGACGAAAGTCTACAACCTACAGATCGACAACGAAAAAGTATTGGACGCAGTAAAGCGGGCAGCCGACAACATCAGTCCCAAATGGATAATCCCGAATCGGCTACAAACCGCAGTCCATCTAATCATCCGGTCTTTAATCGTGAAGGGATCATCTCGGTACCCACACTAGGGAAAATGCCGCGGGGACGGGAAAGAAAAAGCCAAAGGGCGTGAAAAAGTGATCCTCCGATGTTGGCGATTGATGGCAGCATATCAGGAGTGTGAGCCAAACGATCGGGGATTTTCTGGACAAGTGCGTCGAGGGCCGAAGCAACCACTGCACCTTACCCCGGTGGCATGTAGGCTTTTCCAGATTTATAGCTCCCCATTGGGCCGGGGCAGGTGAGCTTGGCCGTTCGGCAGCTCGCGTCGGTCACATCGACCGAAGACGGTTTTCCGAAAGGTGATCTTGGACGGCGATCGTCGGTCTGTTGGGCGTTACCTCGAAATAAGTGTGTCTTCCTGCGATCGCGCACTTAACAGATGCTTACTGCCGAGCGTTGGTTATTGACCGTTTGCTATCCCAAGGCCAGGCTTTCCCGCAGGTGGCCAAGCCGACGGCAGCTCGGCGCAGAAGCGAGCGATGATGGCCAGCTCCGCGGTCTCAGGCGACGCCGCGGGTGCGGCCGGTGGGTGCTCAATCACGGGGCCAATCGCCTCACGGCGGGCCTGGCAGGCGGCCGGCGGGGCCAGTGGCCAGCTCGGCCGCCTCGCAGCCAGTCGCGGGTTCACGAGCGATGGCAAGGCAGGGATCGGAGCGGTCATCTGATTGATCTGAATCGCAACCTTCGGGCCGCCGCCGGGTTAGCCGGCGGATTCGCTCAACCGCCGTGAGCATTGTAGAGAATCGCCGCTGCGACCATCCGCGGCGACGGTCAAGACCCGGGCTCGTTCCCAGGGGGCCGCTCGCCGCGGCCAACTCGAGAATCAACTTATCCGCCCACGCCATCGCAACAGCCTCCACGGCGAGACGGAGCCCCGGGCTGGGATCCGGTCCACCCAGCTCGACGCAAAGCGCGGCGAGCTTGGCCACGAGGCCATCGTGCACCTTGTCGCTTTTCTTGGAGACCGCCTGGGCAAGGGCAAATTCCGCCAGTTCGGCTAGCTCGAACAAGGCTACTTCGACGGCCTGATTCTGATCCGCGACCCCTTTGCTTTCTCCTCCAAGCGTGCCTGAACGGCACAAAAAGCCGGCGGCAGTTAGTCCCCCGGGAAATGATCGCGTCAATACGGGCGGCTTGCTGGCGGCCTTCCTGGAGGGCCTGGCTTGGCCTGTTCGTGCTCCCGTGCTTGCTCGCGATCCCAGATGGCCTGGTCTCGATCCTCGCCGTCGAAAGCTTCCGCCAGATGGCCCAAGCGCCGTTGCCGACATAGCGGCCACGCGAGTAGTAGTAACCCCGTTTCCAGCATCCCACGCCCGTAACTCCCTCCAGATTCCCCCCAAGTCGTTCTCCCGGCCGAAATCGATTACGCCACTATTTCAGTTTACGATATCCGGGGCCGATCGCGCGCACGCGGGTAATCCGTCGCCATCAAAATAAAAATCGGATCGATTAGTGTTTGCATTCAAACTCACGGGCGCTACGATTGATCTCTGAGATGCACCGCTCACGGCGGGCGACTCGTCTTAGTCGCGACGGCCCTATCGCTGGGGACCCGGGCGATGGCTTTTTCATTCCCACCAACTCGATGCCGAGAGGAGCCTCCAATGTTGCGTTTTGAACCCAAGGTCCGCTGGTGGTCCGCCACCTCGCGACCGCTGCCGCTGTCCGCCCAAGCCGACGTCACCAATCCCGGCGGCGATTCACGCTGGAACGTCTCGAAGACCGAGCCATGCTGTCCACCATCACCCTCACGGTCAACACTCTGGCCGATGATCCGATTGCTCCGATCCCCGGACAAACCACCCTGCGTGATGCGATCACGACGGCCGATGCCGGAACCGGCAATCAGTACGTCATCAAGTTCACTGTCACTCTACCCGCTACGATCGACTTGCTCAGTGCCCTGCCAGACTTGAGTAACAACATCACCATCAAGGGACCTGGAGCGTCGAATCTGACAGTTCAACGAGATCCCAGTGCCCCCGATTTTTCCGTCTTCACAGTGGATAGCGGTAAGACCGTCAGCCTCTCCAGCATAACGATCTCGGGAGGCAATGCCGGTAACGGCGGCGGCATCGACAACTCAGGGACGTTGACGGTCAGCAACAGCGTTCGTGGCCGTTCACCTGTGGAGTAGCAGTTGCTTTGCCGAGGTCTTCGCGCGAGCACGGACACCACTGGACGAGCATTGGTGCTTCCGGCTACGGTCCCTGGCTTGCGTCCACTTCGCGCAGCCTGATCCGCTGCTATCGTCGTGGATGTCGTCGTCACCGGCGTAAAGACTTCAGGACTTCCCGGTCCTGGCAGACCTTGCATCCGAGCACACTGCCGGCCCCTCGCTACTCAGACTCCCGGCAACAGTAACGGTGGCTCGGTGTCAGCGAACCACGCCCCAACCGCCGCCTCCAATATTCAAACCCCATCGCCCTTGCTGTGCCAAATCGCGATCACTGTCGATATCCGTTCGCACCAGCGGTTTCCCTTTCACTCCTTGTCCCCCGCGTGATCAGACGTCGATCACCACGAACCGGATCGCTTGCTCCGCCAGATTGTGGTCGGCTCCACTCCCGGGGTCGTGATGAATCGGAAATGGCTCTCCCCATGCTCCTCAAACCGCTTCGCCAGGTTGCGACAGTGGTTTGTCGCTGGCACGTTCTGTGTGCCGCATCGTAGCACCTTGGCCGCGCCGCCTCGAGTGGGCCTGAAACCACTCGGCCGTCAGTAACTCCCGGCGGTGGATCACCCCAAAGAGCTCCCGCAACGCCTCACGCAACCTGATTCCATAGATTCGATCCCTTGCGTCCGGCAGCGTCGTGAGGAACTTCACGTCAGGATCAAGTGGGCCAGGCAGAACTGAGCGACACGTCGAACTCGCGCAGGTAACGCCAATAGGCCGAGATCGTCGCAGCCCGAGCACCCCGTCAAACTCCGCCGCCCAGCACCTCGATCAACACATCGGCTGCTGCCAGTCGGGTCGATCTTGAACAATGTGTACAGGCTGGCCCGAAAGCACCAGGTCCATTGCCGTAGACGATTTTGCTTGTGACCGGTCTCGTCGACGTTGAGCCACCTTTGGTTCGGCAGGCTCTCCAGCAATTCCTGATAGGGCTGCTCCAACGCCTGGCTCACCTTGGCAATGATATTCGCCAGTTGCCCACGCGAGATGGTCAGCCTGAGAACATCGCGAACGAATTTGCGGACGGTGGAGAACGAAGCGTGGCAGACTCCCTTGAGGTAGGCGATCACGGTGGTCAGTCTGGGCCCTACCAGGCCGCCGCGTTCGATCCCGACGGGCAACGGAGCCTCATAGACCTTCTGGCAGTGAGAGCACCAGCCTGGATGTCCACGATGCTCCTGGATCACCAGCGGCACGTCGTTGATGTCGACTTGCTGAATCACCCGGGGCATGATCGTGGGCATGGGCTCCAAGTCATGCCCGCACCCGGGGCAAAAATCGAGGCGATGGTCGAGCGAATCGCCGTTAATCAATTCAGGCGGGAAGGCAGCGCAGTTCGTGCTTGAGGTGACCAGGTTGCCCGCCGATACGGCGCCGCTGCTGGCCCTCCGGCGGTGCCGGCTTGGGCGGCTTGACGATGTCAGAAGACGGTGGCTTGGACGAGGTCGAGGAATTCTTCCTCGCCACAGCGAGTTGCTCCAGGAGAAGAGCGACGGTGCCCTCCAGCGCTTAAGCCGCGCCTCTTGGGCGTCCAACTTCGCCTGCAATCGCCGACAGTTCGGGCAAGACTTCCGTGCCTTGAGTCTCATGGCGAGCTATGCTACGACCTTGGTCGCGAATACACAACACCGGTGAACGGCCACCAGCGTTCTCTCTACCAATTCCGCCGACAACGGCAACGGCGGCGGCATCTTCAACGGCGGAACGCTGACGGTCAGTGGCAGCACCTTCTCCGGCAACGGCAACCCCAACAACACCCTAGGCGGCGGCATCTACAACAGCGGTACGGCGACGGCGATCGACAGCACGTTTACCGGAAATTCCGCCTACCTCGGCGGCGGTATCTTTAACTCGCTTGCGTTTACGTTGACGCTAAGACACAGCTTCTTCGCTAACAACTCCGCGGCCGGGGGCGGCCTCGCCAACTTCGGTACGGCGACGGTCAGTGGGAGCACCTTCGCCAGCAACTTGGGCGGCGGTCTTGCCAACTCCGGGACTTTGTCAGTCAGCGGCAGCACCTTCACCAGCAACTCCACCCTCTATGACGGCGGTGGCTATGGCGGCGGCATCTGGAACGGCGGCGCCGCGACGGTGATCAGCAGCTCCTTCACCAGCAACTCCGCAACCGGCGGCGGCGGCCTCGACAACGATACCGGCGGTACTGCGACGATTAAGGGCAGCACCTTCACCAGCAGGGCCAGCGGCGCACTTTAGGCGGTCTTGGCAATTTGGGGTGCTTGCGCCCTGATCGGTTTATTTGTATACCATTCTCTGTGTTGCTATATTCACGGCGGCGCACGGAGAACAACCGATGGCAGACAGCCGGCATGTTTCCTTGGACGAGGTCGTAGTGCATTTTGCGGAGTTGGAGGATCCTCGCTCCACCGTCAATTTGCAACATCCGTTGGTCAGCGTGGTCGTCATTGCTTTGATGGCGGTGCTGGCCGGTGCAAGCGGGCCAACTGGGATTGGCAAGTGGGCTGCTTTGAAACAGGAATTTCTTTTGAACACTCTGGATTTGCCCAACGGTATTCCACGTAAGGATGTCTTTCGTCGCGTGCTGATGACGCTGCGACCGGGTGCCTTTCAAGCTTGTTTTGCGAACTGGTTGAATTCGTTGCGTGCGACAGCGGCCACGGCGACCGGCGTGGAGCAACCCGTTCTGGCGGTGGACGGCAAGACGGCACGGCGGAGCCACGATCGCAAGAACGGCCTGGGCGCCTTGCATTCGGTAAGCGTCTGGGCCAGCGAGTTTGGGCTGTCGCTCGGGCAGGTGGCGTGCGCCGAGAAATCGAACGAAATCACGGCGATTCCCGAGCTTCTGAGACTGGTGGACATCAAGGGGCGATCATCACCATCGACGCGATGGGAACCCAAAAGGCGATCGCTGCGCAGATCATTGAGGGCAAGGCCGACTACGTGCTGGCGCTGAAGGGGAACCAGGAGACGCTGCATCAAGCGGTCATCGATTATATCGACGAACAGCTCGAGGGAGACTTGGCGAACGCTCGTGAGCACGTGACGACCGAGAAGGGGCATGGGCGTGAGGAGATGCGAACGTACCTCCAACTCCCGGCCCCCAAGGGCTTGCCGGGGTTCACGCTGTGGGAGGGGCTGAAGACGATCGGGGTGGTGACGTCCCGGTGCCTTCGTGACGGCAAGGAGACCATCGAAGTCCGCTACTACATCAGCAGTCTGCCCATGGGAGTGAAGCAGTTTGCCCGAGCGGTCCGAGGTCATTGGGGTATCGAAAATACCTGCCACTGGGTTCTCGATGTGACGTATCGCGAGGACGAATCGCGGATCAGAGACGAGGCGCTGCGGGAGAATTTTGCATGGCTCAATCGGTTCACCTTGTCACTCCTGAAGCAGTATCCAGACCGCACGAGTCTCGTCATGAAACGTCGCAGTTGTGGTTGGAACGAGAACTACATGCTGAAAGTCCTTGCTGGAGCAGCGGTTTAGTCAGCGCTGGCCCTGCCTTCACCAGCAACTCCGCCATTGCATTTGGCGGCGGAATTTTGAACGAAGGTCAGGAGCTGACGGTGAGTGGGGACACGTTCACCGGCAACTCGGCAGGGTCCGGTGGCGGCCTCGACAACTTGGGCACGGCGACGGTCAGTGGGAGCAACTTCACCTCCAACTCCGCCGGCGGCGGCGGCGGCATCAACAACTTGGGCACGGCGGCGGTAAGTGGCAGCACATTCACGAGCAACTCCGGCGGCGAGGCCGGCGGCATTTTCAACTTCGATGGCGGTACGATGACAGTGAGCGGCAGTACCTTCACCGGCAACTCCGCAGACTTCGATGGAGGCGGATTCTTTAATGAGGGTACGCTGAAGTTAGATGACACCACCTTCACCAGCAACTCCGCGCTCTATAGCGGCGGTGGCATCTACAACCTCGGTACGCTGACGGTGATCGGCACCACCTTCACCAACAACACCGCCCTCGATGACGGCGGCGGTATCTACAATTACAGTATCGGTACTGCGACGATTAAGGGCAGCTCCTTCACTGGAAATTCCGCAATCGTCGGCGGTGGTATTTACAACCTCGGTACGCTGACGGTAGATGACACCACTTTTGCGAGCAACACCGCCCTCAATGATGGCGGCGGCATCTACAGCGACAGCACCCTGACCGTGACGAACAGCACATTCACCGGAAACTCAGCCAGCGCCGAAGGCGGCGGCATCGAAAACGATGGGACTGCGACGGTCAAAGGCAGCACATTCACCAGCAATTCCGCTGTCTATGATGGTGGCGCATCTTCTCTTATGTTGATGGAACGCTAACAGTTGACAACACCACATTCACAAACAACCAAGTCAATCGTGGCGGTGGCGGCATCTACAGTGATAGTGTTGTAACGGTGATCAACCAAAGCATATTCACCAACAACTACGCAATTGACAACGGTGGCGGCATCTTCAATGACGCGGCCATGACGGTGAGTCATAGTACCTTCACCAGTAACTCCACAAGTAGCAACGGTGGCGGCATTTACAACGACGCGATTCTGACTGTAAGCAACAGCACATTCACCAACAACTCCGCGGTTGGCAGTGGTGGCGGCATCTGCGACGACACCAGCAAGACGCTGACGGTGATCGGCAGCTCCATCAGCGGCAACTCGGCGGCCACGGGCGGCGGTCTCTATGTCGGCGGGCTGGGCCAAGCGGAAATTGACTCCTCGACGATCAATGACCCCAACGGCGGAGGGATCGTGAACAACGGCAGCACCGTCCACCTCAAGCAAACGATGGTGGACGGTGTTCTGTACAAAGACCAGTTCTATGTCTGACTCTTTCTGACAGCCACAGGCGGCCACGGAAAGGGGGTTCGGTCCGGGGGAAGGCCCTCGCTACGGACTTGAGAGCCCGGCGATCGTCGTCACCCGGTGCCCTTTCCCCGAGGCGGCCTTGACCATCGCCACGATGCCGGCGCGGATCGCCGCCGGGCAGCATCGACCAGATTTCGGTTCCGTACTCGGGCTGAGATTGGCCGTCGGCCTCACCAGTAAAGGGTCCGGCGAAGGCAACCCACACCTCTGGCACGGATTGACCGAGTCCAGGATCGACACGACCCCGAGGCGATCGAGCTGGATTGGGCAATTCTCCCACCGGCCGGGGGAGAAGCCGCCGACTTATGGCTCGTAAACGTCGAAGGGACCGACTGTTGCCAGGAATTACGGGTTACTTCAATCAGAACGCTAGCAAGAACTCCAAGAGCGGCACGCACATAATCCTTCGATCCTGGTGCCAAGCATAGGTGTCTCGGGTCACCAGGATGCCGAAGTTCGCTTTGAATCTGTCAATAAACAGTTGCAGACCGCGATAATCTTCCGGGCTGATGGACCGCCTGAACTTGATCTCGATTGGTAACACGTGCCCTCGGATGTCTTCCACGACAAAGTCGACCTCGACTATCCTTCGTCCGTCGATCTGCCTGCTTCTCATAATCGCGATAGAAATGGACTTGAAGGTTCGGGCCACGGATGACTGATTGAGCTAGAGTCTCGATCAACGGCCCAACGTGTTCGGGCGGGGACTCCCACAACGACGGAGCACCTCGAAACACCGCATTTCGTGCTCCCAAATCGGTCAGGGTAAACTTAGAGGGCGTCCGGGAGCTCGGGCGATTGGTCAGGGGGTAGCGGCGGAATTCGCGGATCAGTAATGCATCGGACAAATAGTGTAAATACGATCCTATTATCGGTTGACTGGTTTTTATGCCTTTTGTGTTGGCATCTTCAGCAAGTCGACTCTGAGATATCTCTTGGCCGGTTGAGCGGGCCACTTCGACATAGAGCCAACGGAGCAGTTGAGGATTTCTCACTGGGAACAGGTCCGGCACATCCACTCCGAGAACCCGGTTAAAGACCGTCTCCGTCAGGTACTCCGCCCATAGGTCGTCGGCAACCTCCCCGTTATAAAGGCGAGGATATCCTCCTCTGTTGTAGTATTTCTCGAGAGCCCTCCGCAGCGAGGACTTCTGTTGGTGCTTCATCGCGTGCGCCGCCTCAAAGAGCTCACGTGGGTCGTCCACATTCAAGAGTTTCTCAAAAACGTGGAACGCTGGAAGACGGTCTGCGATGCGTTCCCACGCCTCGAGCATTTCACCAAATTGGAAGGTGGGAAAGTCACTCGTGATAGTCCGCCCGGCTAGGCTCTCACGTCCTCCGCGGGAAACCAGGACACTCGATGACCCCGTGATCATGAGGCGAACCGGGAAGGTGTCCCCGACGTGCTTAACGTGCTCGTCCCACCACTCGAGCTTGTGTACTTCGTCCAAGAAGATGTAAGAGGTCTTCCCCCGTTCGAACGGCCGCCGCCTAACGCGCCTCTCGTACCATCTCACGATCGGTATCAGTCCCCCCTGGTTTCCCGTAGGACTTCTTGGTCGAACATGACGAAAAGGATGTCCGTCGGTTTAACTTTGTGTGTGAGCATGTGTTCGATTATTTGTTCTATGGCTGTGGTCTTCCCCACCTGTCTCGGCCCGCGGACGACCTCGATAAGACCCTGGGGTCGCACCATTCTTTGCAAAAGGTCGGGGACACCGCGGCGCTGGTATGAATGTGGCGGCCTGCGCATCCTGCCGGTCTCCCACCAAGGGTTTAGATCCATGAGAATATTGATGACCTCATCGTCAAGGAGGCTGTCGGTGACCTGTTCGTTGACCATCGAATCGCCACAACTTACAAACAGAGGGAAAAAGATGTCCGATTTGCTACATCTTATAAATACGAAAATCAGTTGTCAAAGGCCTATGCAGCAAGGATTTGTGGCATTTCGTGCCGACACTGCGACCATTAATGTTCGTTAATTAGTTCAGGGCGACCCTTTAGATGGGTTGGGGCGGGACCCTCAGAAACCGCCAACCCCGCACGACCCGCCAGGGCTTCGACCGGCCGCTTTGCGACGTGCAGAGGGAGGACTAAACCAGGCCGAACTTAGCCTACCACCCGTGGCATAAGACTCCCCATCCTACAGCCCATTAACGCTAGCTGCCTTGACCATCGCCACGATGCCGGCCTTCAGGGCCTCAGGCAGATCGGGCCATGCCTCGACCACGGCGGCCAAGGCGGGGTCTTTGGGGGCGGCTAGAGTGGGGTGATTCCGGGCTGCGCGCTTCCCCTGCGCTGCCAAGGACGGGGGCAGTTTCCGCAAGGGGCTGGAGGGATTGTGACTTACGGAATCGTCTCCCCGGTTTTGAAGACCGGGCGGAGCACCAGCTACCGACACGCTCCCAAATGATGCAAGAAGAGGATTGTGATAAACATACCAGATCCTCTCAGACGCTCGTAAGGGCTAGTGAACTGGTTTTGTCCTCGATCTCATGGGCCGCGCAACCCGACAAGCAAAATCGAGGGCACCTGTTCCGCGGCATGCAGGCGGAGGAATGCGTACCCGGTGCCGGCCAGGCCGAGCATCAACGACGGGTTCACGGCGCAGGAGATTAACCCCGATGGATAATCGCATGATTGGCCGTGGCGGTCGATCAAGACCCGCGCGACGGCGCCAGCCCGATCGAGCAAGGCGGTATCACCGAGCTGACGTCCGGCGCAGAGCAGCGGTCTCGATTAGCCCGGCCAGGCCGTGGCAGAGCGAGGCATCGTGGCCGCGGTGCGGCAGGATCTCGTCGATTGCCTGCAGCGTCGTGGAGATGGCGGCCCGGGCCATCGCCAGGTGATGTTGCCGCATGCTCAGGGTCGAGCGTGGCGGCCCGCAATCGCGCCAGGGCGATCCCTGGCGCACCGTGGCACCAGAGCCCGGAAGTAAGTCGGTGGGCTCGGAGTCGTTGCCGGGATCGTCGGTGGCCCGCAGGTCGGGCCAGTTGCCCAACTTCGGGTCGAACAGCGAATCCTCATAGGCGAACGCACCGCGGGCAGCTTCAAGAAAGTCTGAGCGGCCTGTCGCGGCGTGCAGCTCGAGGAGAGCAACCGCGATCCCCGAGGCGCCGTGGCTCATGCCGGTCAGCGGTTCCAGACGACTTGCCAGGTCCACTGCTGTCCTCCGCGTCCCAGCGACCAGACGTCCCCGTTGCGGATGGCCTTCCGGCAGAGCTGCTCGCCCAGCGCGATCGCCAGGGCTCGGTGACGGTCGCTCTCAGTGTCTGAGCGAAGTCGCGACTCAGGGCCAGGAGGACCGGAATCGCCCCGGCATTACCGCCGATCAGGTCAGCGGATGCGGCTTGTCGATTTCGTCCTCGAGAGCGTCGATGGAGTGCCTCGGCCTGAGAATGGAGCTCGTCCTGGCCGGCAAGGACGGCAACCCGATGGGCGGCGTAGGCCACTCCGAGCCGCCCCGCGAAGAGCGAGAGCGGAGCTGGAGAGCCGGTCCGGCCGGTCGAGGACCTGGCGCAGCGAGCGGGCCATTGCGCCCAGCAGCCGTGCGGCGGAACTCGGCATCGCCGGCCAGGGCGTAGATTTGGGCCAGGAAGAGGCGACGCCGGCCGAACCGCCGTAAAGCTCCGGACCAAGGGCCGAGGCCGCGGGCAGAATCGCTCCCAGTGGCAGTCAGTTCTGCGGGGAGCGGCCCATCCAGTTGCACAGCCGGCCGGCCTTGTCCCAGTATGCTGACTGACAGAGACTTCGACCGATCTGGATCGCGGCATCAAGGAGTGAAAGGCGATGGGCCTCCGAGGGGCTGGCTGCGCTGGCGGTCGCAGCAAGCTCGCCATTCTCTCCGGTCTTTGCCTGGAGCGTAAAACGCCCGGATCGCCGGAGCGATCGCATCGATAGACGATCTGGGCGCAAGGTAGGGATGCCGCGGGTCCAGGCGCTCCTCGCTGAAAAGCCGTCGCGAGGGTTTGCGGCCGGTCGCCACGGTCATGACCGCCCGCGAATGACTTCCAGAACGCCCGCGCGATCAAGCGGCAGCGATGCTGGCCATAACTCGACGGAGTCGGGTGGTGACTCGGCCAGGGCCAGGCCGTCGGCCAGGCGATGAGTGAGCAGAGGCGTCTCGGGCCGAAGACCCGCGGCCACGGCTTCATGAATCCGGCGGAAGGCGTCGCCGAGCTCCAGCGCATGCCGGCGGCCGACGTAGAAGCACTCCGGCGTCCGCCCGGTTGTACTCGCCTGGGTTGCGCAGAACTTTGAGGCGGAAGGGAACCGAGCTGGCGTTGAGGATCGAGGTCGCCGCCGCGATGAAGGGCGCCGCGGTACTCACTTGTGAGGTGCCAGTAATAGCGCCATTGCGGTTCGACGGCGGAGCCGCAATCCGGAATCGAAATCGTCTTCCGCGCCGTCGCCGAAGACGTAGAAATAACCTTTCATCACGTAACGCAACTCCTTGGGGACGCGAAGGCGGCACCGCTGTCCCGTGGCAATTCGTCCGTTCGCGGTGCGCACGTCCTCCGAGGAGGCCCAGACGTCGAGTTCGTGCCGTCCCACGACGACCTGGCCGTCGCTGGCGACCTGGCGGACCGTCCAGTCCGGATCCCATGTCCCTCGGCCTCCGTTGGCCGCCGAAAGCGCGGCCAGGAAGTCGCGGTGGGCAAGCCAGGCAGACCCGCGGGGCCTCCGCGGTCCGAGGGGCGGATATACAGCCGGTCGTAGAGGTCGACCGGCGAGGGCTGAAACCAGCGGCGGCGAAATCGCCGGGGCCGTCGCCCGTCTTCTCGCCCAGATCGAGCGGTCTGGTCCAGGACCCGGTAAGCTCGTGGCCGAGAGAATCTGGACCGCATCGGTGATCGTGATCAGGTCGGGATGAAGGTCGAGTCATCAGCCATCCGGACTCCCGGTGAATGCCGTAGAGCTCTAACTGGGCCGAATCGGGATTGGCCAGAATATTCACACAGAGCTGAAGCAGGAGCACGGCCTGGGCGGGAAGCTCTTCCTGCTCCAGCGACAGCTCGTGCGCCGCCATGAGCAGTCGAGCGGCCGAGAACGCGACGGCGCGGCGGAGCAGGGCGTCGGCCTCCGGCTCGTTGCCAGGGTGCGTCCAGCCCGGCAGCCGAGCGGTAGCCTTGCCAGAGCGCGCCGATCGCCGGCCGCAGGGCGCTCAGCGGGTAGCGCGCCTGGTCGATCATGGCCTCGGCCGACAGATCGCGGTTCCAGCGGCATCGACGACGTCCAGAAGATCAGGAAGTCGTGAGCGCGGACGCCAGGTCCCAGGCGGGGTCGCCGATCTCGACGAATTCCCAGTCCACAATCCAAACCGTTTCCTCTGGCGCCTCATGCCGGTCAAGCGGAGTGCCGACCAGGATGTTGTCGGACTTGATGTCGCCATGGATCAGCGTCTCTTGCCGCCACAGTCCGCGCAAGCTTGTCCAGAGCCTCGCCCAGGCCGGCCTCGGACTGGATGATCCGGAAGACCCGTGACCCGGCCGGGCTGAGGTCGGCGAGCATGGCAGGGGTTGGGCTGCGGTGAGCAGCTGAAGACCCACGGCACCGACCGGCTCAGCCAGTTCAGCCGCGGATCATTCGCGAGCCCCGGGAGACGAAAGACCCGGTGCAGCGTGCCCAGCCCGTGCCCCAGGCTGCTGGCTTGGCTCCACCGGAAATTCGTCGGGGATTCGACCAAGATGATAGGAGGCGAGCGTCGCGGCGCCGGAATCAGTTCCAGGGCGTGCAGCGCGCGATCCTGGTCGCGCAGGACCAGGCGAGGCAGCAAGCGGGCCACAGGCGCGGCGGCCGCCTCTTGCTGGCAAAACTCATAAAACGCAGCCTCGCTGGTGAGCGTGCGGCGGCCCGCTGGCGCGAGTCGTCGGGCTGCTTGATCAGGTAGCCGGCGCCGCCGGGCCCCTCGATCCTGAGGTTGCGGTTGCGTCTCGCGGCACTGCGCAGGATCAGGTCGCCCTTGACGATCCAGTCACGCTGGACCAGACCATGCTCAAGCAGAAACGGAATCGCATCGTCCACATCGAGCATCGCTAACGCCTTGGCTTCAGTCGCCTCAGACCCATCCGGCGCAGGCCCCAGGCCGGGTGTGACCTGGTCCGGACCATAGGCGGGCGTGTTCATCCGGACATTAGAGCTGATGTGCATCACCGACGCAGACGCCGGTTATTGCCAGCACAGTCGTTGATGGGTTGTGGCACTGCCCGGGCGACTGCAAGCGGGTACTGTAGGTAATCCTGGTTGATCGATATGTTGACGGACACTCCGGACGCGGCGGTGGGCAGACAACTGGCAGCGATCATGCCGCTCAGGAACTCTGCCTCGACAGGTCGCTTGGCGGTCGTGACACGGTTGACCTTGGCGGACGGCGTTGATCACGAGCTTCGTCGGACTGGATTCCTGGCCGGGAATTGCCTTCTCGGCCCAGAGCGATCATCGATCCGGGATCTCCAGATAGGTGCGTCAGATCCAGACCGGATAGACTCTTCATCTCGTATCTCGCCGCTGCTCGACTCATCGATCAGGACATAGCCGATCAGGATGAGGAATTGGCGTTGATCGTCCGGCTGCGGCGAGAACTCGAGCAGCGGGTTGGTCTTGAAGCTCGCACGATACGATGCATCAGTATTTCCTTCAGCGCTTGAGAACGTCGAGACAGTCTACACGTCCAGTGAAGCTCGGAAGTGGTCATTCAACCGCTGCGCCGGATTCATCGTTTCGGCATTGAGCATGTCGCGGCGTGACTGTTCCACCACTCGTTAGTGTCCAGCACGTGGATGACTCCTTCCTCGTTGAGGCTCAGACCCGGTCAGCGATTCGAGCTGCGTCGGAGCGCAGGATCGACTCTGGGCGAATCGGGCGATGTTCCAGACGCGTGGCGTCATGTCTTCACAGAAGGTAAGGACCGCGCTGCCGTCGGCGGAGAACGCGATGCCGCAGAACCTCGAAGGGGTCGCCGCCTGGCTTGCGGGGATGTTTCAAGGGCGGGCCAAAGGCCTGCCCGGTTCTGGGATCCCAGAGCCGCACTGTGCCGTCATCGACTGCCGGTGGCACCAAGCAGCCGTCCGGGCTGAAGGCGACGGCGTGTGACTGCGCCTTGGTGTAGCAAGGGCGGCCTCGCCGACAACCCGATGCGGATCCCAGAGGCGGGCCCGGCCGTCGAGGCTGCCGGTCAAGATCGTCTTGCCATCGGGACTGAACGCGCGGCCATCACTCCACCCTGGTGCACCAAGGGCTTACCGAGCGGTTGGCCGTTGGCCATGCTCCAGAGCCGGGCCTTGTTGTCCAGGCACCCGGTCAGAAGCGTCCGGCCATCCGGGCTGAATGCGACCGCGATCACCGCCGCTGGTGCGGCCAAGGACGCTGACCGGGGCTCACCGGTGGCCGCGTTCCAGAGGCGGGCGGTGCCGTCGAGGCTGGCGGTACGCCGCAATCGCGCCGTCGGGGCTGAACATGCAGGCGAAGACTCCTTTGCCGACCTGCAGGGGCAAGCCGCGGGTGCTGGCCGGTGAGCGCGTCGCAAAGCCGCGCGGTGCCGTCGAGGTGCGAACCAGGACTGTCTTGGCATCGGGGCTGAAGGCGGCCGTGAACACTTCACTGGCGAACTGGACCGAAGGGCCGCGTGGTTGACCGGTCGCGACCACCCACAACTGGGCCTTGCCGCTAGACTCCTCCCGCGATCGCGAGCTTGCCATCGGGGCTGCTACGCCAGGGCTGAGACTGGCTCTCCATGCTGGTATGGAGGGCCTTGCGGACTGTCCGGTCGCGGTGTCGCGGATCAAGACCTCGCCTTCGTTGGTGCCCAGCAGGATCTCTTGGCGGTGAAGCCGAACTCCTCGTCCGAGATCGAACGGCCGGCACCGGCAGCTCGCGATACACGAGCTGGGCGGGGCGGGCGTCCCAGAGCCGGGCGGTGCGGTCGGCCCCGGCAGTCAAGACGGACAGGCCGTCGGGGCTGAAAGCGACGCTATTGACCCGGCCCTCGTGCCGAAAGGGCCGGCCCAGCGGCTGGCCGGTGGCGACGTCCCAGATCCGTGCCGAGTGGTCCCAGCTTGCCGTAGCCAGCCGCTTGCCGTCAGGGCTGAACGCGACGCCCAGACCCGGTCGTCGTGCCGCAGGATCTCTGCCCCGCGGGCCGCCCGTGGCCGTCGTCCCAGAGCCGTGCCGTGTGCTCGGCTCCGGCGGTCGCCACGGTCTGGCCGTCGGGGCTGAAGACTGCGATCCAGACTTCGCCGTCGTGCGTGCAGTGTGTGCAGCAGCCGACCTGTCGCAACATCCCAGAGCCGGGCGGTGTGGTCGGAGCTGGCGGAGACCGCGGTCTTGCCGTCGGGGCTGAGCTCCACGTCCATGACCTTGTCATCGTGCCGCAGTGGCTCGCGCAGCGGCATTACCCGGTATCGACGTTCCACAGTCGTGCCGTGCCGTCATAACTTCCGGTCAGAACAGTCCGGCCGTCAGGGCTGAATGCCACCGCGACGACCCGCTTTGTGTGCCCGGTCAGCTCACGGAGCAGCCGGCCGTCGGCCACGTTCCAGACGCGAGGCTTGCCGATCATCGCCGGCGGTCACAAGGGTCTTGCTGTCGCGGCTGAAAACACCCTGGGAGTACCTCGCCCCGCATGCCCGCGAGTTCATGCAGCAGGCTTCCCGTCCGGCGTCCCAGAGCCGCGCCTCGCCGCTGAGGCTGGTGGACAAGACGATCTGGCCGTCGGGGCTGAAGGCCGCGAACCAGACCACGCCCTGGTGCGGCAGCGGCAGGCCGATCGGCATTCCGGTCGCCACATCCCAGAGCCGGGCCGTGTGATCGGCGCTGGCGGTCAGCACGGTCTTGCCATCAGGGCTGAAGGTCGCGCACTTGACCTCGCTGGTCGTGGGAGAAGATGGCCTGCAGGCTGAGGAAGTTCGCTCTGCCAGGCGGCCAGGTTCGCCCGGCGAGATGCGGTCAGCGAGGGATCGCCGGCGTCGGTCGCGGCCCGCAGGGCTCGGTTCAGCCAGTGCAGGCCGGGGCCAACCTCGCCCCGCTCGCAGGCGGCACTGCCAAGCTCGAGATTGACCAGTGCCAAGTGTCGGTTCGACTGGATCAGCATCCTGCCGCGGTTGACGGCGTAGAGCACCGAAAGCACCGACACGGCCACGAGCGATACCGCCGTCGCGCCAGAGCGGCGGCCAGCAGCGGGTTACGCCTGCACCAGCGCCAGGCCCGCTCGAAAGCGCTCGCCGGCCGGGCCTTGATGGGCTTGTTGTCAAGAAACCGCCGCAGGTCCTCGCCCAGTCTCCCCGGCCGTCGCGTAGCGGCGGCCTGGTTCCTTGGCCATGGCCTTCAGACAGATCGTCTCCAGGTTGCGCGGAATTCGGTCGTTGAGCTTGCGCGGCGGCCGCGGCTCGTCGTGGAGCACCTGGTGCAGCAGCATCCGGGTGGTGCCCCGGAAGGGAAGCTCGCCGCAGATCATCTGGTACAGAACGACCCCCAGGCTGTAGACGTCGCTCTTTCTGTCCACCTTGCTCAGCTCACCCCTGGCTTGCTCGGGAGGCATGTAAGCTGGGGTGCCCAGGATTTGACCCTCGACCGTGATGACGATCTCGCTGGCTTCGCGCTTGGCCAGGCCGAAAGTCCATCAGGTGCGGCTGGCCGTCGTTGGCCAGCATGATGTTCTGCGACTTCACGTCGCGGTGGATCACACCATGCTCGTGGGCATAATGCAGAGCGTCGGCAAGCTCGGCCGCCAGTCGGGCCGCCTCCCGGAATGTCGGCCGGCGAACCTTGAGCGACTCGGCCAGCGTCATGCCGGGAATGAAGTCGCTGACAATGAACGGAATGCCCTCGAATTCATCCGCATCGAAGACGGGCACGATGGCCCTGTGATGAAGCTGCGCGGCACTGCGAGCTTCTTCCATGAACCGAAACACGTGGTCGTCGCCGCCCAGGTTTCCGAGGCGTAGCAACTTGACCGCGACGTCACGCTGCAGTTCCGGGTCATACGCCCTGTAAACCGTGCCGAACGCACCGGTGCCGACGGCCTCGACCAGCACGTACCGGTCGATCCGGTTCGACCCCAGCCGCGTGCTCCAAGGCATGGTCACCGGATGCTGAATGCTGACATTGGAATGGCACGAAGGACACTCCACCTGGTTGACCGCCATGAAGTCGACAAGCTCGATCGCAATGCCGCAATTCGGACAATGAAGCTTGACCGCCTGCACCTTGTCCACCATCAGCCCATCGCGCGTCGTCTCGTGCGGAGGCGCCAGGAAGTCTTCCCGTTCCGCCTCCACGTCGCGGGTTAGCAGCCGTTCGACCTCGGTGCGCAGCTCCGGGTCGGCGGCGCACCGGGCATCGAGCAACACCCGGCGCTCCTCGGGTGTAAGAGGTAAGGCCTCGTTGAACAGCTCGTAGATTTGCTGCCAGCGATCCGGGTTCATCTGATGCACTCCCTCGAGCTGATCGCGCAGCCAGGCACGAGCAAAGCGCCAATCCAGCTCCACGGTTCCCACGGAGACTTCAAGAGCATCGGCGACCTCGGAGACGGAAAGCCCCGCGAAGAATCGCAGCGCCACGACCAGTCCCTGCCGCTCATTGATCTCCGCAAGGCGGTCCAGAGCCGCGTTCAAGGCCTCGATGTCCAAGTTCTGCTCCTCGAAGTAAGCCAGGGCCTCGTCCAGCGGCACACGCTTGCGGCTGCCGTTGCGAACCTTGCGCTTGCGGTGATGATCCACCAACACCTGACGCATGGCCCGGATCGCGGCACCAAAGAGGTAACGGCGATTCGGGGCCTTGTCGATGGCATGACCATTCATCAGGCGAATGACTGCCTCGCCGACCAGAGCCGAGGGCTGAAGCGTGTGCCCCGGACGCTCATTGGTCATCAGGGCGACGGCGATCCGGTGAAACTCGTCGTAGATGGCCCGGAACAACCGATCCTGAGCGATCACGTCGCCAGTCCGGGCCTCTTTGATCAGTTCAGTCAGGTTTTCGGTCGGTTTTTCATCCATCGGCTGACCCTGCAACCTGCCATGCCGGGGAAGGCAAACGCTTTGAACCTTCCCAAAGTGTCATGCGTAACGCCGCTCAACTACCTTAACGCTCACCCCGAAAAAACCTTTCTTAATTTTTTTCCCGGGATTGGAACCTGCTCGACGCACTCTACCTCTAGAGGGGTGGATTACGCTGCAGAAAAAAACGGAAGAGGGTCGCAGATGCGCGTACATTCTTGACGCTGGTAGATCAAACAGGTCCCAGCCAGCGGCCAGGGGACCCCACCTTATGGACCAGGGTGGCTGGAGGCCAGATGCGGAGGTGGAAGTGGAGCTCCAGGCGCGATTGCTGCTCCGTCACGTGGGCGATGTCATCATCGTCAGGTGCTTCAGTGCGCAATTGCAATACGACGATCCGGAAACCGCTGAGCTGGGCGGAAGTTTGAAGGGGCTCGTAAAGCTGGGATACGTTCGGATATTACTGAACCTTCAGGGAGTGCACTTCGCCTCGGGCTCGCTGCTGGGCATTCTCGCCAGCCTCCATCTCGAGGTCGTCAAGTCACGTGGGTTCCTCAGGCTCTTCGGTCTGGAGCCGATCGTACTCGACGCGCTACGGATTTGCCGCCTGGATACAGCCCTTGAGATCTACGAGAGTGAGGCGGAGGCACTCTCGGCCAACCGTCGCGAAGCGGCGGATGTGGAATCAAGCAATGATCCGGCGGTGACTCGGTCGGTGAACAGAGAGTCACGGGTCATCGATCGATTGTGCCAGGCGGATCGTCGCGACTCCCGCGGCCTGAACCGTCTCGAGCGCCTGGCGAAGCCGCACGTAGGGTGTCGATTCGGCCGTCACTACCAACACTTTCGTCCCAGGGACTGACTTGACGGCCCGGGCCAGCTCATCGGTCAACTCGATTTCTGTTTCGGGTGCGTTCCCAAGCAGATACTTGTCGGGCTCGGCTTCCACCTGAACGCGAAGCCAGGTTCCCTGGGGCTTGTCAGGCGCAGGCAGGGCGGCCGGTCCCACGTTTGCCCCGAGGTCGAGCTCGGACCCCTCGCGGAGAGCCAAGAGCAGTTTGCGACCGGTCCTGGGCAGCGCGCAGCAACGCGGCCAGTTCCGCTCCGTCCAGTCTGTCGAACTCATCGTCGCGCAGGGCGGACGATGGGGCCGACACGGTGAACGCGAGCAACAATTCGACAGCATACAGGTGCCAGCGCATTGATGACCTCATGGGACCGAATCCGTGCCTGGGAGTGCCGTTTGTTCCGGCCCAGGACCAATGATTCACGGCACCTGGAAAATGTACGCCTTGTTGTTCGACCCCGCCACCGCGATTTGCTTCCCATCGGGGCTCCATGCCAGGCCGTAGGTCATCACGCCCGCGGCGACCTTCTGATTCCAGAGCAGCTTTGCCGCCGCCGCGTCCCAGAGGTACAGGTTGCCGCCATAGCCGACCGAGGCCAACCGCTTGCCGTCGGGGCTGTATGCCACCCCGTAGACGTCGTCAGTGTGGCCGTCGAGCTTGTGCAGCTCCTTTCCATCAGCCACGTTCCAGATGCGAACCGTCTTGTCCACCGAGCCCGACGCCAGGCGCGTTCCATCGGGGTGGAATGAGAGTGAATAGATCGGCGCCCCGTGACCCTCGCTCTTGCGCAGCTCCTTGCCATCGGCGGCGCTCCAGTACTTGATCAGCTTGTCGTCTCCGCCCGTGGCCAGCAGATCGCCTTTGGGACTGAATGCCACCGTGTACACCACGTTGGCATGAGCGTTCATCTGCCGGACCTGGGCCGCCTTGGCCACGTCCCATTGCCTGGCCGTCTTGTCGGCGGCGCCGGTCGCGAGCTGCTTGCCGTCGGCAGACCAGGCAACCGAGTAAACCTGGTTGCCGTGGCCGGAGAGCGTCTTGCCGGCGCCCGGTGCAATCACCTTCCAGAGCCTGACATTATGGTCGCCACAGCCGGTCAATAGTGCGAGCGGCTCGGCAAGGAAGGACACGGCCGCGATCGGCCCCGCCTCAGCACCCGGACTGAACGCCTGGTGCAGGACCCTGGCGTCATCGGTCGCGGTCAGATCGAAGACCCTGGTCGAGCCGTCTTCCAGGCCCGCGGCCACGAGCTTGCTGTCGTTACTGGCGGCCAAAGAAAGCACAGGTGCAGGCAGCCCGGGCAGAACGCGCATGGTCTTGCCGTCGACCGCGTTCCAGACGCGGACAGTCCGGTCGTCGCCCGCGGAGACGATCTTGGTCCCATCCGCCGACACGACGACCGCGCGGACCGCACCCGAGTGGCCGGCTAGCGACCGAATCAGGGTGCCGTTGCTCAAATCGAAGACCTTGATCGAAGTGTCGGCCGAGCCGGTGATGACCTGGTTCCCGTTGGGGTGGGCGGCCACGGTGTGAATCGGGACCCGCGTGGCCGGTGAAGATGCGCACGGCTGCCGGCGTCCAGACCCGGATCGCTCCCTCGGTTGCCGCCGAGACAACCGAGGCGTTGCCTGGCAAGATCGCGACGGCCGTGATCGCTCCTTGATGCATGGAGAGTCTCTGTAGCTCTCGACCGGTTGCGACATCCCAGAACCGCACCACCTGGTCGGCCGAGCCCGTGGCCGCGAACTTCCCATCCGCCGAGGCGGCCGCCGCCAGAACGGGTCCGCCATGACCGGTCAACGTGGCTACGAGCTTGCCGTCGCCAACGTTCCAGAGCCGCGCCGTCCGATCCGCGGAACCAGTGACCAGCTTGGAGCCGTCGCCGCTTGGCTGGACAGTCAGGACGGCGTCGTCATGGCCGGAAAACTCGCGCACAACCCTTCCCTCGTTCACGTTCCAGAGCCGCGCCGTCTTGTCTGTAGAACCTGAGAACACCTGATTCCCATCACGCGGAGAGAAGGCCAGCGAGGTGATGCGATCGCCGTGCCCCTTCAGCTCCTTGACCGTCTTGCCGTCACGGGCCGAGATGAATCGAATGATCTTGTCATCGCCCGCGACGGCGAGCTGAGCGGCGTCTGCGCGGAAGCAGAGCGCCGAGATCGAAGCCGGCAGGGGGCCGACCTTCCTGATCTCCTTGCCATCATCCACCGAGCAGATCCGGACAATCTTGTTTGCCAGCCCGACAGCGGCCTGGCTGCCGTTGCCGTTGAGCGCCAGCGCGATCACCTTCTGGTCGTTGCCGGCGATCTCTTTGACGAGTTTACCGTCGGCGAGCGTCCAAACGCGTACGATCTTGTCGGCACCAGCCGACGCGGTGCGCTTCCCATCCTGACTAACCGCGAACGCGTCGCTGGCGGTCTTGGGCTCGATGTGCCTGGGCTCGGCCACGGGAAGCTGCCAGAGCCTGGCGATGCCGTCGGATCCGGCCGAGACAAGCAGGGGCTTGCCCGGCACGTAAGCCAGCCCCAGAACGGCATCGGCTGGGGTTTCAATCAGGCCGTCGGGCGTGAAGTCCGCCTTCCAGAGCCGGATGTGGTGGGACCTGTCGCCGACGGCGACTTGTGCGCCGTCATGCCGCCAGGCCGCGCTGGCGACGTCACCGGCAAAACCTTCAAGCTGCTTGATGGTCGCACTCTTGTTCAGATCCCAAATCCGCACAGACCTTCCCGCGGCCACGGCGGCCTGTTTTCCATCGGGGTTCACCGCGAGGGCCGTTACGGCTGACTCCTGTCCCGCCAAGACCTTTGCCGGTCCGCCGCCTGGGAGATCCCAGATCCTCGCGGTGTTGTCCAGGCTTGCCGAGGCGAGTTGTAGGCCGCTGGGAGAGAAGGCCACGGCCAGCACGATCTTTTTATGCCCCTCGAGAGTCCTGGTCTCCTTCCAGGTGGCTGCGTCCCAGAGCCGGACCGTGTTGTCGAACCCCGCCGTCGCGATGGCCTTTCCATCGGGGCTCCAGGCCACGGCGTAGACCGGGTCGGTATGCCCATTCAGCGTTCCCAGCAGAGTGGCCTGTTTCTGCTGGGCAGACGTGAGGCCCGCCATCACCGTCGTCAGCAAAACGGCTGGCAGCAGAAAAATGAATCTGCGATGGGTCTGCATCATCGAGGATTCCTCGCGAGAAGCCGGTCTGCCGGTTCGTCCCGTCAGAGGGCAACGTTCGACAAATGCTTAACGTAAAGTCGCCGGTTTCTTCTTGCAACCGGCCAGCAGCTCAGAAGCCGACCCGAAGACCGGCTGATCGAATCGGTTCCCTTCGGTGTTCATATTAATGCCGCCCTCCTCTTCCGTCCCCATCGCATCAGCGTCGGTGCACGCTTCTGGTTCGTTGGAGAGATTGAATTCGATCGAGCGGGTAGCTATGATAAGTCCTTCTGGAAAGAATTGACAAAGGCGACGGATTCTCTAGAGTCCTTGCCTGTTCGTCGCACGGGGGATTAGCTCAGTTGGGAGAGCGCTTGCATGGCATGCAAGAGGTCAGGGGTTCAAGTCCCCTATCCTCCACTCGTAAGTCGAGCCGCGGCAGGCAGTTACAAACATCGATGCCTGAAAGCATGTCGGATTTCCTCCGTAATTCGTCACCAACCGTCACCGATTCCGAGTCTTAACTGCGATAGATTCACGCGTCACTGGGCTTAGGCCAGGACCGCTTTGCTTCATATCAAGCGCCTGACCACTCCTGCATGGATGTTCTTTGCCAGAAAGTTGGTCTGCCGTAAGATTGAGATCATCGTCGACCCAACGATTAGAGAGGTCGACCTAACGAGATCGACAGCGAGGTCCCAACATGGTGATCGCGAAAAAGGAAATTCGAGGTCTCATCCAAGGCCGTACGGTGCTGCTGGATGAAGACTCTGGATTGCCCGATGGCCAGCCCGTGATTGTGATCCCGGAGATGATGCCCGCCTCCGATGAGGAAGGACGCAAGCGACTTCTCGGCGCCGCGGGGGCTTGGGCCGGGGATGACGAAGAGGGACTCGAGCAATATCTCGAATGGAATCGGCAGCAACGCAAGGTCAACCGGCCCGAGATCGAGGAGTGAGCTTCCTCCTCGACACCGATATCGCATCCGCTTATCTGAAGAACCATCCGCGGGTGGCCACCCGCGTGATGCTTCATTACGGGAGGCTGTACCTCTCGGCCGTTACCGTAGGTGAATTGCTGGCCTGGGCCGGACGAGCCAAGGCTCCGCCAAGCCGACTCCAGGGAGTCCTTGATCTCGTTTCTGTTTGTCAGGTGCTCGATGTGGATTACGCGGTCGCCGAGACATTCGGCCGCATCCGGGCCGACCTGCTCGACCGGGGTCGCACGGTTGGAGTGCCCGACCTCTTCAACGCGGCGGTTGCTCTGGCCCACAACCTCACCGTCGCCACTCACAACGTCGCCGACTATCAAGATGTCCCTGGTCTGTCGATCCTGGACTGGATGACTCCTTGAGATCGCCGCGAAGGACGGGTGCCGCTTCAACGCCGCCCAGGCAGGCAGTACATGGCCCATTCCAATCGCATGCAGCATCGAGTGTGAGGCCACGATGAGTGGGAAGCGGCATCGGCACGAACGTGAGATCGAGCGGGAGGCTTCGAGGCAACGAGGCAAGCTCGACGCCTTGGCTCGGGGTGTCGCCGTCGATCCGACGGCGCTCACGCCGCACAACAGCTACAGCCCTCCGGATTTCGTGGAGCGCGGTTACTACGTCGACAAGCCATTCGTATGTCAGGGGTGCGGCCTATCCCAGACCTGGACCGCTGCCCAGCAGAAGTGGTGGTATGAGGTCGCGAAAGGTTATGTGTTCTCGACGGCCACGCGATGCCGCGCCTGCCGGCACCGAGAGAAGGTGCAGAAGGAGGAGGCCAGCCTCAGGGGTGGCGACCCGAACCCGTACAAGAATCCGGGGCTCCTGTTCGCCAAGGTCCGCTCGGAGATCGAACCAGAGTTGCTGTCAGCCGGGTACCGTCCCTCCGGCCGGAACAAGCGTGATGCGCGGTGTACTTTATTCATCGATTACAGCCGCTCGGACGACGTGTTCACCCTCTCTTGGGATCAGCACCAGGCGCGGCTAACAGCGGAGCTGCTCACCACCCGAGGGGCCGACCTGAGGACGATCGCCACGGCCGCGTTCTCAGGAGTCCGGTCGACCTCCGACATCGAGGCTCGTTTGGCACCGTTCATGGCCGCCGTGCGGAGCTTTCTGGACGGCCTGAGAGAAACAGGACCAGGACCAGGGCCTCGACGGGAATTGTCCACGCCGGATAACTGCCTCGAGGCGTAACCGAAAATGAGCAAGTGCCGCTGTGTAGAGGCGCATCGGGTAGACTAGAGACGATTCCTAGGGGGGCGACCGATGCGGTCACAACGGGCGAATTCAGGTTGGATCGTCCAGGTCTTGATCCGGGTCATTTTGACCATCCTCGTCGGAACGCTGACTCCGGTGCTGGCGGATGAGCAGCGCACTTTCTGTGGCAGGACGCTCGATGGGTGGATCGAAGTCTTGCGCCATGGGTCGGCTCGCGATCGCGCAGACGCAGCCTCGATGCTAAGATACTTCGGTCCGGCGGCCAGCAAGGCGGTGCCGGATCTGATCGATTACCTCCGACAGGCTGGCGGCGTCCGCCAATACCCCGCGGTCGGTGCCCTCGGTCGCATCGGGGCGGCCGCCGCGCCGGCCGTGCCTCTCCTGATCCCGGGATACCTGGCTGTGGGGTGCAACCTTGCCAAGCAGGGGAACTTCGGCGGTGGAAACGGGGGACTGCCAGGGGAGGCACTCATCGGGATCGGGGGTCCGGCGGTACCGGCACTGATCGCGGTCCTGACCGGCCCAAACAAGGAGATGCGGGCCTGTGCGGCGATGCACCTCGGTCGGATTGGTCCCGCCGCGAAGGCGGCCGTCCCGGCGCTGGTCGTGCTCGCTTTGCGCGGAGCAACCGGTGCTTGAAGACGCGGAGGCCGCCGCACTTCCGTACTGGGCCGTCATTGCCCTCGGGGGCATCGGCCCCGCCGCCCAGGAAGCCGTCCCAGCCTTGAACAGCTTGCTCGATTCCGATGACGAGGAACTGGTGATAGCCCTCGACCGCATTGGTGAGCCCCCCATCACCAGGTTCAGGGCACTTGACAGATTGAGCCTAGGGGAATAAGAAAAGCCTTGTCGGCATGGAAGTTCGATTTTCACCTGGAAATACATCATGGAGGAGTCGCATGGACGCGTTCACCGCAGGGAGTCTGCCTTCCTTTCTTGCCACAGTTCCCGATCCTCGCAGCCGTCATGGACGGCAGCATCCCTGCCGGCCATCCTAACCGCTGTCTGCTGTGCTATTATGTGCGGCGCGAAGAGTTACGAGGCCATCGGTCAATGGGTGCAGGACCAGGACATTAAGCTGATGCACCGACTGGGTTTCACTCGCCGACCCCCCAAGGCCGGAGGGATCCGCAAGGTTCTGATCGCCTTGAACGTCAAGGCATTCGAGCAGGCCTTGACTCGGTGGGCCGAGGCGTTGTTGAGCCGGCCTATTGGCGCCGAGCCATCATTGCCTGAGGCCTTTGCTCTGGATGGAAAGTCCGCCCGAGGTAGCTTCGATGGCCTACAGAAAGCCGTGCACCTGCTCTCATTACTAGCCCATGAATCGGGTTTGACGCTCGCGCAAGCAGTTGTCCCTAACGGCGGCGAAGAGAAGACCAACGAGCACAAAGCCGCCCTCCGGTTGCTCAAGGATTTGGTGCTGGGAGGGCGCTTGGTCACCGGTGACGCCATGTTCTGTCAGCGTGATTTTTGTCAGCAGGTGATCGATGCCGGAGGCGACTACCTCGTGTTCGTCAAAGACAACCAACCAACGCTCCTTCACGACATCCAGATGGCCTTCGCCCCTCCTGCGGAAGGGGCTTTTTCCCCCTCGGCAGCAACGAATTTGGGATGAGGCCATGGACACGGCGACGACGCTCGACAAGGGACACGGTCGGCGCGAGCGTCGCACGTTGAAGGCGACAACTGCTCTCAACGAGTATCTGGACTGGCCCGGAGTTGCCCAGGTTGGACAGGTCGCGAGCGAGGTCGTGAAGGACGGCAAGACTATCCACGAAAACCGCTACTTCATCACCAGTGTCTCGAGGGCTGTCGGGGACGCAGGCCGGTTGCTCAAATGGGTCCGCGGGCACTGGTCGATCGAGAATCGCTCTCATTACGTACGCGACGTGACGATGAGTGAGGATTCCAGCCGGATCCGCAAGCGTTCCGGTCCCCAAGTGATGGCTGCGTTGCGAAATGCGACCATCAGCTTCCTGCGGACCACGGGGCGACGAACATCGCCGAAGCACTCCGCCGCAATGCTTCACAAGTCGGCCAACTCTTCGCCATGCTGAGTATATTCAAACAGTGAGTGGCCCCGGCGGCCGGTTCGGTTGCCATTGACGGCCTGACTCGGCCTCCTATAATGCGGTGCGCGTGCAAGGGATGGTGCCGCGCACTGCCTTCTCAATTCAAACGTTCTGGCCCAGGGTCAAGGAGGATCGGGATGGCCGGACGCCGTTTTCTGCTCGCGGTAGTCCTGCTTGCGGCGGTCCTGCACGGAATCTCGATCACGCGGTCGCTTTTGCCGGCCCAGGACGGTCTGAAATTCATTCGCATCGCGCACCAGTTCCAGAGCGATCCCTGGCCCGACGTGGTCCGCGACACCGACCAGCACCCCCTTTACCCGGCGCTCATTGCCGCGGTCGAGCCGCTCTTCGAGCGGTTTGCTGGGCCTGGGCCAGACACCTGGCGAATCGCGGCCCAGTCCGTCGCGGCCCTCGCCTCGCTGTTGCTACTCTTCCCATTGTATGGAATCACGCGAAGCGTCTTTGATGAGCGCATTGCTTGCATAGCGGTCGCCATCTATGCCCTCTTGCCGGTGCCGGCGGAGGTGGGTCACGACACTCTGAGCGACAGCTTGGGATTGCTTTTCATTCTGCTCTGCTTGCGCTTTGGTGCCGCCGCCATGCGTACTGACGACTGGCGGCCCGCTCTCGCCGCCGGCCTGGCCGGCGGTGTGGGATACCTCGCTCGACCCGAGGCCATCCTGGCGCCGGCTACTCTGGGCCTCTGCTGGGTGTTCGTCAGGATAGGATGCCGCACGTGGGATTTCCGAGCACTGGTTGCGTCCGGCGCTTTGCCGGCAATGGGCCTGGCGGCGCTCGTGTTCGTGGGCGGTTACGCACTGGTTAAAGGACAGGTGACCGAGAAACTCGCCCTGCGCCACGCGGCTTACGCTGGGTTCCCAGCAGATTATGATCCGTGCCGTCCCTCAGTTGCTTCCCCGAGGCTTGAACGACGCCAAGTGGGACTTCTCGCCCAAGGAAGAATCGGATCACGCGGTGCTTCGCAATCCTCTGCGAGCCGTCCGCTCGATGGCTTGCGAATGGTGGGATGAACTCTGCTGGGGTTTCGCCGTCATGGCCCTTTGGGGCCTGGCTCGGCAGCGATTCATCGTGAAGCTGTGCCGGGACCGCGAGCCCGCCGATCGAGGCGACCTCGAACGGCTCGTAATCGCCACGTTCGCCGTCGTGTTCGTGCTGGCGCTGCTGCGTCACACAACGTCGCTGGGGTATCTATCGGGACGGCATCTGCTTCCCTTGGTGTTGATTTCCGTGCCCTGGGCGGCTGCGGGCACGTTCGTATGCCTGCGTGGACTGGGTTTGAAGCTACCCTGGAGCCGGCGAACCGCATGGGCGACATGCGTGCTGGCGTCAGGGTTGGTGGTTGCGACTTTGGTGGTCTACCAGCTTCGGCCGAGCCATCCGACCCGGTGGGGCCACTGGGCCTCGGGCCGCTGGCTGGCCGAGCATGCGAGTCCCTCCGACCTCGTTCTCGATACGCGCGGCTGGGCCCGATTCATCGCCAACGCCCCCGGTTATGACTACTGGCACGTCCGTCAGGCCTTGACCGATTCGCACCTCGCGTACGTCGTGGTTGGTCACGAGGAGCTCGAAGCAAAAAGCCCCCGGGCCCGCACGCTCAGTGCCCTCCTGTCCTACGCGGCCACTCCAGTCCAGGAGTTCCCGGTTTTCGTAAACGACCGCAACGTCGGCGCCTGGATCTACCGGTTCCACCGGCCAGACTCTTGGGAAGGGATGACGCAGTGAGGTACGGCTCGCTCTGGGAGCGCCTGGTGCGCGGCGTGCGCTGGTCCTGGATCGACCCGCGCTACCAGGCCGCGCTGCCGCCGGACCTTGACTCCTCGGTCATGACGCTGGATAGCCGTGACCGACTGCACAGCAAGCAGGGGCGCTCGACGGCGCGGGTCATCTTTCATCATCCGGCCGCCGTCGATCGAGCCGTCGCAATCGGTGACCGCGCCGGTGTCTCAAGCGGCACGGTCGCCGTCTACCTGAAGCGGCACTTCCGGCTCCCCTTGTTGTACCGGCTGGCCGCGCTGTTCGATCCGGCCGGGCGACACTCGCCGGCCGCGGCGGAGTGGGCGCACCTTGAACGCGCACGCGCCCTGGGTGTGCCGGTTCCCGAGGTGGTGGCGACTGGTGAGCGCATTGGACCGTGGGCCTGCCTGCAAAGCTACCTGATGGTGGCCGAGCTCACCGGCAGTCAGGAACTGAACATCGCCTTGCCCACCCTGCGCCCGAGCTAAAACCCGCCACGTTTGCGACGCTCAAGCGGCGGCTGATTGCCGAGATCGCACGGATTACGGCAGCCTTGCACGCGGCTTGCGTCTTCCATAAAGACTTGTATCTTTGCCACATTTACCTCGATCTGGAGCGCTTAAGACGCGATCCGAACGACGTCCGGCTAGTCCTGATCGATCTCCATCGCCTGAGCGAGCACCGGTTCTGGCCCGACCGCTGGCGCTGGAAAGACCTGGGGCAACTGCTCTACTCAACCAGGGGCGTCTCGGAAATCGACGATCGGGACATCCGCCGGTTCTGGAAACATTACCGCCGCCGGGTTTCGCTGCGTTCGCCGCGATGGCAGGCCCGCATGATCCAGCACAAGGCCGCGGCTTACCTGGAACATAATCGGGAGATCGTCGGGTGCTTACTTTCAGGGAGTGCGGAATCATGAGGTTGGCCTTGAACTTCCCGCGCGTCGACCCCAAGCGAGGCGGCGCCGAAACATATATCGTCGACCTCTGCCGGAGTCTGGTTCAGGCCGGACACCAGGTCGATCTGTACGCGCAAAGCTGGAAGCAAGGCTCGCTGCCGCCTGAGGTCCGATGCATCGCGGTGGCCGCGCCGGGTCGCAGTCGCCCCAGGCAGATCTGGAACTTCGCGCAAAACTCGGCCACTGCAATCGACCAGGCTCGATATGACTGCACCGTTGGTTTCATTAATACATACGCTCATGACGTGATCATTCCCCAGGGGGGCGTGCAGGCCGGCAGCCTGCAAGCCAATGCTCGTCGCTTCTCGGGATCGCTGGCGCGCCGTTTGTATGTGTTGGGCAAGATGCTCAACCCCAGGTATTCGATCTTCCGCGCGATCGAGCGCCGGCAATATGCACCTGATCGCGAGGCCCGGGTCGTCGCTGTCAGCAACATGGTCAGGCGGCACCTTCAGCAGTTTCACCACGTTCCGCGCGAACGAATTCACGTCATACCCAACGCCATCGATCCCGAGCGGGTCAAGGTCGGTCAGCCTGGCGCCGTGCGGTGCGCGCTGCGCAACCAACTCGGGCTCGAGCCCGCCGACCTGGTTGGTCTGTTCGTGGGACACAACCTCGCACTCAAGGGCCTGGGGCCTCTCATACGGGCACTTGGGGCCAGGAACCGCGCCGGAGCTCGGCCGATCCACCTACTGGTCTGCGGTGGTGGACACGCCGGGCCGTTTCGCCGGCTGGCTAGATCGCAGGGAATCGCCCGGGCGGTCCATTTCCTTGGCTTTCATTCCGACATTCGCGAATGTTACGCGGCGAGCGATTTCTTTGTCCTGCCCACGTATTACGACCCCTGCTCCCTGGTGGTACTCGAAGCACTGGCGTGCGGACTGCCCGTGATCACCACACTTCAGAACGGCGCCGGCGAGCTGATCACCCACGGTCGGCAGGGTTATGTACTCACCACGGCCGACGCCCATGGAGAGCTGGTCACGCGCACTCGATCACATGACGGAAGACTCACTCCGCGCCGCCATGTCGGCAGCGGCGGCCCGGCTCGGCGGCGAGCATTCCTTCGATCGCCACGCGGTGGCCCTCATCAAGGTATTTGAGGAGGTCGCCGCTTCCAGGAACAATCACGGCTCGCATGGAAGGCTGGGGGGGACAAGGCCGCACGGGAGTTCCCGTTCGGGATCCGGCCGCACGGCGAAGCGTCGGGATCAATGAGTAAGAGCGGGGCTTGCGGCCTGCCGCTAGCACCGACCGCGCTTTTCCCATGGAAGGGGGGATCGTCCAAATGAAGGCCGTAATTCTGGCAGGTGGTAAGGGTACACGGCTACGGCCCTACACCCACGTGCTCCCCAAGCCGCTGATGCCGCTGGGAGAAGCCGACCCCATGCCGATCATCGAAGTGGTGCTGCGGCAGCTTGGCCGCTTCGGCTTCCGCGACGTGACGATCATCACGGGCTACCTTACCGAGCTGATCGAAGCGTTTTGCGGGGACGGGCGGAGGTTCGGCACACGCCTCCATTACCGCCGAGAGGAGACTCCCCTGGGAACGGCCGGCGGCCTGACGTTACTCAAGCGTCCCTCAGAGCCCGTACTGGTCATCAATGGAGACATCCTCACCACCCTGAACTACGGCGCGATGTACGAGTTCCACCGTGACCGGGGGCCCGCGGCGACCATTGCCTCATATCCCCGCGAGGTGAGGATTGACTTCGGCGTCCTCGAATTCGGAGAAGACCCCCGCGTCTTGACCGGATACCGGGAAAAACCCGAATATTCGTTTCAGGTGAGCATGGGCGTTTATATCCTCGACCCGCTCGCCTGGAATTTCCTTACCCCCGGTGAGGCACTGACGATGCCCGAATTGCTTGAAGCGATGCGCGGCGACCAGCACGCAGTTCATTGCTACCGCCAGCCCTGTTACTGGCTCGACATCGGCCGGCACGACGACTACGCGACGGCCAACGAGATCTTCGAGGCTCGCCGAGTGGCATTCCTGGGAGGTGCCGACAAGGCGCTGCTGAAGATCGGGCGCGACCAGTGAGCTGGGATCTGAACTCGAGGATTCAATACCCGCTGGGGTGCCTGCTCGGCTATCTCATCGGATCGATTCCCTTCGGCTTCCTGACTTATTACTGGGTCAGGGGAGTCGACATCCGGACCGTTGGCTCGGGCAACATCGGCGCCACCAACGTGGGCAGGAACCTCGGTTTTCGCTACTTCGTGCTCGTCTTCGCATTTGACCTGCTCAAGGGCTTTGTGCCGACCTGCGGCGTACCGCTGGGACTGAAGAGCATGGGAGCGCAGCCGGCGGCGGAGCTGCCGGTCTTCATCGCCTTGGTGTCGATTCTCGGTCATAACTTTCCCGTATACCTTCGTTTCAAGGGCGGCAAAGGGGTGGCCACCAGCCTGGGCGCCCTGCTGGCCTTGGATCCGATCGCCTGCGTCGCCGCGGCCGTGGGCTTCTTCATCGTCTTTTTGTCGACCCGCTATGTCTCGTTGTCGTCGATTGCCGGCGCACTGGCGTTCGCGGTCGGTCATTTTGCCCGGACGCCGCAGCCCTGGAGCAAGGAGAATGTTGCGATGAGCGTCCTGTCCCTGGCGATCCCTGTCCTGCTCCTTGTTCGCCATCACAAGAACCTGCGGCGAATTCTCGCCGGCACAGAGCCGAAAGTGCCGCTGGGCCGATCTCGGTCGATTCAGACGCACCCGTCGAAACCGAGCGGGCGAATTCAGCCGATTCTGCTGCTGGGCCTGACGGCGACGGCTGCCTTTTTCTTATGTTCTGGGTTCGAAATGGTTCGCAAAGTCGCACGCGCCCGTCGAGGTTGCCGTGGGGCCCTGGACCCTGAGGGAGACCCACCGCGAGGTTACCGGACAGCAGCGCTCGACCCGAGTGCTCTTTGCCGATCACGGCCGCCTACTCGCCGTCATGTGCCCTCGCTATAACAAGATTCTTCTCTACGACGTCACTTCAAATGCCCGCCTTGACTTCGCGGTGGAGATCGCACTCGATGGCCGACCGGTGGCGATTGCGATGGCCGGCGATCGCCTGGTGGTGCTCGAGCGCCCGTCCGGTGACGACAAGCATCTGGCGCCCGGCTGGTGGGAGGCATTCCGCCTTGATGGGAAGTCTTCAGGCCCGCGCGTCCCGGCCGGCTACTACCCCGATTGCCTGGCTGTAACTCCGGATGGGAAGTTCTTGATCGTTCTTAATTCAGGCCAGGCCGAGGGAGACCAGCAGAAACCCCTTCCCGGCGTGGACGTATTCCAGATCGCTTCCGACGACGAAGCAGACTCAACACATCCGATCAGCCACATGAGCTTGGAGCCGGAGGACGACGCCGACAGGCTCTTGCTGTCGGCATCAGGGACACGCGCTCTGATCACCTTGCCCAAGGCCAAGCAAACCTTGGCGGTCGACCTGACCGAGCCGGCAGACCCGCGCCCGGCGGGCCGTGCCGATCTTGCCCCGGCGAACGCTCCCTATGTCTCATTCTCCCCCGACGGCGACTGGATCATCATGCCAACTACCCAGGCATCTGAAGCCGTGGCAATTCCGCGTTCAGCCTCGCCGGCAGACTACGTCTCCCGTCCGCCCGCGGTCGGCTATCTCGTCTACACCCGCCCCGACGATTCCGCCCTGGAGGTGGCACAGGCCAGTCCCGTCCTGACCCTTGGCCGCTTCCCCCTGAAGGGCCCGCTCAACCTGGGAGGCACCTGCCCTACCGGCCTCTCGTTTTCTGCCGAGCGAGGTCTCCTCGCCGTCGCCACCAAACCGGGAACCGTGTACCTTATCTCCGTTCGATCCCGGCTTGAAGCCGAATAACGGCCACAGAAGGATCGGCTCAGCACCTCCGCCGAATCGACGAGACGCTGAGCTGGAGTGCTCACAGGTGGAACGGAGATGCGCGTCGCGAAAGTTGCAGGTCAGCGGATCAGGGCTCTTGAACCCGAATACCTAGTGCGGCTCGAGAGGCACAGTCGCGAGATCGAATCTCGATACATCTCAGTCGCTCCTTTAGATAATGTGTTCTTCTAAAGCCTTGATCGCCGCCGCTTTGTCTCCCGAGCGAAACACTTCGACCAGGTCCCTGTGCCGGCCGTACACGTCGAGTGGTTGATCATCGCGATCTCGATGGGACTGCTCGAAGTGACCCCGAATACGGGCGGCTATGGTCGACCAGATGGCTAGCAGGTCGGCTTGGCCGGCTCGTTCCAAGAGGAATCGATGAAAGGCAATGTCCGGCTGGACGGTGGCGGTGTAATTCCCCTGTTTGCAGGCCAACTTCATCGGCTCCAGGATCTCGTAAAGAACGCGAAAATCGTCCTCGGCGAGGTCATCGAAGACGAGCTGCAAGGAATACGTCTCAATCGTCCGGCGGATGGGGATTACCAGCTTCCGGACAGAGTTCGAGACGGTGGGGGCGATCCGTACGCCGCAGTTGGGCTTGGCGACGACCAGCCCCTCATGGCTGAGCTGAACAAGCGCCTCGCGAATCGGACCCCGGCTGACTTTGAAGCGCCTCGCCAGATGCATTTCCGACAAATGCTCACCATCGGCTAGGTGTCCCGCCAAGATCTCGTCCCGCAAGCTGTTGACGATCTGCTCACGGGCCCCGAGAACGACATTCTTCGTAGACATCGAGCCAATCCTTCCAGCGTGCTCCCGGCGCGAGGCGAGAGAAAACAGGGAAACAGGGTTTGCCGACAATTGGTTCTTGACGATTCTGCCAGCCGTCGTTCTCATACTCAATAGTCCTACAACTCTGATGGATTGTCCTACAAAAGTGACTGCTGACATGACTCCTGCGGTCCTCGTTCTGCTTGAGTCGAAGCAAGTTCGGACCAGGAAACCGGGGCAAGACATGGCGTAGCGCATCATGGAGAATGCATGCAAGCCTTTTGGAGCAAGTGGGGCCTGTGCGTTTTGCTGTTTCTGGCGACGACGCTGAATTATTTGGATCGACAGACGCTGAGCGTCCTCGCGCCTACCTTGCAGGACGAGATGCACCTCGACAACGAAGAGCTCGGTTGGCTGTTCTCTGGCTTTTACTATTCCTATACGTTCTCCCAGATGGCAGTCGGCATGCTGCTGGATCGATCCCATCTGCGGTGGGCATTTGGGTTAGCCGTCCTGGCGTGGTCCGTGATCGCTGCCCTGACAGGGCTGGCCCAAGGGTTCGTTTCGCTCCTTATCTGCCGGGTCCTGCTGGGAGTGGCAGAATCGCCAAACTGGCCCGCGGCGTTGCGGATCGTGTCTCGCGCCCTGCCGCCCGAGGATCGGACTTTGGGCAACGGAATCTTCACGAGCGGGACGAGCGTTGGTGGCTTGATCGCGCCTGCTCTAATTCTGGGGCTTTCGTCCGCGACGGGCTGGCGGTGGGCATTCGTCATCGTTGCATCACTTGGTTTTGTGTGGCTGGGAGCGTGGCTGCTGTTCACGCGCCGCCCTGCGTTGTCCCCCGTCTGGACGGACCCGGCGCCTGGGCGGAGCAAGGACGCCGCTCGACCCTCGGCCGCTGTCATGGACCTCGTCCGCGACCGGCAATTCCAAGTGGTCTGGGTCGTTGCGATCCTGATCAACCCCTGTCTCTACTTCAACCTGAATTGGCTGCCGACCTACCTGAAGCAAGAGCGCGGCTTGGCTGACAGCCGGGCGCTGGGAGGGGTGCTGACGGCCATCTTCGTCGGCCTGGACCTCGGATACCTCGCCTGTGGTGCCGCGGTGCTTGGTCTGACGAAGCGCGGCTGGTCCACGCGGGGGGCTCGGCGGGTCTTATTCCTCGCCGCAACGGCATTGGTGTGCCTGACCGCCGTCATTCCGGCCCTTGGCAGCGTGACTGCAGCGGTGGCGGCTCTGGTGCTAGTCAACTTCGGCATGGGTTTGTGGATCACCAGCTACTTGACGATGGCCCAGGAGGTATCCGGCGCCCGCGTTTCAACGGCGGCCGGGCTCTTGGGCGGCTCTGGCGCTCTGGTGGGGGCGATGGCGATGTGGGCGGTCGGCAGACTGACGAAGCAAACGTCGAGTTTCGCAATCCCATTTGCCGGCGTGGCTGTCGCCGCCGTGGTTGCCGCGGTCGCAGGCTGGAGCGTCACCCACAAGCCGGCCCGATAAGATCAGGCTTCGATCGCACATGCAAAAATGGCCCATGGGATTCGAGACTGAGGGGTTGGCGGTTCGACCACGACGGCCAGCGCGTGTGGGCTGCACGGGGGGCCGAGGCAAAGCCGGGCGCGACGGGGGAATGCCATGACGGAACGCGGCGGGTTGAAGGGCGGGATCATCGGCTGCGGGTACTTTGGGCAGATCCACTTGGCGTCCTGGAAGCGACTCCCCGGAGTGGAGATCGTCGCGGCTTGCGACTCGATACCGGAGCGAGCCCGGGGCCTCGCGCCGCGTGCTTATTCGTCGGCCGAAGAAATGTTGGCCCTTGAGCAACTCGATTTCCTCGACATCGTTACCCGACCCGCGTCACACCTGCCCATGGTGCGACTCGCAGCGGCTGCCAAGCTGCCCGTGATCTGCCAGAAGCCGATGGCACCGAGCTGGCAAGATGCCTTGAGCATGGTCGAGACGGCGAATGCGGCGGGCATTCCCCTCATGATCCATGACAACTGGCGGTGGCAGCCGTGGTACCGCGTCGTCAAGCGACTAATCAAGGATGGCGCCATCGGACAGCCTATCGGCTACTGGTTTCGGACTCGACATCGCGACGGCGCCGGTCCCGAGCCGTATCCGCAGCAGATCTATTTTCGTGGCATCCCGCGATTCCTGATCGACGAGCTGCTGGTCCACCACCTCGACACGGCCCGCTTCCTGTTCGGCGACATCGCGACGGTTTATGCACAGGCCCGACGCATTAATGCGGCGATCGTCGCCGAGGACCAGGCCCTGATCGTCGCGACTCACACGAGCGGACCTCTCGGGTCGATCGACGGGAATCGGTTTGTTGACCCGGACCCAGACGGACCCTCCCTCGGCGAGGCTGGGTTTGAGGGAGACGGCGGATCGCTCCGCGTGTCCGCTTCGGGTGACGTCTTTCAAGGGCGGCGGCGGGTTTGGAAGAACCAGGTCCGGGAGGGATATCGTGGCGACAGTGTCCGCGCCGCCCAACAGCACTTCGTCACCTGCCTGAGCACTTGCGAGCCGTTTGAGACGGGGGGCCAGGAGTACCTTAACACGTTCGCGGCCGTCGAATCCGCATATCGCAGTCTCGCCCAAGGTCGTGCCGTTTCGCTGTCCGAATTAGTTGAAACTGCGCCTCTGAATTACCCGCCGACGTGAGGAGTGTTGGGATGATCCGAGAACTACACGACTATGTCAAACGAGCTTATTCATCGGGCCTCGGCCGTCCTCGAGCCGAATTGCCCACGCCGGCCCTGATCTTGGATCTGGATCTGGCGAGGAACAACCTCCAGCACATGGCTGAGAGGATGAAGACGCTGCACGCGCAACTTCGTCCACACATCAAGGTTCATAAATGCGCGGAGCTGTCCCTCCTGCAGGTCCAGGCCGGCGCCATCGGCGTCTGCACGGCTACGGTCTGGGAGGGCATCGTCATGAGCCGTGCGGGCGTCGACGACGTCTTGATCGCCAACGAGGTCTGCGGCAAGGATAAAATCCAGGCCCTGGCTCTCGAAAGCCGGATGGGCCGACTCACCGTGGCCGTGGATGATCCGCGCAACTGCAACGAGCTCGATCAGGCCGTCCAGGCCGCCGGGGGCCGGTTGGATGTCTTGATTGAAGTGGACGTGGGCATGAAGCGGGGCGGCGTGCGCTCGCCCGAGGAGGCAGTCGCGCTGGCGCGGCACTTGAGGGCGCTGCCGGGCCTCCGCTTCCGCGGCGTTCAGGGCTATGAAGGACACTGCATGCTGGAACCAGACAGGGAAACGCGGATTCTCAAGGCCAGGAAGGCTATGGACGATCTCGAGGAAGCAGTGGATAGCCTTAGGAGGGCGGGTTTCCCGTGCGAGGTCGTCTCTGCCGGTGGTACCGGCACCTACGACATCACCGGCGCCGATCCGCGGGTCACAGAAATTCAGGCCGGTTCTTACGTATTCATGGACATGTTTCACGGCAATCTAGTGCCCGGGTTCTCCAGGGCACTGACAGTGCTGGGCACCGTGGTCATCCAGCATGGCAACACGATTGTGCTGGACTGTGGCCGAAAGTCCATCAGCATCGACTTCGTCCCCCCGGTCATGGTCTCCTACCCATTCTATCAGGCGCGTTTTTTCGCCGAGGAGCACGCGCTCTTCGATGTGGATGAACGCTGCCAGCTCAAGCTCGGCGATACGGTCGAGCTCGTGCCTGGTTATGCTCCGAGCACGGTGAACCTTTACGACGCGTATCACGTCGTCGAGGGCGGTGTGGTGACAGAAATCTGGCCCGTGATCCCGCGAGGGCCCGGGCATGTAGGCATTCTTAACGGGGAATCTTTATGAAGACATTACCAAAAGCTGTTTCCCCTCAAGAATTCGAGCAGCTATTCCAGAAACTCAGCAACTGGGGCCGATGGGGTCAGGACGATGAGCGCGGCACGCTCAACTACATTACTCCGGAACACATCCAGTCCGCTGCCCGCCTCGTGCGGTCGGGACGCAGTGTCTCGCTCTCGCTGCCGATCAACAAAGTCGCCGGCCCAGACAACCCACGGCCGTCTCTCCACTACATGATCCACCGGCATGAAACCGACCTGCCCGAAGGCGCTCCGAGGTTTGCAACCGACTTTCTGGCCAGTGAGTTTCACGGTGACAGCTTCACGCATATCGACGCTCTTTGTCATGTCAGCTACCAAGGAAAACTCTACAACGGCAAGCCGGCGTCAAGCGTCACCGGTCGAGGGGCGAAGTTGCAGGACATCACGGCCTTCGCGCACGGCATCGTGGGTCGCGGCGTGCTGCTGGACATTCCTCGCCTGCGCGGCGTCCCCTGGCTAGAGCCGGGGGAGGCGGTCACCCCGGCAGAACTAGTGGCCGCGGAAAAGTCACAAGGCGTCACTCTGGGCGAGGGGGATATCTTGCTCTTCCGCACCGGCCATCATCGGCGGCGCCTGGAATTGGGGCCTTGGAACAACGGTTACGACGGCGATGGTAAAGCCGGCCTTCACGTCACCGCCCTGCTCCTGCTCCATGAACGCAAGGTGGCCGTCTTCCTGCCGGACGGAGACGGGGAAACGGTCCCCTCCCTCGTCGAGGGGATCGCGTATCCGATTCACCTGCTCCAGATCGTGGCCATGGGAATGATTTGTGCCGATAGTCTTCAGTTCGAGGAACTGGTCAAGGTGTGCGAAGAAGAGAAGCGATGGGAGTTCATGGTCGTGGCCTGTCCGCTTCGGCTGCCGGGTGGCACGGGGTCGCTCATCAATCCGATTGCTCTTTTCTGAGCTTCCCGGCGCGGCGCATGTCATTGGCTCATGATGTCGCCGCCCGTGACGAGCAGGTGTTCGCCGGTCATGAAGTCGGACAGATGGCTGGCGAGGAAAAGCGCGACGCGGCCGATATCCTCGGGCTCTCCGATTCTCTTCAGGGCCGCCATCTGGGCCCAGTCATCCAGACTGTTTTCTTTCTGTCCGGTCGTCTTGAGGAATCGTTCCGTCATGGCCGTGTTGATGGCGCCGGGACAGATTGCGTTGCAGTAAACCCGATGCGGGCCCAACTCTTTGGCGATGACCCGTGTCAAGCCGATGATCGCCGACTTGGACGCGCAATAAGCCGAGGCGCCCTCTGGAGTAGGCGCCACGCCGGAATCCGAGGCGATGTTGATAATCTTCCCGCCGCCTTGCCGAACCATGATCCGCGCCACGGCCTGCGAAAGCAGAAACGTGGACTTCACGTTCACCGCCTGATGGCGGTCCCACATCTCCTCACTGGTTTCGAGAAAGGGCACCCATTCCTGGACTCCTGCATTGTTGACCAGGATGTCAATCCGGCCGAACTCTTTCTCGACGGCCTCTACAGTGGAGCGGATTGCGTTCGCGTCCGTCACGTCCAGCCGGCGAGACCTGGTCGTCGCGCCCGTTTTGCCATGGATCTCCGCGGCGGCCTCGGCCACCTTCTGTTCCTGGATGTCCGTGAGGACAACCTGCGCCCCTTCGGCTGCAAGGCTCGTCGCTATGGCTTTCCCGATGCCCTGGGCTGCGCCCGTAATGAGCGTAACCTTTCCGGCCAACAACATGAGCCACCTCCAAGCTAAAAGACAGAGGCTTGACTCTCGAATCGGTCCTCCTCTAACATTATCCCTATTAAAGTCGCGGTGGGCATGGCTGGCAACGCTCTGGCACAGGCCTACTGAGGCTCCTCTCCTCCCTTGGCACGTCGGCCTCCGTGCCGGACTTCCCCAAAGTGTTTCAAAATCCCCCTACGCGTTTCACGCCACGTTTTTTGACATGGCGACAAATCCATGGAGCTGACGAACTCGGAACCAGGGAGCAGAGAAATCACGGCGAAAAGGGCGACGAAGGCCAAAGCCGGTCTCCGCCCGGGTGCGATTGGACTCTTTGGGGTCCTGATGCAAGGGATTGCCCACACGGCACCTGCTACAGCCATCCTGCTCACCCTACCGTTCATTGCATCCCACGCAGGGCTGGCGGCTCCGCTGGCATACTTAATTGCTATGCTGATCATGTTGATGCTCGGCGTCAGCCTGACGCAAATGGCCAGGCACATGCCGTCCTCCGGGGGTTACTACACCTACGTGAGCCGAACAGTCGGCCCACGGGCCGGATTCCTGACGGCCTGGCTGTTCTTCCTCTACTCTGCGTTAACTCCGGCGTTTAGCCTGGCGATGATGGGGTGGGTGCTTGAGTCAGCACTGCACGCAGAATACGGGATCACTTTTCCGTGGTGGGTGTTTCTGCTGCTTGGTGGCACGTTCACGTTCTGGGCGACCTACCGCAGGATCGAGCTTTCGGCCGCGGCACTAACGGTGCTCGGACTCATGGAGATGGGCATCGTGGTGTTTCTGGCGGGTTGGGGCCTGGTCGCCCCCGGTCCGGGAGGTATTAGCCTTGCTTCATTCAACCCCGCACACGCTCCGAGCGGCAACGGCCTCTATCTGGGGATCATCTTCTCGCTCTTCGCGATGACCGGCTGGGAGGGCGTCGTGCCGCTGGCCGAGGAGTGCGAAACCCCTCGCCTTGTAGTGTCGAAAGCCATCGTTTACACGATTCTGATCATGGGGGCCTACCTGGTCTTCACCTCGTGGGGCATCGTAATCGGCTGGGGTACGGATGACCTCGGGGCGCTGGTGGCATCAAAGGAACTGCCTCCTTTCGCCCTGGCGCGGCGATTCTGGGGACCAGGTTGGGTCGTAATCATGTTCGCACTACTGAACTCGATGCTCGCGGTCGCCGTCGCCGGCAGCCTGGTCTCCACGCGGATGTGGCACGCAATGGCGCGGACCGGGGCTCTTCCGTTGTCGTTCGCGACGGTCCACTCGCGACACGAAACCCCCGTCAACGCCGTGGCGTTTCAGGCGGTCGTCACTTTCGTGGCGGGCCTGACGCTTGGTTTTTCGCTGGGGCCGGATCAGGCCTTTTACGTCATGGGAACGGTCTTGACGCTGGCTCTTGCCCTCATCTACAGTGCCGGCAACCTTGGCGTATTCCTTCTCTATCGGCAGCGTGGGGCCGAGTTCCGCCCGCTGCTGCACGCGATCCTTCCACTGGTTTCGACAGTTGCGGTGCTCTGGGTCGCCTGGAAGTCGATTACGCCGCTACCGCCGCCGCCACTCGCTTATGCCCCCGTGATTATGGGGCTATGGCTTCTCGCCGGCGTGACCATCCTGATCGTATCCAAGACCCTGAGACGAGACAGATGGTTGCTGGCGTCCGGAATTGCCCGGGAGCAGGTTGACTAGGTTGACCGCAACACGAAGCACGGAGAAGATCCTCAAAGGCGGCGTACCGTACGATAACGGGCCGTGAAGGCTTGGCGAAACTACGCCCTGTTCAAAGGCAGTGCCGGCTCCGGCATCTCCGGACGGCTGGGCCAGGGTATGGCCGGCTGAGGTGGGGTGGTAGATCGGTATGAGGGCCGTACTGGGCCGGTATCGGCCGGGAGAGAGACCCGCAACCAGCTCGCGGACGGCCCGAGTCGGTAGAAACGAGGCGCAGCCGACAAGCATGATCAAGCCAAACGTCCACATTCCGAGGCACGCGCCGATGCCCACGTGAAGCATAACGGCCGCGGCCAGCATCAAGGGTCGCAGGCGGGGTCGCCAGATGAGGACACAGAAGAAGATTTCCCAGAGGACCGAAAGCTGGGACATGAGGCTCAGCAGCCAAGGGTGCCAGGCCATCCAGGTCATGTCGATCGACTGGTACTCCAGATTCGAGAACGCCCGCCACATGGCTTCACCCGTCCACCATGATTCACCCTGCAACTTCGAGATGCCGGCGAAGAAGTAGATGACACACATGTGGACGTTGATCAGCCGCAATGCCAGATTCGCCCCGGCACTGGGCGCCGGCCGCGACGAGGCCGCGCCCCTCCGCCACCCGGCAATGAGCCGGTCGAGCGAGAGTGCCTGTCCGCTGGGACCGATTGCAAGATACAACGTCAGCATGACGTTGATCTGATCGAGGCCAAACGTGGCTTGCGGCGCACGGTGAGCAAATGAGATCACGATCAGCAGGGACAGGATGGAGGTCACCCGGGTGAACAGGCCCAGAGTGAACATTAAGAGGACGGCCATGGAAAGACCGTAGACAGGCCACATCCATCCGTCAGCGACGAGCCACCAGAATGAGTACGTGTGCTGGTCCTGCTGGACCGCTCTCACGAAGGCCGGGCTCAACCAGCTTATCGGACCAAAGAACTGACGCAGCACCAATCCCCAGACGGCGTGGGTGTACAGGAGCATAAGACCCGTAAAGATACGTATCAGCCCCAGTAAAGTGGGATCGGCCGGTTTGAACCAGAAGGTATCCCACTCATTGGAAAGCGACCGCGCCCGGGCCGCCAAGTCGCGCACGACCGGGTTCAGTAACCGTCGCATGGAAAAACCCCTAGTGGAAGTTCCTCATAGCTCTCCGGATCGTTCAGTCGTCCGCCCTCACGGACTCTCTCCATCGAGGAGAGGAGATGGGTCTCTTGGATCAGTTTTACGCGAGATGCGGCAAACTCCCGGCCAATATGCCGCGCGTAGGATTCATGCCACTGTTCACGGAATTCCTCAGGAGACCTGCTCATATGCTCGGTCAACATGAAGTACCGGTGGTACAGCAAGCGGGGCTCTGTTGCCCGATCGGGAATTCGCCCGCGGACGACAGTGCCATCCGGGCGATGGGCCTCGAAAGACAGGAGAGTGCTCTCCTCGGGCTCCGGCGCGAAAAAATGGTAGCCGTGATCGAGGAACAAAAACTCGAGATAGGGCCGGCACACGTCATGAAGCGAACGCGCAAGGTCAGAAGATGGGTCCATTGCAGCCGGGGCCGCAATGATGGCAACCAGATGGAAAATCAGCCAAAGGTTTACCACCCAGCGCCGGTATGGGTGGGCCTTTCGAGGATCCTGTTCGGCCGGTCTTGACCCGGCCTTGAAGGACTGCGCAGCGGGTCTCAAGACACGATCTCCCCTCGGCATGCACCGAGAACGCCAGCACCCGCCGGGAAGGTTACGTCCTGTCCTTCCCGGCGTGAGTTTGACGCCCGACGCCGACAGGCAGATTGAATCCGTTCTGCCGAGCCACAGACGCGATGCACGTGGGATCAGTAGGATCCGCCGCTGGAACCGGCGCCACTGCCGTGATGGAGGAACCCGCCCAGCGAGCCGCCGCCGCTGGAGCCACCGCCCATGTGCTTCTTGAAGAAACCGCCACTGGAGCCACCGCTGGAGCCACCGCTGGAGCCGCCGCCACTGCCGTGACGCAGAAACCCGCCCAGCGAGCCGCCACCGCTCGAGCCACCGCTGAAGCCGCCGCCACTGGAGCCGCCGCTGGAGCCGCCGCCACCGTGGTGCTTGAGGAACCCGCCGCCGCTAGAGCCACCGCCACCGTGGAGCTTGAAATGAGATCCGCCTCCACTCGAACCACCACCGCTGGAGCCCCAGGAATCCGCATACACGGGTCCCGCTCCAAGGGCCAGCGCCAGAACGCTCGATGAGGCAAGTGTGAAGAAAGACGGTCGAAACTTTGTCATGGGAACTCCTCGTGTGTTGTGCCTTCTTGTTGTCGTCACCGATGACCTGAACCGCGAATGTCGCCCGATCTCACTTTTGCCCACCAATTTACAACTACCTCGGCCGTCGGCCCTATCAGAGTTCCCCGTCCGGATACCCGCTGCTCTTCGTTCCGCACGTTCCGATTCGGTCGTCGAGCTTGGAGCGGTTGCTGCAGCCCGGCTATTCCAGAAACGAGCGAAGAGAAAGCACCGAATGAACTCTGTCCCCCCTAAAGGAAGCTGACAAATTGCCAGTTTGGGCAATATACGAGATCTGGGAGAACTAGCGAGAAAAATCATGCTGCAAGTTCTGGTGAAAGTCAAGCGGTTTTTCAGTTAGATGACTCCAGTTCCTCAACTCGGTGCGAGGAGGACACTGATGTCTGGCCGGTGCAGCCATGACCTCGGTCAATCCCGGTGGCCACTTCAAGCACAATCCGGACAAGTTGAAAAGAATAGGCGCGAAAAGGCGCTGCTTTCGCTATCAACATTCGCGTTGTAATTAGCCGATGAAAGCCTATAAGCCGCCAAATCGGATCTGCCGCGCCTCGTTCCGTTCAGGGGGGAAAGAGGATGGAGCCACGCCCAATGGAACGATTCTGCTTAGCAACGATCATCGTCGCGACCTTGATCCTCCATGGGTTCGCGCCGTTGCCGTGCCGCGCCCAGACCCAGTCGACGCCGGCACCGTCGCCGTTGCCGCCGGCCCTGCCGCACACGCCAATTCCGCCTCCCCGGCCGGCGAGCGACTTCGTGGCCGTGAAGCTGAAGCAAGCACCGCTCGAGCCGACGGACCTTCGCTTTCCAATCAACCTCGCCACCGCCCTGCGACTCTCCGACGCCCGGCCGCTGATGGTGGCCGCTGCCCAGTCCAGTGTGTGGGTGGCCGAAGCGCAACTCACACGGGCCAAGGTCCTCTGGGTTCCTCAACTCAATATAGGCTTTGATTATATCCGACACGATGGCGGCGGCCCGGATTTCAACAAGGGAATCATGACAGCGCCGAGTGTCAACTACTTTTACGGCGGTGCTGGCCTGTGGGAGATCCAGGCCTTGACCGATGTCGTCTTCGAGCCCCTGGCCGCGAGGCAGATCCTGAATTCCCGGCAAGCGGACATCCAGACCGCCAAGAACGACTCGCTGCTCATGACAGCCAATGCTTACTTCAGCGTGCACCAGTATCGGGGAATGTATGCCGGCGCCCTCTACGCCGTCGAGCTGGGGCACGACCTGGTCGATCGGATCTCGCGCTTGAGCAAAGATCTGGTCCCCAGGATCGAGATCGATCGGGCCAGGAACATGCTCGCCGACGTTGAGCAACAGGCGACTTCGGCGCGAGATGTGGCGTGTGCACAGCGCCAACCTGACCCAGGTCTTGCGGCTCGACCCGCGCGCGGTGGTCGTGCCGCTCGAGCACGATCACCTCCAGATCACCTTGATCGACCCGGCCCGGCCGCTCGACGACCTGATCCCGGTCGGCTTGACCAACCGCCCCGAGCTCGCCTCTTACCAGGCGCTTGTCCAGGCAGTGGCGGCGCGGATCCGCCGGGAAAAGGGGCGCATACTCCTCCCCAGCATCCTGCTCAACGGCTTCCAGACGCCCGGCGAGTTTCTCCAGGCCGGGATCTTCGGCTTGGGCCCCAACAGCAGCCTCAACCAGTGGACCGGCCGGGAAGACGTAAGCTTCCAGGTCCTGTGGCAGCTCGACGCCCTTGGGATCGGGAACCTGGCGCGGATCAAGGAGCAGCGCGGTGAGCAGTCGCGGGCCATCATCGAGCTCTTCAAGACCCAGGACATGGTGGCGGCGGACGTGACCCGCGCCCAGGCGCGACTCCAGTCGGCGGCGGCCCGGGTGTCTCAGGCCGATCGCTCCTTGCGCGCGTCCCTCATCGCCTTCAACGGCAACTTCGAGGGCCTGAAGCAAACGACCCGATTCGGCGACGTCCTGGTCCAGGTCTTCCGGCCGCAGGAAGTGGTCTACGCCCTCCAGCTTTTGAAGATCGCCGTCGACGATTACTTCACCACGGTCGCCGAATACAACCGGGCGCAGTTCGAGCTGTTCCACGCGCTGGGCTACCCCGCCCGCGAAATCGCAAGCATCCATCCTCCCGGCGACATCCAGCCGGTGGACACGACGCGGCCCTCCTACCTGCCGCCGGTCGGCAATGGTCCGCCGCCGGCAACCCGCTAAACGGCACCAGCTCGCTCGCACCGAACTAGAACCTTGCGTTCTTCATCATCATCATCCTGATCCTGATTCTGATCTGCTTGTTGCAAGAACCACGCTCCGCGAGGTGATGGGCCAGAGAACCGCCAGGCATTTCCCCGATTTTTTCCAAAGACGGCTCGAGAATCTGTGATATATAAGATAAGCGGTCCGCGATGCGGCCGGACCCGGGGACCGGGTGGAATTTGCAATAGGAGGCATGCCGAGTCCCAGAGGGAACACGGACCGTGCACATCAACTCATCCATTGTGTCGCTCTTGCCGGGCGGCGGCAGGCTCCCATTGAAGGCGCTTGCCCTGGCAGTAGGGATCTGGGTTTGCTCCGGCTCATCGGGCATGGCCCAGGGCGGCGGCCATGGCCCTATCAAACGGGCTACGAAGGCGGTGGCCCCTACCCGGGTTTTCTCGGCTTTGGTCTATCGTATCATCTGGGTTACGGCTACGGCGGCTATGGGGTGGGCGTTGGCAGCCACGGCGGCTATCCCTTTTACGGTGGGCGCGGTTATCCTCACGGCGAGCCGGTTCTCAATCGGTTTGGAAAGACTTCACGTCTTCCCGATTACGGCGGACCTGGCTATTGCTACAATGGCCATTCCAACTACTTTGAAGGCATTGGCCCGCTTGTCGTCAATCGAGATGTGATCAAAGTGGGCGAAGACAACGACCTCAGCCATGTCAGCGACTTCGGCCCCTTTACCGGGATACTTCCCTATCCCGAGTCGCTCTTCGCCCCTTACATGGCCGAGGCCGCGGGAACCGGCTCATCGCCCGGGGCGAGTTCTTCCGAGCCCTCCGCGCCCGCTCATGCCCTCTATTTCGGGATCGACGAGGAGCCCGCCGTCGGTCCTGACGGGGTGCAGGGCTTGAGGGTCACGAACGTCTATCCCGCGACCGCGGCGGAGAAGGCTGGCCTCCAGCTCGGCGACGTGCTCCTCTCGATCAACGGCTACCGTACGGAGCGTCGCGGAGACCTGGGCTGGATCGTCGCCAACGCGTCGCCCGACAAGGTCCTGCGGCTGAACGTCCGCAAGGTGGGCGATGGCAAGGTTCACACCATCACGGTCCAGCTCCCTGCCGAGCCCGTGGACACGTCGCGGCCTCCCTACCTGCCCCCGTGAGCAACGGTCCGCCCCCGGCGTCTGGCTGAAGCACACCTGACTTTTCTCAGTCTGGGCACGGCTAGAAAAGATGGACCTTTCGGCT
>CAVXCB010000019.1:0-95698 GCA_963760085.1 uncultured Planctomycetaceae bacterium
GCAAGTCCGGGCGGCACGAGCGGAGTTGCTGTGGGTGTCGGGGAGCCAGATCGAGCTTGCCGGGAGGCACGAGAGGCTTACGAGCAGGCGCTCGGCCGGACCGATCTGTGGCGGCTCGGGTCGGTTTCTATGTGGTTGTCGCGCCTCGGGGCCAACTTCGACCTGCTGGTCGATTGCCGGAGCCGTACGCGCTGGAGATCGCCGGGGACTGGCAGGGTGCCGCCGCAGCATGGGAACGAATCGGCCGGACCTACGACGCCGCCCTGACCCGGATCTTCTGCTGCTCTGACGACGCCGAACTCCGCGTGGCGCTCGGCGTCCTGGACGGTCTTGGTGCGCGCGGTACGGCCGCGGCGGCCCGGCGGCGAATGAAGGAATTCGGCATAACCTCGATCCGCGTGGACCGCGCGCCGCGACGCGGGCCGCGCCGGCTGGGCTAACCGCGCGCGAGCAGGAGGTGCTGGCGCTGCTCTCCCAGGGCCTGGCGGATAAGGAGATCTCGCTGCGGCTGGTCATCTCCGAGCGGACCGTGCATCATCACGTCTCCTCGATCCTAGCCAAGATCGGCGTCCCGACCCGGCTCGCCGCCGCGCGCGAAGCCGCGCGAATGGGCGTCGGCAGCTGGACCTCGGCAATGGCCTAGCTAAAGTGGGCATCTGGCCCGCCAAGCTGGGCACTCCTGCCAATTACGCTGTCGCTCCCCGTTGCTTACGGTCATTTCAAAACTGGCCCGCCGTGACGATCAGCCGGCGTACGGGCAAGGGGATCGATATGGCGGGCAATGAGCAGACCGAGGATCCCGAGGCGACTCCTGAGTGGCGCTGGGCTGGCTGGCGCCGGACTGGCGGCGGCGTCGGCTGGCGTACTGCCGGGGTTCGGGAGCGCCGCGCGGGCGGCCGTGACATCGCCTGGATCAGCCCGGGTACCAGGCGCGCCGGCGGACAGCATGCTCTTCGGGCCGGATCTTCCCGAACTTGCCGCCGTTCGCACCGGCTACCGACACCGTACGGGCCGCGCTGCTGGAAGTCGGGATGCCTGGCGGCATCATGGACGCCGACGATGACCTGGCCGCTGGGCCGAAGGCCCTGATCGTCGATCCGGCCGTGAACGGCAACCCGACCAGCAGCAATCCGTACGGCACTAACCCGGATAACCCGACGATGACGGCGGGCTCGACGTCATCGGCCAGTTCACCGACCACGACATCACCTTTGATCAGACGTCCCAGCTTGGCCAGCCAGCCAATCCGCTGACGTCGCCGAACACCCGGACGCGGCGTTAGACCTGGACTCGCTGTTCGGCGGCGACCGGCGATGCGCCCGGATCTGTACGTGCCGAACCCGGACGGCTCCGTTGGACCAGCACTCAAGATCGGCACTGGCGGCGTGCACGAGGATGTGCCCCGAGTGCCGAACGGAGATGGCAGCTACTCGGCTTTGCTTGGCGACCCGCGCAACGACGAGAACGTCATGATCGCCGGGGCTGCACAGCGCCCACGTCCTGTTCTACAACCGGGTCCTGTCCGATCTCGGCAGCTTCAGTCTGCATGCGTTCCCGGCCGCACGCGGCGCTGACGTCTCACAGGGTTACCCGCAGTTCCTCATTGCCCGCCAGATCACTCTCTGGCATTACCAGTGGCTGCTAGTTAACGAGCATCTGCCGCAGATCGCTGGCCAGGCGATGGTCAGCGACGTGCTGGCGCGCGGCAATCAGTTCTACGGCCCCTCGGTGATGCGTTCATGCCTATCGAGTTCGGCGCGGCCGCATACCGGTTCGGCCACTCCATGGTCCGCCCGTCCTATCGGGCGAACTTCAGCTCGCGGACCGGCGACTCGACCAGCCCGACCGCCGATCCGTTCTTCGGCTTGGTGTTCGACGCCAGTGAACCGGCCTTCAATGGCCCCGTCACCTAGACCGCGACGATCTGCTGGGCGGCTACCCGGCGGCCAGGCGATACGTCGGCTGGCAGACCTTCTTCGACCTCGGCGACGGCCAGGTCAAGAACAACACGAAGATTGACACGACGATCTCGTCGGTCCTGTTCACGCTCCCCGTTCCCGCAATCGCGCCGCATACTCAGACCGCTCCGACCGTGTTGCCGCAGCACAACTTGCTCCGTATGTCCCCGGAGCAGCGACTCTATTCTTGCTGGTCGAGCTGGGCCGCTACATCCGCGGACTTCAGGCTCAACCTCCTAGAACGATGACAACAACCTCCTCTTCGAAAAACCCTGTTTCGCTGCGGATGCGCAGCCGATCCTGGAACCGAATACTCCAGGCCGCAGCTCCGGTCCGGTCGTAAAATTTCGGTCGCCTGGCTGCATCTCCAGCAGCAGTTTGGCGTCACCGGGAACAGTTGTGCGTACGCTGATCCTCGTCGTCGTGGCATGTCCGATTGGATTCTCTTCCAGTTGATATCGGTGGTCTCACGCGGCAAGAGCGAATACAAGTACATTTGGCGGCCTGGCACTCACATCCTCCGTCGAGAACCATCAGCTTTCCACGGTCGCGAGAATGAACGAACGGCTGCTGGACATGGTAAACCGTCAGTCGATCTGCCACTTGGCCAGTAAGTCAGAGCCCAGCAGTCCTCTTCGAGTGATGCCTCGCGACCTTGCGTACCATAATTCTGATCATGACTCCACGACGGCATTGACTTTTTCTCGGCTGTCCAATCCTTTGGGACCTATAGTGCCGACAGAGAAGTGACAAGTAACGCACTTCCCGCAACGAGCGATCGGGATCTTCCCGCTAGAGTCAATCACTCCCGACGCCGACCTCTGAGTTGTACCGGCTCTGGGCAAGATCCAGAGTAGTCCGCGAGTGGACATTGCAGACGGGGCAAGTCTTGGTGCTTCGGAGCAGAAATGATTTCCGCTGTGGAGTGAAGTGATGGGCCAGAAATGCCCAAACTGCCGAATGCGAGTTTCTCTGCTAGCTTCGAAGTGCAGCAACTGTGGATCCGTTGTGGGCCCTTACATCAAGTGCGTGCGGTGCGGTCGCGTGGTCCATCGTAGCACAGCGATCACGAAGGTTCTGGCTATTTCGTCCCCGGGTGGCATGGAGATAAGAACTTACTGCAGAAAATGCCACTGATGTCGTTCGCATTTGTAGTAGGGGCGAGTTCACTTGTCGTGGATTCTACACCACTGGATTAGCTGTGTTGGTCGGCAGCACTTTCAATGGCAATAACGCTCCCGTCGAAGGCGGCGGCATTCGCAATGTCGGCATGCTTACGACCAGCCAGAATTAGGTTTAGCCGTAACACGTGCTGCGATATCAACTCGTAGCGTTTCTGACTATTTGCTCGGCGCAGTGACGACCCGTCTTTCCCTTAGGACGCCCTAACCCTCGCCGCGATGCCGGCGCGGATCGCCTCGGGCGACCGGCCCGATGCCTCCACGACGGCGATCAGATCGGGTCATTCAGACAAGTGTCGGTGGGAATGAGGTGGGAACCGAGCGGGGTCGAATCAGTAGCCTTCCGTGCCACGTGCCGAGGTGGAGTTGACGGTGTTGCCGGCCTCGGCGTTCTTGTCACCCGCTCGGTTCGGATAAGATTGTGGGTGATGTTCGGCGGGCCGGTCAGCTAAGCATAATCGTTTTGGCCTGACAAGACTGACCTGCAAGCGCGTGGAGTTGTTTCACAGTGACTCGAAGCCGGGACAAAGTGAGCCGATGGCTTCTCGACGGGGACCCCGCAATTCGGTGGCAGGTGCTGCGCGACGTTGTCGGCGCCGCGGAAGGTACCGTGGAGCGGGCTCGGCGACAGGTGGCGCGCGAGGGCTGGGGAGCCCGCCTCCTGGCGCTTCAGGATCCCGAGGGCACCTGGGCTGGAGGGTTATCGTCGGACGGAGGGCTCTATTCCCCAAAGTGGATCTCGACGACCTATACGATGCTGTTACTCCGCGACTTTGGTCTGCCAGCCACGAACCAGCAGGCGCACCGGGCCTGCCCACTCCTCCTCGACCAGGGGTTGCAACGTGATGGCGGTATTAATTACGGATGGAGAGGCCGAAGCGAGACGTGCATCACCGGTATGGCGCTTTCCATCCTCTGCTACTTCGAGTATGACGACGACCGACTCGATACCATTGCCGAGCACCTGCTCGACCAGCAGATGCCCGATGGGGGGTGGAACTGCCGGCGGGACCTCGGCGCGACGCACGCCTCGGTCCACACCACCATCAGCGTAATCGAGGGCTTGCGGCTCTACGAACTACACCGAAAACGCAAACTGCGGGCGGTGCGGGCCTGCGCAGGAGCGCGGCCGTGAGTTCCTCTTGGTGCACCGGCTATTTCGCTCCCACCGAACCGGCGACATTATCAAACCCATCTTCCTTCGATTCTCGTTTCCCCCGCGCTGGCACTACGATATCCTCCGTGCTCTGGATTACTTCCAAACGGTCAAGGCGCCTCGCGACCAGCGTCTCGCCGAGGCGATCGATATCGTTCAAAACAAACGGAGTGAGGAAGGCTGCTGGCCGCTGGAAAACTCCTACAGAGGTAAGACGTACTTTGAACTGGAACGCCTGGGCGCTCCCAGCCGTTGGAATACCCTCCGCGCACTGCGGGTGCTCAGGTGGTGGCACGGCGACGCGAAGCCCGACGAGAGTTGATTTCTGCGCGGGTGGTGCAGGATGCCGGCGCGGATCGACTTGGGCATGTCGAACGACCGGATAGAAGCACCGTCATCATCTCCAAGGTAGCGGTCCTCTCGGCTGACTCCGTGGACGCATGTTGGCTCGGATCGTCTCGGCCAGTCGTTGCTTGCATCTCGGGTGTCAGCGATGGCCAACGTTCGACCACTTCGGCGAGGTCAGTGGGAAGAAATGTGGGCAGGGCGTGGGCAAGGAGATTCTTGATGTGAATCCGAATCGTCGTAAGTCGTTACGCCGTAAGTATGCCCGGGGGGATTTGAACCCTCAACCTTCGGCTCCGGAGGCCGACGCTCTATCCAGTTGAGCTACGGGCACATCGATGGTTTCATTGCAACGCCCAGGAAACCCTTGTCAAGGGCCTGGGAGCGGGGCCAACCGCAAGGAAGCCGGCGGTCCCAGCTTCATCGGCAAGTCGCTAGTGAAACGCCTTCAGAGCGGAGGGCCTGATCATCATAGATCGCGAAAAGGGCTCGAGATGGCCAATCTGGAATGCGTCTCGCAAGACCGGTCCCAGGCCGGTGATCTTGAGCTTGCCCTCTGGCGGCTTCGACATCCCTGGCAAGCCTTGCAAGCTGGCCGACATCGAACTGGAAACATATTGCACATGTTGGAAATCCAGCAAGATTCGGCTCGCGGCCATGATCGACAAGTAGACTGTGCAGCTCCTCGCCGATCTCCTGTATCAGAGTCGCCTCGAACATCAGTCCCGATTCCACGAAATCAACCACCGCAACACCATCAACGTCCTTCAATTGCAGATGCTTGAGAGCCGGTGCTGGCATGGAACACTCCTTCTCGACTGGCCCTTCGAGTGATTATGATGGCGAGCCTTTCGGCAAGCCCGGCCCGCTAGAAACCTATGGCCAATGACACCCAAACCACTGTCTGATGAGACCAAACCCGAGTTTACTTCATCACTCGATCGAGAAACATAAGGTCATCCTTCGATTGTCCGCACCCTCTGTCCCGGCGATCAATGTGACGGCCCTTGGATGACCCAGTCCTCATCGAAGATCGCATGGTTGACAACCGTGCGGCGTTCAGATGTGAACACGACATGAATCCGGCCGTTGCCGCCTTGAAACGCGATGGGATAGCCGTAATCGTTGTCACCTTCACGCAAGTTGCGGCGCACGGGCCAGGTTCGGTCCTGATCGAACGAAAGCGCAACTGTCAGGGGCGTTCTGCGGTTCATGCTGTGATTATAGACCAGAATCAGCCGGCCACTTTTCAACCTTAGGAAATCGACGGCGGCGTTGGGGTTGGGGAACTTGGAGTCCTTGCCTTCGCTCCAGGAAAAACCGCCGTCGTGAGACTCGGATCGGACAATGTAGCCCTTGGTCTCTGGCCTGTAATCACCGCCGCGGCGGCAGTAGGCTACAAGATCCCGCTCGGCGAGCTGAACGAGGGCGGGCTGGATGTTGCCTCGCGGTGACAGGATCGGCTGGGACTTGGTCCAGGTCCCGTCACTGGCAATGCGGCGCAGGAAGAACGAGTAACTGTCGGGACCGGTCGATTCCGTGTCGTGGCCGGTCTCATGGTACAGCGGCAGAAGGTAATCTCCGTTGCTCAACACGATGGGCCGATTGCGAACAAGTGTCCCCTCATCGAGCACCAGCATCGAGGCATCAGACCAGGTCTCCGCCGCGTCGCGCGAGATCTTGACCTGGACCCGAGAGGTGGACCAAGTCTCGCCGTAACGCACCACGTAGAAAAGCCAGACGACACCGTCGGGGCCTTGCCAGATCACGGCGTTGCCGACCGAGCGAAACGGGTCATGCGCGATCCGTCGGGGCGGCGACCACTGGCCATCTCCCTTGAGCAAACGCGATCCGAAGACGCCGGTATCGACGGCATATTCGCCTGCGCCGCCATAGTAGACGAGGTACAGATCGCCATTGTGAAGTTCGGTCATGCAGGCGGGGTGCTTGTAAGGGCCAGTCTTGACTTCCGGACCGAAGATGCGTTCCACTCGCAACTCGCCCGCCTGGCCCAGAGGCCCGATCACGAGAGAGCTCAGGAGCACGATCGACCGCAATACTCCTCGCGAACACATCAAGCTGTTCATTGGAGGTCGAGGCCCTTGAAGCAGGTTTGCAGGTAGCTCATGTATCTTGACATTGTCAGGGTCGCGGGATCACAGGGCAAGCAGTTAGAGGCTCACGGAAGTGCAATGGAAACATTTAGACCGGAGTGGGAGGGGAGGTTCGTCGACGGACACGAACTGGGCCGGGTCGAAAGCCGCGAAGAAGTTGCCCCAGTTCGACCTCATCGAGCGGGCCGCCACGGTGTAACACTCATTACCGAACCCCGGTAGCCCGCTTGGCCGTTTCTATCTGAGTCACCAGCCCCGGTAGCCAGCCCTTTCCGAACGTCCGGGCGGCGAATTCTCTGATGGCGCTTGCCTGCCTGGAGTCCTCGGTCATCAGGAATGTGAAGTGGGACCGGAGCTCCGAACTGAGATTCGCCAGCAGGCCATATTTCCGTCGATTCATTCCGCGCGAGTACATGGCGACCGACTGCTCGACAAGCCGTTTGACGAGTAGGTTGAATTCGACCCGGTCTTCCCGCCTGCGAAATCCTTGGGGATCGCCGTCGAGCATTGTGGCGGTCGCCAGGGCCACGATCGACCACTCTGCCGCCGGTACAGTCACGGCGGTGGTGATTCCCAGTTTCCGTTCCATGTAGACGTGATTCTCCAGCCCGATCATGGCATCCAGCAGATGGTACGCAAGCTCCTCGAGAATCAAGGCCACATTGCTCTTCATGAATGCCGGGTCTGTGACGTGAATTTTGATGAGCTCACTGTTTTTCACCCTCCAGGGCAGCCAGGAACCTACCTGGCCCTTGGTGACCCCCGGGGCTACTCGAACCGTCGCGAACTTGCCGTCACCGACGTAGATGACGTCGTAACCCTGACTGATCGACCAGCCTCGCGCCTCTCGGATCAACGACGACATGGCGTGGAGCGACTCGTGAGCCTCGGTCGTCGGATCAAGGTATCTGTCGTCATCACCTAGCTTCACGTACTGCTGATCTCGAGACACCATCGCCATTGCAGCGTCATAGATCTTACCCATGTGTCCGGCGTAAAACGCTCGCGTCGGATGGAAGAGTCCCATCTGATCGAGCTCGGCCACGATCTCGCGGCCCGTGGTAAGTTTCAGATCGAAAGGAGGCTGGATCCTGGAGGCATTAGTGTCAAGCTTGGCATCCAATCCAGAGGCACCGGGCAGGTCGGCTCTGGTCCAGGTTGCCGAGAGCCAAAGACAGGTTGTCGACACGAGGAATTTCGAGAATCTCGACTTCATTCCCATGGCCAAGCCCAAGCCGCCCATTTTACTATAATTCACGTGTTGAGCCCCTATGGGAAAAGGGGTCATCATTCTCTACACTACGCTTCCATGATGCAGATAGTTCCCTGCGGAGAGTGACGGCGGCTTACTTCAGCCTTGAGACCCGCCGAGATCGGCATGGCATTCTTCACTAGAAGTGGTTCCAGCGAGGATGTAAGAACATGAGCTCAGCCGAGATGATACGCGTGGCTGCCGTGCAAATGGAGCCGAAGCTAGGAAGAGTGGAGGAGAACCTCGATCGGATAATGACTGGTCTGGAGCAGGCCGCCGCGAACGGGGCCAGGCTGGTCGTCTTCCCCGAGTGTGCGCTTTCGGGATACGGGTTCGGCAGTCGGGAGGAAGGCCTGGCGCACGCCGTGGCGAGCGACGGTCGCGAAGTTTCTAAGGTCGTGGAGCTTGCCAGTCGGACGGGTTGCGGATGCATCTTCGGAATGCTCGAACGAGATGGCTCGCGGCTCTTCAATGCCTGCATCCTGGTCGGCCCGGAAGGAGTCAAGGGAACCTATCGCAAGGTCCACCTGCCGTTTCTGGGCGTCGACATGTTCGTGGACCCGGGTGACCTCCCCTTCGCTGTGCAAGAGATTGGTGGGCTGAGAGTCGGGATGCATATCTGCTACGACGGCAGCTTTCCTGAAACCGCCCGAGTACTAACCTTGTTGGGCGCCGATGTCCTTGTACTGCCGACGAACTGGCCAACGCACTCGGAATGTGCCGCGGAGCATATGATTCCCACGCGAGCGATGGAAAATACGGTTTACGTGATGGCGGTTAACCGCGTGGGCGTCGAGAGCGGCTTCCGGTTTATCGGGGCGAGCTCGATCGCCGATCCCTCGGGAACGATCCTTGCGCGGGCCGGCGCTGAAGCCGAGCAAACGATTTTCGCCGACATCGACCCGGTTCGAGCCCGAAGCAAGCGTCTGGTGCGCGTGCCCGGCCGCCACGAGATAAACCGAATCGCCGATCGCCGCCCCGGATTCTACGGGCCGCTGGTTGAGCCCAATGGTCGAAGCTGAATCCCGCGAAACTCGATCAGGGCCCTGTCAGCGGAGGTCCAGCCGGCGCTGGAGACGTGAACTGGCGGGGCGGTGGAATTCGTGACTTCGTGCTCGCTGCCTTGATCACGGCGGTATCGCCGGCGCTTGCTCGCGCAGTCGGAACGGAATTTTCAGGAGGCTGTGCCGTGGAGGCAACCGGCTGGGCTTCCTGAGCCCGATCAAGCTGTGCCAGCGCGCGACGGGCCAGGTCCAGGCTGGGTCGCAGAGCAAGAGCCTGGAGGTACTGCTGGCGAGCCAGCTCGATCTGGCCGGTTGCCGCGAGCAAGAAGCCGAGGTTGGCGTGGCCGATCGCGTCGCCACTATACTGACTGAGCAGCGGCAAAGCCTCCTTGGTTCGGCCGGCTGCGGCGAGCGTCAGTCCCAGATTCGTCTTGAGCTTGACGTCCTCGGGCGCGATCTTGGCGCCGCTTTTCAGGGTGCGCTCAGCTTCGGCCCAACGCCCCTGAATATAATAACTGTACCCCGCGTCATTCCAGATCCTGGGATCTCTCGGGCTGAGCCGCAGCGCCTTCTTGTAGTGCACCTCCGCCTGGGCGAAACGGCCCATCCGGTCGAATGCGTTGCCCATGCGTCGATGCGCCAGTGCCTCGTCGGCCGATCGCGATCGGCCGATGCCCTTGGGTTCGCATGCGGCCAGAGCCTGCTGGTATTCCGACACTGCGGCCTCGAAATTCCCCTGGTTCTCGAACACGCGACCGAAATCGATATGAACGTGAATTCGTTGATCCTGAGTAACGTCCCTGCGGAATCCGTTGGGATCATAGGCCTTGGTCAGATTGACCGCGGACGTACTCGGAGCGACGGCCTCGGGGGCAGTCGGTGGGTTGGCCGGTGGATCAGTTCTCCGCCAGGGTGGATCTGCCATGCAGCTTGCGGTCATGAGCATGGTCGAGACCACGGCCATGCAGCTGAGCAGAGCCAGCTCCCATCGGCGGCATTGAAACGATGATGGCCCGAATGCGAAAGAGCCATTTCGGCTTATCAAGTTTCTCATGTTAACGGGATCCCCCGGCGCTGCCGTAGGCGTAAGCTCCCGACTGAGGTGTCGGTGGGTACGCCAGCGCGGCCTGCTGGCTGCGCGTCAAAAGGGTATTGAAGTTGTTACCGGTCTCGGCACCCATGGCTCCCGGATAGGGAGAAGGACCAATGACCACGCGCTCGGGGACGATCGGCCGTCCCGCCGTCTGCAAGGTCCCCAGCACAGCCTGCCGACGAGCTTCCGCCAGCCCGGGCTCATCCGGTGTCCACTCGACGATCACTGGCCCCAGCCAGCCGCCGAGCCGGGAATACATTAGGTTGAAGCGGTAGGCGCCCACCGGTGAGAAACGGTTTGTGCCCGGCAGGAAATCGGTCCGGTATACGGTGAACCGGTGCGGATCCGCCTTCGATACTTGCAAGGTCATCTGCTCCTTGACGTAATAGCCCAGCGGCGGCTCGACAAAATCTCTCGGGATAGCCGATGAACTTGTCCTGCAATGTCGCCGCCGAGTGGTGAAGCCAGCGATGCAGCAGCCCGTTTTGTTCGTAAGCCTGGGGCGGCCCGGGCACCTCCCCTGGCGGTTGCGCCCTGGCCAGAACTCCCCCAGCAACCAAGCCTGTGACCATCGCCGCGCTGGACCACCAAGAGAACCGAATCCTACTGTTATGCATCGCCGTCCCCCCGAGTGTTCTCCCTCACGTGAGTGCCACCACCGGCCACGCAAGGTCAATCTGTCCCTGGATCGCACGGCCTGCGAAATACCTATTCCAGCAGCGCCGGCGTACGCGTGAAACCGAGTCTCAATCGGCATAGCCATGAGGTCCCAGGACCCACTGCTGTTCGCTCTGGAAGTGCTTCATCAGCCGGAGTGGGTCCTGATCCGCGATGGGTGCGCGGAATTCTCGCCCCAGTTTTCCTTCCATCCGGCCCAAGAGATAGAACTCGGCATCGTTGGGTTGATAGACCCGATCGCCGGGCGCCTCCGTCACCTCGTTCTTGTCGAGCGGCGCGACGAGCTCGGGGGTCACGAGTATCATTGTCTCGGTCTCGATCGCCGTCTCTTGGATGCTGCTGAACCACGGTCCCACCAAGGGCAGATCGCCGAGTCCGGGGATGCGACTCGAGGTCGCCGTGGTCTGGATCTGGATCAAGCCGGCAATTGCCAGCGTCTGTCCTTCTCTCAACTCGACGACGGTGCGCGCACTCCGCTCGGCGATCCCCGGAACAGTTTGACCCGTACTATAGGTAAACCCGAAGGCGGGGTCGAGATTGCTGACGACCGGTTCGACGTCAAGGCGGATCACGTCGTTGGCAAGGATCTGGGGGATGAAGTTCACGATCGTGCCGAAGCGGGCGAAGTTGATGGTGACGACGGCCGTGCCGCCCGGAATCGAAGAGCTCTGTGGAACCGGATAGGGGAAATTGCCGCCCACCAGGAAACGTGCGGGTTGGCCGTCCAGGGCAACCAGGTTCGGTTCAGCCAGGATCTTGGCCAGGCTGTTCGCTCGCAGGGCATTGATGAACAGTGAGAAGTGCCCCGACTTGAAGACACCGAAGAGCTGGCCGCCACTCATCGAACTGCCAGTGCCCTCAAAGCTCGAGACCACAGGCGAGAGCAGGCCAATCGGATTCGACGAACCCTGACTATGACTTGCGGTGGCCGCCGCACTGACCGTGCCGATGCCGCCAGCCGCGGAACCGATGATCGACTGGCCCTTCGTATCCAACCAGCTAACCCCGATTTCCCTGAGCGCCTGCCGGTTCAGCTCGGCGATCTTGACGTGCAGCAACACCTGCCGCGGTCCGGGAATAACAACCCGGTTGATGATGGTCAGGCCTGCTCCGCCCATGCCGCCGCCATAGACCGCCGCCGCCACCACCCATGCCGCCCGCCGCCCATGCCGCCGCCGCCGCCCATGCCGCCGCCACCGCCCATGCCTCCACCAGCTCCTCCCATTGCTCCGCCGCCGCCCATCATCGCTCGGAACCCTGGGCTCGTCCGGATAGCAGACTGAACGACCTGGAGGATGTCGTTCATCATCTTGGCCTCCGGCACCTGGCCGTCCAGGATAATCTGGCTGCCGATCTGCCGGACTTTGACCTGGGCGCCAGGGAACGCCTGGTTGATTCGCGTCTCCAGCTCCTTCGAGTCCACCGTGACGCGGACGAGGAAGGATACAGGGCGATTGCTCTCATCCCACAGGGTCAGACTGGTCGTGCCAAACGACTTCCCCGTGACGTTCAGGAGCCGCGCTTCCGGCTGGTCGGTCAGCAACTCCACATCGGCGACCAGCGGGTTGGAAATCACCAAGCGCGTCAAGGTTCGCTTGGTCTGAATGACCTTGCATTCGCCTGCGACCAGGGAGATCTCGGCCTCTGGCTCCTGGATCTTTTCGATCAGGTTCGAAACATCCTTGGCGACCTCTTCGCTGGGCCGGAGCGGAGTTGGTCCCGGGGGACGCGCAGGTACCAGGCCAGTCGCGTCCCGCCGCAGCTGGATCATTTTGGGCCGCGTTGCGGCGGGGGCTTCCGCGCCAGGCTGACCAGGCATGGGTTCGATCGGGATCACCCTCGGAACCCCCAGACCGGGAGCGGGAGGCGGGGGAACCATGTTTTGTCCTGGGACCGGAGAAGGCATGCCCACCCTGGCCTCGAACTCGGACCCAGCGGCGCCAGGCGGACGCTGTACCGCCTCAGCGGCAACGGCGGCCGTGGGGCCGGACGACGAGCCGCCAGGCCGTTGCAGCGGTGTCGGCAAGGGCGGCGGGATAGTGATGATCTTGGCGTCGGTGGTCTGCGCCTGGGCTCGAATACCTGCCGTGAGCAACGATCCTGACACGGCCAGGAAAAGCGACAAAGGCCAGAACCAAGATCGCGGTCGAGTTCGGCCGTTCCGGGTCCGGTAATGAGTCATCACTGACAAGCCCCTGGCCTGCTTCGGCACTGTAAACGCTGGAATGCACATTGTTTAAGTCGCCAAGCCCGGACCCGCTCAGGATCAACCAACGACCGTTAGTAGGGAAGTTGTCAGTTGTCTTGATTGGCCGGGTCAGACGGGTTCTGTGGCATAATTCGGCATTTTGCTCGTCGACTCTTGATTCGGATCGATGAATAACCCGGTTATGGGACCTTGCCGGCAGCGAACCGGAGAATCCACAATGGGATACGTCACGGCCTAAGAAGCTCCGGCTTAAACCCTGGCAGTCGCAATCGAGACGGGAATGAAGACGAGACGGAATGAACGCTCGACAAGGATTCGACAACGAGGCGATCGACCACGAACTCGGCGGCGGATTGCTTCCCGGCACCCTCACAGTCGTGGCGGGCGCCACAGGAACCGGCAAGACTCAACTGGGTCTACGATGGGCCGAGGCCGGCTCGCGGGCGGAGGGTAGGCGGGGTGTGATTTGCGATCTGACAAGCCGGGGCGATTCCCAGAACCACGTCGTCTACGCACGCGACCAGCTCGACTGGGAGTTGAAGCCTTATCCCTTGGCTCCATCACCTAGCTTTGAGCAAGCCTGGGATTTTAGCAAGCCGCTCGGGGCCTATTTCCATCCAGTTGCCCGCGCCGGCCGGCGCGTGAGCAGGTCGGACCTGGATCCCGAGGTGTGGCATGAGTGGAAAGCCGAGTTGGCCAAGATTCTCCGCTGCGCGGTCGGTTTCTTTTATCAGCACTTCACCAGGGGGGTTCGCCGGGTCGTCTTCGACGGCCTGGAACCGACCGAGCGTTTCAGCGAATCGATCCAGTTTGAGTTCTTCGAGTACATCTATCATCACGTTCTACGGAAAGATAGCGACTGGGCCGCCCGCGAGTGGTTCCGCGAACAGTTCCGCGCCAACGCCCACAATGTTCACCAGCATCCGTATGACAACCGCCAGATCGGCTGCATGTACCTGTACACGACACCTCATGTGATGCTGGACGATTTGCTCGCGGAGCCGATTGGTCAAGGAGACATATTTTCCAATGCCAACACCATCATCTTGATGGGACGAACGCGGCAGAATGGACGAATGGGAAGAGCCCTGGCGATACCCAAGCACCGTGGCAGCGCTCACGGTGATGAGATTCGCCCCTACAGGATCACCGAAAAAGGCCTGGTATTGGATTGACGCGGCCGCATGGTCGAGCTTTCCAGGGCGGATACTCCCGTCCGCTGAACGGGCCCGATTCGGGCCAGCCTCTGGAGGAGTTTCTTGAATGAACGGCCCAGAGCCGGAATCTGACAACCACAACGCCCCGGAGATTGCCGCGGCGGAATTGCTCTTTCACGACGCGGAGCCGACCGCTTCTGGCAAACCGCTTGGACCGGTGATCGGAACCGGCTCCGGCGAGGGATTCGAGCTTGCCGACGCGTCCCAGCACTCCACGTCGCCTCCTTCTAGTTCGCCGTCCGCTCCACCCAGTCAAACTGCAGAATCAGGGCGAGCCAATGACAGACCGCGCGGTCGCATGGTCGCTCCCGAAGCTCCCTCGGTCGAGCAAGTCTGGTCGCGCAGCTCGGAATGGGGATCGACTCTCGTAGTGCTCGTCTGCTGGCTCACGGCAATTCTGGGCATCGCCTATTTCACACTGGGCGCCGAGCTCTACGGAACGACGGGATTGATCGTTCTGGTCGGAGGATTGGGCGCCGTCGTGCTCAGTTATCCCATCTTGATCACGCTCGAGCGGCCCGTGCGGATCACGCCCGAGCAAGCGGCGCGCGACTACTTCGCTGCCTTGTCCCATCATTTCCCCCATTATCGGCGGATGTGGCTCTTGCTCGCGCCAAGGGGCGCACCTCGGCCCAGTTTGCATCGTATGAGGGTTTCAAGACCTATTGGGTCGCCCGGCTTGGCCAGCTTCATGAGGGACACGCCGGCCGGTTTTCGCCTCTGGTCTTTCAGGTCGATGAGTTCCGCGCCGATAAGAGCGCGGGAAAATCCGAGATCGATGCGCAGCTTCAGACTGCGCGTGCTGGTCCGCGGCCGCCGCGGCGAGGGACCCATATGGAGCCAGTCCCTCGGGCGGAGCTTTGTCCGCGGCCCTGACGGCATGTGGTATCTCAACGATGGAACACTGGCCGAACGCGCCTGAACCGTGCGTGCGAGGACTGCGGGGAGACTGTGATCCTCGAGCCCGCGCCACTGAAAGGCAGGTTGGTCCGATGGTCAAGGTGCCTGAGCAAGAGCGGGGCTCACCACTACTGGGGGACGTCCCGCCCCGATCGGAAGAGAATTGAGCCATGGGGCCTGTGTTGCGGACTCTGGCCTTACTTGGTCGTCCGAACGGCCGTGGATCAACCTGTGCCCTTGTGGCTGCCGTCTGCCTGGCACCGGCGTGGCTCTTCTTCGATTCGACAAGCTACCTGCCGCGCGATCCGCTGGCGATCTATCGAATGCGCAGCGATGACTTTCCTTATTGCTCGGCGTCGCGGAACTGGACAAGGACCGTGAGCAACTTGTTCGTTCCTCATAACACGCACATCGTGCCCGCCTGGCGGCTGGTGACATGGGGAATGGTGGCGTGGGCGGGGCGGCTGTCGCGGCTTCCCATGGTGCTGGCGACTGCCTCGTTCTCGATTCTGGTCGCGCTGATGTTGCTTACCGGCCGACTCGTCGCGAGAGAGACGGGGCAGGCGTGGCTCGGACTGGCGGCGATGCTGGCCGTCGGCACGAGTCCCCTGATGTTCTGTGCCGCGACTTGGTACTCGGCCGGGCAACCGCTATGGGCGGGGGTCGGTATTCAGGCCATGCTCTGGTACTTGCAGGGCTGGCGCCGGATGGGCGGCTGGGTTCGCCTGGTGCTGGCATCTCTGGCGGCCGCCGCGGCGGGATGGCTCTGGACCGTGGGGCACCTGGCTGGTCCGGTGGGTGCGGCTTACCTCTGGGTCGATGGTCGGTCCCGGTGTCGATTCGCCGCTGCGGTGCCCTTGCTGGCTTCAGTGCTCGCCTTCGGGGTCGGGATGAGCTTATGCGGACGGCAGATCGACGCGAGGCTTAGTCTCCACGGCCGGACGACACGCGAGGCATTCAAGCCGATCCCGGGAGTGGGCCACACCCTTCAGGCCATCCCCGAGAACCTGGTGCTCGGCAACCTGGGCCTGATCGCCGAGACCACGGAACTACAGGGTGCGGTCCTGTCGCTTGCTTTGATGGCGATCTGGGCCTGGTCCCGGAGCCCGTGCTGGCGGTTCAATCCCCTGGAGAGCGCGGGGTTTGTTTTGGTGCTGGGGAGCTACTTCTTCGAAATGGAGCGTGCGCGGCTACAAGCCGTACCCTGAGCTGAGGCTCGTGGTCGTGCCATGGTATGATGGCATCCCCCAGATCGGAGCCGTTCTGTTCGCGGCGGGTTGGTGCTCCGGCTCCCGTCCCCCCACCATGCCCCGGCTCATCTTGCCCATCAGCAGGCGAGGAGGACTCGTGGTCCTGTCGATCGCCGCGGGCATGATCGCCCTCTATCGGCCCAGAGTCGAGACGGTCTGGCGTCGATGGCCCGGAAACGCTCCCGCGCTGCTACCGTCAGAGCGACTGCGATTCCCAGTCCCGTGGCTGCAGACCTTACGCACCAACGCCGTGGTGGGAAATCGCGCAGGCCTGGCAGCGACGGCATTTGATGAAGCTCGAGCAAGTGGAGGCGGTCGGGCAGTCGCTAGGGATCGGTCGCGACGCGATCCACAGGGTTTTCGGGCGCCTGTCCGCGCCCGATCTCCCAGAGGTTTACGACGCCGTCGACCTACTGGACCTTCCCCTCATGGGGGCCGAGAGGAACGCAGTGCGAATTCGTCGGGCGCTCGGTTCGCTGCTGGTGGTCGAGCCCGAGCCTCGTCCCGAATGGATCGCACCGGGCGAACCCTGGCCGCCCGAGATCCTGATCCCGGCCGCCGAGCCCGCGGCCGGTCAACCGGCGTTGATCCGGGATGTGCAAGACCCAGTCTCACCCGACCTGAGTCTCTTGTAGAGAAGCACAAGAGGTGGGCCGATGCCCGAGCTAGCGCGCGGCCGCATCCATCTAATCGCCATACTGCTAGTGGCCTCGATCGTGCGGCTGGTCCAGCTTGGCCAGAGCAGCCTCTGGTACGACGAAGTTGTGACGATGAGACTCGCTCGGACCAAGGGCCCGTCCGCGTTGCTCGGGTTGCTCCAGGAGATCGACGCGACACGTGCACCGTTACACCCGCTATTGCTGCAGGGCTGGATCGCCTTGCTTGGTCCTTCTGACCTCTCGGGCCGGGCTTTCAGCGCCCTCTGCGGCATTGTCACCGTCGCGCTGATCTACTGGGTCGGTCTCACGGCCATCGATCGGGCGACTGGGCTCTGGGCTTCCTGGCTTTGTGCCCTGAGCCCGCTCCTTGTTTACTATTCACGAGAAGTGCGGATGTACGCACTTCTGGTTCTCCTCACGTGCCTGGGCTGGGGTTGTTTGTTCTCACAGCGACGTTCACCGCGACCCTGGTGGCTTTGGGTTTACGCGCTCTGTCTGATCGCCCTGGGCTACTCTCATCCCCTGGGCTTATTGATGATGGCCGCATTGGGATTGGCCTCGGTTCTGAATCACCGCGCGTTCGGGATCTCGTGGCGTGGGTGGCTGCTCACTCATGCCGCCGTCGGATTGGCGCTGATGCCTTGGGTGGGTCGATACTTGGACCACGAACCGGAGTCGGTCACCGGTCTGCTGCCTCTCCGGTTTCTAGTCGGAATGCCGATCGGATTTATCGGCGGTAATTCTCGTGTTCTCCTCCTCTTTGCGGTTTTGATCGCATTTGGCCAGGGCGTGCTTCAGAGAGGAGAGCAGGGCCGCCTCCGGCTCGGGCTGGAGCACCCAGTCGCGTGCGTTTCTCTCTTAATCTGGCTGGTGTTGCCCCCCTTGCTCCTGCTCGTCTATTCCCGGGTTGCGCATCCAATCTTCGGACCGGCGCGTTACACTCTTTTCTGCGGTCCAGCCTACCTGATACTGGTAGCACGAGGGCTTGCCAGGCTGCCGGCGGTCCTGCGGCTACCCGAGTGCCGCCGGCAGTGCGGCACTCTCGGGAGCGCTGCTGCTGAGCATGGTCTTTCGCCCCGATCTGAAAGCCGACTGGCGCGAAGCGGCCGCTTACCTCAACCGGCGAGGCTCGAGTGGAATCGTCGCTGTCATCTCGGCAGATCCCTCGAGAAACGTGGAGTTCGAGTCAGCCCGATACTACCTCGGACCACGTTGGATCGTGATCCCTTGCCCCGAGCGGCTGAGTGATCTGACAAGCGGCAAGACCGTCGTTTGGGTTTCGATCGGCCTCCGCGATGGTCAGACCGCTGGCGTGCTGCCGAAGGAATTGATCAGCGAGGAGGTTATCCAGAAAGTTGTTGATTTCTCTGGGCTTCGATTAATGAGGGTCGAGCTAGGTCCGACGTGAGCTCAGGGAAGCGACTGCCAATACTCCAGCCAGGAGGAAATGCGCACGATGAGATGCAAGCTCCGTGACCGCGTTCGCGTTCCTGACGGGCGACAGCCGTGAGAGCGATGCCGCGACGGGACGGGGCGACTCTCGGAATGTGTTTGGTCTTGGCCGTCGCATCGGCGTCCTCGGTCGCGCTGAATACCGATCTCATGGCTTCTCCGCGATTCGATGGAGCGGGTTACTCTGTACTCGGCGAGGCGCTGGCATCCGGCCGTGGCTACTGCGAGATCGACAAGCCGGAATCGCCCTGGCATGCTCATTTCCCTCCCGGGTATCCCGCTGCCCTCGCACTGCTTTGGTGCTTTGCCGGCCGCTCAGTCGCGGCGGCCCACCTCTTCTCCATCGTCTGCACCGTGACCGCCGTGTTACTCGCCTGGCACTGGTTTCGCACGCTCTATCCTCCGCGAACTGCGTTCATCCTGGGACTGTCCCTGGCGCTGAACTGGACCTGGGCGCGAGTTGGCGGGTCGATCCAGTCAGAGCCGTTCTACCTGATGTGCGAGTTGCTCGCGATCCTCGCCGCTGTCAGGGTCAGCCGCAGTGATAGTCGTGCCGCCGAGGTGGTTCTGGCAATCATCCTCGCCTCATGCGTCCTGATCCGCCATGTCGGGATTTGCGTCGCGGCGGCCGCGATCATTGATCTCGCAATGCGCAGGCAATGGCGGGCGATACGAACGGTGGTGCCGATCGCGGTTGTGCTGATTCTCCCGTGGGCGGGCTGGCTCTTGGCCGTGCACCAGCACACTCAGGTGGGCTTGCTCGTGCAGGAGGGCACCGCCGTCCGAATTGCCTCCCAGGCAATGTTCTATCTCCAGCGGCTGCCGGATCAGATCCACGGCCCTTTCGTCGAGGTCGGGACGGTGTTCAGCCGCTCTGTGATGATCGCCGTGCTCGCCACTCTCTGGGCGGCCGCGGCGTCGGGCGTCATCATCTGGGGCTGGGTGAGCACCCTGAGGAGTCCGCGGCGCCGCCTGGCCGGATTGACGGCACTTACGACGCTCTCATTGCTGTTGATCTGGCCGTTCACAGAGGCGGGTCGATTCCTGATCCCGATCGTCCCAATGCTGCTCGTGGGCGCGACTGAGGGCATCGCGCGGGTCATAAATCTCGCGAGGCTGAGACAGCCGCGTCTGTGGGCATCCGGAATCGTATTGGCCACCTCGGTTCCCTACGTCGCCTATGCCACCGCAACCGGCCGCGCTGAGGCCCAGCGCCAGACTTACGCCGACTTCGACGCCGCCTGCGCGTGGATCGCCCAGCAAGCCCCGCGCCCTGGCCCGGTCCTGACCCAACATCCTGGCGAAGTGTTCTGGCAGACCGGCCGACTGGCGGTTGCTCCCGACTCGCCGGACCCCGAAGCCGTTGATCGGCTCATCGATCGCCTCGGCGTTTCGTATTTGCTGATCGACGAGGACCGCTACGCGCACGCGGGGCTCCAATCCGCTGCGCCTGTATGTTGAGAGATATCCCAGCCGCTCGGCCCTCATCTGGAGCAAGGTCCAGGGAACGGCGTCGATTCAGATCCGAGAGGCGATCCGGCCGAATTGAAATCGTCGCATGTTCGGGTGGTGGTGTCGCCCTCGGCGATATTCCAACCCGCCGGTAAACGCGCACGAAATGACCCTGCATCACGAGCTCACAGCCATCGAACGCCGCGGTGATCTCGGGCCAGAACGTGAACCCAGGCCAGTCGGGGGCAAGGGCCGAGATGATCACTGACGCCGAGGCGAGCTGAGCAGCCTTTCGCTGCACTTCGGCTGGGAGGGCGTTACCCGGAACGAGATAGCCTACTTCAGGGGGAGCGAAGCCCGGGGTGAGCAGGGCGCCTCCGTCGCACATCGCGAGCAAGGCGGGTCGCTCGCCGCGCGTCAGTTCGAGTAACCGTGCCCACTCGTCCCGCTCGGCTGCGTCAAACCACAAGTTCAGCGTCACCGCGCTGGGCGATTCCGTCTTCCACCTACGGACGAGTTCCATGGCCTTCGAACGGTCGCTGACAAGAAGCAAGAAGGCAAGCAGCCAGAGGGCGACGCGTGGTCGCGGACCTCCAGTAGCGATGGTGGCAAGTCCGAGAATGAGCATTGGCAAGGAATAGAACCATGTCCCGCGATGGCCGAAGAGTAGGACCACGAACCCGAGATGGACGGCGGCGCAGGTGGCGATGATCTCCTCACGAAGGGTCCGATTACCCGTCGAGTCGCCGCGTGCCAGCCGCCGCATTCCTGACAGGCCCCCCCATAGCAGAACAAGCGTCCCGAGAATCCAGAATCCGACCTCGTACCGGAGGTAATCACGAATCCCGGCGTGAGGAAGCATCCAGAACTCACGTCCGACGCCATGAAAAAAACCGTAATTGCTGATGCGGTAGACCGCCATCCCCGTGAATGGGAAGACTGTCTTCGCCAGCGATGCGGCGCCGAACCCCAGGGTGAGAATGACGGCGAGCACCACCGCCGTGACCAGTGAGGGCACGAACGAGCGAACTGACGCTGCCCGGATTCCCCGGCCGTTGGCCGCGCCGATTGCAATTACAACGGCCAACCCCTGCACGAAGGCCAACGAGGGCTTCACGAAGCAGCAGGCCGTCAAAAGCGCAAGGGAGGTCGCGCGGCGGCCCCTTGCCTGCTCAGCCAGAGCGTTGATCAGGAGCGCCTGCTCCAGGGCTTGGACGAGCGTTATGTAGGAGACGAGCAAGAGATCCGGGATGGCCAACATGATGAGGACGACGCCGGACAGGACTCAGGCGGCGGGCAACGGCAAATCGGGCCAAGCCCCAGGCCGAGAGCATCATGCAGGCCAGCATCTGCACGCGAAACGATTGCGGCGAGAGTCCTGCCAGCCCGTACCAGAGTCGACCCAGAAGCAAGGGCAGCAGGCCGTATAGATACCCGAAATCCAGGGCGGGACGGTAACCCCGCCTCATCAGGTCCTGGATTGCCAACTCGCCTCCCGAGTCCATGAATGCGAACCGATCGAATCTCAGAAACGGACTCTGGAAGAGCGCTACCAGCAGGACCTCGAGGCAAAGCATCGCGGTAAGCCAGATGGCCCTGTGGCGGAGCAGGGAATCTGCAATCAGCATCCCTCCGCGCCCGGCACGACCTGCCCTCCACCGCTCTCGACGGTTTTGAACGGCATCTCAAGCGCACCTTTGTCGAAGCTGGAGTACGAACGCGACCAGGTCGGCTCGGCCCCTCGCCACCGCCAGGTAACCGAAGATATAGGCCACGACGCTCAGAGAGAGGTTCAGCACCAGCGCGGACGACCGTGAAATCAGTGTTGTTCCAGAGGGTTCGGGAGGTGCGATCGTGGAGCAGACCCAGGCGACCGCCACCAGAAACGCCGCGCCTGCCGTCGGAGGGCCCAGCGTCTGGGTCAGGAAGGTCGAAAGTCGAATCTCTAACAGCCGGAAGAGATAGACGCCGGGGATGAGCAGATTCGTGACCAAGGTCGTTAACACCGTTCCCCAGATCACTCCCGCTACCCCCAGGCGGGTCGTCAAGTAATAACTCAGGGGAACGTTGACGAGCGACCCGAGCAGCGGCGACCACGCAACCACTTCCATCTTGCCCAGGCCGACGGCCATCTGCGCCGTGCACCGACAGCACCAGGGGCAAGGTCGCCACTAGGAACAGCCGCAGCAATGGGGCGTTCGCAACGTACCTTGGACCGACCCAAAGGCTCAGGAAGGGCGCGGAGTAAATCCCCGCCAGAAGCGTCACCGGCAGGAGCAATCCGACCAGAAACCGCGTACCGTCATACTTGAGTTGATCAAGGCCCCGAACGTCGCGGGTCGCGGCCAGGCTGGCCACGGCTGGAATTACAAGGTAGGCAAGCGTCCAGCCTGTCTGCCTGATCTGAAAGAAGGGCTTGCTGACGTTCTGATAAACGGTGATGGAGGGTCCTGGGTCCACATCGGGCAATGCATAGCCGAGGACCGTCGTATCGACCTTGTCGGCCAGGACGACACTCAATTGCATCAGGAAGATATAGAAACCGACACGGAGAAGTGCAGTATAGTCCGACGCCCGGACTTGAGCGAAATGAGGTAGGGACCCGAGCTCGCGGACGATCACCCAGAGCGCCGGAAGAAGCATTCCACCCAGCAGCACGACCGTCTGGACCGCGACGATCGCGAGAAAGTCGATCTTCGCGCGGAGACCCAGGATCAGGATTGCGAACCTCAGGATCATGAGGGGGGGGTCCAGACGGGGGAGAAAATCATACTTTCGCGCCGCCAGGAGCACACTCGATGCCACTGTAAGCAAGCCGAAGAATGGGGCCGAGACTGCCTGAATCCAGAGCAGCCCGACGATCAGGCGACGCGACTGCCCGTGGAACTGCGGTGGCAACCCCAGGTAAGCCACGACCAGCAGGATGCACATCTGGAAAACACTAACGGCGGCATAAAAAGTCAGTCCACAGGCAGTCAGCCGATTCAACGCGTCATGATCTCCTGATGTCCAGGCGTGGCTCATCTGCCGTTGCAACGCCGAACCCATTCCGAACTCGAGCAGGAACTGCACAAATCCGAATCCCCAGGCGAAGACATAGGCCCCGTTGGCATCGGCACCGAGCGCGTGCTGGACCAGAGGAACGCTCCAGAAAGCGATGATCACCTGGAGCGGCGACTTGATCGCAAGCCAAAAGGTCCCACGCCACACATGAGGCAAAACAGAGTATGTCGCCGAACTGGCGGGAGTTTTGGATGACGAGGCGCTGCATCATTACAGCTTAGCCGCCAACGAGAGGTGGGGACGACTTCTTGCAGACGTAGACTCAGGTGGCACTGCGGCCCTCGGCCACGGCAACGAGGATGTAAGGCCGTTCTCGGCTTCTCTTCGAGCGCGGCCGGACGAGATAGGGGTTGAAGAGTGACCGGGGATACCCGCAACGAGCCAGAATGATCTCATCGGCTGCATCACGAACTGCAGGGCTGAGGTAAGTCCGGATTGCCGGGCAGAACCAGGAGGACAGGCGCCAGAAACCTCTGATGCGAAGCCAAGGGGACCGCTCGGCCGCCAGCGACCTGGAGCTCCACCAAGCAGCCGATTGGGGAAACTGGCTGTAGAGCCGGATCGACTTGAAACGCGAGTGGAGCAGCTCGGTCAACTCGTCCTCGTCGAACTCGACTTTATGGTACGGGTTCAGGCTGTGCTCTCCACTATAAACGGGCCGGTTCGGCGACGAGACGATCAGCGTCCCTTCAGGCACCAGCACACGCGTGCATTCCTGAATGAAGGCAGCAGGGTCCGTGACATGCTCGATTGTCTCGAACGACACGATCAAGTCGATCGACCGATCAGCCAGAGGGATCGCCTGGGCATCGCCGGCACGCGCGTCCAGGCCGTACTTGCGCCTCGCGTGCTCGCAGATGTCGTGCGATAGATCGACCCCCACAACGCTCGAGGCGACAGCCTTGGCGAGCGCGGAAGCTCCATAGCCCTCGCCGCAGGCGATATCCAGGACCCTTTTGCCGTTGACGAAGTCCCTTGCGAAGCGGTAGCGCCTCGATGTGCTCCCAGAAGATCCGGGCATGCGCCTCTTCGGGGACCATTCGCTCAGTAAACTGGGTGACTCCGTTATTCTCACCCATCTGAACCACTCCTCCGCCAGGGACACCGTACTCGGAATCATAAGGACGTCGCTCGTCGACCGTCAACACGAGGGCCAGCCGGGTTGGCGTTACCGAGCTGGCTTGCACGAGTTGAACCTCTAGTAACGACGGGACGAGCTCCCGATTCGATCGGCGATCGACCTCAGACCGATCGCCGCCAACCCCAGGGCAGCCGGCTCGCCCGGAATGCGATATCGGATCGAGCTGACGAAAACGAGGTGTATCGTGCAAAAGTACAGCACCGGTCCTGCCAGCAGAACCCAGGCACGCAGATCGTGACGCCGAATCCAGGCGCAACGACCAGGAGGAGATATAACGGGACGACCAGGAGAGTGCTCGCAACCGCCGCCACTGCGGAGCGATACCCCGAGGCGTTGGGCCAGGGGCTCCAGTAACGACCCAACTTGATTACGGCCAGCTCGAGCACGCGTCTCGGGTTCGACCGTGCGAAATCGAGCCCGCTGCGTGAGTACTGCGTTCTGGCCAAGCTCGCCGAGCGAACGCAATGCCGGGTCGGCAAGAAAGGCCATGTCGCTCGCTCCGGTCGCGAGAGGGTTTAGTCCGTCGTAGAGGCTGGCACCAAGCCACAGTGCCGTGGGGACGAACCGTCCGTAGATTCGCGCATTGCGGGCCCACCACGGACCCATCGTGAGCACGACTCCGACCACCACAAGCATCGCACCCTGATATGCCTTTCGGCGTAGGCGGACGTCGCGGGAGCGAACTCCATGGACGACCCAGACCAGCACAACCCCCGGCAGGAACAGCCCCCAGGACGGCCGAGTCAGCAGGGCGGCTCCGCCAGTCGCACCGGTTCCTATCGCTGTCAGGGCATCTTGCCAGGGTGCGAAATGGGTCCCCGCGCATGCTGGCCCATCGGCGGGCTTCCACAGCACTGCGAAGCCCCAGAGAGTCAGGAGCATGAGCGGCACGAAGACTGCCTCGGAGAGGATCAGCTCCGACATCACGATGTAATAGGGATTCACCGTGGCAAGCGTAGCTGCGATCAAGGGCACGGTCCAGCAATGGCGTCCGGAATGCGGCTCGAGCTCCGCGGGCGAGTCCAGCCGCCGCGTGAGCTGGTAGACCAACCAGACCACCGAGGTCCCAAGCGCCGCCTGAACAAGCCGGACTGCGAGCGGCTGCTCACCGAGGATCGCCTGGCAGACCGCCAGAAATAACGGATACCCTGGCGTTCGTAATGCGTAATGATGAATGTTTCCCCATTCGATGATGTCGAACGGGGCTCCCTGCCGAATGGTCCGTGCCAGGAACCAGTAGTATTCGGCATCGGGAAACAAACACACACGGGCCGACCCGCTTCGCTGAACGAACCACTGCACCAAGGCGGCCGCGAGCACACGCAAGCCCAGCGCGATCGCCAGGATCGAGATCAGACAGGGAAGCCAACTGTGAGCACCAAGGGCAGGCAAGGCTGGTTGCCCCGAGGACGCTCGTCCGACGAATGAACGTCCACGTGTCTGATGACGCATGTCCGGCGACTGCTTCATGTCTGGTTCACTCCGGAGCCAGGGAGCTCGATCTGCTCCGGCGTGCTCAACCTGCATCCCCCGCCTTCCACCATCGCCACCGGAATGCCAGGTAGCTGATCGCCACGAAAACCATGCTCAACGGGGGATAAATCGACAGGAAGATAGCCCAGACTGGCAACGCGATATGGCGCGTGATATGGATCAATACCGGCGGCGGGACGTTCAGCGATTGTCCGGAGTAGACCTCAAGGCGGCTGGTATGCATGGGCACGCTGAGGGCGGCCGAGAAGGGGCTGGTGACGGTGATCGCCGCCAGTCGTTCCGCCGTGAAGGGGTGCTCCTGGTTGATCCCCTCGAGATACCAGCTCAACCCCAGCGGCAGGACGAACAGCATTAGCAGGGTCAGGTAGGTCCAGACCATCGCTGTAGACGTTCGCCGCACAAGCGCCGAGCACATCAGTCCGACCGACGACGTGGCCAGACAGGTTGTGGCGATGATCAGCATGAAGACGAAGAGTGTCCAGAACCGATACCTCAGCTCCTGGAGTAATGCATAGGCCAGCAGCAACTGCTCGGTCAGCAGAAAGGTCAAGACCGTCGAGACCCGCAAAGCGGCGACCAGCTTCGCAAGGATGATTCGCCCCGGAGTGAGCAAAGTGGTCAAGAGCAGGGCGAGGGTCTGGCGCTCGCGCTCCTGGGTGATGCTGCCGGACGAGAACACCGGACCCACAAGAAGATTGAAGGTCAGGACATAGGCCACATAATAGGGAGCCTTGTCCGACCGCAAGAACAAGAGCCCAGCCATCAAGGGAATTGACAGCAGCATGCTCACCTGGATCACGACGCGCAGCATCAATGTTCCCTGGCTGAAAATCTCGCTGCGCAGCTCCTTCTCCAGGACCGGGTTGGTGCCGTCGGGCATGAGGTCGACCCGCTTGGCCGGGGCGAACAGCTTGTCGGGGAAGAGGTCACGGTCGATCACGACGCCGATGGCGTACTTCATCTCCTCTTCCTCATCGACGACGTCCTTGCCCTCACTGCCGACGTCCGGGGGATGAAGTAGCCGGCGATTGATCAGAATCTCCAGGACCGTCCAGAGAGCAAGACACCAGGGCGGGAGGATGGCTATCGACACAAAGTCACGCACGACGACATCCTCGGTACGGGTCAGGGCGACGCAGACTAAGGAAAGGGGCAGGGTCACCAGGTAGCTGACGACCAGGGCCGAGCTGGTGCGGCGAAAATAACTGGAGCAAGCCACGCTCAACAGGCCGAACGTGCCGGCGGCCAGGATCAGCACCAAGTAGCTGCGCGTGATCTCAGAGAGCAACAGTCCCCCCAGCAAGTAGCAGAGGATCATGAGGGGAAGGCTCGAAAGTATCAGGATCACCAGGTAAGACAGCGAGCTGAGCAGCTTGCCGATCAGGATCGTGCCCGGCTGCAGTGGACTGGCCAGCAGCATCTCATAAGTTTTCCGCTCCTTCTCGCCGGTGATGCTTCCCGCGGCGAAAGTGGGAGCCATGAGCGAGACGAGAAAGAACTGCCCGAGGAAGAAGATGTCGAAGAGGCGCCGGGCCACGCCCGGGCTGACCTGGCGCGTGCCGTCCTCGCCGGCCGGCCAGTAAAAGTAGACGAGCGCTCCCAGGGCCGAGACATAGAGCAGCTGAAGCACGAACGCCCGCGGCGACCGGAGCGTGACAAGCAATTCGCGGGTCAATACGGGATTATCGCGAAGAAACATGTCGTTCTGTGAATCCTGGTGCAACGTTAACGCGAACCTGGAACGGCCGGCCGGCTAGCTCACAATTCCCTTGGTGATCATCATGAAGACCTCTTCAAGGCTGAGCGGTTCCTCGGCGAACGACTGGACTGTGATGCCCGACTGGATCAGACGCCCAAGCAGCCGCGCCATGTCGTCATCACGGCCCTCGAACTCGGCACTGACGGTGTGGTCATACGTTTCCACCAGGCGAATCGAGGGATCGTCGCGCAGGATGGCCGCGGCGCGGTCGGTGGTCTCGTCAAGCAACCTCACCTTGAGAACCCGGTGCGATCGGATCTGCTGCTGAATCTCTTGGATACTCCCAGCCGCCAGCAGCTTGCCGCGCTCGATGATGCCTATCGACGTGCAGAAGTCCGCCAGCTCCGAGAGGATGTGGCTAGAGATCAGGATTGTCTTACCCATCCTCCGCAATTCACCCAGCAGCGCCTTCATTTCAAGGCGGGCTCGGGGATCGAGTCCCGAGGCTGGCTCGTCAAGGATCAGCACCGGCGGGTCATGGACCAGCGTTTTGGCCAGGCAGAGCCGCTGCTTCATGCCCTTGGAAAGACCGTTGACGTAATCGTCTTTCTTGTGAGTCAGGTCGAGCAATTCAAGCACTTCACCGATGATTTTCTTTCGCGAGGCCCGGGTGATCTCGTAAGCCACCGCGAAGAAATCGAGAAACTCCCAAACTTTCATGCCATCATAAACCCCGAAGTCGTCGGGCATGAAACCGATCACCCGGCGCACGGCCATCGGGTCGGCAGTCACCGAGTGACCGCAAATCCGTCCCTCCCCCGAGGTAGGGCGAAGCAGCGTGGCCAGGAACCGGATCGTCGTGCTCTTACCCGCGCCGTTGGGACCGATGAACCCGAAGATCTCTCCCTTGCCGATGGAGAAGCTGAGGTCGTCGACGGCCACGAACTCGCCATATCGCTTGGTGAAATTGACGACCTCGATCATGCACCGACCCTCTTCCCACGCGAGAGCTTCCGGACCAGGCTCCACGCCACGCCGAATCTTGAAGACCCGCCCATCCCCGCCATCAGTAATACAGAACGAATCGCGGGCGGGATTCAATACCTCAAGGTACGCACTTGCATTCGCTGCCCTTCGCTGTCTGTGCTGACTGGCCGGACCCACCCCTGCGGGCTGCTTTGGGATACTGGGAGCGACACTGTGTCGATCCTTGCCGCTCTCGCCTCGCTTGCGGCCCCGGCGTTGTAGCGGGGACCTTCGGGGGAGGGAGGGCTCCCGTACCGCAAATGAACCAGAACCGCTGTCAGACCGCGATAGCGGTCCAGGGGTGGCTCAAAAGTCTGGCCGCCGATTGGCTGCGCGATCCAGGCGACCAGCCTCAGCTCGCCGGAGTTCTCGGGCCGATTCTCCCAGGCACGGCGACTCCGCCAGCAGGGGGCGGGGATCGGGTCCCTTGTGCCCTTCGACCTGGTCTGGTGCGGCACGCGGTTGTCTCTCGCCCAGCTCAATAGAGGCACCCGCCGCGATTGTCCCCAGATTGGTTTCCCGGCGCTGCCCCCCGCCCGCGAAATCAACCAGCACCGCATCGCGCAGCTCGAACTCACTACGATTGACGATCAGCCGTCGAGACTGGTCCGATTCGAGAGCGATAGGACCAGAGAGCCCCAGCATCTGTTCGCCACGAAACATCGCCAGGCTTCGCGGCTGCACCGTGAAGCTTTGAAGCGCGGGAACCGGGTACGATTGCCAGATCGCCGTGGTCACATCCTCGCCGCTGATCGACCGTTCGTTATTATACGGTAAGGCCAACTGCGGTGGGCTCATTGGGATAGGCAATGTTGTACTTCGCGCGGCCGGTGGTGTACAACGCGGCGAACCTGCTGAGATGGGCCCGCGGATAGTCACCTTGCACCTCGAGCAGATCGATCTCATCGCAGGCGGAATCGTAGCCCATGTCGTAGGCGGCGACACGCTCGACGCCGACCGCGAAACCCAGGGCCAGAAGCGGCACGACAACCCAGGCCCATTCCCGTCGATTCAACAAGAGCCGGCATACCAGCCAGTTCAAGGGCACCACCGCGATGATGTAAGCCAGGATCACCCTGAGCACAAATTGCGAGCTGGGAACCGAGATTCCCGACGCCTTCTCGAGCACATCACGACAAAGACGCGGCAGTATGGCTGTATCACGCCATTCAGCCACCCCTATGCGGGAAAGCGCCATCTCCTCGGGTGTTGCCGTCGAGGACGATCGATTTGCGGGCACGCCGTAGATGGGCGGCGCCGACGGAGCCTGCCGGGCGGCCAAAATGGCCTTGTTCCTGATCGCTTCCGCTTCGGCCCGACGTCCCTGCTGGCGATGCGATACCAGCTCAAGTCGGGGCCTTCCAGTGGCGGGGCTCCCGGGGAAACCACGCCAAAGGCGTTGGGCGCCGCGGACGCCTCCTCGGGACGACGCAATACCACGCGCCGGATCAACGTATCAAGCCCCGGCCATGCCACGAGCGACGGATCGGTCGGGTTGATCGTGAGCATGGTGATTCGCCCCCTCCCCACCCGCCCTCGACCGCCAGCAGATGGGGGCTTCCCTCGCCAAGCGAAATCGTCGAGGCCCCAGGGCGGGGTCGCAAACCGGTTACGAAAACGGGGCGGCCCTTTGGCGGCGTGATCGGTACGGGCCGCTTGTAACCTCCTGGCGTGAATGGAACGGGGTCCGGCTGGGCTCGCGGATTGGTCGGATCCTGCTCCAGCGGAATGGCCGGCAGAACGGTGGGAGGATACGCATCGGACAGGGGCTTGAGCGCCGCTTCCCCCAAAAGCGCGTTGTCATTCGTGGGATCCGCCGGCAAGTAATTCCCTAGAAAGCTTTCTCGGAAGATCGAGTAGGTTGGCCCGGCGCCTCCGATCAAAACGAGCTGCCCACCCCAGTGCAGCCAGTCGAGCATCGCTTGCTGATGCGACACCGACAGGGAATCGGGAGGCAAGCCGTCCCAGACAACGTGGCTGATCGATGTCCACGTCAGCGGATGCGCCGAGAGAAACGCCTTGTCAGATTCTTCGGGCAGCACCAGTCGGTAGTAGCGCTGGAGCTCCAGCCCCATGGGATCTTCGCGGTCCGACCCGGCGGGAATAAACGAAGGCAAGCGGTTCCATGACGCGAAATGGTTGGCCGATTCCTTGCTCAACACGACCACCAACATCTGGTGTGGCGGCAGCAGACGCAGGGGCACCTGCCAGAGCTCGTCATAACGGATTGCGCCGGGTTGCAAGAGCTCTATGCTCAGCTCCTTCTCTTTGGGAAACCCGGGAAGCATGGTCTGCATCCCAAGCCGGGAACGCTGCTCCTTGACCAGCCGGGCTTCGCGGGCGTAAATCACTTCCAGCGGCATTCCCGGCAGCGCCACCGGAAAGAACTGAAGGCTCCCATCATAATCCTGATGGTTGGCCCGCAAATCCATGAATACCGTGCTCCAGTGGTATGGTTTGACGTAGGGCAGCACGTCGAACGGTGCCACCTGCGATCGAAAGAATTCAAAGGGTGGCCGCGATTTGTCCTTTTCCAACTTCTTCTTCAAGGCGTCCGGATCGCTGAGGATCTGGAGCCGATCTTCGTCCTGCGGAGTGAGCTGGGCCAGGGCCGGCCCGGGTACCGCCACCCACAGCATGCCGGCCGGGACGATCAAGAACAGCCACCGACAGGAAAGTCGCTTCACGCGAGCGCACCTTTCACAGTGAACACGTCAAGAAGGGGCGAAACGACGGGACAGATCGAATTCCTTCAGCGATCAGCAAGTCTAACACCCAGCGAACCGGGCCGAAAGATCGGCCAACGGTTCGTCGCCGGGCCTTCTTCTACGTCCCAGTAAATCCACGACAATTGTAATACGAATCACGCGGCTTGGGAAGGCCCGGGTGATTCCCTGCCGGCTCGACCTGGAATCTGGTACCGTGACTGGTAGTAAGTAGAGAAAACAGGAGTTTCAGAAACCAGTGATTCTCGCGTGGCGCCAGGCGTCGGTTGAGCTCGCTTCGAAAGCCGTACCGTTTCCGATAGTTCTCTGGTTCTGGGCTAGCCCTGCTATTAACGCCACGCGGCGGTGCAGCCGTTGGCGGCTCGGTTGGACCTCATGCCGTTGTTTCTGCCGCCGGACTCACCCAACCCAATCCTCATCGAAAATCTCCGGGAACTCGTAGAGCTTTGCCCATCTACGACGGCGACCAACCGACCGCACGGAATTTTCAAGCCGCCATCCAATGCGCCCCGCTTTTCTTCTCGATCCACAGTTACGTCGACGCCTCCTGCGTCGCAAGGATGGCGATGCGGGTCCGCGAGCTTCAGGTCCAGCGAGGGATGCGATGCGTATCGTGTCCCCGGAAATGATTAGGAAACCCGGTGACGTGATCGGCCTTAACGGGCGAGAGCAGGCGATGGCTCGGAGGTCGCTTTGATCAGGGTTGGAGACTGCATCGCGTGCAAGGCAGCGTACCGACCTCGGGCCGAGATCAATTCCTCATGGGTGCCCTGCTCGAGGATGCGGCCCCCCTCGAAGTAGAGGATCAAATCGGCGCGGGCCGCCAGGCGCAGGTCATGAGTGATCCAGAAAGTCGTGCGCCCCTGGGACAGTCGTACCAGGGCGTCGAGGACCGCCCGTTCGTTCTCCTCGTCGAGGCCGGTCGTGGGCTCGTCGAGGATCAGGAAGGGGGCATCGCGGATCGCGGCGCGGGCGATCGAGATCCTGTCGCTGGCCGCCGGAGAGGGTCACGCCCCGCTCGCCGACCCGGGTGTCATAACCCTGCGGGAGGCCCTCGATGAACGGGTGGGCGTTGGCGAGCCGGGCCGCGGCTTCGATCCGTCGAGGGTGGGCCCTCCGCGCCCAGGGCGATGTTCTCCCTGATCGTCGCCGCGAACAGGAGCGTGTCCTGGAGCACCACGCCGATCTGGGCCGCGAGCGAGGCCAGGGTATAGTCGCGGATGTCGCGGCCATCGATCCGGACCCGCCCGTGGGTCGGGTCGTAGAGCCGGAGGATCAAGCTGGCGAGTGTGGACTTGCCGATCCCGGAGGGCCCGACCAGGGCGACGTGCTGGCCCGGCTCGACCCGGAACGTCGATCTGGTTCAAGCACCCGACGGCCGGGCTCATACTCGAAGTCCACCGCCTCGAACGCAAACGCCCCTCGAAACGGAGGGGCCGCAAGGCGCCGGGAAGGTCGCGGACCTCCGGCGTCTGCTCGAGGAGATGGATCACGCGCTCACCGGCGGCCGTCGCCTTGACCAGCCGTCCGGTGTACTTGGCCAGGTCCCGCACCGGCCGGAAGGCATCTTGAGGTAGGTCATGAACACCAGGAGCTCCCCGGGCGTGAGTTCCTGGCGGAGCACCAGCCGCGCCCCGTACCACAGCACCAGGGCCGTCGAACGCGCGACCAGGAAAGCCACGCTCCGCCCCAGCGCGGCCGTCAGGCGGGCGGTCCGCACGTCCTCCGTCTGGCTCTCCTGGTTGCGCCGGAGGAACCCCTCGGCGAACCGGCCCTCGAGCGAGAGGGCCTGAATCACCTTGATCGCGCCGATCGTCTCGGCGGCGGTGGCGGCCATGGCGGATTCCCGCTGCCTTTGATCGCGGCGCCGCTTGCTGGATCCGGCCGGTGAGCCGGGCCGTCCAGAGCCAGAACAACGGGAGCATCATCAGGGCCAACACCGCCAGCTTCCAGTGCAGCCAGAACATGACGCCGACCATGCCGCACAGGACCAGCGCATCGGCCACCAGGGGCACGAGCGCGGTCACGGCCACGTCGCGAAGCTGGTTGACATCGTTCATGAGCCGCAGGAGCAGGTCGCCGCCCCTGGCCTGGTGGTGGAACGACAGCGACAGCCCCTGGAGATGGCGATAGAGGTCGGCGCGGCACCTCGGCCAGCACGCGGTTGGCGACCCGGGCAAATCCCAGCGTGCTCCGTAGTCGGCCAGCGCCCGCGCCCCGGCGATCAGGATGATCGCCAGCGCCGAGACGTGATCGACGGTGGAGACATCGAGCGGCATCGAAGGCCGAGAAGACCGACGATGCGGCCCGTCCGGCGCGCCCCGAGCACGTGATCGAAGATGAATTTCAGCGGCCAGGGCTCGAGGGTCCCCAGGGCCACCTCCGCGAGCATCGCCAGCCAGGAGACCGCCAGGAGCAGACGATGCCGCCTACAGCCGGGGCCAGAAGAACCGGAGCATGTGCCGGAGGCCCGGCAGGCTCTCGTGGAGCGTTCGCGGGCGTTTCATGAGGCGGCTCCGAGCGCCGAGGATCCGGTCGAGGACTCCCGCACCGGCCCGCGAGCGCGAGGATCCGCAGCACGGTCGCGTCCCAGGTGTGCGATTGTCGCACGCTCGCTCGAGCGGCCCGCCCCAGCCGGTCACGCAAAGCGGGATCGGGACGCAATTGAAGCAGGGCTCGGCAAGTCCGACGGTCGCCCGGCTCGCAGAGCAAACCCGAGACGTCGTGCTCGATCAAACCGTCCAGTTGGCCGATCCGGCTGGCGACCACGGCGCAACCCGCGGCCATGTACTCGTAGACCTTCAGCGGTGAAAAGTAGAAGTGCGTCAGGTACGAGTAGGGTGCGACCGCGGCCTCCATCGAGGCCAGCAGGCCGGCAATTTCGGCCGGGTCGACCGAGCCCGTGAAGCGGGACGCGATTCCGCAAGCCTCGAGCGAACAGGTCCGCTTCGAGATCGAGCTCGCTGCGGTCCTTCGCCGACAACCAGTAACCGTACAGTCGGATCGATGGCATACAACCAACCGAACGCCCGGACCAGGGTCTGCAGTCCATGCCAGGGCTTCAAGGTCCCCACGAAGCCGACTGTGAACGCCCCCGGAGCAGAGGGATAGCTCGGGGAGAACGTCCTTCGGGAAATCGGTCGAGATTCACACCGTTGGGGACGACGTGAACGCGTCCCTCGGCGTTGTGAAACTGCCACAGAGTACCTGGCGATCTCCTGGGAGACGGCGATCAGGGCCGTGGCGTTGCCGAAGGCGCGATGAGCCACCCACTCAGCTCGAGGACGATCGACCAGGACGCGATGCTCGGCCTGTTCGGCGATCAGCGGGGCATTGACCTCGAGCAGGCCGGGCACTCCTTTGGACTGCGCGAAGTCCATTCCTGCATGGCTCCAGAGCGAGTAGCGTTCGTAGACCAGATCGAAAGGGCCTTCCTCGTCCAGGGCTCGGCGCAGGTCCGCGTTCGACCGCAAGGCCGCTTGCTCCCGAACCGCCGGGTGCTTGTGAGTCGCCACCGGCAGGGGATGCAGCCGCACCGATCGCAGATCAGGAGGAGGGCTCCCCTCGGGCGCGTGGCGTGAAGAGGTCAATCGCAGCCCCGTGTCGGATCAGACTCCTGATGACTTCTTGCACGTGGATCGAACAGCCCTTGCGTCCGAAGACCGGGATACCCTGGTCGATGCAAACGTAGGCGATGCGCATCATTGGACCCCCACTAGAATCTCTCGGGCAACACGACCTCCGCTCCGGAACAGGTCGCGGCGACGCCGGGTATTGCGTCGGATATCGAACTCGGCCTCGATCAGATCGCCGGGCCTCCCGGGCCAGCCGGACCCGCAGGTCCGGGTTACCGAGCAGACGCTCGAGCGAGTGAGCCAAGGAGGCCGGACCCTTCTGAGGCACCAGCAGCCCGGTCTCCTCATCCCGGACGACTTCGGGAATCCCGGTGACGTCCGTCGAGATCACGGGAGTGCCCAGTGCCAGGGCTTCCTGGATGACATTCGGCAGGCCGTCACGGTCGCCGTCGGCACCGATGATGCAGGGCATGGCCAGGACGGCGGCGTTCCGCATCTCCTGGATAACCTCATTCTGAGGGCGTGGGCCGAGGAGCTCGATCGAGTCGTCAAGCCCAAGCCCTCGACCCGCGCCTCGAGATCGGGCTCGAGCGCCACCGGCTCCGATGATCCGGCAACGGAAGGGGCGGCCTCGCTCGGCAAGCAGCGCACAGGCATGGATCAAATCGGCGAAGCCCTTCTTCTCGACCAGCCGGCCGACCGCCAGGATGACGGGGGGCCTGTGCCGCGGCTCGGCGTAAGCGTACTCCTCGAGGTCCAGGCCGTTGTAAACCCGGATCGCGTGGTCGGCCAGGTGACCATAAGTCTCGCGGAGGTAGGTGAGGTGGAAGTCGCTGATGGTGACCACGCCGGAAGCATCCCTGAGCTTCCTCTTCAGGTCGTCGGACTGCACGCTCTCGTGGAAGATGTCCTTGGCGCGGGCGGTGAAGCTGTACGGGACGCCGGCGAGCCGGGCCGCCAGACGCGTCACGGTCGCTCGCCTCGCTGGCGAAGGGAGCATGAAGGTGATTGATCCTGGAGCGCCGCACCGGCAGGCCAGGGCCAGTGCCTGATAGACGTGAGCGGGCTTCTTCGTCCAGGATCGCCACCCAGATTCGACCACAGGTCGGGCTGCACCGAGGCGGCCTCGCCGGCCGACCTCCAGAAGTGGCTGGCGGTCAGGGAGGCGGCCGATAGCGCTTCCGGGAGCAAACCATCGGCTGGGAAATAGAGATAGTTGACCCGTCCCCGCACCCGCGCGATCAGGTTCTGGAAATGGCCGTCGTTGCATGGACGCAGGGAGAAGATCTCGATCTCCACGCCGGCCTGCTCGTGGGCCAGAATCTCGCGCACAATGAAGGTTTCGGAATAGCGGGGATACCGCTTCAAAACGTAACCGATACGGAGGGAATCAGCGCGTGGCATGGGGAGTCCTCATAATGATCAAATCGACGTGCCCCACCTTCCCAGGCGGAGCAGCGAGAAGGTCGTCCAGCAACCGAGGGCAGGTTTGCCAGACCGTTCCAGTTGAAACGGTCGCGAACCGATGGAGGAGCGGGCAGGTCGCGTGCCAGCCATTGGCTGAGCGCGTCTGGGTCAGTTCGTCGGGATGGAGCACGTCCAAGAGACCTTGATCGCGCAACCGTTCCGCTCGGATCCATTGCTCGCGCGGGGGTGGATTCGAGGAACGATTAGTGCGGTTTTCCCGAACGAAAGGACCTCGCAGACTGCGTTGTAGCCACCCATGGCGATCACCCGATCGGCGCATCGAAGCAACCGGCTTGGCTCGGTGACAAACTCCAGGATTCGTAGCCGAGGCTGCTCCGCCGCCACGCGACGGATATGCGCCCGCACATCGGCGGGAAGGTAAGGACCGGTCAAGAGCAGGCCGACCGTTCCCTCGGGGAACCTCGCCTGAACGAAAGCCTCGGCCAGGCTGGCACCGTCCTGGCCCCCACCAACCTGGCAAAGGATGAGTCGTCCCGTCAGGAAGGCCCAAAGATGCCAGCGGGTCAGCACCATCGGGCCCTTCGTCTTTCAGCCGTAACCGCTGGTCGAGATAGCCCGTGTACTTTACCTTGGCTGCCATCTCAGGCGAGAAGCCATACTCCCGCACCGGGTCGTAAAGGGCCGGATCGCCGTACACCCAGACCGCATCATAGTAGGTGCCGATGGCCTCCTCGGATGCCGACTCGCGCCACTCGCGGCGTACGACGTCGGGATCGTCCAGGACGTCACGAAGGCCAAGGATACAACGGCTCAAGCCGTGCCGTCCTTTAAGCGTCCTGAGGGTCAGGTCCAGCTCACCAGAGGCACCTCTGGGCAGCTTGTCGACGATCAGGGCGTCGGGCTCGAAGGCTTCCAGCACCGCGGCCACGACCTGGACCGGAGGTGGGTCATTTCATGCAGGGTCAAGTCGAGGTCGCGTGCTCGAGGTCGTCCCTCTTTGTCCTTGGTCAGCGCGGGCAGGGTCAGGCAATCGACACCCGGGCGGGAACGGCAGCGTGCCAGCCTCGCGAGCCCCCGTCACCATCAAGACGACCGGAGGTGAAGCAGTCCGCGCCAGGGTCTGAGCGATCAACAGATTGCGGCGCATGTGGCCCAGCCCCATAGTGTCGTGCGAGTAGAGTGCGACTCGCCGTCTTCGCGACCGCGGCTGAAAATGCGGCGCCGAGAGGAATCCGTGGTCGTGCGGAGACGCTCAAGTCGTGTCGGCTCTTCATGGCTTGGGCCCCGCATTTGTTAAGAACTCGCGTTGCTTCCCGGACTCACGCATTTCCATCGAGAAGCGATCGAGAACCGCGTCCGCCAGGGCGACTTTCTCTCCCTCGCTGACACCTTCGATCACTTCCAGCCAGGCGTCGGTTGCTCGCCCCAGGGTGACCGTTCTCCGTTCCAAGCCGTCTCGGCCGAAGACATAACACACATCGCGGCCGTTCTCGCGGAAGGGCGCCTCGGCGGGGATGACCAGGGCGCCATTCAAGCTGGCCGTCGTGATTTCCACTTCGGCAGTCATCCCTGGGAGCATGTTCTTGGTGGTGGAATCGAGCTGGACATGTCCCACGAAATTCTTGACTTCGCCGCTGGACCACTTGCGACAGTCGACCACTGGCAACGGGTCGATGGACGACAGCTCGCCCTCCAGGAAGCCAGGGGAGCCCTCTAGCCGAACCCGAGCGCGCATTCCAGTGCGGACCCGTTGGAGCACGGTCTCGTGGAGCAGCACTTGCACTTCCAGCCGGGAAAGATCGGGAAGGTAGAACAGCTCTTGGTTCTGGCGGACGACAAGCCCCTGCCTCGATCCTCACGTCTCTCTTGGGCCTGTGAGCATAGATCAACAGGCCGTCGTGGGTGCTCGGATCGTGCACGCGGACACCTGGCGCTGGAGTCCGGCCAGCCGTTCCTCCTGCCCGCGTAGCCGCAGGGACTCATAGCTGAGATTCGACCACGCTGAAGCGATATTGCTTTCCAATACCCGGATGATCTTGGGAACCTCATGGTTCTGAAAGTTCCGGAACCCCGTCTGAATCTGAGACAGGGCAAACTCGGCATGCTGAAACGCAGCGAGTTCGGAGGAGATTTGTGCCTTCGAGAGGTAGCCCTTGGCAAGCATTCGACGCGACCAGTTCAGACGATCGGACTGCTGGGTGACCTGCGCCTGCGCGAGGGCGATTGGCGCCTCGAATCCCTGTCTTTCCAGCCTGCAACACCCCTCTCGATATACGTCCAAAGCGGTTTTGGCCACATCCAGGTCGAGTTCGGCACGCCGCCGATCCGCACGAGCCTGGGCAACGGAAATCCGTTGCAGTCGTTCCAGCTCTTCAGGTTCCGTCGCATCCAGGTGACAGAGCACGTCGCCCTTCGACACGATCGATCCGTCGGGGACCAGGTCGAGGATCCTCGTTGCTGATCGTCGCCCGCACGGGTTCTCGAGCTCGCACCGAATCGCGGTCCGTAACGAGCTCTCCACCTGTCCCCCCGCCCGCAAGATCACCCTCAAGTCGGCCCTCCGTACCCCAGCGCAAGGTACCTTGTCGAAGTCACCGTGAGACCTCCGCGGGTTGCCCAGCCCGTGGACAAGAACAGCAGAATTGGCAGAGCCATGAGGACCTTGCCTTTACAGATTTGACGCATTGTTCCGTGAATCACTACTAGACGACCACCCATAGTGCAAGAAACCCTCCCGCCAACATCATCCCGCCGCCAGCCCCACCGGGCCGCCTGGGGACGGCCGGCCCCTCAAGACCACCCGGTGAGTCTGGTGGCCGCATCCGATTCCCGGTTGATGGATTCGAGATCGTAGCAGGGCAGCCGGGGACAGTACTCAGACGTGGCTCTCAAGCGGTGCAAGGCGACCGAGGCCGCCATCGCTGCGAATGGTTTTGGGTTGAAGTACAATTGGCTGGCGGTGCGAGCAGACCACTCGTTTTTTCGCTCGCCCCGTGTCGATTGCGGGACGAGTCTTGGAAGCGGATAACCCCGGGCGCCGCTGCCACGGTCTCATCTTTTTTTCCGTCTCTGCCCGAGGAATCACACCACGACATGGACCGTCCAGAGGATCGATTTCGACGTTGGGATCTTAACCGTCCGTCTGCGGATCAGTGCTCCTGGTGTCGATGTTGGTCTTGTCGATGCTGGTCTTGTCGATGCTGGTCTTGTCGATGCTGGTTGTGTCCTTGCTTGTGGTATCGCTTCCCTTGGGGTCGATGCCCTTGTCGGTTCCGGATTTCACCTCTGGCGTCTGGCCCTTTTCGGTGCTCCGCGGGACGTTGAGGTGACTCACGCTCGCCGCTGCGTGGACCTGGTGCAGAGCCAGGGCGGCGTGCCCCACCACACCAAAGTGCGACGGTGCGCTCCGGACCTCGAGGGACTCAAGCCGAAAGACCCTGCGATTGTGGATCGGTCGCGTGCTCATCTTGCGTGCTCCATGTGAAAGGTTTGCAGGAATGTGTTGCTTCCACAGGGTCATCGCGAAATCGTCAAGAGGCGGCAGCTTCTTTTTCCGGAACACCGCCCGGGGGCTGATTCAGACCTACATCTTTGGGATTCCGTGGCTCGTCGCGGCCCCAGGCCAGAGTATGATCGAGACCCATGCCGCGTGGTCTGAAATGATCGGCGCGAGGCGATAAGAGAGGTTGCCTGCCCCCTTGACTTATAAGTCTGAATTTGTGTAAGGTAAGATTGCGAATGAACGCGTGTGCGGTAGGGAGTTGCTGCTACGACAACTCTCGTGACCAGCGGCTCACGAATTACGTGTGGGCGGGTTTTTTTGCCCGGTGAATCCAACCGGACATCAGGTGCGGGTGGTCAGGTTTCGGGCCAGGCCCCGATGCGGTTCACCCCTCGCGGTGTCGAATTTGCCGTATATGTCGGAGCCCCGGTTCAAACTCACCAATAAGTGGGTCACCGGAACCGAGTTGAGTTCACGAAATCAAAAGTTTACTGGTCCGACGATCACGCAATATGTGATGGGTTGACTCGCGAGGAGACAACATTCATGAGACCTCGTCGGGGCTTGGCCTTCCGCCCCACGCTGGCGGCCGCGGTTTGGGTTGAGTGCCTTGAGGACCGGAGACTCCTGAGCGTCCTGGGGGGTAGTTCGGCAGCGGAAGATCTACCTGCGATCGTCAGCAGCCAACTCGTGGGGAATTCTGCTGACGTGATGTCGGTGAGCCGCTTCCCAGGCCAATGCGAGTGGCGCATAGCTCGCTGGGCGATTCGAGTTTAAGCGTGGTGAGTGTCGTCTATACCGTTGCGAACGACGGCGAATCGTCGGCACCCCAAACCCAGGGTACGGTATCGTCTTCCAATTTGGGTGGCCCCACACCGGCAGCGAGCGCCACCTCTGTCAGCGACGTCGGAGAAACCCCTGCGAGTCCAGGTGAGTCTCCGGCCCAGACAGCTCCGACCGATGTCTCCACTCCGGTGGCGAGCGAGGTCACTACCAGCAGCCTCGGAGTTACCACTCCGGGTCCCGCATCGTTGCCGCTGACGACTCCGACAGCCGTCGCGAATCGGGGGTCCGCCATCGCGTCATCGACCCCGGCCGAAGATTCACCCGGCGATGAGGCGCGGACGAATCAGGGTCCCAGCACCATCTCTTCAATCCAGGCCGAGCTGACTCCGGCGGACGAGGGAGTCACGCGGCTTCTGCTTATGAATCTGTGCCCGACACCGTCTCAAGTTCGGCAATCTCCCATGGAGCGGGGGTTGCCCCCGGCGGCGCGGACTCGACCGCGTCAGGAGCCAACTCCGCCGGGCTCGCTGCCGCACCCAGCACTGCGGTCGGGCTTGCCATTGCTCCTCCCGTTTTAGACAGTCCAACGGAGCACGCTGCTCAGACCGAGGGCTTGTACGTGTCACCCGCAAGGGCTGCTGTATCTCAGGCCACGATCGCCGCGAATCCTGTCCTGATTGGTGAGGTCCTCGGCGACGGTGAAGCTGGACCATTGCCGGAAACCGAATCGCCGCATCTGGGAACAGGTGGTCGCGACGCGGCGATGCCCTCCCCGCGGTCTTCCGATTTGCTCACCGAGTTCTTGCCGTTCGACCGGTCGTTCGTTGAGAACGCCATCGACGGATTTCTCGATCGGTTTGAGAGCCTGGGAGCGGAGCTGACCGACCTGAGCGAGACGACGAACCTGGTCTCGGTGGCCGCGGCCACGGCGGTGACAACCCTCGCGGTGGAAGTCGCCCTCCGCCGGTGGCGAGCGCGATGAGGCCAGCGGCGAACCCGCTGAGGTGCGCGACGAAGAGGAACGCGCGCGATTCACTGGTTTTCCGACCCTCTGGAGTCTGGGAGAACTATGAACACCGCTCCGCTGGATACGCTTCTCGAGAAACTGGCCAACGGCGAAGCCGAGGCTGCCGAGCGGGTCTTCCGCACTTATGAGCCGTTCCTTCGGGCGATGGTCAGGCGGCGGATAACGCCATCTCCGCGCCAAGTTCGACTCGATGGACGTCGTTCAGTCGGTCTGGACCGACGTTCTGGAAGGCCTCCGTGAGGCGGAACAGCAATTCAACGACCGAGAGCACCTGAGGGCGTTCCTGCGCGGGTAACGCACAACCATTTCGTCAATTACTGCCGGCGCAATGGCCCTGCATTGGAGCGAGAGCAACGATTTCTCGGAGACGAAGCGTCCGCGCTGGCCACAACCGGCCAGCCGCGGCCAAGCCAGGTCGTTCAGGCCGACGAGCTGTGGGAGACTCTGACCGAGCTTTGCCCCCCGGCCCATCGTGAGCTGCTCGAACTCAAGCGGCAGGGCCTGCCGCTAGCCGAGATCGCAGCCCGCACCGGGCTGCACGAGTGAGCGTGCGCCGCATCCTCTACGAGCTGGCGAAGCGCTTGGCTGCCACGCGAGAGAGGGAAAACTCGGCGGGGCAGTGAGCGGATGCTGCAACGCGAAGGCATGGCCATGTCCATCGACGCGCCGGATTCGAGGGGATCGCAGGTCAGAACCGGCGCGGCACAGGTAGTCGAGGGTCCGGCCAGCTTCGATACGTCCGGCTCGCTGGCGACTCAGCAGGTCGACGCGATGGTTGCAGCCTGGCGTCGGGGCGAACGTCCTCTGGCCGAGGAAATCCTGTCGAGCCATCCCGAGCTTGGCGACGAAGCGGCCATCCGGCTGATCTACGAGGAGGTTGCGCTTCGCCAGGAGGCGGGGCTGGAAGTGGACCCCGTCGAGATTGTCCGGCGGTTCCCGCAATGGCGGGACGAGCTGGCGATCCTGCTCGATTGCCAGCGCCTCCTCGGTTCAGCCCCGACTGCCGTCGAATTCCCCGAGATCGGGGAGGTCCTGGCCGGCTTCCGTCTCCTGGCCGAACTCGGCCGGGGTGCGACGGGCCGGGTCTTCCTGGCCGCCCAGCCTTCCTTGGCAGATCGACCGGTGGTCTTGAAGGTCACCCCGCGCGGACGCGAGGAGCACCTCTCGCTTGCGCGTTTGCAACACATGAACATTGTCCCGCTCTACTCGGAACATGTGCTCCAGGCCCGCAACCTGCAATTCCTCTGCATGCCCTTTCTGGGAGGTGCCACGCTGGCGCAGGTCTTGGAACTGCTGAACAATAATCAGCCACCGGCCCAGCGGACAGGGAAGCAGCTCATCCAGCTGATCGACCAGGTCCAGTCCCGGTTGCCGATCACTCTACCGAGCTGGGGACCCTTCCGGCAATTTCTAACGCGCTGCACCTACATCGAGGCGATCATCTCGATCGGGGCCTGCCTCGCCGACGGCTTGCAGTATGCCCATGATCGCGGTCTGGTTCACATGGACATCAAGCCGTCGAACGTGCTGTTGGCCGGCGATGGCCAGCCGATGCTTCTGGATTTCCACCTGGCGCGGGGGCCGATCACAGCGGGCGGGACGGCCCCCGCCTGGCTGGGCGGTACACCCGAGTTCATGTCCCCCGAACAGGAAGATGCACTGGCCGCGGTTCGGCAAGGGCGTGCCGTCCGGCAGGCGGTCGACGGCCGCGCCGACATCTACTCACTGGGCCTGATGCTGTACCAGGCACTCGGCGGGCCGAGGCTTGAGTCGGCGGCCACTACCTTGCCGCCGTTGCATCGCTGCAACCCGCGAGTTTCTGTGGGCGCGTCGGATATCATCCACAAGTGCCTGAGCCGTAATCCGCGCGACCGTTACCCGGACGCCGTGCGTCTGGCGAGCGATCTGCGACGGCACCTGGGCAACCTGCCGTTGTGCGGAGTCCCCAACCGAAGCTGGGCCGAACGCTGGCGCAAGTGGCGGCGCCGGCGTCCGTCCGCGCTATCCCGCGGGTTGATCCTGGCCGTGTTAGTGTTATCGCTTTCTGCTGCTGCGGCATCCGGCTGGTTCGTCTACCGCCAACGGGTCCAAAACGTCGAAGCCGCATTGGCTCAGGGCCGGGCGTACGTCAATAGCCATCACCCCATTGAGGCCGCTCAGGTCTTGAGACAGGGATTGCGCTTGCCGGGTATTTCCCACCGAGGCGATCACTGAGACTCGCTCTGGACGAACAGTTGGCTCGGGGCCCTCAGGGAGGCGAAAGCCGACGAGGTCCATCGTCTGGCCGAGCTCGTCCGCCTCCGGTACGGCATCGCAGTGCCGCCTGCCGAGGAAGCACAATCGTTCATCCGCCTTGTTCCAGTCATCTGGCAGGCTCGCGACTCGCTCATGCGCCCCGTCAGTGGCCAGAGCCAGACCGACTCCGATCGCACCGTCCGGACCGATCTGCTGGATCTCGCGGTCATTTGGGCTACGTTCCGGGTGCGATTCGCGACCCAACCGGAGGCCGAGAAAGCGAAGCAGGAGGCCCTCCGGATCATCGACGAGGCGGAAGCCCTTCTTGGACCCAGCCCCGCGCTGAAGCGCGACCGTCGCGTCTACACCAAGGCACTTGGGCTGGCCAACTCTGACTCCCTCCCCAGGGTCGAGCCACGGTCGGCCTGGGAGCATTATGATCTGGGGAGGTCCTACCTGCGATCCGGAAAGCTCAAGTGCACTGCCGAGCAGTTCCAACTGGGCCTTAATCTCCGGCCACAGGACTTCTGGTTGAACTTCTACCAGGGATTGTGCGCCTATCGGCTCGGGCAATTTGACCCGGCGGTCAATGCCTTCCGCGTCTGTATCGCGCTCTCACCCGAGACGGCCGAATGTTACTATAACCGGGCCCTGGCTTACCAGGCACTCGGCCAACTTGACCAGTCCCTCGCCGATTACAGCCGGGCGTTGGCTCTCAATCGACTGTTGACAGACGCCGCCATCAACCGAGGCCTTATCCACTACCGTCAGGGTCGCCACGCCGACGCCATCGCCGACCTGGAGCTGGCCCGGTCCAACACCTCCAGCAGGACGACGCTGGGTGTGATCCACCTCAATTTGGCCCTCGTCCACCAAGCTCGCGGCGATCTGAAGGCGGCCGTCTCAAACGCCCAAGCCGCAGTGGAGTTAGGCAACCACGATGCCCAGGAGCTAACCAGGCGCTGGGCCAATAGCTTGCCCGTAGATCATTCCCGGCCGGGCGCGGCGCGCAGTAATAGCTGTGCCCCAGAGGATCGAGTAAAGACGCGTGTGGTGTCCCCGGAACTCCCAGGACAACGTTGAGCGCGTCTTCCCGTACACATCGCTAGGCTCCGGGTCGTCCCTCAGCCACTGCGGCACTCTTCCAGGACGAGCGCTACGCCGAGGGCGCGGAAGCTCTCCAGCTAGCCCGCCAGCCCAACCTGAGGGTTTAGCAGACTCCCTCGTCGAACATCGCGGTCAAGCAGGAGGGCTCGGGGCCCTTCAGGCTGCTCGGCACACGGTGCCGCGTACCCTCGAGATCGGCACCTCGACGCTTCCCCTGTTCAGCCAGGAATGAGCGGCTTCAGTTCCAGCTTTGTCGGGATGGATGGCTTTGCTGGCACACCAAAAATTCAGTCTCTCACTCCCCTCGGGAGATCATTCGCTCTATGATGGGTATTCAAAGGGTGCCTCGGGGCTGCCCACTCGACACAGGGAGATCGCAATGCTCAGTGCCCGTAATCAGCTTGCCGCCGTGGTCAAGTCGGTCAAACTCGGAAACGTGATGGCCGAGGTGCTCGTGGAGGTCGCCGGTACCGAGATTGTCTCGGTGATCACCCGCGGTTCTGCCGAGGCGCTAAAGCTAAAACCGGGGGATCATGTCAAGGCGGTCATCAAGTCCACAGAGGTCCTTATCGATAAGTCCTGAAGGCCCGGCCAGCTATCAGAAGTTGCACCATTCCTCGGTACCCATCCCGCTCTGAAAGGGTAGCCTGGAGGGCTCGTTAATCGCCTGGGAGGGCTCATTAATCCGCTTTGACCTTGGACCTGTACTTTCCGCGAAGTTGTTCCCTAGCCTCATGAGGTGACTTGGGTAGACGAATGCCGGTCCGTCCGGGACGATGGCGGTTACCAGACCTAAACCATCAAACCGGACGGAGCCGGCCATGACATCTTCGCACCAGGATGTGCCCCCATGCCAGTGGTTCTCGCGCCTCGCCGCATTCCTCGATCGCAGATCCGCCCCCAGGCTGGCCTGGCTGTTCCTCGGGGCGGTCTTGGCCCGCGGGCGGAGAACTGTCACAAGTTGGATTCGCGCCGCTGGCCTGAGCACCCAATTCCAACCCTGCTACACGACGGTCGCTGCCGCCGGCAAGAAGGCCAAGGACATCGCCGCCCGCCTCGTCTGCGAGGTAGTCAAGCCCCTGGTCGCCGACCTAGCAAAGCTCACCCTGGCACTCGACGACACGCCGACAGAGCGGTACGGGCCGTTCGTCCAGGGAGCCGGCATCCATCACAACCCGACTCCAGGCCCGGCGGGCTCACCACATGTTTACGGCCACATCTGGGTGGTACTCGGGCTCCTGGCGGTCCATCCCGTATGGGGAGTCATCGCGCTGCCGCTCTTGGCTCGGTTGTATGTGCGAGCGAAGGACCTGCCCGCGATCTACCCGCAACATCGGCCCAAGTTCGAAACCAAGCTGGAGATGGCTGTCGAGCTGCTACGATGGGCGCACTCCTGGCTCAAATACCTGGGCAAACCGCTGTGGGTCGTGGTCGACGGAGCGTACGCCAAGGCCCCGTTCCTGAAGCCGGCGATGGCGCTGGGAATGACAGTGGTCAGCCGGCTGCGCAAGGACGCGGCGCTGTACACGGTGCCTGGGCCCCGCGTGGCCGGGCGGCGCGGCAGGCCGCGGATCTACGGGGAGAACCGCATCAAGCTGGCCCAGCGAGCCGGGCAGCGTCGCGGCTGGACGACCGAGGTCTTCGAGCTCTACGGCAAGCCGGCGAAGAAGCGGTACAAGACGTTCGTGGCGACCTGGCGACCCGCCGGCGGTCTCATCCGTGTCGTGCTGGTGGACGAGCCGGGCGGGTGGGTGGCCTTCTTCTGCACCGATGTGAACGCGACCGTGGCCGAGATCCTCGCGACGGTCGCCGACCGGTTCTCGCTGGAGATCACCTTCCGCGACTGCAAAGAGATCGTCGGAGCCGGCCAACAGCAGGTGCGGTTCGTGTGGGCAAACATTGGTGCATTCCACATCTGCCTCTGGACGTTCACGATGACCGAGGCCTGGGCGTGGGGCCGGGCGGAGGCCGATTTGGTCGACCGCAAAGAGTCACCGTGGGACGATCCAAACAGGCGCCCGAGCCACGCGGACAAACGCCGGGCGTGGCGCCGCGAATTGCTGGCCGAGGATATTCGTGCGGTTCTACGCCCCGGGGTCACCGAGGAGGAAATTCAAACCGTTGCCGAGCGGCTGCTCAGCCTGGCCGCATAAGAGTGGAGAGAATCGCGGAAAGTACAGCTTGGGACGGAAGAGCGGGAATTGTTCCGGCTCACCGGAGAGTGAGGAAGCCTTACGAATGGCAGATGATTCATCATCTCGGATCCCGCACTCTCATCTTCGACCGCTGCTGGTTTTCATTGGGATTGTGCTGTCAGCGGGAATCCTGCTGTCGGCATTCTTCGGTTCGCCCTGGGATCAGCGGCAGATCGATCCTTTGGACTTGAGTTCGAGCGTTCCAGAGGTCAAGCCGGTTGCCGTCGATTTCTCGGGTTATCTCGGGGAGCGTTCCTGTGCAGAGTGCCACCCGAGGGGAGACCGCAGCCTATGCGACTTCGGGTCATAGTCATACTCTTTGGCCCGCCGGTGAAGGTCCGGTGGCCCGGATGCTCGACGGCAATCGGGTCGCCGACCCGGAGCTGTCGAGTATCGAGTGGATGTATCATCTTCGAGGCAAGTGGCTCGAGGTCGAACGTATCGAGCAGGGAAAGTCCGAGCGTCTGAATCTCGAGTTCGGACTCGGCTCTGGCACTCACGGAGTGAGTTTCGTTACAACCGCGCAAGGAATGGCATGTTAGACGATCTGAAGATACCCATGTGTTGACCTGATCGACCAGCCCTCTCAAGTGCATCTGTGTGGCGAGTGCCACCGCCTACCTTCAAAGATCAACCCCGCCAATCTCCGCCCTGACAACCAGGAGATTATTCGTTACCAGTCGGTGGGCCTTACGCTCTCACCGTGCTTTCAAAACGTCCTGGGCACGCTCAAGTGCATCACCATGAATTCCAATGGTGATCATCCAAACCGGCGGGGCGCCATCGAGACCTCGCGAGACGTCCGGGGAGATTGGCGGCGATGACAAGGACTGCGCGGATCTTCGACCCGTCCCGCACGATCACCATCCGCGGCGCCCGGATGCACAACCTTCAGGACATCGACCTGGACTTGCCTCGCGATCGACTGGTCGTGTTCACGGGAGTCAGCGGTTCGGGGAAGAGCTCGCTGGCGTTCGACACCATCTTCGCCGAGGGGCAGCGGCGTTACATCGAGTGCCTATCCAGCTATGCACGCCAGTTTCTGGACCAGCTAGAGCGGCCGGACGTTGACCTGATCGAAGGCCTGCCGCCGACCGTGGCCATTAACCAGAAAGCGGGCCAGGCCAGCCCCCGGAGCACCGTCGGGACGATCACCGAGATTCATGACTTCCTGCGTCTGCTGTACGCCCGTCTGGGCACGCCCTTTTGCCCTCGCTGCGGGTTGCCCATTCACCGGCAAACGCCAGAGCAGATGGTAGCCCACGTGCTTGCCTCTCCCGAGGGACGAAAGGTTATGATCCTGGCGCCCCTGGTGAGCGGGCGCAAGGGCCAGCACCTCGAGGTCTTCCAGGCGATCCGCCGCGCGGGACTCATCCGTGCCCGAGTGGACGGCGAGATCGTCGATGTGACCGACCAGCCTCCCAAGCTTGCCAGGACCAAGAGCCATCGTATTGAGGCAGTCATTGACCGGCTCGTGATGCGCGAGGGAATCCGACCGCGGCTGGCCGAGAGCATCAACCTGGCCCTCAAGCTCTCCGAGGGGGTCGTGGTGATCGCGGCCCAGACCGCGACGGGCTGGGAAGATCACGTGTTGAGCATCCACCTGTCCTGCCCCGGGTGCGGTGCGGGACTGCAAGCCCTGGAGCCCCGGGGGTTCAGCTTCAACAGCCCTCATGGAGCCTGCCCCACCTGCCAAGGGCTGGGGGTGATTGCCTCGGCTGAATCTCAGGATGAGAAGGCCCCCTGCCCCGCCTGCGGCGGCACGCGGCTGCGACCCGAGGCACGGGCGACGCGGATCGCCGGCCGGTCCATCGACCAGGTCTCCGCGATGGCGATCGACGCGCTGCTCCATGAGTTTGAAAACATGGATTTTGGCGCGGCCAAGGAACCGGTCGCCCGCCCACTGGTTCGTGAAATCACTAGCCGGCTCGGTTTCCTACAGGAGGTCGGACTGGGCTATCTGTCGCTGGTACGCGGGGCCGACACGCTCTCCGGCGGCGAGCTGCAACGCGCAGGCTGGCCACGCAGCTCGGCGCGGGGCTGGTCGGCGTCTGCTACGTTCTCGACGAGCCAACATCGGGCCTTCACCCCCGCGATACCGATCAGCTCATCGCCAGCCTGCGCCGGCTTCAGTCCCAGGGCAATAGCCTGATCGTCGTCGAGCACGATGAAGCCGTCATCCGTGCCGCCGACTGGGCCGTGGATCTGGGCCCGGGCGCCGGTCCCGACGGCGGCCAGGTTTTGGCGGCATGCCTGCCGGAGCAGCTTGCCGATGTGGCCGGGTCGGTCACTGGACGTTACCTGCAACGGCACCGGACGGAGCCATGCTGCCCCAGGAGTCGGCTGGAAACCGTATCCGCCTGGCTCGTCATCCAGAACGCTTCAGAGCACAATCTCAAAGCGATCGAAGCGCGAATCCCGGTGGGCACGTTGACCTGCGTCTCGGGCGTCAGCGGATCGGGCAAGAGCACGCTGGTCCATGACGTGCTGGCCCGGGAATTCCGTCGCCGCGCTGTGGACACCGATCGGCCCGGCACGAGCAAGGTCAGCATCAAGGGCCTAAGCGCCATCGAATCACTGGCCGAGGTCGACCAGAGCCCTATCGGCCGCAGCCCCCGATCCACTCCGGCAACCTTCACGGGGGTCTTTGACGCGATCCGCAGGGTGTTCGCTGCCACCCGGCAGGCAAAGACGCGCGGTTATAAGGCCGCGCGGTTCAGCTTCAACGCCCCGGGAGGGCGCTGCGAGGTGTGCCAGGGCCAAGGCCGTCGCAGGGTTCCGATGCAGTTCCTGCCCGATCTTTATGTGATTTGTGCCGAGTGCCATGGCCAGCGGTTCAACCGCCAGACCCTGGAAATCCGCTTCAAAGGCAAGTCGATCGGCGAGGTTCTGGAGATGCGCGTCGACAAGGCGCGGGCCTTCTTCGACGCACAGCCACGCGTGCTCCCAGGTCTTGATGCCCTGCACGACGTGGGCCTTGGGTATCTCATACTGGGCCAGTCGAGCACCACACTCTCCGGCGGCGAGGCTCAGCGAATCAAGCTCGCGGCTCAGCTTGGCAGGGTGTCCGGCGGCCACAGCCTCTATGTCCTGGATGAGCCCACGACCGGACTCCATTTCGCCGACATCGACCGCCTGCTGACCATCCTCGAGCGCCTGGTTGCGATGGGCAACACCGTGGTCGTCATCGAGCACAACCTCGATGTCATCGCCGCTGCCGACTGGGTGATCGACCTCGGCCCCGATGGCGGCGAGGCCGGCGGTCGCGTCGTCGCCATGGGTCCGCCCGAGCTGCTCGCATCGATTCCCGAGAGCCGGACGGGGCGGTACCTGGAGCGCCGATTCCAGGCTTCATCAAAGACCGGCTGAACCATAAGTCGGAGGCGGCTGAAGACCGTCCCGGCCATGTGCGAGAGGCGCGGATGTCGAGGTCCGAAAGCTCTTGTCGGATTGCGGAACAGAGTTTTGAGCGGGTATGTGCCGGGGTTGGTCTTTTTTCTGGAGCATCGACTCATGAGCGCGGCGTTCCTGCTTTTTGGGGCCCTGCCTTAGCCTGGATTCCGGGCCAGAGCTTGCCGGCGGCCGAGCTGGTCGTCGTGAACGCGAACGTGATCACGGTCCAGAAAACGGCCCCGAGGGCTGAAGCATTCGCGGTCTCGGGGGGTCGCTTCCTGGCGGTAGGCTCGACGCGTGAAGTAGAGCCTCTGGTCGGGAAGGACACGCTCGCCTTGACCTTGCGAACCGCACCATCGTTCCGGGCTTCAACGACGCGCACGCTCACCCGAGCCCGGTGTATCCCGAGAACTCGCCGTTGGCGACCGCGGAGCTCGGCCCCGAGTCGGTTCGGTCGATGGATGACCTCATTGCGGCTCTTCGGCGCAAGGCCGAGGGACGCCGGCCGGGCAGCCGGTTATAGGGCGTGGCTACCATGACACGAAGCTGGGCCGCCACCCCACTCGCCACGACCTGGACCAGGCGTCGGTAAGACATCCGATCTACATCACTCACTCGAGTGGTCACGTCTCGGTGGCAAACTCGCTGGCGTTGCGGCTTGCGGACGTATCACGTTCCACGCCTGATCCCCGAGGGGGTGCCTTCGACCGCGATGCCCAAGGCGAGCCCAACGGGGTGTGCCGCGAGCGAGCCGCTTCGGTCGTACGCCGGGCCGCGCCGGAGGGTGCCAAGCCGACGATGCAAGAAGCGGCTGCACTCTTACATCTACGAGCACGGCGACAAGATGGAGCCTTACGGCGCTTACCGGTGGGGGCTAATGCATCCCAACCGGTCTGCCCTGGACCTGGGAATTCCCGTTGCTGGCACATCCGACTGGCCCGTCAGCGCCGCGGACCCGCTCTTGAGGATCCAGGACCTGGTGACTCGCCGCAGTGCCGAGGGGAAGGTCTACGGTCCGCAGCAGATCATTTCGGCCGAGGAGGCCATTGCCGTCTGGACCCTGGGAAGCGCTTATGCGTCGTTCGAGGAGAAAATCAAGGGCTCGATCGAACCCGGGAAGCTTGCCGACTTTGTCGTGCTCTCTGCAGACCCGACTCGGGTAGCCGGCGACGCCATCCGCAGCATCCAGGTCGAACAAACTTTCATCGGCGGCAAGTGCGTCTACCAGAGAGACCGATTCAGACCTGTTGCTAAACTGGCCGTGTTTGGAGGACTGCCAATGATAGACGTGGTAACCCCAGAGCGGAGGTGATCGTGGCCCCGAGGATCGGGCGAATCGTCACTGTGGCCGTCGCGCTCGGCTTGTGCGGCTGGCGAGGTCCCAAGGCGTGGGCGGACGACACGTTCCGCACGCCGTCGAAACCGGTGCACGAGGTCAAGATCGAGTTCGACCGCCGCATCCCCATGCGCGTCGGCGTCACGCTCTCGGCGGACGTCTACCGCCCCGATGCCGCCGGCCCCTTCCCCGTCATTCTCACCCGCACGCCCTACTTGAAAACTCCCCGCGATAAGGAAACTCTGGAGCGCTACCGCTATTTCGCGGCCCGGGGTTACGTCGCCGTCGTCGCGGACGTGCGCGGCCGGGGCGACTCGAGCGGCGTGTTCGTCGCCTATCGCGACGAGGGCCGCGACGGATACGACGCCATCGAATGGGTGCGCCGGACAACTCTGGTCGACCGGCAAGGTCGGCACCGTGGGCGGGTCGTACACCGGCAAGAACCAGTGGCTGGCCGCGCTGGAGCAGCCGCCGCACCTGGCCGCGATGGTCGCAATGGTCACCCCGTCCGACCCGTTCGTCGAGTTCCCTACGGGTGTACCGATCCCCATGGACCTGGGCTGGCATCACTTCACGTCGGGCCACACGCTGCAGAGCCTGGACTCGGTCGACTGGAACAAGATCTACCGTCATCTGCCTCTGCTCACGATGGATGAGGCCCTCGGCCGGCCGGTGCCGTACTGCGCGAGATGTTCCAGCACGCCAAGCTCGATGGCTGGTGGGAATCCCAGTGCTATCAGAACAAGTTCGACCGGGTCAGGGTGCCGGTGCTGCACATCTCCGGGTGGTATGACGACGAGCAGGTAGGGACCCCACTGAACTTCGCCGGGATGGTGGCCCACGGCGCGACCGAGGAGGTTCGCCGGTCACAGAAGCTGCTCATGGGTCCGTGGCCGCACGGCGTCACGGCACAGCCGACGAAGCTCGGCGAGGTCGACTTCGGCTCTTCGGCCAAGCTCGACCTTCCCGGCATCCTGCTGCGCTGGTACGACCACTGGCTCAAGGGTATCGATGCCGGGCTCGATGAGCGAGCCGCCGGTGCGGATTTTCGTGATGGGGGCCAACCACTGGCGCGACGAACACGAGTGGCCGCCGGCGCGGGCAAAGCTTGTGAAGTACTTCTTCCATAGCAGCGGCCGGGCCAACAGCTTTTACGGCGACGGCTCGATTGCGACGGCAGTTCCTTCCGACGAGCCGCTCGACCGTTACTGCTATGACCCCGAGCGGCCGGTGCCGTTTATTACCGATCCGACCTTCGCGCAGATCGGCGGTCCGGACGACTACCGCCCGGTGGAGCGCCGCGACGATGTGCTCGTCTACAGCACCGAGCCGCTGGCGGAAGAGGCCGAGGTCACCGGGCCGGTGCGCGTCCGCCTTTATGCCGCCTCGTCAGCGTCCGACACCGACTTCATGGCGAAGCTGCTCGATGTCTGGCCCAACGGCTTCGCCCAGCGGCTCTGCGACGGCATGGTCCGCGCCAGGTTCCGCGAAGGTATGGATCGGCCTTCGCTGATTGATCCCGGTCGGGTCTACGCCTACGACATTGACTGCTGGAACACCAGCCAGGTGTTCAAGAAGGGGCATCGCATCTGCGTGGAAATCGCCTCAAGCGCATTTCCGAAGTACGACCGCAATCCCAACACCGGTGCGCCGCTGGGCCAATCGGCCGAGCTAAAGACCGCAGAGCAGACGATCTTCCACGATCGGGATCATCCGTCGCACGTTGTCCTGCCGGTGATCCCGACGAAGCCCTGATCCGCTCGCCGTCGGGTAGGATCAACGAGGTGAAAGGGAGGTCTGGGGACCACCCACTCTCTTGTACCAACGACCTCGTCGGCTTTCGCGTCGTCGCCGTACGGCCCTCGCGGCTTGACGCCGAGTGGGGCGAGAACTCGTGTATTCGAGGTTCGCCAGACCCGTGTGTATCTGTGGCCCAGCATCATGTGCTCCGTCTCAACCTCCTCAAGTGAAAACGACGGCCGGCGAGAGCCCGGCCGAGAAGTTCGAGTGTCTGCATGCCGAGCCCAAAAGAAATCGAGACGTTCTTGGCTAACTACCCACCAGAAGTTAGAGAAGTTGCGCTCGCGGCACGAAAACTGTTGGATGGCGCTCTCCCTGGGGCCGAAGAAACGCTCGATGAATCTGCAAGAGTAATCGGCTACGGAAACGGTCGAGGGTACAGGGCGGAAAGTTCGAGGCGGCAATCTCTCATCTGTCACGCTACCCGAACCAGGGACGAATTGGGCGGCCGCGGAATTCCAGGGAATCGATCCTCGCCGGCCTGCCGTGCTGCATCGTCTGCGGCGCAAGGGATGATTAATTGGACGATATGGTTATGTTTTTGAATTATGACGTCGTTTGCCTTTCTCAGCTCGGGTGAACCTGGTTCAAGTCTGGCTGCTCGCAATGTGCCACCCCAAGTAATCGCTCGAACCAGGGCAAAGCTGTCTCGAGGATCAAAGAGCCCCGCGCTTGAGCTTGACCGGCTTGTTGGCGGGATGATAGAAGATTTCGGGGGCTCAAATCACGAGCAGCGATCTTCCGGACGAACATCATTGACGCCGCCTTCACGCACGTTGATTGCACTCAAGAGATTGATAAAGAGCCCCGGGCTTGCTTGGCACAACCACGCGAAGAAAGCAACCTCCATCCGGACGAACCGCGTTTGCCGCGCTGGTTGGCGGCCTATTTCTTCTTGGACTCTGGCAGTTCTCCGGGCTGCTCCAAGCCCGCGCTGGACCGCCAGTTCGCACAGTCCCCAATCTCCTGGTCATTATCTCAGACGACCAGTCCGGTTTCTGCCTCGGCGCCGCGGGCGACCGGCGCGGTGCCACACCCCACCTTGATGCGCTGGCCAGACAGGGTGTTTTTTTCGAGCGGACATTCTGCAATTCCCCGCTATGCACATCCAGCCGGCAGTCATTCATCACCGGGATGCTTCCCCACGCCACGGGGGTTACCCGGCTGGAAACCAAACTTCCCGAGCGAGCTCTCACCTTGGGGCGCTGGTTGGGCAGTCTGGGTTTTCGGACGGCTGCCATCGGCAAGATGCATTTCAATGGTCCATCGCGCCATGGGTTTGACACGCGCATCGACGTGGCCCAATGGCTCACTCACCTGCAACAACATCCACCGCCTGGTGGCGACCGGCGCAGGGAATGGCGGCCCTTCATCGACCCGGCCCCCGTATGGCTAAATGCCCGGAATGAAGATCATGGGCTGCCCGCCGACGCCATGGAATCGGCCTTTTTCGTGGACCAGGCCATCGAATACATGAACCAGGATCGCGCGAAGCCCTTTGCCCTGGTCGTCGGCTTCTACGATCCGCATGCCCCGTTCCGCTTTCCACGCGAGTGGAGGGGACGGTACCTTCCCAGTCAATTTGCCGTTCCGCCGACCTCGGAGCTTGATCGCCAGGAGCAGCCCAAGATCTTTCACGACCTGACCGACGACGACTTGCGCGGGATCCAAGCCGCTTACTACACATCGCTCTCGTTCATGGATTTCCAGACCGGCCGCCTGATTCAGGCCCTCGAAGACAGAGGCCTGGGTTCGGACACCCTGGTCGTGTTCCTCAGCGATAACGGCTACCTGCTGGGACAGCACGGTCGGGTCGAAAAGAATTGCTTGTATGAACCGGCCGTCCGCGTGCCGCTGATCATGCGTTGGCCTGGCTATCTACCGCAGGGCAAGCGCATTCACGACATGGTCGAGCTTGTCGATTTGTTTCCGACAGTTTGCCACTTGCTCAGCGTCCCGGAGCCATCGGGTTTGCAGGGCATCGACCTGACTCCCTTGATTGAGGGGAAGCCGATGGCCGAGGGCCGCGACGTCGTCTTCAGCGAGTACAACGAGAGTGAGGAGGCGATGGTTCGCTCCGACCGGTTTAAACTGATCGTCGGCTCCGGCCGCCGCGAGCGCAAAGATCACCTGGAATCCGGAACTCCGCTGTCGGGCCCATATCAAAGGCTGTTCGACCTGACGAACGACCCAAATGAGACGATCGACGTCAGCGGCGACGCTCAATTCAATCCCGTCAGAACTACCTTGTTACACCGAATGTATGAGCGTCTGGCTGCCACGTGGGTTCACCCCGAGCCGATCCCCGGGGGCCTCTCCGAGCTGGAAACCATCCACTGGTGCCTGAGGCCTCGGGACAAAACCCCGCAGGACAAGTAATGCAAGATTATCTTCCGCTGGATCGAGCGCGGGTGCTCAAGGAAAATGTTCACTACACCGCGCGACAAAACCTTTAGCCGGCCTTGCCCATAAGGGTGTTCAGGATCAACATCTCGAGCTGCTCGTACTGGCGATTCTGTCGGAACGTCTCGACCTTGGCGACATCGAGTGAGCGCACCACATCCAGCAATCTCAGGAACATAGTGCGCGAGTGTGCCAGGTGATACAGAGACTCCTCGAAGACCGTGGTCCGCATGGCTTTGACGTCAAGTCCGACACACTCGCCGTTCTGCCCGTAGCCGTTCTTCTCGAGCCCAAACTTGGTTGAACGCCCGGCGCAGGTCCACCGAGCCGAAGACCTTGTCCTGGTCGTACTTCAGGCCGTTCTGGTCGTTAAGATGAACGCTCCAGAGCTTGCCGTGGTAAAGAGCGAAGGCCATGTCGTCGGCCGGGTCAAGGCCGGCCAGGATCGAGTGGGCGCTCTCGATCAGAACTCCGGATCGGTCGGGGTCGCTGGTCTTGTAAGTGATCGCCATCATGTGCCCGACGGTCGGCAGGTACGCCTGGTCCATCGGCTCGTTGGGCTTGGCTTCACCCAGGACTCGAATCTCCTTGTCATGCTCGAGGATGGTGTTCCAGGCATCGACGATCCGAGCAACGCCCGTCTTCGCGTCTTTGGCTTCGCGGATGTACGATCCCTCTCGAGCCAGCCAGAGCACATAGTTCTTGCAGCCGATCTGCCGAGCGATATCGACGCACCGCCGGGCTCGATCGAGGGCATACTGCCGGTCGGAGGGGTTATTCGACGTAAAGGCTCCGTCGATGGTCCGTGGATCTTCCCAGAGCCGTGGGGCGATGATCTCGACGAAGAGCCCCTCGCCGTCGAGGATCTTCTTGACGTCGGCCACGCCTCGTTGGGTACTCGGCCAATCGAGGTCGGCCGGCACGATGTCGTCGTCGTGGAACTGCACGGCGTCAAAGCCCAATTCCTTGTAAGCCCTGAGCTTGCGGGCGTACTCCATTTCCTGGCGGACGGCTGGTCCGAACGGGTCGGCGCCCGTGCTGATGTTCCACGGGCCAAACGAGAATCGGTAAGTGGTCTGGCTCTGGCTGCTGGGTCTCATGGGCGGTCGATCTCCTGGTGCGGGCCGGCTGACCTCCGGGTCGAATGCGAAAGCAAACAGGCGCGATCTGGCGAAGCGACCCGCTCGTCACTCCCACTCTTAACTGACCAGAGCCGACGACTCAATGACCCTCCGGCCCACGGCCAGCTCGCTGGCTTCGTGCAGACGATGCGATGGGGGCCTGGTAGAATGAACCCCAGTTATGTGTGTCTCGTCCTGAGGGGCACGCGGCGACCAGGGCAGGCGATCGGGCCCCGGTTCCTTGGAATCATGTGACGTCAAGGACACGAGAACGGCAATTGCCGAATCATCAGGGCGAACTGTCACAATGCGGCTCTGGCACCTCGTCGTCTTGATTCTTGTTCTGGGCATTCTGCTGGCCATCGTTCGCGATACAGTGGGCAGGATCGCGCTGATTGTTTTCGTCACGGCACTGGGCGAGGTTGTCCTGGGCACCACCGCAGTGCTGGCGCTCTTTCAGACGATCGGCGCAATTGGCATGGCACGGGGTCTCTTCGAGCACGGACAGGCCTTGGCCGCGACCACGCTGGTGCTGATCATCGCCACCACGATCATGTCGATGTGGCTCTTTATCGGAGCCTGGCTGGTCCAGGCTGTGATACCTTGACCTGGCAACCGCGACGCGCGGGTCAGGCCGCCTGGCGAGAGCCTTGCGGCTGCCTTGTTTCCTGGTTGCCGTTCTAGACGGGCGCAAGCAATGGCAATGGCGAACTACATTCCCGAGAAATTCCCCCACGAATGGCTGCCCGAGAAGGTCGACCTCAAGACCTGGGAAGAGATTGAGCCCTGGTATCGGCGGCTCCTGGCGTTGCCCATTGCCTCGGCCGCTGACCTGCAGCGGTGGCTGGTCGCGGCGGGAGAGCTGAACTCGGCGGTGGGACAGGAGGGAGTTGAGCGCTACGTCGCCATGACCTGTCAGACGGACGACCCCCAGCGCGAGGCCGCGTACCTCAGTTACATCCGCGATATCGAGCCCCAGCTCAAGCCCCTTCAGAATGAGGTCCGCAACCGCTATCTCGATTCTCCGTTTCGAGCTGAGCTCGACGCCAGACGCTACGCCGTGTTCAACCGCGCCCAGGAAAACCGCCGCGCCCTCTACCGCGAGGCGAACATCCCCCGCGAGACTCGCCTGGCGGAACTGGAGCAGCAGTACCAAAAAACGATGGGTGCCATGACCGTCACGTTCGAAGGCCAGGAGCGAACCCTGGCCCAGATGGCTCCCTTCCTGGAGGAAACCGATCGTAACCTCCGCCAGACCGCCTGGGAGCTCGCGGCCGGCCGACGGCTTCAAGACAAGGACGCACTCGATGATCTGTTTGACCAGATGATGGCCCTGCGGATCGAGGTCGCACGCGAGGCCGGGTTTTCCAGCTACGTTGATTTTGCGTTCCGGCAGCGCGAGCGATTCGATTACGGCATCGAAGACGCGGTCAGCTTTCATGCCGCCGTGGAGCAGGTCGTGGTGCCACTGGCCCGGAAGATCCAGCAAGAGCACAGCAAGACGCTTGGCGTCTCGTCCCTGCGTCCCTGGGACACCGCCGTCGATCCGCTGGGCCGGCCCGCCCTGAAGCCATTCGCCGATGTCGACCGGCTGGCCGAGGGGGCCGAGACGATCTTCCGCGACATCGATCCGGACCTCGGGGCGCAGTTCGCCTTCCTTCGGTCCCAGGGATTGCTCGATCTGGCCAATCGCAAAGGGAAGGCGCCCGGAGGCTATCAGACCACATTCGAGGACGACCGTCTGCCGTTCATCTTCATGAATGCCGTTGGCCTGGACGGCGACGTGAGAACCCTGCTTCACGAGGGGGGCCACGCCTTCCACACCCTGGCCAGCCGCGGCGAACCGCTGGCCGCTTACCGCGAAAGCCCGCTCGAATTCTGCGAAGTGGCCTCCATGACCATGGAGCTCTTCGGCGCTCGCAACCTCGATCCCTTCTACGACCGGGCACAGGCCGACCGCTCCAATCGCAAGCTGCTGGAAGGCATTGTGCTCATCCTCCCCTGGATCGCCACGGTCGATGCGTTCCAGCATTGGATCTACACCCATCCCGACCACACAAGGGATGACCGCCGAGCGGAGTGGCGGTCACTCATTGACCGGTTCGGCGGGATCGTCGACTGGACCGGATACGAGGAGGCACGCGACCATTCTTGGCATCGTCAATTGCACATCTTCCTCTATCCGTTTTATTACATTGAATACGGCATTGCTCAGCTTGGCGCCCTGCAACTCTGGCGGCGGGGCCTGACCGATCTTGCCGGTGCCGTCGCCGACTATCGCAGCGCCCTTTCCCTGGGCGGCTCGCGCCCGTTGCCGGAGTTGTTCGGCGCCGCGGGTGCCCGCTTCGGCTTCGACGCGGAACTGATCGCCCCGCTGATGACCGAGATCGGCCGCGAACTGGAACGGCTGGCGCCCTGACGGCGCGGTGTGACCGAGCGGTCAAGGCGACCGTAGTCACGCAAACCCTCCCGCGAGCCTCGCTGAACCTCCGGCCGCCTGAACCAAACGCATGAGTCGTTTAAAGTGTGCTCTCGGTTTACTTGGTGATGGAGCTTAAGATTCGCTGCCAGTAGGTCTGTCGCTCGCGCTGAAGTTCCGTGATCCGCTGCGTGAGTTGAGAATGGAGATCGGCGTGGCTGACAGGTCGCGCCTTGGATCGGCCGGCGCTCTGGGTATTGTCGGTGCCGGCGCTCTTCGAGGCGCCTGCCCTGTTAGAGCGGCTCGCCTCGGGGGGCGGGGCGGGATATCCTTGAGCGGGAGGGTTCGTTGCTGGGTGGCTTCAAGCCCTGTTCGAGTTGCTTGCCGTTGCGACTCGAGCGTCTTGACTTGCCAACTTCTGGCTCTGGCGGCTTTGTGTTGGCAGAGCGATCCTCTCCGGCCGATCCCTCCGTCAGCGTCAGTTGACGTTGCAGAACGCTCAATTTCCTGGTGAGCTTCTGAACCCTGTCGAGCTCCTCGCGAATGGCGACACGATGTTCCCGGTGCATTGCCATGAACATTTGCACCATCAATATCATGTCTTGATGAAACGACTCCATCATCCGCATCTGCTGCTGCCACATGGCGAACTGCTGCTCATGGGGCAACGGGAGACCGCGATCCCATTCGGCGGCTCTTTCGGGAACGAGCACGTCCGGCATCAAGGCGGGCGAAGATTTCAGAACACTGGCGGGGGTCGCGGGAGTTCCGCTCGATCGAACCGCGAGCGTCGTGGAAGCCTGGCCGTGATGAACGGCCGTGTTTGAATCGGACGGGCGAGCCCCTGCTTCCAGCGGCACATCTCGTCGACTTATCTGTTCCGGAACGGTCTGGTAACGCAGAATAAATGTGAACTGGCCGATGCGCAAGGTATCCCCGTCGTCGAGCCAGGCCCACTTCAATCTCATCCCGTTGATCACAACCCCTTCGCGCGCATTGAGATCTACGACCCAGACTCCTTTCGAGGTACGCACAAGCGCGGCGTGGAACCGCGAAACGCTCGGATCGCGCAGCATGATCTGGCACGATTCAGAGCGACCGACCAGGGCGAGTCTGCTGTCCATCCACCAGGGTTGTCCCTCACCAATGCGAATCGGCAAGTCCAGTGCCGCATGTGGCAGCGAAGGTGCTCGGGGATCCTCGCTGGCAGCCACGACCATAGGGTCCGGGCATGACCAGGGGCGATTCAGCGACAGATCAGCCCCCACCCGGCGAATCGCATACGGGCCGATCCGAACCGAGAGCCCCGGATCAAGCCAGCCGCGAGCTCGTTTTTCGGTCTCGCCCTCCCACAGCAACTGGTTGCGGCTGTTCAGATCGATGCAGAACACCTGCCCAGACACGACCTGGAAAAACGCGTGATTCCGGCTGACCTCCGCTCCGTGCAGAACCACGTCCGACCGAGGGTCTCGGCCGATCAGCGCAAATGGGCAGTCAAATTGATGGGTGTAAGCCCCCAGCGTCGTCCCGCTGGAATCCTGGCATTCCAGGGCCAGAGGGGCACGCAAGCCGCAAGCATCACGGAACAACTCAAGCGCGGACTCTGACATGGTCGAGTCGAACTTTGAAATTAAAAGACCGGCCGAATTGTCGGCCTGGACGTCATAAAGAACCCCACCTGCCGTGACCGGAGTCACAAAGGGTTAATTCGACCGCGCCGGCCCCGGTTTCGCAAGCCATGATGTTAGTCTACACCACGGTACCCCTCGAAGTTGATCTGGCCGTCCCCTTTGACCCGACACTTCCCGCGTAGTACCATCCCATCAATAGGAACCCGTTCCGAGACGGCGGGGAGCCGCCTAACTGGATTTGATTCTGTCGGGCTTCTGGCGACGAAAGGGGTCTGTCAAATGCCTCTTTTTGAGGTTGAAACCACGTCCCATATCATGATCGCATGCGCGGAGGACGCGGATGCGGCTCGATCGTTCGCGGTCACAAACTATCCGGCCGAGGAGATCCTCCACGTGACCCACCGTCCCCGGGACGCCTGGGTGATCTCGAAGAAGCTGCTGGGCATTCAGGTTGATTCCGACCCATGCCAGATCGCTCGCGATTGTCTGGCCCGGGCGTCTGGTGACAAGCTGCACGCGGTGAGGTTGTACATGCAGGCGACCGGCACCGATCTTGAGGGCGCCCGCAAGGCCGTCGAGTCGAATATGTCGCGCGGTTGGTGAATTTTCACCTCTGGAAAGTTCGGGGCCTCGGTCCTCGTACTCGCCGCGTACCTGGCCCGCCCGTACAAACTCAGGCCGGCCGCGCGGCGGCAGCGCCCAGTGAGAGAGTGCTGCGCCTGCCATTACAGAGGTCATATCGCCGTTGCCCCACCGCTCGTGTAGGATGACATGGGCTAAGTAGAGGCCAAGAACGTGCTGGTTGCTTTCGCCATCATGAATCGAGGGCCTTTCCCTGGAAGACAAGTGAAGGAGAGGATTCATGCCTCGGGTCGTCTCGCTGATCCTGGGCGGAGGGCGGGGCACACGTCTCTTTCCGCTGACCAGGTCACGAAGCAAGCCAGCCGTGCCAATTGCCGGGAAGTATCGGCTAATCGATATACCGGTCTCCAATTGCATCCACTCCGGACTGAACCGCATCTTCGTGCTTACGCAATTCAACTCAGTTAGCCTGCATCGGCACATTTACAATACGTACAAGTTTGATCCGTTCTCCGCGGGTTTCGTGGAAATCCTGGCCGCTCAGCAGACGATGCAGCACGAGTCATGGTACCAAGGAACCGCCGATGCCGTGCGCCGCAACATTCCCTATTTCACTGAAAAACCCTATGATTACGTATTAATTCTTTCTGGTGATCAGCTCTACCGGATGAATTTTCAGGAGATGATCCGGACTCACGTCGAGCACAAGGCGGTTGTCACCATCGCCGCGTTGCCCGTCGCCGAGGCCGAAGCACGGTCTTGCGGCATCATGCGCATCCAGGCCGACGGCAAGGTGATCGACTTCGAGGAGAAGCCCAAGACACAGGAGAAGCTCAACCGTGTCCGGACGGATACTGCCTGGCTGGAGAAGCTGGGTCTGAAGGCCGGCGGCCGACCGTTCCTGGCCAGTATGGGCATTTACCTGTTCAACGCCAGGGCCTTGATCGAGCTGCTCGAATCAAGCGATGCGACCGACTTCGGCCACGAGATCTTGCCCCAGACGATTGCCAACCACCGTGTTCAGGCCCACCTGTTCGACGGCTACTGGGAAGATATCGGAACCGTGGGCGCCTTTCATCAGGCCAACATCGACCTGACACGCGACGAGCCGTCTTTCGATTTCACGTACGGCGAGCAACCGATCTTTACCCGGCCTCGTTATCTGCCGTGCTCCCGGCTGGGAGGCGCCACCGTGAAGAACAGCCTGATCTGCGACGGCTGCATCATCGGGCGCGGAGTGACAATCGAGAACTCCGTCATCGGCGTCCGCTCGATCATCGGCGCGAACACGACCATTCGAGATTCCTACCTTATGGGTATTGACTATTACGAGCAGACTCATCAGATGGCTGAGAACGCGCGGCTGGGGCGGCCGGGTGCGGGCATTGGTGCCGGCTCGGTGCTCGAGCGGGCCATCATCGACAAGAACGCTCGAATCGGCCGCGATGTCAGGATCATCAACGATACAGGCATCGTTGACTCAGAGGAGACGGCCACCCACGTGATCCGCGACGGCGTCACCGTCATTCCGAAGGGAGCCGTCGTGCGCGATGGACTGGTGATCTGAATATCCGGCCAGAGGAATTCGGGCCTGACTGGAGACACGATTTCCATGAGTGATCGAGCGATTCGCGTCAAGGAATTGCACAAGCAATACCCGGGCCGCGACGGACCGGTCCACGCGGTCGACGGGATCGATCTGGAGATCTCGGTGGGCGAGTGCTTTGGCCTGCTTGGCCCCAACGGAGCGGGCAAGACGACCACCGTCGAGATCCTCGAAGGACTCAATCAGCCGACATCGGGAGAGGTCGAGATCCTGGGGATGCAATGGGCCAGCGACGAGACCTCGATCCGGGAACGAATCGGCGTGACTCTGCAGGAGACTCGATTTCCAGACAAGGAAACGGTGCGGGAGCTGCTCATCGTCTTTCGCAGCTTCTACCGCGCGGGCCTGGCCGTTGACGACGCCATCACCCGCGTATCCCTTGAAGGCAAAGCCAATTCTCTGATCGAGCAGCTTTCCGGCGGCCAGCAGCAGCGGCTGGCCGTGGCGATCGCCCTGGTCGGCGATCCCGAGGTGCTCTTCCTGGACGAGCCCACGACGGGCCTCGATCCCCAGTCACGCCGCCAGCTCTGGGAAGTCATCAGGGATCTTCGCGACCGCGATCGAACCGTCCTCTTGACCACTCACTACATGGACGAGGCCGAACGGCTTTGCGATCGTGTTGCCGTGATCGACCAGGGCAAAATCATCGCGCTGGGTTCACCACGCGAACTGATCGCCCGGCTGGGCGGCGACCACATTGTCGAGTTCGCGATCGACGGCGACGGGCCACCGCTCGAGCCCGAGGTGTTCTCCGGCCTGGATTCGGTTCTCACGGCCCGGGTCGAGAGCGAGGGCTATGCACTAACGGTTGCCGAGCCCCATCGAGCCATACCGGCCCTGCTTGACGAACTCGATAGCCTGAAACGGCCGCTGGCCCGATTGACTACCCGCCACGTCAGCCTCGAGGATGTTTTCGTGTCGCTGACTGGGCGCCATCTGCGCGACGACGGGGTGGAGGAGACGCGCGCCTTCAATCTGGGTGGCAGGAGGTGCAGGAACCGGGGTCGCCCCTCAGCTTGAACATCCTTGCCGAGAGCCGAATTTCCTCTCGGGGAATAATCCTTACATCATCACCACCTTGAGAACCAGCGATGCTTCCCAATTCTCCTTTCTTTCAGCTTTATCGCGCCCGCCTCCGCGAGTTCTGGCGGCAGCCTGCGCGGATCTTCTGGGTGTACGGATTCCCGACGGTGCTGGCCGTTGTGCTGGGATATGCATTCCAGAGCCGCCCCCCGGCACCCATCCAGGTCGACCTGGTCAAGGGCCCCTTCTCCGCGCCCATCGAGCAGGCGATCAGCAACTACAACGACCGGCTCGCCGCGGCGAAAGGCTCGCCGGGCGACCTCAAGAGCGTCATCCTGCCGCCGGTCGCTCTTGAGGTCTCGGCGCCGGAAGAGGCTGACAACCGGCTCAACACGGGCAAGACCGTCCTGGAGATCATTCCCAGCGACCAAACGTCGTGGTCCTACCGCTATGACCCCACTCGACCCGAAGCGGCCGCCGCACGGCAGGTGATCGACGATCTCTTGCAGGAGACTGCCGGCCGGGTCAATCCGCGTCAGCCCCGCGACATTCAGATCACCGAGCCCGGAACACGCTACATCGATCGCCTGATCCCCGGCCTCATCGGGGTCAACGCCATGGGGGGTGGGCTCTGGGGAATCGGCTTCTTTCTGGTCAACCTGCGGATCGGCAAGCTGCTGAAATGCTTCATTGCAACACCCATGCCCAGGCGCGATTTTCTGGCGCGGTCCTTGCCTCTCGGTTGACGTTCCTGATTCCCGACGTCTCGATCTTGCTGTTACTCGGTGCGCTCGCCTTTCGCATGCCGATTCGCGGCAATCTGCTAGTCTTTTTTTTGATCGACGTCATCGGCGCCCTGGCCTTCGCGGGCATTGGGCTCTTGGTCGCCAGCCGGGCCACGACCACCGAAACAGTCAGCGGACTCATGAACCTGGTCATGCTGCCGATGTATTTGCTCTCCGGAGTTTTTTTCGCCACGGAGAACTTCGGCAAGATGCCCAGCCGTTCATCCAGGCGCCTCCCCTTGACCCAACTCGTCAGCGCGCTTCGCCTGGTTGTGCTCGAGGGCGCCGGACTGCTCCACCACGACATCCTCAAGGCGATCGCGATCCTCTCGGCCTGGGCCATAGGCACTTTCTATCTGGCCCTGCGCATCTTCCGCTGGAACTGAGTGCGCAGACAGGGCGGTTGGCCGGAAATCCGGGTGCCGCAGGACCGCGCTTCGATCGCTCCACCTACCTCTTTGCACGACCCAGCCCGCCAGCGGCGGTACGTCCACTTCATTGAGCAGGTGGCCGAGAAATGTCGCCTTGGCCAGGATTTCGACGTCAAGATACGAGGACCCGGATTGCATTGGGATGGCCCCCAGCTTCTCGGCGCGATGGAGCCGGCAGGGCGAATGAACGTCAAGCACGGGAACCGCGAAGATCAGACGCCGAGCCGAGCAGGCGATCCAGCGCCTGATCCGCCGCCAGGTACCCGCAGGCCTTCTGCCGATGACGTGGTCGCACCGGTCGATGGCATCGAGGAGCGGCTCAAGGTGAGCCGGCGACCAGGGCTCGACGGCCGTCGTGATCAGAACGAGGGGGAGCGAGAGATCATCAAGGGCGGCTCGGACCGCGTCGTTCAGCCTTGCGGCGCGGCCGTCGAGCGCAGACGATTCGAACAGCGACGGTACGACCGGCGGCCTGCAACCAGGCGACGATGGGGGCAATAAAACCTTCGGCGGAATGAGCCGGCAGCTCGGTCAGGAAGATGATCCCGATTCCCGCGTCATGCATCGGGTCACGGCGCATGTGAGCGTCATACGGATGGTCGTCAAGCGTCTCTGCCGCGCTCATTCAGCCTCCCAGCACCGGCGCGGCCGGGGGACGGTCGAGAGCCAGACTTCTCCAGCCATTCACGCACGGCCGTTTCATAGGCCCGATGGAGTCGCTGGGCGACCGGCCCGGGTTTGCCAGAACCGATTGGGACGCCATCGAGCCGCGACTGCTGGCACCACCTCGGTCGTGGTACCCACCAGAATCAACTCGTCCGCGGCCTTCAGTTCCTCCAGGGTCACCTGGTTGCTCACGAACGGAATCTGCAGCGAGCCGATCAATCGGAGAAGAAGCTGGCGGGTCGTTCCGGGCAAGATCCCGTGCCCCTCCTGAGTGCCCTCGAGTCGTCGCTGTCGCACCCAGAGCAGGGACGTGTGGGTCGCCTCGGTCACGAACCCTTGCGCGTCGATCAATACCGCTTCGTAAGCTCCCGCGCGGTGGGCCGTTTCGATGGCCAGTACGTTCGCCAGCAGATTGGTCGACTTGATGTCGCACCGCTTCCACCGCAAGTCGGGATGGCTGATCATCGGCACACCCGTCTGGCGCAGCCGGGCGGTCGGGCCATCGTCGTAAGGTCGAACGATGATCACCTCGGTGGCCCGAACTGGCGGCTTCGGAAATGGATGCGACCGGGGTGCCATGCCGCGAGTAATCTGGACGTAGAGGGTGCCTTCTTCGATCCCGCCGGCCTTGATCGTCTGGTAGGCCCGCTCCATAAGCCGGGTCAGGTCATGAGGGGCGAAATCCAATTCCCTGAGACTTCGCTCCAGCCGGGCCAGGTGCTCCACTTCCAGCCAGCACCGGCCCTGGTACATCCGGAAGACTTCGTAGACCGAGTCACCAAACACGAAACCTCGGTCCCAGACCGAGACCTTGGCCTCCTCCACCGGCATGATCTCTCCATTCAGACACGCCAGAACCTGCATCGAAGACGGTCCTTTCGATGGTCAAGCAGCACTCACCTTGGTTCGGCCGCGTAATGACAGGATAATCCGGCCGGCGGCGGGGGGACAATGCGGACGGGGAAACCGGGCGTGGGATCAGGCAAAGCTGTCACCCTGCGACCTCACGCCAATCCAGCCCGCGCCGGCTTCGCTGCCACGTCAACCACGTCGGCCGGATCTTCCCTCCACGGGCGGCCGACCAGGTGATCGAAATGGGCCTTGGCATATTGCCAGATGAAAAACCCACCCAGCGCAGGGGCGACGATCCCGATCGAGCAAGTCGCTGCAACACGTAACGGCCCCTCTCCGGTCCCAATCCCGATCCACCGCAAGTGTGGATAGGCCGTGTATTGCATTGCATTACGCAGGTCCCGATAGGAAAACTCGGCCAGCCAGAGGACAAACGGCGATGAACCCGAACCGAGGAGCATAGAGCTGATGCCGGCGGGAACCAGGAATGGGAGCACCGCGGTTGCGATCAAGAGATAGGCGAGGCTTATGCCTGGAATCGTGGCCAGTTCGGCAACACTTGTCTTGACCGCGCAGAGCATCCCCCAGGCAACTCCGAACCATGTCCAGGAGAACAGGAGCAGCAAGCTGAGCACGAACCCCAGTGGGTGGATCGCCCCGGCAAGCAGTCCGAGGGTCCACGGCACGATAACCGCGCCGGCGATCCAACGAAGTCGCCAGAAAGCTGAGAGCGTCTTTGACCACAGGATGTCACGAGCAGTCAGCGGCGTGGCGAGCAGACTGCTCCAGGTCTCGCGTGATCGCTCGGCCGACAATTCCGCTGGCGCCCAAGCCAGCGGCCGTGGGGACCAGGAATAAGGAAGAAAAACACCGTGAGGAATCGCAGGAAGATATTAAAATCAATTCTCGACTGATCGGCCGCCAATCCAGTTCCCGAACTCGGGAAGAACCGGACGAACAGATTGAATTCGGGCCGTTCGCCACTGGTCAATCCCGAGGTGTAACCATGATTCCAGACCTCCATCAGCGCTGGTTTGGCAAAGAGCCACGTCGAGTACGAAATCGCCGCCGCGATTCCGAGATAGACAAAGAAGATCGAGCAGTCTCGCCAGCCCCCGCGAGCGATTCGTGTACCGCTCTCGCCAGAAGATGGGATCGTCGCCAACCGGCGGCCTTGTCCGCAATCGCCAGGAGACGTGAATCCGATGTCGAAAATCGGCCGTGCGATCCGCGGCGCATGCGGCGTCTCTGTAAGCGGGACGTAACCGCACGATTGCCCCGAACAGGCAGATTGCGGCTCCTGTGGATTGCAGGCCGCACATCCAGGCGACTGAATCGATCAATCCCATTCCGGCAACGAGGCTGGGCCACTTCGTCAAGAGGCTAACGGGGCTACTTGCCAGGAGCCATGCGTTGGCGGCACGCAGCCAATCCGGTAGGCGGACACCCGCTCGCGGCAAGAGGAACACGACGAGGAACGGCCCCAAAAACCAGGCACATGAGCACAGAAACTGCACGACCCAGAGCGCGGCGGCTGTCTGGAGCCGTGGCCGAGAACCAAATCGAGAACGCAGCGAGCCAGAAACCTGTCGCGACGATGCCCGCGTAAGCCGTGAGGATGAGCCTGCCGTCCACGCCACCCAACTGGTTCAGCAGCAGCATGATCGGCAGACCGGCGGCCAGGGTTCCCAGGAACACGAGCATGTAAGCCGCCAGTTTGCCGACAACAATTTCCGTGCTGCTCAAGCGGGTGGCCAGCAGGAAATCGAGCGTTCGACGGTCCTTCTCAACGGCGATACACGTCGCCGTCTGACTCATGACTGTGACTAACACAATACCATGTAAAACTATAGTTATTAAGAAAGACTCGTTCCGCGACCAAGGCCATGAAGTCGTTTGTGGCCTGCTCGGCTGCCCAGTGATACCAGACCGTGAACGTCCCCAGCATGCTCCCGAGCATCACCACCGCGAAAAAAGACCGGCTCGCGTGTTCACCTCCTGACCGCGCAAGAGCAATGAGCTCACGCTTGAGAACTGGTACGATTGTCATCACACCACCAACGCTCGCCACGCGTAGAAGAACCGGACGTAGATCTCTGACTTTTGTCGTTGATTGGAACGGATCTTATCCGATGCACTCTTGCAACGGAAGAGATTGATGGCTTGTCGGCAAAACCGATCCACGGAATTCCGCGAAAGGGAGCCCACGAATCATGCCAACCGAGTCCGAGCGAGTGAGCGAGGCCCTCGGCAGGATCAACAGAGCCTGGCTCGATGGTCGCCCACAAGACATTGGAGAGCTTGTCCATCCCGAGATTACCATGGTGTTTCCGGGTTTCGCGGGGCGGGCCACGGGCCGTGACGCATTCATCGCCGGGTTCGTGGACTTCTGCCAGAGTGCCCGGATCGTCTCGTATCACGAGCATGATCACCGGGTCGATTTGATCGCCGATACGGCTGTGGCAAGCTTTAGATTCGAGATGATTTATGAGCGCGACGGATCGGTCTGCCGTGCGGTCGGCCGCGATCTTTGGGTATTTGCGCGGCAGGCTGGCGCATGGCTGGCCTGCTGGAGAACGATGCTCGATCTCCAAGAAGAGCCGGCCCTAGGCGGGTACTGACGATGGGCGCGTCATCAATTGGTTGACGCGGGGTTGGCTCAACGTTCTCCCAAAGCCACTCCCGGCTGCTTCTGGGAGAGCAGCCTGTCGAGCTGGCGTTCTACTTCAGACGCGGTTCGCAGGCTGCGATTGACAACCTTGCCCTGACCGTCGATCAGAAACATCGTGGGCAGGGAGATGATGCCGTACTCGATCGCCAGCCGGCAGTCGATTCCCCCTGGCTCGAAGATCTGGGGCCAGGCCATTGGCTGCTCCTTGAGGTAAGCCTCCAGATCGCCACGCTCGTTGTCCAGGCTGACCCCGACGATCTCCAAGCCCTTGCCCTGGTACTTGCCGTAAAGCCGCACGAGGTCGGGTAGCTCGCGGCGGACCGATTGGCCGCCCCAGGAGGCCCAGAACACGACCAGAACGAACTTGCCGCGAGAATGCGCCGTGTCCACAGTTTCGCCCTGCAAGCTCGTGCCCTTGATGCCGATCGACTTGCCCACCAGATCGAGCCGCCGCAGAGCGCCCGTGGCTTTCTTGCCGGCCGGAGTCTCCGGGAAACTCTCGATCAGCTTGGTGTAATCTTGCCGCGCCTTATCTTCCTCGGCGTTGAACTCGTTGGAGCTGCCAAGCTGCAACCAAACCTCGGGGGCCTCCTCGGATTTCGCAAACTTGGTGAGGAAGTCCTCGAGCTCGGCCATCCACTTCTTCTGGTTGGCCAGGAAGTTGGCGCCGGGCTCCTCGTTGCGCGTCACGAAGTCAGCACCGATCAGGCGGTAGGCCGCATACGATGCGAGCCTGCCCCCCTCTTCGATCATCCCTTCGAGCACTTGCCGGCCCTTCGGGTAGGCACCTGTCTGGTAAGCCGCGACCAGGCTGTCGACGATTTGCTTCCTGTAGTTGACCTGGTCCTCGACGTCCTTGGCCACTTTGACAATCGCGTAGAGCAAGGGAACCCGGCCGACGTGGAACCGGGCGAGGTCTTTCTTATCGCCGCTTACCTGTTGCTTGGCATTGGCGATATCAAAGTCCGCCAGGGCTTTGACGTTTTTTTCCATCGCTTCGTCACGCTGCGGTCCGGGGCCCGCGATGTCGAAGAGAGCAGAGCGGATGCCGCTGGTCGAGGCCACAACCGGCTTCTCGGGACCAATGGCGCGGGGCAGTTCGACGAATTTCCAGGTCTCGCCCAGCTTGATCATCTCGGGCACCTGGAGGAAGGATGTCTTGGTCGAGCTCCCCTGTCCGGCTGGTCCGCCCGCGAAAACCACCGCGTTCTCGTAGAGCACCAGGTCCTTCTCCAGGCCGCCCGCCGGGTCAGCCGGAATCACATGGGGAAAGGTGCCATCGAACCGGTTCCAGACGGTCTTGGCTGTCCAGCCGGTAAGAGACTTCTGAAGGGCGTCGACCGCCTCGCCGCGTTTGTCTGCCCCGGCAGTGATCTTGTCTGCAACGTTTCTGGGCACGGCTGCGGCCGCGAGTTCCTCGGGGGTGGCCATGAGCGAGTCCAGCAAGCCCAGATCGCTAGCGACAAGTGCTTGAACCATCACCTTGGAGGCCTCTTCGGCCGAGAGTCTTTTCCAACCGGTGATCTTGCCGCTCTTGATCACGGCGACCCGGGTTCCCCCGCCATTGAGCCAGCGGCATTCATCGAGCGTGCGGTCGCCATCGAGATCGTTCTCGCGATACACCTCGAAGCCGTCCTGGTAATAGCTCCATTGGTTGAGGTACTTTCCGCCGTTGGTAATGATGAACCGGCGGAGGAGCTTTCCTTGGCCGTCCCGCAGCGCGTAGCCGACGGTACGCTTCTGCGCGTCGGTGACCAACTCTACCTTGCAGGCCTCGATTGCGGCCGCATCGGCGGGTGTATCGTAGTCCACTCCGATCTGCGTCGGCCGGAACTTGAGCAAGTCTTTCGGGCTATAATCCGCCGCCATGCTCCACGGCGCTGCCACAGCCAACAGTCCGAACACGGCCACGGAATTTCGCAGACTCCGCATGAGCCTCTCCTTATTCGCCTGCGCGGGCGGCCCGGCAACCAACGCCGCTATAGTCCACGACGGACGCCCCCGTGCGGCCGTCAGTTCCGGCAGAACCTGTGCAACCCCTGCGATTGTTCTCTTCCTCATCGGAATTCCGTTCGCCCTGCTCAAATCGTTCGGCACCGAAGCTTGGGTCGCGTCGCCAAGTTGACAGCGAATCGGCCGCCAAGTCCATACCGAGTTGCGACTGCACCAACGGCTGCATGCATGACTCATCCCGACCGCCGCGCGTCGTCGACTCCCCTCTCGGATAAATTTCCTTCAACTTACGGACGCGCGGGACTCCTCGCGGTCAGTATAGAGCAGAGGAGCGTTCACGAGTCTGGGAGATTGATCCATGTTCAGGGAATCGGCCGGTCAGGGCCTCCGGCAAATCAGGGCATTGTATTCGCTCGGGGCGGTCGGCGGACTGACCGATCGGCAACTCGTGGAACAGTTCGTCGGGAGCATTGGCTCGGATCGCGAGGATGCGTTCGCGGCGCTCGTTCAAAGGCACGGGCCCATGGTACTGAGCGTCTGCCGACGGATGCTCGGGGGGGCGGCCGACGTGGAAGATGCTTTCCAGGCGGTCTTCTTCGTACTGGCACGGAAGGCTGGTTCGTTGCAAAGGGTCGAGGGGCTGAAATCCTGGCTCTACGGGGTGGCGGTTCGCACGGCGCAGGAGGCAAGGCGGCGGTCGGCCAAGCAGAGGCAGCGGGAAGGGGGAGTGATGGACGAATCCAGGGCCGTCTCGGCACCAAATGATGGAGGGTGCGACCTGCTTGACATCCTCGACGAGGAAATCGACCGCTTGCCCCGACGTTACCGCGAAGCCATTCTGCTCTGCGAGCTGGAAGGGGCGTCGCGGCAGGACGCAGCTCGTCGGCTCGGCCTACCCGAGGGAACGCTATCCAGCCGGCTGGCCCGGGGCCGAACGCTGCTGCGCGATCGATTGACCAAACGCGGCGTCGTGCTCGGCGCCGGCGCGATTTCGGCCCTTCTCACGCAGTCGGCTAACGCCGCTTTACCTGGGCCGCTCTTGTACTCCACGGTACGCCTCTCATTGGTATTCGCGGGCGGAGGGGCGGCTGCCGGGGCAGTCCCCTTGGCCGCCTCCTCACTGGCGAAGGGAACACTCAAGATGCTCTATCTTGCGAAGCTGAAACTCATCCTCATCACAGTCGCCGCCCTCGGCAGCGGTGCTTGCCTGACGGCGGGCCTTGCTTGGGCCGTTGGAACAAAGCAATTTGGGCAACCTGCCGACGACAAGGTCCTCGCGGCTGTCGCGAAGTCCCCCCTGGCCGAGACCGGCAGGGAATCCTCATTCAAACGGACGCAGGTCCACGGGGTCGTCGTGGACGAAGCCGACCGGCCGGTCCAAGGAGCCGAGGTCATTGCCGATGCATTCATGGTGACGGAAGCTCGCGGGACCACCACCGCGAACGGGTCGTTTACGATCACGATCCCACGCAAGCAAGTCGATGGGGTGAGCCTGCTTGCTCGCTCTCCCGCAGGTCGCGCGATTGGCGGCTTTCAGTACGCTTACAACCTGACCGATGCGGAGGCCCGAGCACCGGCGCGAATCGTCTTGAAGCCGGGACGCGAGGTCGTGGTCCACGTTGCGAATTCAAGCAGAGTTCCCGTACCCGACTCCGCGGTCCAGGCCGCCGGTAACTTCGCGGTCCTTGCTGACACGAAGACTGGACGCGACGGCTCGGCCAAGCTCCTTGTCCCCGCAGACTCCAAAGTCGAGTGGATCTATGCGCTGAGGTCGGGCCAGGGATTCGATTACGCGGAATACGGTCGAATTGACGAACAGCACAATGCACAGGGAGGGGTGCCGGCCGCGAATTTGCCCGGGTCGGTGGAGCTCACGCTCGATGGGGTGCGGACGGCCCGCATCAGGGCCGTCGACGGCGGCGACAAGCCCTTGTCCGCAGTCGGCTTCTATCCCTGGCTAATCCACAAGGAAGGCCGTCGGAGTCAGATCAACGTCCCCAGCCTGATCTTCACCGCAACGACCGGGCCGGACGGGGTTGCCAGCTTCGACTGGCTGCCGCCGTCGAAGGACCTGCTCCAGTTCTGGCCGGTAGACGAGGGTTATGCCCGTCGTCGAGTCAACGTGGAAGACGGTCAGACCGGACCGGTCACCGCCAGGATGACGCGGAATGAAACAATCCGTGGCCGCATCTTCCGCCCCGACGGATCGCCCGCCTCGGGCATCGAGGTTCGTGCCTACGGCAGCGGCAAGGGGATCGAAAACGGCCAGGACGGCACGCGCACGGCCGCGGATGGAACTTACGAGCTGACGATCAGCCCGGGCGAGGCCTACGCCGTTTACGTCGACGACAAGGACTGGGCAGCTCCGTCCCGGCTTGACGTTGTCGTTCGTGAGGGTAAGCCGGTTGATGGCGTCGATTTCAAGCTCACCCGCGGAACTATAATCCGCGGCACAGTGACCGTCGGTCCGGGTAACCGGCCCGCACCCAATCAGTTCATCCGGCTCGACGAGACCGGTGGCTCGGCACCGGAAGAGTTCCGGGAAAAAGGGGATACGTACGCTCACGAAGTCCGGCGGCAATTTGGCGCACTGACCGACTCTGAGGGTCATTATTCGATCCGGGTTGGTCCCGGCACCTACACTGTGATGGGCCCGCCAAGGACGGAAAATGAAAAGATCACGATCAAGGATGAGGCCGAGCTGGTCCGCGACTTTCCGAATGCCCCGGCCAGAAACGGGCACGCTCAGGGGCCGGGTCGTGCTGGCCGGTGCGAAGGAAGAAGGGGTCGCCGGCGCGAAGGTCGAGGTCTCTGCCGCCAGCCATCTCGGGTTTCCCTTCACTGTGACGACCGACGCCGAGGGGAGGTTTCAGGCCGAACGATCCCTCGATCCTTTGGTCATCTGTGCCAAGAGCCCCGACGGGACTCTGGGGGCGATCGTCGAGATCGGCGCCGAGGATCCCCAGGTCACCATCGCCCTCTCCCCAACTGCGATAGCCACCGGAGTGCTCCTCGACGAGCAGGGAAAGCCGGCCGCGAACCAGAAACTCTATTGGGGCAGGCGCGTCTACCAAGATGAGGAGCAGATGGTCTCGATGATTTGTTTCGCCCCCAAGGTTGTGACCGATGGCGAAGGTAAGTTCACTCTGCCATCGCTGGTGGTCGGTCAGAAGTACGAGATCGCCGTCGCGAGAGAGAACCGTTACCCCGCGGCCGGCGTTGCGCGGCCCGAGAAGGCAGGCACGTTTGACCTGGGAACCCTCCAGGTCGGGGCCTTTCATGAGCAGCCGGTTGCAGGCGAAATGTCGTCTTTCCGCAAGAACGTGCCCGGGCCCGGCGCGGTCGCTCCGGAGTTTCGGGCTACCACACTTGAGGGCAAGCCGCTGAGACTTGGCGACTTCGCCGGGCGATACGTACTGCTCGACTTCTGGGCCACCTGGTGCGGCCCGTGCATCGGCGAGATTCCCCAGCTCCAGGCCATCCACAATGCCTTCGGCTCGGACGAGCGGTTTGCAATCCTCAGTCTGAGTGTCGATGAGAAGATTGACGAACCGAGGAACTTCCAGGAAAAGCGTAAGCTCCCATGGCTTCAGGCCTTCCTTGGTGGCGGCATCCATGGCTCAATCCCTGGTAAGTTCGGAGTCGACGCGATCCCGGCGTTCGTTCTGATCGGGCCCGAAGGCAAGATCATCGACCGGGGAATGCGGGGTGCTGACATCGAAAAGGCAGTCGCCAAGGCGCTGGCGGTGACACCCTGAGCGTCTGCCTGCGCTCGATCTCTTCGCGGATCAGGTTTCCGAACATTTCATTTCTCTTGAAGAAATCTCCAAGAAGCTGACAGGGTTAGAGGATGCGTTCGATCAACAGGATCTGTGACCAGGCTGGTTTCGTGTAAAGACTCCGATCCGGCTTGACAGCCGGTAAAATCTCCGTAGTCTATCACGATCGAGGGAATGGACTTGTGAGCAGGACTCCTTGCACCCCGGTCTCATTGGCGGTCGCACTCAATCGAAGTCGGACCCCAAGGTCGTGCCCACCCACCTCAACTTGGATGAGGGCGCCATGGATCGACGCATCCTTGTGGTGGATGACAGCGAGCTAATCGGGCAACAGCTTTCGCAACTGCTGGATACTCCCGGTCGCGAGATCAGCGTGGCTCACGAGGGAACGACCGCGCTGGAGTGGCTGGTGGAGCGTCCGTATTCGCTGGTCCTGACCGACCTGCGGCTGCCAGGCATCAGCGGACTGGACTTGATTCGCGAGATCCGCAACCGCGACTTGCCGGTTACGGTCATCGTCATGACGGCCTATGCCACCGTGGAGGCGGCCGTCGACGCGATGAAGCTGGGCGCCTATGACTTCATCCAGAAACCAATCGATACGGTACGGCTGGAGTTGCTGGTCAACAAGGCCCTGGAGGATCGCCGGCTGATTGACGAGGTTGCCGACCTGCGGAACCGGCTGCGCCGGCGCAACGCCTACCATAACTTGCTGGGCCGTAGTCGCAGGATGATGGAAGTATTCGCCCGCGTAGAGCGAGTCGCCTCGTCGAAATGTACCGTTCTGGTCACCGGCGAGACCGGAACCGGTAAAGAGCTGGTTGCGCAGGCCATTCACTTCAGCGACGTCACGCGGACCGGCAAGCTCGAGATCGTCAACTGTGCGGCGCTTCCCGAGCACCTGATGGAGAGCGAGCTGTTCGGGCACGAGCGGGGGGCGTTCACCGGTGCCGATCGCCAGAAGAAAGGCCGGTTCGAGCTCGCTGACGGCGGAACGCTTTTTCTCGACGAGATCGGCGACTTGCCTCTGGGGATGCAGGCCAAGCTCTTGCGGGTGCTCCAGGACCAACACTTCGAACGGGTCGGCGGTGGCGAGCCGATCAAGGCGGATTGCCGGGTGATTGCCGCCACGAACTTGAACCTCGCCGCAAGCCGTCGCCGCAGAACCGCTTCCGCGAAGACCTGTATTACCGGCTCAACGTCGTGTCGATCGACCTTCCGCCGCTCCGGGAACGGCTCGAGGACGTGCCCTTGCTGGTTAACCACTTCCTCGGCAAGCTGATGGAGCGTGGATTGCCAGACAAGACCGTGGCAAGGGAGACACTGTCCCGATTGCTCCGCTACGACTGGCCGGGTAACGTCCGCGAGCTCGAGCACGTCATCGAGCAGGCGGTCGTCACGACCCCAGGGCCGCTCATCGAGCCGGAGAACTTACCTCCTCAGATTGTTCCGCTGCGCGAGGAGCCGTTCAGCCTCGACTTCGACCAGTACCGGCCGCTTCAGGATCTGACCGACGAGTTCATCCGGCGGATCGAGCGCGCGTACCTGATCAGGGTGCTCGAGAAATATCGGGGACGAATCGACCGCTGCGCCTTGCATTGCGGCCTATCGCGCCGGAGCATCAGTGAGAAGCTGCGTCGCTACCAGATCGACAAGAGCGACTTCAAGCCGGCGATGCGCGGCCGCAAGCGATTTGCAATGGCCGCAGAATAAGGATCATCGCAACTCGGCACTGCCGACTCGAGGCGCAAGAAGGGAAAGCGCCGGCACCACAGAGAGGATCCCGGCCGCGATGCCTGCCTTGATCGTGAAGCAGCACAGGGCCGGATGGGTTCTCCTGCTGCTCTTGGTTCATAGCCGCGAAACCCTGGCCCAGCCAGGTGATCTCGACACGCAGCTCATGCTCGCCACCGTCAAGTTGTCCGACGGTGAGTCGTCCGGGACGGCCTTCATTCTCAGCAGGCCAAGTCCCAGTGACCCCAAGGCCACGCAGTTTCTCCTGGTCACGGCCGAGCACACGCTGGCGCGTTCCAAGGCCGATGTGGTCACGGTGGTCTTTCGCAAGAAGTCGGCAGATGGCGGTCACGAGAAGGAGCCGGTGAAGATCCTGGTACGTCAAGATGGCAAGGCTCTGTGGAAAAAGCATCCCACCGCCGACGTGGGTATCTTGCCGATCACCCCGCCAGCCGATTCTCTGGTGCCGAGGGTTTCCGTCGATCTGCTCGCCTCGGATGAGGATCTGGAGCGGCATGAGATTCACCCGGGCGACCCTGTCCGCTGCGTCGGCTTTCCCCACCCCAACCAGTTCGAGCCGAATGAGGCGGGCTTCGGCGTCGTCCGGTCGGGCTGCATCGCCGGCTACCCGCTGCGACCAACCCGCAAGACCAAGACCCTCTTGCTCGATTTGAATACCTTCGAGGGCGATAGCGGAGGGCCTGTTTACCTCGTTGATGACCACCGGCCTGTCGCCAGCAAGTCCCAACCGGGTCAGGTGCGGCTGATCCTGGGACTGATGGTCGGACAGCACTTCCTCGACGAGGAGTTCAAGATGACCTATCAGACCGGCAGATTCCGCCATCGGATGGGATTTGGGATCGCAGTCCACGCCACGGCAATCAAGGAAGCGATCGACTTGCTGGACGCAAAGCCGGGCCCAGGGTGATCAGTAACTGGGTCACGCGGTCGCTGGAGGCGGCCGCTTCGCGTCAACTTTCACCGCCGCAAGCCGAACCAGAACCAAGACGCCACGTGCGCCAGAAAATCCAGGCACCCGCCATGATGATCAGGAAACCGGCGACGAAGATGACCAGCGGCATCAAGGTCGTGAGGAGCCCAAAGAGGATGCCGATCACCCAGACCGCAATCCAGGCCCGCGAAAAGACCCAACAGGTCGGCCAGTCGGAGCCCTGCCGCGGCTCTTCGCAGCCGTTCGGCGGCTACGGCCAGCTCGTCAATCATGGAGTACGACGGGCCCGAGTCTCCGCGCCAGGCCGGCCGGCCGTCGGGTCGGCCACTCATCGCCGACAGTTCGCGCCGAACTCGGACGATTGATTCGTCGGCCCCGATCGGGTCCGCCTCGATCGTCCGCTCGGCCTCGGTAAACCGCCCGCTCGGCGGCCTCGACTTCGCTGTGGTGAGGATCCGAGGGAAACAGGACCCCGGTGCCCTTGCTGATGGCGCTCTGAATTGCCGCCAGCTCAAGGCGAGCAGCCTTCAAGTGTTCACGCGCCCGTTCGTGTCCCTGGTTCAACCGGTCAAGCTGCTCCTTGCATGAGCTGGACTTGCGAACCAGCTCGTCGATCTCTGCTCCGCCGAGCAACTTTTGAGCCTCCTCAGTCGGCTTGGCCCCCAGACCTGTCCCCGTGCGAATCCGCCACTGCGCCTGCTCCCAGATCTCCATGACCTTGAGCCAGCGCTCCCAGAGGCTGTCGATCTCACGGCTCACCTCTTTGTACACGTCGAGCGTCGCCCCCGACATCGCCACGGTGAAGTCGGGATCGGTTGCAGGCAGCGTCTTGTGTCTTTCTCGCAGGCCGTCGAGCTGATCCATCAAAGCGACGGCCCGATCGCGGAAGTCCTTGAACTGCGCCTCCACGGTGTTCTGTAGGCGTCGCTTGCGATAATTGACCAGACCCCACACTGCCAGGCCGAGCAGCCCGAGAACCACCATCCCGGCCACTGCCGCGGCGCGGTTGCCAATCGAACCGCCCACAGATGCGACCGGAGGTGTTTGAACCAGGCAAAACACGAGCTCGAACATGAAGAATCCTCAAGAATGCGTGCTCATGACCGATCCGCGCTGCGGGTAAACTATCCGCCAATCGTAGGAATAATACCCAGATGCGGCAACGCCCCGAAGCGTTTGCAGAAATGTGAGCCTGTCATTGGCATGCTGCAGGGTTGCGGTTAACGTGTGTTTTCCTTCGTACCAGACTTTTCGCACTGGTTCCGGCACAGATAGGTCGTTGAGCATCGCCTCGGTGAGTCGTCGGTGTCCGTTATCGCTGCTGCCCAAAGCCCCTCGCGGCACGCCCTCCTGTCCGATTGAACATGCTACGGAATGCTACGTTTACGTGTTTTCTTGAGCGGTCTTTCGAGGTCGGTCTCTTGCCGCAAGTTTTGTCTCGACAAGTTGTTACGTCTTGTTTTGCATCGGCTCTCGTGCCCTGCAACACTGGGCATTCGGTTTTCGTGGGCCGCAACTCTAGACTTAACTGTACTTTGAAACAGAAGTTGCGCCGGACCGAACCAAGTAGCCGATCCGCGTGCGAATTGACTTCTCGACCCGATTCAGGGCGGTTTACACCCAGCCGGCCAACGAATCATCGCTGAGGCGGAAGGGCCACCCACTCACTGGCTTGCTGGAACCGAACAGACAAGGCTTTTCGCATCGCGAAGCCGATGCGAAAAGCCTCTTGGACGAAGCGTTTCGCCGCGGGATGGGGGGAGCGGCGGCGTGCGCAGCGGCGATGGTGGGAGCGGTGAGGGCGGTTGATGGGGATCGGACCGGCGGTGTGAGTGAGAAATCGCTCGCCGATGCGCAGCATTCGAGAAGCCGCGTCCTCTTTGGTTGGAAAACGCGGCGCAAGGGTGTCGCAATCGGCGTTTCAGGTTACCTGCCCGTCAGGGTTACGGCACGCCGAAACGAGGATACTCGCCGAGGAACCGCGTCCGGCAACTGCCGCAGTGGGGACATCGCGGCAGGGCCGCGTCGTGATCCGCCGCCTCGTCGAGGGCTTGATCGGTCAGTTCCGTCAGCTGGCTCAACGCCTCCGAGAGGCTTGCGATCTTGGGCGGTTGCGCGGTGTCGGCCGGCGTCGCCAGGATCAAGAGCACCCAGGCACGATTGGACTGGTCTCGCTTCGAGGGGTGCCAGAGCCCGTAGTATCGGACCTTGTGAAAGCCTCGCGGCAGGACGTGCTGGAGGAAGCGCCGGAGGAACTCAACGCCCGGCAGCCGCTCGGTGCGCCACGCGTCGGCGTTGCGGTCTTTCCAGCGGAAGGTCACATGGGTTTGGTCCATGCCGAGAATCCGTGCATTGCTGATCGCCGTGCGAAAGACATACCGCGACAGATAGCTCAGCACGGCGTCGTTACCGTGGCCGTAGTGCTTGCAGAAGGAGACCCACTCCCGTCGCCAGACGCTCGCCGGGATGTCCGCGAAAACGGCCGGCGCCGTGGCCTTCAAGGCCGCGCGAAACTGCGCGGCGATCTTGCGGGAAAGGACGGCGACCGGCACGAGGAACTCTCCCCGAGCCGGCTCCCAGTGCTGGCCATCGGCAGTGATCCCACCGCCGGTGATCAGCAGGTGGACATGGGGGTGATAGCCCAACTGGCCGTTCCAGGTGTGGAGCACGGACAGCATGCCGGGCAGTGCCCCGAGGTGCCGTTTCTGGGCACAGAGGTCCTTGACCGCCGCGGCCGAGACTTGCATCAGCAGGCCGTACAGCAACTTCTGGTTGCGACGGAACGCCGCGCGCAACTCCGAGGGCACGGTCACGACGGCGTGAAAATAGTCGCAGGGCAAGAGCTCGGCTTGACGCTCTTGGAGCCACTGCTGGGTCTGGCTTCCATGGCATTTGGGGCACGCCCGGTTACGGCAGCAGTGGTAACGCCAGAACGTGTCGTCGCAGTCGTCGCAGCGGTAGAGCCGTCCCCCCAGCTCTCGAGTGCAGCAGGCGGCGATGTCCGAAAGTGCCTTCTTCTGCGAGGGCATCATCCGGTGGCCGTATTGGGAAGTGTATTGGGGACCGAACCGGCGGACGACGTCCGCCAACTCGACGTCCGCCTTGGGCGGGCAAACGCGGGGATCAACCATGGCTGGGCCTCCTTCCCTCGAAGAGGCCGTCGGTGGTCTGGCACAGCAGTTTGCGGAGCTGGTCCCGCAACGGCTCGGTCAGGTGGGTGTAGATCTCCGTGGATCGCAGGCTCGAATGCCCGAGCAAGATCTGGATGATGCGGATGTCCACGCCCCGCTGGAGCATGTGCGTGGCGAAGCTGTGACGCAGCGAGTGGGGCCGGAAATCGGCGTTGAAGCCGCAGGCGTTCGCGCGCCTGGATGAACGCGGCCCGTGCGGTCGCATCGGGCAGGTGGGTCGTCAGTCGCCGGCTGGGAAAGAGCCACCGCCGGCTGCGGTGGGTTTTCCAGACCTCGCGGAGCATCTGGAGGATCGATTCGGTCAGCGGGAGAATACGCTCCTTGTTTCGCTTGCCGATGACGCGCAGAACCATCTGCTTGGAGTCGACCGCGGAGATGGGCAGCGTGACCGCCTCGGTGATCCGCAAGCCATAGGCGTAGATGAGCGTGAAACAGCCGCGATAGACGGGCTTTTCCAGTGTGGCGATCAGGCGGCGGCAGTCCTCGTCACTGCGGACGTCGGGCAACCGCTGCCGGCGTGGCTTGCGGACTTTTTTTTCGTGAACAGAGGCCAGTCGTAGCCGAGCGTATTGAGGTAGAAGAACTTGAGCCCGGCGAAGATCGGCGCGAAGGTTCCCTTGGCCACGCCCAACTCATCGCGGACGTAGAGGAGGTAGTCCTCGACGTTCCGCTCGCTGAGGCGATCGGGCGAGACCATGTAGTAGGCGGCCAGTTGGCGAACAGCCCGCAGATACTCGCGTCGGGTCCCTTCGACCAGCCCGGCGAGCTGCATGTCCCGGATCATGCGGTTTCTGAGTTCTGACATCGTGATACCCTTTCGTGCGTGGGGGCCAAAGAAATCCAGCCACAACGGCCGGAAATCCCAAGGGTATCACACCAGAATCTCTCGACGGTCGGCCCCTCCCAGTCCGCACAACCCACCCAGCCCGCTCCCCCCATCCCGCGGCGAAGCCGCTTCGTCCAAGTGACTTCTCGACCCGATTCAGGGCGGTTTCTACACCCAGCCGGCGAACGGATCATCGCTAAGGCGGAAGGGCCACCCACTCATCTGGCACGCTGGAACCGTGGGCGGACCTTTCCGCCTCCGGTCGCGGTCCATGCAATAATTATGCTCATACTCACATGTGCTCACTCAATGCACAAGTGAGGTCGCATGTCGCCATCACGCCAACGGCTCACCCGCCGCGTCACGCTCATCGCCTTCTCAATCGGGTTGGTCTTCGCCAAGATTAAGAGAACCACCGCCTCCACCGGCAACGACGTCATCCTCGGGGTCTACACGATTTGCTTGTGAGACTCCCGCTTCGGCGAAAAAGGGGGACGGGCATTGCGAAGGCACCCTGCCCCAACCTTTGGCAGGCGCACGGTCAGGTGCTAGCTGGTCTGCCGACTTCCCAATGTATGCTTCGTCCTGGCAGACGAGCCGGACTAAAAATGCGGTTCCCGTAAAGGGGGTGTGGGTTCAAGTCCCACCTTGGGGACTGGCGACTCGAGGTGAATCGCACCCTGCTTGATCGCTCGCCCGTCCTCCAAATTCACGAACGACACAACCGGCCGGTCTCGATGTTGACGAACCACACCTCGCGGCAACGCTTATCGAGTAGCCCCTCGGCGATCGGGATGCCGGTGAAGACGGCGCTCTGACGCACCCACGGCCATTCCGACAGGGAGACTTGGGAGATAGGTATGCTGTTCCCGGCATTCAGGGAATTCAGGCAGAGTTGGGGGATTGGTATGGTGTCCCCGGAATTCGGCGACTGCTTCGAGCTGCGAACGCTAGTCGGTGCATGTAAACTATCATGGACGGCTCTTCGGTCTCCTTAGGTGCCACGCTCTTTTGGCTGGCATCCATGGTTGCGAAGCCTGATCACTCCATTGCGGTCGCACCAGCCTTTAGCCGCGAAAGTCGTCGATCAGTCGCACTTGATCGGTCGGCGATTCCAAAGGCGAAAACGCCCCGTGCCACGCACAACATGAAGGACTGCTCCCGGAACGCGATAGCAATTCAGATTTCGTGGTCTCGACGGATGACGCAAATCCATTCGCAGCCGCGACGTCTACTGAACTTTTTTCCGGCTCGTTTTCTCGGATCGGAGGAGTCGCTAGTTGCGATCGAACAAACACGCTCTCAAAGCCGGAACAATGGTCATCCAGAACGGATCCGGGTCGCTAGCTAACTCGGCCCGCCACGCGGCAGCCCTTCCCGGATAAGGTGCGACACCGACACCAGGTGTAAGGGCTTACCCCGGTCGAAATAGAGTGAACTCACTTCGTCCGCGAGGACGCTCTGGAAGGCACGCCGGTAATGATTGACTGCGGCGACGGCTTGCGGGCTGTTAGTTTTTTCGCAACCTCCTGGAACATGTTGATCATTGACGTTATCGCTTTTCGAGCAAGGGCTGGTTCCCCTCGGCTGATGAGCCAATTGGCATGATCGCAAGTAAACTCAGAGTACGGATCTGTGGATTGATAATATTCGCGGTCGATTGCTGCCTCCCACAATGACGCGCCACGTGAAAAATGCTGGGCGACTTCACTGATGTCAACGATCCCGCGCTGCGTCTCGCCAGTCCAATCCACGTCATGGCGATTCGGTCTAGGACCTCTGGTCGAAGGTCAGCCGTGCCCTTGCCCTCGAGTATGCAAAGCGCGTCTGAGAAAATCGTGCAGGCCGTTCGCGGATCAGACTCCAACAGGACCGACGCCCTAATTCCAACTGGACGAAGGTAACTGATGACATAATTCTCCCACTCTCCCGACTTTTCCAAGAGTGCCGCGCCGATCGCCTCCGCGTCACGAAGAAGTCCCTCGGCCTGCACTGTCTCGTTCCTCTCTCTGAGTATCAGCGCCTTGTCTGCAAGGGCCGAAATCACTCGATCGCACACTTCCTCACTTGCACCATCTTCCATCAGCCGTGAAGCCAGGTTGAGGAGAGATCAAGGAGCTTCTCTTTGGCTCCGACAAGTTCCCTAACGTCATCGTCGCACAAGAAACTCAGCTGATAGTATTTTGTAACCAGTTGAGATTCGTACTCCTTGACGAGGGTGTGCGAACTCGTCATGGCCTCTTTACAAACTAGTTCCAGCATTGCTGTGGACGCTCCAATCATCTTCCGGCGCTCTCTCGGTCTCCAAATGTCATGAAATCTTCGCCGAGCGACCCAGCCACGCGAATCAACTCGGGACGAATGTCTTTGCGTTGAAACTTGTTATTGAGTTCGGAGAGCAATCCATATGCCTGGAATTTCGTATTCAATTGCCCGCGCACATCGCCCTTTTGGGCGAGTGCAGTTGCCTTGTTCATGTACGCTCTCGCTAGATCGAGTGAGTACTCGATCATCCCCTGATCTTCGACCCAAGCTTTCCGCATTGCGATGACGCGGTCAAAGTCCGCTAACGCCTCATCGATCCGGCCTACCGCGCACAAACTAGTGCCTTGCTCATACGCGCCGCTTCAATCTGCAGTTCCTGCCTGATTCCGCCGGGAACTATTAACATCGTCGCCATGGCAACGTCGTAGCACTGCAGGGCCTCCTGGTGTCGCTCCAGTCTGTCAGGATTGTGCCCTTGATGTAGTGGACAAATCCAAGGTTTGCTGCCATCGTCTCCACGACGGGTTCCAGCCGCTCGTAAATCGCCAATGCAGAGTTGATCGAAACAACGCGCCTTTTCCAAATGACTCGTCCGCCGCTGAATCAGCGCAACTCGCCGCCAATCCGAGCCAAATCAAAGTCTCGCTGGATACTCGGGCTACGCCCATTCAACAACTGCCGGGCCTGCTCGTAGGTGTCGAGCAGACATCCAACTGATGGAGATCCGCCTGCAATTCCCGACACGGATCAATGTGTCCGCCATGATTGGCCGACCGGCAAGCATCGCCGGCACGGATTCTAATTCCCGCAATGCTTCTTCTCGTCGCCCGGCAAGAGTACAAGCACGCGCACTTGCAATTCGTGCGAACGCAATGTCCTCGGAAAGTACATCGGCTGCTCTTCACCGATGCTGATTGCCCGACGTGCCGTAAGATAGGCTCCATCAACATAGCCAGCCTCACATTGTGCGAGTGCCAGCTCCACGAGCAGCCTGATTAGCCAAGAGTCGTATCTTCGGGATACTGACGTGACGATGCTGTCAACAGTTCGGCAAAAACCTTTGCAGTTCAGCAATGTCCTGCACCAGATTGGCCTTGGTGGTCAGCACTCCAATTGGCACGTGTCGCCGACATCGATGCCTCAAAGCCCCTGCCTTCAAGTGCCGGTAGCTGGGACCGATCGTCCTGCCGGCGAACCCACCGCCGACTCAAGCTGGAACTGATGAATGGTTGACGCTGGCTGGAATCTCCTCAATACTCGAGAGGCTGTCGGCGCCATGCGCCCACTTCTGTTCCGACAATCTGCCCGCGATCTCCTTCAATTCCGCGGAAGCAACAGCAATGGTAGGTCGCCGATCGGGAAAACGATCAAGACACCTTGTGATCGCACAACGAGTTCTTCGCACAGGCCGGCTCCTGTCCCAAGAGCAGTCCATGTGGCGGTAAGCTCGCTCCCTGTGGACCACGGACGCTTTCCAAGCACTACATGCGCGCATGGCACCCCAGCTATAGATGTCCGTCGCCGATGTCACTTCGGCGCCGTCAAGCTGCTCAGGTGACGCATAGGCCACGGTATGGCCTTTTCCTCCCTTTGAGCCATTGAACTGTGCAAGCCCAAAATCGGTAATGGCGGCGACCCCGGTCTCGCTCATGAGAACGTTGGACGGTTTCAAGTCTCGATGGATCATTCCGCCGAATGAACAAATGCGAGGCCGCTCGCAGTCTGCCGCGCAATGTTTAGCGCGACCAGCAACGACTGTGCGCGCCGTCGTCGATCCAACTGGATATAGTTCCGCAGCCGATATACGGCGAGAAAATCACCAATTCACCTGAATCTAGCGTTCGAAAGAACAAGCAAGGAACGATGTGCGGATGGGGAGGAAGATTGAGCCACGACACGAGTTCGCGATAGAGCAGCCGCTGAGCACGGTCGCCCGATGAGAACTGTGTGGGAGAGACTCGTTTGATCGCGCGGCTTACCCGTGATTCGCTGAGTGACGAGATACACGACTCCCATTCCGCCCCAGCCGATCTCGCGTTCGATCACAAGATCGGGCAAGACCGACATTCCACTGCGCCATCGCTCGCCAGTTTGGGCTGGAATCGGTTGGCCCGACGCGAACGAACTCATTTCGGTCACCGTTGGTGCCGGATTCATCAAGGCTCCTCCGTCTTCGTCGCAGCCAGTGCTTCCACAATCTTGATGAGTGGCCCTCGCTTGCCAAATTGAATTTCGTCGCCTTTCTTCAACATCGCCTCCTTCACTTCGACGCCGTTGACGAATAGCTTGTTCTTGCTGTTCATGTCAGTCACACGAAGACCTGCCTCAGCCGCGATGAACCGCGCGTGCTGTCCGGAAACGATTTCGTCTTCGAACATGATGCCCGTGCCTGGCGCACGTCCGACGGAAAGGAACTCCCCTCCAGATCGCGGTGCTCCACTCCGCTCGGACCTACGAATTCCAATCGTGCCACCAAGCCGACCGATTCTGGGTGATAGCCATCCGATCGCCTGTTGACCTGCTTTTCCAACCCGTTCAGCACTGTCGGCTTTGCAAGGACATACTGCACCAAGGATGCCGCTGACGCCGCCGCCAGCGGTTGATGCTCTTTGTTCTTGTTCCCATCTGCCCAGTCGCAAACAGCCTTGACCAGAATCCACGGGACGCCCCGAATCGCCGCCGCGCACAAGCCCGCACCTTCCATCTCGCCGCCAATCGCTTGCGGAAACGCCGCAAACAGGGCGGCCTTGAATTGGACGTCATCGATCAGTTTCTCTCCCGACAGGATTGGTCCTGGGCGACAAACACACTCGGAGCCATCAGGTCGCCGAAAGCTCCAGGCCAGGGCGTTTTCAAAACGATTGAGGAGAGTGGGATCACTGGGTGGAATTGTCGCCCGGTGGACTACTTCTTTGCCGACGCGTTGCTGCTCGTAGGAGACGATTTCGGTTGCGACTAGTACGTCACCAGCCCCCTGCTTCTTGGCGTCCCGACCAAAGGCAATTCCCACCATAATCACCGCGCACCGCCGGACTTCACACTCGGAGTGCTTGTTCGGTCGCAAGCGTCGCAGCACCTGGGCCAACAGCTCCCATCCGGCACTTTGTAACTACGGCTGTGAAGGCCGAATCGACCCGAGGTAGTATGTTTCGGGTCCAACGAACAACTGAAGGATTCGACGCCCCTTCCCCAAGGGCTTCAGGATTCGCAAGACGGCATCGCATCAACCTCCGTGGCAGTCATCACGACTATCTCAGCTGACTGACTTAGGGTGGCAAATCGCGTCGGTACCCTCCTTCGTTTGGGGCACCGGTCCCCATAGTTGATCCTCTAAGCTATATGATGCGGGCTTGACGGTTCAACAGCTTGTGCACCTGCATCGTGAGGTAATGGTGCCGGTGGTGAAGGGCGAACCGATCGCTCCTGCAGCGAAGATCCATCGAGTTCTGGCATCTCCTGCGCACAAGTCTGATTGAACCAACGCTCCATTCGTTTTGGAATTCCACGAGGCGGTCGTCACCGGCACCATGGCCATGAGGAACACTGCCGCCGCCTCTGCCGACGCGAATTCCAGAACGGCGAATGTGCTCCCCGCTCGCACCTCGACAACACGAACATTCTCTAATGGGAGTCCCACCGACGCAGCAAGACCCTCTGCGAACTGCGACTGCACACCTGCCGTGAATGATTTGTGATCCCGATCGAGCTCAATGACCGACAAGCGGCGTGCTTGCTGCACGTCTCCTGAGTGAGCGTGATATGTCCGCCAACCATCGATAGTGCGAGGGCGTGCCCATTCAGTGCCTGCACCAACGCTTTTAACTCTGGATCCGGGCCCTTTACGCCAAGTGACCGCAGCATGACCAGGGCCGCCGATCGGTCGAGTCCACCGAGTCTGATTTCGACAACATGGCCGCTGGGTAGATTTGCCAATCCGCCGATCGAATAGCGCGACGTGATAACGCACAATCCTTTGTTTGACGTTGCCAGCATCCGCAGGAGTGTGACAAGTGCGGAATCCTGAAGGCCGTGATTCTCGGATCGAGGTGCCTGCACGCTTCCAATCCATCCAGAATCAAAAGTGTCCGCCGTTCGCGAAGAATACTCGCCAACCAAGCTACTCTCTCGGAATCGCCTTTCGGAGAATCGGCTTCGCCGAAAAATGCGAGTGCCTCTGTCAAAAACAGGCTGATCGACCCGGCGCCATGATCATAGAACGACCAATCAAACAGGTACTCATTACCAGTCCGCTTGTGGTCTCCAAACTGTTCCGCCCAATGCACCACAAGCGTTGTCTTGCCAATTCCTCCCGGGCCGACGAGCGTTACGATCCGCGGGCGGATCGCTTCATTTCGAACCGCCTCGTCCCAGGCGTCATCGAGCTGACTTAGTTCCGCATCCCGACCGACAAATTTGGTTCCGAAGACCCCTCGACAGGCGAACGATCTCGAATCGCGGAGCAGGCAACTTGTGCGGGTTCGCAGGACCATACGGAGGGTCCGCATCGAGCAGTGAGATGAGGTCGTCCATGGCGAGGTACTGAAAGGCATCTCGCAACGCTGAAAGCCTCTGTCGCTCATCCAGCCAGTCCAGCAGTTTTCCGGCGGCTTCCTTCCCTTGTCCGAATGTCGACCGATCCGCCAATGGGATATCGAAGTACAGCGCAAGATCATTCCATCGCGTGATCAGCCCGTTGCGGATTCCCAGACGCGTCTTACCGCCAAACTTCGCTGGGCGCGATTCGAGCTCGGGAATTTGATGCGGAGTCGAAACAGACTTGCCGCCTTGATTCAGGGCGAGAGCAAAATTGTTTTCCAGATCCTGGGCCTTGAAGATCGGATGTTGCGCGGCTCGTGACGGAACTTTGTCCGAAACATAGTGGAACAAGTCGAAAACTCGAACCAGCCCATCGTTGCGTACGACGGATGCTCCACGCAGTCCTTCGAGCAAGTATCGAGTGAAGAGACTATTTCGATCTCCTGACAGTACCAGTGATACTTCGTTCGACCGAGATGAAGCCATCACCACTCGACCCACACCCTCAGCCAGGAGCGAATAGGTCCTCTCGTCGAGCCCACGTTTTAGGCCAAGTGTCTCATCGGTGCCCTTGATATCGCTAACTCCGCCGGAATGGCAGGCATCGACTAGCACAACCAAGCGTTCACTCTTGATCGCTTTCAAAAGAGTCGTGAACTCGTCGGCATGAATGGCCGTTTCGCGAAGCCGGTCTGGGTCACAGTCGAACGGCACAAGGTAGCTTCCCTCCTCCTTTCCACGTTCGAGTCGTGCACCGTGTCCGGAAAAAAACACAACGACGGTGTCTTCCTTTTTGGCTGACTTCGCAAGCCGATGAAGACCCTCCCGAATGCCACTCGCCGTGGCCTGGTCATCCAGCAGCATATCAACGTGCCCTGGGGAGTAGCCGCAGTGCTCAGGTGATTCCAAAAGGGCTGATATATCACGCGCGTCGTTGATCACGCTCTGCGGCAGAACTGACACCGAGCGATACTGCGCAACCGCGATAACAAGTGCGCGACCGTGGGAAAACTGGTTCGACATAACGGTTCCATGAAAGGACGGTCGTGTCCGGTCGCCACATCAGATTTTCAATTCTGTCCCTGCCCGCTCGTTGAAATGCAGCTCCAATCTGCCACCCGAGTTCCTTCAGCTCTTCCACGTGCTCCTCTACGTGCGCGAAGTATTAACGTTTCTTGGTGCCTTCAGCCTGCTCGCCCGAAGTCGTGCTGACCCGCTCGGCATTCCGCCGACGATGGCCTATGCAGATCGCCTCAGATGGCTCGCACTATTCTACTAAAACCGTGCGCCATCGCCATTCGGGCGATCATTTCTCGGGCGCTGCGGCCTTGGGCGTGTCGCACGGGGGACGTGCCGGTCAGCGGGTTGAGTCGGTGGCTGCCCTGATCCCCTGGAGTTTTAAAGGCATAGCTTGCATAGAAGAGACGACCGCCATCGGATGCCGGCGGTATCGAGATTCACTAGACGCGCGACCACACTGCTTCGCGCTACACCGGCCTTTTGACATGGATTCCTACTTCAGGGTCGGTATGCCGCGAAAGCAGAAATGAGAAGCGACTCGGGAAACAGGCAACTGGATTTGAACTCCGCAACTCTCGACACTGAAATGGGTTGCAAAAAATGTGTACGTCGTACCAGTACGGGCGAGCGTTTTTTGAACTGACCGCATTTGCATCAAGACTGCCGTAAGCCTTTTGTTGCAAAAGAGAAACAGCTCGACGCAACGGAATGCGGCGAGCTGCCATGATTTTTAGTCGGGGCGACCGGACTTGAACCGACTCCGAAAGCTGAGGCCAACAAGACACCCCGGCTGGCACGACCGAGGGCCGCTCCTCCACGCGGTTTTGTGCCTCTCGCTCGGAAGGCCGTTCCGGCATCGCCCACGGATCACCTGGGACGGGGTTTACACGCTTGATCCGACATCGGCCACTGCCCGCGTCAGCCCATCACCCATGATCAAGCCTGTACCGGCCTCTATTCGGCGCGAGTTGGGAACAAATTGGGAACAGTATTGGCAACGTCAGCCCCATGCGGCCACAATGCGAAAACACCAAGGTGGCGACGTGCGAGCCTTGGATTCGCAGACTTTAAGCACCACCGCAACCTGTTTCCAATGCGACGGCGATGGCAGACGCGCCGGACTCAAAATCCGGTCCTCGCAAGAGGGTGTGGGTTCAAGTCCCACCTTCGGTACTAATGCACAATGCTAAGCGATCGGCTTCGAGTACGCGGTTTGTCCCACTTCGACTGACGCAAGACACTTTTCTCTCGAATGCCACGCGTGATAAAAGCCGATGAGTCTGCATCAGTGACTCGCGACTGGACGAGGATTCCCATGATTGCCCATGGTCGAGTGCAGAACGGCGTCGTTGTGCTAAACAGCGGCGTGCGCTTGCCTGAGGGACAAGAAGTGATCGTGCTGTGCACGGCGCAGTGCCAAGCGCCCCGCCGATGGAAGGCACGCGGTAGAACAGCGTCCTCGACATTTCGACCGTGGCCCTGGGCTCGGTACTTCGTCCGCTGACCCCCGACGACGACCTGCTCGGCGAAATGCTTGAAGGTCGGCCATGATCCATGGCCTCGACACGGGGTTCCTTGTGGCCGCGGAGGTAAGAGAGCACGCCGAGCACGCTGACGCGCGTGCCACGCTGACGCAGGTGCTCTCGGCGGGCGACGTCATCGCGATCGCTCCGCAGGTATTTGCGGAGTTCATCCACGTCGTCACCGACCCCCGTCGTTTCACGCAGCCGCTCGACATGAACGCGGCACGTGATGTTGCCGAGCAGTGGTGGACGGCAAGCGACGTCGTGCAATCGTTCCCCGACGCTGGTGCCGTGCGGCAGTTTCTCACGTGGCTGCAGCAGTTCTCGTTGAGCCGCAAGCGACTGCTGGATACGCTCCTTGCCGCAATGTACCGGCAGGCAGGCATCCAATCGCTCCGCACCGCCAACCAGTCGGACTTCCTGGTTTTCGGCGTGTTTACCTGCGTCGCGCCTGGGGGAAGCGGCGCGAATCCCTAATCATTTAGGCATGGTGTCCCCGGAACCAGCACGCTTGACGAGGCCGGCCCGAATTTGATCGTCACATCTAGCAATTGGGAATCGTCACCCAGGAGCCCCGCCTTCAGCAAGCAAGCCGGACAGAGACCTGAAGGGCATCGGCAGGTCGCTTCGCTCCGCAACCTCGGCTTGATCCAGTCCATCCATCATCAACCCTCCCAGGCGCGGACCTTGGTCCCACTATGCTTTCATGACGGACGGATCGAGAAAGGTTACAGCGGATTTCTCAGGAGGGGCTGGAATCAGGACAGCGCCTTCAGGAGATCGGCAATCTCGGCGTCGATATCAGCCGGATCGGCAACCGTCCGGGCGACTTCTTCACGAAGCATTTGCCGGAAACGACTACGGAGGCGGTGAGCGGCGACCTTGACGGAACCCTCGCTCATTTGCAGCGTTTCGCCGATCCCTTTGTAGTTCGATGATAATGGACCCCGCGGGGCTTCGACAGGGTGGACACATCCACCGTCAAGCCCCGTCGATTCGAGGAAAAAGTGCCATGCTCTTGCTCACGTTTGCGTTGTCTGGCTTTGGCATCACCTGGTAGGGGCAGACCTCATCGACCAACCAGGCACTGCTCTTCGCCGAGGGCTTCTCGGCAGATCGATTGCCTGCAAATCTATTGCCTTGACAGCAGTATCATGCGATGATACTATTTAGAAAAGGATGAGTCAAAAGCACCAACGTACGCTGAAAGCGATTTTCGACGAGCCGGTCAGGTCCAACATACCCTGGCGGGACATCGAGGGCATGCTCAAGGCCGCCGGTGCCGAAATCACCGAGGGCGAAGGATCACGGGTCCGCATCGCCCTGAACGGGGTGCGGGCGGTTTTTCACCGGCCGCATCCGCAAAAGGAAACCGATAGGGGAGCGGTTCGTTCCATGCGACGGTTCCTGGCAGAAGCAGGAGTGACGCGATGATGGAATACAAAGGCTATGTTGGCAAAGTTGAATTCGACGACGAGGCGGGGATCTTCCACGGCGAGGTCATCGACACGCGGGACGTGATCACCTTCCAGGGACGCAGCGTTGACGAGTTGAAGACCGCCTTCCAGGATTCGATTGACGATTATCTCGCCTTCTGCAAGCAGCGTGGGGAAGAGCCGAACAAACCCTTCTCGGGCCAGTTCGTTACCCGCATTCCGCCGGAGCTTCACCGCCAGGTCAATCTGGCGGCGAGCATTTCCGGCAAGAGCCTCAATGCCTGGGTCGCCGAACAGCTTCAGGCAGCCGTCGCCCGCATCAAGTCGATGAAGACGGCGAAGGTCACGGGGAAACAAAAGCGGAAGCCGCAAGTCGCCGAGAAACACGCTTGATTCTTTGTGGAGGCGGCAGCGCCAGCACTCCGCGAGATTGGCGCTCCAGCAATGGCTGGCTGTCCCTCCTTGTGACCCCACGCTGTCTGCAATGCGGGCGAGGTCGAGCGGGGCAAGACAGAAGCTGCCCCACCGGGCACATGGGCAATGCCGAGGCCACAACACCGACGTTCCACCAGATTAGCGCGGCGGTTCATCCCCCGGGCTCGCTGCGCCAAATCGTCGAGCCTCTCAGCCGGCTGAAACGGATCGCCGGACTGCGCTTCACGATTGCTGCGCATCAATTCCGAAGAAGCTTCTCACGCAGAGGCGCAGCGAATCGTTTCGCAGCGCCTCGTCGATTTGGTTGCAACTGTTGGGCTCGTAAGCCCGGGTCAATACCGCTGCATTCCTCCGACTCGAATGTCTTTGAGCTCCGGGGCGAAGCTGGCGATGTTCGTTGATCCCGCGAGGCCGTCCTCGGGCCAGTAGGCGTACCGGAAGTGCGAGGGGGCGAGGCCGGTCGAGGGGAGCATGGTCCCCGGGATGGTCACCTCGACCTTGTTGCCGGAGATCAAAAGCGCAGGATCTTGCATCGTCGTGCTCGTCTTGTACACCAGGTCATTCACGGTGACGGTCGTCGCCTTGCCGGGCACGATCTTGATGACCGCAGTGGCGTCGAACCGGATGTCAGGCCGGTCGGGGAACGGCCCCGTGGGAAGATTGCAGTTGCGGTCGACCCCGAAGACGTACGTCGCACGCACGTTCGGGTCGATCGCGCCCAGGTTCACGCCGATGAAGCAGAAGCTCCCATTCCGCAGGAGCTTGCCGGTCGCCTTTATGGCGTCAAACTGGGCGAGCTGCGGCCCGACGTAGTCCTCGACCCCTCACCGGGTAACTCCCCACTCGCCGTCGAATCCCCGCAAAACCGCGGAAAGTTTTCAGGCAGCTGCGTTCCGGGTGCGCCCGGGAAGGTCTCAGAGTCATGATCATCGATGTCATCCACGGTTTGCTTTCGGGTCTCATCTGGTCCGCGATCCTCGGAACATGCCTGATCGCCCTCGCCGCGGTGCTTACCGCTACGCTGCCGCCAAGTGCGCGAGCGATTCGCAGCCGTGCGTCCCAGTCTTCCACCACGAGCATGGGACGACCCGCTTGAATCGGATCATGGAATGGCAAAGGGGAATTGCTATCTACGGCGGCGGCTACTTGGCTGCTTCGGCCCTGGGCTCGCCGTCGAGCCGTTTCGCCTTGGTATCCCGCCCTTCACGATGCAAGACGATCTGGGCGACAATTCCCTTGTCGTCTTTGACGAAGGTGACAGTGGCGTCACTGGTGGGGTTAAGGAAGAAGACCGTTTCGGACTCCGGGAAGACCTCAGACTTGCCGTGGTTGGTCATTTGGCCCATGAAGTGATCTCCCTCGCGGGTGAACGTTAGGATCTCCCCGGGCTCGATCTCATAGCGGCCAGCGTAGGCGTCGTACAGCTTGGGGTCGACTTTGGCAAGCTTGTGGGCGATGGGCTTGGTATCCTTCAGGCCCGTCTTACCGGCGATCAGGTAGGCGTTCAAAACGTTGTCGATCTTGCTGGCGTCATCGTTGTTCACAAGAAAGACATAGCCGATTCCCTGGTCCTTATACATCAGCGAGCGGCTCGTGAAGCCAGTATTCCTACCGCCGTGCCCGTAGTTGGTGCCGATAGGGGTCTCCTCGATTGCGATGCCCAGGCCCCACGACTGGCCCTGTTGGTCAGGCACTTTAACTTGAGAGTGGAGCATCTCTTTGGCGGTGGGCTCCGCCAGACCTTTACCCTGGAGTACGGCGTTCAGGAATTTGGCGTAATTCTTGGCGCTCACGTGGAGGCTGGCGGCCGTGTTGGGCTCACTGGGCTTCCACTTCGACAACGGCGAGGTGCGGTTGTGTCCGGTCGCTGTCAGGCGTGCCACATCCTCGTTCCAGACGAGCGAGGCATGATCGATGCCCAAGGGTATGAAAACCTCTTCTCGGAGCACGTCGACGAGTTTCTTACCCGTGAGGTGCTCGATGACCTTACCGAGATAAACGAACCCCTCGCCAGAATACGAGACCTGAGTACCGGGGGTGAACTTGATCTCGAGCTTCCCGGTCCGCCAATTGGGGAATCCCGTCCGGTGGGTCAGCACCATCCGGGCGGTGATCAGCTTGTAACGGTCGTCATGCGCGATGTCTTCGTAGGGGAAGTAGAAATAGAGCGGGGTGTCGAGCTTGAGGACGCCCTGGTCCACGAGCCGGAGAACGGCGTAGGCGAAGACGGGCTTCGTCATCGACGCGGCTTCGAACACCGTGTCATCGGTCACCGGTTCCTTGGTCGCGGTGTTCTTCACGCCGTATCCGCATTGATAGACGACTTTGTGATCCTTGATGACGGCGAGCGAGATGCCAGGGATCTTGTAGAAATCCAGGTAGGCCTGTACAAAGCGATCGAGTTC
>CAVXCB010000020.1:0-44221 GCA_963760085.1 uncultured Planctomycetaceae bacterium
ACAAGGAGCAAGACCGATACCACGCTGGGGACGACATCGATGCGACTTGTCGTTCCACTTCCGGGAAGGAGCAAAAGCAAAACGCTGTGTGTCACGATCATTCCCGCCCACATCAGGAATACGATCCCCCAGACTTGGAGTATGCGAGAATACCAGGGCTCTTCTCGCCCTGGCTCCGACACGTCCAGAGGAGGACTTGCGGCTTCAAAAGGGACTGCGGCTGCCGGGAAAGCACTTCGGGCCGGATCGACGCTATTGCCGCCGTTCCCATTAAAGGAAATCCCTGTTTGCTCGTCTCCCCAAGGATCTGAATGGTTCGTCGCCGGATCCGGCTGCGCAAGATCATCGGTAATGGCCTTGAGCTCGTAAGACGATGAGCCGGGTCCACCATGAGGCTCTGATTCCGCATTCATCCCGACGTCCGGGTCGGCAAGCAGCGCATGCAGCTCAAAGCGAAATCGACATCTCGGGCATCTCGCGTTGTATGGACTATCCACTGCATAACCAGGAATTCTGCCCGCAAACTGACAGTTCGGACACTGTATGATCATAATGATCGCCCTGGGATGCCGGATTTCTGGTAGCCGGATGCCATACTAAGACGCGAAAGATGTTCGTCCAATCAAAAAAGCTGCTATGTTCGTCAAAAGCAACAAATCCAAGAATGGGCGATGCATGAATACGACACGGACGCACGAATCGTTCAGCTCTCTGTGTTTCGTGTGCTTTTTTGATCGCAACCGGCGGATAGCGGCTAAATCGGCTATCGGCTGGGACCTGGAGCGCTGCATGTTCCAACATGCGATTTAACGAGGCAGGGAGTAAGCCGCGACGACGGCTCGAGCCGTACGTAAACCGTCGACGGCCGCGCTGATAATTCCGCCTGCGAAGCCGGCCCCTTCTCCGCAGGGGTACAGGCCCTCTACCTTCGGGCTTTGACGCCTCAGCGGGTCGCGCACAATCCGGACGGGCGAGCTGCCGCGTGCCTCGGGCCCCGTGAGCGTTGCTTGTTTGAGAAAAAGCCCCTGAAAACGTCGGTCCATGACGGGTAAACCGTGGACCAAAGCGTCGACGACTTTCTGGGGCAAGAGGCCAGTCAAGTCAGTGGCAGCGGTGCCCCGGCAGTAGCTCGAGGGAAGCTTTCCCCGGCTGGGCCGGGCGCGCAGGAAGTCGCCGACCCACTGGATTGGTGCAGCATAGGATCGGCCCGCTGCGAGATAGGCCAGGCGTTCGTAGCGTTGCTGAAAGTGAACGCCCGCCAATGGATGAGCGCTTCGAGTTGCCGCGGGGTCGACGGTGACCACGAGCCCGCTGTTGGCGAACGGCGAATCGTGGCGGCTTTCACTCTGGCCGTTGGTGCAGAAGTATCCGGGTTCGCTGACGCTTGGCATCACATAGCCACCTGCGCACATGCAAAACGTGAACAGGTCGCAGTTGCCTGCACGAACCGAGAGGCCGTAATCCGCTGCGCCGAGCGCGGGATGACCGCGACGCGAGCCGTAGCAAGCCGAATCGATCTGTTCCTGGGGCTGCTCGATCCGGACACCGATCTGGAACGGCTTGGCCTCAAGGGGGACGCCGCGCCGCAGTAGCATGCCGTAAGTGTCTCGGGCGCTGTGGCCGATGGCGAGGATCACGACCTGGGTCGGAAAGTCTCCGGAGCTAGTTAGCACCCCCCGCAGCCTGCCGTCCTCGAGATCGAGGTCCTCGACCCGGCAGGAGAACCGGATCTCTCCCCCCATCTGCTCTAGCTTCCGGCGCAGGGTGCGAACGACCAGCGGCAGGCGGTTCGAGCCAAGGTGGGGGCGATGCTCGTAGAGGATGGACGGCTTGCCGTGGCATTCCGCCAGGATCTCCAGGACTCGCAACACGTCTGGCCCGGTATTGCGCGAGGTGAGCTTGCCGTCGCTGAAGGTTCCGGCCCCTCCCTCGCCGAAGAGGTAGTTGCTTTCCGGGTCGAGCGAGCCCCCCTCATCGAACCGGCGGACATCAGCCACGCGTTCCTTCACGGCTCGGCCCCGTTCCAGGATCAAAGGTCGGTAACCCTGCGCGGCCAGAAAGTAGCCGGCGATCAGGCCGGCTGGCCCGGCACCGATGATCACGGGCGGATGGTCCAAGGGTCGCAATCCGGGATCGGGCCACCAGAATCGCTCGGGGACGAAAGGCTGGATCTCGGGATCTTGTCGGGACCGGATTTGGCGCGCCTCCAGGTCGGGCACCTCGACCTCAATCGCGTACCTGTAATGGAGATCGTCATGGCGCCGGGCGTCCAGACTCTTGCGGAGTATACGCCAGTGCATTAGGGCCTCGCGGTCCAGGCCAAGGCGGCCGGCCGCGCGCACGGGGAGAACCTCCTCCGGATCATCAAGCTCCAAGCGTAGGTTATTGATCTTGAGCGACATGGCGAGAGGTCCGTGGCGACGGGACAGACGAAGCAAAAGGGCCCGACCAGGACAGGGCCTCAGGCCTTCGCGCGCCTTGTTGCCGGCGGGGCGACAGGTCCGAAGCAGATCAGGGTGATATCATCGACCTGAACATGGTTCGTGGAGTACTCACGGATCTCTTGGAGGATGGCGCGTCCCACGGTCTCCGGCCCGCCCGAGGTCTCGGCCAACCGGCGCAGCAGACGCGGGTTTTCGCGCGTGTGGTAGAGCTCTTCGCGCAGATTCCGGGCATCGGTCACACCGTCGGAGTAAACAACCGCGACGTCCCCCGTATTGAGACTGACCTCGCGCTGACGGTAGTCGGAGCCAGGCATGATGCCCAGCGGGAACCCTGCGATTTCCTCGCCCACCTCCTCAACCTTGCCGCCGGCCCTACGGATCATGATGGGCGGGTGCCCGGCCGAAGCTACCGCCAGGGTGCGCTTGCTGATGTCGAGAACGCTCAGGCTCAGAGTGATGAATTTCTCGTCGATGCCGGCGGACAGGAGCAGGTGGTTGAGCTCGACCGCGGCCGCGCTGGGCGAGTTTTCCGTGAGGATGCAGTAACGCGTGTCGCCCGAGAACTTGGCCATCATGAGCGCCGCGGCCACTCCCTTCCCAGAGACGTCGCCGACGGCAATGGCGCACCGATCGCCCGGTAACGGCACGAAATCGTAGTAATCTCCGCCCACCTCGTAGGCCGGATCATAGTGAGCGAAAAACGCGAAGCCGGGAATCTCCGGCACGGACTGGGGCAGAAACCGTTTTTGCACTTGTTCGGCGAGCTTCAAGTCGCGATCGAGCCGTTCACGTTCCAGCAGCGACTCGTGCAGGGTGGCGTTCTGGATGGCGATGGCAGCCTGGCTCGCTACCGCGGTGAGCACGTCAAGGTCTTCCTGGTGAAATTGCTTGCGGTCGCTGGTATCGAGCTGCAAGATGCCCAGCGCCTGGTTGTCGGGGGTGATCAGGGGAACACACATCACCGAGCGGATCTTGAGATCAGCAATCGAGGCGCTGGTCGGCAGGTTTTTGTCCATGCTGGCGTCCTGGCTGAGCACGGCCTTCTTCTGGACCAGGACATGATTGACAATCGATCGGCTGATGCTGACCTGGGCCTCGTCGGCCGGAATCGTGGAGGAGAGATTGGGCCGCCGGTTGGGTCGGCAGCGAAACGCCTTGCGGACCAGGCGTTTGGTTTCCGGATCGACCATGATCAAAAAGAGCCGCTCGGCCTGGGGGAAGAGCTCCATCAGCGAATCGAGGATCCGCGGTGCGACCTTGTCGATCTCGAGCTCGGTTGAGAGGTCGCGGGTGATTTCCAGAATGGCCTTGAGCTTGACCTCGGGCCTGACCATGCTGGCCATCGCGCTCGAGCGAGAGGCGTCCAGGGTGTGCAGGTGGGGCACGTCCGCGCTGTCGCCGTCGGCAACAATCACGATCTCGCCGTTCTCTTCCGATGCTCCTTGAGCGGGCAGCTTGTGATAAAATAAGAATTCAACATCGCAAATGTTAATCCGATCGCCCGGGTTCAGTCGGTGGTCGGCCCCCGGGAAGAGCTTGCCGTTATTGACCCTGGTCTGGTTTCGTGAGTTGAGATCGGCCACGAAGTAGTCGTCTCCCTGGCGGTAGATCTCGGCGTGGCGCCGGCTCACGCCGTTGGGATCGAGCACGACATGGCAGTGCTCGGGGGATCGGCCAATCACGGTACGATCCTGCTTCAGCTCGATGATCTGACCGGCGGCGACGCCGTTGGCACGTTTCAAGAATGCCATGACCCTTGCTCCCAATCCGCCGCAGACACTCAGGACCACGTGAAACCATGGCGGCGGCTAGCGACTGGCCGAATCCAACATCCGCACCCTTCTCAAATAGCTGACCAATCTATACTGGACCGCGGCCAGTTTGTCCTTGTTGATCCCCGCGGCTTGAGGACCCGGCTGGGAAGCCAGCTTGAGGGCATCGGCAAGAATCTCCACGCTGAACTCGAGCAGTCCAGGATCGTAGATGCCCGGCTCATCACGTGCCCCGGGCCTGATGCGCTCGTCGGGGCCGGTGATCCGCGACATGCCCTCGAGCACCCCCTCGAGATCCTTGTTCAGCAGCTTGAGCGCACAATCGATGATCCGAGTGAGCTCCTGGTCGCGAGTCTTGGCTGCTTGCCAGGCGGCAAGCTCGCCCTTCAGCGCGGCCAGTCGATCCTGATCGCCCTGGCGGTACAGCCGCCGTGAAAGCTGCAGATAGGCCGGCGATATCCACTCCGGAGAGTGCGCATGAAACCCGGGTACGGCAAGCCAAGCGGCAGCCAGGTCGAGGTCGGCAGCGCGGAGCTGGGCATACCGGTACTGTTCCTCGGCGCTAGCCTGCCTGGGAATCAAAGCCCACCGCGGCTCCATGTCCAGACCGGGAAATCCGCGCGAGCCGAGTTCACCAGCCGGTAGATCGGTTGGTCGGGTCCACCACCCCAGAACGGCTCCCAAGAACACGAACAGCATTCCCCAGAACAGCAGCGTCCTGGGCCGGTACAGCCAACTCGCGGCCCGGGGAAGAGTCCTCGTGGTGGTGGCGGTGGCCACCGCCACGCCGCCGCCGGCTGCCGCTTTCGAGGCCTCATCGACCCTGGGCAGCGAGATCGCGTTCTCATCGGCGATCGTCCCCAGCGCCGGCTGCAACGAGGCCCGAATCTTGGCCAGGTCGGCCAGCATCTCGGCGGCCGACTGGTACCGGTCGGCCGGGCTCTTGGCCATCAGCTTCAGCACCAGGCGCTCGAGCTCGACGGGGATGTCCGGCCGCCGCAGCCGCAGGCCCACCGGCTGCTCGCTGACATGCTTCATCGCCAGCGCAACGGCGGAATCGGCACGAAATGGCGGCTCGCCGCTGAGCATGTGATAGAACGTGACGCCAAGGGAGTAAAGGTCGCTGCGATGATCCAGGGCCTTTCCCTGGCACTGTTCCGGGCTCATGTACAAGGGCGTCCCCATGGTTGTGCCTGGCTGCGTGATGTGCAGCCGGTCGGCCCCCAGGTCGCGACAGAGCCCGAAGTCCGCAACCTTCGCTCGTCCCTTGCGCGTCAAGAGCAGGTTTTCAGGCTTGATGTCACGATGGACCAGCCCGACCTCGCCGGCGGCACCGATCGCCTGACCGGCCTGCCGCATGATCGACAACGCCAGGGGAAGCTCGAGCGCCCCCTTCTTGTTGATGTACTCGCGCAGGTTCGTACCCTCGACGTACTCCATCGCGATGAAGCGAACCTGGTCCACGTAACCTAGAGTGTACACATGTACAATATTGGGGTGATTCAGTTTGGCGACCGCTGTGGCTTCCGCCTCGAAACGGCTCAAATAGGTCGGATTGGAAAGGTAATGAGGGTGCAGGACCTTGAGGGCCACCGGCCGGTTCAGGCTGATCTGGGTTGCGAGATATACCTGTCCCATGCCGCCGCGGCCGAGCAGGCGCTTCACTTCGAAGTCGCCCAGGGTCGTGCCGGTCAGGTCACGGACGGGGCTCTCCGTCAAGTCCGACGACCAAGCCGGGGTTTCCGCGGCGGTTGCCTGTTCCGGATAACTCATGATCCCGAGCGAGGACCTCAAGGAGAAAGGCGATGGTGTAGGAATCTCAATCGTGGAGACTGGATCGCTGTCATACAGTCTACATAACAGTGCCGGATGACCGCAAAGGCGAAACCGCGCCCGGCAACAAAAACCGGCCCCCGCGCGACCTTCGAGACGACAACGGCTGCCTGGCCGCAACGCGAACGTTTGCCAAGAACCGAAAAAGTGAATGTTGCTCTAATTGATCAAGACGCATATCCTGAACGCTGATTATTTCAGAGGCAGCCGGGAAACGAGAAGCTTCCGGGAAAACCACGGTCGCTGCCTGCGTGTCTGCCGGACAAGGTCCAAGTCAGGCCAGGGTTCCGATCGCAACGCCCTGATGGCTGGGGGAACAAAGATGCTCGATAAGCGGCGGCTTGGGTCTCTACTCCTCTTGGCCCTGCTTGGTTCCTGCCCGCCGCCGGGTCAACCGGCGCTGGCTCAGAACGGAAATATCGCGTTTCAGGCAGTCGTGGGGCATCCTCGAGGCTTGCCACAATTGCCTCCCGATGGAGCCTGGGGCGAGGTCATCAACGTTACCCCGCGGTGGATTGTAGTTCAGAACCACTCCGGCCAGCAGTTTCCGATCGCCATCGAGGACGTTCAGGAATTCCTGATCCGCTGGCCCACCAGCATGAACGACCTGGACGGACGATCCCTGGTCGAGGCCGTTGGCCAGGACGCGGGGTCGAACATCGTTCGGGTGAACCACGTCGACGTCTTCAACGGGTCCAACCGAACGCTCGTCGCTCCGACCTACAACAGCATTCTGCCCAACAACATGGTCGTGACCACGATCGACCCCGGCTTCAACCGCTTCATGAACCCCTGGGATTACGCCGGGCAAAACTTGCTCTACGGATGGGCTTACCCCGTTCCCGCGAACATGAGCGGCATCCCCTCGCGGCTCCACGTGGTCGGTAACGTGCTCGATCGTAATCCGCAAGGCCAGATGATGCACATCGGATTGCCGGGGAACAACTTCGCCACCATCGCACCCGACGACACGGGTCAGATGACCATGACGGAAGTCACCCGCGGCTCGTCCAACTATGCCCGCAAGGGTGACTTCGCGTTCATGATGCCCCTCCAGATTACCCCGCGCAGTCTGATCCTCACGCAGCTTGTGCTTTACAAGCAAATCCCGCTGCCGCGATTCAACCCGAACGCCAACCAATGACCGGCGGCTGAAACGAACTCGTGTGAACCCGCGCCTTCCGGCTGCCCGGCAAACTGGCTTAGTTGCGCGACGCGTTTTTCCATTTCTGTGCATAAGTCATTAGTCAATAGACCGTTACGAAATCAAAATTGGGTTTGTTCCGCGCCTTTTTTGGCAACTGGCATTTCCCGCACGGCTGCAACGTCAGCTGGAACCGTATTTCCGCAGGTGGCATTCTTCCGCGGGCTTGAAGCCGCCAGGACGTTGTCCATTAATGAACTGCTCCACTCCGCAACGAACGCGCGGCTAGACTTTACCGCGCAAGCAGCCACCACCAGCGGGCCGCGCCTCTATTATAATAATACGGTATGCTGGCCCGATCATGCCGAACTGGTCGGGCGGCCGCTGTTGTCAGGTCGGCAGCCAGGCCATCGCGACGGGTTCCTTCCGACCATGCATCGCGCTGATAAGCATCAGGGCATTCGAATCGCGTCTAGCCTTTCGGCCATGACTTCGTCTTCCTCAGCCGCTCGCCATAGAATGACTTCGGACGGTTTGCCGGGACCCGGACTGCTGATTGTTGCCAGAGACTTGCCATCGGGCGAGAAACGCAGCGCCCACGGGCCCCCGCGATATCCGTCGAGAGTGAGCAGCTCCTCGCCCATTGCCACGTCCCAGAGCTTGACCGTTGCGTCCCCACCCGAGGAGGCTAGCGTCTTCCCATCCGGTGAGAAGGCCAGCGGTCCACTGTCGATAGCGTGTCCCGGCATTTCCTTACTTAGCTCGAGCTTGTCAGCGGACCAGATGCTGATCCTTCGGCTGTAGGGGTCGACGCTAGCCAAGAGAGTCCCGTCTGACGAGACAGCCGGTCTCTCGAATGGCCGTTTCGGCTTTAAGGGAATCGTCTTCGATCGCCCGGTCCTCAACTCCCACCGCCCGACATGACCGTGGTCGAGGTCACAGTTGAGTTCTCCTGACGGCGTGAAGACCGCTTGGCACACCGTTCCCCACGGAAACAAAATCCGGCGACGGCTCGCCAGGTCCCAGATCTGGTAGGTTGCAGCCGCAGAAACCAGGAGGTAGCGATTATCGTACGAGAACTCGAGGGATACAACCTTATCTGTAGATGGGTCATTAAGCTTTTGAAGATGGCCGGTCGCCAGATCGCAGACGGTGATTACCGCCTCCCCGTTCGCGAAGGCCAGGAAGCGCCCGTCTGGGGAGAAGCTCGAGCTCGCATAGTTGCCGCTCAGGTTCATTGGCGTCCGCTCCAAGAGCGCGCCGGAACGGACATCCCAGCGGGCAAAGGAATACGAGGGGCCGAGCTCGAAAGTCAGCAGCGTTCGGCCCTTGGGCGTGAAACCGATGGAGGCGGGTATCGGGACCGGCAGTTCGAAACGGTAACCTGGTGGTTCGAGGTCCCAGAGCTTGATCGTGCCGTCCATGCTGGCAGAGGCAATGGTGCGGCCGTCAGGCGAGACAGTGATGGCCCAGACCTTCGCCGTATGTCCCAGCCACGCGCCGCGCTCTTTGCCGGTGGCGACGTCCCAGAGCCGGACTGTCTGGTCGCCGTGTGCCGAGACGATCGTTTGATCGTTGGCCGAGAAGGCTACGGAGAAGACACCATCCGTGCGGCCGCCGAACTCGCGCGAGCCGGCCACTGGACACTTCCCAGAGTCGAATCAACGAATCCTCAGCGCCGGTCGCGAGTTTCGTCCCATCGTGCGAGAAAGCCGCGTCTTGTATCCCTCGACTTCCAGGGAGCGAGGTGATGGGCTTTCGAGTGGATAAGTCGCAAAGATTGATCTCGCCTTCTTTTCCCACCAGGCCCAGGGTGCGCCCATCGGGCGAAAGGATGAAACCATTGGCGTGGATACTGTTCAGCCTGGCGCCTGTGTACCGATCCCAGGTCCTGACGAGGCCGTCGGTCCTACCTGTCGTCATGATCGCCTTGCCATCGGGGGTGAACCTGGCGATCACGGCATCACCGGTGTGCGCGATTTCGATCGAGCTGGCAATGGCCCGTTGCGATCTCCCAGAGCTTGAGCTTGCCTTCGTCATCGACGGTGGCGAGGGTCTTGCCATCGGGCGAGAAGGCTGAAACGTTGACCTCGGTCGACGATGCCGGAATCGTGCAAGCGCTGCCCGTCCTTTGTTTCCCAGATCTGGACCTTGCCGTCCTTACCGGCGCTGGCCAGAAGGTCCCCACGCGGGGAAAACTCCACGTAATAAACATCACTCTGGTGTCCGCGGAGAGTTCAACGCGCGGTATTGCATCGTTTCCAGAGGTGATACCAGGCGAACTCGCGCAGGTCTTCATCACCGGGTCCGGGAATATGGCGTGAGAGCACATCCTGCGCGTTGCGCGTTTGATTGGCACGAATGTACCCGGGCGCCTGGCGGATATCGGCCACGTACTGAGCCCGCCGTGCAGCGGACTCTTGATCGCGGACCTTGTCCTCCAGCATACGGGCAGCATGCTGAGACTCGCTCAAACGGTTCTCGAACCAGCGTCTACCACTCAGAAGTGCTCCCGCGAAAAGGATTCCTATTGCGAAGGTCAACAAAGCCGCGGGATGCCGTCTCGAAGCTCGCACAACTTGCTCCCATCGACTCGGTGGGCGGGCGCGGGTCGGCTTGCCGGACAGGAATCGATCGAGGTCGTCGGCGAGGTCCTGTGCCGAGGGATAGCGCCGCTCGGGTTGTTTCTCCAGGCATTTCAGAGCGATCGCTTCGAGCTCTGGGGGAATGTCCCGCCGTGTCCTGCGAAGCGAACGAGGGTCTTCCGCGATGACTTTCTTCAAAACCTCGACCTGGCTCTCGCCCCGGAATGGAGGGCGACCGGTCAAGAGCTCGTAGAGGATGCAACCCAACGCATAGACGTCGGTCGGCGGCCCGATCGCCTTGAGGCGTCCCTCGGCTTGCTCGGGCGCCATGTAAGGAGGTGAGCCGAACGGCACTCCGCTCAGGGTCTTGGGTCCCTCGCCATCGGCGATCCAGGCCAGGCTGAAGTCGGTGATCCGGGGCTGAAAGTCGGATAGGGAATCGTTGTCGGCCTGAGCAAGCTCGTCCGCAACGGCATCGTCACAGAGCGTGCCCGGCAGTTCTGAGTAGGGTGGGTGCAACCCACCAACAGATATAGATTTGTGTCCGGTGGGTTGCACCCACCCTACGAGGGGATTAGAAGATGCCTCCTCAACCCGGCGCTGGAGGAGGATGTTGCTGGGCTTGAGGTCGCGGTGGAGCACACCCCGCTCGTGTGCATGTTCGACGGCCCGGGCCAGCGTGGCGGCGAGCTCGGCCGCGTCGCGCACCGGCACGGGCCGAGCCTGGCGCACCAGCCAGCTCGCCAGCGTGGGACCCGGACAATACGCGGCGGCGATGTAGGCGACCGGACCGACGCTGCCAGTCTCGTAGACCGGGACGATGTTGGGATGGTCGAGTCCCGCGGCGGCCCGCGCCTCGCGGACGAACCGCTTCCTGGCCTCAGGTGACACCAGCGTCTCGGGCTGAGGGACCTTGAGCGCGACCCTTCGCCGCAGAGTGGCGTCCCAGGCGAGGAAGACGATCCCGAACCCACCTTGTCCCAGGGTCTGGAGGATCCGGAAGCGGCCGAACTGACCGCTCGCAAGCATATCCGGCGATACGGCTTCAGCGGCTGCTGCTGTGTGGGCCGGCTCCGTCGCAGGATCGGCATCCGCGATTCGAGCGGGGCCATGCCTGTTCGAGCAGCGTCAAGAAGGCCGTGAGCCGGTTCCACTCCGGAAGCAGCGCAGGGTCGATGGTTTCTTGCGGATCGTCGGTTGGCGTCTCACGACCGGCGGCCAGGACATCGTCGTAGGCAGCCAGCACGTCGGCCAGCCGTTGTTCCGGATGCTGACTCCCATCCCCGCTCATCGCATGGACCCATGTTCCTGGAGTTCCCGCCGCGGCCGACCGGCTCTCGTTCACTCGCCCTTCACGCCAGGATCGGCCGCGTCTTCCTCGTTGTCCACCGGGACATCGATCCAGAGCTCGGCGACGGTCGTGGCAAAGTCAGGCAGGACCAAGCTGGCGATGACCTGGTCGTCCCGCGAGACCGCTTCATTCCAAGTATCGCCGCGCCGCGTCAGGACGGCGACCTGTCGTTTCAAAGGGTCGACGATCCAGTATTCTTGGAGTCCGAAGGCCAGATACTCCGCGCGCTTGGTCTCGTAATCGCGCTGGATACTGTCGAGCGAGACGACCTCGGCGGCCAACGCGGGGAGGGTCGTCCGCGCCAATCCTTGGGTGGCGCCGCGAAGGACGACGCCCAGGTCCGGATTTCGTCCAGTGATCCTCCCGGGTAGCCCAAGCTGGAACTCAGAGCCGCCTCCGTAGCTCAGGACGACGCCCGGATGTAAGCGACGGTAGAGGCTGATCGCATCATACAGGTTGGTCACCACCTGCCGATGCGGGTCGTTGGGAACCTGGGTCACTTCGAGCACTCCTGCGGCGAGCTCGTAGCGGTATCCTTCCTCGACCTCGGCCTCGAGGTACTCATCGAGGGTCATCCTACGGCCGCGATCGGCGAGTCCGATGCGTACAGGTGTAGCAATGGTGGCCATGAGCGTCCCATCCTCTCGATCGATGGAATCCGCGGTCTCGTCCTTGGTACGAGTGATCGTGTCCTACCAAGCGATTCTATCGCGAACGTGGATCAGCGGGCAGCGTATCGTCAGATACCCGGTGCTCACGCCCCGCTCATGACACCGACCCATGCTCGGCAAGCTCCGTCCGCAATTGCTGGATGGCCCTGCTCCAGACCTTACGCGCCGCATCAGCCGTGCAGCTCATCCGCCGGCCGATCTCGTCCCATGGGAGTTGCTCCTGGTGCCGCCACGTCACGGCCTGGCGGTAATGCTCCGGCAACAGTGCCAGCGCCTGGTCGAGGGCCCGGTTCAGCTCGGACCTGGACCGCATGGTTGCTGGGCGACGGCGTCTTGCTCGCGAGTACATCACGCTTTTCTGCTGATCCTGCCAGCAGTGTCTCGATCGCCACCTCGCGCCGTGCCTCGCGCTTCTCGGTCGCCAGATACCCGCGCCGGAGGTTCGCCGCCCGGCACTCCAGGATCCGCCGCAGCCAGCCGCGCAGCTCTGCTGCCGTTCGCCCCCGGAACCCCGCGCAATGGCGCTGTGCTTCGACAAACGTGTCCTGAACCAGGTCAGACGCCTCGAGCTTGGCCTGGAGCTCCGCCCCGATCACTTCGTTGGCGATCATCAGCAGATATTGCCGACAGCCGTCGAGATCCCAGCCGGGATCGCCTCTTGTGCATGGATTGTCGTTGCTGTCCGCCGGCACCGAATCGATCGGTTTGATGCCGATCTCGCCCGCGTGATCTGCCACGGCGCGAACCTCCACCTTCACGGTTTCCCAAGCATGGTTCGGCGCATCAGGTTGCTCACCAAGTATGCGGAGTGGGCTGGACTGAACTCAAAAGTTTTTCCCGGCTTGTTTCGCCATCGGGAAGCGGTCGTGCCGGGCCACCCGCGCCCCGCCAGATTAGGAATCGATTCAAGAAAACGAAATCGCCGCGTCCGGTTTGCGAATGCGTCGTGACTTCTGGGATAGAGGGCAGGTCGATTGACAAGTCTCGGAAGGAGGACTCAGCCGACTGGGTCCTGCTTGGTGAAGGCGGTCCGCTTATGAGCTAGAGACATTGACCTGAACATGGCAACTGCACCTATCTGAAAACCTGAAATACGGCGTGACCCCAAAGTTCCCGGTCTAACGCCGGAGTTTTTCGGCAGTCAGTTCTGGGATTTCACAACCCGCCGACACTGGAAGTCCATGAGGCTGTCTACGATCAGCCTAACAGGAGGCAGGACCATGGTATTCAATATCCGTTCCCCTGGTTTCCGGACCGGTCACCGGATAAACGCCAGCACGAGCAGGACGCGACGTTCCCGGGCGAGAAAGCCCATTGTCGAAGCCCTAGAGGGCCGAGCCCTACTGACGGGGTACATCCAGTACGGAGCCGCTATGGGGTATCTTACGTTGAGTACTCCTGCCAATCCGGGTCTAAAGTACCAACACACAGATAATCTTGGAGGTAACCTTGGTGTTTCTTATGTTTCACTTTTTGACCCCGGGTACTTAGAAGATGGTGCGGGCACTTTTATTCGTCCGTTCGACATGCGCTACGCGGTCCAAGCGTTCAACGAACTCGCACCATACCCGCCTTATCCATTTCCGACCTCAGAGGCGGGCTCTCTCAGTACCACGGGGACGATATTATCAGATTCAAACAACATGTCTGGACCCGTTTATATTCAGATATCGTTGACATGGATGGAGTATCCCTCTTTTAATAGAGGTCAGGAAAACAATCTACCGGACGTACATGCAGTTTTCAATCTTCAAGGCAGCAACGGGCAATCTTTCACTTTCAGCGGTACCGACAACACCACCACACACGCACCTGGTGGCATAACAGTTACACCACCAGTTAAAACGCTCAAGTTTAGCCCTGGCGACACGTTTACCGTCACGATGACAGGCAGTCTCTCGACGGATGGCAATAACGTTCAAGGAGGTGGCGAACTCGAGGCGGAGATCAACGTCGTCCCGGCTCCCACGCCCGACGTCGAACTGACTTCACTAACAAGGACACCAATCCCGAACTCTTCACCGGCCAGCTCTCCACCAGGGATCAATTTCAGTTATATGGTCTCAGGAGATCTTGCGGCTGGCGCGACGATCGAGTTCTACTGGGCGAGCGGTGACAGCCTCGAGGAAAGATGGAACAGACCCCGCGTATACCTACCAGGTCGACACAAGCACACTCGAGTCGTCCGGGCTTCACGGTCCAATTACCATTCCGAGATCGGATTTCGGCGACGTTCCCTACGGAACGACATATCTCGTGGCCACCGTCGAGAGGAAGGAGAAACGTCAACTCTTGGGGTGCATCTTTTCCAAGCCATTACACTGGGCACCGTCAGTAGATCGTCCCTCCTCCGACGCCGCCGACTCCACCCACGATCCCCTCTGGAAACTCACGGGGGGACAGAAAGCCGAGCTGGCCGCGGCCGAGAAAAATACGCAAGCACGCTTAAGAAGTAAAAGCTAGTGCGGCTGCCGATTCCGTCCTGGCGCAAGGTCTGGTCGATTACTCAACTCCAAAGAAGGGTTCGAGACGTACCAGATCAACTATCCCGAACGCCAGGCCGCTTTCATTGGTCAGGTGGCTGTGGAAACTGGCGTACCTGACGACTTTGACTCAAGATGCAAGGCTTTCGGAACCGTTGGGACCGGTACCGGGATCGGGGAGGGGGTATCTTCAGATCACCGGACAGGCGAATTACGGCGCAGCGGCGGGTTTCTCACCAGTCCTTGTCCAAGATCCTCAAGTCCTTGGCGACCAATCCACAGACGGCCGCGAGGGTTTCCGCTTGGTACTGGAACGGAGGGACAGGAGTTTGACCTGTATTCCTTACGCAGACGTTTGGGACATCACGGCGGTGAGCCAACTGGTCAATGCCGGGAGGTTAACCCGACGAAAAATGGCAAGCCAGTCGTCATCAACGGACTGCAGACACGTCTTGATTGCTCCGAGTTGGCCCTGCACGTGATTAGTGGGGCATTGGCGACTTGGGATTAGCCGCCTCTCCTGAACCTCCATGTTGGTGGGGTCAACGTTGTAACTCCGCGCGTGAGCCGAGTAGGGAAGGGATGCCGGGCGGGCTCGATCGAGCTTCGGGTTTCCCCTTACCCCTCTGAAAATTCCGTACGGCGGGTTTTCCCCAGTACGGCTTCAAATGGACCGTCAGCAGCGACCTTCGACGACGTCCCGGGCTTAAGGGCCGTCGACATCCGCCTCATGACTCCGTCTTATACGCTACCGCAGTTCTCGCTTCCAGGAATACGTGATCCCCGCAGGGATTACCCGTCTTAGAGCCTTTCGGTTCAATGTGGCACGACTCCCAGCAACTCCAACACGTCCATCCAGAGGTCCTTGGCTCGCCAGCGGGTTATATTGTCCCGCCGGGTCATCGCTTACTATGACCTCATCCGAGACTCTGAATCCTCCGGCCACTTATGGCTTCGCGGCCGGGCTGCTGCACCAAGGAAATCGGCTTCGGTGGGGATCGAGAGGTTCCCCAATTTACTCTGCTTGTCTGTTCTCCCGTGCCGTCTTCCGTACCCCGGCGGTCCCGAAGAGTGCAAATGACTGTTGCTTCCTCGTCGGCTTTAGCCTTCACCTCCGAGTTTCGGCATCTGCGACCACAGTGGCCGTTTCGAGGCTGCAGAGTTCATTTGAGCTCAATTCGTGCTCATATTACGGCCCGTGGCTAGCCCTCCCTTCGAGGACGTTTACGTTCGAGCTTTCGCCGCCCGGGTCGCCTCGAGCCGGCGTCAATATAACTAGTGGGTAAACAGTCAATTCCCACGACCGGACTTTCACCGGCAAGACCAACGGCATTATGGGCTGCGGAACGGTCTGACCACAACTCCGCCCCCGGTCTCCAAAGCATAGTTCGTCGCATCAGGTGTCTAGCAAGTGTGCGGAGCGGCTGGACTCGAACTCAAGGTTTTTCTGGGCTTGTTTCGCGATCGGAAAACGGTACGCCGATCGTGCCCGGCCAGGTTAGGAATCGATTCAAGAAAAAGAAATCTCCCCGTCCACTTCGCCGCGCGCCGTGACTCTTGGGTTAAGGTGGCCGATTGACAAGCCTCAGGAGAACTCAGCCCAATGGAATCTGCTTGGGAGAGAGCTACATCGGGTTCGTGAGTCGCTGTCAATGGGTAAGCTCCTGAAAGAGGTTCGCGAGACCTGTCAAACGGCGCTTACCAGCTACTCACGTTCCGCCCTGCCCTTGATAGCATCTGACACCCTCGTCATATCGTCACCCAGAGTGACTGTCACTTTCGGGCCGAACCTACTCCTTGTCCTTGGATAGGGCCAGATACTTTCAACGAAAATTCATTCCTACGAACATTGTCATGAGGTGCTCCCATGTTCGGACTCAGAACGGGTGTGATGGCACTAGTGATCGTAAATGTCGTGTTCCGACCCACTAAGGCCGGGCACAACCACTTTGGCAATCGCCCTACGCTCCTCAATACGTTAACGAGGTGCGTGGGTCCAGCACATCCGCACCGGCCCAGGACCGCTCATGGTCACAGTTCTATGACACCGAGGCTGCCGCATTGGCTCGGCTTAAGGAGATCGAGCAGGAGCACGCAAAGGGCGGCATCCTCGATTCGATAAGGACAAGCCGATCGGTCTCCGTGTCGAGAAGATCGCCAAGGGGGCGTCGACCTCGCCAAGAAGCTTAAGGAGGCTAAGGACGCCGTTGACAAGGCGAAGAAGACCTTCGAAGAGGGGCTAACCGCAAAAGAACGGAAACTCGGAGACACTCTGAAGGAATATACCGACCGAATCAAGGACGTTTACCAGAGGGCTGTCAACGCCAAGAAAATCCTAACTACAACGACAGGGAACATCGCCAGGAGATCGTCGACCAAGCGAACAAGTTGATCGATAGTTACAACATGACACGCACAGAGTTCAGCCAAGGCGTCCCAGGCAGCCTGGAGGGCAGTTCCTTGCTCCACCGCTTCAACATCCACCCTTTCCCAGTACCCGGAGATTGCACGTAGAACACCTCGAGACCTCAAGGGCAAACTAGAAGCGGATGCACCCGGCGGCAAGTTTACAGTCTGGGTCTTCAAGAAGTCGATGGGAAATGCGCGAAGCAGGAGGAGCGTAACGCTCGCCACTGACGACGAGGAGCACGCGAGGAAATACGTCGCCGACGTCAGAGCGGTACAGGGCTGGACGGCCACTTCAAACCTTAGACAAGAGCCAGGCGAGGGCAAGCAACCACAGGCTGCAGCCGAGAAGAGGCGTTTGGAGGGGACTACCTGGGCTGACGAGCGTCATACAGAGACAGGTCCCTCAGGAGAAACAGGCTGGTTTCGCAACATGATGAGGTTCGAGCAAGGAGGCCGGGGCACAGAGTGGATTGAATCCAATTATCTAAGTGGCAGCACGCATATGTTCACATGGAAACAAGAAGGGTCCAAGGTCCTATACAAATCCGACAGCTCTTCAGTATGGGACGAAGGCATACTAACGGCAGAGCAGATTCAATGGTCTGGAGGAACGATGCATAAGATTAATTGATTCACGTGAGAAGTGGCCGGTGTCAGAGAAAGAGTCACAGAAGTGCCAGCCGGCGAGCGAACCATCCCCCGTCCCGAACGATAAGAGAGTTCGTCCATATCGGGCTTCGCAGTGTCTGTGGGTGCAAGGCCGCAGTGAGCTCCGCGATTTCCAGATAGACGCGGGAACAAAACGGGATGCCTCATAGTTCTCGGCTTCGTCAATGCGGGCTGCGTACCTCCATACGCCCCACCATGATTGGAAGATCATCCGCCACCGGTTCGGTTCGGGTCGTTACTGGGGTCAGTTACTGGGCCCGACCGAGTTTCACGTTACCGTTACTGGCGTCAGACCGAGTTTCACGTTACCGGCACGTTACCCGGGTCCCCCCCTGTTCCTCGTCGCTCACCTTGATGCCGTTGAGGTACCTGCTGACCTCGAGTTTCGATTTCACCTTCAGACCTCTGGCGGTCTTCGTCTGGGCGATCAGGTTTACGATCACCTCGTGGCTCGCCAAGGCTTTCTCTCGGCAGATCTGCGTGATGTGGCAAAAGTGTCGATACTCGGTCTTGTTCCACATGCTGGTTCCCGGGGCCAGATGACTGACACTCAGTCGAGATCCTGTGCGGGCGGCCAACCACCAGAGGGCCAGCTTTCATAGCCGGCAGCGATTGACGTTGCTGCCACAGCCATCGGTCACGATTAGCAGTTCGCGAGCACCCGGTAACCGTTGCTTGGCCATCTTCTTCCACCGACGCCGAATCGCCTCCACCGCAAACACCCCCGTGTCGTGATCAATGACAACGCTCACTCAACCCTGGTTGTGCGTCAAGTCGGAGACGCAATCAGAGATCGCCTTTTCTAACGCGTGGTCCTGGAAGTCGTGGACACGGACCTGCTCGGGGTGCCTTGGGGCCGCCACTACGACGATCGGTGCATCCTGCATCCCCACTCAATCATGATCGCCTTCACTTTCCTGAATTCAACGTCTCAATAACTGAAAAAATCAAAAAATCAGAAAATTTATAAGCTTGGCTAAGTCACGATTGGCGGGTAGAATTAGTAGTCGAGAGCCTCTCTTATCAAGTCTTGGTCCCCCCAGGCGGCTAGCCCGCAGACAGCCGAGTCGATCTGATGAAGAGCAATACAGTCAAGAAACCCGTGGTAAAAGCTGCGCCGGCAAAGAAGCTCCCTTTTTCGATTCAGCGGTTCGTTGACAAATGGACGCTCCCGGTTCTCTTCGTCGCGATCAGCGGCCTGTTTGTCTGGGCGATCTGGCGGCACTGATCGCGGTGTGGTCGGCCCGAGGGAAACCACGCTAGACCTCCTCTCGAAAGTCCAAACCGCGCCGGTGTCTGGGCCGTGCGTGTGTCCCCCGTGCCCGCTCCCTGCTCGGCATGCTTGCTATTAGGCGACGTCGCCGCGGGGCACCTGACGTTCAGCAAGGTCTGCTCGCACGCCACTCACTCTGCCGCTGGGCCTTCTGTCGCGATTCGTCAAGGCGACGGGACAGTACATTCTTGGGATGCGCCTCGCCCGACGGTCCGGCAGCAAGCCTTCCAACAACTCTGGACTTGCCTCCAGCGCGAACAATCGGGCCGGGGCGACCCGGCCCGATTATCTTCCCGCCTCCGCGCGGACATGAGCTCGGGGCTATTGCATGAGGCGGCGATTTGTCGAGTTCGCATTCCATGGAGCTTGTCTCTCCGTAACGCTTCAGCCGTTTTCAGTAATCGGCCCCGAGGGCAACAGCCGCCGGCTGTTGTCCAGACGATCCTGACGTTACCATGCCTTGTCTAGCCACCGCTTTAGGCTCGGCTCTCACGCTTCGTTGCCTTCGTTACCTTCGTTCAAGGATTGTTTGCACCGGTTAGGACAAGCCTTGAGATACCTTCAACGAGCTTGATTTCATGGAGGTTGAACAAAAGCCCCAGCGGCATGTTCGGCAGTTTCATGTAAGAGGCTATCCGGTAATCCTCAAATTTCGTAAGCTGTTTTCAGCACAGGAAGTCCGCCCATTTCCCCAACGCAAGGATGCACACCGATGCGTAAGGCTTATCCCTCGGACTTGACCGACGAGCAATGGGAAATCATCCGACCGCTTATCCCTGTTAACCAGGTGGGGTTGACCCCGCGAGGTCGAGACGCGGGAGGTGCTCAACACGATCTTTTATCTCAACCGCTCCGGTTGCCAGTGGGACATGCTGCCGCACGACCTCTTGGCCAAGAGCACTGCCTATGACTACTTCGCCCAGTGGCGGGACGACGGTACCTGGCAGAAGATCCTCGATGCCTTGCGGCGGAGGGTGCGACGGAGGCGGGGCGGCAGCCATCCCCCACGCGCCGGTTGCATCGACAGCCAGACGGTCAAGGGGACCGAGGTCGGGGGCGAGGGAGGTTATGACGGCGGTAAGAAGATCACCGGGAGGAAGCGACATATCATCGTGGATACCTTGGGGTTGCTCCTGGTGGTTGCGGTCACGGCGGCATCGGCGGATGACGGGACGGCTGCGCCGGAAGTCTTGGGGCAGATGACTGCGGAGCACTGCGCATCTGGAGAGACTGTGGGGCGATCAGAAGTACCGCAACAACTCCCTGGACGACTGGCTGAAGAGGACCAAGGCGACGTACTCGGTCGATGTCGTAGCGCGACCTGCTGGGTCGGTGGGATACGTGAAGTTGGCCTGGGGCTGGGTGGTAGAGCGTACGCTCGCCTGGATTGGACGGTACCGCAGGCACAGCCGAGACTACGAGCACTTCACACACTCCAGCGAGGCGATGATCAAAGTGAGTTCGATTCATCGTATGCTTAGATATTTGAAACCTAGCAGTTCTACACGCCCGGCCCCTTTCAAGTACCGTGAATCACGGGAAATAGTTACCGGATAGCCTCTAAGTTTGCAACTGTGCCTTGTGGATGGGCAGGACCTCATGGAGGGCCTTTAGCTCTAGGGTCAATGCCCGTTAGTTAATCAGAACTACCGCCTCGCGAAAGGGTTTGGTCGGCTGCGGGAGGTTACGGTGGTTGGGCCTCTTCTTCATCCAATTAGACATTTTTCGCTTGATCACACGCGGATACCAGCGGTCGCGACGCGGGCGAAGTATTTGACGCCGAACCTCGCGAAGCAGCCGCCGATACCACGTCTCAATGTTCACCGCTGGGGACTCTGGAAGCTGGCATTGAAGCACCCGCAGCGAGTCGATGAATGACAGCCGATCTGGGTCTTGGCTGGCCACAACTGCTGCATCGTGCATCACCCGCCGCATGACATAGTGAGCCAGTATCAGTCCATAAATCTCTTGCACCACACCCGCTGGCGTCTTGCTCCGAATCGGCACCGCTCGGCCGCTCAGGTGAGTCTTAATCTCGTCAAACGCTAATTCTTCTTCCCACCGCTCGTGGTAGACAAGTGGTGCTTCCGATGCCGGCAAGTCCTCGGGGTTGGTCAGGTCAGTAATCAGTCGGTGACATTCACCGGCCCCAGGACGGTGCGGATCGTCGTGAGTGTACTCGATAACCCGCACCATCAGGCCTCGCATATCTCGGCGGCGGTCGCCGTCGCTTGGATAAACCTTGGCCAAGTATGATCCATCGGCCAGGCGCCGGATCGGCCGCAGTACGGTGTTGCTCTTGACCCTAGCCAAGATGTGAGCTCCCCGCTCGCAGACCGAGCGTATCAATTCAAAGCTGAAAAAGCCGCGGTCCCAGATCAGAAGCATGCTCGGCCTAAGTTGCTCGAGTAGCGGGCCGACCATTGACTGTTCGCCATGACAAATTGGCTTGGTGGTCAACCCACAGATGGCGTGTGTCCCCAACTCGCAGAGCGCCAGCAGACGGACTTGTGGGAAGGCAGCCTCAGCGGCCCAGTTCTCGGCCGGCCGAATGCACGTGCGTTTTCCGGCGTGTCGGGCAGATCAAGTACAGTGCCGTCAAGGCCCATCAGATGGAAGCCGCGGTAAGATGCGCCGATGGTTTCATGCGTCGCCATGGGTCGAGCCGTCTCCAGGAATAACTGCCGTAACGGAGCAACGCCAAGACGCCGACGGGCCTGCGAGAAAGCAGAGTCAGTGGGTTCGGGCTCATCGCGGGTCGGGTGGAGGCGGCGCCAGACTTTAGGAATCGAATCAGCGGCGAACAGGGCCATAGCGATGACCAGCCAGATGACGTAATCGGCGGGAAGAGACCGCCGCCGTACCGACGACCGCGCAGTGCGTGTTAAAATGGCCGCAAGCCGTTGCTCGGGAATGAGACGCTTGAGGCCAGTGACGTAAGGCAGCGGGTCGGCGGCAAGCTTTTCACATCCGTGCGAAATGCGATCCATCGGGACCTCCTTGTGTTCTGCGGATAGGTAAGCATCCACAGAATACCAAGGAGGCCCTGATTTTACGTCTATCTAAGGGGCATTGGCTCTAGGGTAAGGATCTCTGTCTCAATTCCGGGTTTCGCTCCCGGCGTCGGAGCCGTGCCTGACTGGTTTGCTTCAGCCAGTCGCTCGCGGTCCGCGAAACTGCCCGGTTAAGGTTCCAGTTCGTCACGGGCGGTGTGACGACATGGAGGATATGGACGGTGTCCTCCCAGACAGTGAAGATAATCCGGTGCCTGTGGATCCGCTTGCCGCCCCTGCTGGAGATAGTCCACAAACTCGTGGGTCTCGAACGAGGGCACTTCTGGAGTATAGGAGACGTCCATTCCATCGGGAATATGGATAATCATTTTTGCCATTCGTTTATGGAAGGCTCGTGCCAGTTGGGGCAGCAGGCAGTGCTTATAAAACGATTTGAACGTGGTGCACCCTCGACCTTCCTGGTAATAGGGGCGGCGCCGATGAGCGCGTCGTGAGCGACGGTCCGTACCTCGTCGTCATCGTACGGCCTGCGCATTGTCATAAGCAACCGCCATGGCATAAGTATACCACTTCTCGACCAGAGCTCTTTCGTCTTCCGTGAGTGGCCCGTTCTTCTTGTGTTTCTTGCCCTGATTGGTTCGGACAGTCAACTCTGCGCACAGCGTCCATGGCCGATCTCCCAGTAGGTGAAACCCAATCAACCAGTCAATTTCGGCTGGAGCCGCCAGGTGGGGCGGTGCCGGGTCTTTCGAAATGCCAATCAATTGCACATAATACGAAGTATTATGAATAATTGATGACTGACGAACGTGCTCCTCGAGGGAGAGTCGCGTGGCAGCCCCGAAGAGGGGTCCAGGTCGCTTCGTCGAGCGACCGTGACATAACATGACCTGCAATATTCGCAGGTGGTCAGAAGTCGTTCCGTCGATGCCGAAGCTGTGAATCACATCGTGGATTATCTCCGTAACATCGTCCTGCCGTTGCGAACGATCGTCGGGACAAAACCTTCATCACGCGACAAAACAACAAGCTGCTACTGCCACCATCTGGACCCCTTTGCGAGCACGGGTGTGACTCCCCGAACTAGGCGGACCGCCTTTCATCAGCCCTGCGAAGACTTCGATCGCAGTTTCGACCGGAATAGGCTGACAGTCCGCACCGCATCGCGGATAATTTCTTAGTACAGCTCCCAGTAATTAGGGATTGGAATTCCCCGGATTCGGGTTTTCGGTCATGATACCGGCCTCGTTCAACACCTGGTTCCAAGAGCATGGAGGCTCCGATGCGAGGCCGAAGGACTTCGTTTCGCGTAGTGCTGACCCCGGAGGAACGGAACGAACTGGAACGACGGCTTCGTTGTACGACGACCCCTTCGGGTTTGGCACGACGATCGCGAGTGATTCTGGGCGTGGCCGATGGGTTGGCTCTGGTAGAAGTCGCCCGGTTGGTCGGCCTGACGGAGAAACATGTGCGCAAGTGGACCACGCGGTTCCTGAAGAGTCGCCTCGAAGGGCTAAACGATCGCCCTGGACGCGGCCGTAAGCCGGTCTTTTCCCCCCGAGGTGGCGATGTACGTGGTGAAGATCGCCTGCGAACGGCCGGATGAACTTGGGCGATCGTTGTCCCAATGGGATTGCACTGAGATCGCTCGGCAGCTGGTGCGTGACGGCGTGGTGACCCAGATCTCGGCGGAGACCGTACGTCAGATCCTGCTGAACCACCGCCTGAAGCCGTGGCGCCAGAAGATGTGGCTGTCGGCCAAAGTGCCGCGTGACGCTACTTTCGCGGCCCAAGTTCAGGAGATTTGCGACCTGTACACGCGGCCGCTGCCTGCCGACGAGATGGTTTTGTGTGTCGACGAGATGACCAGCTTGCAGCCTCGGTCGCGAAAGTCGCCGACCTTGGCAGCCAAGCAAGATCAACCGACCCGGGTCGAACACGAATACAGCAGATGCGGAGCATTGAATCTGTTCGCGGCCTTCGATACGCGGAGCGGCAAGGTCTACGGCCAAACCGCTGGCCGGAAGCGACAAGCGGAATTCATCGCGTTCTTGGAGTATCTCGACCAGAAGATCCCCGCGTCGGTCAAGACGATCCGGATCGTTCTGGACAACCTGCGGATGCACAAGGGCAAGCAGGTGCAAGCCTGGTTGGCCAAGCACTCGCGGTTTGTCTTTCATCATCCGCCGGTCCATTGTTCGTGGATGAACCAAGTAGAGCAGTGGTTCGGCATCGCCAGACGGAAGCGACTGAGGATCGTGGATTTCCCCAGCAAGGAGAAACTGGCCGAGCGGTTGATGGCCTTCATCGACGAGTGGAATGAAACCGCGCATCCGTTCAACTGGACCACGAAGTCGGCGGCGAAGGTAATGGCGAAATGCCAAAGCGAAGCCCACAGGCCATTGGCCGCAGCCGCGTAGGATTTCAGGTCCCTATTTGCCGTGAGCGGTACTTAGAATGGCGGTCGAGATGAAAATGGCAAGAGAATTCTTTTAAATGCCGAGTTTTGATTCTCGGGCGTGACATACGATGCTTAGGACCCTGGGTCGGTTCTAGAGAGCATTTGGCGAGAGAGGGCCCGATCTCTACGACACCTGCGGCCGCGATTCCCCCTGCGATCAGAACCACCCGTCGGGATACCATCTCGTCCATTCCACAGCTTCTTCCTACTTAACCGTAAATTGAACAAAAGTCCCTTTTAGAAATAGCGGGCTCGTGCGGCCGCTTCAACATAATAAGTCGCTCGCTGAAAACAGCGACGCCTTCCTCGGAATTAAATCGGGGCGACAAGACGGCTATTGAACTTTTTCTGGAAGGGGTTCGGTTCTTTTGGGATCCCATGCTTGCCCAAATCGCGTAGTTTAGGCCATGAATCAGTGATGTCCCCTTTGCAATCCCACCGCAAGCACCCCAGGAACTGGGATGGAAAGGGGTGCTTGCAGTAGTCAAGACGTTATTAGCGCAGACGCATGCTAAATGTGTGGAAGATCTCCGCTCCGGAGTCGTCTTTGATCGTGACGACGGGTGTGACTTCGTCGTCTTCGAACTCGGTTGGAACGTTCCAGGTCAGCCGGCCTTCCTTCGAGATGGTCATGCCATCGGGGCCGCTGCTCAACTCGAATTTCAGGCCGCCACGATGCGCACGCGCCTTGATCTGATAGTCGAATTTATTTCCCTTCGTGGCCATTCGTGGTGGAGTCGACTCGACGAAGAGATAGTCGACCGATGATCGTTTCAAAAGCTCGAGAGCATTCACGCGCCGGAGCGTCATCTGGCCGCCTTCTGGTGGGATCGTCACGAGCAGGTTCGCCTCGGCGATGAACTGAACGCGTTTGTCCCAGAGGAAATCCTGGTTGTTGTCGCGACCCTGGGGTCGGTCGCGGTCGCACCGAATTCCTTGCAATCATCGATCATGATCAGAGGCGAACTGTTGCCGGTGGCATACAACGACGCCTTGTTGCCCTGGAAGCCGAGGAAATAATCGGCGCGGTCGAGGGCAGGTAACGTCTATCTTTGGCCAGGTCGCGGATGGTCGGCTTTTGCTCTTCATTGATGATGCCCGCCGTGCCGGTGTACAGGGTTGAGCCGTCGGGGCCGGGAACGTTGAACATGACGTCGATGTGGTCGTAGCGAAACTCGAGCGTCTTTTTCGACTTCCATGCGAAAGTCAAGAAACCGGCCGGCGAGTGTTGAGTCGACCACGCCGTGAACAAGTCGCCGTTGGGCGCCGCGCGAAGCTGCACGCGCTGTTCGGCCGAGCTGAAATGCGGGGTGTAGACCATTCCCGACTTTTCAGCCTGCGGAGGTACACTCTGGCGGTTTCTCATGAAGAAATTGTCTTGGCGGTAATCGGTCGTCACCTTGAAGGAGATCGGGTCGAAGAATACGAAGCGGCCGCTGTTGATATTGTTGTTCTCCGCGAGGTTGACGAACGCCAGAATCGGTCCGTTCGAGCGGCTGCCCATCGCCACCGAAACCATGTTGCCGGCCAGTGGAACTACGGCCGTCCGCTCACGTTCCAGTGTCGCCAAGTCCCAGCGCCTGTATGATGCTAGTGCCGGGCGAAACGATGAAGAATTTCTCGGCGCCGGCCGTGACCAGCGAATCTTCGCTCGGCAGAGACATCAGCCGAACAACTTTCGCCGTGTTCACATCAAAAACCGCGAGTTTCTTGAGGCTCTTGATCGACAGCAGCAGAATACGCCCGCCTGCGCCAACCGCGATATCAGTCACCGGTCCGGGGAGCCTGATTTCCTCCTGGTCTCGCGCCATGACCGGCGGGTGTATCAAGGAGAGATTTCCTAACCCACCGGCAACAACGGCGCCAGCAGCCCCATCAGCCTCGCTGAACTCGAAAACTCGTTCGATCGACGCGACATCGACATCGCCGCGCTGAACGGTGACTGTCGCCTTGAGCGTCGTCGTGCCGGCAGGCGGACTCTGAAGTTCGACGCGGCTGGATTTCCCAGATCCACGGCGACCGACGTCCCGCCCAGGTTGAACAGGATCAGACTCGAGCCCTCTGACTTCGCCCGCGACTTCGGTTCCGTTGTTCAAGACGATCCCGGCCGGTTGTGTGAAGCGAATCGTGCGAAGATCCTTCAGCGAGTAAGCGCTTGTTGCCGACGGTGATCGACCGATCGGCCACGCGTCCCTCAACCTGTCCAGAGGCGAACAAGGCGTTCACGATCAATTCCACCGACCTCGCGGATTGAGACACTCCCGCCCATCGACATGAGCGACAAAGACGCCATCGCCTTTACCCGAAGGATTGGCCTCATAGATTCGACGATCGCCGGGCCCTTGTTCGAGGATCAGCTTGACCTTCGACTCGCCGGGTTGTGTCGCCGGAGCGAGCCGAACGCTCCAGTCGGCTGGGGTCCCGAGCGTCTTCAAGGTGAGCGCGGGAGTTGTCAGCAAGATGACTGGTGTTTGCAGCAGTTCGGTCAAGCGGCCGACCGGAATCGCAAAGTTGACCTGGGCTCCCACCACGCCGCCCTGGACGATGCCAATCACGCGGCCTTCCCTGTCGAGCACAGGGCCACCCGAATTGCCGGGATTGAGAACCACGTCGAGTTGAATCGACGTCAGCTTGTCGTTCGGCATGCGTAGCGAAGTAATTCGGCCCGTGTTTACGCTGACACTTGGACTTGGCTCTCCCTTGGCAATCTTGTTCGACTTACCGAAGGGGTACCCGAAGGCGATGACATCCATCGTCTCGATAAGCGAGTCGTCCTTACCAAGTTTCAATGCTTTCAGACCCGTCGCCCCTTCCGCTTGAACCAACGCGAGGTCGAACTTTGGCTCGTTGCGTACCGCCTTAGCCGCGTAGATGGACTGCGTCGCCGTCCCCGAGTTCACGACTAGCCGGAACTTTGAAACTGCGCTGACAACATGAGAGTTCGTGACAAATAACCCTGAAGCATCGATGCAAAAAGCGGTCGCGATCGACGATTCGCCGTCAAGGGCCTCGATCAGGGCCGTCGCGGATTTGCCGGCCTTAAGCACTTCAAGGGAGGCCTGGGACTGACCCCAAGCCGTCGGCGAACAGGCGATCCCTAACAATGCCACTTGCAAAAGGATACGTCTCACGGGGGGCCTCCAGTCTTGGCGAAGCTGACGAGTCAAAATCGCATCAGAAAACGCTCAAACAAAACATCCTTGTTCTTAGCCTTGCCCGGAACGTTCGTAGTTGGCCGTTCATGAAACCGTGGAAAGTTCAATCGTTTTCTTACGGCAAGGTGGAATAGATGACGATATTGGCGGCGATTTTGAGTGCCGACTCGTAGGTGTAACCTTTGCAATCGAGCCCGGAGTGTCGCTCCAGGGCACAGCCGATATCATACTTGGAATAGATAATGGCCCAGTGGGCGTTGATCTTGACGCCTTCGAGCTGGGGGAAGTCCTTGCCGCCGCCGGCGGCCTTGGTGTACTGCGAGTCGGCGAGGTCGAAGCCGACCTTGGTGGAGTAGAGCTCGTCGTCGCGGGGGATAGGGACCAGGGGGTTATTGGGCAAGAGCTCGGAGACGAAGCGGCGGAAGGCGGCGTCGAAGGCGGGGCTGCCGCAGGCGGCGTCGCCGAAGAGGGTGCCGCCGCCGGGCTCGAGGTGCCGCCGCAGGGCGTCGAGGTCCTCCCTGGTGAACGAGAAGGAGGCTCGGCCGTGGAGATAGATCAAGGGGTAATAGATCAGGCTGGGGTCGCGGGGCGAGAGCTCTTTGTGGTTGATCACCACGTCGAAGGAGAGCGGCGGTTTGCGCAGAGCGTCCATGAGATTGGGCACGGCCAGGGGTGCGACGTTCCATTGCCCGGCGTGCTGCAACTTGGCGATTCGCAAGGCGCCGCGCTTTGCCGAGTCGGCCTTGAAGTCGTGTACTTCACGGATGACAAGCTTGTCGGCGGGTAGTTCCCGACCGGTTGCGTAGTCGACGATATTCTGGCCAACCCTGGTGGCCAGGATAACGGCGGTGTTGGTGGGGCTGTGTTCGGCCTGGTTCCAGTAGCAGGACAGATCCTTGGGGGAATAGATCAGCACGGTGCGGCAGCCATGCTCGATGCCCCAGAGGGGATAGGCGCCTGGGGTCAGCAGGTGCTTGGCCCTCCACACCGGGTGGTCATCGGCAAGGGGCCTGAGCTTGTATTCTTCCTCGGGGAAGAGCTCCTTCACGAGCTGCTTGAAGCCGGAATCGAACTCGGCGTTGGAGCAGCAGGCGTCGGCGAGCAGGAAGCCGCCCTGCTCGACGTACTCGCGGAGGTTCTGCTTTGCCTGGGCGCTGAACTCGGGGACCCTGTGGCCATTGAGAAAGACGATGGGGGCCTGGAGGATGTCGGCGACGGAGGCGAGGGCGGGATCGATGATCTGCCAGGTGAGCAGGTTTTTCCAGTCGCGCGAGACGACCGCGACGAGGTTGCGGATGTCATCGGGGTCGTGGTTCCAGTCGCCGCGGGGCCCGTGGCGGAGCTTGTTGACCAGCACCGGGGCGCGGCCCTTGGCCAGAAACAAGACCGCGAAGCTGGTGGCGACGACAGGTTGCTCCGTGACGCCTCTCCAGAAGCCCGACAGGCGGTCCTGGGTGCGAACTAGCTCCTCGGCTCCCAGCCGATACCAATCGTGCTGGCCGAAGAAACGAATGCCGGCGAGCCGGCCCGCCCGCTCCAGTCCGTACAGGAAATAGTGCTTCCACTGCTGGCCCATCGGGAAGTTCTGGCCGACGGCGAAGTTGGCAGCGAGCCAGTTAATGGCGTTGGACAGGTTGGGACTGCCGGCTCCCTGTCCGCAGTTGTGGATTAATGCGCCCTGGAGATACTCCGAGCCCTGGAACCGCCTGGACCCGGTGATGACCAGGCTGGAGATTCCCGCGCAGGTCATGCTCGAGGTCGAGATCGGGTCGCCGGCGTGGTACCCCCAGCCTCCATCTCTGCGCTGGGTCTTCTCCCAGTAGAGACGCGCCAGGGCCCAGACCTCGGGCTTGACGGGGACGCCGGCCTCGCTGGCCGCATTGAGGCCAAGCAGGGCATATTGGGTATTCGAGTTGTCACCGCCCTGAGGGGCTGCCGTGTAAGTCCAGCAGCCCGGCGCACCACGCTGGCCGGCCTTGATTTGGGACGATTCAAGCCAGGCCGCATTGGCGGCGATCCGGAGTTGATCGCGCTGGGGCTCGGCGGCCGCGAAAACCATGGTCTGCAATGCGATCGCATAGGTGCTCGCCAAATCTTCGGGCCCGAAGTGGCGCAGATAATTCAATGCCTTGCGGAGGGCCGGTGAGTCGGGCTTTTCACCGGCGGTCAAGAGAGCCAGGGTCACCAGGCTGGTCGTTCCCGTCTTGGCCTGTGGACTGGCATCTTCCCAGTATCCGTCCTCCTTTTGCTGTTGCTTGAGATAGCGGATGCCGTCGCGGACGGCTCGTTCGACTTCTTCCCTCGTCACGGCCGCGTGGGATGGGACGACGGCGGGCAGGATCAGGAGCAGGCCGGCGATGGCGACTGCCGGTCGAGCCAGTCCACTGGAAAGACGGTGCATGACGGCGACCTCTCGGATTGAGCCCTTGCCTCACGGTAGTGTGGAATAGATGACGATATTGGCGGCGATTTTGAGTGCCGACTCGTAGGTGTAACCTTTGCAATCGAGCCCGGAGTGTCGCTCCAGGGCACAGCCGATATCATACTTGGAATAGATAATGGCCCAGTGGGCGTTGATCTTGACGCCTTCGAGCTGGGGGAAGTCCTTGCCGCCGCCGGCGGCCTTGGTGTACTGCGAGTCGGCGAGGTCGAAGCCGACCTTGGTGGAGTAGAGCTCGTCGTCGCGGGGGATAGGGACCAGGGGGTTATTGGGCAAGAGCTCGGAGACGAAGCGGCGGAAGGCGGCGTCGAAGGCGGGGCTGCCGCAGGCGGCGTCGCCGAAGAGGGTGCCGCCGCCGGGCTCGAGGTGCCGCCGCAGGGCATCGAGGTCCTCCCTGGTGAACGAGAAGGAGGCTCGGCCGTGGAGATAGATCAAGGGGTAGTAGATCAGGCTGGGGTCGCGGGGCGAGAGCTCTTTGTGGTTGATCACCACGTCGAAGGAGAGCGGCGGTTTGCGCAGAGCGTCCATGAGATTGGGCACGGCCAGGGGTGCGACGTTCCACTGCCCGGCGTGCTGCAACTTGGCGATTCGCAGGGCATTGCGGGGAGCGGGGGCCACTTTGAAGTCGTGTACTTCGCGGACGACGAGCTTGTCGGCGGGTAGTTCCCGACCGGTGGCGTAGTCGACGATATTCTGGCCAACCCTGGTGGCCAGGATAACGGCGGTGTTGGTGGGGCTGTGTTCGGCCTGGTTCCAGTAGCAGGACAGATCCTTGGGGGAATAGATCAGCACGGTGCGGCAGCCATGCTCGATGCCCCAGAGGGGATAGGCGCTCGGGGTCAGCAGGTGCTTGGCCCTCCACACCGGATGGTCATCGGCAAGGGGTCTGAGCTTGTACTCTTCCTCGGGGAAGAGCTCCTTCACGAGCTGCTTGAAGCCGGAATCGAACTCGGCGCTGAGCAGCAGGCGTCGGCGAGCAGGAAGCCGCCCTGCTCGACGTACTCGCGGAGGTTCTGCTTTGCCTGGGCGCTGAACTCGGGGACGCTGTGGCCATTGAGGAAGACGATGGGGGCCTGGAGGATGTCGGCGACGGAGGCGAGAGCGGGATCGATGATCTGCCAGGTGAGCAGGTTTTTCCAGTCGCGCGAGACGACCGCGACGAGGTTGCGGACGTCATCGGGGTCGTGGTTCCAGTCGCCGCGGGGCCCGTGGCGGAGCTTGTTGACCAGCACCGGGGCGCGGCCCTTGGCCAGAAACAAGATCGCGAAGCTGGTGGCGACCGTCCGGTCGGCCTCGATCAGCGCCCTTGCCAGTACCCCGATAGCCTGTTTTGCTCGTGGACCAACTCCTCGGCTCCCAGCCGATACCAATCGTGCTGGCCGAAAAACCGTAGTCCACCCAGTCGGCCGGCTCGTTCCAGTCCATAAAGGTAGTAGAGCTTCCACTGCTGGCCGTTGCCATAGTTCTGACCCACCTGGAAGTGGTTGGCCAACCAGTCGATGCTGCGCTGCAGGCTCATGCTGGCCACCCCCTTGCCGCAGTTATTGACCTGATCACCCTGAATCGATTCCTGTCCCTGGAAGCGTTTCAGACCGGTGATCACCAGGCTCGAGATACCCGCGCAGGTCATGCTGGCTGTCGAAGCCGCCGAATCGGGGGTGTAGGCCCAACTGCCATCACGCTTCTGGCAGTGCTCCCAGTAGGCGCGCGCCAAGGCCCAGACTTCGGGTTTGATGGGGACGCCGGCCTCGCTGGCCGCATTGAGGCCAAGCAGGGCGTACTGGGAATTGGAGTTGTCTCCGGGTTGGGCGCGCTTCGAGCTGGAGTAGGCCCAGGAGCCGGGCCAGGGGACCGCGTCTCCCGGCTTGATCTGGGCCGTTTCCAGCCAGTTCACATTGGCAGCGATCCGCAGTAGGTCGCGCTGGGGATCGGCGGCCGCGTAGACCATGGTCTGAAGCGCGATCGAGTAGGTGCTGTTCAGCTGGTCGGGGCCGAATGTGCGCAGGTAGGAGGAGGCTTTGCGGACGGCCGGTGAGTCGGGCTTTTCACCGGCGGTCAAGAGGGCAAGAGTCACCAGGCTAGTGGTCCCGGTGTGCGCGTCGCCGTTGACGTCGGCCCAGGAGCCGTCGGCTTTCTGTCCTTGCTTGAGATAGCGTACTCCATCCCGGATGGCTCGCTCGACTTCTTCACGGGTGACGGCCGCGCGCAACGAGTTCGGGCCCATGAAGGCAAAGAGAAACGGCCCTACCGCCAGACCGATCACGACCCATGATCGTGCCCTTGGACGAAAAGGCATGGCTGGCTCCCGGTATCAGGTCGAACGCCGGCGACGCGATCGGATCGCGTTCGTTGCACTATGACAGAAGTCGAGGCCGATCGACAAGAGCTGACGCTGCAGTGTCCGGCCGCCGACGCTCAGCCTTTGCTGGCGATTTGGATTGTGCCTGGACTGTCGCCTGGGATTTGCCGTTTCACGATCCGGCCGCTACTCCTGGAGATCAGGTAGACGGACATCCCATCGGCCGAGAATAAAGGCGGGACCGGGGCGCAGTCTTCATAGACGAGTCCAGGCTGGCAGCCGGCCGGCACACGCGGATGGCGGGTCTCGGGATCGATCTCAAGCGGTATTACTTCCAGACAAGACTTACCGCTTTGGCTGACGCTCGTGAGGTAGACCAGACGGATCGTTCCGTCCTCGCCGGCTTCCACGATGGGAAACCGTTTGCGCAGGGTGCAGCCCGCTGAACCCAGTTTCGTGGGCGCTCTCAGCAATCCCGATGCCTCGATTGCGGCCCCATCCTCGCTCATGAGTAGCCACGCGAGTTCGGTGACTTCGATAACTCCCTGCTCCCGGTGGTTGGTCTGAGGAATTACCGTCGCGAAAAGAAAGTGGCGGAGCAGCGGATGATTGGGCCAGAAGGGGTCTGTGATGAAGACCAATCCAGGTAGCGGAGGGTGCCCCTTCCAGATTACCCGACTGAGCGGACCCTGGTTCGAGCGTGCAGCCGCATCGGTGTAACTCTCGCGGAAATCAGGAGCCCAGCCCGGAAAGTCGTGACGATAGAGCCGGCCGTCGCCGGCCGCGAACACGATCCTTCCAGGATGATCAGGCACCCAGCAGGCGCGTCCGGTGGGAAGCACGTCAAGCCTGACCTCGTCGATGACCTCGCCTGCTGGCAATCGGAGACGTGCAAGTCCCCAGCAGTCGTGATCCGCCCCGAGGTAAGGGAACCCGAAGCTCTGACAGACCGCCTCGGTGTTACCATCGGCGTCGCACCACTGAGAAACGCTGAGCTGGCCCCAGCGCTTACCAAACGGCATTGGCTCGGCATTGCACCAATCGCTCTGGCGATCGATCAAGTAACAGCAAGGCTGGTCTGCCGGATGATCCGGCCAGATCGATGAACTGATCGCGTCTACCTTGGTGACGCCTAGCGGCAAGGATATGGATCCGGGCGCATGCAGGGAAGAGACCGCCAGCGCCAGAAGAACGGAAGCTCCCAGGAGCAAGAAAACAAGACGCGAGAACACGATTACTAATTTAAGCATGAAACCCTCACTGGCGTCTGTATGGCCTGGTGGCAACGCTTGCGCCTAATTGCATAAGCGACACTCGGGCGGCGATCGGCTTGAGTCGGGAGGGAGAGGCTATGCGGCGTGCCTTGGAACTCAAGCGGCGGGAGAGAAAAATCTGATTATTACTCGATGTTGCCACGAGGCTGGCAGGGTTGCCACGAGTATGGCAAGGGAGAAGGAAGGTAGCACAAACTATACCGAATGTCCTATTTGAGTAAGAGACCGGGGGCCGGCGGAGCCGGATGACTCTGGGACTAAGATCGGAACTGCTTCCCACCAATGGTCTTTTTGCAGCGACGGCAGGCGAATCGAAACCCGGAACAAGGTTTCGGGCGACGAAGGAGACCAGTGCATCGAACGACGTTTGGCATTAGCGCCGATTAATCTCTATGCAAACTGCAAGCGGAGTGAGCAAGCGCGTGCAAGCCGACTCCAGGGGACGCTCCGGAGCTTCTTCTGCGAAGTCTGAAAGCAATACGCATCTTCTGAACGCGGCGTGGCCCGGAGCGCCGGTTGCTGGGCTCTGGGGGGGAACCGGGGCCCAGGCGACTGGCGCGCTTGAATCAAGCATCCACGCCGCGCTACAATGGGCATGGCGTGGCAACAGGCTGTCGCCGCGCAGCCGGCCCGACCCGGTCCGCGCCGCGGCAAGCTCGGAAGCGGGTTCATGGCAGTACGTAAGTTCAAACTATACCAGTGCTTCCACTTTTCTCGTCAGGTCGGACTTCCGCATGTCAACTGTCGGTGACCGGATCACGCAGCTGCTCGACGAGTTTCGACACTCACGCGACGTCATGGTCGCCGAACTCAACAAGGTAATCATTGGTCAGCGCGAAGTTATCGAGCTGATTTTGGCGTCGATCTTCACGCGGGGGCACATTTTGCTTGTGGGCGTGCCAGGTCTTGCCAAGACCTTGATGGTCAGCTCGATCGCCAGGATTCTTGATGTCAGCTTCAAGCGCATTCAATTCACGCCCGACCTGATGCCGTCGGACATCACAGGGACCAACGTTCTGGAGGAGCCGGAGGCCGGGCGGCGGTCGTTTCGGTTTGTCCCCGGGCCGATCTTCGCCAACATCATCCTGGCCGACGAGATCAATCGTACGCCACCCAAGACTCAGGCCGCGCTCTTGCAGGCGATGCAGGAGCGCGAGGTCACCGTCGGCCAGGAGACGATGCATCTGCCCGATCCGTTCTTCGTGATCGCCACGCAAAACCCGATCGAGCAGGAGGGGACCTATCCGCTTCCCGAAGCGCAGCTCGACCGGTTCATGTTCGACATCCGCATCGGCTACCCCACGCTCGACGAGGAGAAGAAGATCCTGCTGTCCACGACCAAGGGTGAGATTCCCGATTTGAAGAAGGTGCTCTCGGGCAAGGCGATCGTGAACCTGCAGAAACTTGTCACCTCGGTGCCCGTGTCGGAGTACACGGTCGATTATGTGACCCGGCTGGTGCGGGCGACGCGTCCGAACGACGAGAAATCTCCGCAGTTTATCAAGGACCTGGTGGACTACGGCGCGGGTCCTCGTGCTGGTCAGAACCTGATCCTTGCCGGCAAGGCCATGGCCGCGATGGATGGCCGCTTCAGCGTCTCGCTCGACGATGTCCGCAAGGTAGCCATTCCGGTCCTCCGCCATCGCATCAGCACGAACTTCCAGGCCCAGGCCGAGGGGCAGACCACCGAGAGCCTGGTCAAGCGGCTCGTCGGCCGAGATCCGCGAGCCTGAGACACCGAAGTACGAGCGGAAATAGGGCCGAATTCGTGGCGGCAAGCGGCACGTCCAGGAGGCAGTCTGATGGCAACCCGATCCGCCTCGTTTCAACACTATCACTTCGGAGGCTCGGTTTGGCCGGAACCGCGGAAAAGTATCTGAAGCCGGAGGTCATCCGCCAGGTGGCGAGGTTGGACCTCCGCGCCAAGTTCATCGTCGAGGGATTCATCGCGGGTCTGCATGCCAGCCCCTTCCAGGGTTTCTCGGTCGAGTTCTCCGAGCACCGCAAGTACACCGCCGGCGACAACATTGCCGACATCGACTGGAACGTCTACGCCAAGACCGACCGGTTCTACATCAAGAAGTTCCAGGCAGAGACCAACCTGACGGGCTACCTGGTGATGGACCTATCGGGATCGATGGGTTACACCTACCGCCAGGAGTTGACCAAGTTCGAGTACAGCATCAGCCTGGCGGCCGCGCTTTGCTACTTGATGATCCATCAGCAAGACCCGGTCGGTCTGATCGCCTTTGACCAGAAAGTGCGCCAGAGCCTGGCGCCGGGGAGCAAGCGGTCGCAGCTGGGCAACGTCTTGTCGCTCTTGGCCAGGCTCAAGCCCACCGGCGAGACCGATATCGAAGCCAGCCTGCACCAGGTCGCCAGCATGATTCGCCACCGCAGCCTGGTCATGATCTTCAGCGACCTGCTGGCCGACACCGCGCCGGTTCTGCAGGCGCTGCACCGTCTGCGTTTCTCCGGCCACGACGTCATCGTCTTTCATGTGCTCGACGAGGCCGAAGCCGTGTTCCCCTTTCAGGGCATGCTCAAGCTCGAAGATAATGAGACGCGGGAGATCCTGGAGGTCGACGCCGATGCGATCAAGGCCGATTACCTCGAGGAGGTCGAGAACTTTCGGGACTCTTACCGGGCTGATTGCGTTCGCGCCCGCATCGATTATGTTCCGTTGAATACAGGGATGCCTTTCGACAAAGCCTTGATGTCTTACTTGCTTAGCCGCCAGGCCCGGGGGTGATGGGGTATGGAATTCTCGATGATCAACGCTGGGCTGGCGGCGGGAGCGGGGCTGGCGGCATTGCCGGTGATTCTGCACCTGTTCATGAGGCAGACGCCCAAGCATGTCATCTTTCCCGGCATTACGACTGGTGCGCGAGCGGCAGAAGCGGTCGAAGAAGCGACTCCGAGTCAAGAACTGGCTGCTGCTCCTGGCACGAATGGCCGTGCTTGCCTTGATGGCTTTGGCCCTGGCGCGGCCCAGGCTCTATTCGCAGATGCCGCTGGGCGATCAGTCGGTTCCCACAGCTCTTGGTCTGGTGTTCGACACCAGCCTGTCGATGAGCTACAAGGAGAACGACAAGACCCGGCTCGACGAAGCCAAGGAGCGGGCCCTGGCGATTCTGGGCCAAATTCCGGACACCAGCCTGGTCTTCCCGGTCAACTCGGCCGATCCCGTAACGACTAACGGCTTGACTCCGGCCGCGGCCCGGAAATGGATCGACAATTTGACCATCCACCCCGTGAATCGTCCATTGAACGCCGCCATGGGGCAGGTTTACCCGAAGATTCTCGAATGCGACCGTCCGCGCCACGAGGTATACGTGCTGACCGACCTGGCGAAATCATCCTGGATTCCCGAGCAACCCGTTGAGGGTCTCGACCGCGTCGCCAAAGCCAAGCGAGCTCCCGGAGGCAAGATCGCCACCTTCATCCTGCGACTCGGCACGCCCGAGGTCAATGACGTCGCGCTCGACGCCGCCGCTCCCGCCAAGAACTTCATTACCCAGGGTGAGTCGGTCGAGATCAAAGGCCAGGTCCATGCTCAGGGCCCCAAACCTGCAAGTCGCGTTGTCGAATTCTATCTTGATGGAGTGAAGAAAGGCGAGAAGTCGGTCGAGATTCAACCAGGCGGCCAGGTCGAGGTTAGTTTCGCGACCCCGCAACGGCTGCCGGAGGGAGAGATGCATCGCGGCGAGCTGCGGCTGGGCGGCACACCCGATCCGCTTGATTTTAATGACAAGCGTTACTTCACGTTCAAGGTGCGGCCGGCCTACAAGGTATTGCTCATCTCCGACCTGGCGATCGACGCCGATTTCGTGGCCCTGGCTCTCGATCCCGAGCCGTCACCCTCGGCCCCCAGCGGCTTTCAGATCGACAGGGTGCGCCCGAAGAACTTGATGACGCAATACCGCGACACGCTCAAGGACTATGCCGCGGTCTTCGTGCTCAACGTCGAGGCTTTTGCAGATGAAGACTCTTGGGGTTTGCTCAACGGCTATGTGCACGAGGGCGGAGGGCTGGTTTTCGGGTTGGGCGACCGCTGCGATCCCAAGAACTACAACGGACCGACCGCAAGCCAAATTCTGCCCGCCCAGCTCGAGCTGAGCCATTCGCCCAAGAGCGAAACCGCCTTCGGCAAGATTGCCGACGCAACGCATCCCCTTTTTCAACGGTACGCCCAGGAGATCGATCCCCAGCTTGCCTTGGTGCCCGTCTACCGCTACTGGGCTGTGAAGCCGCCGGAAGGTTTGGTCTCGCGTGTCCTCTTGAGCTACGCCGACGGTGCGCCGGCCTTGCTCGAGCGAACGTTCAAGGGATCGAAGACCGGGCGGGTCTTGCTCTGGACAACTCCGCTTTCTCGCCGCGGCATGCGCAGTGATCGGGGAGCCTGGAACGAATTCCCCCTGCCGACGTTCTGGGCCTTCTTGGCGCTGATGAACGAGACGGTGCCGTATCTGGCCGGGACCTCGAATGAGCAGCTTGATTTCGAGGCAGGCTCGAACGTGTCGCTTTTTCTTGGCACGGGCACGCGGTACCAGAGCTGTTTGCTGATTGGACCGGATACCAAGACCCCCGAGTCGCTCACCCCGCCAGCCACGAGTGAGTATCTTGAGATTCTCACACCCCAGATGCTTGGCCAGTGGACCGTCATGGCCCGGGATGCCGAGAACCGTCAAACCCAGCTCGGCTTCAGCATGAATCCTCCCCGCACCGAGAGCAAGTTCGACTTTCTTGAAACGAAGGACCTGGACGCGATCTTCGGCAAGGACGGTTACGCCTTGGCCGAGGACGCCACCTCGCTGAAGAAGTATCAGGACACGGTAAGGGTCGGTAACGAGCTCTTTCCCTGGCTGATGATGCTGATCTTGATCATCGTGACTCTGGAGAATTTCCTGGCGAACACGTTTTACAAGGAATCACCCCGGCCCGACTGCGGCCGGAGCCTCGGCTTGACACTTCCACTCATCACGGTGTTTCCGATGGGTCATATGTTCCAGAGTCTCAGTGTCAGTCTGAACCCGATCGGCCCCTGGCCGGCCTTGGTGGGCGCCGCGGCCGTGGTGCTGTTCCTGACTCTCTGGGCTTACACTGCGCAAGCTCCGAGGCTCGAGAGGCGGCTGGCGCTGGGTTGCCCTGGCCTTACGGCTGCTGGCGCTGCTTTTGTGCCTGCTGGCCGCGCTCCGTCCGTCGGTCATTCTCCAGGAAAAGAAGCGGCAGGCCACGTCGCTGGTCTTCCTGCTTGACTCCAGCCACAGCATGACTCTGGGCGACGAGGTGCGCGGCCAGACCCGGTGGGCCGTGGCCCGCAAGGCCCTCGATCAGGCCCTAGAGACCGCCAAGGCGCTCGGTCCCAATCTGGAAGTCAAGACCTATGAGTTCGACGCCGATCTGCGCGTGGCCAAGCTCGACGAGAAAACCGACCCGCAGGGCCGTGAGACCGATCTTGGACCCGCCATGCTGGAAGCCGACAAGCGGGAGGCCCAGGACAACAAGCGGATCGCCAGGATGGTGATCTTTTCCGACTTCGCGTCCAACAATGGACTCAACCCCCTGGTCGCCGCGCGCCGCCTGCGCGATCAGCAAATTCCCGTGGTGACTGTGGGCCTGGGGACCGAGAAGGCAGGCGAGGGATCAAAGGATATTGCCGTCCGCGATATCGCCGCGGGTCCGACCGTCTTCGTCAAGAATCGGCTCGAAGTGCGCGGCACGCTCACGGCCCGCGGCTTCGCCGGCCAGCCGATCGAGGTCGAGTTGCTGGTGGAAGGACAACCCGTCGCGAAGACCCAGGTAAGAGTGCCCGAAGGTGCCGACGTTGTCCCGATCACCGGCCTGCAGTTCATTCCTCAAACGGCCGGCGAGAAGATGACTACCCTCAGGGTCAAGCCGCTCGAAGGGGAGTTCGTCACCACGAACAACGAGATCAGTACCTTCGTGACTGTGCTCAGCGGCGGTTTGAACGTGATGTTCCTGCAAGGCCCGAATTTCACCTGGGACTACCGCTTCCTGATGCGGTCGATCATGACTTCGCGCGACATTCAGGTGGAAGGCGTGGTGATCCGCAGGCCAGCGCGTGGCGAGACGAGCGAGATTGACGACACCGAATTCGCACAAGGCCGTTACAACGTCTATGTGCTCAGCGACCTGCCGGCCGATTTCCTGGCCCCGCGCCAACACAAGCTGCTTGCCGAGGCCGTCAAGAAAGGCGCGGGCCTGATGATGCTGGGTGGACGTTCCAGCTTCGGCGCCGGAGGATGGGCCCAGACCGATCTTGCCGACATCTTGCCCTCCGAGATCCGCCCCGACGACGGCCAGCTCGAGCCGGAAGGTGGAGTCAAGTTCGTTCCGAGCACCACGGGGCTGACCAGCTACATTCTCCAGATCGGCTCGACCCGCGCGGAGACGGCGAAGCTCTGGGACATGATGCCGCCCATCCTGGGCACCAACCGCCTCGGCGAACCCAAGAAGGGGGCGGAAGTCCTGGCACAGATGGCCGGGAATCCTCCCGAACCCCTGATGATCGCGATGGATGGTCCCGGTGCGGGGCGCGTGCTCGCCTATGGCGGCGACACGTGGGTCTGGGCTCGGTCCTTCGAGGAAGGCCGGCTCGCTCATCGCAAGTTCTGGAGGCAGGTCATTTTCTGGCTCTCGCACAAGGAAAACCAGGGCGATAACCAGATCAAGTTGAGCCTCGACCGCCGGCGCATTAGCGTGGGCCAGAGTCTCGATATGACCGTCACAGCCCGCGACGCCAAGGGGGTGCCGCTAACTGGACTGAGCTATGAGACCAAGGTCGAGCGTGAGGGACTAAACGCGACCCCCGAGTCAGTCGAAACCTACACCCAAGGAGACGAAGCCAAAGGTTCTTATGTCGCCAAGGGCCAGCCTGGCAATTACAAGGTCACGGTGGTCGCTCGCCAAAATGGCCAGGAGCTGGGCCGCGACTCGTCGCGTTTTCTCGTCTATCAGGACGATCGCGAGCTCGAAAACCCTTCGGCCGATCTGGCCCTGGCGCGCCAGATCGCCGAGATCACCGGCGGCGAGGCGGTCGCGCAAGAGGCCCTGAGCAAGTACATCAAGGGCATCGACCAGTCGACGTTCACCGAATATCTCAGTCCAACGGAGCACAAGATCTGGGACAACTGGCCGTTCCTGCTGATCTTCACCGCCCTGCTGACAATGGAATGGTGGCTGCGGAAGCGGCATGGATGGGTGTGACTCCCGCTCAATCCCGGTTCGTAATTCTGTTCGAAGAGCGCTTTCCGTTACCAGGTCGATCGGTCTGTCGTGATACCGATCACGGATCCGAGCCAATTTCGATCGAGAAGCCGGAGCTACCTGTGGCGGCTCGACAACGTTCAGGAAGCCAGCGCGATTACAACGCACCGCTCTAGGCACGCAGTTAAGTGCGCGGAGCGACGTCGGGCGCGGATGTTGCGTGGCGGCATGTCACCGATTGGTTCCGGGGCGCGGTGGAGGCCGGTGAAGGGTGTCGTCGTGGACTGGGCCACCGCCGAGTCGCCCGCCGCAGGCTGCGGTGCTGGCCGCGACAGGATGACCAGCGCGCTCAGTCGAGGCTCAGTCCTTCAAACCAGGCCTTGGCCACTCCGCCTTTCCCTCGGGGATGGTCGGCCTTTTTCCTGAAGCCCGAATTTCGTGCTCAAGCCGAAAGGTCGTGCTTTCCAACGGCTAAGGACCATGTTCGACGACGTCTGGGCCGCGCTGTTGATGCGCCGCTGTCCCAGCTCCTCGGGTGCGCAACACGGCTCTTGAAGTTGCTCGGTCCAGGATAACGCCCCGGTACATGGGCAGAAGGCGTTGCCGGAGCAAAATGGCGCTTGAAAGAGACCTGCGTCAATCGGGGAGAATGGCTTCGGTCGATCCGACCCGACGTGCGCGTGTCCGGAACGGCAAAGTCAGCGCACCGGCCCACTAGGGAGCCTGGGAACCAGGGACACCCGCGGCGGCGGGCCGGGTCCGCTGAAGCGGCGGGGCAGGCGTCAGCCGCCCGGACAGAAGACCGGGACACGAAGATTTTGCCTTAGCCACCCGCCAGCCAAATGCTCCATCATATCCTGTCGATGACCGCCAATGCTCTATCGTGTCGACCGCATGCCGCCGCCAGCGTGGCGAGGATCCATGCTGGATTCCGCGGAGAGGCCCGCGTCGTTGCATCGACTTGGCTAACGTGGCGACTTCTCGCTTGGCCGCCTCGAAGTCCTTCGCGAAATTGTGCCCGAACGACCAGTAATGCCCGCCCTGTCTGCTGCAACCGCTGGTTCGGTGCTGCTCATTCGGCTGAACTCCCGTCGCTGGTTGTTACGCGCGGCGGGGGAGGAATCCATCCCATCCATGTTCAACACAGGAATGTGGTCCGACGGCAACTCCCAATCCGCATACATGTAGATCAGGCCCTCCGGCTCCGTCGCCTCGATCATGTCGGCGTACCAGCGAGCATAGTCGGGATCGCTGCCCTTCCCATCCTCCACGACCGCGGGGAATCGCTTGACGAACTTGGCAGCGAGTTGGCAGGGCGAGTCGTCCGCCGCATTGTCCACCCGAAGCACTGATCCGCGTGCTCCGCAGAAATCCAACATGTCGAGTAGCAGACGAAGTTTTCGCCGGCGTACACGACCAGTCTCCGACGGCAACGCCCCGGTTTTCTCGCGCCATGAAATCCACGTTCTTACCAGGGAGGGCGACTCCGAATCGGGGGTGATTTCAAACGCCAATCGCAGCCGGAATGAGAAAGGCCTGTCACGGCCCGAAGGCGTTCGTGCCCCATTCGATGGAGCTCGCCGAGGCATCAGCAACAGACGCCTGGGCATGGGTGCCCTGTTTGCAATCGCTCCCCAATATCAATTCGGCCGTTGGCGCTCGATAGTAGTCTTCGACTGCCCACCGAACAACCGTGACACCCACCTCATCACTCCCTCCCGCCAGTCGCGAGGAATGCTCAAAACCATTCCGTTCTATCGCCGAACTTGTAATTCTCTCACGAGAACGCATTGATAATGATGGGCCAAAGTCGGCCTGTCAATCAGCGAACTCCCAAATGATCAACGGGTTAGGACCATTTCAGCCGCGAACTGCATAAGCATTTGATTGCCGGCTCGCAGCTCGACTACTCAACCTTGCGACAGGAATTTGAACAACTTCATCAGGCTTGGCCTTGGAGCGGTCTTCGCTGCGGTCCGACAACCCCACGAGCGATTGATCTCAGCCAGCTTCGGGTCGATCCGACCGAAGCGCAACGCCTCGGCCACCAGCGTCGTGCCGTGCCGCCCTCCTCGCTCGGTATGTCGCGTTCCTCCGGCCGTCCTGCCCTTGTGACCCGGCACGCTCGACCGTCCCGTCGTTGATTGCGGCGCTCCTCCCTCGACAGCAGTCATCCCGTTGCCGCTGCGATCGGACCTGCCCCGTCCAGCCCTGTGGGCATCCTCGGCGGCGTGAATCACCTGGCCACAATCCGCGCCACGGCCGGAGCATGTATGCATCTTGCGGACCCCGTCGTCGTTCATGAGTCCGAACACTTTGTGCAGTACCTTGTTACCGACGAGGTCCTAGGGGGTGGCTCGATTTGCCCGACGACATGCGGTCCCAGGATCCTCCTTCCGTTCCTCACGAGGTCGTGAAGACCGGACTCCCTCCTTTCCTTGCTCGCCTGTAGGACCGGGATCTCGACGGCAATCCCTGGACCGCCGCGAGATGAGGAGCCAGCTTCACCAAGCGAATATCCTCAGGCCCTGGGCTCGAGCGCCTTCACGTGGTCCCACTTCGCGCCGAGGACGGCCTTGCTGTCGCAGCCGAGCCAGTCGTCGAGCAGGGTGGCGTAGAGCCGGCGGAAGTCGGTGTGGAACTTCAGGTCGCCGGCGTCGAGGTCGGACAGGCTGGGGTGCTGGCCGACCACCCCGCCCTTGACCGACGGACCGGCCACGAACAGGCACGAGGCGGCGCCGTGATCGGTGCCCTGGCTGCCGTTCTCCTTCACGCGCCGGCCGAACTCCGAGAAGGTCATCAGCCGCACCCGGCGATCGTGGCCGGTGGTCTTCAGCGTCTGGAAGAACGCGCGACCGAGTCGGCCAGCTCGCCAAGCAGATTGTCGTGCGCCGGGCCTGGTTGGCATGGGTGTCGAAGCCGTCGAGGCTGACGTAGAAGATGCGCGTGCCGAAGCCCTTGGCGATCAGCCCGGCGACCAGCTGGAGCTTCTGGCCGAGGCCGCGCCCTGCCGCGATACGGCGTTGGGCCCTCGAGCAGCTCGTGCAGGTTCTCGACCGCCGTTAGCGTCTGCACTTGCTGTCGCTGCACGAACGAGGCCAGTTCGTTTCCCGCCTTCCCGGTCGGTGCGGCCAGCTCGTCCAGCAGCCGGCGTGCGGGCCTTCTGCTGCGCGGCCTGGCCGCCGCCCAGCTCGAGGCGGAAGGAGTCCTGGTCGTTGACAGTGACCGCCCCACCCCCCGGCGCCCGGTCAGGGCGAGCGGCAGGCGCGCTCGTGGCCGAGGTGCAGGACGGCACGCCGCCCGAGTGGTCGTCGGACTCGGCCGCCGCGCCGGCCCAGCCAGCCGGTCGTGATCGCTCCTCGGGATCGGCCGACTGCCAGATGTCCATGGCCTCGAAGTGCGAGCGGTCCGGGTTCGGGTAGCCGACGCCCTGCACGACGGCGAACTGGCCCTTGCTCCCACATCGGCCGAAAGCCCGGCATGCCGGGTTCAGCCCGACGTGGTCGTCGAGGCGGATGACCGTCCTTCGTCTGGCGAAGCGTGGGCCGGGACTTGTGGTACAGGTCGTCGGCGTAGGGGATGACGGTGTTGAGCCCGTCGTTGCCGCCGGTCATTTCCAGCACGACCAGGATATTGTCTTTGCCCGGCGCGGCCGCGTGTGCCGTCCGGGCCACGAACTGCGGGACGATTGAGTTCAGGGCCACCAGCGACGAG
>CAVXCB010000021.1:0-91174 GCA_963760085.1 uncultured Planctomycetaceae bacterium
TCTAAGTTAGACGGAGGTTCGCTAGTGGGTTCGCCCCTCGTCGGTGCGCGTATGCGAATCGCCTCCCGTCCCCGCGCCTGCGGTGTCCAACACCAGCCCGGCTGCCGCCCTGTCGTTCCCGTGCGCGAGTTGACCGGTCGTCGATCGCTGAACCAGCGCACCACGGAGTAGAAGACCGGCGTCAGGAAGATGCCGAACAGCGTCACGCCGATCATGCCGGCGAAGACCGCCGTGCCCAGCGTGCGCCGCATTTCGGCCCCGGCCCCCTGGGCGATCACCAGCGGCAGCACGCCGAGGATGAACGCGAACGACGTCATGATGATCGGCCGCAGCCGCACCCGGGCGGCCTCCACGGCGGCGTCGAACCGGCGACGCGCCCTCCTGCTGGCGGTCGCGGGCGAACTCGACGATCAGGATGGCGTTCTTGCACGCCAGGCCGACCAGCACCACGAAGCCGACCTGCACGAAGATATTCACGTCCATGCCCGCCAGCGCCACGCCGGCCAGCGCGCTCAGCAGGCACATCGGCACCACCAGGATCACCGCCAGCGGCAGCGACCAGCTCTCGTACAGGCCGGCCAGCACGAAGAAGACCAGCACCGCCCCCAGCACGAACGCGCTGAACGGGTTCTGCCGCAGGTCGCGGAACTGCTCGGTCTTGCTGGCCTGCTTCTGCAGGTAGCTCAGCTCGGTCCACTCGTAGGTCATGTTGCGCGGCAGCTCCTTGTCCGGCCAGGCGCTTCCATCGTCCGCGATGACGTCGCCGGTGCTGACGCCGGGCAGCGAGGCGCCGGTGATCGTCGCCGCCGGGAACATGTTGTAGCGCGTGATCGTCACCGGCCCGGCGGAGTCGCGGACGTCGACCACCGAGCCCAGCGGCACCATGTCGCCGTCGGCGTTGCGGACCTTGAGCTGCTTGACGGTCTCCGCGTCCGCGCGGAAGGGGGCGTCGGCCTGGACGTTGACCTGCCAGGTGCGGCCGAAGCGGTTGAAGTCGTTGACGTAGTAGCTGCCCAGGTACGCCTGCAGCGCGTCGAAGACGTCGGTGAGCGGCACCCCCATCGTCTTGACCTTGGTCCGGTCGATGTCCACGTAGAGCTGGGGCGTGCGGGCGCGGAAGCCGTTGAACAGGCCGACGAGGCCGGGCTGCTGGTTGCCCTGGGCGGCCAGGTTGTCCGCCTGGGCCTGCAGCGCGTCGAAGTTGACGTCGCCGGTGCGCTTCCACCATCAGCTTGAAGCCGCCGGCGTTGCCCAGGCCGCCGACCGCCGGCGCCCCGAAGACCAGCACGCGGGCCTCCGGGATCTCGCGCCGGAGGCGCTGCGCGGAGCCGGGCCGCGATGGCCTCGCCGGTCAGCGCCGGGTCCCGCCGCTCGTGGAACGGCTTGAGGATGACGAACATGGAGCCGTAGTTCGAGCTGATGGCGTTCAGGACGAACGACGTCCCCGGGATGGCCACCGTGTGGGCGACGCCGGGCGTTTCCAGGGCGATCTTCTCGACCGTCGTCGGTCACCTCGACCGTGCGCTCCAGCGAGGCCGAGTCGGGCAGCTGGATGTTGACGATCAGGTAGCCCTTGTCCTGGCTGGGGATGAAGCCGCTGGGGATGCGGGTGAAGCCGAAGTCCGTCAGGCCGAGCAGGCCGACGTAGACCAGGAGCACGATCGCGCTGAGGCGGAGGCACCAGCCCACGGCCTTGCCGTAGGCCCGCGTCGCCCGGTCGAAGACCCAGTTGAAGCCGCGGAAGAAACGGCCCAGGGCCCAGTTCACCGGGCGGATCAAGAGCCAGCCCAGCACGCCGCCGGCGACCGCGCCGGGGAGGAAGAGGACGAGGTACACGCCCCACGTCAGCACGGTGGCTCTCAGGCCTGCCGGGCGCCGACTCGCCGCCCTCGCTCGCCCGCCGGCAGGCCCAGCGAGGCGCCGAGCATCGGCGTCAGCAGCCACAGCGGTCAGCCAGCCCGCCGAGCAGGGCGAAGCTCCACCACGGCAGCGCCTCCTTGCCCTGCGTCGCCGTGCCCGCCGGGCTGGCGGCCGGCGAAGATCGCAGGCCGCCCGCGCCGGCGTCATGGTCATGGCGTTGATGGCCGAGATGATCATCGACACCGAGATGGTCAGGGCGAACTGGCGGAAGAACTGGCCGGTGATGCCGCCCAGGAAGGCGCTGGGCAGCAACACCGAGCTGAGCACCAGCGTGATGGCGATGATCGGCCCGGTGATCTCGTCCATCGCCTTGATCGTGGCCTCGCGCACGGGCAGGCCCTTGTCCAGCCAGCGCTCGATGTTCTCCAGCACGACGATGGCGTCGTCCACGACGATGCCGATGGCCAGCACCAGCCCGAACAGCGTCAGGTTGTTCAGCGTGAAGCCCATCAGGTTCATGACGGCGAAGGTGCCGACCAGCGACACCGCCACGTCGATCACGCGGCAGGAGCAGCGCTTTCCAGTCCTGCAGGAACAGCAGGACGACGATGGCCACCAGGATGACCGCGTCGCGCAGCGTGTGGAACACCTCGTCGACCGACTCGCGGATGAACGGCGTGGTGTCGTAGACGATGGCGTAATGCAGCCCCTTGGGGAAGCGGGCTTCCAGCTCCCGCATCCTGGCCTTGATGCGGTCGGCGGTGTCCAGGGCGTTGGCACCGGGCAGCAGGAAGATGGCCAGGCCCGACCGACGGCTTGCCGTCCAGCCGGCAGAGCGTGTCCTGGCTCCGGGCCCCCAGCTCGGTCCGGCTGACGTCCTTGAGGTAGGTGACCTCGCCGTCCGTGCCGGTCTTGAGGATGATGTCGGCGAACTGCTCGGCCTCGACCAGCCGGCCGAGGGTGCTCAGGGTGTACTGGAAGTCCTGGCCCGTGGGGACCGGCGGCTGGCCGATCTGCCCGGCCGCCACCTGCACGTTCTGCTCGCGCAAGACCCGGATCACGTCGCCGGCCGTCAGGTTCCGCGACTGCCAGCTTGTCCGGGTCCAGCCAGACGCGCATGCTGTAGTCCTGCTGGCCGAGGATGACCACGTCGCCGACGCCCTCGACGCCGGGCCATGGCGTCCTTGACCTGGATGGTGGCGTAGTTGCTCAGGTAGAGCTGGTCGTAATACGGCCGGCCGGTCTCCGGGTTGTCGTCGGAATACAGGTTGACCACCAGCAGGATGTCCGGGGACCGCTTCTTGGTGGTCACGCCGATGGCCTGGACCACGTCGGGCAGCGTCGGCTCGGCGATGGCGACGCGGTTCTGCACCAGCACCTGGGCCATGTTCAGGTCGGTGCCCAGCTCGAAGGTCACGTCCAGGGTGTACGAGCCGTCGTTGCTGCTCTGCGACGACATGTACAGCATGCCCTCGACGCCGACGACCTGCTGCTCGATGGGCGCGGCCACGGTGTCGGCCACGACCTGGGCGTTGGCCCCGGGGTAGATGGCGGTCACCTGGACGGTCGGCGGCGTGATCTCCGGGTACTCGGCGATGGGCAGGAAGCCGACCGCGATGGCCCCGAGCAGGACGATCACGACGGAGATGACCCACGCCAGGACCGGGCGGTCGATGAAGAAGCGCGCCAGCACGACAGCCCCTCCTGCAACGGAATGACGAATGTCGAAGGACGCAACGTTGGCTATTTCGCTTGGGCATTCGTCAGTTGGTCATTTGGCATGCTTTTGTCATTCGTCACCTGGAATTCGTCATTTTGCCCGGCATGTCCACGAGCTTCGGCTCGACGGTCACGCCCGGCCGCACGTGTTGCAGGCCGTCGACGATCACCCGCTCTCCTGGCTTCAGGCCGTCGGCGATCTCCCGCAGGCCGTCGTGCAGCGCGCCGAGCCGCACGGGGCGGGAGGCCACCTCGTTCTTGTCGTTGACGACGTAGAGGATCTTCTGGCCCTGGTCGGTGTCGAGGGCGCGCTCGCTGACCAGCAGGGCCTGGTGGGGCCGGCCGATGGGCATCCGGACGCGGGCGAACAGCCCGGGGGAGAGGACCTGGTCCTTGTTGGGGAACACGCCCCGCAGCCGGATGGTGCCGGTCTTCGGGTTGACCTGGTTGTCCACGAAGTTGATCGTCCCCTGGTGCGGGAAGCCCTCCTCGTTGGCCAGCCCGAGCGACACCGGGTACCCGCCGTCGCGGGGCGAGTCGGCCTTGCCCTCGCGGATCAACTGCCGGACGCGCAGCACGGTGTGCTCGTCCACGTCGAAGTAGGCGTACATCGGGTCCACCGACACGATGGTCGTGAGCAGCGTGCCGCCGCCCTGGTCCCCCGACTGGATCAGGTTGCCCACGGTGACGACGTAGCGGCTGGCGCGGCCGCTGACCGGCGCGGTGACCTTGGTGTATTCCAGGTCCAGCTCGGCCGCGATGCGACCGCGGCCTTGTCGGCCGCGATGTTGGCGCTGATCGACGCCCCGCGGCGCCGCGGTCTTGTCGAGCTCCGTCGCGCGACACGGCCTCGCGTCGCGATGAGCTCGGTGGTGCCGCGGTACTCCGATCTCGTCGCACGTCGCAGCTGGGCCTTCATCCTGCGCGACCTTGGCCTTCGGCCTGGTCCAGCAGCGCCTGGTAGGGCCGCGGGTCGATCTCGAAGAGGACGTCGCCCTTCTTGACCAGCGTCCCCTTCCTTGAAGTTGACCTTGTCCAGGTAGCCCCAGACGTGCGCTCGCACCTCGACGGAATCGACCGCGGCCGTCCGGGCGGTGAAGTCCGCGTAGTCGGTGACGTCCCGCTCGACGGGGTGGCTGACCATGACCGGCAGCGGGGCGGACGCCGTCGCCTCCGCCGGTGCCCGTGCGCATCCCACCAGGACGGAAGATAACCCAAGAATCACCACGGCAGCGATGGGAACACGGCGGAAGCGGTTCATGATCGGCGAGAGGTTCCGGACGAGGTCGAAGAGGCCATCGCGGCCGGGGACGATGTGCGCACTGTGCTGGATGTAGCCGGGCGACCAGAACCGCTCGGCCGCCGCGTAGTCGCGCCGGTTGAACAGCGTCTCGAAGGCGTCCAGCACCAGTGCCTTGTTCTTCTCCTGTGTCGCCTGACTCATTGCTTTGAGCCTCCTTATACTCGGACGATGAGCTTGCCGAAGTTGCGACCCTCCAGCATGCCGATGAAGGCCTCCGGCCCTTCTCCAGCCCATCGACGAAGTCCTCGCGATACCGGATGCGGCCATCGGCGATGCCGGCACCAACCTCCCGCAGGAAGGCGGCATAGTGGTCCGCGGCAAACTCGTAGTTGATGAAGCCGCGCACCGTCAGGCTCTTGAACAGGATCTGCGCGCATGGTGGCGGGCAGCCGGTCGGTGCCGTCGCCTTGGCCGGCGTCGTTGTACTGGGCGACCAGGCCGGAGACCGGGACGCGCCGAAGTTGTTGAGCAGCGGCAGCACCGCCTGCCAGACCGCCCCGCCGACGTTCTCGAAGTAGACGTCGATGCCGTCCGGGCAGGCCGCCGCCAGCTTCGCGGCGAAATCGGCGGCCCTGTGATCGACCGCCGCGTCGAAGCCGAGTTCGTCCTTCACGTACGCGCACTTCTCGGGGCCGCCCGCGATGCCGACCGCCCTGGCGCCGGCGATCTTGGCGAGCTGGCCGACCAGCGACCCGACCGGTCCGCTTGCCGCCGCGACGACGACCGTTTCGCCGGGCTGGGGCTTGCCGATCACGCGCAGGCCGCCGTAGGCGGTGAAGCCGGGCATCCCCAGCACGCCGAGCCCCGTCGTGACCGGGGCGACGGCCGGGTCGAGCTTGCGCAGGTCGGCGCGGTCCGACAGCGCGTGCGTGCGCCAGCCGGTCTGGGCCAGCACGATGTCGCCTTCCGAGTAGCCGGGGTGCGTGCGAGGCGACCACCGTGGCCACGGATTCGCCGGGCATGACATCGCCGAGCGGGATCGGCGGCCGGTACGACTTCGCGGTCGTCCATCCGGCCGCGCATGTAGGGGTCGAGCGAGAGATACTGCACCCGCAGCAGAACCTGCCCGGGACCTGGCGTCGGGATCGCGGTCTCCTCCAGGCGGAAGTCGGTGAGCCGGGGCTTCCCCTGCGGCCGGGCGGCAAGGACGATCTGGCGGGCTTTGGTTGCGGACATGTCTGGTGCCTCCATCAAGTATGGCGGGCGTCCGGCTTCCGCCGACCACTCCACCGAAGAGCGGATGGTCGGTATCAGGCGCTCAGGAACAGCTTTGCGTGCTTCAAGAACACTTCGGCATGTTGGTACTGGGCGCCGTGGTTTGAGTCGGGATACATGATGAGCTGCGCATCCGGCAGGTGCTCCGCCAGGATGAACGCGTTGATCGGGAGGACCACGATGTCCTTGGTGCCGTGCACGACGAGGGTCGGATGCTTGATGTTCCGTAGCGTGGCGTACCGGTTACTCGACGGCACCGCCCCCCATTCCCGAATTGCGTGCAGTTGCGCCTCGGCCGTCCTCGTCGAGACGGGCCGGTCCCGGTCGGTGGTCCGCGCCGCCAATCGCTTCAGGTACGCCCGTCCGGCCGCCTGGCTCGCGTCAGTAGGCGAGAAGAACGCGGCGAGTAAGAATTGCTCCGGGTCGGCCCGCTCCTCGGCAGACAGTTCCGTGAACGTCATGCCCTCGCCGCCCCGCGGGCCCGTCCCCAGCAGAACGATCCGGTTGACGCGGTCGGGGTAGTCGAGCGCCAGCTGCTGGGCGATCATGCCGCCCAGGGAAAAGCCCACGACGTTAAACTTCTTCAACCCGAGGGCGTCGCAAAACGCCACGGTGCTGCCGCGTCATCTCCGAGACGGTGCCCGGCGTCTCGCCCCGGAACTTGCGACCCCGGCGTTGTCGAACAGGATGACGTCGTAGTCGGCGGCGAAGCCGTCGGTGACCTGCGGGTCCCAGTCGTCCAGGTTTCCGCTGAAGTAGTGCATGAAGACGAGCGGGAGCCCACCCGGCTTTCCCCAGCGCCGGTAGGCGAACCGAATACCGTCCGCCTCGACAAACCGCGTGGGGACAGTAGTGCCGAATCGGTGCTCATCGAATGATCTCCTTCGTCCCGAGCTACGCTCGGGGGCTTCGCTATCGAGCGGCGATCCCGACAGGGAGCCCTCACTGATACAGGCGCCATGACCAACTGCCCGAGGTCGTTCCGGTGGATTCGAGCCTGCACACTGGGCTCAGTATTCAAACCACATCTTCAGTGCCGCGTTTTTCTCCGGGGTGTACGGCGGGAACAGATGATCGATTGCCACATCGGGCGGCGAGATGAGCATCGACTTGGCATGGGTCAGCATGTCGAAGCCGTACTTCCCGTAGTAGTGCCCCATTCCCGCCGACCCCACGCCCCCAAATGGCATCGTTTCCACGAACAGGTGGATGTTCACCTGGTTGACTGCGCCGCCGCCGAAAGAGAGTTCGCCGACGAAGCGATCGATCGCGCTTTGGTCGCGGCTGAAGATGAAGGCCGCCAGCGGATGCGGGGCGGCGGCGATTCTGCCGAAGCCTCATCGAGCGTTCGGTACGTCAAGAACGGGCAGGATCGGCCCGAAGACCTCGTCGTCCATGATCCGGTCGTCCCAGCTCACCGGGTAGACGATCGTCGGGTCAAGGTACCGGGCGTCGGGGTCGGATCGACCGCCGATGCACCACCTTCGCCGGGTCGATCAGGGCCGCGAGGCGCGAGACTTCGCGGGCGCTGATGATGCGCGAGTAATCGGGATTGGATTTCGGATCCTCACCGTAAAGGGCGATCAGCGCCGCCTTCGCCTTGGCCACGAAGTTCTCAGCCACCGACTCGTGCACGTAGGCATAGCCGGGCGACGTGCACCATTGCCCGCCCCACGCCATCTTGCCCCAAACAATCTTCTTGGCGGCGTCCGGGATGTTGGCGGTTTCGTCGACGAGCGCGGGATTCTGACCGCCGAGTTCGAGCAGGACCGGCGTCAGATTCTCGGCGGCCGCTCGCGCGATGACCTTTCCCGTGCTCGTGCTGCCGGTAAAGAAAATGAAATCGAAGGGAAGCTTGAGAAGCTCCGTAACCTCTTCGCGATGACCTGTCACTGCTGCAACGGCGTCCGGCTCGAAATACTTCGGCACCAGATCGAGCAATAACGCGGACGTTGAATTAAGCTTCTCGCTTAGCTTGAGCACGCAGCAATTGCCCGCCGCGAGCGCCGCGATCGCAGGGCGGAGCAGCAGCAGCAGGGGACCATTAAATGGACCGATGATCAGAGCCACGCCGTACGGATCGCGGTAGACAATCCCGCGATGCCCCGTGGCCGCGAGCGCTCGCGGCACCGGTGCCTCGGTTGGCGCCATCCAGTCCTTGAGCTGGCTCTTCTGGAACGCAACCTCGCCGAGGCAAGCGAGTGTCTCGAAGACCTGCTCCTGGCTGGCGGTCTTGAAGTCCTGCGCGACCGCGCGCTGGAGCGCCGCCTCGTTCTCCCCGACGAGCCGGGCCATGCGGTCGAGCTGCTCGATTCGCCACGCGTAGCTCCGCGTCACGCCCGTCGCGAAGTGGCGCTTCTGTCTCTCGAACAGATTCTGGAATGAATTCATGGTTCGTGGCTCCTCACAATCGGTGGATTACATTCCAACTGCTGGGCACCATGGACCGGTCAGTCCATGGTCAGAACCATGCGAAAGCGCGCTTTGCCGGCCATCATCTTCGCGTAGGCAGCTGCTGCTTCCTCGAGCGGGCGGTCTCGATCATGGCGGCCACGCCGGTCAGGGCACTGAAGCGGAGCGTCGCGTCGCCGCGTCGCCGGGTCGCCCGGTCAGGGCGCCTGCGAGCGTGCGAGCTGCCGAATATGAGGTCCATGCTCGAGACCTCGATGGGCTCTGGCCCGACGCCCAGGACGATCGAGACGCCTCCCGGGACGCAGGCCCTTGAACGTCGCGGCGACGGTCTTGCCGCCGGAGGCCGTGACCAGAATGACCTTGGCGCCGCCGAGCGCCTGCAGAGCCGCGGCGGGGTCGGTTGCGGCGCTGTCGATGTAGTGGTGGGCGCCGAGCTTCTTCGCCAGTTCCGCCTTGTCGGCGCCACGGGCAATCGCCGCGACCTCGAACCCCATGTGCCGGGCGTATTGGACACCCAGGTGACCAAGCCCGCCGATCCCGAGAACGGCGACAAGGTCGCCGGCCTTCGCTGGCGCGTTTCGCAGGGCGCTGAACGTCGTGAGTCCCGCGCAGAGCAGCGGCGCCGCATCGACCGACGACAGGTCGTCAGGGACCGACACGAGCCCACTCGCTTTTGCGATCATGACTTCGGCATATCCGCCGTCATGATGAATGCCGGTATATTCCTGGTTCCGGCAGTTCACGAGATCGCCGTTGCGGCAGAACTCGCAATAGCCGCAGGAGCCACCGAGAAACCCGACACCCACGCGCTGACCGACTGCCCAGCCCTGGACACCTGGACCAAGCGCATCGATCCGCCCGACGACCTCGTGTCCCGGCACGCGCGGGTAGGTCATGTCGGGAAAGAGTCCATCGACCGTCGCGGAATCCGAATGGCAGACGCCACAGGCTTCAACCCGGATGCGAACTTGACCTGGAGCCGGCTCTGACAGTGTTCTTTCGACGAGATTAAGCACACCCGGACGTGTAACCTCAACCGCTCTATAGGTTGTGTCCATCTCGGATCTCCATGGCACTCTCTTTGCGGCTTTCGCATGACCGGCGTAGTTCACGATCACGGCGAAGCCGTCGCCCGCGAGCCAACGTGCGACGGCACGGCCAATCCAGATTGAGAATGCGCTCCTGCGATTGATGCGGTCGTGTCGCTTTCACGGTTCGCGTTCCCGATTCATCCACTCTCGTATGTACCGGGGGCAATGCACAATCTTCACCCCATTGGCCTCGCACGTTCCCAAGAACCGAACCACTTCCACGTCCACGACAGTCACCTCCGTCAGATCCAGAACAAGCCGAGGTCCGTTATCCTGGAGCTGCTCGTTCAATTCCTCGATGTGCTCTGCTTGGAAGTGACCACTCAGGCGGACCGTGGTCTTTCCGCGCTGGGAAGCCTTTTCGATCTTCATGTTCCAGTCACCTTGATCGAAACATCCGCGCCAGCCCCAATGCAGGCGTTGTGCCAACGCAGATTTCACGGAATTGACGGGGTTTTTCGCCCGCCAGAGACTACCGAATTGTCAGGAATTCTGACCTTTCGGAAAAAAGTAACGATCGCCCCGTGGGTGCACGCGCGTCCTTGGCCTGAGGTTTTCTCTGGACACCCCAGGGATGGTCCGGGAGCACCTGGGCGGAGTGACCGAGAGAGGGCATCGCCCGTGGCCTGTCGACTCCGCCACGGCAACGGACCGACGCCTACCTGAGCGACGACTTCCGGAGCGAGGAGCTGGAGGCCTTCCTCGGGAGCTGAGAGTCACCGCTCGCACGTAGTCTTCGTGGCGGGACGCCTTCGAGGGCGGGAAGGCGGATGATGCAAGAGCGGTTCATCCGCACGCTGAAGGAGCAGTTGTTTCGCACGGCTGCAGGTCCTTAGCGTCGGACGAGGCGAGCTTCGTGGGCGGCGTGGAACTGCTTCGTCGATGGCGGATAGCAGCTGGAGAATTGATCCGCTCAACTTGCCCGAGGAAGCTAGACGGAGAACCGGCTCCTCGTCCCACAGCATCGTCAGACCTTGCGTGACGCAGCGGATCTGCCACGAGGTATTCGGCGATGGCCCGCGACACCGCCGCTACCTCAAGACCAGAGTGGTCCCGTCGATGACATCTTCACCGAGGACTGCGTGTTCTACGAGCCTCGGGGCGTTCACCGGGGCCGGGACGAGATCGATCGAATCGCGGGCGCGATCCGGGCGACCCATCCGGACTTCCAATACACGCCCACGGCCCAACCGGAGGAATTGCATAACGCCGGTCGCATCCGATGGGTGTCAGGCCGGCCTGGCGAGGCACCGGTTTATGCCGGAACCGACTTTATCATTGTTCGCGATGGCCGGATCGCCGCCGATTACCTCTTCTTCGACGCACTCGTTGCCTGAGCTGACAACTCCGCTGACGCTAGTCCGAGCGTCTTCCTGGGGACGCGCCTTGAAGCGGCGCTTGTCGATGCCGAGGCTTACGATCTTCGACTCAAGAGTTTGGTGGGGAATTCCCAGGATTGCAGCCGCGCCATGGGGCCTGAAACTCGACCCTGGCATTCTGCCAGTGCGGCTTCGATTGCTTTTCGTTCGCGGTCTGCAAACTCCTTCTTGTCCTCGGCGAGAACACCGTGGCGAGAAACCGGCGCCCGAGAGTTTGTTCGACTTTGGACGCAGCCATGTCTCATCGACGGAGAACGTGTCGCCATCGCACAAGATCACGGCACGCTCGATCACATTTTGCAGTTCGCGGACGTTCCCTGGCCAATCGTAGGCTTGGAGGATGTCGAGTGTCTTCTTCTCGATATGGCTGACTGTCTTTCCGGCTCTCCTGGCATATCGTTCCACCAAGTACTCGACCAACAAAGGAATGTCATTCTTCCTCTCGCGCAAAGGTGGAACACGGATCGGAAAGACGTTCAGCCGATAGAAAAGATCCTGGCGGAATGCGCCGGCATGCACGGCCGCCTCCAGGTCCCGATTGGTCGCGGTAACCACGCGGACGTCGACGGAGACCGGTTGGTTACTCCCGACACGCTCCAATTCTCGTTCTTGGAGAACGCGTAGGAGAGCAAGCTGAGTCTCGGGTGAAAGTTCGCCGATCTCGTCAAGGAAAATCGTCCCACCATCGGCGGACTCGAACCGTCCCGCGCGGCGTTGAAGGGCCCCCGTAAAGGCACCTTTTTCATGGCCGAAAAGCTCGGAGGCGATGAGAGAAGGCGGAATGGCCGCGCAATTGACGCGAATGAATGCTTTCGCCGAGCGCTTGGACCGCTTATGAATGGCACTGGCAATCAATTCTTTTCCCGTTCCGGTCTCACCCAGAATCAGTACCGTGGAATCGGTCGGTGCCACTTTGTCGACTTGCGAGAGCACCTTGCGAAGCGACTCCGACGACCCGACAATTGTTTCGTACATCGAGGAACGATCAATCTCTTCGCGTAAAGCCAGGTTCTCATTGCGCATTCTCTGTTCGGCTTGCTTGCGATCCTCGATATCCGTTCCCGTCGCATACCAGCGGATGACTTTTCCGCTTTCGTCAACCAATGGGTTATAGCGGATCAGAAACCAGCGGTACTTGCCGTCCTTGCCCAGAGCACGTTGCTCATTTTCGAACGGCACTGTGCCGGACAGGCCTTTCTCACGCGCTTCGCGAACTCTTTGGACATCGTCGGGATGGAAAACACGCGCGCGAAAATCATCGGCTCGCACGTCGTCAAGAGACAGCCCCATGTACTCCAGTGCCACGCGATTTGCGTAGATTACTCTCCCGTCTGGATTCAGGACTACGATCGTCTGCGCAACAGCATCGATCATCCTGCGAAGCTCTTCTTCCGACTTACGGATCGTGTCAAGGGCACTTCGGAGCGCTTCCTGCGACCGCTGGCGTTCGATTGCGATCAGCGCGAGGCGCCCGGCCGCCTCGATCAGAGCAAGGTCCGCATCCGTCGGCACGCGCGACTCGGCAGAATAAACTGCGAACGTCCCGAGAACTTGATTGTCTTTCGTCAGTATTGGCTCGGACCACGCCGCCCGTATCCCGTTGCTCAGGGCAACGTCGCGATACTCCTCCGGCCAGTTTGGCTCGGTGCGGACATCCGGGACAATGACACGTGTCTTCAAGAATGCGGCAGTAGCGCATAATCCCCCATCCGGAGCAACTGGTACCGGGGTTATCGCGCGCGTCCAGCCGTGCGGCACCCTCGGACCGGCGGTGGGCCAGAGTTTTTGTCCCGCCGAATCCATCAACAGAATCGTTGTCACCGATGGCGAAATCTGAAGGTCAATGGAGGTGCATACGTGATTCAAGATGTCCGTGAGACTCGCGCCATCGGCGATCATCTGAAGTGTCCGCATTTCTGCGGCAAGGAGCGACTCCGTTCGCTTCCGGTCCTCGATGTCCGTTGCGGTCGCATACCAGCTGACCAACTGCACCCTCTTCATTCACCATGGGCTTGTAGCGAAACAGAAACCAGCGATACCGCCCATCTTTGCCGAGCAGGCGTTTTTCGATCTCAAACGAAGTTCCTTTTGAGAAGCCGTTTTTTCGATCGCTTTGAACTCTTTCGAGATCGTCCGGATGAACGTCCCTCTTAACTCGCTCAGCGGTCCCCGCGCCTTGCATCTCTTCCAGCGTGCGGCCGTAGAAATCGAGCAGCATCTGGTTCGCCTGAAGGAGAGTTCCCTTAGCGTCCAGGACGATCACATGATGGGGAAGGAAGTCGACCAGCTGCCGCAGTTCCTGGTAGGCCTGTCGGAGCGCGGGCTCCGATGGGTCGCGCTCGCCGTGAGGGCGTGCTGGTTTGCTCTCGTTTTTCATGGGGTCGGCCCGAATCTCGCGGCACTCGGACTGTGCGGCTTTATCTCAAACCACAGTGTCTTGTATGCGGGTCGATAGGTTGAGGCCACTCCACAAATGGACTACCAAATTCGACCACAGGGGGCCGCAACGTCCGGAAACCGCATGCAAACCTCAGTTGGCTCCCCCTTCATGCGTAACCTCCTCGGCGTCCTGCGGATGAAACACCATGCGGATGGAGATATTGTAGATCCAGGCTGGATGCCGCAGCACGAGTTTCTCTTGAGCGGGCGCGGTTACCGTGTTGGGCCTGCTCGACGAACTCGGCGTCCGGGTGATCGGCCTCAGAAACCTCGGCCAATGGATTGGACCACACCTTTTCCCCTTCTTTCGGCGACGGAGTTCCCGCAACCGGGCGCGAAACCGGTTGCACCCAATTCTATCCATCAGTGGTCCAAGACGTCAGAGCGCACGCACACCAAGCCTTTACGCGCGTCGGTCCGACGACACCGAAGCAATTTCTGCGAAGCATCAGGCGTGCCTTCACCTGGCAGTTCATGTACCTCCCGACAGCACCTTGGAGATGGGGGCGGCTGAAATGGGTGCCGCGATTCGCTGCCCCGTAGCCGGAGACTCTCCCCGAGGAACGGAGACGGCTGAACCGCTCACCTCCACCCGGAGCCGTGGTCGCCCCCATCCAGTTGCTTCTGACAATGGCATGGCCCATGTTCGATCTCGGATCTTTCTATACGCTTGTCACCCTCGACTCGTGAACGGCTACCGTAGGAGGACTCATTCCGATCACGTTCTCTGATGTGCTTCCGGGGCCGAGTATCAGTCAAGTTGCTCAAAACTGGCCGAATCCGCATCGATTATCTTGACCACTCACACGGAACAGGTCGTCTTTCTCGTTCTTGCCAAAGACAGCGGCCAAGGCGATCGTCCCAGACTCCGGATTCGTCCGGGGATCGGCTGCGTCAATAGTTCCGGCGCAACTCCTGTTTCAAAATTTGGTTAAGTCTAGAATCTCCGCCCGTGAAACCAAAGCCCAGGCGTCGACTGGCGGGAATCGGCTACGCGGAACGTTCCGGCGCAACTCCTTTTTCACAGGGCAGTTAAGTCGATATTCGTGATCCGACGAAAACCAGATATCGAGTGTCACTCTGCGACGTAAGCTCATATTGAAAAATAACATGCATCAGGGTACCGAGCTCGAAATACCGCTCGCGAAAACCTCGAAAACGTAGCATTCCGTAGCATGTTCACCCCGACGGATAGGGCGTGCCTTGACCGGCTGTGGGCGACAGCGACGGCGGACGCCGACTCACCGAGGTGGTACTCAGCAAGTAGTGGGGGTTTCGGCGACTGGGGATGAACCAAGTTCGCGAGACGTGGAAAGGGTGGCTGACGGGATTCGAACCCGCGATATCCAGATCCACAATCTGGTGCCTTAACCGCTAGGCCACAGCCACCATCACTCTTGCTTAGGGACACGATAAACGGGCTTCCGGGTTCACGTCAAGGCGGGGGTTTGCAACTGTACAGGCTGGTCAGGGACGGGTCCGGGAATCGGGCGGGAACAGGGCCCGGCTAGGTTCGCGGATTGTAACCGTGGGGGCGGATTTGGGGACGGTTCGAAGGCCATTCCAGGATAATAAAAAAGCGCCTTGACATTGGCCGTATAAACTCTTGACGAGCGACATACATATTGCTGGTATTGAGCGCGGTGCCTGGGAGCCAATCGGGCCGGTTCCACACCGGGTGCGAGCCGGTTGGCTGGTTGCAATACGCAAGGCCTCAAAGCGGGTCGAATGGATCACGGGAGGTTCGGTGCTACGGATCGGGATTGCCGGTTGCGGCAGAGCGGCGCGCATTCACCTGGATCGGCTCGCTGCGCTGGATGAGGTCACCGTGGTTGGCTGTGCCGACCCGGATCGGTCATGCGCGGAGTCGCTCGCCTCGAAGAGCGGCCTGGCCGCTGCAACTGGGCGGGCCCGGTCGGCGTTTTCACCGATTACCGCGAGTTGCTGCGTCGGCTGGGCCCCGACGCACTTTGCATCTTCGCCCCGCACTTCTGGCATTACCGGCTGGCCATGGATGCCCTTCAAGCCGGTAGCCATGTGTTCATCGAGAAGCCGCTATCGACCAATGTCCAGGAAGCCGCCGACATTGTGGGCCTGGCTCGGGGACATTCGCTCAAAGTCGCCGTCGGACACCAGTACCGGCTTTGCCCGAGCCTGGCTGAAGCGCGTCGCCACCTGAAGAAGGGAACTATTCGGGCGCTTCGAATGGTCACGGCCGCTCTTGCCCAGCCCTGGCTGGCAGACCAGGATGGATCGGAGCAGGGCTGGAGGTCCGACCCCAAGCTGGCAGGTGGCGGGGTGCTGGCGAACGCGGGCGACCACCTGATCGATGCACTCCTGTGGACTACTCGCCAGGCTGCCCAGGAGGTCTATGCAGTTCAGACCATGCACGAGTGCGGGCTTGACATGGTCACAGCCGCCGCGCTCCGACTCGAGGACGGCACGCCCGCGACCCTTGCGGTCTCGGGCGTCTCACCAGAATCACTCTTTGAGTTAAATTACTTCGGTGCCCAGGGGCGGCTCCGGGCCACCGATCAGGTCTTGGAACTGAAGGAAGGGACTGGAAATTCCCCCATCGAGATCGCTCTGCCGGAGCAGCCGGAGTCGATCGATGGCAATTTTGTCGCCGCTCTGATCCGCGGCACCCCGGTGTGCTGTCCCGCCGAGGAAGCTCTGGACACGGTTCGCCTGCTCGAGGCGGTCTCACGATCTGCGGCGACTGGGCAACGTGTCCGCCTCGCCTGATGGCGATCTTTCCGGGAACGGCCGGCATTCGAGAACAGCCGACCTGGCTGATCCGGGGACCGATTCGCTATCAACGGAACACGAGTGGAAAAGAGACTTTTCAAGGTGCCACCACCAGGATGCCGACCAATCCAGAAAACGAAACGTCCGCGGAACTTCGGGAGCGATCTAGAGCAGACCTCCGAGGCCGCGAAGAGGTAGGGCGGCGACCGGCCGCAACCCGGAAATCTCGATACTTGACAATGATGCGTCACGTGGACTAGGACTATGGCTCTTCCCTCGGATCGGCTTGGATTTTCCAAGGCGAGGACTGGCCATCGCAAACCCTCTTTGTATACGGGGAACTGCCCCGGAAATCCCCTGACCTGAGGACTGCTTCCATGCTCGACCGTGCTCAATCACTTACCATGCTTGACGACCTAACTTGCCCCGACACCCCATGGCACGAGTGGTCGACCTCGCTTCCTATTCCGAACGCGCGGCACCCAGGCGAGGAGGAATTCGAGGAAGAGGAAATCGAAGGGGACGAGGAAGAGGAATTCGACGACCTCGACGACGAGGAGGAGGATATCGACGACGATTTCGACGAGGACGAGGAAGAGGACGAGCTTGACGACGAAATCGATGAAGAAATCGAAGACATTGATATCGACGAGGAGGAGGAAGACGACGAGTTTGACGACGACGACGATGATGAATTCGATGAACTCGAGGATGAAGAAGAAGAAATCGACTGAGCTGACTGCGAATTCGTCCTACCGCACTCTCGCTTCTGCGGAGCTCTAAGAGAGAGAAAAAAGCGGAGGATGGGAAGCATAGATAGAATTTTTTTAGCGGGACTCTTGCGGGGCAGGTAAGCGTAAATTCATGCAACCTGCCCGATTTGCCGCGCCTAGGTGGCTCAAGTTGACCGGGTGAGTCGTTCCGGATCTTCGGTTCATCCGCCTGGGGTTTTTGCGGAACGGGCCCTTGGCCGGCTGGTTCGCTCATTCCTCTTCGACTAAGATATAAGACTTATAAGCATCAAGGAGTCTCGCCATCCCTGAGCGTAATTGCGTCTTGTGGGGCGGGTCTGGTTCCGGCTATTTTCTAGGGCCTCGCCGCATCAGCCTCGCGCACGGGCACGCCCGTATGAGTCGAGGCGCTGGATTGCCGGCCGGGAGGGAGCACGCTTAGATGGGCTCATCATGTGATCGAACAGGCGATTCTGCATCGGATGGTCCTTCTTCCGAGATCTCCACGCGACGATTGCGGGAGCAAACCCAGCGCGATTTCGAGATCGAATTTCTGGAGCGCGTCCTGCAGCAGGATCCTTTTTTTGTAGACGCACTCAGGGTCCAGGGCAACAATCTTGCCGCGCAGGAGAGTATGCGCAACGCTCCAGCTCGACCGTCGGCTCGTCCGCCTGATTCCCGATGATTCCATTGCCTGGTATAACCTTTCTTGCACCTACGCGGTCCTGGGAATGATCGATCCGGCCTTCTCCGCCCTGCAGCGGTCATTGGAGTTGGGTTATCGATTCGTCGCGCGATTGCGGAAAGATCCCCGACCTGAAAACGTTGCGTCGCGACCCGCGTTTTCTGCGCCTGCTCAGGCGGTTTGAATTTCTTGTCTGATCCCCCTTCCGGCCCGGGTTGCAACTGTTCGGAGGCGACTCCCAGACCTTTGAGCGGCCGACGGCCGCCTGGGCCGTTGGAGTTTCGCCGACGTTCGACGGCCACCGCCCGCACGACCCGGTAGCCGCAGAGGCAGGAAACACCATGACACATCACGTATGGGAACAAGTACAAGAGGCGACACGGACGGTACGGTCTCGCTGGTCAGGCACACCGAGCGTCGGTCTGGTCCTGGGTACCGGCCTGGGTGCCCTGGCCCGGGAAATCGTAGACGACGCATCAATTCCTTACCCCGAGATCCCCTACTTCCCGCGTTCCACGGTGGAAAGCCACAGGGGTCAGCTGGTCTGTGGAACCTTGGCCGGACACATGGTCGTCGCCATGGAAGGGCGATTTCATCTGTACGAGGGATACACGCCGTCCCAGGTCACCTTTCCGATCCGGGTGATGAAGGAGCTGGGGTGCCGCCTGCTGATCGTCTCCAACGCTGGCGGCGGGCTCAATCCACACTTTGAAAAAGGCGACCTGATTGTCATCGAGGATCATATCAACCTGTTGGGGATGAACCCTCTGGTCGGTCCCAACGATGACCGGCTTGGCCCTCGATTTCCAGACCTGATAGAGCCTTACGACCGGCAACTGCAAAACCTCGCGCTCCAGGTTGCACTCGAACAGAACATTGTGGCCCATCGCGGTGTCTACGTTGCGGTCACGGGTCCCAACCTCGAAACCCGCGCCGAATATCGATTCCTCAGAGCCATCGGGGCCGACGTGGTGGGGATGTCCACAGTCCCCGAGGTCTTGGTCGCTGTGCACGCTGGGCTCAAAGTACTGGGTTTTTCGATCGCCACCGACATGTGCCTTCCCGACGCGCTGGAACCGGTTCGAATCGAGGATATCCTCGCAGTGGCCAACCAGGCCGAGGCCAAGCTGCGGGGCATAGTCAAGGCCGTTCTGAAGCGCTGGTCGGCCTGAGAAAGGGTTCACTGGACGACACGATTTCCATGTCAACCAACGCCAAGCCTTATAAAGACACCCTGAATCTCCCGGTCACCCGGTTCGACATGAAGGCGAACCTCACCCTGCGCGAGCCCCAGATTCAGGCTCGATGGAGTGAGCAGGACCTGTACGGCCAGGTGCGCAGGGCACGGGCCCTAGGGCCGCGCAAGGTCCTGCATGACGGCCCACCTTATGCCAACGGCGAGATTCACATGGGGACGGCCCTGAATAAGATCCTCAAGGATTTCGTCGTGCGGTCGCTGACGATGAGAGGTTTCGACAGCCCCTATGTGCCGGGTTGGGACTGTCACGGCTTGCCCATCGAGCACAAAGTGGTGAAAGAGCTCGGCGGCAAGGCCGGCACGATGACCCACGCCGAGATCCGCGCTCTGTGTCATGCCGAGGCGATGAAGTGGGTCGATGTCCAGCGGCGACAGTTCCGCCGTCTGGGAGTACTGGGCGACTGGGAAAATCCCTATCTCACCCTTGCCCCTCGCTACGAGGCCGGTGTCCTGGACGTTTTGGCCGACCTGCTCGACGACGGTTACGTTTTCCGCCAGCTCAAGCCCATTCACTGGTGCATGACCGACCGTACCGCGCTGGCGGAGGCGGAGCTCGAATATCACGAGGAGCCGACGCCCAGCATCTACGTCAATTTCCCCATGATCACGCGCGTGCCTTCTTCGTGGATACAGTCGGATGAGTCTGGCGAGCACGACTGGCACGCCATGATATGGACGACCACTCCGTGGACCTTACCGGCCAACGTGGCAATCGCCGCCCATCCTGGTCTGGTCTACGCAGGCATTCGGTACATTGACCCGTCCTCAAGGCGGACCGTCCGTACGATCCTGGCGGCTGAGCTGGTGGCCAAGGTGATGGCGCTGGCGAAGATCACAGACTACACCGAAGTGGGCCGATGCCCGGGCAGGGAACTCGAACACGCCGAGTACCGTCATCCGTTCATCGATCGTATCTCGCCGATTGTGCTGGCGGGCTACGTGAGCGTCGACGACGGCACCGGACTGGTCCATACCGCGCCGGGTCACGGAGCCGAGGACTATCAAACCGGACGAAGCTATCAGCTTTCCGTGCTCAGCCCGGTCGACGCGTCCGGACGGTTCACCGACGAAGCACCCAGTTGGCTGACCGGCCAGCAAGTTTTCGCAGCCAATTCGCGGATCGTCGAGCAACTGAAGCTTTCTGGCCACCTGTTCCACGAGATGCCCCTGGTCCACAGCTACCCCCACTGCTGGCGGTGCAAGAAGCCGGTGATCTTCCGGGCGACCGAGCAGTGGTTTGTCGCCGTTGATCACAACGATCTTCGACAGCGGACCCTCAGATCGATCGCAGAGGTGAACTGGCTTCCCGCCTGGGGCCAGTCGCGAATCGAGGCCATGGTCTCGCTCCGGCCCGATTGGTGCATCAGCCGTCAGCGGTCCTGGGGAGTGCCGATCCCCGCGCTGGGCTGCACGACTTGCCAAACCCAGCTTCTCACGGCACAGACCGTCCGCCATTTCCGCGACCTGTTCCGCGGCGAGGGGGCGGACGCTTGGTTCACGCGACCGGTCGAAGAGCTGATGCCGCCGCAGGCGGCCTGCCTCAAATGCGGCGGCACCTCCTTCCGCAAGGAGGGAGACATTCTGGATGTCTGGTTCGAATCCGGATCGAGCCATCGCGCCGTGCTTGTGGAGAATTTCGGGCTGGGATTTCGCGCTTTCATGTATCTCGAGGGGTCCGACCAGCACCGCGGCTGGTTTCAGTCGTCGATACTGACAGCGGTCGGCACGACCGGAACCGCCCCGTTCGAGACGGTTCTGACCCACGGCTTCGTGGTCGACGACAAGGGTGAGAAGATGTCGAAGTCGCTGGGCAACGTGGTTCCGGCGGTGAAGGCCACCGAGCAGTACGGGGCCGACGTCTTGCGGCTCTTGGTCGCCAGCATGGATTACGCCGACGACATCCGGATCAGCGACCGCGCCATCAAGGAGACGTCGGAATCCTATCGCAAGATCCGGAATACATTTCGCTACTTGCTGGGCAACCTGGAAGACTATGCGCGGTTCGACCCGGCGACTTGCAATGCGGCCTGGCTGCACGAGATCGATCTCTGGGCTCTGGGCCAGCTCAATCAGGTGATCCGCGACGTCACGGCCGCTTACGAGCGGTTCGAGTTCTACCGGGTTTATCAGCGGATTTACCAGTTCGCGTCGGTCGAGCTTTCGAGCCTCTACCTCGACGTCCTCAAGGACCGCCTTTATGCCGAGGCTTTCGACAGCCCCGGCCGCCGCGCTGCTCAGTTCGTCCTTGCCCGGCTGCATGACGGCTTGACCCGTCTGCTGGCCCCCATCATTCCGCACACGGCCGAGGAGTTGTGGGATTACCTGCCGTCAAGGCCGGACAAAGCGCCGAGCGTCCACCTGGAGGAATTCCCCGCGCCTGATCCGCAGTGGGATGATCCGGCCCGCGATGCCCGGTGGGAAACCTTGCTTGAAGTTCGCCAAGTGGTTCTGCGCCCCTCGAAGGCTTGAGAAAAGACAAGGCAATCGGTAGTGCCCAGGAATCAGCGGTCACGGTCACCGCGACCGCCGCCGATCTTCCCTTGCTGGAGGCGAATCAAGAATTGCTGGCCACGCTTTGCATCATCTCGGCGATCAAGTTCGCCCCAGCGGCGGCAGCGGCGGGGTCGGAGCGTTTCTTTGCCGCTGCGGTACGCTCACCCCACGCCAAATGCGAACGATGCTGGAATTATCGGCAGACCGTTGGCCTCAGCGCGGAGCACCCCACACTCTGTGATCGCTGCGCCAGCGTGATCGATGGCGTAATTTGAATTCCATTCCCGCGCGGTCATAATGACGGTGTATCATCTCGTGGTCGTTCGGGAGTGCCGGCATCATGGAGTTCGTACCCCGCACGCCGCCGATTGCCGACCCGCCGATTCGGCTGGCGGTCTGCGTCTCGGGCGGCGGAAAGACGCTGCAGAACCTCATCGACCTGATCCGGGGCCGGAGATTGCGGGCCGAGATCGTCCGAGTGGTGGCTAGTCGGCCACGGATCGGCGCCATCCCGAGAGCCGAGGCGGCGGGCATTCCACTGTCTCTGGCCAACCGCGACCGCGCATTCTACGGCCGAATTCAGCACTTCCATTTTCGACCCGATCCGTCAGAGCAAGGCCGACCTCGTCATCCTGGGCGGATTTCTGGCTCTCCTAAAGATTCCCCGCGAGTACAAAAGTCGTGTGATCAACGTCCACCCGGCGCTGATTCCCTCGTTCTGCGGCAAGGGCTTTTTCGGCGCCAAGGTGCACCAGGCGGTTCTCGATGCCGGAGTGAAGGTCTCAGGCTGCACGGTCCATTTTGCCGACGAGGCCTATGACTCCGGCCCCATCATTCTGCAGCGGACCGTGCCGGTGCTCGAGAGTGATACGGTCGAGACGCTGGGCGCTCGCGTCTTCCACGAGGAGTGCAAGGCCATTCCCGAGGCAATCGAGCTTTACGCCGCTGGCCGACTAAAGATCGAAGGACGCCGCGTTTTCCTCGTTTCGCCGCTTTAGGGTGGCCTGCTCGACACCGCGACACGGATTTCAGAGCGACCTGGACATGGCCGTCCTCAAAGCAGCAGATGGTCCAGACCTGTCAATCCCACGGGCTCGCGGCTGGCAAACGCTTCGGCATGCTTGACCCCGACCATGTGGCCCCAGAACCGGGTGCGATCGCTCACTGAGTCAATGACGGCCGACTGATTGTCTACCAGTTGCGAGCGATAACACATGAGGGCCTGAACTTTCGCCTCAATCTGGTCGGAAATGTCAATCAGCAGGCTGGGACGCTCGACAATACGAAGGTGCACGCTGAAGTAGTAGAGGATACGCAAGGGATGGAACGGTTTCCCTGGGATGTCGGATTTGGAAAGCTTGCTCCAGAACCGGGCGTCCTCCACTAGCTTCGTGGCCGCGGTGTGGTCCGGGTGAGCGTCTTCCCAGTAGGGTGCGAAGAGCAATCGGGGCCGGACCTCACGAAAGACGGCTGCCAGCTCGCGACGGCTGGCCAGAGTGGGCTCCAGGCTACGGTTGGGCAGGCCCAGGTTCTGCCGCCAGGGATTACCCAGCGCCGAGTTCGCTGCCTCTGTCTCCGCCGCCCGCCGCTCCACAGTTCCCAGAGGAGTCGGTTCGCCACTGGTCAGGTCGAGGATTCCGAACTTCCATCCTTGCCCGATGAGCCGGACGATCGTCCCTCCCATTCCGAGCTCGGCGTCATCAGGATGCGGTGCCACTACCAGGGCGTCGAGCATCTTTCTTCTCATCGCCGGGAAGATCAACCAAGGCCACAACCATTGGATTATGAGAAGACTCGCCCCGGCACGCAACTTCACCGCTATGGGCCGTTTAATTGTTGAGACGTTGAAAAGGACACTGGGGACGGGACTTGGGTGGCCCCACCATCATCCACTTGCAAAGCCAAATCGAGTTCGTGGCGTCCTATGAGATGGCCAATTTGATGGCGTCGACGAAGGCGGTGTTGTCGCCGCCGGCGCTGTCCAGGCCCCGGAAGGTGATCGTGTGAGCGCCGGCGGCGACGGTGAACGCGGCGGTGGTGTAGGACTGGTACGACGTCCCGGAGGGAGTGAAGGTCCCCACCACGGCCCCGTCGACCAGCACACTGAAGTCCTGCTTCGACGCTTGGTAGTTGCCGCGCTGGGCGGCATCGAAGCTGAGCGTGTAGGAGCCCGAAGCCCAGCCGGGGACGGCCTGGCTAAACGAGCCGGTTTCCTGGAGGAAGGCGACTTGCTGACCCTGCGGGGCCGGCGGGTTGCCCGAGGTGAAGCCGCTGTTGTTGGCCGAGATACCGGATGACCCGGTGAACGTCCAGGGGGAGCCGGTGGGGAGGTACCGAAACTGGCCGGCCCCCACCTGCACTTGCTCGAACCCCGCGTCGCCGATTGTGGCCAGGCTGGTCACCGAGACCAGGTCGACGAAGGCGGTGTTATCACCGCCGGCGCTGTCCAGGCCCTGGAAAGTGATCGTGTGCACCCCGGCACCGACAGTGAAAGCGGCGGTGGTGTACGACTGGTACGACGTTCCGGCGGGCGTGAAGATCCCCACGAGCACCCCGTCGACCAGCACGCTGAAGTCCTGCTTCGACGCCGGGTTGCTGCCGCGCTGGGCGGCATCGAAGCTGAGCGTGTAGGAGCCTGCGGCCCAGTCGGTGACGGTCTGGCTGAACGAGCCGGTCTCCTGGAGGAAGGCGACCTGCAGACCCTGCGGGGCCGGCGGATTGCCCGAGGTGAAGCCGCTGTTGTTGGCCGAGATGCCGGAGTTGCCGGCGAAGGTCCAGGGGGAGCCAGTGGGGAGATACTTGAACTGGCCCCCCCCCACCAACACCTGCTCGAAGCCCGCGTCGCCGATCGTCGCCAGGCTGGTCAGCGTGACCAGGTCGACGAAGGCCGTGTTGTCGCCGCCGGCGCTGTCCAGTCCCTGGAAGGTGATCGTGTGCGCCCCGGCGCCGACGGTGAACGCGGCGGTGGTGTAGGACTGATACGACTTCCCGGCGGGCGTGAAGGTCCCCACGACCGCCCTGTCGACCAGCACGCTGAAGTCCTGCTTCGACGCCTGGTAGTTGCCCCGCTGGGCGGCATCGAAGCTGAGCGTGTAGGACCCTGCGGCCCAGCCGGTGACGGTCTGGCTGAACGAGCCGGTCTCCTGGAGGAAGGCGACCTGCAGACCCTGCGGGGCCGGCGGGTTGCCCGAGGTGAAGCCGCTGTTGTTGGCCGAGATGCCGGAGTTGCCGGCGAAGGTCCAGGGGGAGCCGGTGGGGAGGTACCGGAACTGGCCGGCCCCCACCTGCACCTGCTCGAACCCCGCGTCGCCGATCGGGTTCACGATGACCCGGGCGACGGCGTCGACGAAGGCCGTGTTGTCGCCCCCGGCGCTGTCCAGGCCCTGGAAGGTGATCGTGTGAGCGCCGGCGGCGACGGTGAACGCGGCGGTGGTGTAGGACTGGTACGACGTCCCGGAGGGAGTGAAAGTGCCGACCACGGCCCCGTCGACCAGCACGCTGAAGTCCTGCTTAGACGCATGGAAGTTGCCGCGCTGGGCGGCATCGAAGCTGAGCGCGTAAGAGCCCGCGGCCCAGCCAGAGACGGCCTGGCTGATCGAACCGGTCTGCTGGAGGAAGGCGACCTGCTGGCCTTGCGGGGCCGGCGGGTTGCCCGAGGTGAAACCGCTGTTGTTGGCCGAGATGCCGGAGTTGCCGGCGAAGCTCCAATTGGAGCCGGAGGGGCGATACTGGAACTGGCCGGCCCCCACTTGTATCCGCTCGAACCCCGAGTCGCCGACGACGTCACCGATCGCGAAGAGGGTCGCGTTATTGATCGCGTAGACGGTCCCGTCGGGGCCGATCAAGGTCGGCGTGTAGGCCTCTCCCACTCCGCTTGTCAGAGTGATGTGCTGGGTGAAGGTGTTGGTAGCGAGGTTCCAGCGGTAGAGGTTCCCGTCCTCGCTGCCGACCAGGACGCTATCGGTCGCGGGGTCGACCGCCGCCGAGTTGATGCACCACTCCCGCACGGCATCGGGATGGGTGCTGATGAATTCAGGGTCCGGTGTCGGGCCAGCGATCGTCTCGACCTCCTGCATCACGCATGTGCCCGTAACCGGGTCGTCCGTCATGGCGTTCGGGTCCAGGATCGCGATCTCATTCACCCCGTCGCCGCCCTCGCCCGCGTAGTTGTTGTATTTTGTCATCAGCAGATAGGTCGAGGACCCGTGGTACGACGGCACCATCGAGGCCGGGACGATCGACGCGGTATCGTCCCAGCCGAAGGCGCCGGGGATCTTCGTCGTGGCCAGGTCGCCTGAGAAGTGCAGCAGCCAGCCGCGGTCGTGGTTGGAGGCGAAGGGGTTTTCCAGGACGCCGATGTAAACGTCGCCATCGGGCCCGACCGTCGGCGAGGCGGTCGCGTCGTTGGAGATGACGGCGGGATTGTCCGTGTACGGGTCCATGAGGGTGACCTGGGCTTTGACAGCCAGGGTATGGCTGTCCAGGGCCACCAGCTTCCCGCTGCCGAAATTGCCGCTGCTCTCGAGGACGTAGAGGGTGCTGCCGTCGTTGCTCAGCGCCGGGGCGGAGTTGGTCGCCACCTGAGTGGTGCCGGCGACCACTCCGACATAGCTACCGGTTCCATTGGCGCCGATGCGCGCCACGCCGCTGCTCAGGCCCAACGGGTTCGACCCGGTCACCAGGAAGCCGAAGAAGATATCGCCCGCGGCGTCGGCGGTGATCGGCGTGTCGATGAAGACCGTTGTGTTATAGGCGGATGGATTCGCGTTATAGTTGGACAGGCCAAAGAAGGCGAGCCGGCTTGTGGTCGGCGGCGTCGGCCCGGCGGCGTCGGGCGAGGCGGTGGTGATGACTGTTCCGCCGTTTCCGGCGAAGTAAAGCTGGTTCTGAGGCGTCAGCGTGGGGGAGTAGCTCGGAGTCCAGTCGTAGCCGTTGGTGCCGCCTCGCGGCATGAGGGTGTAATCGGAGGTCACGGTCCACTGCAAGCTTCCCGTGGCCCCGGAGCGGGCTTGGATCTCGAAGCCGCCGGAGGCGCCGGTCTTGACCGGGATGAGAACCGTGTTGGCTGCCGTCACCAGGGGCGAGCCGTAGTGTATCAGCAGGTCATTGCCGCTGTACTGCGGTGCGAGGTCGACCGGGGCCTGCCAGTGGATCAACCCCAGCCCGGCGGAGGCGACAGGCGATAGAGCGGTGTGCTGCGGGTTGAGGGCGTATCCTTGCCAGCCGCCCTGGCTCAAGAGGGTTCTATTCTCGAGGCCTTCGAGTCGCGGCGCGGCCTTCGCGCGGTTGTACTTGCGGGGCATGTTGCATCCTCTGGAGACGGGGGTCCGCGTCGCACGGCGACGGGCGAATTCGCACTGACGTGCCAGAGTACCCCAAGCCACCGGCAACACTCAATCTGTTTTTCACGGCAAGGGATAAAAAGGAAATGCATCGTTGTCTCATTCAGTATGCCGGCACTGCATCGGCACGACCTCTGAGCGTACAATCTTTCGTTCCCAGCAATGCCCCCAGCTTTGGCACGAGGGCGCGAGGGACGAGCATCGCCGGCGACGTTGTCTCGGTGGCTGACTCCTCCATTGATTAGAAATGACAATCTGTAATATGTTACTATTATTCTAGGTGACAACGGAGGGCACGTGACGGTAGGACGGTGGATAGAGGATGAATTACCCCTTGATTATGTAAGTCTTTAGAGATAATCGGGCAGCTTCAAATGATCGATTATGTCCCGGCTCGCAAGCCGTGCAACAATGGGTATCCTGAACGCCTTCAGAATCTGATTGCGCATAAACAATCCCCACCGCGTCTTTGGGACGAATGAGCTGGCGAATCGCTCCGCGCCTTTCTGCTTGGTGGCGAGATAAGGCCGCAAGAGCCTTTCATAGCTGCTGAACGCCTCGTCGTGGCGGCCATGCGCTCTCGCAAGCTCGCCAGCGAGAACATAGGCCGATGTCATCGCCAGAGCCGAGCCTTGCCCCGCCAACAGCGAAACGCAGAACGCAGCATCGCCAATCAGTGCGACGTGTCCTCGCGACCAACAGTCCATCCTGATCTGGCTGACGCGATCGAAATAAAGGTCAGAAGCCCGATCGAGTTCGGCAAGGATCTTTGTACATTCCCATCCCCCGTCGTTGAATCGTTCACGTATGATTGCCTTCTGTGCTGCGATGTCATGCGGATCGGATGGCGGGTCGTCATTGTCGACGAAGATGAACAGAAACAGCGTGCGGTCGTCGTGTAATGCGAAACGATCGACCTGTCGGCCAGGCAGGTCGTAAATCACATAGACGTCTTCGTCTCGTGGTCGGTAGCCTCTGACCTCAAAGGCGGCTACCGTGTAGCCAAGGTGCTTTTCGAAACGACCTTGAGGCCCGAACACCAGATTGCGAACGGTCGAATGAAGGCCATCCGCACCGATCACCAAGTCGAAGCCGCGCTCACCCGCGAGTTCAAATTTCACCCGCACGCCATCGGCTTCTTCTCGAATGCTCACAATCTTGTCACCAAAGATGGTCTCGATTGAGCTCTCTATCTTGTTGAAAAGCAGTCTCGAAAGATCGCTCCGCGCGAGGCTGACAAAGCGTCCACCGGTCAACTCCTGAATAATGCTTGTGTCGAACCCTGACACGCGCTGTCCCCGATCGTTGACCATGCGTACCTCGCGCACGTGATAACCGACGCGATTGATCTCGGAGAGCAACCCCATTCGCTCCGCGATGTCGTAGCCAAGCCCCCAGAAGTCAATGACATAGCCACCAGTGCGAAGCGCGGGTGCGACTTCCACTAGCGTTGGCGAGAAGCCATAACGCCTCAGCCAGTAAGCAAGCGTCGGGCCGCCGATCCCGACGCCAGAGATGAGAATGGATCTTGTGGTCATGCTCGAATGATAACTGACAGACCTATCACCGCGACGCTCGCGGGAACCAGGCTGGTAAGTCTCGCCCCGAGACCTTGGGCGATTTGGTTGATGGTCAAAGCCATGAGCGGGGCCTCCTGGTCGATCGCAGGTTTCCAGGGTAATTTCTAGGTGCCGAACTCGATCAACCGCGGCAGATTGGTAACCTGGAGGAAACGCAGGATCCTGCTGATGCAACGAACGTATCTCTTGATCGTGACTGCCGTCGGTGAGGCGGGAACCGGCCTCTTGCTTATGCTCTTGCCTTCAGTTGCGTTTGTCCTGCTCCTTGGGGTCGAACACGCTTCGTTGGAAATGGTTGTCGTCGCCCGTCTCTTCGGCGCTGCCTTGCTCGCCATTGGCCTCGCCTGCTGGCTGGGGCGGAGCGACACATCTGGTCCTTCCCAGCTTGGGTTGCTCGCTGGGGTTCTGGTCTACGATGCGGCGGCCGCTGTGCTTCTGGCGTATGCCGGGTTGTACTTGAGCCTCGCCGGTATCGCGCTCTGGCCTGCCGTCGTGCTGCATGCCGCCCTGGCCGTCTGGTGTGTCGTCTGCCTGAGGAGGTAGAAACAACCTCCCGTTCGGGACTTCGGTCGCAAATGCTCGAGCGCGACGCAGGGCTTGCCCGAACCGTGGTCCGATCAAGTCGCCGGTACCGTGGCAGTGCCCGTATCCGTGCCGGCCTTCTGTTCGTGCACGGCACGGTCGCCATTGCCACAATTACCTTGACAAACCCGCTTTCGTCACTACCATGTATTGCATAGTAGAAGTCGCCGTTGGGGAGGGACTTGCTGCTCACGACCCTCGGGCGCGGAAGAAGTCGCGAATGAGCCAGTGGCAAACGCAGTTGCGCAAGGGCCTGGTGGAGCTGGCGGTGCTGGCGACGATCGGGCGGGGGGAAACTTACGGCTATCAGATCGTCGAGCAGCTCCAGAAGCTGGAGGGGCTTCAGTTCACGGAGAGCACGGTTTACCCGGTGCTCACGAGGCTGCGCGCGAGCGGTTCCTGGTGACACGTGCCGAGCCCTCGCCGGCCGGCCCGGTGCGGCGGTATTATCGGCTCACTGCTAGAGGCCAACAGCGGCTTGGCCAGATGGCGGAGAGCTGGAAGAGCGTGGCGACTTCCCTTTCAGGATTGCTCGTCTTATAACAAGAAGGAGCGCGGAGATGACAGTGACGGCCTCGATCCACGTTTCGGAATCACTGCAAACTCTCATCGACTGCCGGCTCGACACGGTCGACCGCATGCTGCTGGGGCGACTGCCCCGATCGGAGCGCGTGGAGATCGTCCGCGAGGTGGAATGGCAGATCTTCGAACTGCTCGGTGCGCGAAACAACGACGAACTCACCCGCGAGGACGTGCTGGCCGTGCTGGGCCGGCTCGACCCGCCAGAGGCCTATCTGCCCGACGAGCCGAGAACCGAGCCCTTACCCAGGCGCGAGGCGGCCGCCGCACTACCTCGACAACCCTTGAGAGCGCGGAATACCTGGTCCGGCAAGGCGAGCGGCATCCTGGGGATCACCATGTTCGTGATGCTCCTCTTACTTTATCCCCTCGTGATACTGCTGTCAGGCGTTGGTTTGTCTTACGGGCCAGTCATGGTTGTGTGGTTTGGAGTCGTTCTTGTCACCTTCGTCGGCAGCATCGTCGGTCTTGTCCTAGCCGGCACCGCTCGTGTCAAGGGCGGGTGGGCCGTCGCGGGGCTAGTAAACAGCATTATTTCGCTCCTGCTTTCTCTCGCGGCCGGTGTACTCGGACTGATCGGATTGTGAACCTGCCGGTCCGATTCAGCGCTCGCTGCGCCTTGCTGCTGGGTGCTCGGGGTGCTGACAGGTTAGCCTTCCCCTCCCACATGGCTGTCTGATGGCGAGACAGAAGAGATGGAGCAGCGGGGCAAGCACGAGCCGACTACGGGCGGAACTGTGTAGGGACTCTGGGCGAGGCTGATGGTGGCCTCTTCGCCGATCGTGTATGTCGATTGGCCCGCTGAGTCGGTGACGGTCCATTCGAAGGTCGTCGTCGGCTGGATCCCTACGGAGTGCGAGGCATCAAACACGACGCCGTATCCGCCTGGCGGGTTCACGTACGCCGGGGTATTGGGCAGGTCGGGCTCGTTGCCGTGCAACGGATCGACCGCGATCTGGGGGACCATGGATCACTGGATCACAGCGGCCGAGCTCAGCAGCGAACGAGCCTGGAGTGCCTCGACCGCAGCGTTCGCCAGCGGGAAGGTACGACGGGGACGGCAACGGCGCCAAACGGGGTTCGAGCGTGAAAAGAATCGCACGTGATGCTCCTCGATCAAAGTGATCGGTCCGCTCAGACATGGCTCATGACACAATAATGGCTGCAGTCGAGCCCCCTGGCTCGACTGCAGCCATTTTCTTAACACTGCCGTCGAATAAATCCCCGACGAGATCTCGCTTTTCCGCCGATCCTTGGCCCTCCGCTGCATCATCATCCCCGCTCGAACTGCCAATACGGACCTTTTTTTGAGATCGGGGGGCGTCCCAGGCCAGCAGGGGGCTGTACGACCGGGGGATCCGGTGCATTGGCTTTCTGTGTGACGGTTTACCAGTTCGGGTTGGTCTGTCCATCGCCACTAACATAGGCGGACCCCGTCATCACGTTACTCCTGCGGACGTTGGGGTCCGCTCTGTACCCGGAACTCGGGGCAAAGGGATAGTAGAAAGAGGAATAGGTAAACCCCTGGGCCGGGACAGGGTTGACCGGAGCTGGGACAGCGTTGAGCGGCACGTTGTAGTAGTAACCGGCGGCTGGGATGTTGACCGTCCCCTGCGTCGTGGCGTAGTTGCCCGGCGCGGGGTAGTAGAAAAGGGGAGGCGTCTGGGCCCGTGCAGCAGAGGCTCCGATTGCCAAGATGCAGCCGGTTGCCAGAATCGTCGTTAGCAAGCTGAGTCTCATGGAACACCTTCTTTTCGGCTCAAAACACCGGTATCTCAACCGTTGCAAGCGTGAGCCGCTCTCGCTCGCAATGCTAGGTAGCGCGACTCGAGACACTTTGACAGAGTTCACGCGCAGCACGCGGGAGCCGCGAGATTGATGGGGAAGTTTTGCGGGTGGCGTCCGCAGTCAAGGTTGTTTTGCCACTACGGATAAGAAATGCAGCCGAAGGCCGATTGTCGACAGACGTAGGCCGTTTTCACAGCAGCGGCCAGCTCCGGTGCACGCGGGAATGGCTCGACCGGCATGGTACGATCCAGCAACTGCTCGTCGGCAGTCGGCTTCCCATTCGGCCGGCCAAGGCCGTCTCCGGGACCCATCCGCCGGGGCCGCACAGCCCCGTTCTTCCGAGGTCCACCCGTATCCTCTTTTCCCGTGTCCGGGCTGTTGACCCACTTGGGATGCTTCTCCAGTTCCGCGACCGTCGCGCTCGAGCGACGATCGCGACCATTCTGCTCGACCGGGTCCGCCATCAGCCTGGCGGTGGCAGTTTGCATAGCCATGTTTTTCTCCAGCAGCTTCTACAGGGGCCGGCGCAGAACGTCCTCGGGAGCGGTTTTTTCCACACAGGCCGACCGGATCTTTTATTGGTTTGCCTAGAATGCGTGATCGTCTCCGACCCGGTCCGGAACGCGAGTGTCGATCCCGTCGGGGAAGGAAAAAGGGACATCATTGATATCGACCATTTCCGACGCGAAGGAGCCAGAGGACACGCGCGTAAACGCTTGATGCAGGCGGTCTAGGGGTTAGGAGAGGCGCTATTCTGTGATGGCCCCTTCCCCGAGTGCACGATCAGCGAGCCGGCCGGTGGGCCAGCCCACGCGGCGCTGCCGCGGCGACTCAGAGGCTGGTAGGGATTCGTATTGATCAGCCCGTCGGGCCCTCCGATCGTCACCAAGAGTTGACTCGCATCGTTGACCAGAATATTTCCGTAGGCATCGTCAACCGAGTAGGCGTAGGCATAAATTCGCTGGCCGTACCAGTTGTTCGGGGTGTGAACGAACCAGACGAACGGATTCAGGTTGTACTTGGCGACACCATCGGTCGTCGGGTCTCCCGGGGCCGGATACCATAAGTTCTGGCTGTAGCTATTGCTCGGTACACCGCGCATCAAGAGAATGACCTGATTGGTGATCGCTTGCTGCTGGTCTTTATCCAGGTTCGGGAGATCCGTAACATTATCCCCGATGATGAACTGGAGTAATTGCGCTGTGGGAAGTAGCGGGAGTTGCGGGTTCAAGTTCGGGTCTGTGCTGAATTCATTCATCACCTCCCATACGAGTTGCGAAAAGGCATTGGCTCGCGCGAGGTCCCCGGGATTGCCGGGCTCGGTCTCGATGGGAAAGGTCTGCACGTTCGGTTGACTCATGAGCATCTGAAGGACCGGCGTTGGCGTGGCTCCGGGGTTGTTCTGCTGGTAATACTTCGCCCATGAGAACCAGAGGTTGGTCATCGCGCTGACCGCGTAGTTGTCGCCGGTGCTCGGGAGGTTCGCGGTCGCCTGGCTGGAGGTCAAGGTGCTGTGCAGGACGTCGTAGCTGCTTGCGTTGACACTCTCGGCGAAGATATTGTGGCCCCCCGGGATCTTCACAAGATCGCTTGGATTCGTGGGGCCCGTCGGGTTGGAGAGATAATACTGCGGCCAGCTCTTACCGGTGCCGAGATAGCCTTCAAGCCAGGTCCCGCTCGCGAACGCGTTCACCGATGCCTCGAACTCGGCGAGCGACAGCGTCGTCCCGACGTAGCCGACTCCTGGAAGCGTCCCCGTATCAGCCTCGAGGGCAACCGGAAGATACAGGGCGTCGAGATACGAGATATCATAGTCGAAGGATGTCCCGGCATTCGGCACGGGCACCGACGGGTCCCTGATCGTGAATTCGACGAGCTGCGACGGAGCATCGCTGTTGATGCCGAGCGCGGTCCCGGAATGATACAGCAACAACATCGCGTTCTGGATGTTGCCGGGCCGCGTCTGGAGCTTTGCAATCGACTCCGTGTATCGGAGCGCGGATGAGTCATAAGTAAATGGGATAGAACTGTTGAGCAAGAGATCTTGGGCGGATTGAGTATCCTCCACGATATTCAGCCGGCCCGAATCCCAGATCGCCATGGGGACGGGGACTGTCACGCTCGTGTGAGGTGGTAGGCCTAGATAGTTGACCCCGTCCGTCCCCGTGTAGCCGACGTAGGCCCTGTACTCTTCGTTCCACCCGAACTTGTTGTTCGGCCGGATCCCCCTCTCACGATGATCGTACGTGGGCAGCACGTTGGACTTGCCACCCGGGTTCTGGACCGTGGACGCCGAGTTCTCTCCCTCCAGGATCGGGAAGACGGTCGAGTCGGTATTGTTATAGATAACCATCGTCTTTAGATGAGGATTCTGATACATCACGGCTCCCGGCGCGGTCACGTTGCTGGCCGGCGATCACGATCACGCCCGAGGCAGGGGGCGTAGTTAGCCGCTCGACCGGCGGGCGGGTGTGGGGCACAGTCCTCGACATCAGGCAGCGGTCTTCCAACGGCGCGAGTTCGGCCGCGACCCGCAGCCGGCGGCTGACCCGAGGCCGACGCGGACGGGCGCGGTTCGTGAGATGGAATCGGCGATCGAGGGCGGACAGCCAGTCGGTAGTGAACATGGCAAACTCCTTGGAGTAGATATTCATCGGATGGTGAGCGAGTCAGGGAATTGGCAACCAGACGACATGGGGTGATGCGTCGCCGCCCGCGCTTCGGCCGGGCAACCGTCGTGACAAGAGCCGCATGGTGCCGCTGTTGAAGAGGCCGCTGGCGAAGCGGGCGAAGTTGCTGCGGATCGAGACGTGGCTCAGGGCCAGCGCGCCTTGATTGGCGATCCCGCCGCCGACGCTGGCCGAGTCGCCGGAGACGGTGACGTTGGTCAGCGTGGCGTCGCCGTTGTTGAACAGGCCGCCGCCGAAGACGCGGGCGGAGTTGTTGCGGAGGACGACGTCGGTCAGCGAGAGCCTGCCGCCATCGTTCTGGATCCCGCCGCCGTTCTCGGCCCGGCCGCCCGCGATCGTCAGCCCGGAGAGCGCCAGCGATCCGCCTTGGACCTCGAACACGCTGCCTTGACTGTCGCCGCGGAACGTCAGCCGCTTGGCGCCCGGGCCGACGATCGTGGTGCCCGCCGGGTTGGTGAGGACCAGCGGACCGCCGATGAGCCAGATCGTCTTGTGCCCGGTGCCGGAGCCGGCCGGATCGAAGAGGATGGTATCGGGGCCGGGATGGCTGTTGGCGTAGGCAATCGCCGCACGCAGACCGGCCAGGTCGGTGACGACCTGTTCGCTGGGGCCAGTCGGCTGGGTTGGCGTCGGTGTCTCGGAGAGGCTCGAAGCCACCAAGTTGGTCAAGGAGAAGCTGGCGGATCCGGCCCCGGCGGCCGTGGCGAAGGCGGTGTACCGTCCGGGCGTATTGTTGGCCGTGGCGGTCACGCCGGCCTGACCGCCTGTGATGACGGCCGTGGCGGCTGAGGTGGTCGCCGAGGCGCCCGCCGAAGGTGCCGCGAAGCTGATGACGCCGCCGTTGACCGGCTCGATCGGGTTGTTGGCCGTCACCGTGACGGCCGGTGGGTTGGCGAACGCGCGCCTGCGCTGGCCAACTGCGGGGTGCTGCCGGCGACGGGCGTGAGGATGAAGCCCTGGCTCTCGAAGGCGCCGATGTCGACGCGGCCGGCCCGCTGCTGGCCCCGCTGGTCGGCCTTCGGCACGCCGGCCCCGGACTGGCCGCCGCCGATCGCCGGGCTGCCCGGCAGCAGGGCCATGGTGGCGGTCGGGCCGCCGTAGGCGCCCAGCGCCGCCAGCAGCGGGTCGATCGGCGCCTGGGCGGTGCCGACCTGGTTGCCCCGGCTCCCGTCGCTGATCCCGGTCATCCCCGTCCCGTCGCCTACCAGGTCGTTGGCGCTGCCCGGTTCCAGCGCGCCGCCGACGTCGCCGGCTGAGTTGCCGGCGACGAGCGTGTTAGTCAGCGTCGCCGTGCCGCCCGGTGCGATGTCCAGGCCGCCGCCGGCGTTGCCGCTGACCGTGCAGTTGGTCAGCGCCAGGCCGCCGCTCAAGCTGGCCAGGCCGCCGCCGGTCGGGGCGTCGTTGCCGCTGATCGTGCAGTCGGTCAGCGCGGCCGCACCGTTATACAAGTCGGCCAGGCCGCCGCCGGCCAGGCCGGCCGGATCGCCACTGATCGTGCAGTCGGTCAGCGCGGTCGTGCCATCGAACTGCGTATCCAGTCCGCCTCCCTGGTCGAGGGCGGTGTCGCCGCTGAGCGTGTCGCCGGTCAGGGCCAGCGCGCCGCCCTGATTCAGCACGCCGCCGCCGCGATCGGCCCGGCCCCCGCTGACCGTCACGCCCGAGATCGCCGCCGATCCGCCTTCGATCGCGAACACCCCGCTGGCCTGGTCGCCGCTGACCGTCAGCAACTGCGCCCCCGGCCCGGCGATCGTGATGGTGGCCGTGTCGCTCAGCGTCAGCGCGCCGAGGGTCAGGGTGATCGTCTGGGCGCGGTGCCGAAGACGGAGGGGTCGAAGATGATGGTCTGGGGGCCGGTGAGGGTGTCGGCGTAGGCGATCGCCGCACGCAGGCTGTTCAGGCCGTCGGTTTCGAGCCGCAGGTCCTGGGTCGTATTGACCACCAGGCCGAGGTCCTCGGTATTGGTCAGCGCGAAGCCGGCCGCAGTCGTCGCCCCGGCGCCCAGGGCGGTGACGGTGTACGCGCCGGACGTGGTGTCGGCCGTGGCGGTGACAGCGGCCTGGCCGTCGGCGATGATCACCGTGGCCGCCGAGAGCGTGGCCGAGGCGCCCGTGGTCGGCGCAGCGAAATTGACCACCCCGCCATCGACCGGCTCGACCGGGTTGGTCGGAGCCACCGTGACCGCCAGCGCGTGCCCGAACGCCGTTGCCACCACGGCCGACTGGGGGGTGCTGCCGGCAACGGGGGTGAGGGTGAAGCCCTGGCTCTGGAAGGCGCCGATGTCGACGTGGCCGGAGCGAGGCTCGCCGCGCTGATCCGTTGCGGGTGCGCCGCGGTCGTGCCCGCGCCGATCGCCGGGCTGCCCGGCAGCAGCGGCATTGTCAATGTCGGCCCGCCGTAGTCGCCCAGGGGGCCTAGAAGTGGGTTGCCGCCGATCAGGTTGTTCCCGCCGCTGATGCTGCCCACGACGTCGCCACCGACGACCTGGGCTGCGACGATCGTGTTTGTCAGTGTCGCCTTGGCAACGCTCTCGATGTAAAGGCCGCCGTCGTAGTTGGCGCTGATGGTGCAGTTGGTCAGCGCGGCACCGCTCAGGATGTAAAGGCCACCGCCGTGGTTGGCGCTGATGGTACAGTTGGTCAGCGTCGTCGTCCCCACGAAGACGCACAGGCCGCCGCCGTTTTTATTCGCCGAGTTGCCGTTGACCGTGCAGTCGGTCAGCGTCGTCGTGCCCAGGCTACAGAGTCCGCCACCGCCGATTGCGTCGTACGTGTCGATCTCGTTGTAGGTGTTGTTGCTGACCATGCAGGCGGTCAGGGAGAGAGTCCCTCCGGGGCTATTGTATAGGCCGCCTCCGCCGATGGGGACGGCCCCGTTGTTGGTGACCGTGCAGTCGGTCAGCGTCGTCTTACTGTTGTTGTACAGGCCTCCGCCCGCATAAGCGAAGTTGCCGTACACGTTGACAGACGTCAGCGAGAGGACGCCTTTGATGTCGTTGTACAGCCCGCCTCCGTCGGTACCCTGGTTCGAGGCAATCGCGCAGTCAGTGATCGTGGCAGTGCCCGCATTCCAGAGGCCGCCTCCGCGGCTGACAGCGGCCCCCACGGGGACGGAGTTCTGGGCGACCGTGCAATGATTCAGGGTCAGCGTGCCGCCGGTGGTGTTTGCCAAGCCGCCGCCGTTGTCGTTGGCGGTGTTCTGAATGACAAAGCAATTGGTCAGCGTGACCGTGCCGCCCTGGTTGTACACGCCGCCTCCGAAGGTGTTGGACATCCCTCCGCTGATTGTCAGGCCCGAGAGGGCCGCCGAGCCTCCATTGACCTTGAAGACCCCGTTCTTACCGCCGCCGCTGACCGTCAGGGCTTTTGCCCCGGGCCCGGTGATCGTCGTCGTGTCCTTGTCGGTGAGAATCAGGGGGCCCTTGGTCAGGGTGATCGTCTGCGGCGTGTCGAACAGGCTGGAGAAGACGATCGTGTCCCCCCCGACGTCCGAATTCGCCTGGGCAATCGCCTGCGACAAGTCTGTCTGGTTAGCGACGGGGGTGTCGGTGGGGTTGTTCACTACGATCGTGGATAATAGCTCGCGGCGCTCCAACTCCATGACCGCCGGCCGCCACCGCCGCCTCCGGGCGGGATTCTCATTTCCTTCACTGCGTTCATAATTCGCTCGGGTGCGACCCACGCTGTCTCCTCCTTCGATGAGAGAGGGACCGACGTCGTTCGCGGCCCCCGGTCGGGTAACTGTAGTGGAACGAAGTGACTCCACAGGCGTGCTATGTCCTGCGTCCTGGGGCATTCTGCCCCAGCCACCCGTCCGCTGCCTGCTCGCGGGAGCTGGAGAGATAGGGGCGTTAATTCGGCCCCTCTCATGAAGCCGGAGAGGGGCAGTGTCGCGGGTGAGTTCATCCCTGCTGATTGGTCGTAACCGGAGACGCGACGACCTGGTCGATGAGGGCGGTGTTGTCGCCGCCGGCACTGTCCAATCCCCGGAACGTGATCGTGTGCGCCCCGGCGGTGACGGTGAACGGGGCAGTGGTGTAGGTCTGGTACGACGGGCCGGAGGGCTTGAACGTCCCCACCACGGTCCCGTCGACCAGCACCTCGAAGTCCTGCTGCGACGGCGTTTTGTTGTTGCCCCGCTGGGCGGCCTTGAAGGTGATCTGGTAGGAGCCGGTGGCCCAGCCGGGGACGTCCTGGCTGAACCAACTGCCTCCCCCCTGCAGGTAGGCGACCTGTGCGCCCTGAGGGGCCGGTGGGTTCCCCGAGGTGAAGCCGCTGTTGTTGGCCGAGATCCCGGCGGTGCCGGAGAACGACCACGGAGAGCCGGTCGGGTCGGGCAGGAACTGGCCGGCCCCCACATGTACTTGCTCGAAACCCTGATCGGCGATCGGCGGCTCGGCGACCAATAATGAAGGAAATGCGACGACCTGGTCGATGAGGGCGGTGTTGTCGCCACCGGCACCGTCCAATCCCTGGAACGTGATCGTGTGCGCCCCAGCGGTGACGGTGAACGGGACGGTCGTATAGGTCTGGTACGACGTGCCGGAGGGTTTGAACGTCCCCACCACAGTCCCGTCGACCAGCACCTGGAAGTCCTGCTGCGACGGGTGCGACGGGTTGTCGCCTCGCTGGGCGGCCTTGAAGGCGAGCTGGTAGGAGCCAGCGGCCCAGTCGCTGACGGTCTGGCTCAACGAGCCGGTCTGCTGCAGGACGGCCACCTGTGAACCTTCAGGCGGCGGCGGGTTGCTCGAGGTGTAGCCGCTGTTGTTGCCCGAGATCCCGGCGGAGCCGGAGAACGACCAGGGAGAGCCGGTCGGGTTGGGCAGGAACCCGCCGGCACCCACGGACACTTGCTCGAAACTCGGATCGGCGATCGGCGGCTGGCCGGTCACTTCGACAAGGACGACTTGGTCGATGAAGGCGGTGTCATCGACGCTACTGCTCAAGCCCTGAAACGTGATCGTGTGCGGTCCGGCGGCGACGGTGAACGGAGCGGTGGTGAAGGCCTGGTACGATGTGCCGGAGGGTTGGAAGTGCCCCACCAAGACCCCGTCGACCAGTACGTTGAAGTCCTGCTGCGATGTGCCCCAATTGGCCCGCTGGGCGGCTTCGAAGGTCAACTGGTAGGCGCCGGCGGTCCAGCCGGGGACGTCCTGACTGAATGACGAGTATCCCTGGAGGAAGGCGACCTGCACGCCCTCCGGCGCCGACGGGTTGCCCGCGGTGAAGGCGCTGCCGTTGGCCGCGATTCCCGAACCGTTGGTGCCGTTCTGCGGGGTGAAGGTCCAGGGAGAGCCGGTCGGGTCGTACAGGAACTGGCCGGCCCCCACCTGCACCCGCTCGAAACCCTGATCGGCGATGGCATCGACGGGGGACGGGGGCGGCACAGGATCGATCGGGTAAAACGTGACGCTGTAATTGGGGTTCTTCACTCGGTAATAATCATCCCCCCACGACCCATAGTTCAGGGTGCCGCTCACGGGGGATGCGGGGACGAGCGACGCCTGGTGGAACCAATCGAGGTACACCTCGCTCGGGTTCGCCTGGGTCGCGTAAAGGTCGCTGCCCTGGTAGGGGGATGGCGGGGCGACGTTTAAGTACCAGCCGCCGCCGAAGGCGACGAATTCCTGGCCGTTGGTCACAGGCTGGATCGGGCTGCCCGTCGTGGGGAAGACCAGCGCGGCCGTCCTCGGATCAATCTCGATTCCGTTGTTGTCTACGAGCTCCCAGCCGGACACATACAAGCCATTCCTGCTATACGTGATTTGATTGCCTAAATCATACCATCCAGGATTACCGGATGATGGGCCAAGATATTCGCTTACATCGGCTGTTTCCGCTAAGTTGGCCTCCAGTAGGGTGAAGAACCGCTCGGGGTGCTTGGTCTCACCACCGGAACCGTTACCGGCTGGGAAGATGGCCATCGATGTCGGGGGAGCAACATCCGGACCTAAGTTATCCCAGATTGAATCGGTATCGGAGAATCCGGGGTATTGATACGGCTTCCCGGCCGGGTTTTCTCCGACGATCGATGTCGCCTCGCCGATGAGCTGGGCCTTCTCGGCACCGGTCAGCACGTGCGGAGGCAGCAGGCCCGGGAGCTGCTGCTTGAGGGTCGAGATCGCCCCGGCCTGCGTACCGGGTAGCTTCGTCTCGTCCGTGTCCGTGACCCGGTTCCCAGCGGCGTCGAAGATCCGGATGTGGAGCAGGCCGTTGTTGTCGATGCCGACGATGACGAGGTTGTTTCCCGAAGTCGGCACTCCGGAGCCATCTCCCCAGGACATCAGTCAAGGTCAAGCCCCCCGGCCTCGAGCTGCATGGCCGCAAGCTGCGTCGCGGCTTGGCCGCGCTGGCGGGAGTGGCGCCGGGGTAGAAGTTGTTGAAGTTCTGCGACTGGCTCTCGGTCGTCGGGTCGATTGGCACCCACTTGAAGTAGTCGGGCAGCAGGGTCTGCCAGGCGGCGCCGGTCACGGCCGCGGCGGTCGGATTGTTCGGCCCGAGCTGGTCGTCGCTACTCTTGCTGTCGAGGACCAGTGGGTTCAGATTCGCGAGCGCCCTGAGCAACCCCACATTGCTGAAGAGGGGATAAAGGAACTGCGGATCGTTTTCGAGGTTCTGCTGGGCGTTGAGGCCCGCGATCAGTTGGTTCTGATAGGTGGACGCCGCCTGGATCAAGGTCGATATATTGTTCTTGTCCGGCGGGACGACGAGTGTGGGCCAACTGGTGGTGGTCTTCTTGAGGGCGTCGGTGCCGTAGGTCGCGCCGATCGTGGCACCTAGGTTGATCAGCCCGGAGAAGAGGACCCCGAACGGGGCTGCCGGGCCCGTGAACAGTAGCGGCTTGAGGATCTGCGTGAGGATGCTCACGGCCGCTTTTCCCGCCTGGATCCCTATGGACTGCGCCGATCGCGTAGGGCGTCGTCGGCGCCGGCTGCTCCAGATAGGCCTGGGGCTTATCCTGCCCCTGGTTGTCTACGATCGTCTGGGCGATGGTCGACAGCTCGTTCGCCCCCAGGACATTGTTGATCTCGTGCTGGATCCAGGAGTCCTGGGCCTGCACAAACGCGTAAACGTTCTGCCGCAAGAATCCACGCTGTCCAGGTACCCCTTCACTTCGACCAGGGCGGCGAGGAGTCCTGGGAACGGTCTGCTCGTGCCCAGATACGCCAAGGGATTCTGTTGCACGGCCTGGTAAGCCCTGTCCTGAAGGCCGAAGAGGTGCTGGGGGCTGATGGTCACGCCGGTATTAAAGTTCAGGAAATCGGTGAAGCTCTCGCCGGGGTAATTCTGACTGACGTAGACTTGAGCGGCCTTGACAAGTGCCTTGTAAGCCACGAGTTCGAGGGCGGGATCGGGCGTGGGCAGCAGTTGGCTGATGCTCGCACCCGGTGGTGCGGCGGGGTCGATATAGGCGGCCACCGTCGTCCCGCCGCTACCCTGCACGGTTTGGCTCCCCATGAGCGTCAGCAGACTGTTGCTGTTGCCGGGGAGGACGCTGAACTGCAGCTCGACGGCGGAGTTGGCACTGTTGCCCTGCGCCGGGCCGGTGATCCGGATCAAATAGGTCCCCGCCTCGGGGGCGATGAAGGCGGCGGCCATGTTGTTCTGGATGAGGTCGTTGAGCCCCTGCTCGTTAGAGACCTGCGCGAGCTGCGGGTAGCTGACCAGCACGGGATGGGTGCCGTCGGCCGGGTTGGTGGTGAAACCGAGGAAATCGACCTGGAACGGGCCGTTGACCGACTGGCCGCCAGGGACCTCGACGATGACGGTATCGCCCACGTCGAGCGTGACCTGATACTCCACCTGGTTCGGGACGGTCGCCAGGTTGACGGTCGGCGCGGAATTGCTGTAGGGGACAGCCAGGTAGGGGGCGAAATCCTGGTAGCCGGAAAGCCGCGACACACCAACGAACGGGTCGGCCGGGATCGTCGAGGGCCCGGCGACAACGTAGGCTCGCCGAGAGGCTCGTGCCGGTGGCCTGCGCGGCGGTCGTGGCGGGGCCGAAGGGCGAGCCCGGGACTCGGTTCGCGAACCACTGCGGGCTGGACGGGGCCCACTCGTAGGTGCGCCTGAAATCACGCTGTAGATCGTGCCGATACTATTAACGGCCAGGGACGTCGTCCCGTGCAGTTGGGGCATCTCGACGAAACTGCAATCGTACGTCGATCCATCGGGTGTGACCGAGACCAGCTTGTAGACGTTCTGCTGGGTATCGATCGCCCAGACCGAGCCGTCTTGCCCCGTGTACACCTGGGACAGTGGGTAGGTCTGGGGGGGCGGTGTCCGCTTGGGATAGAAGGACGCGTGCCTCCTGGTAAGATGGATCTGCCTGATCGTCGCCGGTCTGGACGCTGATCCACAAATTGTGCGACGCGTCGATTGCCACGGCCCTCACTTGGACCGATCCCCATTGTTCGTAGTTTCTGTAGGGATAGAATCCACTCTGCGCGGGGGTGCAACGGACGTCGGCGAGCCCGTAAATGACTCCGGCCACCAGTCGCCGACCTGATTGAGTCCGTTGTTATCCTCGAGGTAAGTCTTTCCCCCGCTGATCATCCACGGGGTCCCGCCGTTACTGACGCCGACCCAGGACGGTCCTGGCAGCGGAGTGACCGAGGTGGCGTCCATGGGAGTGTCTGCACGACGGAACCGGAAGGGGCCACCGTGTAGAGGTTGTTCGAGGTATCGATCACGTAGGCGACGCCATTCGGGGAGCGCGGCCAGCATTTTTGCTGGGGCCGGCGTCTTGATGGGCTGGGACGTTGCGCCGACAAGTCGCTGCACGGTGCCGGTCTGGTCCACGGCCCAGGTGCTCCCCGAAGCACTGACGGAGATCTGCGCGAACCGCGGTCCGTTCAGCGTCTCGATCCGGTTGGAGGAGAGAAATCGTAGTAACCGATCAACCCGGTCGGGGTGGGGTCAAGGGCCAGCGGTGCGTCCATCGCCTGCTCGATCTGGGCCGTGGTGCGGGCTACCGACCAGATCCGCAGCTCACTGAGGGCGCCGACGAAGCCCGCGGGATAACCGATTCTGGCGGCTGCGCCGCGGAGGAGATCGGCAGTGGGGCGACCGTACCTCCGAGGAGGCCCGCTCCCGTCGCGCGTACGATGTTCCCCGATGCGTCCGTGAAGCTGAGGCTGTAATGATCGTCGGCCTGGGCGGCGCCGTCCAGCAGGCCGTCGAGATACAACTGCTCGCTGTTGCCGTGCACCACCAGCGCCGCCTCGTGCCAGTTCTGGTCGAGGACCGTGGCGGCGGAGACCATCGCGTTGTTGGCCCCGACGATCTGATAAGTGTAGGGGTTGTCTTTGTTCTGCGAATTCACGGTGTAATCCAGGGTCAGCGGCGAGGTCATCGGGCTGGGCAGCGTCGGCGTGATCGGGATGGACGCGGTGGTGGACGAGGCGGTGGTGGACGGGCTCGGGGCGGAACCGGCCAACCCCGGGGCGAGCTTGCCGCCGGCGTCGACATCGAAGAGGCCACCCGTGAGCTTGCCGCTGGCGTCAATGGACAAGATCGGCACATCGAACGTCTGGCCGTTGCCGCTGAGTTGCTCCTGCAGCAGCGCCCCGCTGGTCTGGGCATTGAACCAGAGCTCGTAGGTCACCTGATTGCCGGCCTGGTTGATCAGCCCGTTCGGCAGGCCCGACGGTCGGGGCCGGCTGCCCGGAGAAGGTATCGGCGTAGATGACGGCGTTGAATTCCAGGGCACCGCCGAAGTCGGTCGGGACGGTCAGGGGCGTGCTCGCGGCAACCGGAGTGGGGGTTGGTGTCGGTTTCGGCGGTGCGGGGAGTTCGGCCTGCCTCTCTCTCGGGGGTAGTGCTCCCGTGCCGACTCCGACGCGAGCAGGATGGCCAGCGCCCGGGTCATGCCGCCCGGGACTGTGCAATGCGTCCCGGGCTTGGGCGATGAGCCCACGGCTCGGCATGGAGGAGCCCGTGATCTGCAGGCGCAGCGACCTCGAGGAACTGGTCGTCGAATTCCTTGCTGAAGACAATGGCGCGGGCGAGCGCGGACCGCGTAGGGTCGTCCGGCCGCCTGAGCTTCCGGGGCAGGTCGGGCATCCGGGCCGTCGGTCCCAGCAGATCCGCCTTCAATGCGTTCAGGAAGCCAGCCTCGGTCCCTCCACCGTGGCTGACGTAGTACTCGCTCGAGGAGGCGAGCGAGACCAGGAGCGTCGCAGGTCGCCCCCTCGAGCCAGCTTCGTCGCCATCGCCCGGTTCTCGGCCGCCGACGGATCGCGGTGCAAGAGCAGTTCGTAGGCGTATGTGACCGTCGCGTCCCGGGCCGCCGGCGACTCCAGCAGGCGTTCCAGGACCCGGACCCGCGGCACGCCACGCTCGAGCTGCTTCAGAGGCGCGACCAGGCCGGGCGAGGGGGTGATGCCGACGATCTCTCGTTCCACCCCCTCCAGGAAGAACGTCTCGAGCGTCGGATCGAGTGCGGGCGTCCGGGATGCCGCGGGTGTGAGGCCAGCGATCAGGGCGGCCGGGTGCTGCACGACGCCCGGGGCGATCGTCGTGTGCGTCAGGAGCTGGCGGGCCTCCGGGCCTCCCAGCAGCGCGGCTGGAATCGCCTGCGGCGCGTCCCTTGACCTCGCCCGGGCCTGTCGGCCGCCCCGCTGTCGTTCGAGGCGGGGACGGAGGACTGTTTGAACCATCTCGTGGGGAACATCGCGGGCTCCTCTATCGGTGAATCGAGCGGCGGGTCGATCGCTCTACCCCGCACGCCCGGGGGTCGGGATGCCGAGAGACAGCGGTCGAAACAGGCCGTTCGAGTTCGGGAACGGCCCCAGACCGTGGGGATTTCGATCTCATCGCGCCGGACCGGGAGGCGGAATTGCGCACCCGGTCGCGACCGCGTAAAACGGCGCGGGAACCTCGCGCGCCATCGCAGAACAATCCGGCCGGCTGAACCGCGAGGTGCGGTCCGTCAGCTCCCGGCGCGACCAGTTCTCGGCTGGTCCGCGGACACGTGAAAGAATCCCGTTGCCCCGCTCTCGCCAGTGACCGATCAAATTGACGCCGTGCGCGGCAACCTTCCCGCGCCCGGCAGGTGGGCCGGGCTAGCTTGGCCCTTTCGCCCACGGGGATAAAAAACGGCGGGCGGCGGAAAACCTTACAGGAATCGGTCGAAAAATGGCAGAAACTTGAAGATCGCCCGGCCCGGCGACAGTAAAATGGCGTCATGAATGAGACTCGGCGAACCCTGTTGCTCCGCGCCCAGTCCGGCGAAGCGGATGCCTGGAAGGACCTGATGGACCTGTACCGTCCCCTGATCATCGGCTGGCTCAATCGCCAGGGCGTGCCGGCGGCCGATCTGGAGGACCTGAGCCAGGACGTCCTTCTGAGCGTGGTAAAGCAACTCCCCAGCTTCGAGCACTCCGGCCGCCGGGGCGGTTTCGCTCCTGGCTTCGCACTATCGTCTGCAGCCGCACAACCGATTACTGGCGGGCCACCGCGCGACACCCAGGCCACCGGCGGCAGCGGCGCAACGGCTGCCCTCCAGCAGATTGCAGACCCCGACAGTGACCTGAACCGGCAGTGGGACGAGGAACACGACCGATACGTACTCGGCTGCCTGCTGGACCTGGTGGAACAGGAGTCGAGCCGGGCACACTGCTGGCCTTCCGGCGACTGGCCCTCGAGGCGCCAGCGGCGCGGAGGTGGCCGAGGAACTGGGGATGTCCGTGGCGGCCGTCTACGTGGCGAAGTCGCGCGTGCTGCCGGCGCATTCGCCAGGAGGCGGAGGGACTGATCGACTAACGTCGACGGCCCGCCTTGGCCATCCGCGCGGGATCCTCAGCGCTTGTTCCGTGTGAGGTCTCTTCCAGTCTCTTTGTCGCCGTTGATCGGCTCTCTTCGGCTCCTTGAGAAATGCAACCAACCCTTTGCCATCCTGACCGCGATTACGACAAAGTTGAAGTCGAGCGAGGTGACCCCTTGTCCGTCATCCCTCATCCCTCTGCTTCGTGTTAGGTTCGCCGTCCGCCGCCGTTTCTTTCTTGCCGGGAATGCGCGTTCTTTTGTTTTGTCATCCATGCAGGCTTGCCATGCCCGAGGCCCCGTCGACGCACCCGACTACCGAAGAGCTGCGTGCGCTGTCCCTTGGTCGGCTCGCGGAGGCGGAATTGGCCCGAGTCTCTGCCCACCTCGGCGACTGTCCCGAGTGTTGCCGCCGCATCGATCAACTGCCGCCGCCGATCCTCTGCTGGCGCGGCTCAGCAGAGCGCTGCCCGCCGGGAAGAACGCTGGTCAGCCGGGCCCAGCGACGCTCGGCGGTTTGCGCGTTGCGTCGGTGAAGGGGCCCGGGCGGCCGCGCAAGAACAGAACTGGGAATCGAGCCGGTGATTCTCCCGGCCCCCAAGCAGGTCGGGGACTACGACGTCCTGGCCGAGGTCGGTCGCGGCGGCATGGGGGTGGTGTACAAGCGCGGCACCGAGGCCTTCGCAGGATAGCGGCCCTGAAGATGGTGCTCGCGGGCGAGTTCGCTTCCCCTGCCCAGGCGTCGCGGTTCCGGCTGGAGGCGGAGCTGGCGGCGCGGGTGCAGCACCCCAACATCGCGCAGGTCTACGAGGTCGGCATAGCCGACGACGGCCGGCCGTTCTTCGCCATGGAGTTCATCCGCGGCCTGCCCCTGGACGAGTACGCCAACCGCCATGGCCTCGACCTCGCGGCCCGCGTGGCCCTGGTGGCGCGGGTGTGCGAAGCGGTGCACCACGCCCATGACCAGGGCGTCATCCACCGTGACTTGAAGCCCGCCAACATCCTCGTGGAGGAAGACGGACAACCAAAGGTGCTCGACTTCGGCGTGGCCCGCGCCACTAACGCCGACCTGCTGACCGCGGCCGGCCTGACGCGGACCGGCCAGCTCCTGGGCACGCCCAACTACATGAGCCCCGAGCAGGTGACCGCCGATCCCGCGGCCATCGACCGGCGGGCGGACGTGTACGCCCTGGGGGTTATCCTCTTCGAGCTGGCGGCCCGCCGCCTGCCGTATCGGCTGGACGGCCTGCCTTTAGCCGAGGCTGCCCGGCTGATCCTGGAGCAAGACCCGCCGCGGCTGGGCTCGATCAATCCGGAGCTGCGCGGCAATATGGAAACGATCGTGGCCAAGGCGCGGAGAAGGACCCGGCGCGGCGGTACGCGTCGGCGTCGGACCTGGCGGCGGACCTGCAGCGCTGGCTGGCCACGAGCCGATCCTGGCGCGGCGGGTCTCCGCCGGGGAACGGTTCGGGCGGTGGTGCAAGCGGAATCCGGTGGTGGCTGGGCTCTTGGCGGCGGTGTTTCTCCTGCTGGCCGCGGTGGCCGGGGTCGCTTCGGTCGGTTATGTGCAGACCAAACTGGCCTTGAACAGAGAGGCCAACTGCGAACGGCGGCCGAAGAAGCGGAGGCCAAGGCTACGCGAGAGGCCGACCGTGCCGGCGCGGCGGGGCAGGAGATGCGGCGGCAATGGTATGCGGCGACCGTCAACTTGATGCAGCCGGCCTGGGACACCGGCCAGATCGGCCGGCTGCGAACACTGCTGGCGGAAACCGAGGCGTACCCCGACCGGGGCTTCGAGTGGTATTACTGGCAGCGCCTCTGCCACTCGGACCAGCACACCTTGATCGGCCACCGCTTCGAGGTCCTTTCCGTGTCGTGGTCGCCGGACGGGACCCGGCTGGCCACCGGGAGCGAGGATATCACGGCGAAGGTGTGGGACGTGGCCGGCGGCCGGGAAATGCATACTCTGAAGGGGCATACGAACGCGGTCAGTTCCGTGTCGTGGTCGCCGGACGGGACCCGGCTGGCGACGGGGAGTCACGATGGGACGGCCAAGGTGTGGGACGCGGCCGGACGCCGGGAGCTGCTCACCCTCAGGGGGCATACGGGCCAGGTCCGTTCCGTCTCCTGGTCGCCGGACGGGACGCGGCTGGCCACCGGGAGTGATGATGGCACGGCGAAGATCTGGGACGCGTCCGGCGGCCACGAACGGCTCACCCTCAGGGGGCATGCGGGCAGGGTCTTTGCCGTAACTTGGTCGCCGGACGGGACCCGGCTGGCGACCGGAAGTGATGATCGGACGGCCAAGGTGTGGGATGCGGCCGACGGCCGGGACCTACTCACCCTGAAGGGACAGAGGGCGCGGTCTATGCCGCGTCCTGGTCGCCGGACGGGACCCGGCTGGCCACCGGGACTGCGGAGGGCACGGCCAAGGTCTGGGACGCAGTCGGCGGCGGCGAACAGCTCGCCCTCAAGGGGCATGCGGGCATAGTCCGTTGCGTGTCCTGTCGCCGGACGGGCCGCGGCTGGCCCGGGGAGTCACGAGGGACGGCCAAGGTCTGGGACGCGGCCGGCGGCCGGGAGTGGCTCACCTTCAAGGGGCATACGGGCCCGGTCTATTCCGCGTCCTGGTCGCCGGACGGGACCCGGCTGGCCACCGGTAGTGCGGATAGCACGGCGAAGGTCTGGGACGCGGCCCGCGGTCCGGAGCGGCTCACCCTCACGGGCCATCGGTCGGGTCCGTTCCGTGTCCTGGTCGCCGGACGGGACGCGGCTGGCCACCGGGAGTGCGGATGGGACGGCGAAGGTGTGGGACGCGGCCGGCGGCCGGGAAATGCACGCCCTCAAGGGGCATACCAGCGTGGTCCTTTCCGTGTCGTGGTCGCCGGACGGGACGCGGCTGGCCACCGGGAGTGCGGATGGGACGGCGAAGGTGTGGGACGCGGCCGGCGGCCGGGAAATGCATACTCTGAAGGGACATACGAACGCGGTCAGTTCCGTGTCCTGGTCGCCGGATGGGACACGGCTGGCGACGGGGAGTCACGATGGGACGGCGAAGGTGTGGGATGCGGCCGACGGCCGGGATCTGCTCACCCTCAGGGGGCATACGGGCACGGTCTATGCCGTGTCCTGGTCGCCGGATGAGATGCGGCTGGCGACCGGGAGTTATGATGGCACGGCCAAGGTATGGGAGGCGGCCGGCCGCCGGGAGCTGCTCACCCTCAGGGGGCATACGAACGCGGTCAGTTCCGTGTCGTGGTCGCCGGACGGGACGCGGCTGGCGACGGGGAGTTATGATGGCACGGCGAAGGTCTGGGGCGCAGTCGGCGGCGGCGAACAGCTCACCCTCAAGGGCCATACGGGCACGGTCTATGCCGTGTCCTGGTCGCCGGATGCGATGCGGCTGACGACCGGGAGTTATGATGGCACGGCCAAAGTGTGGGACGCGGCCGGTGGACACGAACAGCTCACCCTCAAGGGGCATACCAGCCCGGTCCGTTCCGTGTCCTGGTCGCCGGAGGGGACGCGGCTGGCGACCGGGGATAATGATGGCAGGGCGAATGTGTGGGAGGCGTCCGACGCCCGCGCGGTGCAGCAATGGGTCCGCCAGGACCGCGCCGTGCAAGACCTCCTGGACAGCAATGATTTCCGCAGTCCCCATGCGCAGGGATTTCTCCAGACCTGGCTCCTGCTCTTGCCCCTGCCCCTCGCTGCGGGAGAGAGCAGTGCGCAGGCCCTGGACCGGCAGCAGCTTCCCGAGGAGGCGCAGGTGCGGCCGCGGCCCGGGGAAGGGGTCGCGATCGGCGGTCAGCGGTGGGTCTGGCAGGAACATCGGTCGCCGGCCGGTCGTCGACTTCAATGCGGTGGCGGGGCGGGTGGCGGATCGGAGCGTCGTCTACGCCGCCTGCTACATTGAGAACGACCGGGCGCGCGACGGCCTGTGGCTTCAGGTCAGGAGCGATGACCAGAGCAAGGTCTATCTCAACGGCCGGGAGATTTACCAGAACCGTCAGACCCGTGATCTATCCTGGCTGGAGACGGTCCGTCCGGTGAGCCTGAAGCGGGGGGTCAACGTGCTGCTGTTCAAGGTGGTGAATGAAAGGGGGCAGTGGGAGGGCTTAGCGCGGCTGCTGGACGAGGCGGGCCGGCCGGTCCAGGGCCTCCGCGTGAAGCTGACTCCCTGAGCGGCGCCGCCGCGCCGTGGACGGCGCCGGCGCGGGCTCCGAGAGGTTAGCAATCTGGGGGGGCTTCGCAGGGTCAGGGGGCTTCGCAGGTTCAGATCCGTTTGTGCGCCGTGGTAAGGTGTTGATCTTCAGTGGGTGCAATTCCCACCCGGCAACTGGGTCGCTCCAGCCGGTAGCTATCGGAGCGGCGGTGGAACCATTCGTGCCACCTTCGGCGGCGCCCTCGCGTCCCGTGAACTCTGGTTTGGGAGATCTGGTTCTCGTCGCTACTTGTCTCTACGCTGCGGTCTGGTGACGCGCGTCAGTGGCCGTATTACCTCTGGTGCTTCTTGCCCGAGGTGGAGCTTGGCCCGAGAGGCTTCGACCTTGTCATTGGCGACTTGCCATGCCGGGGCTTCCCGGCGTGGTATTGATCCCGTTGGGGAGACTTCAAACGTCCCCGATACCCCTCTTGGCTCGCGGCGCCTTGTTGATTCAACACCCGCACCCGCGATCCGGAGACATCCATGGTCGTCCCGAACGAAGAGCCCAAGAAGCCAACCAAGCCCAAGAAGCCAGCCAAGCCCAGGAAGTCACGTAAGAGTTCACTTGCAGTCCCCGTCCCCGCCTCGGCGGCCCCGCTCAATGTCATCAACCCGGACGCGGCCGGAATCGACGTTCATTCCAACATGCATATGGTCTGCGTTCCCGCCGACCGCGACGCCAACCCAGTCCGGCAATTCGGCGCCAACACTGCTGATCTTCAGGAGATGGTCTCGTGGTTGAAGAAGTGCCGCATCAAGACGGTCGCTTTGGAATCCACAGGTGTCTACTGGATTCCTCTGTTCGAGCTTTTGGAGTCCGAGGGCTTCGAGGTCAACCTGGTCGAACCGGGGCAGCTTTCGCGTTGCGGCGTGCGCCCCAAGACGGACGTACTCAACGCGCAGTGGATCCAACGCTTGCATTCCTACGGTCTGTTACGTGCGTCGTTTCGGCCTCCGGATTCGGTGCTGGCCTTGCGTGCCTACTGGCGGCAGCGGCAGATGCAGGTGCGCTACGCCGCCAGTCATGTCCAGCATATGCAGAAGGCCATGGAGCAAATGAATGTCAAACTGGCGGAAGTCGTCAGCGACATCACAGGGCTGACAGGCATGTTGATCATCGCCGCCATCCTGGAGGGCCAACGCGATCCGATCAAGCTGGCCCAACTGCGGGATGAGCAATGTCATCACAGCGGGGACGAGATTGCCCTCGCGTTGCAAGGAACGTGGCGGCCCGAACATCTCTTCGAGCTTCGGCAGGCGTATGAGTTGTACCAGTTCCATCATCGACAGATCACCGAGTGCGACAAGCAGGTCCAAGAAGAACTGGCCAATTTCCCCAATCGGGCGGGAGAGAAGACACACAAAGTCAAGCCACGAAAGAGAGGGCGCAAAAGCAACGACGTCCGGTTTGAGGCGGCGGGCCCGTTGTTCAAGGCCTTGGGCGTGGACCTGACCTTGATCGAGGGGATCGACGTGGGAACGGCCCTGGTGATTCTGGGTGAAATCGGCGTGGACGTCAGTCGCTTTCCCACCGAGAAACACTTCGCCAGTTGGCTGCGACTGTGTCCGCCGCAGGATGAGAGCAACAAGACCAAGAAACGCCGCGGCCATCGCAAGGGCACGAACCGAGTGACCATCGCGCTGCGGATGTGTGCGCGGTCGCTGGGTAAAACAATGACGCCGTTGGGCCTGTTTTACCGCCGCATCCGCAGTCGGATCGGTGGACTCGGAGCTGTCAAGGCGACCGCGCACAAGTTGGCGTGTTTGGTCTACCGGATGCTCAAGTACGGCCAGGAGTACGTGACGCAGTCGATGGAAGAGTACGAGGCCAAGGTGAAGGCCAACATCTTGAAGTCGCTGAAGCGGAAGGCGGCGGCCATGGGCTTGCAACTCAGTCCGCTGCCCACGCAGTAGGTCAGTGGATCGAGGCGGTCGCCATGCGCGACAGGCCTGTGGCCATGGATAACGCTGAGAAAACAGATCCTCCGGCATCGATTCGCGACGCTTGGGGCCAGGGGAGATTGTGGGTGTCGTCCAACACTCGAGCCAGAACCACCCTCCCCGCAGTTGCCCCACACAGCGTACCGAGCGGGGGAGTTCATGGGGAGGTAACAAAACCGTCGGAGCCTTCGAGACAGACGGGTCGCATGGCGACTCGGCGAGCCGACAGGCCGTAACACGCGTGAACGTCGAGCAGGCCTCGAAACGACCAATGTGGACGCCGACCCTGCAAACGGAAGGGGAAGGCCGCTGCCGCTGGGGATGAATGGAGACGGTTGGAATAGACCGTCCCGCGAGCGATCAGAACCCAGCGGGCCACCGGGGTAATGACGACGGCATGTCGGTACATGGAGATCCAACGCAACACGGGAAACCCAGGCGGTGAAGGTCGCCTCCGGCGACCTCAACCAGACGCCCGCGAGGGACAGGCTGGGCCGCCCCGGGTTACGGAGAGGCCCATAGTACCGACGAAGCCGGGTAACTCCGGTGGAGGGAAGGGGCCTCGGTTCAAGGCCAACGCACGAAGTAGTAGACAGCCGGGAGATTGGCATGAGCCTAACACCTCCACTGAAGGTTGGGAAGTTGCAGACGGCGTTGCACACCAAAGCGAAGAACTCGCCCGACTACCGGTTCTACGCCCTGTACGACAAGGTGTATCGACGAGACGTCCTGGCGTTCGCCTATGTCCGCTGCCTGCATAATGGTGGCGTGTCCGGGGTCGACGGCCAGAGTTTCGACGACATCGAGAAGTCGGGACGTGACCTGTGGCTGGACGAACTGGCGGAAGAACTCCGAAATGGAACGTACCAACCCAGGCCGGTCCGGCGCGTGTACATCCCTAAAGCGGATGGCAAGCAAAGGCCGCTGGGAATTCCTTGCATAAAAGACCGTGTGGTGCAGACGGCGACGATGTTGGTCTTGGAGCCGATCTTCGAGGCTGACTTGGAACCGGAGCAACACGCCTATCGCCCGGAGCGCAGCGCCCTGGACGCCGTTCGGCTTGTCGAGCGGTTGGTCAGGTCGGGGCACACCGAGGTGGTCGACGCGGACTTATCCGGATATTTCGATAGTATTCCCCATGCCGAGCTCATGAAGTCGGTGTCGAGGCGCATCAGCGACAGCCGCGTTCTGCGACTGATCAAGATGTGGCTGGAAGCACCGGTGGAAGAGATGGACGGCAAAGGGAACCGCCATCGGACGACCCGGAACAGGGACCAGGGGATTGGCAGCCCGCAAGGGTCTCCGATCTCACCGTTGCTCGCTAATATCTACATGCGGCGCTTTATCAAGGGATGGAAGGCGGGAGGGCACGAGAAGCGTCTTGAGGCGCGAATCGTCAACTATGCGGACGACTTCGTCATCTGCTGCCGCGGGACGGCCGAAGAGGCCATGAACGTGATGCGGACGATGATGTCCAAGCTGAAGTTGACGGTGAACGAGCAGAAGACGCGCTTATGCCGACTGCCGGAAGAGACGTTTGACTTTCTGGGTTACACCCTCGGTCGGAACTACGACTGTCGAACGGGCGAGTCCTACCTGGGACCACGTCCCTCGCAGAAGAAGATCGACCGGTTATGCGGAGCGATCATGGAACTGACGGAGAGACGGAAAGCCTGGCGAGACGTCGAGGAGCTGATTGGTCGAATCAACCGCAAACTTCGCGGCTGGTCCAACTACTTCCGCATCGGGACGGTCAGCAAGGCCTACCGGAACATCGACAGCCACGTTCGCTATCGGGTGCGTCAGTGGTTGTGTGCAAAGTTCAAGGAGCGGGGCCAGGGAATCAAGCGATTCCCTGACAAGCACTTGCACCAGAAGCTGGGACTGTACCAGCTTCAACGAACGACGCGGCAACGGTTCGTGGGCGAACGTGTGTGAATCGCCATTTAACAAGCCTTGTCCGAAAGCCGGGTGCCGGAAATCGGCCCGCCCGGTTTGATGAGCGGGGTGTGGAAACGGAGCACGGTCGCGATGATGTGACACCCGCAAACGAAAGGGCGGGCCAACAGGGAACACAAACATCGACCTAAACCACCGCGCCACACCTCGACTCTACTCCGGTTTTCGAGATCAAAGGCCGCATTGAACTGCGGCATCAGTCCGATCAGAAGCGGAAGGTCGGGTCGCTCGCGGTACACCGCGGTGGCGATCCGTGCGAAAACCGTGACGCATTTGGAGGGCTGGGGTTGATGAACGTGACATATCTCGGCTCGGGGTCGGCGGCGACAATCCGATCGAGCGGGATCGGGTCCGGAATGACCGGACCGTCCAGACTCAGCAACCGGGCATGGTGGCGGCGCGAGTATTCCGACGGAAAAATCACGGCCGAGACGTGGGCGAAGGCCCTGCGTTCGTTGTAGCCGAACTTGTTCAAGTGGAAGTCGACGGCGATTCCCCGCCGGCAAGGATCGATCAGAGAGGCCTGCAAGTCGCGGAGCTTTTTGTCGTATTCTATAAGAGTGGGGGCAGTGCGCTCATGGTTCTTTGGCGATTCGGTTCCGTCAGCTCGAGGGCGAGTCGCCACAGCGTAAGTGTCTCGATCGGAAGACCCGGCCCCCAGCTTGTTCGTCGGCCGATAAAGCAGTCCTCGCCATATCTCATACGAGTTAGCACTCTATGAATCAGTGATTATTGATACGAATCAAACCCAATTCACGAAGGCCGTTGTCAATCGAGGCAGTGCGGAATTTGTGTCGCGGGGCTCCCGCACTTCCCCTTCGCCGTCGACTGCGGTCGGTGTGGCTCATCTCAGACCTGGCCGCTGACGAGTTGGTTATGCGCTCCGCGACAGATCCGTTAAGGAGGATTGCGGCTGCTAGTTGAGTCCTCCGCACAATCTCCATGAAAAACTCATTGGACTCGGCACTTCACGTACGTAAACATGACGGGTTGATCCAAGATATCCGCCGTGGACCCTCGAGAGATGAACAATGCTTCGACGAACCGGCTTGATCGTGCTTGTGACCGCATTCTTGACATCGCTGGCCGCCTTCAAAGCCCAGGAGGCGCCCCGTTACGCGGGGACAACCAAAACGGGCTTTCTGCTGCCCAACGGCTGGACGGTCTCACCGGTCGGTGAACAGGTGCCTATCACGGACCTGCCGCTGAACATCGTGCCCTTGCCCGACAGCCGGCATGTTCTGGTTGCCACGAGCGGCTTCAACGCTCATGAGCTCGCTCTGATCGACCTGGAGAAGAAAGCGGTCGTCGACCGCCAGACCGTCCGCGAAAGCTGGTTCGGCCTGGTGGCCTCGCCCCAGTTCGATCGCGTCTGGTGGTCCGGAGGCGGAAGCAACGTGGTTCACCAGTTCGCGCTCGACGGCCCGAAGCTGACTCACAAGAGCAATGAGCCCACGGGCGAGGGGAGTAAGGGCGCGCAGCGGGGTAAGAGTCACTTCCGCGGCGGGCTGGCCCTTGATCCACAGCGCAAGGTGCTCTACGCGCTCGATATCGACTACGGAACCATCGCGGCGCTCGATATCGAGTCCGAGAAAGAGCTCAAGTCGGCCTCGGTGGGCGGCCGGCCCTACGACGTGGTGCTGGCACGCAACGGCAACCTGCTCTACGTCACCGACTGGGCCGATCGCGCGGTCCAAGTCGTTGATCCCTCCGACCTGCGAACGAGGGCGCGCATCGCCGTGGGAGAGCACCCCAATCAACTCGCGGTGCACCCCTCGGATGACCGACTCTTCGTCGCTTGCGCATCGAGCGACTCCGTTGCGGTGATCGACACTCGCCGCGGCATCGTCACCGAGACCATCCACACGGCACTCTTTCCCCGAGCTCCGGAAGGTTCGACGCCAGACGCCCTGGCAATCGCCCCCGATGGCAAGACACTTTTCGTCGCCAACGCCGACAACAACTGCGTGGCCGTGATCGACATCGCCACGCCAGCACGTAGCGAGGTGAAGGGTTTTATCCCCACAGGCTGGTATCCCACGTCCGTCGCGGTCTCGCCCGACGGCAAGAACCTGCTGATCGGCGTTGGCAAAGGAAACCAGACCAAGCCCAACCCGATCGACATCGATTCGACCAGGCACAAGACCGATAATGATCCATCTGCCAAGCGCAGAATCCTGCCGTTCCCCTACATCGGTACGACCCTTTCGGGCTCTCTCGCGATCGTGCCTGTCCCCGACGACAAGACCCTCGCGGGCTACACGGAGAGGGTTTACAAGAATTGCCCTTACTCGGACAAGTTGCTGACCGACGCCCCTCACCCCGAGAAAACGGCGATTCCCACAAGGGTCGGCGATCCATCACCGCTGAAACATATCCTGTATATCATCAAAGAGAATCGGACATACGATCAAGTCTTTGGAGATCTGACCCGGGGCAACGGCGACCCGGCGCTGGTGATGTTCGGACGCGACGTGACGCCCAACCACCACAAGCTGGCCGAGGAGTTCGTGCTGCTCGACAATCTTTACTGTAACGGACATGTCTCGGCCGACGGACATCCCTGGTCGACCATGGCGTACAACACGGATTACATCGCCCGTAACTGGGCACTGACGTATTCTTCCCGGCCGGGGATCGACGACGACGAGCAGGGCAATCTGTCCAACTCGCCCTCGGGCTATCTCTGGGACGCCTGCGCCGCGCCGGGCTAACATACCTCAGTTACGGGGAGTATGGACGCCGGGTAAGCCAGCCGGACGGTACGTTCAAGGTCGAAGGCGCCGTCCCGGGTCTGGTTGGGCACATGAGTCCCGACTATGGAATCTCCAAGAAGCCCGGACGCCGCAGCCGCGACACCGACGGTGCCGATACGTTCATCAAGGAATTCCAGGACTTTGAAGCCAACGGAACACTGCCTCGGTTCATGGTCATGAGCCTGGGCGAAGACCACACCCAAGGCACCCGCCCCGGCACGTTCACTCCGCAGGCCTGCGTGGCCAGCAACGACCTGGCTCTGGGCCGGATCGTCGAGGCCGTGACTCATGGCAAGTCCTGGCCGACGATGGCGATCTTCGTTATCGAAGACGATGCTCAGAACGGTCCCGACCACGTCGATGCCCACCGCACGGTTGGCTTGGTCATCAGCCCGTACACCAAGCGGAATTGCCTCGACAGCACCCAGTACAGCACGGCGAGCATGATCCGCTCCATGGAATTGATCCTGGGTCTTTCGCCCCTGAGCCAATATGATGCCGCGGCTCGGCCGATGTTCGCTTGCTTCACCGACCGATCCAACCTGACTTCCTTCACTCACGAAAACGCTCGCATCGACATCGACGCCGTCAACGCCCCCACGGCCTATGGCGCCGAGCGGTCTATGAAGATGGACTTCGACGAGTACGACCGCGTCGACGACTTCGAGCTCAACGAGATTCTCTGGACGTCAATCAAGGGAAGGGACACTCCCGTCCCACCTGCCGTCCGGCGGGCGATCGCGTTCCGGCCGAAATCCGCGCAATCGTCATTGATCGAGCGAGGTTCGGTAAAGAAGTGACTCGATCAGCATGGAATGACGCCGACGCGAGCCCGTGAGCGAAAAGCCTTGGTCGGCGGATTTACCATAAGCCGTTCCCAAAGTTGATCAATGGCAGATCGCAAGGAGGGCTACAGCGCTCGATCCAGGGCGCTGGCGATTCGGCCGCATTGATCCATGAGCTCTCCGAAGGCGGCCGGTGTGATCGACTGGGCGCCATCGCTGACGGCGTGCTCGGGATCGTCGTGAACCTCGAGGATCAGGGCGTCGGCGCCGGCGGCGACGGCGGCCCGGGACATCGGTATGACCAGTTTCGACTTGCCGGTGCCGTGTGATGGATCGACGACAACCGGCAGGTGACTCTTGTCGTGTAGGTAAGGCACCGTGGCCAGCGGTAGGGTGAAGCGGGTGTGGTCCTCGTAGGTGCGGATGCCTCGCTCGCACAGCATGACGTGGGGGTTGCCACGGTCGAGGATGTACTCGGCGGCAAGCAGGAACTCCTCCAGTGTCGCGCTCATCCCGCGCTTCAACAGCGCGGGTTTCCCCGAGTCGCCCACGGCCTGGAGCAACTGATAATTCTGCATGTTTCGGGCACCAATCTGAAGCACATCGGCATACTCGGCGACCATCGGTGACATGCTCTGGAGCCATGACTTCGGTAACAATCGCCAATCCGGTTTCGCCTCTGGCAGTGGCCAGCATCTTCAGCCCCAGCTCTTTGTGGCCTTGAAAGCTATAGGGGCTGGTCCGGGGCTTGAACGCCCCGCCCCGCAGGCCGGTCGCGCCCAGTTCCTTGAGCTTGCGGGCCAAGGCCACGATTTGCTCTTCGCTCTCGACCGAGCAAGGGCCGGCAATAATCGCAACTTTGACGCCGCCGACCTCGAGGCCCCGTACCTTGACGGTAGTCCGTTTGCGCGTGAGTTCCGAGGAAGCACGCTTGTACGGGGCCATGATCGGCAGGACCTTCTCCACGCCGTCACCCGGCTCGAGTACCTCGGTGAGCCCCACCCGTTCTTGGCCGAGCGCCGCAATGACGGTCTGATGCTGGCCTCGAATCACCTGGGGTGTCAGCCCCAAGGCCGTGATGCGCTGGGCCATGTGATCAATCTGATCGGTTGTCGCATCTACTTTCATCACCACGATCACGGTCGTTCGCCCTCCCCAAAAGTCAATCAAGTGTTACGCTCGGGTCCGGCTCTGAATTGAGACATCAAAACAGTACCAGGCACTCGGCCAACGATTTACCCCATTTGAAAAAAGGGGACAAAAAAAGCCCCGAAACCTGAACGGCAGGTTCCGGGGCCTGGGTGTATGCTTGGAAAATTGAGAGGGGTCAGGTACACTCGCCGTTCTGGGCCCGGAAACCTGTTTTGGGCCGGGTAAACGACCACGACCACCACCAGATATGGTTGATCACCAAACCTGTAGAGGTTGCGGTCAAATGGCGGGACAAAGGTAACCCCTAATGCGCTAAGCCAAAGGTGCCAGGATGCTCACAGTAGTTCGTTGCGGCCGGACCCGAGACCTGGAAGTATCGGGCCCGGTCGAACCAAACCGTGAGGTTATGGTCAAGATAGCGGCTGCCCGACGGGCAACCCGTCGGCTGCCGTTAGGCGAGCCGCCTCTGGTTATCACTACACACGCGATCACCTCCTTTCGTTCTAGCCACCCCGATTCCGCGGGAGTCCAGCCTCGGGCGGTTTCGGGCTCTAGTCCATCGTGCCACGGTAGCACGACCCGAAAGTCGACCGAGCGTGTGTTCAGCTCGGAGCGACAATTTCAATTTAGCCACCGAGCCAGCCGGGATCAACAGGAAATCGCGGTAGAGAGAAAACCTGCCCCCTCGTGCCGGCACGCTCGATTTCTTGCCAGACGGCTCACGACTGGTGTCTCTTGATCTGCTCAAGTGTTTCTAGGCAGCGTGCCCCAAGCTGCCGTAGCCGGGCATCTGCGGAATTGCCTGCGCAAACCGCGATGATGGACTGGTAATACCAGAGAACCTGTTCACGCTCGGCGTGGAAGTCGTTCCAGACAGGGTGCCCTGCGCGAAGGTCGATCTGGATCGAGATCAAGTTATGTAGCTTGTCTGCCAGGACGATCGCAAGGGCCCCGCCCGGCGCCTCCCGCAACGCGGCAAGGTGGTCACGCTTCCGGTCGAGCCATGTCCGTTTCTGCCCCCGCTCATCTGTCTTGACCTCGGAACAATGTGCCACGAGTTCGGCCACCACACTGCCAAACCGCTCCTCGATAGATGCCAGAGTAGTCGACGTATCCTCAATAAGATCGTGCAGAAGTCCGGCAATGATCACGTCCTCGTTAAAGCCGGCTCGATCCAGAATCCAAGCCACGGCCACAACATGCTGCACATAGGGCACTCCGCTACTGCGGCGGAGCTGGCCCTCATGTCCGACCGCGGCGAATCGAAGGGCCTGTTCGAGCCGGGTGCTCATGGTGGTTGCAAAGCAGCTCAAGGGGAATTCCTTGCGGGCCCATTCAGAGGGGTGGCTCTTGCCAATCGACCGACCGGCCTTGGATAAAAGGAGCTCCCCTCTGCCGGGCCGAATCGGACAGAGGGGAGGCATCCTGAGGATGATCGGTGATGCGGATCTTGGCTCGGCGACGAGCCCATGCGGATCGCGATCGATTTCAAACCGCGGCGTTGACCTTATGAAGATGGCGCCTGACCTGGCGAACGACCTCGGTGGCATGCGTCAAGAAGCCGATGTGACCGGCGCCTTCAACGACCTCAAGCCGGGCGCCTGGGATCAACTCAGCAAGGAGTCTTTGCCTGGAGGCCGACACGATCGCATCCTTCGATGCGGCAAGCACCAACGTGGGAGCATTGATCTGCCAGACCCGGTCGGAGATGTCAAAAGTCTCGATCTGGGCTAGACGCCGAGCCATGATGCTCTGGTCGGTCTCCCAAATTCGTTCGACCACAAAGTCTGCCAGCGGGCCCGGCTCGGGCTCGGCGCCATGCAGCAGATTAAAGAACTGATTCACGAACTGGTTGTCTGCCGGCAACGGAAATCTCTCCAGCACTCTGCGGGCAATCGCAGACCCGATCGTGCTGCCGAACTTGACGTCTGCCCCCTGCACGATCAGGGCGCCGAGGCTCCCGGGATGCTCTACCGCCAGCTCTAAAGCAATGGCGCCTCCGAAAGAAACGCCGAATACGGCAGGATTCTCCAGTCTTAACTGTTCGATCAAAGAAGCAAGGTCATCAGCGTACCCGGCGATATCACATGCGTCGCCATGCTGTCCGCCAAGACCCATCGCTGGGAAACCGTCGCCTCGCAAACCATATGTAATGACTTCGAAGCAACGAGCCAGTCGCCTTGCCAGGGGAAGTACAAGCCGCCAGCTTCCCGCCAAGCCGGGCACAAGGACCAGCGGCTGGCCTTTGCCTATCCGGATCACGTCGACGAGCTCGCCGCCAAGATATACGCGAGATCGACATCCCTCCTCGGGGATGGGAAGCGCCATCGACCATGCACTCTGCCACTTTGCTGCTAACCTCATGTTGTATCCTCAGCGCGTGCTTCAATCCAGTTGTTGTGGTGCTGTCCGTCGCAACCTCAGGGTGTGACGTACGCTGATCGTCCTCGGCGCAAGCCTACTAAAGTTCTTTAAGAGCAGTTAACATGCCGCTCGCGGTAATGCCGTGGATGGCGAATCTCGATGCAGTTCGTGGAACTTTTATCTGCAGAATGTCGTGCCCGAAGCGTTCTTCACTTATGCTCTGATCGAGTGCCGAAATTTCGATAACGCGAGAGATCAACGAAGGAAATCAGCGCGATCGTTTTCGCAGGATTACCCATCTTATCAAAATCTCGACAACGTGACTTGAACCGCGCATTGGCACGGAAATTCGTGCGGCGTCACTCAAAGGAGGCTTTCAATTTCGGTAACTGGGCGTCGACCTCCAGCGAGATCCATAGCGCCCAGCAGTTAACGAAATTTCGATAACGAAATCCTTGCGTTTCGGCGCCGAATCGCTAATTTGGAAGTGGTCCATAGCAGACCAACGCCGAGTGTTCACCAACCTCCTCGTGTTTGCCACTCTCGTGGATTTCCCTTCTGCGGCATCCTGAAAATGAGTTCGATCGACAGATATCCCCCAGAGAATGAGTTCCCTGGCAAGCCGCCCACGCCGGCACTTCCCGGGTACGTTGCGCAGCCGAAGGTTAAATGGCGGGCGGGGGAGCCCTTGCACGCCACTCTCGGCACGTCCTGGAGCCGGACCTGGCTGCGAACTTTGTGTCTGGCGTGTTCGGGAGTGGTCCTTTTTTATTCTGTCATGGTGTTAATGCAGGTCGCCTGGATGGGCACGATAGGCGTGCGCTGTCTGTTCGGCACCGACGTGGAGGAAGAGGTTCCGGCGGATTTTCAATGGAGCCCCACCTCGGATGTTAGACGAGGAGCATCCGATGGCTCTGCTGCTCGAACCGCGGAGGCGGTCGATCGGCCCCAGATTGGCGATAAACTGCTTTCGATTGGACCGATCGTTTTGAAGGAAGGTTCTTATTCCGATTACATTCAGGCGCTCCGTGGGCTCAGCGACCAGGTTGGCCGCACTGTCGGAGTCACTTGGAAAGACTCGAGGTCCCAGGAAATTCACGCGGCGCAGGCTGTGGTCCGGTATCCGCCGACCCGAACTTACGTTTGGTCGTGCGTCTGGTTCTTGCAGGAGCTCTTGATTTTCGGGGTTGGGGCACGCGTTTTCTGGAAGCGGCCCGGAGACGTTTCCGCCCGGCTCTTCTTCGTGCTTTGCCTGGTGACCGTTGGCGCCTACATGGGCGGCTACCATTGGACGGAGATCGTGGTTCGTCCGGCCCTGATTTACCCGTTCGTCTTTTTCGCTCTCCTGGTACCAGCAGTCAACCTGCACTTCTTCCTGGTCTTCCCCAGGCAGAACCCCGTGTTGCTGCGTCATCGCCGCCTGGTCTTGATCGTGCTCTACGGGATTCCGGTGCTCTTCCTCGCTGCCATCTGGGGCAGTATGTATATGTCACACTGGTTCCGGCTCTACGACAGCGGGGTCCGGACGACGGCGGCAGAGCGGGTCATCCGCGGCCTGGCGCTCTGCTATATAGGAATCGCGACGCTGATCTTTTCTCTCTGCATTCCCTGCCTGACCTTCAGCTATCGCCGGGCTTGCACATGGGCGGAGAAGAACCAGGTCAAGTGGATTTTGCTGGCGTCGCTCATCGCCTCCGTGCTCATCGGTTACCTGCTTTGGCAAGCCTGGAACGACACGGCGAACTTGGGCCGCGACAGCGCTGCCTGGCCGATGGTGGGGGTTTCGTTGCTCTACACGATCGCATACGCCTTCAGCATCACGCGTTATAAGCTGATGCAGGTCGAGGAGATCATCAACCGTAGTGTGGTCTACTTCGCCTTCAGCGTGACTGCGGGGCTGACCTATTCGGCCGTCTTGCTGGCCAGCGGCTGGTTGATCGGGGATCGCCTGCTCTCGACCAAAACGAATCCAACTTCTTGGGGGGCTGTAGTGGCCGCCCTCTCGGTGATCTTCGTGCTCATTGCTTCCGAGGTGGCCAGAGGGGGATTCCAACGGGTGATCGACCGCCAGTTTTTTCGAGAGAAGTACAAGTTTGATCAGGCCATGCAGAAAATGAGAATGGCGGTCGGCAGCTTGGTTGACCGAATCACGCTGGGCAATCGCCTGCTGGAAGGGGCCGTGGAGGTCTTGCGGGTCGAGTGGGGAGCGCCTCTATCTCTCCGGACCTTCGGAAAGAGAGTTTCAGCTCGTGGTCTGCCATGGCCCCTCTCCCGACCAGCAAACGCTGGCCCTGGACAATCCCCTGGCGGTTCGGCTTCAGCAGAGCCCGACGGCTCGGCTTTCCCATGCCTTGGCAGCGGGTGCAAGATCCGACCCAGCGACGGACGCCATGATCGCTCTGGGGGGTGAAGCGGCTAGTGCCGTGGGCGACGGCGGCCAGCTCGCGGGCTTGCTGATCCTGGGACCCAAGCGAAGCGGTATGCCGTTCGAGGACGAGGAGATGGCTTTCCTGGGAGCACTCAGCTCGGTGGCGACTCTGCGCTGCACTCGGCCGGCATTCAACAGACACTGGAGGCTCTGAACCATGATCTGCGCGACAAGGTCGATAAGATCGCCGAGCAACGGCGGCGAATCTTGATTCTTCAAGAGCAGCTCCGCGATCGAGCAGAGCGCGAAAGAGACGGTCTAATCCAATCCGGCATCGGCTTCCCGGCGCTGACCGGCGAAAACACCAAGGAAGAACCCGATCCGGTGGACGCGGTCTTTGATCAGATCAAGGGCTCGAGTCCGTCGATTCGGGCGATGATCGCGATGGCCAAAAAGGTTGCGGCCAGCCCATCGGCGGTCCTGATCCGAGGCGAGAGCGGAACGGGCAAAGAGCTCTTAGCCGCAGCAATCCACGCCGCCAGTCCCCGCGCGGCACGCCCGTTCGTCAAGGTGCACTTCGCCGCACTCTCGCAGAACCTGCTCGAGAGCGAGCTGTTCGGCCACATCAAGGGTGCGTTCACAGGCGCCGACCGCGACCGCGTGGGCCGGTTCGAGCAAGCCAACGGTGGAACTCTTTTCCTGGACGAGATCGGTGACATCAGCCTTGAGGTCCAGACCAAGCTTCTCCGGGTGCTTCAGGAGATGTCCTTCGAACGCGTCGGCAGCTCTGTACCGACCAAGGTCGATGTCCGGATCGTGGCAGCCACGCATCAGAATCTGGAGGCACTCATCGACGCAGGCCGATTTCGTGAGGACCTTTATTACCGGCTCAATGTGATCCCCATGCAAACACCAGCGCTCCGCCAGCGCCGCGAGGACATCTTCGAGTTGGCCCTCTTCTTCGTTAGCCAGCATGCGGACCGGACCGGAAAATTCCTGACACACATCGAGCCCGAGGCCGTCGAGCTATTGATGGCCTACGACTGGCCGGGCAATTGTCGCGAGCTGGAGAACGTGATGGAGCGCGCGGTAATCCTCGCCGATGGTTCCGCCTTGACCGTCGATGATCTGCCTCCGGACGTACGCGTACCCGGGCGGCGGCGGTTCCGGCCGCCGGTCGCCGTGATGGGTGGGTCCGTCGCCGGGGACAATCCGACGGGCGGCTTGTCAACCGCCGGCGGCTCCACGTCGTCATCGATTCGTACCCCGACACGCAACCGACCGCGCGGATCGGATCTTGCCCCGGATGAAGGCGGTGAAGAATGGAATAGTGAATTCCTGGCCTACGAACGACAGCGGCTTGTTGATGCCCTGAATGAGGCTGGGGGCAACAAAAGCGTGGCGGCGCGGTTGCTCGCGATGCCGCGCAGTACCTTTTTCAGCAAACTGAAGAAGCACAGCATTGTGCGCTGAACCCTTTCAGGGAAAGATAAATCGACCCTGACAGTGCCATGAGGCGGTTGGATTTTACCAGCAATCTTTTCGTGTGCTCTTATTTCGACGCCCCATCCTTGGCCAGCACCATGGTTGTCAAAGTGTTGGTCGACTGCTCCAGCTCCTGACCCATAACCGACAGCGACATCTGTAACTTGTCGTTGACTCGGGAGGAAACGACCCGACCGGCCTGGGGGTCGAACGCGAACTCGCCGGTTCCCTTCTGAGCAGTGATCTTCACCGCGACGTTGCTGTCGGCGGCCGGCTGCAGGCTCACCTTGGTGTCCAGTAAGACCTGGTCCAGGCCAGCCTCCTTGAGCGACGGCCCCTCGAAGGTGTAGGTCTTGTCAATCACCATGGTGCCGAGCATGGGCAGAGGGACCTTACCCTGGTGCGTCCAGCTCTTGCCCTTCTCCAGTGCTTCTTCTGGCAACATCAAACTCGATTGGCTGATCATGTTCTTCAGACCATCCTCCGAGAACATGCCGCCCGCGTTAGCCAACGGTCCCGCCTGACGGAGCGACTCGAGCAGCTTTGGTGGCACCTTGATGTCGCTAAGCTCTCCGCGACCGCTCATTTTGAACTCGAATTCCGCACCCACTTGCGCCTTAAGCAGGGCGATTAGTGGCGATGCATTCTGAGCTTCCGGTTCTTTGCCCCCCTGTGAATCGTAATCGAACGAGCTGCCTGGAGCCTCGACCTTCGTCCGAATGCGGTCGATCGTCTGACTCAGCTCAGCCACGCCCTCGCTATTAATACTCTTCACGCTCCAGTGCAGATCAATCGTCTGCTTGATGCTAGACTCGATCTCCTTCCCCATCGCCTTCATACCTTGAGATATCTCTTGCACCATCGTGTACCGCAGGGTCTCACCAGGCTTGAACTTCCAGCGCAAGGTCTCGGAGCCCAGAGCAGGCTGCGCAACGGTCGCCGCGAAACCGGCAGTTAGCGACGAGAGCACGATCCGAATGAATATCGCCCCCCAACAGCCCGCCCACCGCCGGTCCAGCCCCGCAGCCATCATCCGCTTCATCGGTTGGATCCTTTCATGGCCAATGTCTCTGGTGGTCGCTCGCACCTAGTCAAGCCACGCCTGGGCGTCAAAGAAAACTCAAATGGCAGATCGGATCTCTACGAGTCGCCGCAACTGCTCCACCGAGTCGCAGGTCGACACCGGACACCCGGCTATCGAAAACTGTTTTCAGCATAGTCGGTTGGGCCGGCAAAATCACCCAGGTCCAGCTCAATCATCAATGTTGGCATCAGGATCAAGAGGTTGGATCGGGTTGATCGGTCCACCACGGTAATGATATCGCAAGAGGTAGGACATGAGCGCAAGGTCATAAAAGGAATGAGTTACAATCACCGTCAGCAGGTTTCCGGTATACAGGAAGGCCCCTCCCAGATAGAGCCCGACGACGGCCGTAACAACAATGTAGGGCATCGAGATTGGATGCAACAGACCGAAGAGCAGACTCGCGATCACTAGACCCCAGCCCACGCCCAGCCAGGCTTGCAGTGAACTCTGAAGCACCCCACGGAAGAGCATCTCTTCTCCGACACCTGCAGACAGGGCGATCAAGGCCATGTCCGACCACGAACTTCCCGCCAGCAAGGGGATAAACTCTTGCTCGCAGAACGTCTTGATTTGCTTGAACGGGCCTATCGGCCAGTGCAGGGTCAGCAGCAGGAAGACCAGAACCAAGGGTACGGCCGCCAGGGCTCCCCAGAGCGCGTCCTTCTCGCTCCACGTGAATTGAGCCAAAGGATTGTGACCCAGCCACCACCCCAGCAATAATGACAAGGGAGCCAGTCCGCCCTCGAAGAAAACGGCAAACATGATGATCACGTCGCGACCCGGTTGATCGTCTTCGTTCTCGCTTTCCAAGAGAACCTCCCGATCTTCGACGGGTCTGGGTTGCTCCATGATCGACTCCTGGAGGGAGATCGGTGTTTCCTGGATCGATGGAACCGAGCATGACCAAAAGCAGGCGCATTTAATGAAGCTAGCGGCTGGAAGCGTGCTTGTCGATGCTCATTCGCTCGGACGACAGGGCCACTCACTGTTTGAATATACTCAGCATGGCGAAGAGTTGGCCGACTTGTGAAGCATTGCGGCGGAGTGCTTCGGCGATGTTCGTCGTGCCGTGGTCCGCAGGAAGCTGATGGTCGCATTTCGCAACGCAGCCATCACTTGGGGACCGGAACGCTTGCGGATCCGGCTGGAATCCTCACTCATCGTCACGTCGCGTACGTAATGAGAGCGATTCTCGATCGACCAGTGCCCGCGGACCCATTTGAGCAACCGGCCTGCGTCCCCGACAGCCCTCGAGACACTGGTGATGAAGTAGCGGTTTTCGTGGGTAGTCTTGCCGTCCTTCACGACCTCGCTCGCGACCTGTCCAACCTGGGCAACTCCGGGCCAGTCCAGATACTCGTTGAGAGCAGTTGTCGCCTTCAACGTGCGACGCTCGCGCCGACCGTGTCCCTTGTCGAGCGTCGTCGCCGTGTCCATGGCCTCATCCCAAATTCGTTGCTGCCGAGGGGGAAAAAGCCCCTTCCGCAGGAGGGGCGAAGGCCATCTGGATGTCGTGAAGGAGCGTTGGTTGGTTGTCTTTGACGAACACGAGGTAGTCGCCTCCGGCATCGATCACCTGCTGACAAAAATCACGCTGACAGAACATGGCGTCACCGGTGACCAAGCGCCCTCCCAGCACCAAATCCTTGAGCAACCGGAGGGCGGCTTTGTGCTCGTTGGTCTTCTCTTCGCCGCCGTTAGGGACAACTGCTTGCGCGAGCGTCAAACCCGATTCATGGGCTAGTAATGAGAGCAGGTGCACGGCTTTCTGTAGGCCATCGAAGCTACCTCGGGCGGACTTTCCATCCAGGGCAAAGGCCTCAGGCAATGATGGCTCGGCGCCAATAGGCCGGCTCAACAACGCCTCGGCCCACCGAGTCAAGGCCTGCTCGAATGCCTTGACGTTCAAGGCGATCAGAACCTTGCGGATCCCTCCGGCCTTGGGGGGTCGGCGAGTGAAACCCAGTCGGTGCATCAGCTTAATGTCCTGGTCCTGCACCCATTGACCGATGGCCTCGTAACTCTTCGCGCCGCACATAATAGCACAGCAGACAGCGGTTAGGATGGCCGGCAGGGGATGTTGCCGTCCATGACGGCTGCGAGGATCGGGAACTGTGGCAAGAAAGGAAGGCAGACTCCCTGCGGTGAACGCGTCCATGCGACTCCTCCATGATGTATTTCCAGGTGAAAATCGAACTTCCATGCCGACAAGGCTTTTCTTATTCCCCTAGGCTCAATCTGTCAAGTGCCCTGGCTCGGACGATCGGTCGATCATCGGCCCATTCTCCGGCGTTATTGTCTTCTATGCACGCGCGGAAAGGACGGCTGGACGTGTTTCCGGCACCGAGAGGTACACATCCAGCCGGATAACCCGCCTAATCTGGCCCCTGGCTTGCCATCATGAACGGAAATCAAGATCAGGGACCGTTGATCTGAACTCAACGGAGCTGCGTTTCAGTCTTCGCAGTTGCAATGTCTGTTGCCGCGGTATTGCAACATCAAAGAGAGGCTCTCCCCACTGAATGATCCCCTGTACGTCGAAGGAAGGTACATGAGAGCCCACTGGAGAGCTTCAGCCGGCGGCAGGTCCGTGGGCCAGCATGTCGGGCCAAGAACGTGTGCTTGTAATACGGGCAGAGTGCAACTCGTTCGCCTGATGATCGAGGCCGCGAGCCTATCTGGCGGCCTCCCGTCCGGTCACTGGGTGATTTTCTTGGCTCGCGTCTCTGCCAGGCTGACCCGGCGTGTCTGCATGCCGTTGTTTTCCGAACAACGTAAAGAACAGCGCCCTGAGTTTGGACCGCCTCGGGCTGGCGCAGCACGTAGAGGATATTGTCAGGTCGGATCGTTTCCCAGTGGCGTGTGCCTACATTCATGCCGACCAAGATATCGCCCTTCTGGATTGCGGCTTGGGCCGCGGGGCTGCCGGGCAAAACGGCCTCAATGTAGAGGCCGCCTCGAAGCTTGGGCGAGACCGCCGAAACCCAGTCGGTCGCGACCGGCATTGTCTTCAGGCCGATGATCTGCCAGACCAGATCACCGGGGTCGCCGCTAGCCACCACGCTCATCCCGCGGGGTAGAGGCTTCACTTCCAGGGTCAGCGACTGATCGACTCCCCCCCTGCGAATCTGCAGATTCGTCGGCCTGCCGGGCTGAGAATCCAGGAGGCCTCGTTCGAGATCGAGCATGCTTACAACGGCAAAATCGCCCACGCGCGAACAGTTCATCGCCCGTCTTGAACCCCGCCGCTGCAGCCGGGCTACCGGGCTGCACCTCGGTGACCACCACGGACCGCTGCGTCCCGCGGACCAAATCGTCGACTACGAGGCCATGCCAGGTGGATGCAATTCGACGCGTGCTCAGCATCTCCGTTGCAACCCGTTTGACCTCGTCGATGGGCAGGGCGAAACCGATTCCCTGGGCCCCTGCGCGAACCGCCACGTTGATGCCTATCAGCTCACCGTTGATATTAATCAACGGACCACCCGAATTTCCGGGGTTGATGCTGGCGTCGGTCTGGACGAGGTTGCGGTAGACCTGCTCGTCGGAAAGTGTAACATCACGATGCAATGCACTAATGATTCCAACTGAGACCGTGTTTTCGTAACCGAATGCATTGCCAATCGTGATGACGGTTTCTCCCACCATCAGGTCGGATGAGGTGCCAATGCTGATGGCCGGCAGCGGCCCAGCCGCCTCGATCTTCATCAAAGCCAGATCCATCATAGGGTCGTACTGCAGCACCCGCCCGGGATAGGTCGTACCGTCGGCGAGCTGGATCTCAATTCCTTGAACCTTGTCGACCACGTGGTGGTTGGTCAGGATATAGCCACGGGAATCGACAATGACTCCGCTGCCCATGCCGCTAATCCGTGACCGCTGGTTCTCCTCGGCGGAAAAGGGCCACCGGCTGTTCGACGCCGACTTCTTCTCGCTTGAGATACTCACCACGCACGACTGGGTCTTGGCGACCGCGTCGACTATGGCCGTACGCCGGGCCGTGTTCAAACTGCCCGGCCCAGCCACGACCGGCGCGGACCCTGACGTGACCACCGCCACGCTCAGACATAGTGCGAACGTTCCCAGAGATCGCTGTCTGCGTCGCAACAAGGGCATTGGCACGGCGGTCGTCCCCACTGCGTAAGACCGAGTTAGATCGAGGCTGTCCTTCAAGGCACCCCAGCCTAAATTGCCGGCTGGGACCCCCGGCTTGTCGGCGATGATGCTCATCATGGCCAGGTTCTGGATCGGTTCCCCCTCTTCCCAGCTTGAACCTTGTCATATCGAAAACCCCCAGCTTTCCCGAACACCGTAATTATCCGCAAGTCCATTACAAACCGCCCAGGATTCCTAACAATAACCAAAGCCATCCATGCGCAGATCCAGGATAAGGCGGCCCCTTCCGCCGACTCCGGAGAAGGTTCCTATCGAAGAGGATCATTGCTGGATGATACTGGAGCAGTACAATTAGGACGGATCCGCCCTGAGTTCCGGAGTCGACCGTTTCAACTAAGCTGAGAGCGGCTCACGATTTCTTTTGCGGGTGTCACAGCCGACGTTGAGAGGGCAATTTCCTATGAGCAAAGCGTGTTGACTGAGGAGGCAATGCAATTCATGGCGGAGAAATCAGCACGTCGGCAGAAGCTTGAACAGAGTTTGGCGGAGGACCCTAACGACACGTTTCTACGGTATGGGCTGGCGATGCAATGTTTGCGTGAGGGAGCCGTGAACGAGGGACGCGAGCAGCTACGCTCACTGATTGCAGATCATCCGGATGACCAGGTCGTTTCTTACCAGCAACTAGGGCAATCGTATGCCGAGGCAGGTGGAGAGAGGCGCTGGCCGTGTTAAATGTCGGCATTCTCAAGGCGAAGGCGCGCGGGGACTGGCATGCAGCTAGCGAAATGGAGCAACTTGTGAATTCGCTGCTTTGATAGGTTTGCACGCGGCCACGGGCGATCTCCTGAACCCGCAAGGTGATTCTGCGGTCTGCAGCAGTGCCGTGGTCGATCGCTCGATCCTCGATGTTCATCTCTGGGTAGGGGAGCAGGCAGGGTGATACCACCGTCAGGAAGTGGCATCGTGGCAGCGGTGGATCTCTCGACGTCGACAGCGCAGCAGTCCGCGCCCGCTGACGGGCTGATCGCAAGCGCTCAAGGGGTTTTTGCTTTTCCCAATCGGGTGCTCTTCGGCGTCGGGACGAGGGCCACGCTGGCGACAGAGCTGACCCGTTTGCGTATCAAGCGGCCGTTGGTCGTGACCGACGCCGGGCTGATGGCCTCCGGTCTGGTTGCCGAGGTCACGGTCTCGATCACGTCGGCTGTCGTTTTCCAGGGTGTACACGGCAACCCAACAGAGGCCGATGTCCTGGCCGGTCTTGAGCTCTACAACGCCAGACACTGCGACGGCCTGATCGGCCTGGGAGGGGGAAGCTCGATCGACGCCGCCAAGGCAATCCGGGTACTTGTCACCCACCCCGGCCGACTGGCCAATTATGATTACACGCAGGGAGGGCTGGATCGTATCACGCCCAACCTTCCGGCGATGGTGGCGATGCCCACGACTGCGGGCACCGGCAGCGAAGCGGGGCGAGGAACACTGATCCAGCTTCCCCAGACCGGCCGCAAGACACTCGTATTGAGTCCTCATCTCCTGCCCAGCACAGCAATCTGTGATCCGGAACTGACTTGCGCACTCTCACCCGAGTTGACCGCAGGAACTGGCATGGACGCTCTAAGCCATTGCGTGGAGAGTTTTCTCGCGACCGCGTTCCAGCCGATTTGCGACGGGATTGCCGTCGAGGGGTTGCGCCACGTATTCAAAGGGCTGGAGACGGCCGTGGCGCGGGGACCAACCTGGAAGCAAGAACGGCCATGATGGCCGGGGCCCTACTGGGGGGTATCAGCTTTCACAAAGGCCTGGGGGTCGTTCACTCGCTCTCCCACGCCCTGGGGTCCGAGGGGAGGGTGCATCATGGCACACTCAACGCAATCCTTCTGCCACAGGCCCTGCGATTCAATCGCGAGGCGGCTGAACTGCGCATGAGCGAACTGGCGAGCCGAGTGGGCTTGGGCCGGGGTGGCGATGGCGCCGGACACTTAATCACGATGGCCGAACTCGTGCTTGCCCGGCTGCCCCTCCCACGCCGTCTCGGCGCCCTGGCCCCGCTGCGCCGCGACCGCATCGCCGAATATGCTCGCCTCGCGATGCTAGACCATTGCCACCACACCAATCCTCGTCCTTGTACCCACAAGGACATGGAGGACCTGCTGGAACGGGCGTGGTGACGGAGCAACCATTTCTAGGTTTAACGAACCGAAGGAATCACCCTTTTCTGTGTGCGCGTCGATCGAGAACGATAGTCCAATTCCGGATGACTCTTACGGAGGGGGACGGACCGGGCAATGGCCCGACCCCGGGTTTGCGGACAGAAAAGTGGCTGTCACCTTTTGAATACCGGAATAACGAGTGTCTCGAATCCAGTTCTCGCAGATTTAAGGCGACCTCTGTCTAATGGAGCCACGTTTTTGATCGACGTCCACCCTGCCCTTATCGCGGCCTAACTGCGTCTCAGCGGTCGGACTTTGGTCAGCTCAGTGCGGAACTCTGCGAGAATCTCCTCAGTGCCGAGCGCAAAGGCCGCGGTCTTCCTACACATGAAGACCAGAGGGAGGCTGAGGATTACCGAAATCAACCAATGCTCGACAAGGCGCCCTTGTTCCGAGGAATTCAGACGCCACCAGAGGGCTCCAGGTCTTCTAATCTTCCCGGCTCTTTCGAGTATATTTCCCACATCGTCGCGTTCGTCAGGTCCGAGCTCGGTCCACGGGCGGTCCGGGAGTCCGAGCACGTTATTCCGATTCTCCTGGAAGGCCCCCCGAATGTCTGGCTGGCGGACCGGTGAGCTCATCCAAATCGCCGAGAGGATGTCTATGATGATGATGAACCAGAGCGAGATGATCGGAAGGTACCACAACTGCCCCGCCATGTAGCCTACGAACCTTAGCCGATTCTTGGGCGGGAACTTATTAACGCTCTTGAATGGGTTGTCCCCGAGTCTCACATGAGTGAAGGTGAACACGCTGGAAGAGATGATTCCATGATAAATCAGCCACTTGACTTGATCGCCCGCATCACTATAATCGTATAATAATAGTCCGATCGTATGGTTCTCGCGCCGTATGGAGTAGAAGAGCCATATTCCGGCCACGGTGAACCGCAATTGAGCCGAGGGTCGGGGCGTCATCCACGCCCACCCTTATTCCCAGGATCGTGATATTGATCATGCGGCTCCTTACCCACTCCGTGAGCATCTCTTTCTGAAGAGTCTGCGTTCCTTCTCCCCCCTCCAACGTAGGGAAGGCGAAAGCGAATTCTCTATAGAAGGAGAGGTAGGCATTCCAGCCGGCTGTGATGATCACCAGCGAGATGACGGTCGAGGCGAAGAAAGATCGTCGTGTCCGTTCCTGGGCAGAGCGGGTCGCTTCGATTCCAATATCGAGGGCCTTCTGTTCGAACGGATTAAGCCGGGTGCTTTTCAGAGCGTAACCGGGGATCTCGCGCTGGGTCCGGGCCACCGGCGGAGACTCTGGGGGCGTGTAGCTCTGCCCGCTATCCATCTCGAGTCGGCCTCCAAATCAACACCGATTGCCTTCCGGGTAATGACGAACTGACACCGATTGCCCGCCGACACCGATTGCCCGCCTGTCTGGTGTCGTCCTGGCTGGCAACCACGTCCTTGGCAGGTCCGCTGCTGATAGCTCGCAACACTTCTTGCCAAAAAACGTTGCCGGCACATCGTTCGAAATTCGAACCGGCATCCAGTTATCGCGTGTCAGAGGCAAGCCGAGGTCGGCCCTACCTCAGCAGCTCGTGCGTTACGGATATTGTCGCGGACCGATTTACGCCCCGCAGGGTTGCGTTAATCGCAGGGATCGACGGGTGAAAATCGCCGCCGAGCGTCAATGGTCCTCCTGCTGAAAAGTCGTAGTCAAGAATGTACTCGCCATCCGGTAGGTGATTGTTGTTGAGAACACACCTGTTCTCACCGCTGAGATTGGGGACACTGACACCGAGAATATTTCCGGGGACCTGCTCTCGCGCGACCAGCTTGTAGGTGATCCGGACCTGCGACACGTTGGCGTCGACGAAGTGAATGGTTTGCCATAGCGGATTGATCGCTTGGCCATTCGGAGTCACGACCAAGGCCTCATCATATGTTATTGGATTTTGAGGCACGTTGTTCTGTAGCCCCTCATCGACTGTGATCCTGGCAAAGACGTACTGGTTATTAGGCTTCGTAACTCGGGTCGTGCGGATCTTTATCGCGTATCCAGTAGGAACGGTCTGGCCAGGAGGAGGGTAGAACGGGTTTGGAAGGAATGGGTCATAGAGGTGGTTAATCAACGCTTTTTGCAGCGCAGCTTGAATCAACCCTGACTTCAGCGTGTCCTTCCACGGGGAATCCTGTGGGACCCAGGCTAACGCGGTATGCTTGAACGCGGTATGCCCGCTCCCTTTCCCCTTCCAGTGGCCGTCGTCAGGGGCTTCCTTAACGTATTCTGATATTGACTTGGCGAACCCGAGGTTGGCATCGAGCACTGCGGCCGTGGGCATACCCGGCAATCCGTTGGCGAGATTGTAGGTACTCAACTCCTGCGTGAGCAAGCCCTGGGCCACCCCATCGGCCCAGGTGATGACGGCGTCGATCCACTCCAGTGTGCCCGCATAAGCGAAAACATAGGCCCTTTCCCAACGCGGCCGGCAGTATGAATCATGGTTCAAGAAACCATGGTTCGGAGTGTTCAGAGCGGTCGCGGGATCGTCGTAGCGGCCATGTTTCAGATTGTTCTGATTAGGCTCATTAGGCTCGGGGTTTGCAGCATGGCGTCCCTTATACCACCCGGTCCAGTAGTGGGGGTCCGGAGCTCTTTGGTTGGGTGGGACAGGCGGTGGAACCAGGGCCGCGAACTCTCTCCAATACGTCATGGTTTGGTACTCAGGGGCTGCCGGGGGGTAGTGGGTCTCGACCCAATTGGAATGGCTGTAGAAGTCCTGCACCGCGTGGAGTGATATACCGATGACGACGAGCAAGTTCGTCAGCGCTTCTTGCTTCTTTTTTGGGTTCTGTAAATTTTGATTAAGAACTGTAGTAAGTCTCCTGATCTCAACTCTCGTGTTTGCGGCGAGGTTTCTCCAGTAGTTATCGACCTTGGCGGTGGTATTCAGGTTGTCGAAATGGAGTTCTTCCATTTGATCCCTGTTAGCCTTGAGGATCGTCGGCGAATTCGTGATGTAATCGGCGAGCCAGTTGGCGACCTGGACGGCCTTGATTGCGTGATCGCTGAATTGTCGCCGCGAGAGCGCGGCTCGGGTCATGTCGGAGTGATGGCCCGTGTCGAACGCGTTCGAACAATCGGCCACGAGGGCCAGCAGAAGCGCCGCGGCAGTCAATTGACGAAACATCGGTCGGTGCTCCTTCAGGGTGCGAGCGAGTCGGTGTGTGTCCGCGTCGGGATAGAACCAGGGGGACGTCGCCCTCCTCGGCCTGCAGCGAGGCACGACAACTCGGAGAGCTGAAACGGAAACGGCGGGAACGAAAGTCAGGTAATGCGCAGCAGTCACCTGCGCGAAGGACCGTCCTTCGCTCCGCGGAGGAAGGTCCATTCGCGGAGCGAAAGGCGACTCTGGGTTTTGCGCAGCGGCTCGCCTGCGGGCGCGGCGCGGTTCCTCCGCTCAGTCGAACATGTAGTCCCTGGCATCGACGTAGTACCAGATAACCGACCAGTTCGCACCGCGGTCGTACTCGCTCTTGACGTGGACCAGGCCCACCTTGCTCAGGAGGATGGGGTTCGAGCTCTCCCTCCACCAATCTCCATTGTGATCGCCGCCCCAGTTGGAAATGACCTGCCAGCCCACGATCAGCTTGCTGCCGTCGCCTGGGCCGAACTGAAACGTGTTCTCACGCCATCCGATGCGCCAATCTTCCTTGTAGTTGTGGCGCTCGCTCTTGATCTGCACGGCGACCGGGTTCTTTTCGTAGTTGGTATAGCCGTACGTCCACGGTTCCTGCCGGCAGCTAATGGCGGAGCCTTTCCCCGGCTCGGTCTTGACGGTGTTCTTGACCTTGTAATAGAAGTCCTTTCTGCGCCGAGCGTGCGTAGTTCGGCGAGCAGTTCATTGCTCGTTCCATTCAGGGTCGTGGCTGCGCGTTCAGGTCCTTCGCGAGGGCCTTCCGCCCTTGAGCGTTCACGCCGTCCTCGAACGCCCTGAATCTGGTCCTCAGACTATCCTGGTAAACCCGGGGAAGGCCTCCGTAGAGCGACCGAGCGTCCCAGAGATTATCGTAAAGCTGCCTGAGCTCGACGAAAACCTTGGGATCGATGTCGATCGTCGTGGGGAAGTTCGGGTTCAGCGTGACGTAGTGCTTGAGCTGAACCTTGACGGGGATCCCTTGCGCGTTCTGCTTGAACCACTCGAGCGCAGCGTAAATTTTGTCGGGGTCCCAGGGCCCCCCGGGCGGGGACCCGGTGTAGCCTTCCATGACAAGATCGGTCGACAAGTTGATGTTCTTCTTCGAAGCCTCGCGCTGAAAGCGCGTGCTGCCTTCGGCTGTCAGCAGGTCCGTCGCCTCGGCCCCCATGCTGGCCTTGAACTCGTTGAGCTCCTTCGAAGACGAGGCGGTCAACTTGTAAAGGACGACGAACCGTGCCCCACGCTCAGCGCCGAGACGAAGTAGTCGCCGTAGGCTTCACGGAACTTCGCGGGGGCCTCGTCCATAATCCTCTTTGCGTTCGGCGTGAACTCGAAATTCACGGCTTCGTCGTACCCGAAGCTGGTCAGGTGCTTGAGGATGAGCGTGGTCGAGCTCTCGGAGTAACTCACCTTGTTAAGGTAGGACGCCGAGGCACTGGCGGTTACGCCGGGCTGGATGTTGTACTTGCCCGAAACGGAGGCCTCGACCTCCTGGTTCATGTCTTCCTCGGATGAGATATACCTGCCCGTCTCTGTCGACGACTTCTTGCTCTCGCTCGTGATCGTGGGTGCGACAAACGGCGTCCCGGCGAGGCCGCCCGTCACCGGGTCGACTCCGACCCCGATCGAGAATCCCGGTGACCAGGGAAGGCCCTCGATCGACTTCTCCAGGGAGGTCTGCGCCTGTTGCGGATAGGCGGCGTTCAGTGGAAAGACCGCGGAAGCGACCAAAATCGCCAGGCCGCTCATGATCTTGGCCCCGAGCGCGTGTTTCCGGGCTGTCATCATGGGTCTTCTCCACTGGTACTCCGCTTCGGTCCGCGACGCCGTTCCGCGAACACCCCGCGCAGCGCCCACTTATGACCGGACGTGACGGTTCGCCGCTGATGAGTCGCCATCGCTTGACATCTCCTTCTAAAGACCAGGAACGCACTCCGCACCTCGAACGCCCACCCCGAGGGGCGTACAGGATCGGAATCGGGCAATTCCGATATTCAGATTTGTATTGATCCACACGTGCCTGAGTTTGCGTGCGTCATTTAGTAAAGCAAGCAGGAAATGTTAGTGCAACAAAAAAAAACGCCTTATCTGAGATTTTCCTGGCGATACTTGACGTATACGGTCTTTAAGACTTGCTCGGAAGAGCTAAAATAGGCAGAAAAGGGAAGTTTTGCGAGCCATAGCACGCGATCGGCAACGTCCGAAAACTTTGCGCGAGTGAACTAAAGTGTGAGGATCACCTAGCATGACTTCATCTTATGCTCATCTAAGTATTATAGAATATCTCATAGTATCTATAGCATCCCGATCGTCGGCAACTCACTAGGCAGGTTCGCTACTTCGACGAGCGTGGTACCTTCTGGCTCACTCGTCCAGAGTCAGGATCTCGCTCAGGGAGACCTGCCTCAAGGTCGATCGCGGCTCGAGATCACGATTCGAGAATGACTCGGGTTCGCGTTGCTTGGCCTCATCTAGCTCCAGAGTCAGACCTTTTTCGAGATCCAGATCGATGAGTCGACCCCGCAGGTCGTCATCGCGGGTCACGATGCGAACCGGTTTTCCGAGATGTTCGCAGTGCGGTGGCGCGAACGGTCGTTCAAGGCTGCTGCGCCTGGGAGATGATCTGCCTGTAACAGGCGTCGATCCGCCGGATGAGGTCGCGGGCTAGCTCGGAGCGATCGAGTAATTCACCACCTCGCAGGATTGTCAAGGAAGTCGCGCTGGAGTGCAGCTCGGCGGGAAAACTCGCTTCTTCCACGTTAACGTTCAAGCCAATACCGATGACCACTCCTTGATGGCGCCTGCCGCCCTCGCCGCTCATGGCGGTAAGGGATGCTGGGGTGAGCGAGCGCTCGACAAGAATCCCGGCGATCTTCCGCCCCATGACGCGAACGTCGTTCGGCCACTTGATCCGGGCATCGCGACCGCTCCAGTCGGTCACCAGTTCGGCTGTCGTGACGGCAGCCAGGGCGGTGAGCCACGCATTGCCGGCGTGGGATTCCGGCTTGGGCGCCCTGGAACCGACCGGCGGGAAGACCAGGATCGACATCAATATGGACGTCCGTGGAGGAACCATCCAGGGCCGGCCCCGCTGACCTCGACCCGCGGTTTGCTCCTCGGCAAGCACCACCAAGCCGTTATTGGCAGGGTTTGCCGCCGCCCGAGCAGCCACGTCGTTGGTGCTGCCAACGCGATTCCAGACCGCGATCGTGCGCCGAATGGTTCGCGCCCCAGCCCATGCTCGATCTGGTCGGGGCAAAGTCGGCATGCCGGCCCCCGGTAGGCCGCTCCCAGGTAGGGATGACGCTCAATCTGGAATCCGAACCGGGTAAGGGCATCGAGGTCGTCCCAGACTCGCGCTCGATCAGCTCCCAGGTCGAGCAGCGAAACGAACTGCCCGCCCGCGCTGCGAAGTCGTTCGAGTAGAGCGATGTTCAAGGATGCCGGGTCAACTGGAGTCGACGACATGGTCGCGTTTCCGCTTTAGCCATGATTCGAGGCGGGCAAGCCGCACTTCGGCTCGAGTCACGCTGGGGCCATCTCGAGGTCCAGCGCGATGTCGAGTGCCGCGGCCGAGTGAGTCAGCGCCCCGACGCTGATCCGATCCACGCCTGTGCGTGCCAGGTCCCGGACCGTCGCCAGGGAGACTCCTCCGGAAGCCTCGAGCTTGATCCGCGGCGCGATCGCATTCCTTCGCCGGACTGCCTCAGCGAGGGCGTCAGGGCCAAGATTATCCACCAGGATGATGTCCGGGTCGCAGCGCACGCGCACGGTCAAGCTGCTCGAGCGATTCGACTTCGACCTCGATGAACGCCGATCGCGGGGCATGAGCTCGCGCCGCCGCGACCGCTGCGGCGATCGAATCGGGTCCACTCTGAGAGTGCAGGTAGGCCAGGTGATTATCCTTGATTAGCACGGCGTCGTAGAGTCCCATGCGATGGTTCTGGCCGCCACCGCACCGCACCGCGTACTTCTCGAGGCACGCGCCACGCGGGAGTGGTCTTCCGAGTATCGAGAATTGCCGCCCTGGTCCCCTCGATGGCCGCTACGAACCGGGCAGTGAGCGTGGCGATGCCGCTTAAGCGCTGCAGGAAGTTCAAGGCCGTGCGCTCGAGTGCGAGGATCGATCGGAGGGGACCGGCAATCTCGGCGATTACGTCGCCGCGGTCCAGTTTCACGCCGTCAACCCGGTAGGGCTTCCACTGCGCGTCGAGATCGAAATGCCTGGCCAAAAGGTCGGCGACCGGCAGGCCGGCGAGCACGCCCGCCGACCGCGCCACGAATCGAGCCCTGCCGCGGGCCTGGCTGGGGATGATCGCCGCGCAAGTGATGTCGCCTATGTGGGCCAGGTCTTCCGCCAGCGCCAGGGCGATCAGCGTATCCGCGTTGTGAGCTTCCGCCTCTGCGAACCGCAACTGAGGGCCGCTCATCCGTGGCCCTCTTGCTTCTTCTGGGCCGGCACCGGCTCCAGCTCCTCCTCCTCGTTCTCCATCTTCTTGTACGCCCGATACATCTTGGGTGCGGCGGAATTCTCGGGTGAATCCAGGACCGGTATCTGCAGTTCCACGCGCTCTGGCAGCCTGTCGCCGCGGGCTGCCGCGGCGGCTGCCCTGACCGCCTTGGCTATAAGTCTCTCCGTGGAGAAGATGGCTACCGCCGCGTATTCGCCTCCGTTCACCGCGCTTGCAAGGGCATCGTCCGATGTATAACCGGCGATTACATAGAGATGGTCGTCGCCGAGCGTGGCTGTCGCTTGTGAGGCGGCGGTCAATCCTACTAGATCGGTAGACAGCACGATGGCGGGCTTCCGGTTGGCCCGCAACAAGGCAACCAGATCGGTTATTGCCTGGCGGGAATTACCGGTGATGGGCATCTGCTCGACCGCCGTGATCCCGGTGTTTCGCAACGCCTGGCGAAGGGCCAGCGCGGTCTTCGGAAAGGCGGTCTGCCGACGCGTTGATCATGAGTACGGCGGCATCGGGCGAGAGCTTGGCGTTTCTGGCATTTCGGATCGCAGCCTCGACAAGTGGTCGAGCCGAATTTGCAAACGGCTCCGGCACCACGCTCACAAGCGCTGCGATGGCCGGACCGGCTGCCTTTCCCAGGTCCGATACCTGAGCCAGAGCCGACGGAAACCCGGTCAGAGCTCGACCCATGACGACCACGGGCAGCCCCCGAGCTTGAGCCTCGCCGACGGCCTTCGCCAGCTCTTTGTCGGCCGGATCAACGGGTTCCACGATCAGTGCCAAGGGATCTCGAGTTATGGCCTTGCGCACCAGTTCCTGCTCGGTTCCAGGAGCATCGGCCTCGCCCATTACCGAGATCAGAATCCTGGACTTCTCTCTGCCGGCCATGGCGCGCGCCGTGAGCTTCAGCAAGGCGGAGTCATCGGGGCTGCGGGGTCCGGCTATGAGCTCGATCGCTCGGGCTCCTGAATGCAGCGCCGTCGACGAGAACGGTTGCGATGTCGTAGGCGTCGTCACGCTTGTACCGCCCGCCAGTCCTGCGTTCGATCCGCCGAGCTCCGCCGGTCTGGCGGGTACGAACGACTCCGAGTCGCAGCCACCGCAGACCAGACCAATCAGCAAAAGCAGCCAGCAACCCGCCAGGCCGTGCTTGCTTCCCGGTCGGGGCTCCGACCGTTGCAACAATTTGCTATTCATAAACAAATAAGTCATGAAAATCTCCCGCGATATTCACTTCAAGGATGATGATCTACCACCAGGATGAGAATTGCAAGCCTCGGGGAATTCGGTATCTTGGACGTTCGGTTAGCTTTGTCTGCGCCGGCCTGCCCTCGCCCTGGCCTTGCCGCGGGCTTTTTTCGCCTGGGGGCTGGGGGAGGAGCGTGTCGTTCCACGTCCGGCCGAGGAGCGGATGTCCTGGATGCGATCGCGCAAGGCCGCCGCCCGCTCAAACTCCAGCTTCTCGGCGGCTTCGAGCATCTCGGCCTCGAGGGCAGCCAGGAATTCCTCGTTGGCGCTCGTCGCCTCGTCCCGGCCGACAGCCTGGCGAACGACCTGCCGAGCCTGGACCTCCTCGTCGATTCCGCGACGAATCGCCTTCTTGATCGTTTCCGGTGTGATGCCCCGCTCGGCATTGTACGCAACCTGAAGCGCGCGCGGCGCTCGGTCTCGTCCATGGCGCTCTGCATCGAAGGGGTCACCTTGTCCGCGTAAAGCACGACTTCCGCGTTGATATGTCGCGCCGACCGGCCGATGGTCTGGATGAGCGACGTCTCGCTACGCAGAAAGCCCTCCTTGTCGGCATCCAGAATGCAAACCATCGAGACCTCGGGAAGGTCCAGACCTTCGCGCAGCAAGTTGACCCCGACCAGCGTGTCGAAAGCGCCCTCGCGAAGCTCGCGCAGAATGGTGACGCGTTCGATCGCGTCGAGCTCCGAATGCAGCCACTTGCACCGCAGGCCCTGTTCCTTGAGATACCCTGTCAGGTCTTCGGCCAATCGCTTGGTGAGTGTCGTGACGAGCACGCGCTCACCTTTGACGGCCCGCTTCTTGACTTCCTCAAGCAGTGCCGGAACCTGGCCTCGCGCCGGCTCGACCCGGACCAGAGGATCGACCAGTCCGGTCGGGCGGATTACCTGCTCGACGACCTCGCCGCCGGACATCGCGATCTCGTAATCGGCGGGAGTGGCCGAGACGAAGAGTCGACGTGCGAACTTCTGCTCCCACTCATCGATTCTCAAGGGGCGGTTGTCCAGCGCCTGGGAAGCCGGAATCCGTGTTCGACCAGCGTGAGCTTCCGGCTGTGATCTCCGGCGAACATGCCTCGGATCTGGGGCACCGTCACGTGTGACTCGTCGAGGATCAGCAGGCTCTCATGGGGAAAGAAATCCAGAAGCGTGTTGGGGGTCTCGCCTGACTTCCTTCCCGAGAGGTGACGTGAGTAGTTTTCGATCCCCGAGCAATAGCCAACCTCCAGAAGCATTTCCATGTCATATCGGGTTCGCGCCGCTAACCGCTGGGCCTCCAGCAACTTGCCCTGCTCTTTCAACTCCGCAAGGCGCTGCTCCAGCTCACCGCCGATGGCTTCGACGGACCCCTGGATTCGCTCTTCAGGCAGAACGAAATGCTTGGCCGGATAGACATACATCTCCTGATGGGTTTCCAGCACATTGCCGGTGAGCGGGTCTATCGTCGCCAGCCGCTCGACCTCGTCGCCGAAGAGTTCGATTCGATAGCCGATCTCGTCGTAGGCCGGCCAGAGCTCGACCACGTCGCCGCGGACCCGGAACTTGCCCCGCTCGAACGAGACGTCGTTGCGGTCGTACTGGATATCCACGAACTTCAGGAGGATTTCATCACGATCGACAGAGTCACCCCGGCGCAGGTGGACCATCATCCTACGATAGTCCTCGGGAGATCCCAAGCCGTAGATGCACGACACGCTTGCCACGACGATCACGTCCTCGCCGGCTCACCAGAGCGCTCGTGCAAGCCAGCCGCAGCCGCTCGATCTCCTCGTTGATCGAGGCGTCCTTCTCGATATAGATGTCGCGTTGCGGGATGTAAGCCTCGGGCTGATAATAATCGTAATAGCTGACGAAGTAGCGGACCGCGTTGTGCGGAAAGAATTCCTGGAACTCGGCGTAGAGCTGGGCCGCCAGGGTCTTGTTGTGAGACATCACCAGCGCGGGCTTGCCGTACTGGGCGATGACGTTCGCCATGGTGAATGTCTTGCCCGACCCGGTAACTCCCATGAGAGTTTGATTGGGCCTCCCCTCACGCAGCCCCTGCAACCAGCTTCTCGATCGCCTGGGGCTGATCGCCAGCCGGGGAAAACGGACTGACAAGCTGAAACGCGGACATGAAGGTCGGGCCTCGAGGGAAAGGGATCTGATCGCACTCCTGTTATTATTTACACCGGATGGAGAGCTGCCAACCGCAATTCGCAGGGCCATCGGGCGAATTCGTCGTCCGGTTAGCTGAAGGGCTGAGAGATGGCCCATGAACCTGGCGTAACAGTTCATGATGGAAGGGATTAGCGACAATGATCTCCGCAACGAAACGTCACGGCTTGTGCTGGAGTCTGCTGCTTGTCGGCGCGTCAGTCGCGCCTGTTCCTCGGGACCAAGAAGTACGCAAGGAACTTCCACTTGCCGAATTACGTTACAACGCGGCACGCAAGCAATTCGAGCTCATCTGGCAGTATTACCAGCAATCCCGCGTCGAGTCCTTCGACGTCTACGTTTGGTCGCGGCTGCTCCTGGACGCAAACAAGGCGGTCGCCGTCAAGCCCGGCCAGCGGACCGCCGCATTCGAGCAGCATCTGGACCGGATGAAGAAGCTGGAAGCGCTTGTCAAGAAGATCAGACGGCTTGGCTTTGGGCGATCGAGCGACGTTGGTGCCTCGAGAGTATTACCGGATCGAGGCGGAATGCTGGCTGGCGGAGACCAATTCGCGGTGACAAAAATCGACAGGAACATGATCTCTTGGCTCCGGACGTCTTCCCTGCAGCTTGCTGACGTCGTATTCATTTATCAGGACTCTTGATTCGCTGCCATAAGCTTGTTCCAAAGGTCGCGCAGGGTAGATGACCTGCCGTTACCTGGCTAAATGTCTCCCATCAACTCGCAGTAATGCGAGCGTGAAGGCTGTGCGCGCTTCGCATGTCCTCCCCAAAAACCGCATGGCGGTCTTTGTGGTATGCGAGTTGCCCACAAGGGCGTCGTCAGACCGTCGCACTGGCGACGGCGACGTCGTCGAGGAAGGCCGTGTTGTCGCCGCCTGCGGTGTCCAGGCCGAGGAACTCGATGGTGTGGGCCCCGGCGGTCACGGTGAACGTCGCGGTGGTGTAGGTCTGGTACGAGGTGCCGGTGGGCTTGAAGGTGCCCACGACTTTGCCATCGACCAGCACCTCGAAGTCCTCGACCGATTTGCCGGCATTGCCGCGCTGGGCCGCATCGAAGGAAATCGCGTAGCTGCCGCCAGCCCAGCCTGCCACTGACTGCGTGAACGAGCCCTTTTCCTGGACGAAGGCGACCTGCGTGCCCTGGGGGGCAGCGGGGTTGCCGGAGGTGAAGCCGGAGCCGTTGGCCGAGATGCCAGCCGGGCCGGTGAAGGTCCAGGCCGAGCCGGCCGGGTCGTAGGCGAACTTGCCGGCCCCAACCTGGACGGTCTCGAAGCCTGAGTCGCTCACCGAGGGCGGCGTCTCCTGGCGTCGCGGTGGCGACGGCGACGTCGTCGAGGAAGGCCGTGTTGTCGCCGCCTGCGGTGTCCAGGCCGAGGAACTCGATGGTGTGGGCCCCGGCGGTCACGGTGAACGCTGCGGTGGTGTAGGTCTGGTACGAGGTGCCGGTGGGCTTGAAGGTGCCGACGACGTAGCCGTCGACCAGCACCTCGAAGTCCTCGACCGATTTGCCGGCATTGCCGCGCCGAGCCGCATCGAAGGAAATCGCGTAGCTGCCAACAGCCCAGCCTGCCACTGACTGCGTGAACGAGCCTTTTTCCTGGACGAAGGCGACCTGCGTGCCCTGGGGGGCAGCGGGGTTGCCGGAGGTGAAGCCGGAGCCGTTGGCCGAGATGCCAGCCGGGCCGGTGAAGGTCCAGGCCGAGCCGGCCGGGTCGTAGGCGAACTTGCCGGCCCCAACCTGGACGGTCTCGAAGCCTGAGTCACCCACCGCGGGCGTCGGCGTGGTGGCGACCGTCAGAGTATCGGTTGGGCTGATGATCCCGCTGAGGGTGGCGGTGATGGCGGTGGTGCCCACGGCCAGAGTCGAGGCCAGCCCCTGGTTGCCGGCGGCGTTGGAGATGGTGGCGACCGAGGCTGTTCCCGACGCCCAGGTGACCTGCGTGGTGAGGTTGGCGGTCGTGCCGTCGGTATAGCTCCCCATGGCACTGAACTGCTTGGTGAGACCCAAGGCCACCGACGGATTGACCGGAGCCACCGCGATCGAGGTCAGCGCGGCAGCCGTCACGGTGAGCGTGTCGCTCGCGCTGGCGATCCCGCTGAGACTGGCGATGATGGCGGTGGTGCCCACGGCCAGAGTCGAGGCCAGACCCTGATTGCCGGAGGCGTTGGAGACCGTGGCAACCGAGGCTGTTCCCGACGCCCAGGTGACCTGGTTGGTGAGGTTTGCGGTCGTGCCGTCGGTATAGGTCCCCATGGCACTGAACTGCTTGGTGAGACCCTTGGCCACCGACGGATTCACCGGTGCCACCGCAATCGAGGTCAGCGCGGCAGGCGTCACGGTGAGCGTGTCGCTCGCACTGGTAATCCCGCTGAGACTGGCGGTGATCGTGGTGGTGCCCACGGCCAGAGTCGAGGCCAGCCCCTGGTTGCCGGCGGCGTTGGAGATGGTGGCGACCGAGGCTGTTCCCGACGCCCAGGTGACCTGGTTGGTGAGGTTTGCGGTCGTGCCGTTGGTATAGGTCCCCATGGCACTGAACTCCACGGTGAGACCCTTGGCCACCGACGGATTGACCGGAGCCACCGCGATCGAGGTCAGCGCGGCAGCCGTCACGGTGAGCGTGTCGCTCGCGCTGGTGATCCCACTGAGACTGGCGGTGATGGCGGTGGTGCCCACAGCCAGAGTTGAGGCCAGCCCCTGGTTGCCGGCGGCGTTGGAGATGCTGGCGACCGAGGCTGTTCCCGACGCCCATGTGACCTGGTTGGTGAGGTTCGCGGTCGTGCCGTCGGTATAGGTGCCCTTGGCAGTGAATTGCTCGCTGAGACCCAAGGCCACCGACGGATTCATCGGTGCCACCGCAATCGAGGTCAGCGCGGCAGCCCCCACGGTGAGCGTGTCGCTTGCGCTGGTGATCCCGCTGAGCCTTGCAGTGATGGCGGTGGTGCCCACGGCCAGAGTCGAGGCCAGCCCCTGGTTGCCGGCGGCGTTGGAGATGGTGGCGACCGAGGCTGTTCCCGACACCCAGGTGACCTGCGTGGTGAGGTTGAGGGTCGTGCCGTCGGTATAGGTCCCCATGGCACTGAACTCCACGGTGAGACCCTTGGCCACTGACGGATTCACTGGAGCCACCGCGATCGAGGTCAGCGCGGCAGGCGTCACGGTGAGCGTGTCGCTCGCACTGGTAATCCCGCTGAGACTGGCGGTGATCGTGGTGGTGCCCACGGCTAGAGTCGAGGCCAGCCCCTGGTTGCCGGCGGCGTTGGAGACCGTGGCAACCGAGGCTGTTCCCGACGCCCAGGTGACCTGGTTGGTGAGGTTCGCGGTCGTGCCGTCGGTATAGGTCCCCATGGCACTGAACTGCTTGGTGAGACCCTTGGCCACCGACGGATTCACCGGTGCCACCGCAATCGAGGTCAGCGCGGCAGGCGTCACGGTGAGCGTGTCGCTCGCACTGGTAATCCCGCTGAGACTGGCGGTGATCGTGGTGGTGCCCACGGCCAGAGTCGAGGCCAGCCCCTGGTTGCCGGCGGCGTTGGAGATGGAGGCGACCGAGGCTGTTCCCGACGCCCAGGCGACCTGGTTGGTGAGGTTTGCGGTCGTGCCGTCGGTATAGGTCCCGGTCGCAGTGAACTGCTCGGTGAGGCCCTTGGCCACAGACGGGCTGGCCGGGGTCACCGCTATCGATATTAGCGCCTGAACGTTCACGGAGAAGCTATATTCGCTGACGTTGCCATAACTGTCGGATACCGTCACGGTGACGGTCTTGGCACCCGTACTATCGTAGGTGTGGCCGGCATCCCCGAGCGATCCTTGGGAGGTTAGCGAGAGTGCCGTATCGGTGGACCCGTCGCCCCAGTTGACATCGGCGCTCCAGCTTGTGGCTGGTGTAGCCTGGTCGGAAAATGAGCCCAGCGCGAACGAGCCAGAAACGCCGTGCGTGGCGTTTTGTGAGCCTGGAGCGGTGCCCCTGATCTGGTCCTCAAACGCGCCAATGTCAACCTTGCCGCTGAGCGTACGCGCGAAGCCCGCGCCGCGCTCGTCGTTGGTCAGGGGGTTGCCTGAGCCGTCGACCGCCAGCTTCGTGCTGCCGGCGCCGATGGCCGGGCTGCCGGGCAGCAAAGGCATGGACTGGGTCGGCCCGCCGTAGTTACCCAGCGCGGCGAGCCTTGGGTTGCCGCCGATCAAGTTGTTCGAGCTTGGGGGCGCGAGCGGGCCGACGACGTCCCCACCGGTGTTGCCGCCGACTATCGTGTTGGTCAGCTTGGTCGTGCCGTTGTTTCCAAGGCCGCCGACACCGTTGGTGGCGGAGTTGCCGCTGACGGTGCAGTTGCTCAACGTGGCCGTGCCGTAGTTTGCCAGGCCGCCGTCGCTGACGCTTGCGAAGTTGCCGCTGACGGTGCAGTTGGTCAGCGTGACCGTGGCCGCGCCAGAGTTGTCCAGGCCGCCGCCGTTGGTGGCGGAGTTGCCGCTGACGGTGCAGTTGGTCAACGTGGCCGTGCCGTAGTTTCCCACGGCGCTGTTGTCCAGGCCGCCGCCGGTGCCGACGGCGGAATTTCCGCTGACGGTGCAGTTGGTCAACGTGGTCGTGCCGTCTTTGCTGTACAGGCCGCCGCCGTTGCTGGCGGAGTTGCCGCTGACGGTGCAGTTGGTCAACGTGGCCTTGCCGTAGGATTCGGTGTACAGGCCGCCGCCGTTGGTGGCGGAGTTACCACTGACGGTGCAATCGGTCAGCGTGGCCGTTCCGTCGAAGTTGTCCAGGCCGCCGCCGTTGGTGGCGGAGTTGCCGCTGAGAGTGCACCTGATCAGCGTGACCGTGCCACCCTTGTTATAGAGGCCGCCGCCTGTGGTGGCGGAGTTGCCGCTGACGGTGCAGTTGGTCAGCGTGACCGTGCCGCCATTGTTATAGAGGCCGCCGCCTTCGGCGGTGATGCCCCCCGTCACGGTCAGCCCCGAGAGCGACGCCGAAGTCCCATTCAGGTAGAACACCCGCGAGGCATTGTTGCCGCTGACCGACAGCAGGTTCGCTCCGGGGCTCTGGATCCAGAGGTTGCCTGTGGCCTTCGTGAGGTTTATCTGGCCGCTGGTCAGGGTGATCGTCTGCGGGCTGCTGAAGACGGTCGGGTCGAACGTGACGGTGTCGTTGGTGCTGTCTGAGGTCGCCAGTCCGATCTCATAGCGGAGCGAGCCGACACCGTTGTCGGCGATGTTGGTCACGTTGAAAGTGGACAGGAGGGCGCGCTTTTCCAGCGCGGTGAGCTGTGGCCGCAAGCTCCGCCGGTTCTGGACGGGGCGGTTCATGACCGAGCGGTGATGTCTTCGGTGGAACATGGGGGGTCGCTCTCCGTGGGAATGTCATTCGAGGACAGTCAAGGTTCAGGCCACCGGGTTGCTGGCCCTCGACGTTGAGTCGTGGAACGCTGGTCAATTGGGTGAACGGCCGGGTTGCCGCGGCCGATGATGTCCTTTGAAGGCGCGCGCCGATTGTGGGGGAGCGGTGCCTGCACGACGAACACTCCCCCATCTCGAGGAGGATAAGGGGTCAGAAGCGATTTCGGGTACATTGATGCAAGAAAGTGGTTTTTCGATTCCTGATGCCTTTTTCCTCTCCAACTCACAATCACCACATCCCTGGCCTCCGGAGGTTCGGTTGGGCGGCCCAGGGCCTCAAATTGCTAGAAACAGAGAGCACAAAGGGGCACGGTGATTACTCGATCCATGTCGAGATCAATGATCTCATAACGCCTTGCTTTCAACCATACCACTTTGGTCGCGGTCAATCTACACGGAAAACTGCTTTCTAAGACGAACATTCGCATGTTGATGCGACATACGGGAGTTTCGGGCGAGATGTCTCTCAAGGCTAGCGATGTTCGCTGCCCATCCATAAAAAAGCACGCAGGATGGACCCGCATTCATTGGCGAGCCCGATGAGGTCAAAGACCAAGACTCGACCGGTTAACATTCCTCCACTTGACCCGATTTCTGCTCCCTGGTGCGACTAGAACGGCCCGCGGATCTGTCGAAGTGGTTGGCCGGGATGTTGCGCGCCTACGGGGGGGCTTCGCGGGGTCAGGTCTGTCTTCCGGGGGGCTTCGCGGGATCAGACACTATGTAGGGGCGTAGTTCAAAAATGAGAGTGGTCAAGTTAATTGACTGACCTCCGATCACGATAATCGATGGACTCGTGTGATTGGATGGATGTACTGAGTGCCAGTAGCCTCTTCTCTTCTATCCCGGTTCGTCGTTCCGTTCCCGCTTATCTCTAGGTGACGGAACGGGGAACGGACCGATGATCTCGCTCAGACCCTCGTTGATCACGGAACATCATTCTGTGTCGAGCCTCAACGACCCTGCTCGCGAAGCCTCGCCATGCTCAAGGTATCTCCTCCCAGCTCGCGATGTGGACACGACCTGCACCGTGGGACTTAACGTTCACGAGTCGATGGCGACAAGGGTCAGAGCGCATCGAGCCCCGAACTTACTTCGCGGACGCGTCGGTCGATCCGACCGAAGCAAGTTAGCACAACATCAGAAAGTGGGCGCAGGCCCACTCAATCGCTTGTGCGCACGGGCCCTGGCGAACGACCAAGCTCACCTGCCGGAGCCGCCGCGGGGAGCCATGATCCACGGAAAGCCTGCGTGCGGCCCCGGTCAGGTGCAGCCCTGGTTCGGCGCGATCGGCCCTCCGTCATCCGGTCTGTTACCGCCGGACAGCCGCGACGCGAAAGCCGATGTGGTCGTAACGCCGCTCCGGTTCAAACCGCAACCGGAACGCCGACCGGCAGGGCCAGCCATCGTCCGTCCAGGCCCCTCCCCGGCGCAGGCGCGACGTCGCCGTGGCCGCATACAGGTCCGGATCGACGCCGCCGGGGAGTCTCGGGTGATACCAGTCCCGGCACCACTCGAAGGTGTTGCCGTGCATGTCGTGCAGCCCCCAGGCGTTCGGCGGGTAGCTGCCGACCTTGGCGGCCCGGCCGAGCGACGGCCCCGGTTCGGCCCCGTTGTAAGGCTTGCCCTTGAAGTTCGCCTGCTTTCTGCTGAGCCTGTCGCCGAACGCCGTGGCTGTCTTGGTCCCGGCCCGGCAGGCGTACTCCCACTGTGCCTCGGTCGGCAGCCGGAACTCCCACCCCGCCGGCAGGTCGCCGGAAGCACGGGCTTGCTCGGTCAGCTTCCGGCAGAACCCCTCCGCCTCCGCGAAGTTGACATTGCCGACCGGCAGGTCGTCCCCCTGGGGCAGCTCGGCCGTCGGCTCGCCCGGCAGCTTGCCGATGGTCCGCTTCCACTGCCCCTGCGTCACCTCGTACTTGGCCATCCAAAAGCCTTTGGTCAGCGTCACCTCAACCTGGTCCTCGTCCGGGCGCCGGTCCGGCTCGCTGGGCGGGCTCCCCATGAGGAACTGGCCCGCCGGGCACCAGCAGAGCCGGATGCCGGCGACCTCGCGCTCGTCCCCGGGTTTGGACCCGACGAAGGAATTCGCCCCGGCCTCGGGGGCCTTGCCGCCCGCGGGCAGGACAGTCGTCGTGGCCTCGCGATGCCATCCGATCAAGCCTGCCATCAGGAGGGTACCGGCCCAGCGACAGTAACATGGTCGAGACATCGTGCCCCACTTGAGATGCTCTCGGAGCCAAACGACCCAGCTCTCATGCCACCAAAGAAGAGAGCAATTCTCGCAAGCCTCCGCAAGCGTCGGACGGTTTTGTCGTATTCTATAAATGTGGGGGTAGTGCGCGCAGTTACGGTTCTTGACAATTCGGACCCATCAGCACAGATTGCGAGTCGCCACAGCGTCAGGGCGGCGCGAAGTCTGTGCTTATTGAATCATGCGAATCGAGTCATCTTCTCTGACGGCTGTGCAAGTCTTGCCGAACAGCCACGCTGTAAGGGCTGGCGAAAGCTCGACGGTTCGCAGCGCCGACGGGCTTATCCCCGAATCGATCGAACGGCACTTGGCTCGGGCCAATCGATCCTAAATAAGCGCCAATCAAAGCCAGTTGAGATCAGCCACAAATTACTCTCCATCAACAAGTTGACGTCGAACGTATTCGGACTTCTTTATCGAAAACAAAGCC
>CAVXCB010000022.1:0-69489 GCA_963760085.1 uncultured Planctomycetaceae bacterium
CGTCGTATTCATTTATCAGGACTCTTGATTCGCTGCCATAAGCTTTGTCCCAACGATGGCGGCAGGTAGAGTACCCTGCCGCTACCTGGCCAAATGTCTCCCATCAACTCTCAGTAATGCGAGCGTGAAGGCTGTGCGCGCTTGTATGTCCGCCCCAAAAACCGCATGGCGGCTTTGTGGTGTGCGAGTTGCCCACAAGGGCGCTGTCCAGACCGTTGCACTGGCGAGGGCGACGTCGTCGATGAAGGCCGTGTTGTCGCCGCCTGCGGTGTCCAGGCCGAGGAACTCGATGGTGTGGGCCGGCGGTCACGGTGAACGCGGCGGTGGTGTAGGTCGGGTACGAGTTGCCAGTGGGCTTGAAGGTGCCCACGACGTTGCCGTCGACCAGCACCTCGAAGTCCTGCGCGAGGTGCCGCTATTGCCGCGCTGGGCGGCATCGAAGGAGAGCATGTAGGTGCCGGCGGCCCAGCCGGCGACGGCCTGGGTGAACGAGCCATTTGCCTTGGAGGAAGGCGACCTGCGTGCCCTGGGGGCCGGGGTTGCCGGAGGTGAAGCCGGAGTCGTTGGCCGAGATGCCGGCCTAGCCGGAGAAGGTCCAGGCAGAGCCGAGCGGGCCGTAAGCGAACTGGCCCGCACCAACTTGGACGGTCTCGAAACCCGGGTCGCCGACGGGGGTGCCTGGCGACGCGATGACGTCGTCGATAAAGGCGGTGTTGTCGCCGCCGGCGGTGTCCAGGCCGAGGAAGGTCGATGGTGTGGGCCGGCGGTGACGGTGAACGCGGCGGTGGTGTAAGTCTCCGTACGAGGTGCCGGAGGGCTGTGAAGGTGCCGATCGACGGTGCCGTCGACCAGCACCTCGAAGTCCTCGCGCGATGCCTGCTATTGCCGCGCTGGGCGGCGTCGAAGGTGAGCGTGTAGGTGCCGGCAGCCCAGCCTGCGACGGCCTGGGTGAACGAGCCATTGCCCTGGAGGAAGGCGACCTGCGTGCCCTGCGGGGGCGGCGGGGTTGCCGGAGGTGAAGCCGCAGCCGTTGGCCGAGATGCCGGCCGCGCCGGTGAAGGTCCAGGCCGAGCCGGTGGGCCGTAGGCGAACTGGCCCGCCCAACCTGGACGGTCTCGAAACCCGAGTCGCCGCACCGATGGCGCTGCTGGCGTCGCAGCGAGACGACGGCGTCGATGAAGGCGGTGTTGTCACCGCCTGCGGTGTCCAGGCCCAGGAAATTGATGGTGTGGAACCGGCGGTCACGGTGAACGCGGTGGTGGTGTAATCTCGTATGAAGTGCTCGCGGGCTTGAAGTTGCCCACCACGTTGCCATCGACTAGCACCTCGAAATCCTCGGCCGATTTGCCCGCTGTCGCCGTGCTGGGCGGCGTCGAAGGAGAGCATGTAAGCTGCCTGTAGCCCAGCCGGTCACGGCCTGGGTGAACGAGCCTTTTCCTTGGATGAAGGCGACCTGCGTGCCCTGCGGGGCCGGCGGTTGCCGGAGGTGAAGCCGGAGCCGTTGGCCGAGATGCCGGCGGGCCGGAGAAGGTCCAGGCCGAGCCGGCGGGCCGTAGGCGAACTTGCCCGCCCCAACCTGCACTGACTCGAAACCCGAGTCACCCACCGGGGGTGTCGGCGCGGCAGCCGTCACGCTGAGCGTGTCGCTCGCCCTGATGATCCCGCTGAGACTGGCGGTGATGGCGGTGGTTCCCACAGCCAGAGTCGAGGCCAGACCCTGGTTGCCGGCGGAGTTGGAGATGGTGGCGACCGAGGCTGTTCCCGACGCCCAGCTGACCTGGTTGGTGAGGTTGGCGGTCGTGCCGTCGGTGTAGGTGCCCATCGCAGTGAACTGCTGGGTGAGACCCTTGACCACCGACGGATTCACCGGTGCCACCGCGATCGAGGTCAGCGCGACAGGCGTCACGGTGAGCGTGTCGATCGCACTGGTGATCCCGCTGAGACTGGCGGTGATGGCGGTGGTTCCCACGGCCAGAGTCGAGGCCAGACCCTGGTTGCCGGCGGAGTTGGAGATGGTGGCGACCGAGGCTGTTCCCGACGCCCAGCTGACCTGAGTGGTGAGGTTTGCGGTCGTGCCGTCGGTGTAGGTGCCCATCGCAGTGAACTCCTCGGCGAGACCCTTGGCCACCGACGGATTCACCGGAGCCACCGCGATCGAGGTCAGCGCGGCAGGCGTCACGGTGAGCGTGTCGATCGCGCTGATGATCCCGCTGAGACTGGCGGTGATGGCGGTGGTTCCCACGGCCAGAGTCGAGGCCAGACCCTGGTTGCCGGCGGAGTTGGAGATGGTGGCGACCGAGGCTGTTCCCGACGCCCAGGTGACCTGGTTGGTGAGGTTCGCGGTCGTGCCGTCGGAGTAGGTGCCCATCGCAGTGAACTGCTCGGTGAGACCCTTGGCCACCGACGGAATCACCGGTGCCACCGTGATCGAGGCCAGTGCGGGAGGCGTCACGGTGAGCGTGTCGATCGCGCTGGTGATCCCGCTAAGACTGGCGGTGATGGCGGTGGTTCCCACAGCCAGAGTCGAGGCCAGACCCTGGTTGCCGGCGGAGTTGGAGATGGTGGCGACCGAGGCTGTTCCCGACGCCCAGCTGACCTGGTTGGTGAGGTTGGCGGTCGTGCCGTCGGTGTAGGTGCCCATCGCAGTGAACTGCTCGGTGAGACCCTTGACCACCGACGGATTCACCGGAGCCACCGCGATCGAGGTCACGCGACAGGCGTCACGGTGAGCGTGTCGATCGCGCTGGTGATCCCGCTGAGACTGGCGGTGACGGCGGTGGTTCCCACGGCCAGAGTCGAGGCCAGACCCTGGTTGCCGGCGGAGTTGGAGATGGTGGCGACCGAGGCTGTTCCCGACGCCCAGGTGACCTGAGTGGTGAGGTTTTCGGTCGTGCCGTCGGTATAGGTGCCCTTGGCAGTGAACTGCTTGGAGAGACCCTTGGCCACCGACGGATTCACCGGAGCCACCGCGATCGAGGTCAGCGCGGCAGGCGTCACGAAGAGCGTCTCGCTCGCGCTGGTGATCCCGCTGAGACTGGCGGTGATGGCGGTGGTTCCCACGGCCAGAGTCGAGGCCAGACCCTGGTTGCCGGCGGAGTTGGAGATGGTGGCGACCGAGGCTGTTCCCGACGCCCAGCTGACCTGGTTGGTGAGGTTCGCGGTCGTGCCGTCGGAGTAGGTGCCCATCGCAGTGAACTGTTCGGTGAGGCCCTTGGCCACAGACGGGCTGGCCGGGGTCACCGCGATCGATATCAGCGCCCTGAACGTTTACGGAGAAGCTATAATCGCTTACGTCGCCATAACTGTCGGATACCGTTACGGTGACGGTCTTGGCACCCGTAGTATCGTAGGTGTGGCCGGGATTGCCGATCGATCCCTGGGAGGTCAGCGAGAGTGCCGTATCGGTGGACCCATCGCCCCAGTTGACATCGGCGCTCCAGTTGTGGCTGATGTGGCCTGGTCGGAAAATGAGCCTAGCGCGAAGGAGCTGAAACGCCCGGCGTGGCGTTTTGTGAGTCTGGAGCGGTGCCCCTGATCTGGTCCTCGAACGCGCCAATGTCAACCATGCCGTTGAGCGTACGCGCAAACCCCACGCCGCGCGGTCGTTGGTCAGGGGGTTGCCTGAGCCGTCGACCGCCAGCTTCGCGCTGCCGGCGCCGATGGCCGGGCTGCCGGGCAGCAAAGGCATGGTCTGGGTCGGCCCGCCGTAGTTACCCAGCGGGGCGAGCCTTGGGTTGCCGCCGATCAAGTTGTTCGAGCTTGCCGGCGCGAGCGGGCCGACGACGTCCCCACCGGTGTTGCCGCCGACTATCGTGTTGGTCAGCTTGGCCGTGCCGTTGTTTCCAAGGCCGCCGCCGCCGTTGGCGGCGGAGTTGTCGCTGACTGTGCAGTTGGTCAGCGTGGCCGTACCGTAGTTGCCCGGCCGCCGGCATGCTGACGCTTGCGAAGTTGCCGCTGACGGTGCAGTTGGTCAGCGTGACCGTGGCCGGGCCAAAGTTGTCCAGGCCCCCGCCATGTTGGCGGAGTTGCCGCTGACGGTGCAATTGGTCAACGTGGCCGTGCCGTAGTTTCCCAAGGCACTGTTGACCAGGCCGCCGCCGGTGCCGGCGGCGGAATTTCCGCTGACGGTGCAGTTGGTCAGCACGGTCGTGCCGTCTTTGCTGTACAGGCCGCCGCCGTTGGTGGCGGAGTTGCCGCTTAGGGTGCAGTTGGTCAACGTGGCCTTGCTGTAGGTTGGTGTACAGGCCGCCGCCGTTGGTGGCGGAGTTACCACTGACGGTGCAGTCGGTCAGCGTGACCGTTCCGTCGAAGTTGCCCAGGCCGCCGCCGCTGGTGGCGGAGTTGCCGCTGATGGTGCACCTGATCAGCGTGACCGTGCCGCCCTTGTTGTACAGGCCGCCGCCGTTGGTGGCGGAGTTGCCGCTAACGGTGCAGTTGGTCAGCGTGACCGTGCCGCCCTTGTTGTACAGGCCGCCGCCTTCGGCGTCGATGCCCCCCGTGATGGTCAGCCCCGAGAGTGAGGCCGAAGTACCATTCAGGTAGAACACCTGCGAAGCGTTGTTGCCGCTGACCGACAGCAGGTTCGCCCCGGCGTCTTGGATCCTGAGCGTGCCCGCGGCCTTCGTGAGGTTGAGCTGGCCGCTGGTCAGGATGATCGTCTCCGGGGTGCTGAAGACGCTCGGGTCAAACGTGACGGTGTCGTTGGTGCTGTCTGAAGTTGCCAGGCCGATCTCATAGCGGAGCGAGCCGACACCGCTGTCGGCAGTGTTGGTCACGTTGAAGGTGGACAGGAGGGCGCGCTTTTCCAGCGCCGTGAGTTGTGGCCGCAAGCTCCGCCGGTTATGGTCGCGGCGGTTCATGGCCAAGCGGTGATGTCTTCGGTGAAACATGGGGGGTCGCTCTCCGTGGGAATGTCATTCGAGGACGGTCAAGGTTCAGGCCAACGTGGTGCTGGCCCTCGACGTCGAGTCGTGGAACGCTCGTCCATTGGGTGAACGGCCGAGTTGCGGCGGCCAATCATGTCCTTTGAAAGCGCAGCGCCGATCGTGGGGGAGCTGTGCTTGCACCACGAACACTCCCCCATCTCGAGGAGGATAAAGTGTCAGAAACGAATGGCACTCGGTTTATTCTGACACGCTGCCCTTTAAGGCGTCGTGGAGAAAAACACTGGTACATCGACTATTACCTAATAATATGAACCCTATTTCAGCTGGCTCTAAGCCCCCGTGTTTCTGGGTAAGTTTTCTATTCTACATACGTATAATTGACGATATCGATTGAAGAAGGGTGGATCGCAACTCATTAAGCCATAGGATGTTACTTCTAATCCGAGTGCGATTCGTGTCTGAAGCGATTTCGGGTAAATTGATGCAAGAAAGTGGTTTTTCGATTACTGACACGTTTTTCCTCTCCCAGAGTGTCACGAGAGTTGGACGTGGACATCGGTCAGCCAGGTCGTTTATTGTCCGCGACGCTTATCCCACTGCCAACGATCTCTTGATAGAGAAAAGGCCTCGCCGCCCTGCGGAGCGCAATTCTGAACGAGACCTGGTCCCTCCGTAGTGCAACTCACAATCACCACATCCCTGGCCTCGGGAGGTTCGGTTGGGCGGCCCAATGCCTCAAATTGCTAGGAACAGAGTGCACAAAGAGGCACGGTGATTACTCGATCCATGTCGAGATCAATGATCTCATAAAGCCTTGCTTTCAACCATACCACTTTGGTCGCGGTCAATCTACACGGAAAACTGCTTTCTAAGACTAACATTCGCATGTTGATGCGACATTCGGGAGTTTCGGGCGAGATGTCTCTCCAGGCTAGCGATGTTCGCTGCCTATTGACAAAAAAGCACGCAGGATGGTCCCGCATTGATTGGCGAGCCCGATGAAGGCAAAGACCAAGGCCCGACAGTTTAACATTCCTCCACTTGACCCGATTTCTGCTCCTTGGTGCGACTAGACCGGCCCGCGGATCTGTCGAAGTGGTTGGCCGGGATGTTGCGCGCCTAGGTCGACTACTTTAAGCGGGGCTATGGCTTCGTGGGCCACCTCTGGGTCGTTTCAAGAGCCCGGCCATCCAATGCGAGGGCTATCTCCTGAGTTGCGGCCGCTCTATCGAGCGCAATCCTCTCGAAGTCGGGATCGTGAAGGAACCGTGGCAATATGCCTGGTCGAGTTGCCGGGCATACGCGTCCGGGGCCGTCGACCCGTTGCTGGCGGAAAACTCGTACTATCGGGAATGGGGCGGAGACGTCGGCAGCCGTCAGCGGCGTTGGCGTGAGTTTCTCTTGCAAGCGGATCCGAAGGAGCAGTCGATCCGGCAAGCGGACTGGGTGGTGGGTGATGAGACGTTCCAGGTTCGGTTCCAGGGTCATCAGTGTATCGAGCCGTGCAACGTCGGCACGGTCGGCCACACAAGTCCGAGCGACCGAAAGTTGCCAGTTCGCCGTAAAGCACTCGTGGAACAAGGTTAATGGACAGTGTCACCTTTGTTCCCTGGTGGCGGCATCATATCCTCCGCTGGACGATCGGAATCGAGGTACAGCAACACGTTTTGGGACCGCGAAAACCAATCCATTCTAGCGATTCTTGCCGGCCCATAGGCTCGCCAGGTGATCAGAGGGTGATCAGAGTGGTGATCAGAGTGGTGATCAGCGACACCATCGATATCTCTTCGGTTCGGGTATTGCGAAACAGGGACCCTCTGGGGGCTCCGTCGTTCTTAGTTACCGCAAAACCGTTCTCGAAGCTATCGGAGACGGCTTTAGCCGGTTCAGGCGACGGGCCTGGAGGAGGGCGACGGTTAATCCGGATCGCCCGAGGGCCGCAGGAGCCGGTTACGCAGCATCCCTCCTCGTGATAGCATCGGGCACCCGAGCCACCCCGTGTAAGTCGGTCGAATGGCCGACTGAAGGAATAGCCAGTGAGAATCAAAGGCGAGAGCCGAAATCAACATGAATCCCATGCGGTTCCTTAAGGCGCAGCCCAGGTTCTTCACCGCCGCCTTGGTCGGCACTCTTCTGTGGTTCTTCCTACCCCATGACTGGCGTCCATCGACGCGCCTGTTGGCGGTATGGGATTGCGCCACCGGTCTTTACCTGATCCTGGCGGCCGTGATGATGGCGCGATCGAGCATGGACCAAGTCCGTTACCGCGCCGCCCTGCAAGACGAGGGGCAGATCCTGATCCTCATCCTGGCCGCCATCACGGCGTTAGTCAGCCTGGGCGGCACCACGACGGAGATGGCCGCTGCCAAGACGCTGAAAGGCAACGGGGGCTGGCAGCATATAGCGCTCGCGGGCGTTACCGTCGTATTCTCCTGGACTTTCGCCCACACGATTTTCGCAATCCATTACGCGCATGAATACTTTGCGGGACCGGAGGATAATATGGCGGAAGGTCTTGAGTTTCCGGGCCATGAGCCGCCGGATTATTGGGATTTCGTCTATTATTCGTTCGTCATCGGGACCGCGACCGCAACCGCTGATATCAATGTAACCTCGAAGAACATGCGCAGGATAACGACACTGCATTGCGTGTTCGCCTTTTTCTTTAACACCACCATCCTGGCGCTGACGGTCAATGTCGGGGCAGGGTTCTTTTGATAGAACAATGCTAGGGAACCGTGCACCAGGGACGGGGAAGGGGAAAAAGGACATCATTGATAACGGCGTAAGGTTCGGGTTGATTCGGGAAGGGGAAAAGGGACATCACAGATAACGGCGTAAGGTTCGGGTTGATTGAACAATCGGTGATGTCCCCTTATGCCCGCCCGACATGAAGCCTTGTCGCCTCGTCGAGCGGCCTGAGAAATGCTGCTGCCAAATTCACGAGGATGAAGCGCAGTCTGTCGCGCCAGACGCCGAGGCCGGCTAGCACTAAACTCATGCCGGAGAGGGTGAGTGTGGTTGGCTCGGGAACGGCAGCGGATGTACCGATAAACGTATAGAGACTTGTGCCGTCGACCGCCCCGGCCCATTGCCCCCTTGGTTGTAGACGTGCCCGCTATCAGGACTGTTGTTTCCCGCGACAAAAAAGATACCACTATTTGATGTAATGACATCAACGTCGACGAGAAGATTGCCATTGGCCGGATTGTAGGCGAACGGTGAGGTCAAATTTATCACAAAATCAAACGTACCGTTCGAGAGAGCGGTGAATGACAAAACACCAGAGAATACGATCTGATTATCCGGCCCTCGGTTGGCCGCGTAATTCGTGGAAAGCGTCGTGGGTGTGGCGCTCGTGGTCGAGAGACTGACTTGCAAGTCCTCCGACCATGGGCTCCCGCGAAAGGGCGCAGTTTCGAACCCCAGGCTGGTTATCGTAAACGGTGAGCTCCCCAGGGCCGTTTGCGAATAAACTTGCTGGTATTCACCAAAATATTCGGGGCCGAACGGGAAGCCGTTGGCGCCGTTTGGGCCCCCAACAATAAAACCTGCTGCGGCCTCGCGCCCTGGCCGAACAGCCCAATTGCGGCAAGGTAAAGGATCGCCGTTCTAGAAAACTTTATGCAGAGCCTCGAAAACTTGCCAAATCGCCTAACGTTCGGTCCTCCATTGAGTTGAACGGAGCTTCCTCGCCACGTTGCGATCAACAAGACTAATTAACATGCCCTCGAACTCCAAAGGAATTTCTGAATAAGAGTCATCAACGTTATTTTTTCGCATCAAGGTCGGGTTCCGGGCCGGGGTCGCCCCGGGTGATTGCTCACCCGCGGAAGGGACGGGGTCAGCCTTGGAGGGGACGGGGTCAGCCTTGGTTCTTGGTTCTAACGAGCCGTCTTCGAAACCAGAAACCTAGTCTGACCTTGCGCCAATAAGCTCAGGAAAGGAGGACAGCTTTGAGCTATAAACCGTTCGTCGGGAATCCTGCGGGAAGCCAATCCCGCCCGGTAGAGCCGGGCCAGCAGCCGGAAGCGAGTCTTGCGTGGTGGGTGGGAGACCACCCCTGCGAAGCGTAGACAGCTAGATCAAACGCCGTGTGATTGAACCTCGAAATCTCCTCGTGGTGAGCCCTCGTCCTGGTCCGTCGCGGGGGCCGCGCCAGGCAACTAACTCTTGGTCCCACTCAGCCTGCATGGTCACAGGGGGCTTCGCGGGGTCAGACCCGTTTTCCGGTTGTCGATATCAAAGGCCGCATTGAACTGCGGCATCAGTCCGATTAGGAGCGGAAGGTCGGGTCGCACGCGGTACCCCGCAGTGGCGATCCGTACGAAAACCTTGACGCACTTGGAGGGCTGGGGGTTGATGAACGTGACGTGTTTCGGCTCGGGGTCGGCGGACACTATCCGATCGAGCGAGATCGGGTCGGGAATGACCGGACCATCCAGACCCAACAGCCGGGCATAGTGGCTGCGTGAGTATTCCGACGGGAAGATCACGGCCGAGACCTCGGCAAACGCCCTGCGGTCCTTTTCGCTGCCGCTCTCGTTCGGGTCGTTGAGCCGAAGTGTGCAAGTTGAAGACGACGGCATCCTCCTCTGCCGCGCCCGTCGCACCAGCTCGAGGCTGGGCGGATGCCCGCCGTAGGTCAGCAGCACGTCGGGCCGGAACCGTTCAAAGAGTTGTTCGGCCAGTTCCACGAAGATCGCCGCCTCCCTTGGGTCAGGCGACCGCTCGGTAGGGCTGGACGCTGTCGGCATCAGAGTCACCCGAGCGCCGCTGACGCTCTGGTCGATCACCTCCGCCACTCCTCCCGCTCGCAAAGCTGCCTGAAACCGCCGAGGAGAAATCTCCAAGGCGGCGAGCACCTCCTCGAGCGACGTTTCCCGCTCGGGGTCGGGGATCCCGCAGTGGTCACCCGGCAATCCGACCTCCGCGCCGTCAGCAGCTCAAGCAGCCCGCGCATACAAGGCCGCGCCGCTGGAGGTATCGAGGTAACAATGGATCGAGGAGAAAAGAAGACACTTGGATACCGGAGAGCGAGCTCGCGATGGTTGCTATCAATGGGATTGGTTCGGCAGAACAAACCCGTTGCGATCGCGGTCGTGCCCTCAAGAAGGAAGAGACCTCACGCAGGAAGCGCGATTCGCCGACGTTTTTGTCGTATTCTATAAGTGTGGGGGGGCAGTGTGCGCGGTCATGGGTCTTTCACAATTCGGCCCCATCAGCACAGACTGCAGGTCGCCACACCGTCAGGCGACGCGTAGTCTGTGCTTATCAAATCACGGGAATCGAGTCGCCTTCTCTGACGGTTGTGCAAGTCCCGCCGAACAGGCAGGCTGTATGGTCTGGCGAATTCTTTAGGGTTCGAACGCAACTGGTTCATCGCCGAATCGATCGACCAGCACGCGGCTCGGACAAAGCAGTCCTCAATAAGCGCAATCGAAGGGCATCGTCCCAGGGTGGCTTGGATTGGCCAGTTTTGACTTGACACTTGGTAAGGTTTTACCAGGCGTATCTTGATTTGAGTGGGGATGGGCTCCAAGTGTGGGGTTAGTTGCAACACAATCCCACACCCAAGGAAGTCCATCCCCATGTGCAAGATATCTATTGTCCACTGGATCGCCAACGCTGCGGCCCGCTTCTCCGGCCGCCACGGCGCGGTCACCCGGCAGGCCCAAGGCCGGGGGTGCAGCCGCCAGACCATCTATAACCACGCCTCTGAGGTTCAGCAGGCGATCCGGGTCGAGCATTCCGACAGGCCCTCTCGAGAGCGACTCCTGCGCGAAAACCAAGAGCTTCGCCGGGAGAATGGCCCACTGTGGGGCTGGCTCTACCAGACGATTGAGTTTCCTCAGGCCAAGCAGCAGGAGTTCGGCGTCAGGGCCGCAGCCATGGGACTGAGCCTCAACCAGATTGTGGAACTGCTCACCCTGCTTTTGGGCGTTCCAGCGGCGCCGGGCGATCCACGGTCCACCGCTGGGTTCGAGCCGCGGCCCGCGCAGCAGGCAAGGTCCTCCAACGCCTCGACCAGCGATGCGAGAGCCTCGTTTCAACGGCCTGTCTGGACGAGATTTTTTTCCACGGTCGTCCCGTCTTCGTGGGTGTCGAACCGCAGAGCATGACCCTCATCCTGGCCCAAAAGGGAGACGGGCTGGACCGTGCCGCCTGGCTCAAAAGGCTGGTCGGATGGAACGTCCTGAGCTACGTCGTCTGCGATGCGGGAACCGTCTTGCAATCGGCCCTCTCTTGGCTTGCGGCCCAACGCCAGGCTGCGGGAGCCACACTCCAGGTAAGCTTGGATGTTTTCCACACGACCAAGGAAGCCCGGCGCGCTGAAGATTGTCTGGAACCGGGTGAAGAAGGATTGGAAGGCCGGTGTGAAGGCCGACCTGCGGGTCGCTCGATCGAAGCGAAGGGAGAGTACGCTCGGGGGCCTGCTGGAGCAGCCGCTCGCCTGGAACCGAGTTGCCGGTACGATGCAACGCTATGACGCGGCCAAGGCGAGTTGGGAAATGGCGAAGGCGGCCCTGGAGCTCTTTCGCCTGACGGCCAACTCAATGACCGAGCTTGGGCCGAGGCCCGGGTTCAGGAAGCGCTGCCCGCCTTGGCGGGCAAGGCGTGGACGACCTGCGGCACCTGCTCAGGTGCCGGAGGCCTTCACCTTCCTCGATCAGCTCCATGCACGGCTGGCCAAGTTGCCCATCGAGCAACAACTGCGTGAGGCGTTGGTGCGGCTTTGGTGGCTGCGGCGGTCCCGCAGCGACGATCAAGCTCATAAGGCCAGTCGATTTTGGTGCAAGCGGTCATTTGTTGGAAACTTGCACCAGACTGGCACACCTGGTATAGGAAGGTTACAGGTTTGTTACACACAGCGGTTCGGGCCAGCAGCGTGGTGGAGAGCGTCAACAGCGTCCTGCGAATGCATCAGTCGCGTCATCGCACCCTCAACCAAGAGCTGTTGGACCTGAAGCGTCTGTACTGAAATACACGTCCCTTCCGGAAAGGCCGCCGCCGCGACAAGTGTCCCTACCAATTGCTTGGGTTGGAGCTACCGAGCTACACATTCTGGACGATCCTCCAGGACGAATCGGCCCAAGAGTCGACGCTCGGGGCTACAGGGCCGGGGTGCCGGACCTCGCTTTGCTAAACGTAAAGCGCCAAACTGCCTTTGCTTCCATTTGGGACGATGCCAATCAAAGCCAGTTGAGATCAGCCACAAATTACTCTCCATCAACAAGTTGACGTCGAACGTATTCGGACTTCTTTATCGAAAACAAAGCCAACTACCTGGAAATGAAATGGACTTGTCCCAGCCTCCTCCGCTCTGGACGGTCACCCCGGCGACATGGCACAATTTTGATGAATAATCTCTCTGCAGAACTTGAAGGCCGACACTAGGGACTGCGAACCGGCAATTCGTTCCACTGAGCATTCGATCGCCAACCCGGAGCCGACGATGATCGTATCGACGATGCCGCGCACCAGTCATCCTGTCTGGAATGTAGTGGGGTTTTGCTTGACCGCGTGGCTGCTGCCCGTGTCCGTGCACGCTCAGGTCAGCCCTGTCGCATCGGCGCGTCAGATCAAGCCGCGCCCGGGCTGGAGGCCACGCTCTGGGCGTCGGAACCGATGCTCGTGAATCCAACGAATATCGAAATCGATTCCCGGGGCCGGGTCTGGGTCACCGAGGGGCTGAACTACCGGTTAACCCGCGGCGACAACGCCCGGTTTCCCCGGGTCGACGACTCGGACAAGATCAAGATTCTCGAGGACACCAACGGCGACGGCAAGGCCGACAAGATGACCGTCTTCGCCGACCGCATCTTCCCGGTGCCGATGGGGATCGCCGTCGAAGAGCACCATGGCAAAGACGGCAAGTACACGGGTTGCCGGGTCTTCGTGGGCAACAGCCCCGACCTTCTCGTTCTCGAAGACACCGATGGCGACGACAGGGCCGACAAGCGCTATCCGCTGCTTTCCGGCTTCGGCGGGATCGACTCCGACCACGGCGTTCATGGCATGGTCCTGGGACTCGACGGCAAGCTCTACTTCACGCAGGGTGACGGCTGCTGCTCGGTTCAGAAGGACAAGTCCGAGCGGCAGCAGAACTTCGACGTGATCGACAAGAGCGGCCGACACGTATCGTCCGACCAGCTTGCGAACACCTTGAGGGCCAACCGCGACGGTACGGAATTCGAGGTCATCTGCGATCGCCAGCGAAATAATTACGAGACCTGCTTGAACTCGTTCGGCAACATCTTCACAAGCGACAACGACGATGACGGCAACCGCGGCTGCCGGGTGATCTGGGCGATGGACGGCGGCCGCTACGGTTATCATACTCCCGGCAGCCCTCGACACTGGGGAGAGGACGTGCCCGGCAACGTTCCCAAGCTCGTGGGCACGGGCAACGGCAGCCCCGCGGGAATCATGATCTACGAAGGAGATCTTCTGCCCAAGGAGTACCAGGGCGGCGTGCTCGAGGTTGATGCCGGCACCAGGCAAGTCAACTTTTTCCCCCTCTCTCGAAAGGGAGCCGCCTTTCGCACCGAGTACAAGGTTTTGCTGAGCAGCAGCGACCCGTGGTTCCGACCCATCGACGCCTGCACGGCGCCTGATGGCTCCGTCTTTGTCGCCGACTGGTACGACGCCGGTGTCGGCGGCCACGCCTTCAGCGATCAGACCACTGGCCGCATCTTCCGCGTCGCGCCCCAGGGGGACAAGAGCCAGAAAGTGCCGGTTGACTTTGCATCGGTTGAGGGATTGATCAAGGCGCTCCAGTCGCCGAATGTCGCCACTCAAGATGCGGCACGGCGTGGCCTGATCGATCGCGGACCGATAGCGGCCGGGCCGTTGCAACGCCTGCTTGCCAGTGGCGAGCCCGTCTTTCGGGCGCGGGCTCTGTGGGTCCTGGCGGCAATCGACGGCGATTCGGCGGTGCTGCGCGGCGCTCGACGACGCGGACCCGCGGATCCGAGAGCAGGCCGTCCGAATGCTCGGCCGCGACTGTCGAGAGAACGGTAAGGTGGAATACACGAAGCCGGAGGCCAGGCGGCCCCCCCCTGCCCTGGCTCACCTCGGCGTTCTGCTTCCCAGGGCCGAAGACCCCGACCCCGGCGTTCGCCGCGAGCTGGCCCTGGCTGTCCGCAACCTCCCCACCGAAAAGGTGGGCAATGCCCTCAGGAAACTAAGCGCGTCGTGGGATGGCCAGGACCGCTGGTATCTTGAAGCCCTCGGTCTGGCGCTCGAGAAGCGGGAGAGCAGCTTCCTGTCGAATCTCTTCGATGGCTCGCTTTATGGTCCGCTCGATCCGGAGCGATCCGGCTTTGACGCCAGGGTCGCGCTGCCTCCGTTCTTCCCGGTCGATCGGAACGAGGCATTTGTTGCCGCGGGCACTCCCGATCAACGCGCCTCGGCGCTCTCCAAGTATCTGGGCCTGGCCTGGCGGGTTCACAGCAACGAGGTCGTCCCCCTCCTGAGAAAAGTCGTGCCCTACCTCGGCGCCCCCGAGTTGCAGCAGGCGGCCGACGACATCCTCCGCCAGCTCAAGTCCCCCGGTGCGGCGGTTCTCGTGGCGGAGATGATCGACAAAGCTGGGGAGCCCGCACGCAAGCGGGAATTGCTCGCGGTCTTGAGCCGGATCCTGGACGGACAGTGGCGTGGGGCGAAGGATCATGAATCCGTCGAGAAAGTGATTCTGGCGGCCTTGCTCGATCCCCGGACGCGTGCGCAGGGCATCGCGATCGTTGCCGCCAGCCGCGATGCCCGCTACGACGATGTTCTGCAGTCGATCGCGATGGATGAGAAAATCCCGGAGCAAGATCGGGTCGAGTCGATACGAGGCGCTCGGAGAGATCCATGGGCCGATCATCCATTTCCTCGACCATCTGATCGCCGCAACCAACGGCAAGCCCAGTTCCTCGCCGATCGCCGAGGCGGCAGTGCGGACCGTGCCGCGCATCTACAACGCGCGGCCCAAGCTGACGGAGCTGGTCAGCGCGCGCCTTTCCGCTGGGGCTGAGGCGAGAGGCCCTGAGGGCCCTTGCCGAGCACCAGGATGGGGGCCAGCGCATCATCGAGCTGGCCCGAGAGGGTAAGCTGCCGGACGACCTCAAGACGGAGGCAGTCACGCTGCTGATCACCCATCGCGATCGGCAGATTCGCGAACAGGCGGGCAAGGTACTGCCCATGCCCAGGATTGCGGACGGCCGGGTCTTGCCGCCAATTGGCCAGTTGCTTCGTCGCAACGGCGACCCTGATAAGGGCAGGGCCGTCTTCTTTCGCCCCGGCCAGAGCTCCTGTGCAAGCTGCCATCGGGTTCAGGGCCAGGGACAATGGGTCGGCCCCGACCTTTCGACGATCGGCACCAAGTACGGCAAGGACGAGCTCTTGAAGTCGATCCTCAACCCCAGCGCCGCGATCGGCTACAGCTTCCGCTCGCTCGTACTGGCGCTCGCGGACGGCCGCACGATTACCGGCCTGGCCGTTGAGGACACCGCGGATCGGTTGGTGGTCAAGACTGCCGACGGCCAGCGAATCACCATCAGGCCGGGAGACATCGAGGACCGCAAGACCAGCGACGTCTCGCTCATGCCCGAGGGATTGGCCCAGACAATGACCGATCTAGAGCTCGTCGATCTGCTCACCTATCTGTCCACGCTTCGTAAGCCCGTGAGCATCGCCGGCCAGTACCAAGTGATTGGACCCCTCACAGAATCGGGCCGAGAACCTGCCATCAATCCAGATGCCAAGATCGACCTGGGAGCGGCCGTGCGCGGACCGGGGCAGCAAGTCCTTTCCTGGCGCCGGCTCGATGCCAATGCCGAGGGCCTGGCCAACCTGACAGCCTTGGTGGCCGGCACTCCGCAAAACGTGGTTTACGCCTACATTCCGGTGACTTCGCCGATCGAGCAGAAAGTCAGCGTGGTGATCGAGACCTACTCCAACCTGACGGTCTGGTTGGGGAGCAAGCAGGTCGTCATCTCCAGTCCCAACCACCTCACGAACGAGCCGCGCGAGGTCGAAGTGACACTGCCGAAGGGCACCAGCCCGCTGCTGATCCGCTTGACGGGGCGAGGCCGACCTGGGGACCAGGCCACGCTGGTGACCACGATTGTCAGCGAACAACCCGTCTCCTTCACGGGCGGCGAGGCCAGCCTGTCGGCAAGGTGATGACAAGGAAAGCCGTGGATCTTTCGTGATACCCACCGCCGTGACGAATCTGCAAGCCGCGGAGAACGCTCCGCGCATCGCCGTCGCGATCCCCTGCTTCAACGAAGCCGCGGCGATAGGCACGGTGATTGCCCAGTTTCGTATCGCACTACCCGGCGCGGAGATTGTGGTCCTCGACAACAACTCGACCGACGGTACGCCGAACGTCGCCCGGGAACTGGGCGTTCGCGTGGAAGCCGTGGCCGAGCAAGGCAAGGGAAACGTTGTCCGGGCGGCGTTCGCCCTGCTGAGCGACCGCGACGTCGTCCTGCTTGTGGACGGTGACGGCACGTACCCGGCCGAGGCCGCGCCGCTCTTGGTCGCTCCGGTTCTTGAAGAGGTGGCCGACATGGTCGTGGGCGCCCGCCAGCCGGAGCTTGGTGCCGGCGCCATGTCTCCAGTTCGAGGTCTGGGAAACCTGCTGATCCGTTCGGCCTTCCGCCTCTTGATCGGCAAGGGTACCGGCGATCTGCTGTCGGGCTACCGCGCCTTTTCCTCGACGTTTCTCAGAACCGTCTCGCTGCGCTCCGAGGGTTTCGAGATCGAGACTGAGCTGGCCATCGAGGCCGTGACCAGAAAGTTGCGAACGCTCGAGGTGTCTGTCCCCTACCGGCCGCGCATCGCCGGCACAGTCAGCAAGCTGAGCGCCGGCCGGGATGGCTGGCGTATTCTCAAGACCATCATCAAGCAGGGCGTGCGCCGCGACCCGGCGCGGGTCATCCTGGTTTACTTCGCAGGGATCTCTTTCTTGCTCTACTTCGGCTTTCTGTTCGATCGTTTCTGGAGCTTCCCCTGGATCGGAACGGTCTGGTTGGTGCTGCTGGTTCTTGGGTTCGTCGGTCTGACGATCGCGGCCGCCCGGATTCACGGTAGTCCAAAGCGAGTTCCACAAGAATCCGACCGCCTTAGCAACTGAGCTCCTTGCCTCAAACGACTTTTCGGCATCTCTCGCCTAGAGCACACACTGCCCTCAAAACTTGCATTCTCACTTCATGTTGGGCACGAGCTTCCGAGTGTAGCGGTTGAGATCACGGTGGTCGTGATTTCTCGGAGAAAACCGTGGAGAAATGTGCTATTTTTCTTGTATTGAGGCAGCAGAGAGATTCTCGAATCCGGCCGGCGAGCGATCACTTCAGAACGAGCCAGGCACGCCGGACACCCTTGAGTCGCCCAACGATTGCCGGAGTGGATGATGCCTTGGTTCATCTTCGAGATGCTCGGAGAGCGTCTCGGACTTGTGCGCAGGGAGGGAAGACGTGAACCGAAGCTGTTCTGGAAACCACGAGCAAATCGTAAAGATCGGCGCATTCGCAGATTCTGCTGCGACCGTCTCGAGGAGCGGTCGCTGATGACCGTCATCCCCGGGTACGATTATGTTCTCTACGGAACAAGCTGGCCGAACCCAAATCATATAACCTATAGTATCGCCCCCGATGGAGTCTTCTGGGACCACGGATCCAATAATCTGAACGCGACTTTCAATGCCAGGTTCGGGACCAGCGGCAGCTGGGAGCGGCAAATCGCGCTGGCCCTGGCGACCTGGGAATCCGTGGCCAATATCAACATCGCTCCGGTTGCCGATGGGCCCTTCGACCTCAACACGCTTGGTCTGGCACAGGGAGACTCGCGGTTCGGTGACATCCGCCTCGGTGGATATTCGTTTCCCGACACCACCGTCACCCTGGCACAGACATATTTTCCTCCTCCCCAGGGCTCAACGGCGGCGGGAGACGTCGAGATCAACACATCCATGAATTACAATATTGGCTCAACTTATGATCTCTACAGTGTGATGCTTCACGAAACGGGCCACTCGCTGGGGTTAAATGAAGCTCCGAACCCGGCGGAAGTGATGGCCACCGACTACGGAGGACTTCGAACCGGACTGGAGCCCGGCGACATTGCGGGAATTCAAGCGATCTATGGGGCACGAACGCTCGACGGCTACCAATCCCAAGGTATCGGCGGCGGATTTGGCAATCCGATCGACCTCTCCGGCAACCTGGCCTCCTCCAATCAAGCGGTGATTTCGGGTGTCTCGCTCTCCAGCATCGGCAGCACCGAGTATTATTCGTTCGTGGCGCCGAGCTATGCCTCGGGACCTCTTCAGGTTACGGCGGCCGCCGGCAGCATCAGCATGCTCAGCCCTCAGATCAGCATCTACAACGCGTCTGGAACCTTGCTGGCGCAGGCGAGCAATCCCTCCGCCTGGAGCGACAACGTGACGGCGACTGTTCCAGCCGTCGTGCCAGGCCAGCGCTATTACATGGCCGTGACGGGCGACACGGGGACTTACTTCGACGCGGGCGCCTACCGGCTCGTCGTCTCACTACCGCAGAGCTCGGCCCCCAACCCGCCTGCGCCTGCTCCACCGCCGGTGGTGTCGACGCCTACTCCGCCCCCCACTCCTCAATCTCCACCGGTCGTCTCGCCGCTCCTCCGGCGACAAACACCAGTCCACGAACGGCGACCCGCTTGGGTCGGGTCACGCAGACGACCCTTTCCCATCTCAGCTTCAACTCCGGATTGACCGTCGAATACTTCGATTTCCAAAGTGGTGCGGTGGGCCCCTTCCAGCTCAACGCTCCGGGAGCCTGGATCCAGGTGTTCAACGCGCGAGGAAGACTCATTGCTCAGGGCACGAACCAGGTGAACATTGCCAACTCGCGGGCGGGGACGCCCTTCTACCTCAAGGTTCGACCGGCAACCAGTCCTCCCGTCGCAAGTTACAACCTGTCGATCAGCCTCAGGTCTCTGCTGCCGACCGTGCGCAAGGCGGCGCGACCTCGTTCGCTATAAAGAGTCAGCGCAGGAAGCGAATGCCACTCTGACCAGCCTGATCAGTGCCGCCGAACCTGGATATTGACTGGCTGAACACCTTCGATCTGGCTGCCGATAACGAGATGCCCGCTCACGGTCCAGGCGGGTCCGATGTTCGACTGACCGTTCCATATCGCCGACTGCGTGAGCGACTGGCCCGGCTCGAGCGTCTTGAGCAGGACAAACATCGGCTGAATTTCCGCGTTCGATGCCCAGACCTTGCGGCCGTTGTGAGTCACGAAAAAGCCCCCAAGGCTGGGGCCTGACCCGACAGTGATCTCGTGCTGGCTGGTGTTCGTCTCCGTCAGCGTGATCACCACAGGCTGACCCCTGTGGTAGACTTGGTGGTCGGTAGACAACTTCATGACCAAGCCCTGGCTGACTGGTGCGATGATGGGTGGAGAACCCGGCGCAATCGGAGCCGCAATCGCTGACAACATCGACCTTTTCATCCAGCGTTTCCAGCACGAGACTTCGAGATGCGTCTCATTCTCGGATTCCTTTCCTGTTCCGGGCAGATGCCGCTTCGTGCAACATCTCGACGACAGCTTCTTTGCCCTACCTATAGGCTTTTTCGGGAATCACGTCCAGGAAATCTCTTCAGCCTACTTAATGGATTCACCACGAAATATGCGAAACACACGAAATCATGCGACCAACAAGCAACCGGCGGAGATTGTTCGTTGAGCACGATCTCCGGAAATCGTCGCGGTCCGCCGTCGATACCGCACAGGGCTGGGTACCGCACTCCCCTGCCGGCAGGAGGGCAACATGCTACGATTTGCTACGTTTTTCGCATTTTGAGAACAATTCTTGGAGCTTGGTTTTCGGTGCAAGTTGATACCTAGTAAAAATTTACGTCCATTTATCGAGTGACACTCCTTTGACGCAGGTGTAGACTTATCTGATTGCTAGCCAGGAGTTACGCCAAGGGTGTAAGCCTCGGTTCGTTTTCTTGAGTAGTTACGCAGCCTTCCTGTTCTCCCTACTTTTGTAAATTCGGAACGAGCTAAGCGGCCGCGTCTTCATGTGTCTCTCCAAGCGATCGTCCTCGGACAGGAACGCCGCTCGCAGTTGGAGCATCGACTCGGCTCCGGACTGGCCCCAGAACTTCTCCGAGCCTTTGACGCGTCTGTTAAAGAGCTTCACGGTCGACTCCATGTGGCTGCTGGTCCAGGGCAGTCCCTGCTGGCGATAACGCGGGTAGTCCATCCGCTCCTGGTTGTTCTCCAGGTAATTAATCTCTTGGTTGAGAATCCTCCGCGGATCGTCGTCGGCAAGTTCTTCAACCTCAGCATCCGGCAACGGTCCGAGGCTGTCACGTAGGGCACGAAGTTGCTCGATGACCTGGCGTACTTGTCCTTTCCAACATGCCTCTGCCCATCCCTCGAACAGCTCCCAGCGCATCTCCAGGCCTGTCGCCGCGGCCTTGGCGGCCGCGAAGAGATGTCCCAAGACATGCAAGAAATCGACGATCGCCTCAAAGGTCGGGAAGTACTGCTTGTGGAGCTTCCAGATCCAGGCCGAGCCGTCGCCCACGAAGGCTCGGTGAAGGGCATTCATGAAGTTACGCCAATGGGCTGCCGCCGCGACCATCGGGCCAAACTGTTCGCTGGAGCACATTGTTGCCACGTAGGTCCGCACCAGGAGTTCCGGCTTCTTCCGCGGCTGGTCCTCGTTCTCGACAGCCGAGGTAGTTGAGTCCACGGCGGGCTCGGCCGGGGGGGCGGATTCGCCCATGAGTCCGGCCCCGCTGATCCCGCGAATCAGTTTTTCCACGTATTCCCTGTCCCGGTAGCAGTCGGGTAAATCCGGCTCGGGATCCGAGTCCGAAGCGGTGATCGCCGCCGTAGCCAGCATCGCGATCTTATCCTCACACCACGACGCGTTATGGGCCCCGGGACCCTCTCCCTGACCCCGGATCTGCAACCGCCCGCCATCAACCTCAACCACTGCTAACGCCGGGTGCGTCTGGATGTGGGGTTGGAGTGTGTGGGCCTGAACTTGTTCCACCTGCTGATCCCGCTGAGCCTGCAATTGCTGACCGACCTCCTGGGCAATGCGGTCGGCCTGCCGAGCACTGATGGTTAGTTCGGCCAAGTCCTCCAGGACCTCGCTTGCCCCTTGAAAGGAGGGCTCGCGGGCGCAGGAACGAACGATCTTGCCGAGGACTGAAGGACTGTAGTTATGCGGGGTGAGGCGCAAACCCACGCGTTGAGGGAAAAAAATCCCGGCGGCAAGCCGGACAGTGGCACTTTGGCTCGGCGTAGACGACCTCGCCTCCCCAGAAGTCAATGGTTCGCTTCTCGCGTTGCACCGGACAGAGCCGCTTACAGTTTGGGCACGGCTGCTCGGCCCCCAGGAGCGAGGCTTTCTGCTCCAGGAGTTCCTCGATGGTTCCCTGGGCCACAGCACGGGCCGCAGTCACAGCCATTTGTTCAATATCGTCGGCGTCGAGGTCCAGCTCAGGCCCGACCTCTTCGTGAACCCGTCGCGCCACGATTTTCCCCCACCCCTTCGCCATTTGCCCGACCCCGGTGCGATCCATCGACGGTGACTTACGGAACGGCATAGCAGGTCCCTCCTTGGACTTCCGGAGATTGATAATTTGGGAAACTCGGCTTGACATCCTATCACCAGCCTTGGACGGCGCGAACCGCGTCTTGCACCCTTACGCCAAGAAGAACGACCTAGCCAATTCCCAATACAATCGGCATTCTGACTCCTGACGTCTTACCCTCAACCGGCCAAAGGTCATTGCTCAGAGCAGAATCATCGTCGCTTTGAATCCTCATGTCTCGATTCGAGCACCGCACTCGAGTGGCGGAGCTGCGGCCAGGCCGCGGGCTTCGCTTTCGGTCCAGTCTTCCTCGCGTTCCCTCTGCAGCAGCGCCGCATTGCGAAGATAGTAATGAATCGCTTCCCGGACAGCGTCTACCGACACGTCGTGATGTTGGGCTACCGCCTCGGGTTTCATGGGCTCCAGCCTCACGGGTAGCGCAGGAAGAGCGTCTTGGCTCGCAAACTGCGGCCCCTGAAGAAATACTGCTGACATCCCAAACCCTCCCGTGGCGCAGATGGACGTGGTCGATCGCCTCGGCCTTGATGAACCTCCTAGGCCATTCTAGCAGGGTCTCCCGACGCCACGATCGAAGACAGGCCCGCTGGCGGGCGAGCACTCACCTGGTGGTTAATGGTGGTGAATCGGAATTTCGGATAGAATCGTGATATCACTCGGCGCCCACCAGTGACGCCAAAGTCGGCGACCTACATTTCTCAACTGAAGTTAGGACGACCGATCAATCCGATGGAAAACTTCAACTACTGGTCTGAAACTCACAGCCGACTACCCTCCGGCGAGGAGCTCGGGCCCTCGGCCTGGCGATCCTCTGCAGATCGGCCGCTACCGGGTCGTCCGGCCGCTCGGGCAGGGGGGCTTCGGGCGCGTCTACCTGGCCAGGACGACGAGCTCGACCGCCCCGTGGCGATCAAGGTGCCCAACCCGGAACGGGTCGCCGGCCCGCGGATGTCGAGGCCTACCTGGCCGAGGCCCGCGCCCTCGCCAAGCTCGACCACCCGAACATCGTTCCGGTCTACGACGTGGGCCGGACCGACGACGGCCTCTGCTATGTGGTCTCGAAGTACGTCGAGGGCAGCGACCTGGCCGAGCGGCTGAGGCAGGGCCAGCCCTCCTTCCGCGAGTCGGTGGAGTTGGCGGCGGTGGTCGCCGTGGCGCTGCACCATGCCCATACCCGGGGCCTGGTCCACCGCGACATCAAGCCGGCGAACATCCTGATCGACGTCTCGAACGAGCCCTGGGTGGCCGATTTCGGGCTGGCCCTCAAGGACGAGGACTACGGCAAGGGGGCCAGGCTCGCCGGCACGCCCGCCTACATGAGCCCCGAGCAGGCCCGCGGCGAGGGGCACCGGGTCGATGGCCGCTCCGACATCTTCAGCCTGGGCGTCGTCTTCTACGAGCTGCTGACCGGCCGAAGCCGTTCCGGGGCGAGACGCGAGCCGAGGTGATGGATCAGATCGCCACCGCCGAGCCGCGCCCGCTCCGCCAGATCGACGACACGATCCCCACGGAGCTGGAGCGGATCTGCCAGAAGGCGCTGGCCAAGCGGGCGTCGGAGCGGTACAGCACCGCCCGGGACATGGCCGACGACCTGCGGCATTTCCTCGAGACCGACGCGGCGTCGGGCTTGCCGGCAGGCCGCCCCGAGCACGGTCAGCCCGGCCGCCTGTATCGACCCAGGAGGTCGACTCCGCTCGCCGCCCACCTCCGGACGATCCGACTCCGACGGGCGAGCCGTCAAGATCATCCCCAAGGGGCTGAGATCGTTCGACCGGCACGACGCCGACTTCTTCCTCGAGCTGCTCCCCGGCCCCCGCGACCGCGACGGCCTGCCCGAGAGCCTCCGGTTCTGGAAGACCCGGATCGAATCGACCGACCCCGACACCACCTTCCGGGTCGGCCTGATCTACGGCCCGTCGGGCTGCGGCAAGTCGTCGCTGGTCAAGGCGGGCTTGCTGCCCCGGCTGGGCAAGCACGTCCTGCCGGTCTACATCGAGGCGACGCCCGAGGAGACCGAGGCCCGGCTGCTCAGAGGGCTGCGCAAGGCCTGTCCCGACTGCCCGCCGAGCTGGAGCCTCGTCGATGCGCTGGCGGCGCTCCGGCGGCGGGCACGTCCTGCGGCCGGGCACAGAAGGTCCTGCTGGTCCTCGACCAGTTCGAGCAGTGGCTCTTCGCCCGCGGGACGAGCAGAACACCGAGCTGGTCGCCGCCCTGCGGCAATGCGACGGCGAGCACGTCCAGGCGATCGTCATGGTCCGCGACGACTTCTGGATGGCGGCGACCCGGTTCATGAGGGACCTGGAGATCCGCCTCGTCGAAGGCGAGAACTCGGCCGCCGTCGACCTGTTCGACCTCCTGCCACGCCCGCCGGGTCCTCACGGCCTTCGGCCGGGCCTACGGCGTCTTGCCCGAGAAGTCGTCCGACCTCACCGCCGAGCAGCGAACGTTCCTCGACCAGTCGGTCGCCGGGCTGGCCCAGGACGGCAAGGTCATCTCGGTGCGGCTGGCCCTGTTCGCCGAGATGGTCAAGGGGAAGCCCTGGACCCCGGCGACCTTGAAGGACGTCGGCGGCACCAGGGGTCGGCGTGACCTTCCTCGAAGAGACCTTCAGCGCCCGACCGCGCCCCCCGAGCACCGCCTGCACCAGAAGGCCGCGCAGGCCGTTCTGAAGGCCCTCCTGCCCGAGACGGCACCGACATCAAGGGCCAGATGCGGTCGGAGGCCGAGCTGCGCGAGGCCTCGGGCTACGCGAGCCGGCCCCGGGACTTCGACGACCTGATCCGCATCCTCGACCGCGAGCTGCGGCTGATCACGCCGACCGACCCCGAGGGCTCGGCGGCCGAGGCCGAGCAGCCCGGCCAGGGAAGGTCAGCGGTATTACCAGCTCACCCACGATTACCTCGTCCACTCGCTCCGCGACTGGCTGACCCGCAAGCAGCGGGAGACCCGCCGGGGCCGGGCCGAGCTGCGACTGGCCGAACGCGCGGCGATCTGGGACGCCAAGCCCGAGAACCGCCACCTGCCCTCGGTCTCGGAATGGGCGAGCATCCGGCTGCTGACGCCGCCAAGGACTGGACCGAGCCCGCAACGGCGGATGATGCGGCGGGCCGGGCGGGTGCATGGCTTGCGGGCGCTGGGTGCTGGCCGCGCTGATCGCACTGGCTGAGCTGGGGCGGCATCGAGGGCTCCGGAATCCTCCGAGCGTCGGCGCTGGTCGAGTCGCTTGAGGACGGCCGAGACATCGACCGATGTCCCTGCCATCGTCAGCGAACTCGCGGACTATCGCCGCTGGGCGGATCGCCACGACTCAGATCGGTGATCCAGAGCCGCCGAGCGACTCCAGCCAGGAAAAGCTCCACGCCAGCCTCGCCCTCTTGCCCGTGGATCCGGCTCAGGTTCGCGTACCTGGAGACGCGACTGCTCGACGCCGTCCCCGACCGAAATGCCCGTGCTGCGCGATGGCTTGACACCGCACCGGATCGAGCTGATCCCGAAACTGTGGACCGTCCTGGAGGCGGCCAAGCCCGAGCGACCTCCGCCTGCCTGCCGCCGCCGGCGCCCTGGCCGTTACGACCCGGAGAGTCCGCACTGGGCCGACCGTCGGCGCCAAGCTGGCCCAGGCGCTGTGGCGGTCAACCCCGGTCTACCTCGGCGCCTGGCTCGACGCCCTCCGCCCCGTGCGAGGCCGGCTCATCGGCCCGCTGGCCGCGATCTTTCGCGACACGGCTCGCCCCGAGACCGAGCACATCCTGGCCACCAACATCCTCGCCGACTACGCCGCGACGATCCGGACTTGCTGGCCGAGCTGCTCATGGATCGCCGACCCAAAGGCGTTCCCGACCCTCTTCCCGGTCGCCGAGCGTCAAACGGAGAAGGTCTTGCCTCATGTTCCAGGCCGAGCTCGCCAAGAGGGCCTCGACCGCCGGAAACGACCGCTCGGCGAGGATGGCAAGGACCGGCTGGCCGAGCGGCAGGCCGAGCGGCGGTGGCCCTGGTCCGCATGGGCAAGGCCGAGGCGGTCTGGCCCTTCCTGAAGGCACAGCCCCGACCCGCGGCTCCGCAGCTTCATCGTCAACTGGCTGCAGCCGCTGGGTGCTGATCCGCAAGGTCCTTGCCGCGGAGTTCGACCGACTCGAGTCCTCGGCCCGCGTCCACCGTCGGCAAGCCAGAAGCATGGACGCCATCCTCTTCGATCCGCGAGACCTCGATACGGCGGGCATTGATCCTGGCCCTGGGGACATACGGGCCGAGGACTCTGCCTCCCGAGCGAGCGAGAGCGGCTGACCGACAAGCTGCTCGACCTCTATCGCGACGATCCCGATGCCGGCATCCACGGCGCGGCCGAATGGACTCTGCGGCAGTGGAAGCAAGCAGGAGAAGCTCAAGGACACCGACGCCGAGCTGAGCCAGATCAGGACGGGGCGAGCGGCGCTGGTTCGTCAACAGCCAGGGCCAGACGTTCGCCGTGATCGAGGCCCGGTCGAGTTCCACATGGGCTCGCCGCGAGACCGAGCCGGAGCGGGATGCCGATGGTGAGACCCCGCACCGCGGTCGCCATCCCCCGCCGGTTTGCCATCGCCACCAAGGAGGTGACAGTCGAGCAGTTCCGGCGGTTCGTCCGAGCCAACCCCAAATTCGTACGACAATGACCCCGAGCGCCTGGAGCAGATACAGCCCCGATCCGGACGGGCCTTGGATCGGCTCAAGCTGGTACACCGCCGCCGCCTACTGCAACTGGCTGAGCAAGCAGGAGGGCTTGCCCGAGGACCAGTGGTGCTACCTGCCCAACAAGGCACGGGGCTTACGCCGAAGGGATGACGATCCCGGCCAACGTGCTCGAGCGCACGGGCTATCGCCTGCCCACCGAGGCGGAATGGGAATACGCCTGCCGGGCGGGGACGGTGACGAGCCGGTATTATGGTGTCTCGGTCGAGCTGCTCGGGAAGTATGCCTGGTATCTGGCGAACAGGCCAAGAGCGTGCCTGGCCGTGCGGGAGCCTGCTGCCCAACGACCTGGGGCTCTTCGACATGCTGGGGAACGTGTACGAATGGTGCCTGGATCGGACGGATAGCGGCCGACCGAGGGAGAAAGATCTCTTTATCGACATTATATCAAAAGACGAAATAGTTGTTGATAAAGACTCTCGCATTTGCCGAGGGGGAATGTACACGGTACTCTCGCGGAATATCCGCTCGGCGCACCGTGCCGGGGATTTGCCGGGGTTCGAGGGCATCTACAACGGCTTCCGCATCGCCAGGACTTTGCACTGAGCAAACTGACCACTCGGGGCGACAGACGACAGCATCGCGGAGCTCAACCCGCCCTGACGCCTGTTGCTTCCCACAGGATGGTGAACCTGGTGTCGTTCGTATCAGGGGGACACCAGTTACTGGTCGACTCCAAGACTCAAGGGTTCCAGATTCAACCAGGGTATTGACATTCGCAATCCTTGGGCTGTGAGGTTGCGGGAGTACCAAACCGATAGCCGTTACGGATGCGTAATACGCCTAGCGTTTTTCAGGATCGTGAACGTCCCGTTATCGCCCGGAGAGCCATGACCGTTCCCGTCCAGAAGGACGCCGGCGCTGCTGCTGATCCCGCCGGTCGTGGCGAACAATGTAATCTGTCCCCCCTTCGCGAATGTCTGTTTGCCGACCGGGACCAGCCTTACCGAATTGTTCGCCGGGTTGTAGCTCGAAAGAGTGAATCCGAGCGGCTTGAGCTGGAGGACCTTGACGGTCCTCTTGCCCACCTTCTGGTTCACGGTTACGTACGTACCTAGTGAGTAGTCGACCTTGTTTGCAGTCGTGGCCGGATCCATTGCCGTGCTGAAGTCGAATTCGAAGCCGGCAAATGTCGCCTTGCCTACGGGCTTGCCCCTCTTGTTGGTCTTTTGCGTGAACAGAACCTTCCCCACGACCGTCGGAGGCGGCGTCATGGTGAAGCTGTTGCTTGCGACCGGCGAGGTCAACGTCCCGTCGGTCGCCGATAGCGTGTAGCTGCCCGGAACGGTGATTTTCAGGCCGCTGAAGGTGGCCACCCCGCTCGCTGCTGCGGCGGTGGCCATGCTCGAGCCGCCCTCGAACGTCCCGCTGCTGAGAGTCAGGGTCACGGCCGAGCTGTCAGTGGTGACCACGTTATTGAACGCGTCCTCGACCTTGACGGTCACCGGTGGGCTGATGGCGGCGCCCGCGGTCGTACTGGTCGGCTGCTGGCCGAAGACGATCCGGGTCGCCGCCGCCGGACTGACGGTGGGACCGCTTGCAGTGTCCCCGGTCAGGGTGCCACTGCCGACGCTGAGCGAGATGGGCCCGCTCGTGGTGTCGACCAGGTCGTTAAACCTGGCCACGCCGCTGTTTGCCGTCACGGTGGTCGTACCACTCAGAGTGCCGGAGCCGCTGGCCAATCCCGCCGTCACGGAGCCTGCGAAGGATGTGGCCAGGTTACCGAAGGCATCATAGGCATCGACAGACATTCCGAACGATTTGCCCGCGACGACGCTCCCGGGCGGCCGGGTCGCGATTTTCAGCAAGGACGCCGGAGCCGGCGTCACGGTGGTTGGTTTCGAGGTTACAGAAGGCAGGCTGCCGGCGGAGAACTTGAGCGAGAGCATCCCGGCTGTGTCGTTCTCCAGGAAGTCGAACGACGCGATGCCGCCCGAGACAGAGGCGGTGGTCGTGCCCTTGAGCGTCCCGCTGCCGCTGGCCTGCGACACCGTCACCACGGTGCTGTTGTCGCTCGTCACGAGGTTGCCGTACTGATCCTCTACATAGATCACGATGGGATCCGTGAGCGGGGTCCCCGCGACCACCGACGCAAACGGAGGCGTGTGGATCACAAGTTGGCTGGCCGCCGCCGCGCTGATCGCGAAGCTGTTGCTTGCTCCGGAGGGCGTCAACGTCCCATCGGTCGCCGACAGCGTGTAGCTGCCCGCGGCGTCGATTTTCAGGCCGCTGAAGGTGGCCACACCGTCTCGATGCAGTGGCGGTGCTCGATCCGCCCTCGAACGTCCCACTACTCAGCGTCAACGTCACGGTCGAGCTGTCAGTCGTGATCACGTTGCCGAAAGCGTCCTCCACCTTCACCGTCACTGACGGGATGATGGCGGAGCCCACGGTCGCATTCGTCGGCTCCTGGCCGAAGACAATTTGTCGGCCGCCCCAATGCTGATCGTGAAGCTGTTGCTCGCGCCAGCGGGCGTCAGCGACCCATCGGTCGCCGACAGCGTGTAGCTGCCCGCCGCGTCGATTTTCAGGCCGCCGAAGGTGGCCACGCCGCCCGATGCGGCCACGGTTGCGGTGCTCGATCCACCCTCGAACGTCCCACTGCTCAGCGTCAGCGTCACGGTCGAGGTGTCGGTGGTGACCACGTTGCCCAACGCGTCCTCCACCTTCACGGTCACCGCCGGGCTGATGGCGCGCGCCGGCGGCCGTATTCGTCGGCTGCTGGCCGAAGACGACCTTGGAAGCCATCGGGGGGCTGATGGTGAAGCTGTTGCTCGCCCCCGCAGGCGTCAGCGACCCATCTGTCGCCGACAGGGTGTAGCTGCCCGTCACGTCGATCTTCAGGCCGCCGAAGGTGGCCACGCCGCCCGATGCGGCGACGGCGGCGGTTCTTGCGCCCCCGTCGAACGTCCCGCCGCTGCAGCGTCAACGTCACGGTCGAGCTGTCAGTGGTGACCACGTTGTTATATGCATCCTCCACCTTCACGGTCACCGCCGGGCTGATGGCGGCTGCCCGCGGTCGTACTGGTCGGCTGCTGGCCGAAAACGACCTTGGTCGCCGTCGCTGGGCTGATCGCGAAGCTGTTGCTGGCGCCCGAGGGCGACAGCGAGCCATCGGTCGCCGACAGCGTGTAGCTGCCCATCACGTCGATCTTCAGACCGCCGAAAGTGGCCACGCCACCCGATGCGGCGGCGGTGGCGGTGCTTGAGCCGCCCTCGAACGTCCCACTGCTGAGCGTGAGGGTGACGGTCGAGGTGTCGGTGCTGACCAGGTTGTTGTATGCGTCCTCGACCTTCACAGTCACTGCCGGGCTAATGGCGGCGCCCGCGGTCGCGTCGGTCGGCTGTTGGCCGAGGACGACCTTAGTGGCCGTCGCCGGGCTGATTGAGAAGCTGTTGCTGGCACCCGAAGGGTTCAGCGACCCATCCGTCGCCGACAGCGTGTAGCTGCCGAGGGAATCGATCTTCAGGCTGCCGAAAGTGGCGACGCCCCCGAAGCCGCCGTGGTTGAAATTTTCGAGCCGCCGTCGAACGTCCCGGTGCTGAGCGTGAGGGTGACGGTCGAGGTGTCGGTGGTGACCAGGTTGTCGTAAGCGTCCTCCACCTTCACCGTCACCGCGGGGCTAACGGCGGCGCCGGCGGTCGTGTTTGTCGGCTGTTGGCCTAAGACAAGCTGGCTGGCCGACGCTGCGCCGATAGTGAAAGTGTTGCTCGCCCCCGAGGCCGTGAGCGACCCATCGGTAGCCGAGAGCGTGTAGCTGCCCGCCGCGTCGATTTTCAGGCCGCCGAAGGTGGCCACGCCACCCGATGCCGTGGCGGTGGCGGTGCTCGAGCCGCCCTCGAACGTCCCACTGCCCAGCGTGAGCGTTACGGTCGAGGCGTCGGTGGTGACCAGATTGTCGTACACGTCCTCCACCTTGACCGTCACCGCCGGGCTGATCGGGGCGCCAGCGGTCGCGTTCGTCGGCTGCTGGCCGAAGACGACCTTGGCCGCCGCCGCCGGGCTCACCCCGATGCTGTTGGAAACGGCCGCTGCCAGGTTCCCGCTGGAGAACTTGAGCGTGATGTTCTCGGCCGTGTTGTCGCGCAGGTTGGTGAACGTGGCCACGCCTCCTACGACTGTAGCGGTGACTGTCCCCTGGAGCGGGCCGGTTCCGCTGCCGAGCGCCACCGTCACGACCGTGGTGTTGTCGCCGGTCTCGATGTTTCCGTACTGATCCTCTTCATAGATAACCGGCTGAGTCGCGAATGTCTGACCCGCCGTCGACGCCGATGAAGGCTGCGTCTGGATCATCAATTGCGTGGCCGGCGCCGGCCTGACGGTCAGGAACTGGCTGGTGTCAACCGAGGGCAAGAAGTCGCTGCCCGAGCCGCTGTATGACGCCTCGATCATGTACTTTCCCGGTAGCGTGTTCCCCGGTAGTGTGTACATAGCCGAAGCGGCACCGTTAGTGACTGGCACTGTGGTTGGTACGCCAATCACCAGTGTGCCGTTCAGAATCGTAAATGTCTCGGTCCCCTCGTTGATCGTGATGCCCGCCGAATCAGTAACGGTTGGCGATCAAATTGAGAGCCTGGTTGAGAGGGGCTGTACGTCGCGCTTGCCGGGCTGGCGACCGTGCCGCTCGTGAAGCTAACATAGGGTTGGTAATTGACTGTGGGGCGAGTGGGGTCTGTGCTGTGGTCGAGGATTTTTGCCTCGATCTGAGATGGAACTGTCGTTCCCCAGTAATCGTATTCAAGATTGATCGTGGCATTGGGGTCACCCGTGGCGACGATGCCCTGGGCATAGACTTTGCTGAAGTCGTTGCCGGAAATGCTGATGGTGGCGCCGCTGTTGATCGCAAGCTGGCCTGAAAAGACGACCGTGTTTTTGTGAGAGTGTCGTTCGAGCCGGAGTCCAACGTCACGCTGGTCAAGGCGAAGCTGCAGTCGGCCGCGGTGAGGAGTCCCCGCGCCGACGGTGAGGTTACCGACGCCGTTGGTGGTGAAGTTGGTGCCGATGGCATTGAGCGTGCCCGAGCCGTTGGCGGCGACGGCGATCTGCGACGGGCCGGGGCCACCGCCGAAGCCGCCGGTAGTGCCGTCCAGAGCGACCGAGTCGCCGCTGGCAAAGCTCAAAGTACCGTTATCCGTCAGCGTCGCGGCCGCCTGGATCAGGACGGAGACGTTGGCCCCAACGCTCAGTGTCGCCGAGGCGACCGCGAAGTTGCCCGGGAAGACGTAGCGGAGGTTGGCGGGGTTGGTGCCGATGGAGTTCAGGGCGAGCGTGCCGCTGTTGACGCTGCCGTTGGCGTTGATGTCGATGTCCTGGAAGCTAATGTTGTCGGCCAGGTACTGGACGTCGTTGTAGGGGACGGCGATGGCCTGGTGAAGATGTCGCCGGTGAGGTCGCCCGGGTTCAGGACGCTGGCGTTGTCGAGCGAGAGCTCGGAGAGGGTGAATCTGCTGTTGGCCGCGGTGAGGTGCCCGCCGGCACCGACGATCAGGTTGCCGACGCCGTTGGTGGTGAAGTTGGTATGCATTGAGCGTGCCGAGCCGTTGGCGGCGACGGCGATCTGCACGGGCCGGGGCCACCGCCGAAGCGCCGGTAGTGCCGACCGAGCGACGGAATCGCCGTTGGCAAAGCTAAAGTACCGTTATCAGTAGCGTCGCGGCCGCCTGGATCAGGACGGAGACATTGGCACCAACGCTCAGTGTGGTGAGGAGGAGACAGCGAAGTTGCCCGGGAAGACGTAGCGGAGGTTGGCGGGGTTGGTGCCGATGGAGTTCAGGGCGAGCGTGCCGCTGTTGACGCTGCCGTTGGCGTTGATGTCGATGTCCTGGAAGCTAATGTTGTCGGCCAGGTACTGGACGTCGTTGTAGGGGACGGCGATGGCCTGGTCGAAGATGTCGCCGGTGAGGTCGCCCGGGTTCAAGACGCTGGCGGTGTCGAGCGAGAGCTCGGAGAGGGTGAATCTGCTGTTGGCCGCGGTGAGGTGCCCGCCGGCGCCGACGATGAGGTTGCCGACGCCGTTGGTGGTGAAGTTGGTGCCGATGGCATTGAGCGTGCTCGAGAGGTTGGCGGCGACGGCGATCTCGCCGGCCGGGGATACCGCTGAAGCTGCCGGTATGCCGTCCACAGCGACCGAGTCGCCGCTGGCAAAGCTCAGCGCCCGATCTCCGTAAGGTCTGACCAGCACCGATCGTGAAGCATCGAGCCGGCCCCCACGCTCAAAGTCGCGCCCGCAAGCACGTAACCGGGCCGCCGATCGTGGATTTGGATGCGGCGGAGAAAGCGAGCCGGTGATCACCTCCAGCGTCGTCGTGGAATCAGTGGTCAGGCTGAGAATGGAGTCTGCTGCATCTGAGTTCAAGGAAACGATTCCGGGGACTTTGCAATGTGGTAATACTGGCGGTGTCGGAAGGTCCCGGGACCTTTCCCCCGACGCAGTTCGCAGCAGTGTCCCAGTCGCCGCCGGTGGGAGCGGTCGTCGTATTCCAAGTGATCGTGGACATCACGATCCGGGTCCTACAGGCCCTCGAGCAGGGGCCTCAGGTGCAGAGACCGCCTTCGTTGCGCGAGCAGTCCGCGTCGCATCGAAGCAAGGTCAGTCAGCGCGAGTCGTGGCAGACGGTTCATGGGAGGACACCTTTATTCCCCGGAGGGTGGCGAGCTGAATGATCACTCTGATTGACCTATGAGGCACGATTCTCGACCTGGATTACTCAAACGCCTGGAATCATTCGTCAGGTCCCACTTATCACCCGTCTTAGGTTGAGGTTTCGGAAGACGAAGGCGAGCACCAACGCTGATCACAGCGATCGATCCCTTTATGCCTTTTCAGGTTCAGCCGCCATAGCGGCAACTGGCCCACGACCTTATGCAATCGCTCTCAGTTCGATGAAGTCGGATGCCACCGCGTTGTGATGTCTTCGACCGATACGCTGGACCTGATCGTCTCGCTGTCCAGGTGCACGTCCTGGGCGCCAATCTCGTGCTTCATTTCGATGTGCGTCGTTCAACAATCGTCGTCAATTCGTTGAACGCGCTTAGCATGGATTTCCGGTCTGGATAATCCTCGTTCTGTGCTGCTCGCCGAAATTCTCGCACTTGAGCGGTTGCCTTGTCAATGACATTCAGAAATGTCCTATCCGGGCTTGGAAAGTCGTTAGCGAACTCTCATCTGTCAAGTTGCTAGCCATGCCGATCTCTCGTCTGGATTTGGAACGGCGCATCGGGAATCTTGATCTCGACAGTCTGTTTGCCTGCGGAGAATTGTTTGAAGGCCGCTAGGAAATGCTGGGGGCTACCGAGCGACGAGGTGACGACCCGCGTGCTGGCCTGCGCAGCCTCGCCCGTGGACGACCTCGCCCGGCTCAGGTGGCTGACCTCGCGACGGAATCGGCAGCCGAGGCGGAGAAGGCGCGAGGCCTCCGACTGGAGCCTATGAGCTTCGAGCAAAAGCTGTCGCACGAGTACTTTGCCTGAAGCCGCTCGCTCGTCTCGGATGACGGAGAGTTATCTTGTCAATTCCTATGCGGAACTTGAGTCCTCGAGAGTGCGGTCGTCTCGGTAACTGTTGCCGGAGCACGAGCAAGTCTTGACGGACACCTTCCTGAAGGTTGTTCCATCGGGAGCACCGTTCCTGGGCGCGGCAGTCCGGCGATAACGACTCAAGCTGGCGAATATGCGGATCAGATCGCCCGATCTTGTTCGACCATGATGTCCGGTGATCTCCGACCTGGCGAAGTAAGCAGTGCGGCTCTCCTGGAGCTCGGAAAACTTCTCGCTTGCGGTCCGCAGCTTCGAAGTGAGCTCGTCCCGGTGGTCGGCAAGCGCGACGCCGCGGGTTCCAGTGAAGAAGACGGAGCCCAATAACAAGGCGCGAACGGATGGCTGAAACATCTTCATCGTGTATCCTCACTTCCCTCTGTGGAACGTTTCCTCTCTAAAGACGCTGGCCGCGGGCTCGACTTCCAGCTCCTGGCAACCTGGTTCGGAATTCGCCGGCTTGCCGCGACGATTTTGCGTGTCGAAAGGTCCGGACGATGATCCTGGTGGCAAGCGAAGCGCACGACCGGCGCAGCGCAACAGGGGTACCCGGCCGCGCCCTGGTCATCCGAACAGGCCTCGGGATGAGGGGAGGCAGAAAGGCAAGCTTGCGTTTATCGACAGTCTCAGGTAGCGGCGGCGGACTCAGGAATTGCGTGGGAGGTCAAGCCGCTGGAGAGCGTCAAGGAAGACGGGACGGAGGCCGGAATCTAGCCACGACTGATTGAGCGACCAAGAGACGTTTTTGCGGTATCGATCGTCACCGATTCCGACGATCCGGGCACCACAAAGGGTCAATGCCAACGCACGGCTAGATGTAGAGGACCTGCGCACCTCCAGAGGCATTGAGTTCTGAGTGGAGTCGCGCCGTGCGAGGTGTCTTGACTTGCCTCCGTGTTTAGTGGAACGGTGGACTCGCTTGGCGAATAACTTGAGCCGCTCGAACAAGATTAGCAGCTCTTCGGGCGGGATCGAGGAGTACGAAGAATCAGTCCAGGCGATCAGCCTTTTCAGACTGATCGGAGGAAGTGCTTGCGGGGCCGACCGGGCAGGCGGTAGGGCCGCGAGTCACGGATCGCAGCCGCCAGGGTGGGACCCACTCCTTCGAGGTCATCAAGGTATTCGGGCATGGGCATTTCCAGCCAGAACCCCAGCAAGACCCTGAGTTCGTCGTCAAGGCTGTCCTGAGAAACCACTGTCACGAGGCATTTCTTCAGCGGATGACCGAGCCGCGAGATCGAACGAAGAGGCGGCGGAGTCCTCTGGTCCGGGCATCGGATTCGTCAGAAAGGCCAGCCAGAGCCGGCTGCTCTTCGACGCGTGCAAGGATATGCTCAGGAACTCCTCAAAGCGTTATTCAGAGGTCAAGCTCTCGGTCGGGTCGGCGGGAATCAGTGCTGGAAGGATACGACGAAAGACGCATTTGACTGTCGTAACACGGTTGTCAAGGAAGGCAGGCCCTTGGCCGGGGAACATTGTCAGGAGCTCTTCGCGTGTCTTCAGGAACGCGCCCGGGGATCAGCGGGGCAAGTACCAGCTCTTCGAAGATCATCCAAAGATCCGACTTTCCTTCTCGATCAAATGCCTGTGCACCCGCCCGACGGCCAAGTGAAGAATGCTCAAAGCATAGAACTCGTCGGCATCGAACGTGGTGTCTTCTGATCCAGCAAAGCACTTGTCGACCGGCTCCTGCACCACGAACGAATTCGGGTTGCTCGGGACGTCGTTGGATGTTGCAAATTCATCCACGGCGTGGCGGTGAGCCGCGATGTAGAGCCAGTTGCGGAACCGTCCTGTGATCGAGGTTCGTTTCTCCAGGATGTCTTTCTCGTACATTTTCAAGAAAAAGCTCTGTGCCAGGTCGTCCGCCGACCTTCGCCGACAAAGGGCATCAAGCAGAGAGAGGTCGGAATCGGTCCGTAGTAGACGTCGAGGAACTTGTCCCAAGACCGGAAGTTTTCAGCGGTTGTCGATGGGAACATCGTGACACCTTCCGAACGGCTCGATTCACTCAGCTGGGGTCCACGACTGAGACGTAGTGAGCGTCTGGCGTGCAGCTTGAATTCGTCCGCACTTGATCTTACCTCGTTATTGAATTCTCTTCCTACCTCCGCCGATCTTTGTGCTTGAGTCGGGACGTGGAGCTCTTTCTCCGAAATTATCAGTTCGCTGGCGATCTGGCGGTAAGAAGCTCAGGATCGTCTTCAAGGCAAATCAAACAACATCACCTGGGTAGCCTCGTCGGACTCGAGCCGCAACGAAGGCTCGCCGCTGACCGCGGCGCCGTCGCTGGTTTTCAGTACTTGGCCGTTCATCAAGACTGAACCACGGACGATCTGAATCCATGCGTGCCGCGAGGGCTCAAGCGAGTAGACTTGAGATTGCCCGGGCTCGAGCGTTCCAAGCAGGACCTGCGCATCCTGATGGATCGTGAGCGAGCCATCCCGGCCGTCAGGCGAGGCAATCAACCGCAGCGAGGAGGCCCCACCTCCCGGTTCGATCGCTCTCTGCTCGTAGCTGGGTGCGTGCCCTTGGCGATCGGGTAAGATCCAGATCTGGTAAAGATGGAGGGGTTTGCTGGATGAGGGATTAAACTCGCTGTGGCGGATCCCCGTCCCGGCCGTCATTCGCTGTAGTTCGCCGGCACGGATAATTCCTCCGTTGCCCAGGCTGTCGCGGTGCTCGAGCTCGCCCTGCATCACGTACGTGATAATCTCCATGTCCCGATGCCCGTGCGTGCCAAAACCCTGCCCGGGCAACACGACGTCTTCATTGATCACCCGGAGTGCGCGAAATCCCATGTGCGCCGGGTCGTGGTAGGTGTTGAACGAAAAAGTGTAACTCGTCTTCAGCCAGCCAAAGTCGGCATGGCCTCGGTCCGCGGCAAGTCTGGTCCGAATCATAACATTCCCCTGTTCTTAACATGTCAACTACTGACATATCAACTATTTGTGAAAAAAAAATCAGGAACTCTCCTCCGGCGAGGACTTCCGCACCTTCTCGAGCAGGCGGATCAGGGTTTTCAGCTCGACGGGCGTCAGGTGCGACAGCGCTCGCCGTTGCAGGTCGCGAATCGGGCCGTCAAGTTGGTCCAGGAGTTTCAATGCCTGCTCGCTGATGGCGACAAAGATCACGCGCCGATCCTCGGAGCACCGTTGGCGGCGCACCATGCCGGCCTGCTCCAGTCGGTCGATTAGCCCGGTGATTCCGGGTACGACGGTCACCGTGCGTTCCGCGATCTCGAGAATTGGCAATGGCTGTCCCTCGCCACGCAAGATCCGCAATACGTTGTACTGCGATGAGGTCACTCCATACTCCCGGAACAGCCTGGTGAAATGGATCTGCATCTGGTCGCTCGTCCGTAAGAGACTGAGTGTCGCCTCCTCCTCAAGCGAAACGAACGGCTGCCGCTTGCCGATCTCGTGCTGAAGCTTGCGCGTGGCCACCTGGGGAAGACTCCTTGACGACCCGACGATTGTCACTGCCTAAATAGTTTACAGGTCAATCACTGAAATGTCAAGTGGTTTCGGACCGCTGGCCCGGAGGATGGAGTCAGATAGAAGTCGCGGGCATTCCCGATCCTCTTCGCTGGTTCTTTATTTCGTCGCCTCCGGCCTGATCCGGTCCGAGCAGATTGACATCGCCCAGTCACGAACTCTGGCGCAAGTCTTGCACCGACTGCACTCTGGACGACCGATTAACCCTGGCGTACGATCGGCTTTGGCCTCGCTTAAGGGACGTGAGGCCGGGGGTCGGAAGCAGGACTGTTTCGGCCGCTGCGCAGGTTCTCGAACGGAAGTGAATCTGGGCATAATGCACCTTCGAGACCGGCTCGCACCACCAGCCAGGAGCCGCGATCGACCGACCCTGGAGATCGATCTTGACAATGCAGGGCAGCAATGGATCTGGAGCCGGAGCCGCGCCTGGATTCTCGTCCGGCCCACGCGTGGACGAGCCAACTGCCGCCCCGCTCAGGGGCGTCACGGCGCGGTGGGCGTGGGGTGTATTTGCGGTCCTGTTCCTGGTTCATCTGCTCGAATCCGTGGATCGCTGGCTGCTTCCAGCCGTGATCCGGCCAGTGAGCGAGGAGCTGGAGCTGACTGACGCCCAGGCGGGATGGCTGGCCACGGTGCTCTTGATCAGCTATGCCGTCTGGGCCCCGTTCGTCGGCTATCTGGCCGACCGGCTCAGACGCCCGCGCTTGATGGCCATCGGCATAGCCGTCTGGAGCCTGGCGACCATTGGTACCGGCCTGGCAAGGTCCTACGATGAGGTTCAACTGGCTCGCGCGCTGGTGGGTATTGGTGGATCGACGTTCGGCGTCATCGCGCTGACGATCCTGATGGATCTTTTCCCGCGGGGCGTGCGTGCGCGGGTGTTGTCGGCTTATTACCTGGCGCTGCCTATCGGCGCGGCACTGGCGCTGTCCCTGGGCTCGGAAATCGCCCGAGCCGCGACATGGCACACGGCGTTTCTGGTCGCCGGGGCTCCGGGACTCATACTCGCTTTGCTCGCGCTGGTGCTGCCCAATCCGGTGCGTGGCTCAAGTGAAGGTGTCGAGGAACATCGATTACGGCTGCACGAGCGAGTCGGGCCGAGTCGGGAAGATTACGTTGACCTGATGGTCAACTCCTCTTACACCTATTCCGTCTTCGGCCTGGCATTCTCCACGTTTGCAATCGGCGGTCTGATCGTCTGGCTGCCAACCTTTTTGGTTGTCGTCCATGATGTACCCGCGGCGCGGGCGAACCTGGGGCTGGCCATGATCGTGCCCACGGCCATGATCGTGGGCATGGTCCTCGGCGGGTGGTTGTCTGACCGCTACTCCCGGGTCAATCCGCGAGCCCTGTTCGTGGTTCCGGGCATCGCGATGCTGGTTGCGATTCCCTGCCTAGTGCTCGTGGTCTTCGGGCGCGGCGAAAGTACGATCCTGCTGGGAGTATTCCTTACGGTCGCGCTCTTGTTAAGCAATGCGGGTCCTTGCCATGCCATCGTCGCCAACGTGGTTTTGCCCAACATGCGGGGGGTCGCCTACGCGGTGGCCATGGCGGCCACTCACTTATTGGGCGATCTCTGGTCGCCCAGCTTGATGGGCTGGGTCTCCGACACGTTCGGCCAGGAGGATGCCATGGCAACCCCCTTCGGACGAGTCCTGGCTGCCATCGGCGCAACACCCAAGGCTCGGCCCGGCCTTGACCCCCTGAACCTGGTCGCGGCCGTGTTGACGGCGATTCCCGCCCTGCTGATCGCGGGGGCTGTGCTGCTTGCCGGCGGTCGGCATTTGCCCCGGGAAATGGCCCTCATGATCGCCAAGCTGCGGGCGGCACCCAACCGCGGGGCTACGAGCAAGGGCCCCACGCGGCCACGATAGTCTCGGAGTACGCAACGCGCCAAAGTATTAACGATGTATGTTCGCGTTTTATTTTTGTGAAGTTAGATCAAAACACGCTTATCCCTATAGGAGCTAGCACAATGACGACGCCGATTCGCGTGGCGGTGACAGGAGCTGGAGGACAGATCGGTTATGCCCTGTTGTTTCGGCTGGCATCCGGAGCGGTTTTCGGACCCGAGCAGCCGATCGCCCTGCAGATGCTGGAAATCACTCCGGCCCTGCCCGCGCTGGGCGGGACCCTGATGGAGCTGGAGGATTGCGCCTTCCCGCTTCTGGCCGAGATGAAGGCCACAGACAAGGCCGTCGAGGCTTTCGAGGGGGCCGACTGGGTGATCCTGGTCGGCGGCTTGCCGCGGAAAGATGGTATGAGCCGGGCCGACCTGATCAGGGCAAACGGCCCGATCTTCACGGGGCAGGGGAAAGCGATCAACGATGCGGCAAGTTCCCATGTGCGGGTCTTGACGGTGGCCAACCCGTGCAATACGAACTGTTTGATCGCCAAGTCGCACGCGCCCAAAGTACCTAAGGATCGCTGGTTTGCGATGACCCGACTCGATCAGAACCGCGCCGCCTGGCAGTTGGCAAAGAAAGCGGGCGTGCCCGTCGCCTCGGTGAAGAAGATGACGATCTGGGGTAATCACAGCGACACGCAGTATCCCGACTACAAAAACGCGGAGATTGCCGGTGTGCCGGCCAGCAAGGTTATTGCGGATTCCGCCTGGTTCACCGAGACGTTCATTCCGACAGTGGCCAAGCGCGGCGGCGCCGTGATCAAGGCGCGGGGCGCCTCGTCGGCGGCATCGGCCGCGAATGCGATCCTGGCGAGCGTCCAAGTCGCTTCAGTTCCCCACCCCGGCAGGCGATTGGTTCAGTGCCGCAGTGGTGTCGGATGGCAGCTACAACATTCCCTCCGGCTTGATCTACAGCTTTCCGCTTGTCTCCAAGGGAGACAAACACTGGTCAATCGTGCAAGGATTGAAGATCGACGAAGAAGCCCGGAAACGGCTCGACGCCTCGGCCGCCGAGCTGGTCTCGGAGGGTGACGCGGTCAAGGACCTCCTTGGTCCAGCAGCGTGATGATATTTCCATAGGAATAAGAATCGATCGCCGCAAACCAGGTGTGAAGAACCGGGTCGGCTGGCTCAGCGTAACGGCCGAGCACCCGGTCCATCGCCCGCGCGGGCATTCGGGTCCAGTCCGATAATCCTGCTGCGTGGGCGGCTGCGGTCAACGATGACCGGCGCGGTGTCGGTGGTCTCGGCCCCGCCACGGTGACCGGCCGTATCGATCGCCTCGACTCGAATGTGAAACTTGGCCGGGTAGCTGGGGGGTACCGTCCAGACGTACTGACCCATGTTCTCCTGGCCGTCGATGATCGGCTGCCAGGCCGATCCCGCCTGGTCGGGACGCCAAAACAGCGAGACCGAGCGGGGGGCGAGGTGTAGATCGCTGGCTCGCCAGGTGATCGCCACCTTCCCTGCATGCGGCCCAGTGCCGATCTGGGGTGGATAGAGCTGAACGGAGGGGGGCGTGGTGTCGACCTCGACCCAGGTTTGCGGGGGATCGCCGGGCGCCGGCGGCTGGTCCCCGAGGCCCGAAGCTGATCGAGCCACCAGGTTCAGACCAAAGGTCCCTTCACCGCCCAGGTCGACCTCAAACGGTGAAACTCTGTCGGGGTCCTCTCCACGGCGGATCCAGTTCCTGCCGCCGTCCTGAGTCATCCAGAGCTCTACGACGGCCGGACCGTCGGGACCAGCGCCCTCAATGGCATACCGCAACTTGAATCGCGGACTGGGAACCAGTAGAGAGCGATTCTCTGCCGACGCGGCCTCGCCCGGTGCCGCATTTGTTCCCGGCCCGGTTGAAGGATACACATCGGCTCCGGGCTGGGCTGCGACCCCGGCCGCGTCACTCATCGGAAATGGATTGGAAAAGGTCGGAGCGGAGGCCGCACGAGGCCCTGGCGCGACCCGTTGAGCGCCTCGGGCGTTGCCGAGTCCTGTTGCGCCGCCTTCCCAGTCGGGAGCCGGCGGATGGACCCCCGTGTATGCATTATCAGAACCGCTCTTGTGCCGGGCGAGCGAGCGCCGAGCCGCCGGCCTGGCGGCAGAACCCGGACCCTGGCCCGGGCTTTCTTGCACCGGCGGGAACCCTGGCCCCGCGACGATCGGTGAGCCGGAGTTCGAGATCTGCTCGACAGGAGGCGCCGAGGTTTCAAGATCGGCGGCCGCGAATTCGGAATCGCCGGCTGTGCCTTCCGGCATCACGATCTCGGCATCCGCCACGTTCCCCGCCTTGTCCGCGACGGAGGCTCGAACCCGGAGCGAATCGGCGGTTCCGGCGTCCCACCGCTGGGCGCCCAGCAACCCCGGGCGGCGGATTGGCACCGTGCGCCATTCCTTCGCGCCCTCTACCTGATATTCCAGGAGCAGAGTCTTGAGGTCGAGATGCTCGTCCTTGACCTCCCAGCGAACGCTGGCCAGGCTCCCTCGCCGGCCATCCGGCTCTAGCAGAATCGATGGGGGGACGGTGTCGACCACCACCTTCATGCTCGGCTCTACCGTCTGGTTCATGGGCGGCGAGTACTCATCTTCCAAGGTAAGCGTGCGGGTCGCAAACCAGAACTCGCCGTCATGCGAGGTGCGGAAGGTGAACTTCCCCAGGTCGGGCGTGGTCTTGCTCTTGGGCTCCCAGTGGAAACCGAAGTCCTCCGAGACCCAGAGCTGAATTTCCTTTAGCCGCGCTCGTCCCTCGGCATCTATCTTGAAGGGGATCCTGAATGAGCGTTTTTTCTGGTAGATGATCGGGATCTTGCCGTCCGATGACTGGGCGGCGGCCTCTGCCGCCGTGGCACCGCTTGCCAGTCCCGCCGCCGCGATCGTCAGCGCACCAAGGCCACAGCAAGAACCTTCAGGCTCCAGCCACGGCAACCTCCCCGCGCTTTACGTCTAGCTGGCCCCACGAGACTGTTCTCCCCAGCCGAATTGCCGACAGCCTGGCGGCCGAGATCACCGCTTCTTTCTTGCTCATTCTCGAATCCATCATCCTGCTCAAGATGCCCAACCAGCGCGCGGTTCTCAGCTTATGCCGTGTTTATCGACCCTCCCTCCCGTTCGCCTTGAAACGATTCCACTGAAGATTCGGCTAATGCGGGAAATACAGGCCAAACGCGAGATTTCTGTTGAAATAGATGAAGCTGGGGCTCTGGGCTAAAGAAAGCCGATCCGCAGCAAGAGTTACCTGGTTTCTCGGACTCGAGCGACAATCGCGGCATACTGAGAGGCAAGGTCGCGGACCCGGGCGAAGTCGCCGGTAGCGATTGCCTTGGGTTCCACAAGTGCCCCGCCGACTCCAAGGCAGCATGCGCCCGCCTTGAGAAAAGCCTCGGCCGTGGTCAGGTCGACGCCACCAGTGGGCATGAGTCGAACTTGCGGCAACGGGCCGCGGAGAGCGCGAAAGTAAGCTGGGCCGCCAACATCGGCCGGGAATACCTTGACGACATCGGCTCCGGTTTCCCAGGCGGTGAGGACCTCTGTGGGTGTGAATGCACCCGGCATCACCACAATGTCGTAGCGCCGGCAGAGCCGGATGACGTCGCGATTGACGATCGGGGACACGATGTACTCCGCGCCGGCCAGCATGGCCGTGCGAGCGGTTCCGGATCGAGCACGGTTCCCGCCCCCAGCACGATTGCGTCGCCAACCGCTCGGCGGACCTGGCGGATGACTTCCACGGCGTCGGGCACGGTAAAAGTGATTTCCGCGGCCGTAACACCCCCCTCCGCCAGAGCCTGCACAACGTTTACAAGCGAGGCGCTCGACTCGGAGCGGACCACCGCCACGATGCCGCCGTCTAGGATCCTCTTGAGGGTCGTCTCTCGACTCATCGCCATATCCCGCCGAATGTGACTTCGCGTGCGTTCCAAATTACGCCTCGAGTACTCGTCCCTTCTAACTGCTGGTTCAAGCCTCGGTCAAGGTGGCACGGCGTGCGGTGAACTCAGAATAAGCGATCACCAGAATCGGCCGGACTTACAAACGTGTCGAGCAAGCTCGCCAGCTCTGGGGCGCTGGGGATCTCCTTGAACCGGAGAATCGGACCCGAGAAATCCTGGAACGATTCCTCATCGACCTTGAGCTTGTCGGAAACTACCAGCAAGTACCGGGGAGGACCGAGGCTGGGAAGGAGCCGGAGCAGTCGTTCCAGGCTGGACTTCTTCCAGAACCCCAGGACTTCTACAAAGACCTCTGTGCCGCTCGATTTGTGCACGGCGCGGTAGTCGGGAACCCAGACGCCCTCTCGGCCCAGTTCGACGACGTCGGTGCATTCGCTGAGCTCCCAGGTAGGGGCAACCTGGCGGAATCGTTCGACAAACGCAGGGATCTCGGCGGGAACGTAGAACCCCGAATCGAGCTGATGCGTGATCAGCCCGGTGCTGACATCGACATGGAAGCTGCGGGGCTCGCGTCTGGGCCCCCAGCGGAGCTCGGCATCGAGGCGGAAATCGTGGCAGTGCAGGAGCGCCGGCAGGAACATGGACATCTGCAAACCGTACTTTGTGGTCGCGCTGAAGAGGCTAAGCGGGCCGTCGATCTGGATGATGTACCCGTCGGCCATCGATCCCTGCACCCGGTAGACCAGCCGGTGGAACTTGAGTCGGTGGAATAGTTGGCGATAACGTGCGGGGCCCTCGTTGCGAATCTCCGCCACCACCCGGACCGAACGCAGGAGGACCGCTTGTGCGAGGGCGACATTGTAACGGTCAATGAGCCGTTGCGCTGTCGTGTCCTGAAACTTGAGCAGCCGGTTCTCATCCCTCAGGTCGGCGAAGAGGGTTTTCAGCAACGTATCTGGCGGAAGCTTGAGTTCTTGGGCGACGGACGAGAGCACCTCGTCACGGCGAAAGGTTGGTCTGGACGCCAGGCTAACCTTGTTTTCCTGGGCCGGCCGCAGCAGCGGAGCCGTTTGCGGGCCTCGGCGGCCGCCGTGAATACCCTTTCGCGAACCTGTTCGGGTGGTACATCGGCAACGACCTCGAAATCGGCTCGGTCCTCAAGCACCTTGGCGATCCCGCGGTGGACGAGCGTCGCTTTGCCGCCGCTTCCGAACAGGTCGTCGATCTCTTCCTCGATCTCGCCGCGAGTCAATCCCACCCCTGCTCGGAAGACTGCCAGCAGGCTCTCGGCCGCCTCCAGCCACTGCGGGCTGTTGCGGTCGAGGTAAAGCGGGATGATCCGCTCTTTCGAGGTCCGGACGCGGACAAGATCACCCGTGAGCATCAGAGATCCGATCGCAACAGAAGAGGCCGCTTTGAAAGCCAGGTGACGAACGCGCCAAGGTTCGCCCAGCGACCGGTGCTGTCACTTGAAGGATCATTCCATGAGAATCACGGGTTGACCTTAACCTGGCTGTTTTCATCGATTTCAAAATTGAGCGTGTTCGAGCTCCGTTCAACCTTGACCGAGACGCCGGATTCTTGGGGGTTACTTAGCTTCTTGGGAAGCACGTAACGATACTTCCTGCCGCCCGAGTCGGTGAAGAGATCGGCTGCTTGCTTTCGAGCAGGCCGACTGCTTGCAGCCTTGGCTTTTGCCTGGTTGAGACCCGACCGAATCTTTCTCCGGATCGAGGACGGGCGCCCCACTATTGGTAGTCACCGCTTCCAATGCTGTGAGGCCGATCTTGTGCGATCCGACGATCACGCCATCGCCCGCGTAGTCGGTGGATGCGACATAGGTCCCGTCATCGCGAAGGCTAGCCGTGGCAGACGGACCGATCGTTCCTTGGCCCTCGTCGGGCATGAAGAAGACCGTTCCGTTCTTCACAGGTTCACCCTTGTACGTCACCTTGCCGTGGACACGACCCAGTTGCAGGCCGTTGTCGTAACTGCAACCGACCAAGATGATCAGAGCCGATGCTGGAAACAGTGCCAGGGATCGGAAAAGGAGTGAGAGTTTCATGATCAGCTCGATGATCGCGCCAAGATCAAGACTCGGTAATAACGGTAGGCTGGCTGACGGAGAGTCTGCAAGGAGAGCGGCCCGAAAGCCAGCTTTTGTGGGATGAAGGTGGTTCCATTCGTGCGATCAGTACGCATCGCTTGAGATAATCTCGCCGCTGGCGCATGTCACCCAGCGCGTTGTAGGTCCTCGGGTTGATCGACTGCTTGATGAACCTCACCGAGCCGTCGACCATCGCGAAGTTAGCCCCGCCAGGGTGCCAGCTGCGGAAACCGTACGTGCCGGTTTCGTTCCTCCAGCAGTGGAGACCCCCAAAGGGGTTGTTGTACTGGCTAAGGTTGCAAGTGGTGCCGTCGGCAGGGTCAACCTGACCGTCTTTCAGGTTCATCTTCCAGTTCAAGGGAATGACCGTCGAAGAATAGGTGGCATCGCCGTCGACCCAGATGAGCGCACCGTTCATATTCGGGGAATTCTCGCCGGCCATGAACGTGTTAGTCGTACCGTCTGTGACTTGGCGGATCGAGATGGACCTGCCATTACTGCACTCGCCAAACATCCCCCGGAACAGGCCATTGCAACCCCAACTAAGCCCTGCGGCCCAGTCGGCAGGAGTGTCCAGTGAGTAGTAGTCCCAGGTCGGATTGCCGGTTCTCATGTCTCCGGTGTTTCCGACGTAACATGTGACTGCCGCGGAGAACGGATTATAGTTGTTATTCCCATTAGAGATGCAGACCGCCTCCATGTTGTCCATGATCCCGTTGCCCACGTCGTCCGAAGGGCAGAGATAGGTATTGATGACGGTACGCCAGGCCGTGACGTTGGGATCAGACGCCGCCATGGCGTTGGTCGCGACGCTGATATTCGGCAAGGAAAAGTTGATGGCGTTGTAGATGTTTCTTTCCTCGAGATGCGGCAGTATGAACGCCTCCCAGTTCCACCATGTGCCGTTCCAGTTCAGGTCATCGATGGCTCCGGGGGGAAATGTGCCGATCGTGTCATGATAATTGTGTAGCGCTAGGGCGATCTGCTTGAGGTTGTTGGTGCATTGAGCCCGGCGGGCCGCCTCGCGGGCTGACTGCACCGCTGGCAAGAGAAGCGAGATGAGGACAGCAATAATAGCGATTACCACAAGTAACTCAATCAGGGTGAAGCCGCGCCTTGTCTCGCGCATCGACGTTTCCTCTCTCACAGAAGTAAGACGAGACGAGGGTGCTCGAGCGGCCCCGAGCGTCAAACAATCTTCACCTCGCCCAAGACGGCGTTCAGAAAAGAACTGCTCGTAGTGACTATCGCCGAGATTCGATCAGAGACCAGGCTGATCTATCACTGATCAGTACCGAGAAGATACCGACGGAGAGGAATTTCGACGGACGAGACTTACGCTAAAATCGCGGCCCCAAATCTCATCCGTTGACACCAGGAAGCAATTCCATAGAAGTCACACCTGTTTCCTGGTAATCAACCAAATCCTTGTACCAGAAATCGAGCAAACTGTCAAGCTTATTTCCTCGGTTTGTTGATGTGGTGATGTGGATGTAGGTTTGTGGCAAAGGTTCGGGATTCTTGAGCGGGACAAATTCAGAAGCGGCTAATAATCTCATATTTCGCTCGGTTGGGTCTCGCAATCCTGACCCACTCCTTCTTTGATTCGAAGTCTGTCCAGTTCTGGCCGTTCACCTGCACTGCCTTGACCGGCTTCCCCTGCGGATGTCGCAGCCGGACCAGCAGAACGCCCGGTCGTTTGCGAGCCGAAAGTTCGATGTTCGCACGGATCTCCCCGGAACCCGCATGGCTGTCGATGCTCATCGTTGAGCGGGCCATAGTAGGTCGGAGCCCGCTCGACCTCGATTCGCTTGCCGTCCTCGAGCCACCGTCGGGGCGTCGCCTGCAGGAGCAAGAGTGTGTCATCGTCGAGTTCGTGGATTAGCATGCGACGAAAGAGCTCGAACCAGGCCCCATCCGTGCTGGGTGGGCCGAAGTATTGTCCCCAGGCCCAACGATGCTCCACCGGCTCGAACACGGAGTGGCTGAACGCGCAAGCCATCATGGAGTAGAACGCGCGAATCGCAGGCTTCACTTCGTCCCTCAGCAGATATGCGGTGGCGTGCTGGTTATAAACTGGTTCGTTTGCCATTCCCCAGCCCCGGAAGAAGAGGTTGTCTTCATGGTCGTTGAGCATGTAGGTAGTGAGATCTCCTGATGGCTCCAGCGCTTTGAGGCGGGACAGATGCAGTGCGCCGGTATCCACGTCGGTCGGATACCAGGTTTCCATCAGACGCCGCGGCGTGAGAGCATCGCACGGTACGTAGGGAATCCACGAGTGGTCGCGAAGCTGAACCAGGGGAGCCAAGGTTGTGGACTTCTTGAACCCCAGCTCCACAGCGTCTCTGATTGCTCGCGACGTCACCCGGCACTCCGCCGCGCGGGGATGCTGGAGCTCAGTTAGCACGCGGCTCAAGAGATCCAGGCCAGCGAAGAGGTAAGCCTGATTGAACGCCCAGGCTCGGGCGTCTTTGGTCAGGTCATTGAGTGGCGCGAGCATCAGCCCCTTCGCCTGTCCGGCGTTTCGCTCGGTCTGTTTTACCTGCGCTAAACACCAGTCGAGCGCACGGAGCGTCTGCGGCAGCAGGTTCTTGAGCGCGGAGCGATCTCCGCTCAGCAGGTAGTGCTGCGCCACGGCGTAAATCATGCCAGGAGTATACACGCCCCAGTTGGCGTAACCTCCTACACGGCCAGAGGGTTCCTGGTTGCTCTGGTAAATCGCCGCCAGCTCCTCCGCTGAAATATCGTGGTAACCTCGTAGGTCGTAGAGCATGTAGTCCACGTAGACAGCTTGGTTGACCGGCCAAGGCGTTCCCTTCTGGTCGTAGGCGAAATTGCTGTAGGGAAGGTCGATCTTTGTGCTGGGAGCCTGTCCTCCGTGGCGACGGGGCAAGCGCAGCGCATGCCAGAGATTGGCGCGGAATAGCTCGTTCACCGCCGCTTCGGGCACCTTGAGCTGAGCTCCCTGCGACAGGTAGTCGGACCAGTAACGCAGCGTCGCCGCCCGTGCCGAAGCAAAGTCGAGCTTGAGCAGGCGTTCGCGGTTCGAGCGTGGGACCAGCGGCGAAGGCAGCTTGATCACGAATTCACGGTAACCGCGGGCAGGTAGGCTTACGGCCAACTCGAGGACTTGCGTCTTCCGCTTTTGACCCACGGAAAAACTCGACCGGAGGGCCAGGTCAGTGCCTTCCACTGTGAATGCGACGCTTTGGTCTCTGGTTTCTGTACCGATCAGTGCATTCCGTTCCGCGCGGACCGTCAAGTCGCCACCTCGTCCCGCAAGTTCGAGCTGATGATTCAGCTTCATCAGTACGCTCGTCGCCTTTCCTTGCAGCTCGCTGACTCTGACCTTTTGTAGCAGCACCATCGGCATGTCGCCGCTTCGCTGGGGTAATCGACCATCAAGTGGATAGGCGAATTGCTCGATCTCGTAGCGCACACTCGCTTTCTCGATTCGAGTGGTAATTACCGGCAATCCGTCGGTCAGTTTTTGTCCTTTCCACGATTCGGCAAGTTCCGAGGACAGTTCGCCAAAGTCGAACCAGGAATGGAACTTGTCGGGATTGCCGAGATCGCTGTACACGCCCGCGCCCCGATCAATGCCGAACTTGCGCACCGCGCTGTCCCAGGTGACGCAGACGATATGGCCGGGTGGACGCTCCGCCGGATTGTGATAGCGGGGGCTGCCCATGTCTTCCCAGCAGCGGGTGAATTGCTCGTACGACGCCTCCTGCTCCCGCTCGACCCGGTGCAGAATCCGCCGACCGCTCCAGTCGGCGAGCTCTTCTTGATGCCCCGAAAACGAAAGCGGCGATTGGCCAGCCGAGAGAAAGATATCCAGATCCGGCACCCAGAAGACCTTGTTCGTAAGCAGTTGATCCGCCGTGACGGAAAACCCTCTTGTCCCCTGGCGATCCATGAGGATGGTCAATTTCCGGTCGTCGGGCCGATTGCCTGGGTTGAGCCGGAGCCTCCGCGCCGTGTCGGCATCGGAGTTTGCAAGCAGGTGGCTCCAGATCGGGTGCAGATTGGTGATGGCTGCCACGGGCTTGTTCGGGAATCGAAGCGCGAACTTCGCACCGTCCACATCGCCTCCCCCGGCGCGAGTTTGAAAGGTTCCTGCTTCAATCGCCTCACCATCCTCCAATCGCTCAGCCGCCAGATCCTCCACCACTCCCTCCGCGGTCAATAGCCTGATCAGGAAGCGCGTTCCCGGAGCAGACTTGTGACCCCAGGAGAGGCTGACTTTGAGCCGGCTTTCCGTATTCGCAGCCTGATCATGCTCGACCACTCGAGTCGAAGGTCGGGGTTCGAGGCCAATCGAAATTCGCGTCGGGATCAGTGTGGCCAGAACGAAAGCCAAGGCGAGCTTGTTCAATCCGCTTACACGCAACCTCATTTTGGCCCTTCCTGGAATAGTGTGAGCCACCTGTTGTCGCTAAAATGCCCGCGTCCGGGCTTCCTGGCGTCACGATAGGAATTCGGACTCCCACATGACGGAACTCAGTTCGCCTCGGTGAGTGGGACGTGATCCCACGCGATGGCCTCGTCGTAGAGATCGCGGGCCGAACAAGCCCACACGACGACCTTCTTGTGGCTCAGTGTGGCAGGTTTCCGCGCGAGTGTTTCTCGAACCGCCGTCGCTCCGCCGCCGTTGATGGCAACAACCTGGACCCCAACGCCCAGGCGCCACATCAATTGCTCCCCCAACCCAGCACCATCGCCCCATTCCATTTCCTTGCGACGATAGATGTTCGTGAAGCTGTCGCCCAGAAGCAGAACTGGCGAGGAATCGTCTCCGCTCGCCAGTTCGCCACCCTCGAGGATCTGGACGATCTCGACGGTCTGCGGCGCGAACAATCCGCTGGCAGGCTGAATTTCCAGAATTCTCAGCAGGTCTCCGATAGTTCGTTACTCGTTGTTTGCGGGTCGTGAAGTGAGGCCGCCCCGGCACGGAAACGTGCGGCCTGAGGTGAGCGGCGAGCCGATCAGCGACCACGGCCAAACCGCGCGGCGTCCAGTGCGTGTCCAGCTTCAGGAAGAGGCTTTCTGACGATTGTGCCTTCGCGTTCCACAAATCGTCCGTGACATCCAACACATCGACGCCGGCCTCCGCGAGCTTGGCTTTGAACGCGTCGCGATCGCGGTTCCAGGCCGGGCCGGCCGCGGCGGGATAGTCGGGCCACACCTGCTCGGGATAAATGAAGGGCTTCACGGGAATCGGCACGAAAACAAGGTGAATACCCGCGGCTCGAAGCTGGCGCTCGAAGTCGACGATCGCTCCCAGCGCATTGGTCGGAAGCGCGCCTGGCTGGCCCATCGATGCCTCGGACTGCCGCGGAGTGTCGCCTCAGAATTCCTGGTCCCGCGGCCATCTCAACTTCTTGCAGGAAAAATAGAAAACCGTCGCGGCCTACCACGATCTTCTCGTTGCCCTGCCCAATCCAGCGCATCAGGCATCTCTCTATAGAACAGACGGGCTCTCGTGCCCAGCACCGATTCTCTCGCCAACGTTTCTTCAAATTGCTTCAGCGAAGCATGGGTGGGCACTCTTTCGAAGAGAGCGAGGAAGCGCCAGCGGCCCGTCCGATTAAGCTCTGTGCATAGTTGATGAATAGGCGGAATCGCGATCAGCGCGGCAAAGGCCACAATCATGGAAACGCGCGGTTCTATACCCGATCATAGCTGATTGCCGCGGGGCAATGCATTCTTTCGTCGTTGGCTGGCTCTGGCTCAGCACTGTCATGGCTAGAACTGAAAGTAGAGAAATGGGTTGAATGATTGGCGCTCATCGCAACGACTGACCAGGCGAGTACGGTCAGGGCCAGAGTTGCTCGGAACGGTGTGACGTTGCGGGAAAGGTCCCAGGCCTGAACGCCGAAGAAGGCAATGCCGGCTGCCACGATCATGACGATGACATGGCCGGGTTCGTAGAAAACCGCGCGCAGCAGGAGTGCGTTCGCACTCGAGCCGCCCAGATTGAAAAGCGACGAAAGATAGTGGCATGCCGCGGAGAGGTCGTCCGCCCGGAAGAACACCCAGGCGAGGTTAACGATCAGGAACGTCAGTGCCACCCGCAATGGCCCAGGGAAGTTCGCATAAATGCTCGATTTCCCAAGCAGGCGTTCGAACGCCAGCCAGACGCCGAAGATCGCGCCCCACACGAGGAAATTCCACGAGGCTCCGTGCCAGAAACCGCCAAGCAGCATGACGATCATGAGATTCAGATAGGTGCGTGGCTCGCCTTTTCGATTCCCGCCCAGGGGGATGTACAGGTAGTCTCGCAGCCAGGTGGAAAGCGAGATGTGCCAGCGCCGCCAGAATTCCGTGATGCTCTGTGACTTGTAGGGAGAGTCGAAGTTTTTCGCGAACTCGAAGCCAAACATCAGCCCGAGTCCGATCGCCATGTCCGAGTAACCGGAGAAGTCAAAATAAATCTGAAATGCGTAGCCGAACACTCCGTACCAGGCATCGAGCCAGTGGAGCGAATCCGCACGAAAGGCCGCGTCGGCGATTTCGCCCACGGGGTTGGCGATGAGGATCTTCTTCCCCAATCCGAGGGCGAAGAAAAAGATCCCGCGTCCGAACTTCTCCACGGTGTGCGAACGCTCGTGCAATTGCCGTTCCAGGTCCTGGTAACGAATGATTGGCCCGGCGACGAGATGAGGAAACTGAGTGATGTAACAGGCGAAAGCGTTAAGGGCCTGAAGCTCCAATCTGATTCGCGTCCAGACGCCCGGCGGCACGCGCCCGCTGTTCTCGAAGGAGCGCAGCACCCAGACACTCGCGGGCTTGGCACGGCCGTAGTAGATGTCCAGATTGTAGCTGATCGACTCGAACGTGTAGAACGAGATGCCGGCGGGAAGGAGCACGAGCATGATCTCCATTTCCTGCCTGCCGAAGAGTGCCAGCAGCCGGTTGAGGTTGTCGGCAGCAAACATGAAATACTTGAAGAAGCAGAGCATTCCGATGTTGCTGACCAGCGACACCGTCAGGAAGATCTTCCGCTGCGCGGGCAGATGCGACCGGCTCTCCGTCGTCACCATGCTTCAAGGGGCCTATGAGCCGCCAATGCCCGTAGATCAGGTTGCCGCAACAGAAATCCACCAGGGTGGACCAAAGGATCAAGAGCACGAACCACGGGTTAGTCCAGCCATAGAACACATAGCTCGTGACCGTGAGGACCGGCATGCGCAGCGATCGCGGAGCTGCATAGTAGAGGACGAGCGCGAGGGGAAGAAAATAGAACAGAAAGATGTGCGAGCTGAAAACCATATCATTCGCTGGCGCGGTCCGTCCAGATGGCCCGGTAGCGCGTGCCCTTTTCCTTGATATGCTTGTCGATGATGCCGCCCATGAAACTCGTCAAGCGGGGCTTCCAGCGCCATGCGATGCACGTCGCCAACCTGGAATCGGTCGACGTTGCCGCCCACTTTTCCGGAGAACTTGTCCTCCGCGGCCGACCGGGGTTTCAAGGGGTTGTAATGTCCGACGAAGATGTCCTCGCCCTCGACCTTGCCGCGATGGACTTTCAGCACATGATATTTCATCACGTAAAAGTAGTCGTAAAGCTTATTGGGGGGAAAGTCGCCGCCGATGTCGGTGAGTTTCGCCGTAACCTCCGTGTCGCCGTTGGCTGCCAGCTCGGGCGACGGAGCGCTCTTGCCACATGACACCGCAGCGGCCGCACAGAGAATGACCAGGAAGGAGCAATTCCTTGGGTTCATTTCTTCAGTTCCAATGTGGCTGAAGTCCAGTGCGGCTCCCATCCCGAAGGTAGCTCGAGAACCGGCCCGTCCTTGGCCCCCGGGTGTTCCCTGTGGGCGGTCAGGCTCGTACCGGTGACCATCGGAGCATCGTGCAACCTGAGCAGACCCATTGGCGCGCCCGCATTCGCCGGGTCGCCGTCTTCCTCTTTGTTGCCGGTGAAAAGTACATAGTTTCCATCCGGCGAAACACAGCCACCATAAATGTGCCGGCCATCCTCCGCGACGACGAGGCGGCGTTTTCTCCCTTGGCCGTCCGCCATCCAGAGCTGCGTCCAATCGTGCTCGCGGTAAGAAAAGATGAGTCTCGACGAATCCGGGAACCAGTCGGGCGTGCAACAATCAACTCTGCTGACGGGATTGATGGCCCCGGTGGCGACCTCTATGCGAACTACCGACCAGCCGGTATCAAACGAATTGGCAACTCCCGTAAGCCATTTTCCATCTGGCGACCAGATCATTTGCTGGTAGGTGCCCTTACGATTCAGGTGAGCTTCGACGGTCTTGGTGGCGATGTCATGGAGATCAATCCCGCGCACCGACAGACATGCCAGCTTCCGACCATCTGGCGACCATGAGGCCCATGGAAACTCGCCATCCTTTCCATACACCAGGGCGCCGGTCCCGTCACTGTTCATGATAACGAGTTCGCCTTGCATGCCGTGACGATTGTTGTCGAAACGCTCACTGATCGGAATGCGTCTGTAGAGGATCCGAGTTCCGTCGGGAGAGAAGCGAGGCAACCCCTCGTTGAGGTTCGGCGTGTTCGTCAGGTTCCTGATGTCCGATCCGTCCGGGCGCATCATGTACAGGTCCCAGTCGCCTTGGGGAGTCCGACCGCCAAAGACGATCCAGCCTTTCTCGCGAACCTCTCGAGCCAGCAGGGCAGAATTCGGGTTGGACGAATTCTGGCGGTCGGCAACAGTGCCTGACTGCGGAACTTCGGTCGCAACCAGTGTGCCCGCCAGTCCGGTAAGCGCCAGGATGACTCGACTTGCAGTCTTTCGGCTTTTATACCCGAACATTTTGCGCTTCCTCATTTCGGGAAGTTCAACGTCGCCGTCGTCCAATGCGGTTCCCAACCCCATGACAGTTCGAGCATCGGGCCAGTCTTGGCCTTGGGATACTGTTCATGCAGGACCTCACTCTTGCCGCCCACGATCGGCGTGTCCTCAAGTCGAATGAGGGCCATCTCGGTGTATGAATTGTCGACCTTCCCGAGATCCTCTCGCGACCTGGTGAAGAGCACATAATGGCCGTCCGGAGAAATTGCACCTCCATAGATATGACGCCCTATTTCCCCGTAGAGCATGCGCTTTCCCTCGCCGCTTGCCTCGGCCGTCCAGAGCTGCGCCCAGCCCTCCGTCAGCGGATGCCCCTTCGAGTAGACAACACGCTTCGAATCGGGGAACCAGTCTGGTGTGCAATTGAAACAGTTACCGTCGCTGACCCTGTTCAGTTCCCCGGTGACGGCGTCCATGCGGCCGATCGCCCATTGTTCGCCCAGGCCATTGGCGGTTCCGACCAGCCACTTGCCGTCGGGAGACCAGCAGAGTTGCTCGACAAATCCCTTTCGGTCGAGCTTTCGAACGATGCCGCGTGTTGCCAGATCGATGAACCGGATGCCCTCTCGGGACAGGCACGCAACCTGAGTCCCGTCGGGGCTCCATGACGCCCATGAAAACGCCTCACCGAACACCGCAGGATCGGTACCATCGGCCTTGGAGATTACTAGTTCATGCGTGCCGTATTTGTTATTATCGAGCACCTCGGCTCTGGCCATCCGATAGTACAATATCCTGGCGCCGTCCGGTGAAAAACGGCCCGCCACCTCGCTGAAATCTCGTGTTCGGGTAATGTTACTGCGGTCGGACCCGTCCGGCCGCATCACGAACAAGTCCCAATCTCCGGCGCCGCTCGGCGCGGAATAAATGATCCAGCCCTTGCCGCGAACTTCCTTGGCCAGGTCAAGTACAGACTGGTCAGGCTCCGACCGCTCTCCTGTCGCGCCGTTCTGGGCCTGCGCGTGGCAGGCCGAGGCGAGGATGACGCAAACCAGCCCTACCCCCACGGCCCGCCGGAAATGTTTGGAGTTGACACAGCTCATAGGTTCCATATAATTCACCCTGGTTCCTTGGAAAGCAACACAACTTACAAGATATGGACAGGCCCAAGCCCTGTCAAGCGCCTTTAGGTGCCGCTGGCAGAGTGGATCCATTAAGCAGCAAAAAGACTTGATTCGCCACACATGAGTACAACTTCGCCACGATCAAAGCTACTGGCCCGTTCTGGTGTTCCTTCAAATCCTTTTCTTTCCATCGAGAAGGCATTCCGGATCCTGGAAATATTGTCGGCGCACTCACCGCTGGGAGTCACCGAGATCGCCGAGGAACTGGGATTGAAGAAGAGCAGCGTGAGCCGCCTCTTGAAGGCACTTGCCGAGCTGGGATACGCCGAGGTAACCGCCCAGCGCGGGCAGTATCGCATGGGTCCCCGGATCTTGGTGCTGGCAAAGGCTTATCTCGAAGACGACCGGTTGGTGAAGGAGGCTCAACCAATACTTCACGAGCTGGCCCTTTCTCTCCGTGCCAGTGCCCATCTGGCGGTCCTGGCCGGGGGCGACATCGTGATCGTGGCGAAGGAACCCAGCCCTGAGCATATCCAGGTGACCACGCGGGTGGGCGGCCGCACTCCGCTGCATGCCTCGGCTCTTGGAAAGGTTCTCCTGGCCGATCTTCCGGAGCAAAAACGCATGGCGATCTTGTGCCGCACCTTGACCAGATATACCGAAAAGACCATCACCGATCCTCGCAAGCTAGAGAAAGCGCTCGACGAGATTCGTGAGCAAGGCTTCGCTGTCGAGCTCGAAGAAGAACATCTGGGCGTGGGCTGCATCGGTGCGCCCGTGCGCAACTCACTGGGGCGATGGATCGCCGCGGTCTCGGTCGCGGGGCCGCTGCATGGCACACCGTTCAAGATCAACGCCGCACACCAGCAACTCGTAGTGGAGAAGGCGGCGGAGCTGTCCCGCCGACGTCAATCGCGCCTGAGGCAGTTCAACGGGATCCAGCCTTGATCATCGATGTCCATACTCATGCCTGGGAAGTTCCCGCCCACATGGACCGTGGGTTTCTTGACGAGCTCCATGCCGCCCGTCCCGGCGTGAAGCTCGACATCCATGTCGATTTTGCGGATTACATGCGCACCATGGAGCCGTGCGACCGGGCAATCTGTTTTGGCCTCCGGGGTCTGCTCACCGGTCTCCACGTTCCCAACGATTACTCAGCCGATTTCGTGGCCCGAGCCCCGCAAAAGCTGATCGGTTTCATGTCGCTTGACCCGACCGAGCCGACGTGGCTGGACGACTTCGAGCACGGGCGGGCCGATCTCAAGCTCAAGGGAGTGAAGCTCGGACCAATGTACGCGGGCTTCGATCCGACCGACCCGAAGCTGGACCCACTTTATTCGGGCTGCGTCAAACACAACCTGCCGATTCTCTTTCACATGGGGACCTCGTTCGTCCGATTCGGCCCTCTGGAATTCTCCAGGCCGATCCTGATCGACGCCGTGGCGCGGCGGTTTCCCGACCTCAAGATCATCATCGCTCACCTGGGCCACCCCTGGGAGGGCGAGACCATCGCCGTCATCCGCAAGCACCCGAACGTCTATTCCGACGTCAGCGCGCTGCATTACCGTCCTTGGCAGTTCTATCACTCGATGATGCTAGCCCAGGAGTATGCCACTACTGCACAAGATCTTCTTCGGGTCCGACTATCCCTTCACCACCCCGGCGGCTTCGCTCCAGGGCATCCGCAGCCTGAATCGATTCTGTGTCGGAACCGCCTTGCCGCAAGTGAGTGAGCAGGCAATTGAGGAGATGATCCATCGCGACGCGATCGCCTTGCTCTGGGGAGGGGAACCATGAAGGTCCTCTTCGTCGGCGCACATCCGGACGACGAGATGTCCTGTCTGGGCACGCTGCTGCTTTACCGACGTCGTGGCGACCAGATTGCACTCGTTTGCGCGACGAACGGCGACAAGGGCATGAGCGACGATCCCAGCTTTCCTCTGGCGGAGTGCGCGCGAATACGTGACCTGGAGATGCGCGAGGTGGCTCACGAGCTGGCTGCCGAGTACGACTGCCTGGGGGAACCCGACGAGGCGCTCTTCGATACCTGGGAGAATCGCCTGAAGATGATCGAGGCCGTCCGCCGCGCCCGGCCGGACGTCGTCTTCACACACTTCTCGCAGGACTACAACCTCGATCACACGGCAACCTCTGCTCTTGTCTTTCAGTCCACATTGCTGGCGCAGATCGCCTCGGTGACCACGCAGAGCCCGGCGATCGCCAAGGTCCCTGCCATCTTCTACGTCGATCCGGGTCCCGGATTTGGTTTCGAGGCCACGCATTTCGTGGAGATCGACGAGGCCGCGGCCCGGGAGGCCCGTCGCCTCATGGGCTATGCACAGAAGCCAGATGGACGTCTCCCTGCGATTGCTCGGCAAGGACTACCGAGATTCGATCGACGAGCGAAGGAGAGCCACTGGAGAGCGAGTGGGCGTGCCCCTGGCCGAAGCGTTCCGCCCCTGCCTGGCCAGCCGGCGAACTCCCCTGGCCAGGCTCTTGCCATGAAGATCAACGACGTCGAAGCCATCATCCTCGAATCGCCTTACGAGAATCGTCCGCCCGAGGGCAGCGAAGAGGCTCATGGCGTGAAGCACTGTCTGCTGCTTCGCGTGAGCACCGACGAGGGTCTCGTGGGCTGGTCGGACATCGAGACCGCTCCGCACGTCGCCGCCGCGGCGGTGACGGCCCCGGCAAGCGGCGCGGGTATGTTCGAGGGACTTCGCGAGCTGGTCGTGGGCGAAGACCCGTTCGATGTCGAACGGCTCTGGGACAAGATCTACCGCGGCACAATCTATTACGGTCGGCGCGGCGTGGCGATGCAGCTTGCTCTCGGGCTTCGATATCGCCTGCCACGACCTCATGGGTAAGGCGACGGGCTGCCCGCTCTACAAGCTGCTCGGCGGCGCTCGGCGGCAGCGGGTGCGGGCTTATGCATCGACGCTCTTTCGCCCGACAACCGACGCGATCCGCCGCGCCTGCGAGTTTTATCTCGCGCGTGGGTTCACCGCGGTCAAGTTCGGCTGGGGCGTTTTTGGGCAGGATCGTCGCCGCGACATCGCACTCGTGGCCGCGGCCCGCGAGGCGCTCGGACCGGACGTGGCCTTGCTGGTCGATCCCGGCTGGATGGTCGAGCGAAGCGCATTCGATGCCATCGAACTGTGCCGCGCGCTCGAGCCCTTCGATATGTTCTGGCTCGAGGATTTCCTGCACCCAGAGGCCTATGACGCTTATGCGGCGGTGAAGGCGGCGGGTGTCAAGACACGGCTGGCCGCCGGTGAGCAGGAAGCAACCGCGTGGGGTTTCCACGACCTCATCCAGCGCGGGCGGATCGACGTGGCTCAGCCCGACTTGAGCCGTTGCGGGGGCTTCACCGCGGCGCGGCGCATCGCTGGGAGGCCGAGCGTGCGGGGATCGACGTCTGCCCGCACGCGTGGCTCACCGACCTGTTGACCGCGGCAAGCCTGCATCTCAACGCCGTGCTGCCGCGGTCGCTTTTCCTCGAATACAACGTCTGCGAAAACCCGATGCTGCGGGAGATCATCGCGAATCCCGTGGCGATGGACCCGGACGGGACCATCGCCGTGCCGATCGGGCCGGGCCTGGGCATCGAAATCAACGAAGCCGCCGTGCACCGTTTCCGCGTGGGGCGATCTATGAATACATCAGTTCGAATATGCAGACGAACTTGCGCTTGACAAGATGGGATTCCGAGTGGTGCACCTTTTCCTGTGGAGTTAACCCCCTCTTCCCATGGATAATCTACCCAAACTGGCGAACGACCCCGAGCGATTTGCCTGGATTCGCCGGCATCTCTACGTGCCGGCCGTGTGCGACACTCTGGACTGCCTTGGCTATCGCGACCAGGCCATGCATCAGCGGCTCCGCCCTCTCGATCCAGCCAACTGCACGATCGTCGGCCGCGCGCGAACCCTGCGCTGGATGGAGACGGACTACGTGGTCGAGACTGATCCTTATGGTATGGAGATCGAGGCGATGGACAGTCTCAAGCCAGGAGATGTCGCCGTGCATTCGACGGATCACGGCGGGACGAATGCGCCATGGGGCGAACTGATGAGCACGGTGGCCCAGCGCAATGGGGCGGTCGGCTGCATATGCGACAGCATGATTCGCGACTGCCGTCGGATCATCGCTCTCGGTTTCCCTGTGTTCTACACGGGTATCCGCCCGCTCGACAGCATGGGCCGCGGGCGTTTGATGGCGTACGACGTGCCGGTGCGCTGCGGCGGCGTACTCGTGCGTTCGGGCGAGCTGGTGTTCGCGGATTTCGACGGGGTGGTCGTTGTCCCCCGCGCGGTGGAAGACGAGGTGCTCTTCGCGCCCATGACAAGACCAAGAAGGAGAACGACTCGCGCCGCGATCTCCTCGCCGGTGACACGCTTCGCGCCGTATTCGACCGCTACGGCGTACTGTGAGGTATCAAGCATTCTTTTAAAGACTCAGACCACGGGAGAATCACCAGCACAATGCGAAGCTTCAAGTTCCTGACAGTCATCTGTCTCGTCTGGGCTGCGGCGGCACAAGCACAGCCTCCAGTGGGAACCGTCAAGGTCGGCTTCGGTCAGCGAATCGGTCCGCTGGAGATCGACCGGATGGCCCTCGGCCAGGGGGGACTCTCGGATGAGCCCATGTGGGACAGCCGGATCGCGGAAGTTCGCTCGCTCAAACCCCGCCTGATCCGGTTGTTCGTACAGGAGTACTTCCAGCTATTGCCCGCGCGGGGCCGCGATCACTTCGAGACCCTGGATCGTTCGGTGGACACGATCCTCAAGGCAGGTGCAAAGCCGCTCATGTGCCTCTGCTTCAAGCCGGGAGTGCTTTTCGGGACCGTGCGATCAGGACCGCGTCGAGCCGAGAGGACTATGAGGAATGGAAACGCCTGATCTTCAGCCTGGTGAAGCATTACCAGGATCGAGGGGCCGGGATCCGCTACTGGGAGGTGGCCAACGAGCCGGACATTGGCGAGTCTGGCGGCTGCCCATACCGCTTTCAGCCGGACAGCTATGTTCGTTATTACGGCCACACCGCGGCAGCCATCCTCAAGGCCGATCCCGACGCGCTCGTGGGCGGCCCGGCCCTGGCCAATGTGCGATCACCGATCCTCCCCGCACTCCTGAACGCCTGCGATGAGGGAGGGCTACCCCTGAACTTCATTTCCTGGCACATCTACAGCAGCGATCCCGCCCAGGTCAGAGGAACCATCGAATACGCCATGGATCTGCTCGGGAAGCACCCCAGGCTGAAGCCCGAGACCTTCCTGGACGAGTGGAACATGGACCTGCAGGATCCGCCACTCGATCCGCGATTCCAACCTTGCTACCTGCTCGAGGTCATCTGGCAAATGAAGGATGCCGGCCTGAACTGGTCGTGCTACTACCACATCCGCGACTACCATGTCTCCTACGAGCAGTTCGCACCTTTCTTCTCACCGCATGGTGCCGCGTTCATGACCCGCTGGTGGAACCGGATGCCGCAGTTCGACGGCCTTTTCGACTATCAGAACCGGGTCCGGCCATCGTTCTTCGCCTTCAAGCTGCTGTCGCGCCTGACTGGCGATCGACTGCGTGTCGACTCGTCGCTCGCCACAGTCCACGGGTTCGCGACCCATGATGAGCAATACCAGATCGACAACCTCCTGCTCTGGAATTTCTCGGATTCGCCAGCGTCCGTCGAGCTGGTCCTCAATGATCTTCCCAAGGACATGCTGGTGCGTCAGCTCACGCTCGATGCCATGGCGCCCAGTGACGATGAGAACGCTCGACTCCGTCCTGAACCCCGCGCCCGAATGACAAAGGGCACCCAGCACGATGAAACTCCTGAAGGTACGTCGAGCTCTGGCGAGCCACGCACGCCGTGGAAGATTCTGGTCCGTTCGAATAAGATGAACAGGGCCTAGCCCAGCGACCCCGATGGCAACATACGATCAAGGTGTTCCAGGTCGATCACGCACTATGCTGGTTGGAAAGGAGAGGGTCATGAGCGAGATCATGCTGTCCGTGCCCGATGAAGCTCTCTCGGTGATGAAAATGACCCCCGAACAGTTCGGCGGGGAACTTCGCCTTGCCGGAGCCGTCAAGCTCTACGAGATGGGACGACTGTCATCTGGAGCGGCGGCGCAGTGCAGGTATCCCCCGAACTGTCTTTCTCACAAAGTTGGCCGACTTTGGAGTCGACGCTTTTCGGTGGACGGAGGAAGATATCCGCCAGGAGACTCGGCCTGGCTGACGTGATCTGCAATACATCGCCGATGCAATACCTCCACAATGGGTTTATTGAGGATCATCCCCTCACTGGTTGGCCAGGTGCTGATACGGCCGGCGGTAAACGCCGAGTTGGCTGTCGGCTGGTCTCTGGGACTGGACCTGCCGGACCCGGCCCACCTGGATTGGGTTACCATCCGGTCGCCAGCTGGCTCTCTCTCCGTGTCATTTTCTCCGGGTCTCGGCCGCGGGTGAGGTCGAGGTGCTCAAGCTGGCTCTGGAATGCGGCGACGCAATCGTGATTCTCGATGACGCCTTGGCGAGTCAGGCCGCTCACTCCCTCGGATTGCGTGTGACGGGCACGTTGGGATTGCTCCTCGACGCCAAGCGAGCTGGCCTGATTACGAGAATCGAGCCGGTGCTCGACACCCTCGAATCGCTCCGTTTCCGCCTGCACGGTAAACCCGTGCGACTGTTCTAGGGCTCGCCGGAGAATCTCAATAACGCCGCGGGCTCTGTCTCGACGTACCCTCCGTGTCTATTGCATTGCTTCGGTCTGCGTTGTGCTGCGCGGATCGCGGCCGGTGCCCTGTTTTCAATTCCCATCATACGCGCTGTGCTGGCGGCGGCGGCTCGAGGTGAACTCCTCCGACTGTGCCGCGGGTGATGACTTCGTAGAGAATGGCTTCCTTGTCGCCCGACTTGCGGAGAATTCGACCCAGGCGCTGGACGTGCTCACGCACCGAGCCGGAGCCGGAGAGGATGATCGCCACGTTGGCCTCGGGAACGTTCACACCTTCGTTGAGAACCTTCGATGTCGCGACGATCGGATAGGCCCCGCTGTTGAACCGGAGCAGAACCTCGCGGCGCTCCTTGGTCTTCGTCTGGTGGGTGATGACGGGCACCAGGAACTGGCGCGCGATCGTGTAGACGGTCGCGTTATCATGCGTGAAAATAATCACCCGATCGCCGCCGTGGCGTTCAAGCAAGCGGGACAGTAAATTCAGCTTTGCCGGAGCGGCCAGGGCCAGGGTGCGCTGCTCGCGATAAGCGTGGAAGGCCTCGCGGCCCTCGGGGGAGCGAAAGGCGAGGTAGAGAAACTTGCTCCAGCCGTCGGGCTTGCTCATGTTGATGCCCGACTGCTGGACGAATCCCCGGTACAACTCGCGAGCTCTTTCATACCGGTTCCGTTCTTCCTCGCTGAGCGACACATAAAGAGTGATCACCCGATAATCGGCAAGGAACTGGCCTTTGAGCTGGGTGATCTCGCGGCGGAAGACTTCGGGCCGATGAGCTGATCGAGGTGGGTGTGCGCGTTATCGGCGCGTTCGGGAGTCGCCGTCAAGCCCAGCCGGTAGGGGGCGATCGCACAGGTGGCTGACAGGCCGTAGGTCGGGCCGGGCAGGTGATGGCACTCGTCAAAGACGATCAGGCCGAACTCGTTTCCCAGGCGTTCCATGTTCATGTAGGCCGAATCGTAGGTCGTCACAGTCAGCGGCTGGATATCATAATAGCCCCCGCCCATCAGGCCGACCTCGGTACCGAAGCTCATGGTGAGCTCGTCATACCACTGGTTCATCAGGTCGATCGTGGGGGTGATCACCAGCGCAGGCCTGCCGGCTTTTTCGATCGCCATGTTCGCCAGGTGAGTCTTGCCAGTTCCGGTCGGCAGGACGACCACACCTCGGCCATTCTGCCTTCCACCAGGCTTGCAACCCCTCGACCTGGTGGGGAAACGCCTCCTTGGAGACCTGGAGCTGCCAGGGCACGCGATCGTAGGCCCGCGCCTGTCGGTGTAAGCGATGCCCCGCTGGCGAAGGTGCTCGACCAGCGATCGATACCAGATCGCCTCGGCGCGGAAGACCTTCGTGCGGTGATCATACTTGATCCCCGGTAGCCCCGGCTCATCGCCCTCGGCAAGACCCTCGACAATCAGCGTGCCGGCATCGAAAACCAGCCGCATGGAGGGTTCGCGTCGTTGTGCGGCAAGACACTGGTGGTCATTCGGAGGGGGTTCCGGGATGCCGGGGATCCGGCTGCACCACGATCGACTGCAATTCCAGACTGAGATCCTTCAGTGTACCCCAGTTTACAGGTTTTCGCGAGATCGGCCCGGGAGCCCATCAGGGCCGTTTCATTTTCAGCTTGGGAGAGACACGACCTTTGGGGCTCTCCGGGGTGGCACAAGTCGCATGTCTTGATCCGCGTTGGGTTACACGGCCGCCGAGCGTGGCTTTTCGGTGCGATACACCCGTGTCGTGGACATGATCAATCATCTCACCACGGCCCGAATGAACGGGCTCTTGGGCAAAGCACTCAAAAGTTACGTTCGTCCCAGTCTGCTCCTCCTCGATGAGCTGGGCTGTCTGCCGATCCACACGCGGGGGGCCGATCTGTTGTACCGGGTGGTCGCTGCCCTTTATGAAACCGGATCGATCGTGTTAACTACGAATCGACCCTTCCGGGAACTGGCAGGAAATCTTTGACGTGGACAACACTCTGGCAACGGCCTTGATCGACCGGCTGATGCATCACGGGGAGGCGGTCATCATTCAAGGACCCAGCCATCCCATGAAGAGACACCCCCTCCGATTCGACCAGTGCGTGACCAAGCGTGGTGCGGCTACGATAATTGGGGTGTTCGCTGTGAAGTGAGTCGCATCCGGCATGTCGTGGGGCGGGCCACCGCCGAGTCGTCGGCCACAGGCTGCGGTCCGGACCACGACAGGATCACCAGTGTGCCGAGTCGAAGCTCGTGAGTTAGCTGCTGGCTGCACGGGATCAGGGCCTGGGGCCGGGGTGAGCTTGAGACCAACGATCCGGCCTGCTTGAGCCAGGGACCGCCCGCGGCGGCTTAGCTCGGTCAAGGGTGGGCCGGACATCCCAACAGATCACGACGGTCGCTGTCACTTGACTCGTGGTGCGGGTGCCTGCCCGTGACCGGATCGACTTGTCTTACGCGCTGTTCGAGTGGGGAGTGCGGCTCGGTCCACTCACAGAGCCCCGGTTTAGCCCACAGCTCCACGGCCCGCGGCAGGTCGGCGGCTTTGGTGGGTTGCCCGACCCGGACTCTGGCCCCGCCTCTGGCGTTGATGCGGGCTGATCCATCTCATCCCGGACACGCGGTCATTTCGTGTGGGGCTGCGCCGGGGCGGCGGGGGTCGCGTCAAACTGGATCATGGCCTTCGCTTCCTTGTAGGCCAGCCACATGATCAGGTCGTTCTCGTCGGCACCGCCGAGCAGCGGTTTCTGCTCGTCGACGGGCAGCGGCTTCATCTTCGCGGCCGCCTCGGTCGCGAGCTTGCGGGCAAGGTCGGTCTTGCCCTGTCGAAACAGGCCCATCGCGCGGTAGAACGCTGAAGTGCTTGATACAGTGCTATTTGTACCTGGATCATTCATCGCCGCGGTCAAAGCGGCGTCGGCTTCCGCGAAGTGTCCGCTCCGGTATTCTGCCATGCCGAGGGCCATCTTGAAATAAACCAGCCACTGGGAACCCTTTCCCATGTTCCACCGCGCGACGGGCGAGAACCAGCGCGGCTTCGCACCGCTTGGGGTCGGCCTGTGCAGGCTGCAACACTTCGCCGCCTTGTCGGCGAGCCCGGGATCTTCCGTATCTTTCGCGAGCGAAAGGAGTTTCTCACAAGTGGAGGAAAGCTCCTTGTCCTGCCCAAACCACGCCTGGAGGGCAGCTACCCTCAAATAGTCGTAGGACAGGCCACCGCGGAGATCGATGACAGAGGGGTTGTCGTCGACCAGCTTCTGCCGGATCGCCACCGCCTTGCGGTACTCGGCCTCCGCCTCCGCCGGCTTGCCCGTGTTCGACAGCAGGATGCCGAGGTTGAAGTGGCTGTCCGCCAGGCCGCTGCGGAAGTCGGTGACGGCGGGGTTGTCGTCGACCAGCTTCTGCCGGATCGCCAGCGCCTTGCGGTACTCGGCCTCTGCCTCCGCCGGCTTGCCCGTGTTCGACAGCAGGTCGCCGAGCTGCGGTGGCTATCCGCCAGGTCGCTGCGGAATTCGGTGACGGCGGGGTTGTCGGCGGCCAGCTTCTGCCAGAGCGCCAGCGCCTTGCGGAACTCGGCCTCCGCCTCCGCCGGCTTGCCCGTGTTCGACAGCAGGTCGCCGAGGTTGTGGTGGCTCCACGCCAGGCCGTGCGGAATCCGGTGACGGCGGGGTTGTCGTCGGCCAGCTTCTGCAGGATCGCCAGCGCCTTGCGGAACTCGGCCTCCGCCTCCGCCGGCTTGCCCGTGTCCGACAGCAAGAAGCCGAGGTGGTAGTGGCTGGCCGCCAGGCCGATGCGGAATTCGGTGACGGCGGGGTTGTCGTCGGCCAGCTTCTGGAAGAGCGCCAGCCGCCTTGCGGAACTCGGCCTCCGCCTCCGCCGGCTTGCCCGTGTCTCCACAGCAAGACGCCGAGGTCGTTGTGGCTGCCCGCCAGGCCGCTGCGGAAGTCGGTGACGGCGGGGTTGTCGTCGGCCAGCTTCTGCTGGATCGCCAGCGCCTTGCGGTACTCGGCCACCGCCTCCGCCGGCTTGCCCGTCATCCGCAGCAGCCAGCCGAGGTTGTTGTGGCTGAGCGCCAGGCCGCTGCGGAATTCGGTGACGGCGGGGTTGTCGTCGGCCAGCTTCTGCTAGATCGCCAGCGCCTTGCGGTACTCGGCCTCCGCCTCCGCCGGCTTGCCCGTCTCCCACAGCAGGTCGCCGATGCGATTGATGGTGTCCGCCAGGTCGTGGCGGGCGTCGTTGGAGGCTTCGGGAGCGGCGGCCAGCGCCTCCTGGTCGGCCCGCGCCAGCCGGTAGGCCGCCAGGGCGTCGGCGGACTTGCCCGTGGCCTATAGGAGCCCACCCATTCGCGACCGGCAGGCCGCCAGCGCGGCCCGCGCCGACGGATCGGCACCCGCCGGGCCGGCCAGCAGCGACTCCGACCGCCGGTAGGACGCCAGCGCCTCGTCCGTCTTGCCGGTCGCTTCGAGCAGCCCTGCGACCGCGATCAGGCTTCGGCCGACGTCGACCTTGGCCAGCGACGCCGGCCCCCGGCTCGGCCGCCAGCGCCTCACGCGCCGCCAGCACCGCACGATGCGCCGCCAGGGCGTCCTCGTTGCGGCCGACCTTGCCCGTCAGGTCGGCCAGCTCGAAGTTGGACTGCGCCAGGGCCCGCCGCGAGGCGATGTCGGTCTCCTTGCCGAGCAGGGCGCCGAGCTTGCCGTAGAAGTCCGAGGCCGATTTCAAGAGCCGGTCGCGCAGCTCCTTGAATTTCTCCTCCTTGAGCAGGAAGTCCTCACTCACGCCGGTGTGAAACGTCTTGATGGCCTCGACGGCGAGGTTGTAGCGGGCCTCGATCTTGGCGTTGGCGGCCAGTAAGGGCGGTGTTCTTGTCCGCGAGGGCGAGATTGGCCCGGGCCTGCACGGCGAGCACCGCCGACAGACCGACCACGCCGGCCAGCACGGCCGCCGCCGCGCCGGTCACCCCGGTGCGGTGCCGCGTCAGCCAGCGCAACAGTTTCCGCGTCCAGGGCTCGGCCCAGGCCGAGACCGGCTCGTCGGCCATCCACCGCTCCACGTCGTCGGCCAGGGCCCGGCACGAGGGGTAACGGTCCCCCGGCTGGTTCGCCATCGCCTTCAGGCAGACGGCTTCCAGGGCCGCGTCCAGCGACGGTTCGAGCTGCCGGGGCGGGACGAAGTCACCCCGCTGCACCTTGCGGAGGATCTCGCCGACATCCTCGCCCTCGAACGGCGGCTTGCCGGTCAGAAGGCAGTACAGGGTGGCGCCCAGCGAGTAGACGTCGGAGCGAGGGCCCAGCCGATCGAGATCGCCACACGGCCTGCTCGGGGCTCATGTAGGCCGGCGTGCCCAGGGCACTGCCGGGCATGGTCTCCGATGACCCGCTCGACGACGGAGCGATGGTCTGCTCGCCGACCGACGGATCGGCCCGGCCCACGGCCTTGGCCAGCCCCCAGTCGACCACCAGCGTCTCGCCGTGCTTGCCGAGGATGATGTTGGCGGGCTTGATGTCGCGATGGATCACGCCGCGGGAGTGGGCGTAATCGATGGCGTTGCAGACGTCGAGGAAGCGGCGGAGCAGCTTGCGAAGCTCAAAGGATCGACGGCCGGGGTCGTTCTTCAGCGAGATGTCGGCGTGGAACTGCTCGATCGCCTCCTTGAGGCTGTCGCCCTTGATGAACCGCATGGCGTAGTACGGGCGGCCGCTGCCGTAGGTGCCCAGGCCGTAAACCGGCACGATGCCCGGGGTGCTCGAGCCCGCCGGTCACCTCGGCCTCCAGCACGAACCGCTGGCGGCTCACCGGGTCGTCGGCGTGCTTCTCGAGGATCTGCTTCAGCGCCACCTCGCGGTGCAGCTCGCCGTCGAGCGCCACGAACACCTCGCCCAGCCCGCCCCGCGCGTGAGGCCGGAGCAAGCGGAACCGCTGGCCATCGCCGGTCGACCCGCCGACCGACAAACTGCCGGTGCGGTCGGGGTCGTGATCATCGTCGGCCTCGGTGGCGTGGCCGTTCTTGTTCCGTGCGATCCGGGCGAGCGTGGCCTCGATCTCCGGCTCGCCCAGCTCGGCCAGGCCGGCGCGGGTGGATCGGTTGGCGGGGATGGCGGCCAGGCTCTTCTCCACGTCGCCACCGTGCGCTTCCAGATGAACCTCGGCCAGCGCATCCAGCAGCGCTTTCTTGGCGCCCGTCAGGTCGCCGCGGGCTTCGAGGTGATCGGCCAGGCTCTGGGACTTGTCGCGGGTCCATGCCTGAAAGGCGAGCATGAGCTGGCCCTGGTCGATCAGGCCGTTCTGAAGCGCGAGCAATCCGAACAGGAGATGTCGGTCAGCGGCGGCGGTCATGGCATGTCTCCGATCGTCGGTGGTCGATCTGGCGAAAGCCCCGGCATCGGGGGCCGGCCCGGGAGTTGAGTCGCCTCGGCTGGATTATCGCAAGTCCGCCACGCATTTGCATCCGTACGTGAGCGCGTTGTCGGACGGCCGCGATCGCTTCCGGGTGGGTCCGTCATCTTGGCAGCAAGGCAGAACCTGGACCAACACTCCCCGCCGAGCGTTGGTTTTTGTCCGTTTGGTATCCCAAGGCCGAGTTCCGTGGAGCGTGGTGCGACGTCTTGGGCAAGATCGTTGAGCTTCGACTCAAAATCATGTTCCGTGAACAATGAGGGTCGAGAAGACAATTCTGTCTGGGGATTGGCTATGTGGATCGTTGCACCCGAAACTCCTGTTCCACTATTCAGTTAGGTCTAGAGCCACCGACCCTCGAAAATCACAAGTCAAGAAAAGCAGGTCAAGAGTGACAATAGAATGACACACATGTTCATGAAGATGAAATAACAACTTGTGTCAAGAAACCGTGCCCAGGTGACCGTTTGCAAAAACCTCAAAAACGAAGCATTCCGTAGAAGATGTTCCCCCCGGGGGCGGCGTGGGCGTGCCGCGACCGGCCCTGCGAGCTAGCGATAGCGGGCTCCGGACGATTCACCGTGGTAGTGCTCTCCCGGAAGGTGCCTTGCCACAACCGGGTCCGGGATTGCGAGCAGGTCAGGGCTGGACAATCACTGCCTGGCCGCGATGGTGGCTTTTGTCGAGCCCAAGGGATCCCGCTAGGGTGTTATTCTCTATACTCCAGCGTTCTTGGATCGCAATGTCGCCAGGGCCTTGAGTTCCCAGGGGATCGGGCTCGCGCCGACCACCGGGCTGGAGGCCGCCCAGCTTCTATGGGGCCGATGGCGACTCGTACCAGGCGTAACGTCGGGAAACCCTACGGCGGCGGTCATTCGCCGCACCTGGCGGTTGCGGCCCTCACGTTAACAAGTGTCAGCCGCAGCCGAGGCGGTGGGCACGTGCTTGCGGAAGCGAATCGGCACCGAGCGGTCGGGAGGGGGAGGGAGCGGAGTCCAGCAGCTCGATCTCGGCGGGACGTGTCGGCCCGTCGGCGAGGACAATCCCACGCAACGCAGCGCTTCCAAGGCTGGCCGCGTGGGGTCCGCTCGACCTGCACAAGGTAAGTTCTCGGGTGATCGAATCTCGGGTCGGTCAGCCGATGGGCCAAGGGACCGTCGTCAGTGAGCAGCAGCAGCCCTTCGCTATCACGGTCGAGGCGGCCAACCGGGTAGACCCCGGGAACCGGTACATGGTCCTTGAGCGTCGCCCTTCCAGAGCCGTCGGTGAACTGGCAGAGGCACATCAAAGGGTTTGAAGAAACAGACAGCGCCGTAGGTAGGCGGGTCGAG